>JAFLVG010000009.1 GCA_022508445.1 Clostridiales bacterium | reverse complement strand
ATAAAAGTATAGCACACTATACTTCGTTTCCGAAATATAGTGTGCTTTTCGTCCACTGTTAATTTCCTACGAAACACACCATTGTTGCGCCTTTTGTCGTTTATAATTTTTATTTGCACTTATCAGCTTGTTTTGACGTCAATCCACATGCTGTCGAGCTCGGTGCTCCACTTTTTGCCGAAGTCGCGCATTACCGCGCAACGCGACAGCACCTCGTCCGTCGGGAAAAGCATGTCTATATACATCTGCTTGAACCACGGCTCTTTGCCGTAGAATACGCTGTCCTCGTCGGTGCCGTCGTCCTCTTCGAGATCGGCCTTTGCCGCCGCCATGACGCTCTTGCTCGCCATAGACGCGCCCATGTACTCGAAGTTGGTCATTGCGTAATCGTGCTTGCCGTCGCCCTCGTACATGCTGATAAACTTCAAAAAGTAGTTTGCCGCCGTCTTGTTGCCTGCGTACTTGGGGATTATCCAGCCGTCAACCCAAACGTTACTTCCCTCTTTGGGCACCTCGTAGTAAAAATGATCGCCGCCGTCTTCTTGCATTATAAGGCAAGTATCGCACGTCCAGAACAGTCCTAGCCACGCTTTTGTCGTTCCGGCGAGCATGTCGTTTTTGCCGTCGTCCACTTCGTATTTATAGAGATAGCTCTTTTGCTTGATGAGCGAGTTTTGCGCCGACTTAATGGCTGACATCGAAATCTCGGTAAAGTACGTCGTAAGCTCTTTTCGGTACTCGTCGTTGTAATCGGTAAAGCCGTTCGACAGCTCGGCCAGCTTTTCGCGGTTTTGGTATATTCTCGAAACTGAATACGCGTCGCGCACGCTGTCCTTCATGAGTATGCGCTTTTTGTACTTGCTCGACCACATAGCGCCCCACGTTTTCATTTCTTCCGAGCCGGCCTCGATATGGTTTGTGTCGTACATCAATCCGAACGTTCCCCAAACATACGGAACGAAATATTCGTGATATTCGTCGAACGGCTCAATCATTTCCGCAAGCCCGTCGTACATAAAGTCGTCGGTCATGTCGAAGATACTCCGATCTACCTTTTGCGCGAGTCCGTTTTTTATCATGCGCTCCGCCATATAGTCGGACGGGCAAACAAGGTCGTAATCGCTTTTGATAACCTCTATGCGCATTATCATATCCTCGTTGGTGTCGAACGTGTCGTACTCGACTTCTATGCGCTTGCCCGTTTCGGCCTTGTACCAGCTCTCGAACTTGCCTATCAGGCTCTCGTCGATGTAGTCGCCCCAGTTATATATACGAAGCACCTCGTTTCTCGGCGCACAGCCGGTAAACACGGGTACGGAAGAAACCGCGAGCACTCCCGCAAAAATAAATGATGCCAATTTATTCTTCTTCACTTGATGCCTCCTATGCGCTTGCTTTTTGCGCTTTCTTTTTACGCTTTGCCGAAACGACGTTGAGCGCAATAAGCACTGTGAGTACCGCTATGAAAAGCACAGACGACAGTGCGCGAAGAGTGGGATCGGCGCCGCGCTTTGCGAGCGCATTGTAAAGGTACACGGGGATAGTTTCCACACTGCCGTTTACGAACTTTGAAACTATAAAGTCATCGAACGACAGAGTGAACGCCATGACAAATCCGCTCAACATGCCGGGAATAAGCTGCGGCACGATGACGGTGAATACCGAGCGCATGGGCGACGCACCGAGGTCTAGTCCCGCCTCATAGAGATTGGGGTTGAGCTGCGACAGCTTGGGCGTTACCGAAAGAATGACGTAAGGTGTTGTAATCATGGTGTGCGCTATTATGAGCGTAGCCCACCCGTAAGGCAAGCGCAACGCGAGAAAGAACATCATGAACGTCACGCCCGTGACTATCTCCGCATTTTCCATTGTGATATTCGCAATGAAGTTTGAGGCGGACTTGCGCCACTTTTTCATGTGGAAAATACCTATCGCGGCGGTCGTGCCGAGAATTGTCGCAAGCGCCGCCGACACAAACGCCAATATAAACGAATTTTTGAATGCGCCCAAAATGCTCTCGTTGGTGAAAAGATCCGCGTACAGCTCGAACGAAAATCCGCTCCACACGCCGAGCGCCTTTGCGCCCGTGAACGAGTAAATAATGAGAATCAAAATGGGAATGTACATGACGGCAAGCATAAGGCCGACAAACGCCCAAATAAGACACGATTTAACGTTTCTACTCACAGCACACCTCCCACTTCGGCTTGACCTTTTGTAATCTTGTTAGCGAGTATTACGGTTGCCGCAATAAGAATGAGAAGAAGCAGCGAGTATGCCGAGCCGATGTTCCAGCCGCCGCTGTTTGCAAACCACTGATTGATTATGTTACCGAACATGTACGTGGACGTGTCGCCCAAAACGTCCGAAATCGCGAACGTGGATACGGTGGGCATGAACACCATCAACACGCCCGACACAATACCGGGTAGCGACAGCGGAAGTTGCACCTTGAACACCGTTTTGAGCGGCGACGCGCCGAGGTCTTGCGACGCTTCGATGAGCGAGCGGTCCATGCCCGAAAGCACCGAGTACAGCGGCAGGAGCATGAACGGGAAAAAGTCATATACCATGCCGATTGTAACCGCCACCCAAGCATTGGAAATTTCGAGCATGTACAGAACGATTTTTACGGCATAAGTCCGAAGTAGCGAATTTATCCACATCGGAAGAACGAACAGCATTACGAGTATGAATTTTTTGTTGAGCGTTGTCGAGCTAAGCGCGAGCGCAAGCGGAAACGCAAGCACCAAACAAACGGCGGTCGTAAGCAAAGCTATGAGAAACGACTTACCCATAACCGCCATGATGTTCGGGCGCACGAAGAAATGCACGAAGTTGGCGACCGACGCGTTGCCGTCGCCGTCTGTAAACGCATAGTACAGCATGATGAAAAGCGGCACTATGACGAACACTATCGAAAGCGCGAGATACGGCATTGCAAACGCCGAGCGCTTCATGCCGCGGATTTTGAGCTTTGTTTTGCGCGGCGCTTTTTCTTCCGCGCCGGGCTGCTCGCCCGTCGTGGCGTTTATGAGGTTTTCGACGTTACTCTCCATCTTCGGCCTCCTCTGCTTCGTTTTCGGCAGGCTCGATTTTCTCGCTCTTCTCGCTCTCCTCTTCCTTCTTTGTCACCGTGATGTTTTCGGCATTTATCTTAATGCCAACGCGGTCGCCGATATCCCATTCGTCTACCGTATCGACGAGAAAATCGTTGTCGTCGTCGGTATACACTTGAACTTGATAATAACTGCCCTTGTAAAGAGTTTGCGTGACGTTCGCACCGATAACGCCGTCGTCCTCGTCGTCGGTGAGCTCAATCTTGTCGAACGGGATTTGAACCTTGACTTCGTCGCCGCGCTCGAATCCGTCCGTATTGACAAACTCAAACTCACCGCCGCAAAACTCGACGGTATTTTCGGTCAGCACCTCGCCGACGTACTCGTTGACCGTTTTGAGCTTTTTCATGATGTGTATGCCGTCCGGCTTGATCGACAGCCACACGGTTTCGTCAGGCAGGCGCTCGACCGTGTTTTGCACGGTGAACTGATAATCGCCTGCCAAAATTTCCATTTCGTAGTACGTGCCTTTGAAGACGGTGGATACGACTTTGCCTTCGAGCATGCCCTTTTTTGTGTCTATTTCGATGTCCTCGGGGCGAACGACCAAATCAACTCGCTCGTCCTTTCCGAAGCCCTTGTCGAGGCACTTGAACTTTGCGCCGCAAAACTCGACGAGAAAATCCTCTTTCATGACGCCCGAAAGAATGTTGCTCTCTCCGATAAAGTCGGCGACGAACGCGTTTGCCGGCTCGTCGTATATCGCCTTGGGCGTGCCGTATTGCTGAACGGCTCCGTCGGTCATGACGACTACCTTATCTGACATCGTGAGCGCTTCTTCTTGGTCGTGCGTAACGTAAATGAAGGTTATGCCGATATTCTTGTGCATAGCGGCAAGCTCCAACTGCATTTCCTTGCGCATTTTAAGATCGAGCGCGCCGAGCGGTTCGTCGAGCAAAAGGACCTTGGGTTCGCACACTATCGCTCGCGCTATCGCAACGCGCTGTTGTTGTCCGCCGGAAAGCCCGGTGATTCCGCGGTAACCGTAAGCTTCCAGGTTTACGAGCTTCAACACGCGCTCCACCTTTTCGGCAATTTCGTCCTTTGTGTACTTGCGTAAAATCGGATTTCCCTTTTTATCGAACTCGCCCGTGGGGATTCTTTTGAGTTTGAGTCCGAATGCGATGTTTTTGAAAACATTGAGGTGCGGAAACAACGCATACTTTTGAAACACGGTGTTGATCGGGCGCACGTGCGGCGGCATTGTGGTGACGTTTTGTTTTTCGAGAAGAATAGTCCCCGAAGTAGGCAACTCGAATCCAGCGATCATGCGAAGAAGGGTTGTCTTGCCGCAACCCGACGGACCGAGAAGGGTGACAAACTCGCCGCGCCTTACGGCAAGATTGACGTTGTCCACGGCGGTGATGCCGTCGAACACCTTGGTCACGTTTTTGATTTCGATAATGTTATCGAACTTCTCTCTTGTAGCCGTTGCCATTTTGTACCTCCGAAAATTTGAAGTAAAAAGCAAAAGTTATAATGAAAAATCCCAAAACCGATTGCTTTATAATTTATGAAGTAAAAGTATTGCCTCCCCCGTTACCTTTTCACTTCTCCGCAGTTATCGCTTAAAACGTAGGCGGACAGGACACCCACAAAACCTTGCTCTTTCCGTCCGACGCGTTTTCTATGTAGTGCCTCTTATCGGACTGAAAGTAGAAACTGTCGCCCTCCGAAGCTATTTGCGCGCGCTCACCAACGACGACTCGCACCTTGCCTTTCAGAACGTACCCGAACTCCTCGCCCTCGTGCGGAATGTCAGCGTCCGTGGAAGCGCCGACTTCGAGTTCGGTGATAATCGGCTCCATGGCGTTTTTTTGCGCCGTCGGCACAATCCATTGCACTGTGGAAGAGTCGGTTTGTTTTTCAAAATAATCGACTGGCGTGAACACGAGTTGCTCCTCTTCGTCGTAGCCCGCAAAAAATTTGGAAAGATTGGAGCCGAGCAAAGTGAGTATGTCGATGAGCGTCGCTATCGACGGCGACGTCAAATCGTTTTCGAGCTGGCTTATAAACCCCTTCGTAAGCTCCGCACGGTCTGCAAGCTCCTCTTGCGTAAGTCCGTTTTTGAGCCGAAGATCGCGCAGCTTCGATCCTATTGTAACTTCTCTGCTCTCGTCCACGTCCGAATTTCCTCTCAAACAAAAGTTAATTTTATTTAAACTTTTTGTTTACATTTAGTAAACCGAAAAGTAGTATATAGTAAACGCGACTATATGTCAAACATATTTATGCGATTTTCAGATATTTATAAAAAATTTTTTCAATCAAAAAGCGCTCCCCAAATGTCATAGTGAAAAGGAGCGCTTTTAAATTGATGGTTTGGTTATAAAGGCTACTTCATGAGTTTCTTTTTGAGCGCGCGCTTTTTGTTGTCCGGCGCGGCCGCTGCCTTCTCCATTTCCTCGAAGAATTGCTTTTCCTGTTCGGAATCGGTTATTTCGGGCGGAACGTAGAGCTTTTCATCAACCGTCTTGTCGTCGAGATAATCTATAAGCGGTTGGATGTTGGACTGCTTTACCTCGTCGACAGGAGTGTGCATTGCGTCTAAAAAGAACGTGCCCTCTTCGCTTATGACGCTTCCCGCCTTGATTTGGCGAACCATCATTGTCATGGACATCTTTTCGGTGCGCGAAAGCTCGTTGAAATCGAAGCCGCCTTGCGCGTAAAACACGGGGATGAATTTCTCGTACATGACGCTTACCGTACTGCTCTTAATGCTTTCCGCAATCTCCTTGCTGTACGGTAACATTCCTACGCCGCAGACCGTGAGCTTTTTGTAAATTCCTTCGAGAAAATCGCTTATCCTCTTAAATCCGGCAATCTGTCCGCCTCGCACGCTCCCGATAAACAATATCTTATCATATCCGCCGAGATACTCGGCTTTGAGCTTGTCCGCCGGCACGGCGTCGCAACCGAGCGCGTTGCCGAGAATATCGACGTAGCGCTTGACATAGCCGTGAGTGGACTTGAAAACAATAAGCAGCTTACCTTTCATCGCAAAACCTCTGCATTTGTAATGTATGTATTGTAACATAAAATCGAGCGCTTTACAAGCGTTTTTGCAAACAAGTATTCGGGTGTCAGTCAAGACAACAATACAAAAAATCGGGGTTCGTTTTTGAATCCCGATTTAATGTCGATAGATAGATTTCCAGAAGATATGGGTTTAATAATTTTCCGCTTTCATAGCAAAGAACGCGCGGGGATGTGCGCAGACGGGGCAAACCTCGGGCGCGCTGTCCGCAACGACCATGTGTCCGCAGTTCAAGCATACCCAAACAACTTTAACGCCCTTGGTGAACACCTCGTTCTTTTCGATGTTTGCCGCAAGCTTGACGTAACGCTCCTCGTGCGTTTTCTCGATAGCCGCAACCTTGCGGAAAAGCTCCGCTATGGAAGCAAAGCCCTCTTTGTCGGCTTCCTCGGCGAACGTCTTGTACATATCCGTCCACTCGAAGTGTTCGCCGTCGGCGGCGTCTTTGAGGTTTGTAAGCGTATCGCCGATGCCGTTATGTAAGAGCTTGTACCAAATTTTGGCATGCTCCTTCTCGTTAGCGGCGGTTTCGGCAAAGATGCTCGCTATCTGCTCATATCCGTCCTTCTTGGCCTTGGAAGCATAGTAATCGTACTTGTTGCGCGCCATGCTCTCGCCCGAGAACGCGGTCATAAGGTTTTCTTCTGTCTTTGTACCTTTGAGGCTTTTCATGATTTTTACTCCTTTATTTGTTGTGTCATAATTATAACACTCGGAATATGACAAGTCAAGCCCTTCGCCAAATTTCTACCAAACTGTATATATAGTTTTCAACAAAAAAAAGCGGCGACATCGAGTCACCGCATAAAAACTATATTTAAAGTCGGATTGCGTTCAAGCCATCGCGTATATGAGCGCCGCCGCACCGATTATGCCGGCGTCGTTGCCGAGCTGGGCCGCCAAAATATCGAACCTGGGCGTGTCGGCAAACCCGTAATTTCTGTCCTTGCAGTAGTCTTTGAGCTTGTAAATCAAATAGTCGCCTTGCGCGCAGACTCCGCCGCCGAGAATTATGGCTTGCGGTCTGAAAATATTGGCAAAGTTGAGCATGCCCTCGCCCAAATATTTGACAAAATAGTCTACGACTTGCGACGCGGCACGATCGCCCGTCTTACTGCACTCGAACGCCGTTCTTCCGTCCACTTCGTCGAGCGTCGGAGAAAACTTCCACATGCTCGAATTCTTGTCGGCAAGCATGGCCTTTTTGGTCTCGCGAATGAGCGCACTCGCACTGCAATACGCTTCCATGCAACCGCGCCTGCCGCACGAGCATGGCTCGCCGTCCACGACAAGCACCATGTGTCCGAGCTCCGCGCCCTTGCTCTCGTTGCCCTCGTAGAGCTTGCCGCCGAGAACAATGCCGCCGCCGACGCCGGTGCCGAGCGTGAGGAAAATGGCGTCTTTGTACGTCCTACCGACGCCGAACATCGTTTCGCCGAGCGCGGCTACGTTTGCGTCATTGCACACCTTTATAGGCTTGTTAATCATACGCGCAAGCTCTTCGGCAAGCGCAACGTTGTGCCAATTCAAATTGAACGCGCGGTTGACTACGCCGGTGGACGAATTTATCGCGCCCGGGCAACCGATACCGATACCGACAAAATCACGGTCTTTGGGATCGGCAAGCGACAAAACGAGATTGCCGATATCATTGATTATCTTATGCTCGCCTGCGGCGACGTCGGTAACGACTTTTCCCTTTTTGATGATGTTGCCGTCTTTATCTACAACACCGGCTTTTATCGACATACCGCCGATATCAATACCGACACAATACATACAACCCTCTTGTTACTCGATTATAATGGTGCTAATCGACGAACGGAGCTTGTCTTTCTCCGCCTTACTGCGTTCTTTCAAATATTCGCCGAACATATTGACCGCGTTGCGCCTATCGAGAATAACGTATCTTCTCGTAACCGGCAGTTTCTTCTCGTCAACAATCCGCTTTGCCGCAGACTTCGCTCCGCCGCGCGGTTTGGATTTCGTTCCGCTGCCTGCCGTGCGTTTTGCTCCGCCCGTTGCGGGCTTGGAGTCTGTCGATTGCTTTTGGGCCTGCCGCTTTGGCGTAGCGGTGGGCGTGTTCTTTTCTTGCGATTGATCGTTATTCGGATTTTCGATTTCGGGCTGACGGGTGAGCGTTCGAATTTCGGGAATGTATATTCCGCGGTTGGGTTCGATATGCTCGTCTACCTGCTCGTCGGCGACAGGTTGCTCGACATGAGACTGTTCTTCGACAACCTGCTCGTCATCTTGACCGTCGTCCTCTACTTCTTCAAGCTCTTGATCGTCAGATTGTTCGTCGGACTTTTCGTAGACATCCTCTTCCTCTTCGCTTTCGCCGTTTACTGCATACCACGGCGTTTCGCCATCTGCTTCGGGTTCAGCCTCTTCCTCGAACTCTTCTTCGTAGACCTCTTCTTCGTCGCTACCCTCGTCAACGACTATATCGTCGTCTTCCGCTTGTGTTTCGATTTCTTCTTCGTAGGCTTCTTCGCCTGTTTGCTCATCAAATTCTTCTTCGATTTCCTCGACATCCTCTTCTTCGGCTTGTTCTTCAACTACCTCTTCAACGGCCTCTTCGTCCTCGACTACGCCATCCTCCTCTTCGGTTTTGGCGTAGATATCCTGCTCGTCGTCACTCACTTCTTCGTAGTTTTCGTCCTCGTACGATTGCTCTTCGTACTGCTCTTCCGCTTCATCCGCTTTATCGGCTTGCACATCATCGGTTTCGCCGTTTACGAAGTCGTAGTCTTGCGGCACTTCTTCATTCGTTTCTTCCGAATCTTGCGGCACATCGTCAAAGCTGTCGAAATCGTCCACGGTATCCTTTATACCTACAAAACCGACATGCGGTTGCTCTTTGGGAGTTTCGCGCCAATCGAAGCTCTGCTCCGGCTCCGCTTGCTCCTGCGCTTGTGAAACTTGCGGCTCGTCGCCCTGCGGTTTCTCGGTCGCAGAAGTCTGATCGGCAGTGCGTGCCGCGGCGTTTGTTTTCTTGACTGCGGACTCGCCTATCTTGCGAATCCTTTCTAGCTCCGCCTCGCGTTTTAGCTGTTCGGCGGTTTTGGTCTGCTTGACTTGGTTTACTTTTGCCTTCTTTTCGGACTTTTTGTTTGCAACAAGGCAATCGACGATGAGCGCGGCAAGACTGCAAATAAACAGCGCCACGGAAAGCTCCGCACCGATTGACGACGCCAATGCTACAAACAGTTCGGGTACGGGTAGCTCGGTCGCCGTCTCGCCTATAACGAGTACAGCCGCGGACTTACCCTCCACAGTTGCCGCCACTATGTACATGCCGCTATCCAGCATGCTCAAAATAGCGCCTGCCAGCATGCCGACCGCCGCAATAAACACGAGCGTGGCGAGAATACGCGTGATAACATCGAATGCGTTGCACTTGCGCTTACCCTTTACCGCTACTGCGATTGTAACAATCAAAAAGTAGACTGCGAAAAAGGCGGCAGCCGCAACGAATACGATATTGAAGATACTACTCCAATCTAACATAGAACAATTATACAACGCTTACTTTTTTTTGTCAATATTTTGTCAAAATTTAAGCGAAAAACCGTACACAAATTTACGTAATTTGTCACAAACAGATTAAATTTTCGCTAAAACATTCGCTTTCGAATCATAATGATTATGACGGGAATGAGTATTACCGCGATTATTCCGAGTATTATCCAGAACCCGTATTGGGTTTCGGCAAACGGCACAAGTACGTTCATGCCCCAAAGTCCGCTGACAAGCGTTGGGATAGTCAGCAAAATCGTGATTGCCGTGAGTAATTTCATCACGATGTTTTGGTTGTTGGAAATGACCGATGCGAACGCGTCCATCGTTCCGGACAAAACCTCGCGGTGAATGGACGCCATTTCTATCGCCTGCTTGTTCTCGATGATGACGTCGTCTAGCAAATCGTTGTCGTCCTCGTAATGCTTAATAGTCGAAAGAGTGCGAATGCGGTCGATAACTATCTGATTGGCGTTTAGCGACGTGGAAAAATAAACGAGCGCTTTGTCGAGATCGAGAAGCTTGATGAGCTCTGTGTTTTTTAGCGAGCGATGCAAAGACTGCTGAATGCGGCTTGCCGTGCGGTCGATAAGTTTGAGGTAGTACAAATATTTTGTCGCATTGCAGTACAGTATCTGATAGATAAACCGCGTACGCTTGTTTACGTCGAAATTGCGGATAGCCTTTGTCACGAAATCGCCGAGAACGGATGTTTCACGCAGGCATACGGTAACGAAATAATCCTTATTGAACACCATGGCAAGGGGGAGCGTGGAATATACGTATGCGTCCTTTTCCTCGTTGATAACGGGAATGTCCACAAGCACGAGCGTGACGTCGTCGTCTACGTCGATACGCGCGCGCTCCTCTTCGTCGAGTGCGGCTTTGAGCATTTCTTCGGGTATTTTGGTGGCGGCGCTTACGAGCTCAACTTCCAAATCGGACGGATTTTCGAGGTTAATCCACGTTCCGGGCACGATTTCCGTGCGCTCTGCAAGCTCGCGCTTGCCGCTTTCCATAGCATATATTTTTAACATAGCGTGCTTAACAACGGGCGTATCGCGCCCACAACCGTAAGCGCGAACCTAACTATTACAACTACCGTCGGAACTGTCCATTGCTATCCTCCGTTTTGTATTCTATCACAAAAACAAATGTTTTGCAAGCGATTTTCAAGCAGGTGTTTTGTCGGATAATAAAAGCATACAAAAAGTCGGCATTTATAAATGCCGACTTTTGTTTAATCGAATCACTCTTACCTATTTAGTGCCGAACAGTCTGTCGCCCGCGTCACCGAGGCCGGGAACTATGTAGCCGTTCTCGTTGAGACCTCTGTCAAGCACAGCGACAAAAATCCGCACGTCGGGATGTTCGGTTGCCAAACGCTCGACGCCCTCGGGCGCGGCGATAATCGACATCTGGTGAATATCTCTGCAACCCTTGCTCTTTAACAGATTTATAGCCGCACACGCACTGCCGCCTGTTGCAAGCATGGGATCGAGCACGATTGCGCGCTTTTTCTCTATGCCGTCGGGAAGCTTGCAGTAATACTCTTGGGGCTGCAAAGTTTCCTCGTCGCGGTACATACCGATGTGCCCTACCTTTGCCGTCGGGAACAGCGTGTGTACGCCCGACACCATGCCTAGCCCTGCGCGAAGCACGGGAATAACCGCGATAGAGTTTTCGGAAACCATCTCCTGCTTACACTTTTCGAGCGGAGTCTGCACCTCGACTACTTGCGTGGGAACGTCCTTGAACGCCTCGTATGTGAGAAGCATTGTTATTTCTTCCACGAGCTCGCGGAAATCCTTGGTGTGCGTATCGACCGAACGCAAAATCGCTATTTTGTGATTAATAAGCGGATGATCGAGTATGGTAACGTTTTTAAACTTTTTCATGATTTTTCCTCGTGGGTAATTAGGTCGTTACGCCTATTCGGTTTCTTCCGTCGCGGCGGCTTCCTTATCGGGCTCGGTATGCTCGTCCGCGTTGACGTTTTCAGCTGTTTGAGCGTTATCCTCCGCCGCTGTTTCGACGGCTTCGCTTTGCTCGACTTTCTTGCCCTTAATGTTTACGAGAAGGTTTGTAAGGATGCCGAGAATGAGCGCGCACGCGACTTCGGTTATCGTGACCTTGCCGAACGAGAGCGCCATACCGCCCACACCTGCAATGAGGATGACGGACACCGTGAACAGGTTGCGGTTTTCGTTGAGGTCTACCTTCTGTATCATTTTAAGACCGGACACCGCGATGAAGCCGTAGAGCGCAATGCACACGCCACCCATGACGCACTTGGGAATGCTCGCAAGGAAAAGCGTGAACGGAGCGAGGAACGCCGACAGTATAGCCATGCACGCGGTTACGAGTATTGTGCATACCGAAGCGTTGCGCGAAATGGCGACGCAGCCGACCGATTCACCGTACGTCGTGTTGGGGCAGCCGCCGAAGAACGCGCCTGCGATCGAGCCTACACCGTCGCCGAGAAGGGTGCGGTGAAGACCGGGATCTTCGAGAAGATCGTGTTCGATGATAGACGAAATGTTTTTGTGGTCGGCAAGGTGTTCGGCGAATACGACGAAAGCAACGGGTATGTATGCTACTGCAATCGTGCCTATGTATGCGCCGATATTTGTGGAGCCGTATCCGCCGCCGTGAGCGTTAAACGCCGTTAAGAATGCAAAGTCGGGGTACCAGGCTTCTGCGGTTTTAAGCGCTTCAAACGCTGTGAAGTCGATTACGCGAAGAGCTTCCGCGCCTTTGATATAGCTGAAACCTGTGAATATCGCAGCAACTGCGTAACCGGAAAGAATGCCGATGATGAACGGGATCATTTTGAGCATCTTTTTGCCGTACACCGAGCAGACTATCGTAACGCCTAAGGTAACAAGTCCGCACAGCAGTGCGATAAGCTGATGGGCGTACGCAACCGATACGACGTTTGGAACGATTTTTTCAACGCCTTCGACAACTTCGATTACAGAACCGTCAATGATTTTGTGCATGGCGCTGCCGGACAAGAGATCGCCGATTGCGTTGCCTGCGAGCGAAAGTCCGATAATGGCAACCGTCGGACCGATAACGACCGCCGGCATAATCTTGTCAATCCACTTCGTTCCGGCAAACTTGACTACGACCGCTATAACAACATAAACAAGTCCCGCAAAAACCGCACCGATGACAAGTCCGAGGTAGCCGAGCGACATTGTAACGCCGCCTGCAAACGCCGCACCCATCGAACCGAGGAAAGCGAACGAACTGCCGAGGAACACCGGGCTTTTAAACCTTGTGAACAATAAGTAAACAATTGTTCCCACACCTGCGCCGAAAAGCGCCGCCGCAGGCTGCATGCCGTTGCCTATAATCATAGGCACGGCGATTGTCGCCGCTAATATGGCAAGCAGTTGTTGTAGCGAAAATAAAAGCAGACGCGGTATTTTCGGTCTGTCTTTCACGCCGTAGATCATCTCCATAACTTTTATCTCCCGTATTTTTATTGAACCGTGCCGCAAGCCTTTTCACGCTTTTCGACACAACCTTTTGTATGATATCAAAATTCGACACGGATGTCAATAAGTAACACAAAATTAATACGTTTTAACATTAAAAAACGAGAGTATTACAAGAAGCAATACTCTCGTTGCGATAAATTACTTTTACTTTATTTTACTTCCATTTGTTTCCCGTTTTCCGCACACACGTAAACGTAATGCACGCCGTCGTCCAGCTCATATCGGTACTCATAGCAAACGCGCTCTTTCCCGTTCACCTTACGCACCAACAGTGTGCCTGTGCTCGTTTCGCTTTTGAGCGCGCGGCGCGCTTCGCTTTCCGTTTTCTTGACGGTCGGAATGTTTCTGTGCTCGCTGTCGCACTTGCCTGCCGAGAACGCGACAACCTTATCGCCCACTACCACTGCGGTCGCAACGTCGTCTCCGGCTAGCGCGCCGTTATAGTTCTTGCACATGATTACGCTAACCGACTTGCCTGTTTCGCCGCTGTACTTGACTGTAAGATTGTCGTATCCGCACGCCTCCGCCGCTTCTAGCGCGAGCTTTTGGGCAGACGTGACGTCCGCTCCCTCTTGATCTTCGCCGCGCATAAACGAATACTCGATAATCTTGTCGCCGCACACCAATGCGTATCCCGTCGTGCCGTTTCGTTCCACATTGAATTCGATGTGTCCGCCCCACGAGCCGACATGTTCCGTATGCGTGGCGTTCAGCGCGCTTTCCACAAGTGTTTTCGCATTTTCAATATCTTCATCCGTAATTTCGGTCTTGTGGTCGTTATCGGAAGTATTTTCTATAAGCTCGCCGTCGTACTCGAATTTGTCGTTGTTTTCGGCTTTGCCGTTTTTATCTGACATAACGCAGTCGTAGAACTTGGCGGCGTATTCGTACAGCTTATCCGACATCTCGATTGTGCGTTCTGTGGAATATGAGTGCAGTACCGTAACCATATCGTTGAGGAACTGCTCCTTGCAGCGGCAGTCCGCCCAATCCTCTTTGTTGCATTCGAGCGCCGTTTCCGCACGCACAGCGAACACGAGCGCCGTGCGATTGATGCTTTCCGCAGGCTCTACCTCGTTGCAAAGCCGCAATGCGGACATCGAATTCCTTAAACCGTACGCGGCGTCTTCGAGAAGATATCCCGCCACGTCACTGTCGCTGTCGCCCGCCCGGTGCACGCGTACTGCGTACACCATGCCCGTTATCATGCCGCACAGCATTACGACAAGCGCGGAAACTATTGCCGCGATTATTACGTGATAACTGCGTTTTTCGTTAAGATTGTTTGTCATGAGTGATTTCCTCTGTTTGTTAGATTATATTTATGTGCTGTTTATTACAGCGCGAAGTTGTGCTTGCCTATCTTGATATGCACGGTGAGCGACCAAATCCAGCTCGACGTCGCTGTCGCGGGGTTGTAGTAGTAAAGACATCCGCCCGTCGGATCCCAGCCGTTCAGTGCGTCGCGCGCGGCGTTGTACGCGGACTGGTTGGGCGTGAGATTAATTTGCCCGTCGCTTACCGCCGTGAACGCTCCCTTCTGATATATAACGCCCGATATGCTGTTGGGGAACTTGGACGAGCGAACGCGGTTGAGAACGACCGCCGCCACCGCGACTTGACCGTTGTACGGTTCGCCGCGCGATTCGCCGTATACGCACCTTGCAAGCAGGTTGAGATCGCTGTCGCTTATGTTCGTGCCGTTCACGCTGCCCGTGCCGCCGGTGCTTCCGCTACCGAGCGTTATGCCGAGCTTCTTTTCGGTCGAAGCCCCCACAACACCGTCAACTGTAAGACCGCAGTCGGACTGGAAGTGCATGACCGCGCACATAGTGCGCTTGCCCCACACACCGTCCACGCTTGACGTGTAATACCCTGCGGATTTGAGTGCATTCTGCACCGCTTTGACGTTAGCCGCGGTCTTGCCCTTGGATATTCCGCCCGAGCGGCTCGCCGCACTCAACGTTATTCCAAGCTTACTCGCCGTACCGCTTCCCACAACGCCGTCAACGGTGAGACCGGCGTTCGACTGGTATTTGAGTATTGCGGCAAGCGTGCCGTTGCCCCACACGCCGTCCACTGCGGACTTGTAATAGCCGTAGGTTTTGAGCCGCGCTTGCACAGCCGCGATATTGGCTGTCGTCTTGCCTAGCGCAATACCGCCCGTAACGGGCAGTTTGATTTTGAGCTTGCTTGCTGTCGACGCTCCGACAATGCCGTCCGCTTTGAGACCGCTATCTGTCTGGAATTTCTTGACCGCCGCAGTCGTGCGACTGCCCCACTTGCCGTCCACCGTCGAAGTGTAATATCCGAGAGTGGAAAGCCGTGCCTGCACCGCCGCGACATTGCCGTAGCTGTTTCCGCTCGCGACATCCGCGTAAACCGTGGGCACAAGTGTGAGCGCAATGACGAATACGAACAGAACTGCCGTTATTGCGGGAAGTACCGCGCGCTTAAATGTTTTTGTCATGATATCTTATGTTCCTCGTTTTTGATCGGCTTTAAGCGTTGCTAATCGAATTAACCGAACAGCTCGGCAAAGAACGATTTGTACTTGAAATCCTCGCCGTAGCACAGCGGCGGATACACCACGCACCACCAATTATCACCCTTTCCTTCACCGAGCTCGATTATGAGTGCGTCGTAGTACCCTTCGGGTACGGTCACGTCCTTGTACATGCGCGACGGGAAATACTCGTTGGCAAGCCGCGTTCTTGCGCCGTAAGAAAATCCGTTGCGGCGAAGCACGTTTGTCGCTATGGCGTTAAGCACGCCGAGGTTTTTGCCAATCTCGGAATACGCCTCTTCGAACGTCGATTTGTGAATGTTTTCGGTAATGAACGCATTTACCGCGTCGCGCACTTTGAGCTTGACCGACTGGTCGATTGCGGAATTCGAATTTGCGCGAATATGCAGTCGCAACAGCTCGCCGTCATAAGTATTATTATCTATACACCCCAAAAATATTGACGGTATACAAAAAATAATAAAAGAAGCCAATAACAAACACAATGTTTTCTTACATACATGAGACAGTTTTTTCATACACACGATTATTGCCGCGCAAAAAAAGTTTATACATGACTACCATATAAATTTTATAAAAAAAGCCCGATTGATTCGGGCTTGAAAGTAATGTGTAATAGTGAATAGTGCGGAGGTTGTCGGTCGGGTTTTAAGTATAGTGCGTCGCGCAGTGCGCACCTATTCACTCTTTAATTATCTATTATATTCTTTCGTGCAGTATTCCCGTTTTAACGGGCGCAAGCACGCAAAAACCGTCGCAGTCTTTAAGCGCCTTAGCGCAAGCCGCAAACTTTTCTATGTCCGTAAAGTATCCGAGCGTCATTCCGCCGGAGCCGGTAAGATTGACCGTCGCGCCGTATGAACGCAAAATATCGGCGTTTTTCTCTATCTCGGGCGAAAGCTTTACTGCCGGCGCATAAAGCGCATTGCCGAAGTAACGTAGTGCGGAATTATCGCCGTCCAAAAGTTTTTCGCACAGCTTGTCGTTATCCGACGGACTGTATTTTTTGTCCTTATAAATATCGTCGAACGCCGTATAGGCCTTTGCAGTCGATACGCTGTTTGCCATGAGTCCGACGACGAAAAGTTCGAGCTTGTTCTCAATGAAGAAAAGCTCGTCGCCCGTGCCGCTAACTCTTGCAAGTCCGCCTGTCAGCATAAAAGGCACGTCCGAGCCTACGGACAGTGCTATTTTGCGCATGTCCACGCCGCGCTGCGGAAGCCTGTACAAAACGTCGAGCGCGCGCAACACCGCCGCACCGTCGGCAGACGAGCCGCCCAGTCCGGCACCGATCGGGATGCCCTTTTCTATCTCGATATCGAAACCGTTACAATCGAGCGCGGCTTGAACGGCTTTTGCGGCTTTTTTTGCGGTGTTATCCTCGCCTATATCGGCGTTCGAAAACCGTACGTTTATTTGCTTGTCGTCGCGCTCTTTTACCGTAAGCGTGTCGAACTTATCAAGCGACATCATTACGCTGTCGAGCTTGTGAAGTCCGCTTGCCTCGTCTTTTCCGAGAATGTTGAGCGACAGATTTGCTTTTGCGAACGCGCGAAGTCTTATTTTATTCCCCATGATCGGCTCCTTTCGAGCATAAGCAGTTGCGGCGCATTGCGCCTTTTCCTTTACGATTTTATTTTATCCCGATAATCTTTGGCGCGTCAATAAGCGAACGCACTATGTAATCGGCCGCACCGTCGTAATCTTGGGCATACACGGCGTTTTCGACGGCTACGGTGTGCATGCCTGCCGACTTCGCCGCTTTTATAGCAGTCGGCACGTCGTCGAACACTACGCACTCGTCGGCAGTCGCACCGAGAGCTTTTGCCACGAAGACAAAAATTTCCGGCGAAGATTTCAGCAGTCCCGCTTCGTCCGACGTAAAAATGCGCGAAAAGTATTCGTAGATTCCGTTGTTTTTCATGCACGCTTCGGCAAAATCGCGGCGACCGCTCGTCACGGCGGCTATCGTCACGCCTGCGGCTTTGCAATGTTCGAGATATTCGGTAACGCCCGTGAACGTCTTGACCGTATTCGAATACGCGTCACGCGCAAGTTCCGTCCATTCGTCCATGAGCTTTTCCGCACTGTCTTTAAGCCCGTAATACTCGATTGTGTAGTCTGCGGTAGCGCGAAAGCCGAGCGCGGCAATATGATGGATATACTCCGAAGTGGGCATAAGTCCGCGCTTTGCCAAGAATATCCTGTCGATTTCATGCCACATGCCGACCGAGTCGAAAAGCGTTCCGTCAAGGTCGAACAGCGCGACTCTGATA
Organism: Clostridiales bacterium; assembly: GCA_022508445.1. Lineage (GTDB taxonomy): Bacteria > Bacillota > Clostridia > Christensenellales > Pumilibacteraceae > Anaerocaecibacter. The sequence goes on along the minus strand of JAFLVG010000009.1, from coordinate 44,716 downwards.
CCTTGCACTACATCTTTCATCGCTTATCTCCGCGCTTAAAATCTTTGACAATAAAAAGCCCGACTCTCATGCCGTCGTCCACGGCCTTGCTTATCTGCTTGACGCCGGCGGTGCAGTCACCTGCCGCGTAAAGTCCATTGACGTTGGTCCGTCCGTCGCCGTCCGTGACGATTGCACCGTCGCCGTCCGTAAAAACCCCTACGCTTTTTGCGAGCGAATTACTGCCCATAACGCCGAGCGCGACAAACAATCCGTCAAGTTCGAGCGTTTCTCCGTCGACAAACTCAACGCCGCCCACTCTTCCGTCGTCACGCCCGAACACGCGCGAAATCTTTTGGGGCATTACATGCGCCGCTTGGAAAGTCGGCGTTTCGCCGTCCGTTAGCAAATACACCTCGCCTGCTACCTTTTCGAGCGCCGCGTATTCGTGCTTTGCAAACTCGCCCGCGCCGATAACGCCCACGCGTTTTTTACGGTAGAAAAACGCGTCGCACACCGCGCAGTAACTTACGCCCTTGCCCTCGAAATCGGAAAGCCCTTTAATGTTCGCGCGTTTTCGCGTAGAGCCTGTCGCAACGACAAGCCGAGACGAGTGCAAAGCTCCGCTCGGCATTTCCACTGTGAACGAACTGCCGTCTGTCGTGACAAACGTGACTTGTCCGCTTATAACCGTAATGCCGAGCTTTTCCGCTTGTTTTATTCCGCGGTCATAAAGCTCGGTCCCGGATAGCTCGCCCGAGCCATAATAATTTTGTATGTGCTCTGCGCGGTGTAAAGCCGAATCTCCGCTGTGAATAACCGCGACGTCAAGCCCTCCGCGCACCGCGTACAGCGCAGTCGATATCCCGGCAGGTCCGCCGCCTATAATAATCAAGTCGAACTCTCTTTTTCCCATTCCCGTTACCATTTAACTTTCATTTGTACTATTATGCCCAAAACTCAAAAAGCGGCACCTCGATTATGCGCAAGGAAAAGTCGTTGCGCCTGACAATGCATATTAATTATAAATAACAATAAGCAAACCGCTCAAATAAACTACTCTGTGCTTTTCCGCTTTTTGATTAGTCGTCGCTTCCGTCGTCGGGATAGCCGACGCCACCCATTACCATAGCCATGAACATTTTGGCTATGGTGGGAAGCTCTTCGATATCGTCGGGCATCACAGCGACAACGATATTCACGTCTTCGCCGTCTACGGTTATGGGGCAAATCACAAATCCGTTAAAGTCCTCGCTTGCCGCCGCGGCTGTCAAGTACGCCTTTGATACAGTCAACGTGTGCGAAGCGCTGTCGTATGTCAAGCCTTCACCCGTCACTACCTCAACGTTCTTGCCGCACGTTTCCAAATATACGCTGACGTCGTCGATGTCGCCGTAGCTAAGTGCGCAAATGCGCGACGGCGTTCTCGTAACTGACGAGTACTGTATGTCGAACTGCTCGGGCGAAGTGAGATATTCTGTGATGTTCAATTCGAACTCGAACGAATACTTGTTGTCCGAAAGAATGAGCGAACCGGCATTCGTGCTGTCGTAGTCGTGCCGCACGTAGGCCGCGCCGCTAACCCCTGCGATATTTCCGCTGTCATCGAATTTAACGGTTATTTGCGCTTCAAGCTTTTCGAACTGCACTCTGTTCTTGATGAGCGCATACGCTTCGTTCTTGTATAAGCTTCCATTCGACGAGCCGAGATACTTATCGACCATCGGCTTGACTGTGATTAACGTAAGCGCCGCGAGCGTAAGATTTTTGAGGTTTGTCATTTTCTCGTTGAGATCGCCCACTTCCACGTCATCGACGAACACTGCGTTTATGAGCTCGACAACATTTATAGGGAATTCTCCGGCTTGACTCGGATCGGGCGATGTGATGTAGTCGGTCAAAGCGTCCAAGCGCGGCGTGATGTAATCGTGGAAGCCCGCAATAGCTTGCGAAAGCTTGCGCGCCTCGACAACCTTCTTTGTTTCGCTGTCGAGCGTAATGCCGAACCTCGCCAAAATGCCGCTCTTTTCGAGCGTGCCGTAAACATCAAATCCGAACGCGTTCGCTTGGGCGATTGCGTCACCTACCGTCAAGTTGGGATTAACCTTGGCGTACGCGATCAAAAGATTTAATATCGTTTCGAGCGTGTAAGGATTGTTTTTGCTGGGCGAATACAGTTTGAGATAGTCGTTAATAACCTTCAAAAGGTTATCATTGTTTCTGTAAGCCGACTGAATGGGCGCGAGCAAACTGTTAACCCTCTCCGCCTCGTCGAACTCCGCAGTAGCGGTTTTGGTCTTGCTGTCGTACTTAAACAGCTCGCCCACAGACTCGACCTGCATGTTTTTAAGCTGATTTTCGAGCATGAGCATCGCGTAATCGAGAGTGCCTTGGGGCAACCAACTGTTTACGACATATCCGTCAAGCTCTGCGTTTTTATAATACAAGTAACCGTTTTGCAAATCGAATATGCGTGTAATCGGCGTGCCGCCGTTTTCATTTACATACATAACCTTGGCGCCGCGGCGCTCAAAGGCATTGTCCTCCGATTTGTATTCGCCTTTGGCTTTTGTCGACATGGCGTACGACAGCTCGCCCTTGAACCCGTCGCTCGTTACGAGCTTTGTAATCGCGGCATTGATGTCGGGCGGCGTAGGCTCTTTCTCTTTGGGATCGTCGCTTGCGCAACCGACGAACGAAACGCCGATCACGAGCGCAAGAATTATCGAAATTACAGCTATCAATCTCTTCTTCATTGTCTTTACTCCTCAATATTCGAAGCGCGGATATGTACTCCGAATGTAATTACATAGTATATATAGTATACTGCGTTTTGCGAATTTTTGTCAAGATATTTAGTTTGAATTACAATTTATGCATCGCAACGCCGCGTTCAAAAGGCTTATAAATCTTCTGCGAAATATCTCGGCAACGGCTTTATGGTTCCCGAAGCGTTTTCAAGCACCAAATAGTCGAAGTCGACTTCTTCCACGAACTCGCGCTTCAAAAACTTGGCAATATTGAAATGCACGAAATTATATGTATGACTGTTTAAAATGACGGGCGTCGGGATGTCCATTGCCCGAGTAATCTCGCACAGGTATTCGAAGAGCTTGTCCTCGTCGAACGCATCGTCAAGCTCGTACATGTAATCGCGCGTAATCTTATCGCCTTTCATGGTTTTTGCCCAGATACGCGGAAATACTTTTGCTTTCAGTTCCTTTTGCGCCATGGCATTTGTTCGCATACAATCTCAGTTTTCGTCGTGATAGAAATAAGTCTTCCCTGACATAAACATATAAAAACCTTTCCCTCAGTGGCATATATAGTAGCCTACCCCACTATGTAGCATAAGAAAAAACCCTTATCTTGTGTGATAAAGGTTTTTATACTGTTTATGCTTTAGGAAATCTCTTTGTCTATCTCGACGAAAACTGAGATTATGCTAATTTATAGTATGACCTTTATCAAATATATTATAGCACAATGTTTTCGACGAATCAACTAAAAAAGGTTCTATCTTTGCCCTTCACTTAATTTAGCCATTACAAAACAGCATCCTTCATATAAAAATACTATTTTCGTCATCTATGATTGAAATGACTGGCTTAATATTGATTTCGTATTATCAGTCACAATTATTCAATTTTTTCCATCTATATCAGAAAATAGTTCAAGAAAAGTTTTCATTTGTATACAATATTCAATAAAATCTTTATTTAAAACATCTCCAAACTCATTTGTCAATATTTCCTTAGACCAACTTTCTAAAACTAATGACTTAGGCATGTTACTAACATCAAAAAATTTTCCGCTGTTTGTCGAACCTCTTTTTTGAACAAGTTCAGTGCCATCTAATTTTATTTCAACATTATCATAATCAATATATATTACTATATAAGCAGCTAAATGTTTCGCACTTTTAGCATTGTCATCATAATAAACCATTTTAAATTTTACTTTATCACTGATTGCAACTGACAGCCCTAATTCTTCAAATATTTCTCTTCTCAATGCGTTCACCATGGTCTTCACCGTGGTTGCGCCCTTATCAGATGTGCGAATATGCCCGCCCACATAGAATAAGTCTTTTTGTAGCTCAGGAGCGCGATTGTTCTCTCGTTCAATTGAATTAGCATTTTTTCTAACACAAAGTACTTTGGTTTTGTGTGTAGTTTTATCTTTATAAGCAATTAATGCTACTGGAATAATTTGCAGTAAACCTGAATCCCCCTCCACTTTACTTCGAGCATCATATTTTAACTCCATCTGTTCAATTTTTCTAACTTGTTTTGCTGGCAATACCCCTTTTTCTAATTGAAAGTGCAACTCATCTTTGGTTATATAAGCAATCTTCTCATCATAATATTCATCCATGCATTCTAAAACCTTATAAGCCACATCAAATTTTAATGTATCTTCATTATTATATACAGAATCAATTTCAAAAATACTTGTATTGGTTTTTCTAAAATCTTTCTTTACAAATTCTATACAATCATTTAATCTAGATAAAACTGTCTTCTTCATAATTGAATGATTAATATTAATAAGTGAGTGAGCTGGCTCTCGTAATAGGGCATCTTCAGGCTTGCATTTTAATACGATTACAGAATGCACACGATTCATACGTTCCCATAGAACAATGTTTTTTATATTATTATATTCACTGGGTAAAATGCTCTTTTTCTTATAATGCCAAGTAAACCAAACAAGAGCATCAAACACACCACGGTCACATAAAATTACATCATCTTTTTCACTATCTACAAATTGTTCATTCATTTGTAATGCTTCATTAAGCTCATTAATAAAATTAGTATAAGTCCATAAATTGAAACTTATATCGAATTTACTTAATGAACATAAAGCTGCTTTTTCCCCAATTATTCTTACTTTAAATCCATGCGAACTCAGCAATTTCTTGACCGCTTCTATACATGTTGATTTTCCACTTTTAGGCAATCCAGAAAGTTCAATAATAATAGGGCGCCTTTTTGTTTTAACGGGTTCTTTAATACCATTACTATTTAATTTGTAATCTCTTTTTTCTTGCAGTAATGATAAATATTGTGTCAATTTTTCTTGCTGCGACATATTACCATATCCTATCAATTGAATTTAAAAAAATAGAACTATACTCTCTACACTCAATATTTGCTTTATTAAAAATTAGTTTACTCGCCGAATTTGAATCAGTGCCATGATACTTATCAGATAAATATATTATCTCCCTTATTCCTGCTTGCACTATTAATTTAGCACACTCATTGCATGGAAACAAGGTAGTATACAATGAAGCACCTATCAAATCTTTTCTGTCACTATTTAATATCGCATTCGCTTCCGCATGCACCACATAAAAATATTTGGTGTTAATTCCATTACCTTCACGATTCCAATTCATTTCATCATCACTACAATTATTCGGCATCCCATTATATCCACACCCTATTATTCTTTTACTTTTATTAATAATACAACATCCTACCTTAGTATTATCATCTTTACTTCGTTTAGAAGATAAAATAGCAACCGCCATGAAATAATCATCCCATGAAATATGTTTATTCATACTTATTCCTCCGTTAACCCCTTATTTGCAATCATCGAATAGATGCATTGGTATATTTTTGCCACATCCTTATTATTATTGAAGTCTAATGTTTCAGCCTTATATCTATTTTTTTGTGAGTTATTATATTCTCGTAACTTTTCTATTGTTAATACTTGAAAACTACTATAATCATTTAGTGGGTCGCTAAAGATGCACTTTAATCCATAAATTTTATCTAGTTGATAAACCTTGCATCCTATCCTTTTCAACAATTGAATATTAGTTTCCAATGTCTGTCTTGCTAAATCTCCATATTCTTTCTTATCATAATATACTTCCGCACAACAGTTATCTTCTATTTTCTTTCGTAGAGCTTCACTATAATCTTTAGCCCAACTCAAATTACCTCCAAATAGGATTATTTTGTGTGTAGCATTCATTATAAAAGATTGGGCTGTTCGGATTCTCTTTTTTCTTTTTATGCCAATATTTTTTTCGCAAAATTCAATTATATCTAAAATCACTATAATCAACCATCCTATTGCCGGAATCGCAATAAGCAGGATTTTATATAAATCATCTATCTTTAATAGCGGAATGAAACATCCTAAAACTGTGAAAACAAATGTTACAATCGTAGTGATGAATTTTTTCATTAGCAATTATCCTCTGTTTAATTTGACCATATCTTATCATAAATCATATATTTTTGCAATAGTAATTATAAATTTCTTAATCATTTAAATTTTTTTATCGTACATTTAAGCATATCCGACACCCATTCACAAAGCATCTCTCTTTTATATTTATAGTATGAATTGCGAGTGCACCCACAGAGCTTTATTAGTTCCTCGTCGGATAAGTTTCCGCCGAATGTCTTGGAATGCGTTTTTATTATCTTCTTGCACTTTATCGACTTCTTGGTGGTGAGGGTCGTTCCTTTTACCAAACCTATCTGACTGCTTTTTGCTTTACCCTCTCTCATCCCCTCTGAAATTCGTAGGTGCAAATCGGTAACTTCCTTTTCTACCTGCTCAAAGGCTAATCTGATTTGCTGTTGGGCAAGTTTCATCCGAAGTCTATTCACTAATTCCATATTCCCTGCAAAGTATTCGTCCACGGCATCGTTCCCAGTGCTTACTTCAATATTAAATGCTTTTGCAATGGACTGTTTGTATACCTCGGTGCTGATATGAGGCTCTTTAATGAATATAAGGTTCACTCCCATCTTGAACAGCATCTCATAATCTGCAAAGCCTTCCTCGGCGTTCCTTGACATTCTGCTCACGCTATCGAACACCACCGTGTCACCTTCTCTGAGCATCTTCTTTAACTGCTCCCAGTTTGGTCTCGCAGTAGTTGTTCCAGTAAAGTGCTCTGTCTTCATGATAGCTTTGGGGTAAACAGATAGAATATTGGTTATCTGTCTATCTAACTTTTGGCGTTGGGTGCTGACTCTTGCGTAACCGTATACGGACAACTATACCTTCCTTTAAGTCTCAAATCTGACTTTACTTAAATTTTGTACTGGGATAATACCTCCGAAACAGCTCGGGAGTCAACCAATTTTGGTACGATTTTGGAGAAGGTTTGTTTTGGTACTTAATATTACTGATAGAAATAGTAGCGAAACATAAGAATAGGCAGGATAGTTATTCCTGCCTATTCCATTACACAGAACACATTTGAGTTCTATTATACTCTTGTTGGTTTTCATCCTGCCAAGTTATGATAACCCTAAATTTACGAGGTGCTTTATCATAGAAAAGTAATGTTTCTTCAAAATTTCTTTGGGGTTCAAGCTCATCAAATGGCATTTTGCCAGTCGATAGCATTATATTATCTCCCTCAATGCGAGCAGAAACATTGTACGCCGTCCGCTTACCTATATTATAAACTCTCAGCCTAAATCTTTTACCGATTTTGACTATCGTTGCACCTAACTCAAAAGTTTTTTCTTCCTCTTTTTCTTTTTGAATTTTATCGAGTTCGTATTTCTTAATTTTGGCATCCAATTCGTTAACACGGTTCTGCAATCTATTTGCTTTCAGTGACAGAAAAAATGTAATAGCCGTGAAAATTATAGCAATTGCCGATAAAATATGTCCGCCCCAATCCATAAAAAACTGTTCCATAATTCGCCTCACTTAAATTTCTTAAATGCTTTATTTAACTCTTTTACAACTTGGGAGATGGCTTCATCTTGCATTGCCTCTATCTCTGCATCAATGCTATCTTGGTTTGCTTCGAGGATTTGCTCTTTTGTAAATGTCTGTTTGCACATTGCGCACTGAACTGTGTCGCTATCATTCATATCGTCAAAAGAGATACCGTTTAAATAATTAAAGTTATCGCTTCCGCATACAGGGCATATGAGTCTTACAGTTCTATCTGATATTTTTAATGTCATATTCTACTACTATTTTTTTTGATTTTTCCGCTTCTGCAACCATATCCGTCAAGGTTTTATTGATTTCTGAATCCAACCTCTGTTCATCCACTTCTACTTCCCCACTCATATCTTTTACGCCGTAGATTCCGCATATTTTTTGTTTGACAGAAAATAAAGCCTCCATTAAATTTCTACAGAATGTCAAGTCGATAGCTATCGTGTAATCTTGAAAGTATCTTGCTTTCTGATAAATGTCAGACGCTATTTTTATGCTATCAACAAGCCATTCTTCCGTCTGCGAGGGATAAAACTGTTTTAATGCAAGCAGTATACATTCTTTTTCTTCGGGTTCTAATTCACTATATAACTCGTATAACTTATGTACCCTGCAATAGTCTTTTTCACTCTTCATTAAAATAGCTTTCAGCGCCAGCTCACAGGCAAAAACAGAATTGACAACAATTGTCACAACATTCTCGATTGTTTCATCACAACTATAGTCTTCCCATAACATAGTAGCTACACGATAAAACGCCTGGCAGTTGATAACTAATTTGCCAAACTTGATTTTCGTCTTATCATCCATAACCATTGTTCTTTTACTAATTTCTCGGCAGTAATGCTAAAATCGATACGACCATTTCAATAGGGCTTTGGGCGTTGTCGATTGCTTGTTTGATGAGTTCCTTTTCCAGTTGGCTTAGTGGGCGCCTTCCGTTATCGACCATCCATTTGCATAGAAACTTGTACTGCTCTTCATTCATTAGCATATTATTCCCATTCGATAGTCGCAGGGGGCTTAGAGGTAATGTCGTAAACGATGCGGTTTATATGTCCCACCTCGTTGACTATACGATTGGAAACCTTTTCGAGTACGTCGTAAGGAATACGCGAAAAATCGGCGGTCATGAAATCGGTTGTCGTCACGCCGCGGAGTGCAAGCGTATAGTCGTACGTTCTGCCGTCGCCCATGACGCCCACCGAGCGCATATTGGTAAGTACGGCAAAGTATTGATTGATGGCGCGGTCGAGTTTTGCTTTTGCGATTTCCTCGCGGAATATCGCGTCGGCGTCCTGCAAAATCGCCACCTTTTCGGGCGTTATCTCGCCTATGATTCTGATTGCAAGCCCCGGTCCCGGGAAGGGTTGGCGCCACACAAGCGTGTCGCTTAATCCCAGAGCGCTGCCGAGCGCTCTTACCTCGTCCTTAAACAGCAAGCGCAACGGCTCGACGATCTCTTTGAAATCGACGTAGTCGGGAAGACCGCCGACGTTGTGGTGCGACTTAATCACCGCGGCGTCGCCGAGTCCGCTCTCTATGACGTCGGGATATATTGTGCCTTGAACGAGGTAGTCCACTGTTCCTATCTTTTTGGCTTCTTGCTCGAAAACGCGGATGAACTCCTCGCCTATTATCTTTCTTTTTCTTTCCGGTTCGGTAACGCCCTTTAATTTTTCCAAAAACCGCTCACCGGCATTAACGCGTACGAAATTTACGCCGCTGTCACGGAACGCCGCTTCGACTTCGTCGCCCTCGTTCTTTCGCATAAGCCCGTGATCGACAAAGATGCAGGTGAGCTGGCTCCCGATAGCGTTTGCGAGTAGCTTACACGCGACAGAGCTATCAACACCGCCGGATAGCGCGAGCAGCGCTTTGCCGTTCCCGATTTTTTCGCGAAGCTCCTTGGTCGCGGTCTCGGCGTAATTTTGCATCGTCCAATCGGCCTTGCACCCACACACATTGAAGAGGAAATTTTTGAGCATGTCGAAGCCCTGCTCTGTGTGGTTGACCTCGGGATGGAACTGCGTGCCGTAGAACTTCTTTTCTGTGTTTTCGATTGCGCCGTACGGACACTTTGCGCTGTGTGCAATCGACTTAAACCCGTTCGGCAGAGTCTTTATGTAGTCGTTGTGGCTCATCCAAACGACCGACTGCTTTTTGATACCATTAAAAAGCGGAGAGCTCGTGTCGAACTTGCAATCGGTTCTGCCAAACTCCGCCGCGGCCTCCGCGCTCGCAGCGCCTATTTCGCCGCCCAAACCGTAGACGAGGAACTGCGCGCCGTAGCAAATCCCGAGAATGGGAATGCCGAGCTCGAAGATCTCGCCGTCCATACGCGGCGAATCGTCCAAATACACCGACTTCGGTCCGCCGGTGAATATTATTCCCTTGGGGTTAATAGCGCGAATCTCGGCTATCGGTGTTTTATACGACTTAACCTCGCAGTACACGTTTGCTTCGCGCACACGCCGAGCAATCAACTGATTATATTGCCCGCCGAAATCGATTACAAGAACCGTTTGTGTCATAATTAACTCCTTGGTAAAAATTTCGATTATAGCTGTTCGGCGCGATACTTATTATATCCGTCCAACGCAAAACTGCCGTCGATAGCGCGCAAGAACATCGCGCGATCAACTTTGTCGGTAAGCGCCGGCCTTATTATCTGCGCGACGGCGCGACTGTCCAGCGCGCTCATTCCCATTGCGACGTCAAAGCTCTTTTTATCTATTTTGCTCCAATCCACGAGCTTTTTGAACTTTGCCCAGAACATCAAATCCAACCAAAGCCGCATCGCTCTGCCGTTACCCTCGCGAAACGGATGCGCGATGTTCATCTGCGCAAACTTGTTTATAATCTCATCGTATGTGTCCTGCGACATGACTGCCGCAAACCTGACTGCGCTTTGAAGTCCTTCCACCAGCACGAACCGCACGTTGCCCTTGTAGATGTCGACTGTGCGCAGCTCGCCGGCAAAATCGTAAATGCCGCCGAGCATTGCCCTATGTATTTCTGCGAGCGAATCAAACGTGCCGACTGACATGACCGGCAGGCGTCCCGAATCGTACAAATTGCGCACTCCGAGTTTTCCGAGCCGCTCTTCCGCATCGGCAAGCTCTACTGCCGATATTATCCCGAGTTTGTTTTCCATGATTGGCTTATTCCCCTTTATTTTTATATTGATTTTTAATCGTTCGCGCCTTGCGCGTGCTTGCCGAGTCCCAATATTCTCGCGCGCTCGCGCATACGTGCGGTAGCGTCCAAAAGGCGCTTTCTTATGCGCAAGCTCTTGGGCGTGACTTCCAAAATCTCGTCGTCCGCCAAAAACTCTATGCAGTCTTCGAGCGTCATGCGCATGGGCGTGATGAGTTTAAGCGCGTCGTCGCTGCCACTGCTTCTGGTATTTGTGAGGTGCTTTTTCTTGCACACGTTGACGACAATATCTTCGCCGCGCGGATTCAATCCAACAACCATGCCGCCGTAGACGGGAACGCCTGCTCCGATGAACAGCGTGCCGCGCTCTTGCGCGTTGAACAGTCCGTAAACTATGGACTCGCCGTCCTCGTGCGCGATGAGCGAACCGAACTCGCGGCGGTTGATTTCGCCCTTATACGGCTCATAGCCGTCGAACACGCTCGACATGATGCCCTCGCCCTTGGTGTCCGTCATGAGCTCGCTCTGATACCCGAACAAACCGCGCGCAGGGACTTTGAAGTTCATTTTAATGCGACTGCCGTGCGGAGTCATGTCCACAAGCTCGCCCTTTCTCGTTCCCATTTTACTCATGATAGTGCCGACGCAGGTTTCGGGAACATCGATGAACACGCGATCGATCGGCTCGCACTTTACGCCGTCAATCGTCTTTATAAGCACTTTGGGCATGCTGACGGAAAACTCGTATCCGTCTCGCCGCATTGTTTCTATCAGAATCGAAAGGTGCATTTCGCCTCTGCCGCAAACCACAAAGCTATCCGCAGTGCTTCCGTCCGACACGCGTAGCGATAAGTCCTTGACCGCTTCTTTATACAGCCTGTCGCGAAGATGACGACTTGTGACGTACTTGCCTTCCTTGCCGGCGAGCGGCGAATCGTTTACCATGAACGTCATTTCCACGCTCGGCTCGGCGATTTTTACAAACTCGATAGGCGCGGTGTCCGCCTCCGTGCAAACGGTGTCGCCTATCATGACGCCGTCTATACCGGAAATGCAAACAATGTCGCCAACCGACGCGCTCTCTGCCGGAATGCGTTTCAGTCCGTCGTAAGTAAAAAGGCTTACAACCTTGCTCTTTACGGATTTCTCGCTGTCGTGATAGTTGGTAAGCAAAACTTGATCGCCGACGGATACGACGCCGCTCCCGATTTTGCCGACCGCGAGTTTGCCCACGTAATCGTTATGCTCCGCCGAGGAAACTAGCATTTTGAACGGCTCGTTCTCATCGCCCGACGGCGCAGGAATATGCTCTATAATCGTTTGAAAAAGCGGTTGCATATTTCTGCCGCTGTCCGAAATTATGCGCGACGAAACGCCGTTGCGCGCGGACGCAAAAACGAACGGGCTGTTAAGCTGTTCTTCGCTCGCGTCGAGGTCGAGGAACAGCTCCAATGTCTCATCAACGACTTCTTTCAGCCGCGCGTCCGATCTGTCTATTTTATTGACTACTACGATTATTTTAAGCCCGAGCGCAAGCGCGCGCTCCAAAACAAACCGTGTCTGCGGCATGGGCCCTTCGAACGCGTCAACGACGAGAAGTGCGCCGTCCACCATTTTGAGAACGCGCTCCACCTCGCCGCCGAAATCGGCATGCCCGGGCGTGTCTACTATGTTTATCTTAAATCCGTCGTACATGCACGATGCGTTTTTACTCAATATGGTTATGCCGCGCTCGCGTTCGAGCGCGTTGCTGTCCATAACCCTGTCGGCAACCGCCTGATTGTCACGGAAAACATTGCCTTGCTTCAAAAGCTCGTTGACAAGCGACGTCTTGCCGTGATCGACGTGCGCGATTATTGCTACATTTCGAATTTTATCTTTATTCATATTCGGAAAAAGCCTCGATTGTAAAAGCCCGATATATGATAAAGTTTATTACATTTCGCACAAAAAGTCAACCGAATATAACAGTCCTTATATTTCGTCTTATACTGCGCTCTTCTTTTTTCTTTTGGGCGCATCGAACAGTCTGAACGCAATAGCCGTCATATCGTCGCGCGGCGCGCCGCCCGACAGCGCGAGCGCTCGGGTGAGTATGGCGTTTACGGCCTTTTCGGGATTGAAAACGGACAGTCCGTTTATGTATTCGGGAAGCTCGTCGCCCGAAAAACAATCGCTCACGCCGTCGGTAACCATGATGAGCATTTGCCCGGGGTATAACCGCTTTGTCGTAACGAACGGGCGCATTTCGTCGAGTACGCCTATCGGCAGAGAATTGCTCTCGATTTTAAGCACGGTGTCGGTGGTCTTTATAAAGCACGGCGGCGAGCCGATTTTTATAATGTCGACAGCGGCGGTATCGAGGTCGCAAACCACAACGTCCGCGGCAGAATAATTCTCGGTAGCCGGAAGCTTCAAAAATCTGTTTACTCCGGCAATGACTGACTGCGAATCGAACCCTGCGCGATAAAAACAGCTAATAAGTTCTGTCGCCGCGCCGCTGCTCTCGCCTGCGCGCATGCCGGCGCCCATGCCGTCGAGAAGCGCCGCCAAAAACTTATCGCCTATGCGCTCGAATGTGTAGCTATCGCCTGTTACGCCGTTTTTGCCGAGTCCCGCACGCGCATAAACCGCCTCGTAAGCCGGACGTTTTTTGAGCGAAGCAACGCTCCACCCTGCCGCTTGCGTTCTTTCGAGCGACTTTAATTCGTACTCGCGTTTAAGGCAGGCGCTCACTGCGCGGCGGATTTTTTCGCCCGACGCAGACTGCGTTCTCACGATTGCAGTCACACCGCCTTGCGAGCAAAACGCCTCGGCGCACTCCACGCCGACAAGCCCAAGCTCATTAACTATGCGCTCCTCCGCCGTGCCGTCGAATCCGACAGGCAGAGCTTGGCTTCTGCCCAGCTCCTCCAAAACGTCCTTTATAGCGACAAGCCTCTCTGTGACGATTGTCTTTGCCTTGTTTTCGCACTCACGCTCCTTCGCCATTTCTCTCGCCGAATCTGTTATCTCGTTGGCATGCGCTATTACGTCCACAGTTCGCGCACAAGACGACGTGAAAAACTCGGGAAAATCGGATATTATCGCTTTGCCTGCGTGTGCACGCTCGGCAAGCGCCGTGAACGCGGCAGAGGACACTTCACTGTCGCAGCTTGCGCGGTTTGGGCAGTACGGGCAAACGCTGTCCGACAGCGCCGCGCCTATTGCGGCATAGTCGGGCGACGAAGATGCAAATGCGTTCATCAACCTCGCCGTTTCGTCGAATACCGTCGCCACGGCGAGCATGCGGTTCCCGGCATCCGCCTTTGTGCGGTTAATATAATGCCTGACTGCGAGCCGTGCCGTGCCGTCGAAATCAAAGTACGCTTTGACTGCACGCACTGCGCGTTTTGGAAGCAAACAGTAAAGAACGCCGCCCGAGGCGAGCATGAGCGTGCTTTTACCCACCGCAACCGCTTCCACGAAAAACAGCGTTGCCGTCGCGGCGAAAAGTCCGAGCGCCGCCACCAAGTATATTGGGCGCGCGAGCTTGCCGAACGCGGCTATTGCAAACACACAGGCTATCAGCGAAGGAATGAGCGCGATATTTCCGTTCAGTCCAAGCCCGAACGCAATCGCCGCTCCGCCGAGCGAAGTTTCTTTTACTCCGACCGCACCGAGCATGAGCAAAACGAACATGGCAGGTGCAAGCCCTACGATAAATCCATAGACCTGCGCTCTGCCGCACGCAATTCCCAACACGATGAGCGTTACGCACATCGACGCACCGTCTATCACGCTCAAACGGCAGGCAAAGCTTTTCTCCACACACGCCGCCGCATGCGACGCAAAGTAATAGAAAACCACTGCAATAAATCCTGTTATAACGGCGTCAACTATCGGCATGAATAATCCGAACAGCACGGTTTCGATTACAAGCGCGCCAATCGAGAAGAGCGTTTTCGCAACGTATTTATCAAAGCGCGGAATTTTAAGCCCCAAAAACCACCGCACCGCCATGAGAAATATCACAGCCCCGCAAGTGTACAGCCGCCAAACCTCGAACGTGAACAGAAAGCAGCACAAAAGATAGACGGGCGCGATAAACCCTATGAAGAAATGATTGGAAAGCGCACAAAACATAGCCGTGCCGAACGGCATAACACCGTAAACCTTGCCGCCGCAACAGACTACTATAAGCGCCGCCGCAAACAGCCACAGCGCAGATTTGTTCTTTTTGCTCATGTATACAATATTACAGCACCGAGCGGTGGCGTTTATGTAACAAAAGGGCGAATCACCGCGACTGTTGTCGCGACCGCCTTGGGAAAGCACACGCGTAAAAACGGACGACACCTGTTTAAATGCCGTCCGTTCGAATAGTCTTTATTATACTGTATTTTACTTGCTCTTACTGCAAAAGTTGATGAGCCTCTCGCCGCCTGCATACGGCGCAGGTGCGTCGTTTTGCTGCTTGACGCGCTCGGGCGAACAGCAAAGCGCCTTTGCGGCTTGCCACAGCGTTTCTCCCGCCTTTGCGATGTGAACAATGACCGACGCGTCGGGACGAGGTATCTCGGCGCCCATGCTCACGCTCTCTACGAACGAACAAACGGACGGAGTGGACGGTAGCAATGTGAACGCTACTTCGGCTTTGATGTCGAACACCGATTCGCGGCGGACGCGCACAGTAACGTCAGTCACGGTTGCGGTTGCCCATATGTTTGCGGCGTCGGTGTGTATTGTGAGCGGCATGCTGAACGGGAGTCTGAACGACAGCGTATCCACATCGTTCTTTTCGGCGTTATAGTAAACGATATCTCCGCCTACCAAGCCTTCGACGATAACGCGCCCCTCCTCCACCTTGGACTCTGAAAGCGTGCAGAACGAGCCGTTGACGCACAATACGTTGTCCGCGGCAAGACGATCTGCGGCAATCGGTATCTGTCCGTCGACAGTGTCTATGACGGTCACGAGCGGATCTACGGCGACGCAATTTGCCTCAACGGTCTTCGGCTCAATCTCGTTGTCGGCGCAGAATACGTCTACGACCGCGTCTGCGTGTTTGCATTCAATCGCCGTCACATTTACGCGCATTGTGATTGCAAGCTCGATAGTATTGTTTTCCGCACCGAGAGTTGCCGTAGCGTCGTCTACTTCCGCGATGGCAATTGCGGTATTTCCGTCGCTTGCGCCCATTGCGGAAATACTCTTAACAAACGGCGTTACAATCTTACATGTCGAAACCGTATCGTCGTCGGTGCGTACGATTACGTTAGAATAAACTGCGCCGGACACCTTGACTTCTCCGTCGGACGCTTGCGCACCCGTGACTACCGAGCGGCTTGTAACGCAAAGTATTTCGGAAATCTTGGTCGCGCTCGTGCTATCGGTGACGTACACGGTCTCCGACTGCTCGGCGCTCACCGTGCAATAATCGACGACTCGCTTTTCGGCATAAACGCAGTCGTCTGTCTGAACGAGACACTGATACTCGTTGGAACGGGCAAGCACCGCGATCGTATCCACGACCGCAACAGTTTTAAGCGTTCCGTTTTCGACGCTCGATTCGACGTTTATTACTTCGGGAACGAGCGTCACAAAAGTTCCTGCCGAAATAAGCGGCGACGATATCTTATCCGAAAACTCGGCAACGGTCTGCATGCATTCGACCTTTCCGTCGGTAAGGACGATACAATCAAACCGCACCTTGCCCATGTACCGCACCTCGCCCGCAAATATCTCGCTCGGAACGGCTGTCGCAAGCGCCGAAACGGAAAGCACTTTGCTCTCCGCTTCGAGCGGCTGCCGCGCCTCGACTACGGCTTGACCGCGTGCCGCAAACGTAATTTCGTCGCTTTTGATTTGAATGTTTTCGGGCATAATTTACTCCTTGAATAAAATGTTATCGCTACATGATATTCGTTAAGTTTTAAAATTATGCCACGGGTTTTATCCTTGAAATAAAAACGCGTGCGAAATCGGTCGAATCATAATTTCGCACGACTTGGTGTTAAAGCGCAAGAACGCCCGAACACCGTACGCATATAATATTGATGACGGGAACTTTTGTCAGCGTTTTCCCGTTGCTTCTCTGAATACGATGTCGCCGCATATGACGTCCGAATACGAGAACGACACTATGTCGCCTGCCGCCGCTCGGAACGTGAACACCGACGGAAACAGCTCTACAATAACTCCGCTGAGCTTTGTCACCTTTTTCCTGCCGCGGTTAACCGCCACCGAAAGGTTTTTGCCCTTCAATTGGGCAATCTTTTGCTTTACTTCGTCAACACTTGTGGCACGCTGTCGCATAAGCTCCTCCGCCCGTAATTATGGACAATTTGCCGTGACGGCATAACAAAAATTTAAATTTTTACAAAATCTCTTCTAAAAATTCGAAAATGCACCTCTAAACAGTTTACAAAACGTGTCAAAACGCATATAATATGGGCGACTTATCGATATCTACCGATATATCACCGATACGGAGAAAACACAATGAAAAAATCCGAAAAGACAAAAAAAGACGAACGCCCCGTTTACATTCTTTGTCCGCGCTGTGAAATCAACTATATAGACAAGCGCGACAAGCTTTGCGCCGTTTGCAAAGCCGAAATGGGTATAGGCGATCCGTCCATTCTGCTCCCCGAAGAGGAAGAAGAGCAAGGAGATCGCATTTGCCCGATTTGCCATATCAATCTTCTCGGCGAGGACGAGGACATTTGCTTCGAGTGCAAAAAAGAGCGCGAGGAGAAAGAAAAGGAATCTCTCGAAATCTCCGAAAACGACGATGACGAAAACAACAGCTGGGACCCGTTTGCCGATGACGAGGAAGAAGAGCTGCCCGACGGCATGCAAGAGATGTTGATCGAAGAAGAGGAAGAGGAAGAAGAGGAGGAAGACTTCGACGACGTCGAAACGGTGTCCGACGAACCCGACGACTTCGACTTCGACGTAGATCCCAACGATTTCGAAGAGGATGACGAAGAGGAAGAAGATCTGTAATCGTAAAATCTTATTCAAGAATTTACAGCATACAAAAAGCGACTGTACATGCAGCCGCTTTTCTATTGCTTATAAATATCTTATCAGAGTCTGTCGTACTTTTCGAGAAGTCTTCTGATGCTCTTTGCCTTTCTCACCCATTTTGCACTCGAACGCCACGCCCAATTGCCGCCGAGCGTAGACGGAATATTCATGCGCGCACTTGTGGGCAAATTCAAAAAGTCCTGCATGGGGATTATTACGGTGTCGGCCTTTGACGATAACAAGCGCTTGATTATCTCCGCGGCAATCGCGTCGCCGTCGTAACCGAGCGTTCTTCTGACGAGCGACTTGTTGTAATCGTCGAGCGCTTCAAACCAGCCGCGCGTAGTGTCGTTGTCGTGCGTTCCGGGATACGCCACGCAATTCCGGTTGTAATTTGTATAATAGAAATCGTTATTGGGATTGCCGTCAAACGAGAACTGCATTATCTTCATGCCGGGGAAGCCCGTCTCTTTTACAAGCTCGCGTACGCAGTCGTGAAGCTCGCCGAGGTCTTCCGCAATTATCGCCGGATGATTGAGCTTTTCGTTGATGACATTGAATAGCGCCATGCCCGGACCGGTTCTCCACTCGCCCACGCGCGCGTCGGTGCGATCGGCCGGAATGACGTAGTAGTCTGCAAAAGCGCGGAAGTGATCTATGCGGACGATATCGTACAGTTTGAGCGCCATGCTCATGCGCATAACCCACCAATCGTAATTTGTGTCGCGCATGTAATTCCAATCGTAAATGGGATTGCCCCAAAGCTGACCGTCTGCGGAGAAGTAATCGGGCGGAACTCCCGCAACCACCTTTTTGGAAAGGTCCTCGTTGAGCAGGAACTGCTTGGGATTGCCCCACACCTCTACGGAGTCGTGTGCCACATATATGGGCATATCGCCCACTATCTTTACACCCTTGCTGTTAGCATACGATTTGAGCGCAAGCCACTGACGGAAAAACTCATACTGCAAAAATTTATGGAACTCGCCTGCTTCCACGTACTTCGACATGTCCGCAGTGCGGTACTTGAACTCGTCCTCCCAAGTATACCAAGCTTGCATATCGTGCGCTTCTTTGAGCGCCATAAAAAGCGCGTAGTCGTCCAGCCAGAACGCGTTTTCGGCCTTGAAAGTTTCGTAGTCCTCGGGCGGATTCTTTATAAACCGCTTATACGCCTTGCGAAGCGTGTCGAACCTCTCGAAATACACTGCCGCATAATCGACGGCCGCGAGTTTGTACTGCTTGGCTTCGGTCGGCTTCAAAAGCTTCTCTTCGATAAGCGTGTCGATATCGATAAAATACGGATTGCCTGCCACCGCGCTCGGCGATTGGTACGGCGAATCACCGTAAGACGTGGGGCAAAGCGGAAGAACCTGCCAGAGCGACAGTCCTGCTTCCGCCATGAAATCTACAAACTCATACGCCGCCTTTCCCATCGAACCTATTCCGCGCTCGTTGGGTAGCGACGAAATGTGCATGAGCACACCGGCTTTACGTTCCAAAATAACTCATCTCCTGTATGTAATTTATATACTATAAGTATATCATAGATATCCGCAAAATACAATCGATTTGCAAAATTTAACGAACAAAAAAGGACTCGGCAATAAATTAGGTATTATACCAAGAAGCAAGCTTCTTCCTCGCGTGCATGCACGCAAGTTCCGCTGCAAGCAGCGTGGTATTACACCAAATTTGTCGTCGTCACAAATTTGCCATTGCAAGCAAGCAAATTTGTTCCTCGAATCACCGAATCCTTTTAACGGTATTTACTTATAATCTATTACGCCTTGGGCCCTGCGTTTACGATAGAGGCGTCGAGATTGTATTTTTTGATGTTCTCGGCAAAATCGTGAGCGAGCTTTTTCGCAAGGCGGTCGTATTCCGCTTTATCCTTCCAAACGTTTTTGGGATTGAGAATATTGCTATCCACATTGGGGCAGGTCTTGGGTATAGCAAGCCCGAAGAACGGCTCGGTTTCGTATTCCACGTCGGCGAGCGTGCCGTCAAGCGCGGCGGTAACTATCGCGCGAGTCGCAGGCAAGCTCATGCGTTTTCCAACGCCGTAAGCGCCGCCCGTCCAGCCCGTATTGATGAGGTAAACGGACGAGCCGTGTTTTTCGATTTTCTCGCCCAAAAGATTTGCGTAAACCGCGGACGGTAAAGGCATGAACGGTGCGCCGAAGCACGTCGAGAACGTGCTGACGGGATCGGTAATGCCTCGCTCCGTTCCTGCGACCTTGGACGTGTAACCCGAAACGAAATAGAACATCGCTTGCTCTTTTGTGAGTTTTGCGACGGGAGGAAGCACGCCGAATGCGTCCGCCGTGAGGAATATAACCGTCTTGGGGTGCTTGCCGACAGACGGCACAACTTTATTGGGTATGAAGTCAATCGGGTACGACACGCGAGTGTTCTCGGTGAGCGAACGGTCTTTATAGTCGGGCTTGCGCGTTTCGTTGTCGATAACCACGTTTTCCACGAGCGCGCCGAACTTAATAGCGCCGTAGATCTCGGGCTCATGCTCCTTGCTGAGGTCTATGCACTTCGCGTAACAGCCGCCTTCGATGTTGAAAATGCCGTCGTCCGACCAGCCGTGTTCGTCATCGCCGATGAGTCCGCGCTTGGGATCGGCGGAAAGCGTCGTCTTGCCCGTACCCGAAAGTCCGAAGAACAATGCGGTGTCGCCGCTGCCGTCGAGCGCCATGTTTGCCGAGCAGTGCATGCCGAGTACGCCCTTTTGCGGAAGAAGGTAGTTCATAAGGCTGAACACCGATTTTTTCATTTCGCCGGCATACTTGGAGCCGACGACAAGAATGAGCTTGCGGTTAAGGCAAAGGAGTATCGCCGCCTCGCTGTTCGTGCCGCACTCTTTGGGATCGAGCTTCAATCCGGGCGCTGCAATGAGCGTATAGTCCTCTTTGAAGCTTTTAAGCTCGGCCTCGGTAGGGCGAATGAGCATGTTGTTCATGAACAGGTTTTCGGACGCGTATTCGTTTATGACGCGCACCGAAACGCGGTACTTTTCGTCTGCGCCGGCAAAGCCGTCGAATAAGTACACGTTCTTGCCCGAAAGATACTCGCCTACCTTTTTATAGATAAGCTCGAACTTGTCGAGCGGAAATTTTTTGTTCTCGTTGCCCCAGCCTATTTTTTCGGACACGCCGGCCTCGTCGACGATAAATCTGTCCTTAGGCGAACGACCGGTGTACGCACCCGTCTCGACGAGAAGCGCGCCCGTATCCATGAGGCGCGACGGCTCGGTTTTGAGCGCTTCCTCGGTAAGGACCGCAGGGCTGAGATTGCGGTCAACTTTCTTGGGATTTAAAATCCCGTACTTTTCGATCCCGTAAGTTTGCATATTTGCTCCTTTGGGCTTAATGCCCCAAAAAATTACATAATTATTTGCAAGCGCTTTGCGCGTCTTTTATTCTTTTTCGCCGTATAGCTCTTTATACAGCCGCATAAGCCCTTGCGCGCCGAGCTGTTCCGCTCGTACGTTTGCGGCAAGCCCGAGTTTATCGAGCGCCGCAGTAAGTTCTTGCTTATTTATGCCGACGGAGGTCAGGTTGTTCACAAGCGTTTTTCGTTTTTGAATAAAGCACTGCTTGATAAACGTTTCAAGCCCGTCCGAAAGCTCCGCACCGTCTATGCGGTCGAGCCGAATGAGCGTGCTGTCCACCTCGGGCATGGGCGTAAAGTCCCACGACTTGATGTCGCGTATTTTCGTCGGCCGTGCAACCGCCTGAACGCTAGCAGACAGCGCGCCGAAATCTCCGCCGTCATCCGCACAAATGCGGTCCGCCACCTCTTTTTGAACAAGACAAGTTACGGACTTGCACATGGATGATTTGAGGAACAGAAAAATAAGCGGCGTAGTTATATAATACGGAAGATTTGCAATGACTATGTACGGCTCGCCGATGAGCATATCGACCGTTTCGATTCCGAGCTCCAATACGTTGTTGCTGAAAAGCTGAATGTTGTCAAATCCCGCAAGCGTTTCGTCGAGAATCGGAAAGAGCGTTTCGTCTATCTCGAACGCGCAAAGCCGCTTTGCCCGCTTTGCGATGGCACGCGACAGCGAGCCCGCGCCCGCGCCTATCTCAACGACGCACTCGCCGTCCGCACCGCCGGCCTCGGCGATTTCGTCCAGAATACCTTCATCGAAAATGAAATTCTGCCCGAACGCTTTTTTATACTTAAAGCGGTGTTTATTCAGTACGCTCTCGAAATCTACCATTCTCGCTCCGAAGTTTGTATCTATGCGGCAACGCCACATCTCCACAAATATATTATATCATGGCTTGCAAAAAAAAGCAACCCCGTGACGGAGTTGCTTTTAATGTTTTTCATGAGTGCGTCATTATTTGTAGGTGATTGCCGCGGTCGTCAAAGTGTATTCCCACATGTTATTCTTCCAACTGAAATCATCGCTTTTACCATATATATTTGTAACTTTGTTAACCTTGTCATTGGTAAATTTGCTGCAAGAAATACTATCCGTATTCTTACCTCCTCCTCCTTGCGTAAAGCCTACCATGAAAGAAACCGCGCTCTTGTTTTTATTGATTATATATGTCGAGCCGTTTAGCAAATATCTGTTTGCCCAAACGCCGCCGTCGTAGGCAAATGCCGAATTGTTGTCTGCCCAAGTGGGCATATATCCGAGTTGAAGAACAAACATACCGTCATTGAACTTGAATATCGCGGAGTTGGGTTCGAGTACGATCTCCTTTTCAGTACTGCCGGTAGCCGTAAAGGCGATATAGATTCTGTCGTTGTTATACTCGTTCTTGAAGTAGAACGTATAGGATCCGGCGCCGTTAGACTTCACCTTCATATACGTTTTTCCGTCTATCTTTTCCGATTCGAGATATGTATTCATATAATCGGAGTTTTCGATAGTCGTACACCAGAAATTCCAATCCTTACGGTAAACGGCAAACATGTCACCGGCGACAAGATTTTTAGTGTACATAAACTCGGTAGTGCTGGAACCGTTGGGCGACATCTCGAAACCGTATTCGTAGGTTACGCTGCTGTCACCGAACTTGCCGACGAGATAGAAGCTGCTCTCCTTCGAGACCTTGACTGCGCCTTCGGGAATAACAAGTTTAGGTCCGCCCGTCTGCTCGCCGTCAATCCACATGCGATTAGCGGCATGCTGATGGTCGGTTGACGTAACCTCACCGTTTTTGGCGTAGTTGTAGTAGAAGTTGTATTTGCCGCTGTACAGCTTGACGTTGTTGTCTGTGCCGGCATTCGTGACTTTCGAATCAACGTCGAGATAAGTCAAGGATATATCTTTACCTGCATACTTGAACGTCACTTCTATTGTGGAGTTGTTGTCGGAAGCGGTAACGGTTACGCCTTGCGCCATTACTTGGTTCATATTATTGTCATTGAACACGAACGGAGCAGTGAATTTGCCGCCGACATAAATACCGTCGCCGTCCACAATGCCGGGCTCTACGAAGTCGGACGCTTCGCCGTGACGCGTGAAGTAAACACCGGTTGCGTTGCCGTCGGAACCCACTTTGTATCTGTAATACATCGTGTAAATACCCGACTTCTTAATCGCGAACTCGCTGTTGGAAACGGTGACGTTGCTGTCCGAGCCGTCTTTGAGATTGGTGTTCGTAGTCACGACCGCGTTGTTGACGTAAATCTTGAACTTGAACGGGTTTGCAGAGGATGCGCTTTCAACCTTGATGAACTTGGCCGCAAACTCCTTGCCCTCGTCGCTTACGACAAACGCCTTGACAAGCGTATCGCCGTCGTAAATGCCGTCCACCTTCACAACCTTTTCGAATATGGCGTATAGAGGAATGGCTTTGCTGCTGTCGTATGCTACGAAGAAGTCTATCGTAAGCTCGGTCACTCTGTCGCCGTTCGAGGCCGCGGTGTACCAGCCCTTGAAGTCGTAGCCGGCCTTGCTTGCGTCTTTGAGCTCTACCGTGCCGTCCGTGACTTTGTAAGTAGTAGGGTTGGCACCGTTCGTGCCGCTATCCAAGTTGTAGGTTATGGAGTAGACTATAATCTCGTACTTGGCGGTGAGCGTTATGCTTCTTGCGTCTTCGAACATCGAAAGCGTGACCTCGGTCACATCCTTGCCGCCGAATGTCCAGCCGACAAACTTGTAGCCCTTGGTAACGCCGGTGAGAGTCGTCGGAAGAACTACGTCTTGCTCAGCCGAGAACGGCGCGCTGTCTACCGAATCGGCGGTTATTGTCGCTCCGCCAACCGTGCCGGACACGTTATACTCGACGGTGTACTCTATCGCTCTCCACTGTGCCGTAAGCGTTATGTTGCCGAAAGAGCCTTGACTTATTCCCGTAACAATTCCATTGCCGTCATGCCAGCCCGTGAACTCATAGTGTTTGCGAGTTGCGGGTTTAAGCGAGATGGTTTCGCTCGTGACGTAGTAGAACTCGGGGTTGCCTTCTCCGTTTACGCCGCCGTCGCCGAGTACATACGTTATCGTGTATTTTATCGGCGTCCAATCCGCGATGAGAGAAATGTTGCTCGTTACCACGTCGTCCTCGAAGCTCCACGTCTTGCTGCCGAATTTCCAACCGCCGAACGTGTAGCCGTCTCTTTCGGGATCGGCAACAGCCTGCACTTTTTCCAAATATTCCACTTCCTGCGATTCGGGATCTTCACCTTTGCCTCCGTTGATATCGAAGGTGACAGTGTAAGTCAAGATCTCCCATTTCGCATAAACGACCGTGCGCTCGTTGACCGGCTGAGTAAAGTCGTACTCGGTCGAAGCGCCTTCTGCAAACCAACCTTTAAACTCGTATCCTTCGAGCGTAGGTTTGGCAGGCGGTTCCACGGTCAAACCGGAGACAATCTTATTCACTACATCTGCCGGTTGCGCGGTTTGCGCTTTGTCGGGATAGTTGTAATCGAACACGAACTCGACCGTCGGATTTTTGGTGTACTCCGCGTAAAGCACCAAGTTTTGCGCGTACTCGCTCGGCAAAGCGGAAATCTGCGGGCCTGTTTTGCTTCCCACATGCCATGCGACGAATGTAACGCCGGCAGGCGGAGTCGGTTCTCCGAGCGTGATATTGCTTTCCACGGTATACTCGATGTATTCGGGAGTGAACGTCGCCTTTTCGGTCACACCTTCTATGCCGCAATCTTCATAGACATAATCTATCGAATACTTGACGATTTCGAACACGGCGGTAAGCGTAACATCGTCGGTAACGGCGGTGTCGAAGTCGTATGCCGAGCCGCTCTCGCCATCAGCCGACCAATGTTTGAATTCGTATCCTTTCTTCGACGGATCTGCGGGTTTCTTGTCGCCGATCTTTTCGTTGTGTTCGACGTTGACGAGCTTGTATTGTTTGCCGTCCACGATAAACTCGACTTCGTAAACGTTGATTTCAAACACGGCGGTAAGCGTGAGATTGCCTGTGACCTTGGCTTCGAAGTTGTATGCCGAGCCGCCCTCACCGTTAGCCGACCAATGCCTAAATGTGTAGCCCGTCTTTTTAGGATCGGCAGGCTTTTTATCGGCGAGCGTCTGTCCGTGCTCGACCGTTACGATCTCGCCATACTGCTCGCCGCTTGCCATAAACGTAACGGTGTACTTCTTTATCTCCCACACGGCAGTAAAGGTCATATCGTCCGCAACACCGCCCTCGTATTGCGCGCCTGCCGCATAGATTGTTGCGCCGCTACTCCAACCCTTGAATTCGTATCCTGTCTTGCTCGGCGCTTCGGGCAATGTGAACGTCGTCATATAAAGTGGATTCAAATCGTCTACCGAAGTAGCGCCGTCGCCCGTAACGAAGCTAACGACTATCTGCTTGACGTTTATTGTGAATGTCTTGTACCGTTCTCCGCCGAGATTGCCGGTGTACTCGATCACACCTTCAACGTTGTCACCCTTGACATTGGTATTGGGTTTCGTGGAGATTGTGTACTCGGTGTTGTGATTCTTACCGTCGCTGTCGAGTATTTCCACCTTGACGGTACTCGCGTCAAACGGCTCGCCCACCTTATACTCGGTCTTGCTTACGGTGACTTTGATCTCGGTAATCACCGGAGCTACGTAGGTCTTGATTGTGAGCTGTTTGGTGCTGGTATTGAAAACGATATCGTAGTAGTCATCCGCAATCGAGCCGAGATAGATATTGGCTTGCGACGAATACGAAAGCGTAAACGGAGTGTTGACAGCCGTGAAGTTGCCGCCGTACCACTTCTGGTTTGTTGCGCCGCTCGGCAAATACACCTTGAACAGATCGCCCTTTTTAAGATACACATGGCGGAAGGTGTAAACGTTGCCCGATTTAAGAACCGTCAAAAGCGTGCTGCTGCTCGACCACTCGTCGCTGAACTTGAAGTTGTTTGTGAAGCTACCCGGCAAATAGATTGCGACGCTCGACTTCACACTCGACTCCTCGTAGACCTTAACGCTACTCGCGTTGGTGTTTTCTCTGGTAGACGGGTCGCGTACCTCTACCGTAGCCGCCGACGTGCGTATGCTTATTCCTTTCGCATAGGCGTCGGAGCCGGAGTAATTAAGCGAACCGTCGGAGCCCACCGTAGCGCCGCCTTGCAGATTGTAAATGTATATCGTCCAAGTTGCGCCAACATAGTTTGCCTTTAAGTTAGTGATCTTGAAGTTGTTGTCGGGAGACGACGACGTCACCGTCATGGCGTTTTCGACTTCGCCTACCTCCAAATCACCGGCGGCTTTCAGATAAACGGAAGTGCCGTCCGATTTTCTGGTAACTACCAAGAACTGCATGTTGTTGTATATGGTTACGTTGTCGATCTTATATTGGTTATCGGCATTCGGATCTTTCTTGGCTTGCTGGCCGTTAATCCAATTCGTGCCGTCGGTCGTGTAGTAGAGGAATGTGCCGACAGAGCCGTTCCACTGCGCGACGAGCTTAATGTCGGATTTGACGGCTTGCTTAAAGTCGTATGCGCTGTTGCCAAGATACCATCCGGCAAACGTCCAGCCCGTGCGAGTCGGCTTGGCAGGTTCTTTTACCGTCTCGCCGTAAGTGACTTGAACGGTTTCGGACGTGCCTGCCGCGAGCTTGCCGCCATTGGCGTCAAACGTCACAGTATACTTTCTGAGCTCGTATGTGGCGGTCAGAGTAATCTTTCTGCCATCTTCGAACATATCGAGAGATATCGACGTTACGGGTTTACCCTGCGCGTCTACCCAGCCGACAAACAGATAATGGCTCGGGTTGATGCCTTCGAGACTTTCGGGAAGTGCAAAGCCGATTTTCTCCACCGTGAACACGGTGTATCTTGCGTCCACCGCATTTGCCTTAACGGCCGTGCCGTTAACCGATACGTTGACAACATATTCGATTGTGTAGGAAATCGCCTCCCACTGCGCGGTGAGATTGAGCTCGGTAACGTTGAGCGTATCGCCCTCTTGCCATTTTTTGCCGCCGTCAAACCAGCCGATGAATTCGTAGCCGGCCTTGGAAACGACGGGAAGCTCGGGCAAAGCGCTGTCAAACTTATAAGTGCGAGATGCCGGTTCGGGCGTGCCGCCGTCGGCGTTAAACGTGACCGTTACGTCGTTTGCCGTCCACTTTGCGTAAATGGTCGTTGCGGCTTTGACGGTGTCCTCTTCGAAATTCCAAAGCTCCGTGCAGTCACTGTTCTTGTACCAGCCTGCGAACGTGTAACCCTTCTTTGTCGGTTCCGTGGAAGGTCTGCTTACAGTTTCGCCGTGATAAACGGTTGCGCTATCGACTGCACTGCCGCCGTTGGTTTCGAACGTGACGGTGTAAGACAGGCGTTCCCACTTCGCGTAAACAGTGGTCTTTTCCAGAACACTGCTGCCGAAGACGTACTTATCGCCCAAGCCTTCCTTGTTGTTGTACCAGCCCTTAAACTCATAACCTTCGCGAGTTGGCTTGGCAGGCTCTGTGACAGCTCTTCCGATAACGACCTGTACGGTCTTGGTTCTGGGATCTGCGCCGTCGTAGTTGTAATCGAATGTAAAGTCAACCGACGCTTTGTCGGAAATGAACGCGTAGAAGGTTTTTTCGCCTGTTTCGGTTATGCCGATCTCGTCGTAAAGCGTGCTGTTAGCCGTCGGATTTTTGTCAATCGCCCAGCCCTTGAATTCGTACCCTGCGCCAACTACCTTTATGAATTCGGCAGTCGGGAGCGTAAGCCCTTCGCCGTAAGTATACGAAGTGGGTGCCGTGTAGCCGTCCGCAAAGCTCGCCGTATACTTGTCGCTCGTGATAAACACGAACGTGACTGCGTACTCTTCCGCAGTCCAAATAGCTGTAAACACCGTGTCGTCCTCGACGGTGTAGCTTTCGCCTGCCTGTTTCGTGACGGTACCGTTATACCAACCGCCGAAGCTATAACCTGTCTTGGTAGGCGCGTCGGGCATAACCGTCTCTTCGCCGTGGGTGACCGTTCTTCCTTCGGGAGTCTTACCCTCGCCGCCGTCGATATCGAACTCGACGGTGTGGCTGTCAAACGACCAGTGCGCGTACAGCGTGATGTCCTGCGGATTTTCGATAAGCATTGCAGGCTCTACTTTGATGCCGCCGTCCCTGTCCGTGAACCAGCCGTCAAACATGCGGTGGTCGCGCGTGGGAGTGGCAAGCGTAAGATCTTCCGTTTCTATCGTGTAATTTTGCTTCGGGGTGTCGACAGTTCCGCCGTTTGCGTCGTAAGTAACGGTGTAGTCTTTTGCCCTCCACTTTGCAGTTAGCGTCATGCTGCCCGTAAAGCCGGTTGTTGCAAAGTCAAACGCGGTTTCGGAATCGGCTGCAAACCAGCCGAGCAGTTCGTATCCTTTCATCTCGGACACGGGTGCATCGATCTTCTGACCGTACTCTGTGATGGATACAGGCTCGACGTCACTGCCGCCTGCGCTTATAAACGTGACGGTAGCGGGAGAAACGTTGATCTTGACCGTTGCGGTAAGACCGGTGTCCTCGTGCGTTATCGTTATTTCGATTTGTTCGCCGACATTCTTCAACACGATTTGGGAAACGGTGAGCTTGCTCATGTCGGTAACAGGCTCAAAGGTGTTGTTGTTTTTGACAAGCCGCACTTCCGCGCCGTCTAATGAGAACGTGTCGCCGAGCGTGTATTCGGTCACTTTCAAAACGACTTCGAGGCCCGTCGCTTCAACGTCGTATGCCGTGTACGTGGTCTTAAATACCGTGCCGCTATACACTACGGTAAGCGTGTTGTCGTCGCCGAGCTGTGCTTCTTCCGCATAAAGCGTATAATCTGTTACGGTCTTATCGTTGCTCTTTACGGTAATGTCGTCCTTTGTGAGCGTGTCGCCGACGTACACCGTTTTGTTTATTGTGACGGCGAGCGTCTTGTGCGCCGCTACCGTGAGTTTGTTGCCGTTGGTGTCGAACACAAGATCGTACAGTCCGCTCGCGCCGACCGTGAACACTATGTTGAACGCTTCTTGTGCGCTTGACAGCGTGTTCTCGCCCAGCTTAAACGCCTTGTCGGTATCGATACCGTACCATGTGCCTTTGCCTTTTTGTGCGCCGGCAACATAAATCTTGAACTGGTCGTACTTATTGATCTGCACGCCCGTGAAGTAATACTTGGTGCCGATGTGCGCGGTGGTAATCATCATGCTTTCGTTCGACCACACGTTACTCGGGCTGTACCTATTGAACTCGCCCATGATGTAAACGGCTTTATCCTCGGCGTCGGGCGTGAATTCGGGGTTTGCCGTACCGTCGGGATTGCGAAGCGCAGTGTTGGTCGTCGAAAGCCTTACGGAGACCTTTTCGCGATGCACGTACATATCCCAAGTGAAGTCGTTGTAGTCTTTGTTATACGTGGTAACGGTATAGTTGCCGTAGTCCTCACTCGCAACGCCGAACGCAATGCCGCTAATCTGCTTGTCGGGCGTTACGTAAGTCGCCACGCTGCTTCCGCTCGGCTTTACGTAGCCGTCGCTTGCAACGTTGCCGTTTTTATAATCTGCAATGTAGAAGTTAGCGCCCTGCGCGAGGCGTACACCCTTCACCGTGTACTCGCTTCCGTCTTCATTAGCGGTAGCTTCGACAACTTCGGAAGTCTCCCAATTATTGTAGGTTATGCGCAGATACAAACCGTTTGTGGGATTCTCCTCCCAAACAGCGTAGAGCGTGATGTTCTCCGCAGGCATTGTATCGCTGTCGAAATTCCAATACGCCGTGCCGCCATCTTTCTTCCATCCGAGCAGCTTGTAGCCCGACCTTGTAACCGAAGGCTCCGTAATCTTTAAGCCGAACGCGACGCTTTGAGTTTTTGCCGCACCTTGCGCAAGAGCTCCGCCCTTTACGTCGAAGGTCACGGTGTACAGATTGGAGTATTGAGCAAACACGGTCAGCGTCTTACCGTTGAGGTTAATAAGCTCATCGGTTGAAATTACGTCAATCTTATCACCGCCGTCGCCTGCCGTATACCAGCCCAATAAATAGTATCCGCCGGCTACGCCTGCGGCGTTGATTGTAACCTCGGGCAAGGTCGCAACCGTATCGAAAGTCTCAATCGTAAATGTCTTGCTTTCTATGGTTTCGCCGTAAAGCCCTGTGTTGTATTCGAGCGTGTACTCTATCGCTTCCCACGCCGCGGTAAGCGTGATCTCGCCCGTGGTGCCTACTTCGATTTTCTCTACCTTTTTGCCGTTCAAATACCAGCCTTCGAACGTGTAGTGTTCGCGCGTAGGGTGTTCGAGCGTTATTTCGCTCTCGATTGTGTATGTATCGGGGTTGTCTGCATGATTTTCGCCGCCCTCGCCGAGCACATAAATAATGGAATATTTCTTGGGAGTCCAATGCGCAGTAAGTGTGATACTGCCGGTAGAGCCCTTTTCAATCTTTTCTACCTTTTTATCGCCGTTATACCAGCCGTCAAAATCATAATGCTCGCGCGTGGGGTTTTCGAGCGTTATTTCGCTCTCGATTGTGTATGTGTCGGGGTTGTCTGCATGATTCTCGCCGCCCTCGCCGAGCACATAAATAATTGAGTACTCATCCGCAGTCCAATTCGCGTAAAGAGTGATATTGCCCGCTACCGTTTCGGTTTCGAAGTCGTAAGCGTTTGTACAACCGGCGTCGTGATACCAAGCGTCAAATGTATATCCTTTTCTTGTCGGAGTGAGGTTGGGCGCAGTTCCGTCCTTTTTGACATCTCTGGTTTCGGCAGGTCCGTTCTCGTAGTTATGGTCGTACGTCACAGTGTAAATTGGATCGGACGTGATGTTCGCCGTCAAAATCTTACCGCCGAAATCGGTTGCGCTTATGTCGCCGACGACCTTGCCGTCAAGCAACCAGCCCACAAAATTATATGTAGCGGAACTGCCTTCCGCCGCAGTGATAACTATGTTTTCGGCCGTAGGAAGCGCAACGGTGCTGCCGTAGCTGTACGACGTAACGGGCGTGTAGCCTTGCGCCCAAGTCGCACTGTAAGTGTCCACGCTTCCGCCCAAGCGGTACTCTATTGTGTATGTTTCGGGTGTGAATTTGCCGTAGAACGTAAACTCGTTTGAATCGGTAATATCATCGTAAGTCAGTTGCTCGTATTTTTTGCCGTCGTACTCGCTATTCAAATACCAACCGTCAAAGGTGTAGTGGTCTTGATGCGCCACTTCAAGCGCGTACGGCTCGAACACGCCCGACGTAGCGGTGTAAGTACCGTTTGTGGGCGCGGCGCCGCCTTCCACTATGTAGTTAACCGTGTATGATTTGGCAGTCCAATGCGCAAAAAGCTCAACGTCGCAGTTCACCGCAGAGTCAAAGCCGAACTCTTCGCCGTCCTCGGTGTACCAACCGTCAAACGTAAAGCCCTTGACGGAGGGCGCGCTCGGCTCTTGCGCTTTTTCGCCCTTAACGACGGTTTGCTTATCGGGCATACCCGAAACGTCGTAATCTGTGTTTTGATTGAACGTGACGTCCACATATTCGGTTTTAGGCTCTTTGACGGTGATATCAAACGTATCCTCAAAGCCCTTATATTCAACCGTTACTATGTACGTATCGGCTACGTGCATGTCGTAGCCGCGTATATTGCATTCATCGATATCGACGGAATGATTTGCGCTCGCGTCGGAATACACGGCGGTAACCGCCATGCCATCTTTGGAAAACTCTTCGTCCACGAAGTATACCGTCTTTGTGGGAGGAGTTACGCGGATTCCCGTAAGTACGGGCTTTTGCTGCTCTTTCCACTGCGCGTACAGCGTTTTATCCTTGGTTATCTTTGTGGAAAAATTCCACTTGCCTGTGCCGTCGCGGTTTTCCGTCCACTCGACAAACGTGTATCCGTCGGTACGATTAGGATCGGACGGTTTGGCGACCGTCTTGCCGCTCTCTACCGGCGAAGTTTTGTAAACTCCGCCGTTGGGCGCTCCTTCGTAATTAAGGTCAAAAGTCACCGTAAACGTTTTTGTTTCCGGCGACTTGGCCTTGCCGCACGCCACTGCGGTAAATCCGAACATAGTAAAAATCAGTATAGCAAGCAATAATACAATGCGATTTCTTTTCATTGTTTCCCCCATCGATTGTGATTTTGCGCACAATTACCTTATTATATAGTATATGATACAACTATTCAAGCGGCTTGTCAATAGAAGCATGAGAATTTATTGCTTATGTAATCTAAAACGGCGCACATACGCGATATATTGACACAGTGCGCGGACGGTGATATAATGATGTCGAAAATTACAGACCACGAAAGAGGAACGAAGTGAAGCTGCTTCCCGATACAACCGATTTAAGCGGAATGGACTGTCATTTGCACAGCCGATTTTCGCCCGACGCAAAAGACGCAGGCGCGGACTCTCCCGAAGATATCGCGGCGGCAGTGCGCAAAAAGGGCTTACGCGGTTTTATCGTGACAGACCACATCGACATCGGGCATTGGAACGGTTGCGAGCCGATAGACTTCGACAAATACTTTTCGGTCTGGGAAAGCGTTCGCGCGAAAAATCCCGACCTAACGATCTACATCGGTTTGGAAGTCGGGTTTGAAAAAAGCACTGCGGAGCAAACGGCAAAGCTCATAAGCGAGCTTCCGCTCGAATATGTGATAAACAGCGTACATTATTGGCAAGGCCCCGATCCGAATAACCCCACCAACCATTTTTCGCAAGGGCGCATCAAAGCATATACGGCGTACTTGAATGCCGTACTCGCCTCTCTCGACGCGCCGTATGCGTTCAACACAATCGGACATCTCGGCTTTCCGGAGCGTTACGCGCCGTACGACAAGAGCGAACGCGCAATGGAATACGAGATATTTAAGCCGCTCATGGACGAAATCATAAAAAAGGCGACCGACCGCCGCGTGCGTTTTGAAGAGAACACCAACGCCGGCGGCGAAATGCGGCTTCCGCGCGCCGACTTTTTAAAAGCGTACAAGACGGCAGGAGGAACGCGACCTCCTCTCGGCTCGGACGCGCACGTTTCGGCAAGTATCGGACAGCACTTCAAAGCCGCCGAAAAATTTTTAGACGATATTTTCGGCAACCGGTAAATTCTTTAAGCATGAAAATCGGCGGATAAAA
Source organism: Clostridiales bacterium (assembly GCA_022508445.1). Taxonomy (GTDB): domain Bacteria; phylum Bacillota; class Clostridia; order Christensenellales; family Pumilibacteraceae; genus Anaerocaecibacter. The sequence goes on along the minus strand of JAFLVG010000009.1, from coordinate 11,298 downwards.
AAGCCGCTCGAATAGTAATACAATCTAAAAATATTTTTTATGAATACACTTTCAAGCAATGAAAAAGCTCTCGGTTTTGAGCTCCGAGAGCTTTTTGTCGCATATAAAACTTATCTTCTTAAATTACGCAATCAACCCCAAAACTTGCCCTTAAAGAAATTTTTATTTCCGAGTTTCTTTGCCGTCATTCTGAACAACACGCAACCGTCGGGACATACAACGTCTTTCGTGTATTTACTATCGCCACCGATATTTTCCAAATCGCCGCCGCTTCTGACCGCTTCCATTATCGGAAACATTACCGTCATAACCTTGGAGCAAATGCCTTGTCCGTTTGCATTTACCGGACAACCGTACGTGCAGGTGTATTTATCTCCGATTTCCTCGCCGTTCCTGCAATAACCCTCCGTTTTATCTCCACGCAGAAAACCTTTCACCTCGATTTCCCACTCGTATTCTTCGTCATACCATTTCTTCATAATTGCCTCGCTAAATTACTGTTTATAGTGTAATCATTATAGCTTATCAGAGGCGAAAATGCAAGCGGTAGTTTCTCATCTCAACAAGAAAAAAGCGCGACTTCACGCCACGCCTAATTTTCTTATCCTGTAACTTCCTAAAATTCCCTATGGGAATTACGGTTAATCCTCGCCGATTTGGTTTTTGTTATTCGATTACGAACACGAACGAATACACATCTTGTCCGCCGTAAAAATCGTAGAACTCGATATCTGGATAATTCTTGTTGATGTGCGCCGCTATTTTTTGCACGATCTCATCGTCGGCATTTTGTTTTCCGCGCATTGCGATTATGACCGACTTGCCGTCTTTATCAATCTTATCAATCAAGTCGCAAGCCGCAGTGACAATATCGGGCGAACAAGAATACACCGACTTACCCGAGAGTCCCATCCAATCGCCTTTTTTGATTTTTTGCCCGTTAATGTTGCAGTCGCGCACCGAGTACGTAACAAGCCCCGTCGTGACGCCGTTTACAGCATCTTCGAAGCCTGCTCTTATCTCCTCGACTTTGTCCGACGAATAGTCGTGCATTGACATTGCCGAATATCCTTCGGCAAGCGTTTTGCTGGCTATCACCTCGATACGCGATCTTTTGTAAAGCTCCGCCGCCTGATTTGCCGCCATGATTACGTTGGAGTTGTTGGGCAAAACAAATATAACGTCCGCATTAACCTCGTCGAACGCCGCAATAAAATCCTGCGTGGACGGATTCATCGTCTGCTTGCCGTCAACCACGAAGTCGGCGCCGAGCGACTTGAACTGCTCGATAAGCCCGTCCCCGTCCGCAACCGCGACGGTCGCATACTTCTTGCGCTCCTTGCTCTTTTTGGGAGTTTGGCGCTCGAATCTGTTGCGAACTACCGCCTCGGTGTGTTGCACCGACATATTCTCCACCTTGACCGAAATGAACTCGCCTATGCTCCTGCAATAGCAAAGCACTTTGTCCGGCTCGAATGTATGGACGTGAAGCTTTATCCGCGTGCCCGTTTTGAACGCCACAATCGAATCGCCGCCTATACTTTCGAGATATTCGATTAAAGTTTTTACGTCGTACTTTTCTACGTCGGTCTTTGCGCTCATGAGCTGAACGATGAGTTCTGTGCAATAACCGAACTTCATCTCGCTGTCCGCGCCGAATTTATCTTCGTCCGCCGTCGCCGCCGTTTCGAAATGCGCATGCGCGTTTTCGGCGGAAACGACGTGCAAGTCCGCGCCGCCCGTAAGCGCACGGTTCATGCCCTCTACAATGTACACAAAGCCGGCGCCGCCGCTGTCGATAACGCCCGACTCGCGAAGAATGGGCAAAAGCTCGGGCGTGCGTTCGAGCGAGGCGTACATTTCGTCTATGTATTTATCGAAATACTCCTCGATTGCGGCGCCGTCGTCAACGGCGTTTGCCACCTCGCCTGCTTCTCGCATTACCGTGAGAATCGTGCCCTCAGTCGGTTGAACGACGGCGGAATATGCCTGCTTAACGCCTGCCGCGAAAGCCGCTTTAATCTCCTTGACGCCTGCGTCCTTACAGCCGACAAACCCAATGCGCACGCCCTCGAAAAACTGCGAAAGTATAACGCCCGAATTTCCGCGTGCGGAAAGGAGCATACCGCGTGCAAGTATATCTGTCGCCTGCGCAATATCGTCCGAATTATAGGCCGAGAGTGCGGAAACGCCGCCCTCGATTGTTCTGGACATGTTTTCGCCCGTATCGCCGTCGGGAATGGGAAAAACATTAAGCTCGTTGACCGTCTGAACGTTATTGCGTAGGTTGCCGGCGCCGCTTTTTACCATTTCGGCAAAAACCGTACCGTCGAGTCTATAAGTTGAACTCATTATTCACCTAATGTAGCGTACTGATTACCGAATGCGCAAAGCGAAATCGCCCCGGGACCGGCGGTAGCGCCGACAGTCGGTCCTATGAGATTTAAAACTATATCTTTGGGATTGATCTTTGCCCTGATAGCGTCCGCAAGATAGTTGGCGTCCTGCTCGCAGTCGGCGTGAGCGACATAAACAGTCTGCTCTTCTACGGGGAAAGCATCGCAACCGATGGACTTAACCAGCATGTCAACGCACTCGTCGAGAGATTTCTTTCTGCCCTTGATCTTTTTGACCGCTTCGAGCTCGCCCGAATGACTGTTTATGATGATAGGCTTTATTCCGAAAAGATTGCCGAAAAAGGCTGCCGAAGCCTTAACTCTGCCGGCGCGCTTGAAGTATTCAAGCGATTCAACGGTGCAAAACTGCATGGCATATTTTGCCGCATTTTCCGCGGCCTTGGCCACCTCCGCCACACCTGCACCGGTTGCCGCAACCTTGGCTGCCTCAATGGCAACAATGCCCTCGCCGAGACATGAATTTTTGGGATCGACGCAAATAACCTCTCTTCCCGGATATTTTTCCATAAGCTGCTTGGCTACGACCTGTCCGATGTTGTACGAGCCGGACATCGCCGACGAGAGCGACACGTAAACTACGTCCATCCCTTGTTCGAGATATAATGAAAATACGCGCTCGAACTCGGCGGCGCTAACCTGCTGTGTGATTATGCGCTTGCCCGCACGCAAAGCGTCGTACATCTCCTTGAAAGAAAACAGGTCGCCGTCGGTCGATGCCGGGATCTCCTTGTCGTCCCACACGATGCTCATGAGCGCATAATCCATGCCGTATTTGTCGCGAAGCTCCTTGCCGAGGTCGGAGCAGGAATCGGTTATTACTTTTACTTTATTCATTTTTTCTCCAATGTAAAGCGCTTTCGCGCATTTGTCACAATATTAACAAAAAAGTCGATAAATGTCAAACTTTTTAAGAGACGTGCCCCAAAATTTATTTGTTTCGATGATATCGAGCCCGTCGATTCCGACCGAAATCGGTTTTACGGAAATCGAAACCGCACCGCCGAATCCGAATATTGTGCTCGTTATTCACCCAAAGCTGTTTTAGGATTGCCGAATGCGTAAACCGCGACCGCGCCGGGGCCGACAGACGCACCTATGATGGGACCTATCGTGTTCACGTAAATGTCTTTTGGATTTATTACTTCCTTGACTTTGCTCACGAGGTAGTCCGAATCCTCTACGCAGTCTGCGTTAACGACATATACTGTCTGTTCGGAAGCCGGAACGTCGCCTGCGTCGATAGAGGCTTTGAGCATATCCACGCATGCGTTCATAGCGTTCTTTCTGCCCTTGATTTTCTTTATCGCCTCGTTCTCGCCCTTTTCGTTGCTGATGATGATGGGCTTTATTCCGAAGAGATTGCCGAAGAACGCCGCGGCGGCCTTAACTCTGCCTGCGCGTTTGAGATATGTGAGCGTGTCTGTGGTGACAAACTGCAATGCTTTTACCGAAAGCTCGGTCGCCTTTCTTGCAATCTCTTCCGCCTCCAAGCCCTGCGCCGCAAGCTTTGCCGCTTCGATAGCGACAAGCGCCTCTCCTGCGCACGAATTTTTGGGGTCTACGCAAAAGATTTTGCAGTTCGGATATTTTTCCATCATGTTCTTGGCGACCACCTGACCGACGTTGTACGAGCCCGAAAGAGCGGACGAGCACGCGACGTAAACGATGTCGTACCCCTCCTCCGCGTACTTGCCGAACACCCGTTCGAACTCGGCCACCGACACCTGATTGGTGGTTATGCGAACGCCTGCTCGCATAGCGCCGTACAGCTCTTTTGCCGAAAACTCTTCCCAATCTGTGGAGGCATACTTTTCGACACCGCTCCAAGTAACCGTCATGCGCGCATAATCGACGTCGTATTTTTCGCGGAGGTCTTTGCCCATATCCGAGCATGAATCGGTGATAATTTTTACCTTACTCATGATAATATCTCCTTAATGAAAATTTTTTCGCGTATTTATCACAATATTAACACATTTGCCGACAATTGTCAAATTATTAAAAGGCAAAAAATATGTATTATACCAAAAAGCAAACTCCGGATTCGCGCGCTGACGGCGCACTCTTTCCGCTTGTCGGCAGCGGCGGTCACCTAATTTGTCGGCGTCGCACTGTCTATACTATATCGGTATGATTATTGTTTATCGGCGTCATTATCGTCGCCGCTCTTATAATCATCTGTAATTTCATATCCGAAAATGTCGTACTTCTTTTCGCTTTGCTCTTGCGCGGACGGATTATTGTCGGCGTTCTCGCCTCCATTTTGCGGCGCGGCGCTCGATACGGGCGGCTTGCGTCTTGTGACCGGTGCCGGGATTCTTTTAAGCACCACTATTGCCATTGACGAGAACATGACGTCGAGCGGCACGAGTACAAGCGTAGCTATTACCGCAAGCACCGGGTAGCCGCCCACTATGTCCGCCCATTCGACGATATTCAACCCCTCTATACCGACAGATAAGACATTGACTGCAATCGCGTACACTATTCCGAATGTGGCGTTGAAATACAAAAGAGCGATCAAGCCGCGGATAGCGCCCCATTTAACTTTGAAATAATTGAACATGTGGATAAAATATGTTATCACGCCGTAGGGCGCAAACATGAATACGAACGCGAGCCACTTGACCGACAGCCCTGTCATGAGAAACATAAGCCCCACCGAGGCCAACGCGCAAAGCACGCCGTAAAAAAGTCCTGCGCGCTTACATGCCAAAAATATGCAAAATGCCGCCACATATAACGGCATAAAGCTAAGCGGTAAGTACGCAGTAAATACGCACATTATAACGGCGAGCGCGGTGCAAGCCGCCGCCGTCGTTAATTTTTGGGTAGATGCGTTCATCAGCAGCAACGCATGGCGTTGCACAATAAGTCTGTCAAGCAATACGCACAGCAACACGATGAAAGACAGTTTGCCATATCCGCCGGCTGCTGTTGGGGATATTGTCCGTTCTGATCGATGTACGGCTGTTGATTGTAATTGCCGTTATTGTAATTCCCATTGCTCTGGTTTTGGAAGGGCGACGGTTGCGGCGCGCCCATGGCGAGATTGAGCTTGTCGAGCGACGAGCGGTATTTTGCATTGTTGGGCTCTTCGCGAAGCGCCATTTCGAGCTGGCTCTTTGCTTCGGACAGCCACTCGCGCTTATAGAACACAATGGCTTGCATGTAGTGCCATTCGCCCTTACGGTCTTGAATGGAATCGAGTATGTCCTGCGCTTCGTTATACTTGCCCTGACGAATTAGATCGTCTATCTGGCTGTAATCGCCGCCGAACGCCGCGCTTTTGCTGTCGCGCTCTATGTTCGCGCCGATTATAGCCCACGCTTCCTCCAATTCTTGGAGCTTGCGCGCGCCCTCGTTGCCTTCCTCGCCCGACTTGAAGCGCTGTTCGCCGTAAATGTCGTGAAGCTCTTGATACTTTGCTTTGAGTTGCTCGGGGGATGCCGATTTGTCAAGCCCCAAGACTGCATACGGATCTTTCATGGTACTCTCCTTGGATAGAGTTTAAAAGAGTTTAAACGCGCGGATTTTTCAGCTTCTTTGCGGATTTGAGTAATTCTTCGGTTTTGCCGCGCATACCGTCGAAAACTATATTTCTCAAAAGACTGTAACTTTGCGTGAATTTAAGCCCGTTGAAACATCCTTCCGCCCTACTGCAAATGCTTCCGAAACAAAATTCGAGCTCATCTTTGTGTGCCGCGATAAACGACTTTCTGTCCTTAAAGTCATCGTAGACCGCCAAAAACGGATTATATCGCTTATGCTTGAAATCCTCGGTAACATCGTCGAGCGCGTCGGCGAGATATACGAACTTGCCTATATTATAGCACAATCCTTTGAGATTGTCATCTGTTTGTACGCCCAATATAGTTTGCGGAAGCTCGCGCATGAGGCTCGCGAACGGATCTGCCGCCCTGTCTATGCTTTTTACGCCGATTTTTTCGACTTCTCGTTGGCACTCGTAAGCGGCTTTTACTTTTTCCCACACCTCGGGTACTAACTGTCTTGCGCGCAAAAACGGCTTTTTAAGCATTCGCCGCACCGCTTTATACTTAATCCCGTCGCCGTCGATAACTCCGTCGTCAGCTTTTTGGTAGCACAGAATTATATTGGTTGCGGTGATTTTCTCCAAAAGCGGATTGGTTTGCAATATCGCTTTCTTTTTGGGATTGAGAATGCACGGGCGCTCTTCTATAACGACGTCCGCCGACGCGTAGTCGAAAAGCAATGCCGAAAGAAAGGCAAAGTCATAGTTGGTAGTAAAGCGCGGAAACTTGCCGTACAGCCTACCCGTTTCACAGCATATTCCGCAGTAAAACGAGCGGTACAGCACGAAATCGCTCGCGCTCAAAGTGGATTTTCGGGGAACTATATAACCGTACATTATATGCGCACAAACCCGATTTTTTTGTAGACCTTGTCAAGTGTGCGTTTGGCTATCCTCGCCGCCTTTTCGGCGCCCGCGTTCATAATCTCGCAAAGCGCGCCCTCGTCGCGGCGAAGCGCTTCGTACCTTTCGCGTATGGGGCGGAGCCGCTCGACCGCCGCCTCGCCGACGCGCGCCTTGAATGTAGCGTAATCCGCGTTTTCAAACTCACGCTCCGCACTCTCGACAGTAGTATTATTGAGCGCGGCGTAAATGGTCAAAAGGTTTGTTATGCCTGCCTTGTCTTTGCTCGCCTTTACCTTTGTGTCGCAATCTGTGACTGCGCGCTTGAATTTTCTCATGATGACTTCCGGCGGATCGAGAAGGAAAACCGAGCCGTCCCCTGCGCCATCGCTCTTGCCCATTTTCGCGGTGGGATCGGAAAGCGAAAATATGCGCGCACCGTATTTCGGAGTTTTTCCGACGGGTACGGTAAAGGTCGGGCTGTAACGGTTGTTGAAGCGGTTAGCTATCGTGCGGCAAAGCTCGACGTGCTGTAATTGGTCGTCGCCTACCGGCACGACGTCCGCTTGATAAAGCAGAATATCCGCCGCCATTAGCACGGGGTAATCGAAAAGTCCGACATTTATATTGTCGGGCGCTTTTTTGCTCTTGTCTTTGAACTGCGTCATGCGGCTCGCTTCGCCGAACATCGTATAGTTATTGAGAAGCCAACAGAGCTCGGAGTGCGCTCCCACATGCGACTGCATGAACAGAATATTTTTCTCGGGGTCGATGCCCATTGCGATGAGAAGCGCAAAAAGCCGCTTGCTGTTTTCGCGAAGCTCTTTGGGCTCGATTGCAACCGTTATCGCATGAAGATCGGCAACCGCATACAAGCAGTCGTATTCGTCCGCCATCTGCGGCCAATACTGCATTGCGCCGAGATAATTGCCGAGCGTGGGATTTCCCGTCGGCTTAATTGCGGAGAACACGCGCTTGCGTCTTTCGGTATCCGTGTTTTGAACGTTTTTATTTTCCATAATCTCTATTTCCCGTAACGTGCCGCGATGTATTCGATGATATCTTTCGGCGCAATCGTTTCGTTAAACCGCACTGATTTGTAGAAAACCTCTTTGAGCGAGCTCGGCACTTCCATTGCGGTAAGATCTTCCAAGCGTGAGAACATAGCTTCCGTAGCTTCGCCGCTCACTTTCTCCCCGAGCGCGCGAAGCACCGCAGGAGCGAACTTATAGGGGTTTGCGGTAGAAACCACAACCGTCGGACGAACAAGCTCGCGACGCGCCGCCACGGCATAAGCCGCCGCGGTATGAGTGTCTATAAGATATCCGTACTCGTCGAACATGTCCGCTATCGCGTCCTCGATGTCCTCGTCGTCCGCATAATCGGCCGCAAACACTTCACGTATCTTTTCCATCTCTCGCTCATCGACAGAGTATCTGCCCGCAGTAGCAAGATCCTTCATGCGTTTTAAAGTAAGCTCGCTGTTTCTGCCGCTCGTTTCGAAAATGAGCCGTTCGAGATTGCTGGACACAAGTATGTCCATGGACGGGCTGTCCGTCTTGTAGAACTCGCGGTTGATATCGTATATACCCGTTTCGATAAAGTCGGTAAGCACGTTGTTGCGGTTGGACGCGCAAACGAGCTTGCTTATGGGCAGTCCCATGTTGTGCGCGTACCACCCTGCGAGGATATTTCCGAAATTGCCCGTCGGAACTACGAAATCTATCTTGTCGCCGGCCTTTATCTCGCCCGAATCGACGAGGTCGCAATACGCCGAAAAATAATACGCAATCTGAGGAACAAGCCGACCGATGTTAATGGAGTTGGCCGACGACATTTTGATATTATTATCTTTGAGCAAATCTTTTAAACGGTCGTCGCGGAACGCCGCCTTGACCGAGCCTTGCGCGTCGTCGAAATTGCCCGTTATGCCGACAGCCAAAACGTTATTGCCGTCTTGCGTTTGCATGGCAAGCTTTTGCACGCGGCTGACTCCGTCAGTCGGGTAAAAAACGCAAACTTCGGTGCCGTCTACGTCTTTAAAGCCTTCGAGCGCGGCCTTGCCCGTGTCGCCGCTCGTCGCGACGAGAATGAGCGTTTTGTCGGTTTCGCACTTTTGCGCTTTTGCCCTTACGAGAAGATGCGGCAAAACGGAAAGCGCCATATCCTTGAACGCGTGCGTCCTGCCATGCCAAAGTTCAAGGACAAACAGGTTGTCGTCCAGCTTGACCGTCGGTGCAGGCTCGTCGGTATCGAACGTACTGTACGCCGCTTTGGCAACACCGTCAACATTGAAATCGAAAAACGCACGCAAGACCTTGTCGGCGCGCTCTACGTAATCGAGACCGAAAAATTGCTTATAATCGAGCTTGGGAAAGACTTGCGGCACATACAGTCCGCCGTCTTCCGATATTCCGCCCACGACGGCGGTTGCACTGTCCGCCTCAACCGCCGTATCGCGGGTTGAAGTGTATTTCATATCAGTCCTTTGCCGCGTATTTTTTCAAAAACGCAGGAAGTGTGTCTGTGGATACGGTCGCAATGAAGTCCGCCTTGTCTGCCTCTTTTTCGATGGTCTGGAACACCGTTTTGAGTTCCTCGGCGGATTTGCTCAAAAATCTTCCCATGCCGTCGATAAATACTTTTTGAATGTCGAAGTTAGTAGCGAGCATGCCTTTGAGGAACCCGATAAACTCGGCTTCACTCTTGACGTCGAACTCGGCGAGGTTGATAAACCGAACGCTTGCCGCAATGCCGAGCGAATCGGAGTTGTCGGTGATGAAAATCACTTGACCGGTCACACTGCTCGCCGCGAGGTTGGCCGCATCGATGATGCGTTTGGTTTTGCCGCTGCCCTTTGCTCCGTAGATAACAGAAATCATAATATGTAAACTCCTTCTATGGTTTTTAACGTAATTGTGCAAGAAACCCGCCTATCGCGTCCAGACCGCGCTCGATGTCCTTTTCCGACGCGGCGTAAGACAGGCGAATATAATCGGGCGCCCCGAAGCCCTCGCAAGGAATAACCGCGACTTGCTCTTGCTCCAAAAGCAACGTCGCAAAATGATAAGCCGAGCGAATGACCTGACCGTCTATGCTCTTTCCGATATACTCCTTGACGGACGCCATCACGTAGAACGCGCCTTTGGGCTCGATATAATTCATGCCGAGCCGCGAAAGCCTGAGCATCATTAGTGCGCGCCGCGCGTCGAATGTCGCTCGCATGTCCTCCAAGAACACGTCGGCGTGGAATCTGTCTGTGAGCGCAACGGTGGACGCGTACTGCGCGATTGAGTTGGGGTTGGACGTGCTGTGGCTTTGCATGCTCGCCATAGCCGCCGCGATTTTTTCTTCCGCCGCGGCATAACCGATTCGCCAGCCCGTCATGGAATATGTTTTGGACATTCCGTTTACGACAATCGTTCGCTCTTTGAGTGCGTCAGAATACGCCGCTATCGAGTGGTGACGGCGCTCGTATGTGAGCTTTTCATAGATCTCGTCGGAAATGACGAATATATCGTGCGCCTCGATGACCGCTCCGAGCGCGTTGAGCTCTTTGTGCGTGTACACAGCGCCCGTGGGGTTGTTCGGGTTGTTGAGAACAAACGCCTTTGTCTTTGCCGTAATGGAATGTTCGAGTTCTTCCGCAGTTATCTTAAAGCTGTTTTCTGCCTTTGTCTGAACGAAAACGGGAACGCCGCCCGCCATCTTGATGAGCTCGGGATAGCTCAACCAATACGGCGACGGCACGATGACCTCGTCACCGGGATTCAGAATTGCCATAAACGCATTGAAAAGCGAATGCTTTGCGCCGTTTGAAACTACGATGTTGGACTTTTCGTAATCGAGCGCATTGTCGTTTTTGAGCTTTGCGCAAATCGCGTTGCGAAGCTCGACGGTTCCTGCCGCAGGGGTATACTTGGTAAGCCCGAGGTCGAGCGCCTTGCGCCCTGCCTCGACTATGTACTCGGGCGTGTTGAAATCGGGCTCGCCTGCCGCAAACGACACGACGCGCATGCCGTCCGCTTTCATCTTTTTTGCACGTGCCGTAATTTCCAAAGTCAATGACGGCGAGATTTGTTTTGCTCTTGTTGCTATTTCCACAGTTAATCTCCTTAACTATCTTATTATACACCGCCTTAACCAAAAAATCAAGCCTTAAATTAACAATACTCGTATTTAGTATTATACTCAACAAGCTCAAAACTTTTCGAAACAAAAAAACGACTTTTCGAAAGAAAAGCCGTTCTTTTTGATTTGCGTTAAACTTAAATTATTTGATGATTTCGGTGACAACGCCCGAGCCGACGGTTCTGCCGCCCTCGCGGATAGCGAAGCGCAAGCCTTTCTCGGCAGCAATCGGGTGGATAAGCGTAACGGTCATCGTTACGTTGTCGCCGGGGGTAACCATCTCGACACCCTTCGGCAATTCGACCAAACCGGTAACGTCGGTCGTGCGGAAGTAGAACTGCGGACGGTAGCCGT
>JAFLVG010000008.1 GCA_022508445.1 Clostridiales bacterium | reverse complement strand
GGACGGGTTCCCGAGTGGCCAAAGGGAACAGACTGTAAATCTGTCAGCTTCGCTTTCGGTGGTTCGAATCCACCCCCGTCCACCACCACGAAACCTAAAACGTGATTCGTTTTAGGTTTTATTTTTAGGAGATATTTATGACTAACGAAGAAATCGAGAACAAAATGTATGAGTTGGCAAATAAGATTGATTATGAGTCGACTAATATATCGCATTTGAAAAAAGCAATGTATTGCAAGAGTATTCATAAAGACGGGGATGGAAAGAATAGAAAAAATTATACTAACGATAATTATGCAACACTTGGTGATGCATTGCTGAAATGCATTTTAACAGAATACTTTTTTCAACACGATTATGATAAATCGGAAATAACAAATAAAAGAAAAGAGTTGGAAAATAACAATACTTTATTCGAATTATGCAACAAAAACGGAATAATAAACTACGCATATAACGATGCGAATTTTTATCCCGACGCTCCGAAAAACAAAAAAGTTCCTCACCCCATACATGATGTATATATCGAAGCAATTATTGCGGCAATATATCTCGATAGAGAATTTAATTATTGTAAGAATTGGGTAATTAAGTTCTTTCAAAAGAATGATTTACTTGACTAACCATTCGTGTGAGTTAAATTTCTCCACACTCGAAACATAAAACGAACAGCTCTTTATGTTTTTGTTTTTTATAAGTCACTTTATATATAAGCGTAATATAACTTAAAATTTGCCGATAATTCGCGGCATGTGGATAATTAATCCGATATTGACTTAAACCCGTTAGTATGCTAAAATACTTACTAATGAGTTTTTCGCTTGACAGAATTATCACTACGCATACGGCATTGCCTAAAAATGTTGGCATTGTCGAAATTGAGCCGACTGCTGCGTTAAGCCCGTATATAAGGTGTTTTTGGAAGTACAACGGCAGTGCGGATATAAGTGCATTTCGAATAATACCCGATTGCTGTGCAGACATAATCATTCCGCTTGACGGATCTACGGCGGTTTTTGTTGGGGCAAGTGATAAAAGTTTTATTGCGCAGCGTATGGGTGATGTTTTCGGCATAAGATTTTATGCTTGGGCAATTGCGCCGTTTTTACATATCGGACTTTCGGAATTATTTAACAACGCTGTGCCGATTGATTTAATATTAAATAATTTCAGGCAGGTACAAAACGCGATTATAGATGCAAAAAATACAGCCAAGCAAGTAGAGCTTGCAGGAAAATATTTACTCAATCTTTTTGACGGCAGACTCTGCTTCGATATTATAAACAGTTTATTTCGCACGGTTAATGACGATTGCCGAGTTACGGTGCAAAGCCTGTCCGACTATTGTGCAGTATCAAAACGCACTTTGGAGCGTAAATTTATAGATAACGTCGGTGTTTCGCCAAAAATGATGATAGATTTATTGCGCTATCAGATGTTGTGGCAAGATTGCTTAAAGAGCGGTTTTTCTGCTATGGATAGCGCGTTTAAGTTCGGCTATTATGACGAAGCGCACATGCTTAACGATTTTAAAAGGTATCACGGTATCGGTTTGAATGCGGCACGTGCCGAATATACAAAGTTGTCGCATTTTTACAATACAGTTACAGAATAAATAGCTATACTATTGGTATGATTTTTCCGGAGAGGTAGTATATGAACAACGATATTTTTCAAAAGGCACGCTACTTTATTTACAGAAATGCGCGCCCACTAGACATGGCTCTATGGCGTTACCATTTCGAAGACGGTAGCCGCAACGACGTAATAGATATTCTGTCGTTTTACCAAAATACCGATGGGGGATTCGGGCATGCTATTGAACCCGATTTTTGGAATAGCAAGTCAACCCCGATATCCACATGGAGGGCAATTTCCGTTCTAAAAGAAATCGGCGTCGGTTATGAAGATGATATCGTGAAAAATATTTTAGCTTATTTGGATAGCGGCAAAGATTTTGAAAGTGGAATGTGGTACAATACCGTCAAGAGTAATAATGATTATCCTCATGCTGTGTGGTGGGAATGTCAAAGCGAATCGGGGGTTCCAAGCGTCAATCCAACAATCAGCATTGCAGGATTTGCGCTAAAATACGCAAATAAGCAAAGCGCATTATACAAAAAATCGATAGAAATTATAAAGTCGGCGGTTGACAAGTTTATTGTTGCGCCCGTTTGCGACATGCACATTACACCGCTATACATGGACTTATACGAATACTGTGCATCGATCGATGGATTTGATTTGTTCGATTTGGCGACGTACAAAACTGCGCTTTATTCTGCTGTTAAAAGTACGGTTTGCACCGATCCCGACAAATGGTTGAAGGAATATGTTTGCAAGCCGTCAACATTTTACGATAGCTCAAAATTGATTTTTGATATATTGGATCGTAAATTATGCGAAAAAGAAGGCGAGCAATTGCTAAAAGGACAGCTTGATGACGGTTCGTACGGTATACCGTGGATATGGCATAACGACTATACGGAATACTACGTCGCGGCAAATTGGTGGAAGTCGTCCATGCTACGCATAAATATGCTGTATCTCAAAGATTTAGAGTTAATATAAATACAATTAAAGATAACGAGGATTTATTATAATGGCGGTAGTTCCTAATTTTCAATTCGGTGGGAAATGCAAAGAGGCAATAGAACTTTATAAAAATGCTTTTGGCGCCGAAATTGCTTGCATGCTTTTGTACAAGGATGCGAAAAAAGAAGATTACAATAGGCATCTGACTAACGAACAAAAGAATTTTGTTTATCACGCGGAAATTTTTATCGGTAGTCAAAGAATTATGCTGGCGGATAATATTGACATTCCGTTTGCTCCGAGCACTTCTTTGTTTTTAACCGTAACTATGGATACAAAAGAAGATGTTATCAAAGCATTTAATATTATGAAAGACGGTTGTACAATAATCCATCCGCCCCATAGTACGACTTACAGCTCTTGTACCGTTAATTTTATTGATAAATACGGTTTTAGATGGGTAATTATGACCGAACAAACGGACAGATAGATTTTAGTTTTGAGGAGTATTTGAGTGAATAACGAACAAAAATTCAGCGGTAAGGCGAATTACTATGACAACGCTCGTCCGGCTTATGCGGAAAGCCTGTTGAATACGCTGTATTCCGACTATGGCTTTGCTCGGCAATCAAAGATAGCGGATATAGGTTCGGGAACGGGAATTTTTACCGAGCAATTATTAAAGCGCGGATGTACGGTTTACGGTGTGGAGCCAAACGCAGATATGCGAGAGGCGTGTGAAAAAAGGCTCAAAGGCTATTCGAATTTCATTTCCGTAAACGGCGACGCAGCGAATACGAAGCTGTTGGATTCTTCCGTAAATATCGTTACGGCCGCGCAAGCGCTTCACTGGTTTCCGCTTGAAGAATTTCGTCAAGAGTGCAGGCGTATTTTGAAACCGAATGGACTAGTAGTTATCGTGTACAATCAAAGGTGCAATGATATTATTAACGAAAGAATCGATGCGGTTATCGCGCGAACATGTGACCTCAATAGTGCGAGTACAGGGCCTGCCTTCATTGAACTGAAACGCAAAAAAATCAATGATTTATTTCAGGGCAAGTATACAGAAATTCGTAAAAGCAATTCCATTCCGATGGATTTAAATAAGTTTTTAAGCTATTGGCTTTCACGTTCATATGCCCCGAAAAGTGACGATGATTCATACGAGCAGTTCATAAAAGTTATGACTGCGATGTTCAAAGAATATGCACCAAACGGCATTATCACGATCGAGCAAGAGTCTGTGGCATATATAGGTTATGTCGTTTAATTCATCGATACATGATAGGAGATTGTAAACAAAAAACGGACGGAAGTAACCGTCCGTTTTTGATATATTGCGAAATTAAAGTGTTTGGAACTGATTGAAATTCTCGTATTCTTCGTCGATGTTGCGAATGATTGAAACCTCTCCGGCGTCTACTGCAACGGTAGCGTTTCCAATGCGCACAATCAACGAGCCGTCGGGAGCGACGCTTTCCGCATATCCGTGGACCTTGGTTGCGTTATGCACGAACTCTACGTTCTTTCCGACAGTTAGGCATAGGTTGTTGTATTTGATGTTGTCGAATTCCGCGAGGGTGGCGTGGCGAATGCTGTTAAGAAGCCCCAAAACGAACATGGAGGCACGATTTTGCGGTGCTTCGAGAGACGTAGCTATATCGCCGAGCTTTGCCTTTTCGAACTCTTTGGGATTGGTCGAGTAGTTGACGCCGACGCCGATGAGGTATTCGGCTTTTCTCGGGCTTTTGACCAAAATGCCCACGACTTTTTTTCCTTCATACATAAGATCGTTTACCCACTTGACCTTCGTATGGATTCCGAGTACGGATAGAATTGTGTCGTGCACTGCAAGCCCTACGGCAGGAGTTAGTGTATGCGGATTGATGTGCATGCCGGTTGCGCGCATAACAAGATATATACCGCCGTTAGGTGAAAAGAATGTGTTTTCACCGCACCCCACGCCGGCAGTCTGTCGGAGAGCGACAATCGCTTCGTGATTGCCTATCTCGTCGAATGCCGAAGTGCAACTATCCACGATTTTTACATCCATTTTTGTGCAATGGCGAATAAATCTTTGATCGATGAGTTTCATAGTTATACATATTATACCACAATTTGAGAGCATAAATCAAGCCATATTATTGCAAAGATTTACAGAATATGATACAATATGCGTGTGAAAAAAGCTGTTTCCGTAATATTAACTGCGCTCGTGATATCGGCAGTGTGCGTAATACTGTGCGGTTGCGCCGCGGTCGGATACACGGTGTTTGATGCCACCGCATGTTTTTCGGAAGACATATTATTCTCGGCGCAAATAATGGGCGGAAGAGCCGATTATGCGCATAAGCGAATGACGGCTGTGATAACCGAAATCGACAAGCAAGTATCGCTCACGCGTGCGGACAGTGATCTAAATCGGTTTAACCGCGCGGCGGAAGGCGAGCGCGTACCGGTCGGAAAGCATACATACACCCTATTCAATCTTGCACTCGAATATTACGACATTACGGGCGGAGCATTTAATTGTGCCGCAGAGCCGCTTTCCGAGCTGTGGCATGTTGACGCGACGTCAATCGCGGAACAAAAAGGAGCGTTATTGGAATTGCCGTCGCCGTCTGAGGTGCAAGGCGTATTGAGCTATTGCAATCCGACTTCCGTAACAGCGCAAACGACAGACGGCGCGTATTATTTGATTAAGTCAGACGAACGCACAAAGCTCGATTTCGGCGGTATAGCAAAGGGCTACGCAGTCGACGAGTGTGTCAAAATATTGCGTGAGTACGACGTAACTTCTGCGCTTCTCGACATTTCGGGCAATGCGTATTTTTACGGGCGTAGGATAGAGGGAAGCTCCGCCTCCGATTGGCATGTTGGTGTAACGTCGCCACGTCCGCGAGCAGGGCAAACGCTGTCGCGAGGTTATGTGTGCGCGTTGTCGCTCGGCGGTGACGAGTCGGCGGTGACGAGCGGCGATTACATGCGCTACTACGTTCAATCGGTCGGCGGCAAAGACGTTTATGTGCCTCACATAATAGGCGCAAGCGGCGTGCCTATCGGAGTCGAATACAAAGACGGCGAGTGGAAAAATTCGGACGAGTGGGTTATTTCGGCGACGGTAATAGGAAAGAGCAGTGCGGTGTGCGACATACTGTCCACTGCCGTGTGTGCGCTCGGTATGGACGAAGGCGCGCGGCTTTTGAAAAAAGTCGGGTATAAAGGGTTGATATTTACCGAAAAAAGGTTTACAATTATCGGTGACGTACAGCTATATAAACCCGACATATACAACGGGCATGCGGAGTACGTTTACGATGAACTTTGAAAAGGTCAAAAAAGTTAAGCGCTCCAAAGCATTTACGGCGCTCGACGCTGTCATTGCATTGTCTATCGTTGTCGTGATTGTTGTATTGTTTGTTGTGTTGTACCGAAGGCCTGCTATAACCGTCACGATTACGGCAGGTAATCAAAAGTACAGCTATTCATTAAACGTAGATAGGACTGTCGAGCTCGATCACTTGACAGTTCATATCAAATCGGGCAAGGTTTGGGTGACGGACGCGGACTGTCACGATAAAATTTGCGAGCGTACGGGCGCGATTTCGCGCTCCGGGCAAACCATTGTGTGCTTGCCGCACGGGATTGTGGTGTCTATCGGCGGCGGACAAAGCGACTTGCAGTGGGAGATAGGCAAATGAAGCGGCTGTTCGAAAAAAACAAAACAGGCCGTAGCGGAGCGTGGAGTGCGAGGCGAATAACTATTCTTGCGTTTCTCGTTGCGATTGCGCTCGTGGTGTCGCTTATCGAAAGCATGCTACCACCCGCAATTCTGATCGCACCTGGTGCAAAGCTCGGGCTGGGCAACGTATCGCCGCTACTTGCGCTCATTGTGCTCGGAACAGCCGACGCTTTGATTGTGACCGCGTTAAAGTGCTTGCTCGGCGCGCTTATAACGGGCGGCATTTCGGGGCTTATGTATTCTGTGCCGTCGGGCATACTCGCGATTGGGGTAGAGATTGTGCTGTTTACCGTCGTGTTCGATAAAATATCGATACCGATGATAAGCCTTATCGGCGCGATCGTGTTCAATTGCGTTCAGCTCTTAGTAGCGAGTTTAGTTACGGGTGTAAACCTAATCACGCTACTTCCGTGGCTTGTGACGGCAGGGTTTGTCGCTGGCGCATTCACCGGACTTTTGACCTATTATATTGTTAAAAAACTTCCGTATTCCGTGTATGCGGTGCGGAGATCGGACGATAACAGATAAGGAGAACAGGCATGAAAGAAAACGTTTTCGACATACTCGATCGTCGCGGCTTTATAAAGCAGACGGTGTTCAAGGATGATTTGTATCAGCTTTTGGGGACGCAGTCTGTCACTTTTTATTGCGGCTTCGATCCGACTGCGGACAGCTTGCACATAGGGCATTTCATACCGCTTATGGCGGCGTCGATAATGCAAAAGGCAGGACACAAGCCCATTCTTCTCGTCGGCGGCGGCACCGCCATGATAGGCGATCCGTCCAACCGAAACGATATGCGGCAAATGATGACGCGCGAAACAATAGAAAGTTATGTGGAAAAGATTAAACCCCAGCTCGCAAGATTTTTGAGCTTTGAGGGCGATAACGCCGCTACAATAGTCAACAATGCCGATTGGCTTTGTAAGCTTAACTATATAGAATTTTTGCGCGATTACGGCGCATATCTCTCGGTCAACAAAATGCTCACGGCCGATTGCTTCAAAACTCGGCTCGAAAAGGGTTTGAGCTTTTTGGAATTCAACTACATGCCCATGCAAGCGTATGACTTCTTGCGGCTGTACGAGGATTACGGGTGCGTACTTGAAATAGGCGGCAACGATCAGTGGAGCAACATTCTTGCCGGTGCGGACTTCATTCGAAGAGTTGCGCGCAAGGACGCTTATGCGCTTACCTGCACGCTACTCGAAACCAAAGACGGCAAAAAAATGGGCAAGACTCAAAAGGGCGCGCTGTGGTTAAGCGCCGAAAAGACGACGCCGTATGAGATGTATCAGTACTTCCGCAACGTCGACGACGAGGAAGTGGAAAACTGCCTTAAACTGCTCACTTACGTCGATCTCGACGAGATAAAAGAGCTTTGCGCGCACCGTGACGAGCGCATTAACAACGCAAAAAAGCGGCTTGCTTACGAGGTTGTCAAGCTTATTCACGGCGAAGAGCATGCGTTAAGCGCTCAATCCCAAGCGCAGGCGGCGTTCGAGGGCGGTGCAAGCGAAATGCCCACCGTTCAATTAGACGCAAACCCCGACTCGCCTATAATAGATATAATGGTCGCGGCGAAGGTGTGCGCGTCGAAGGGCGAGGCACGGCGGCTTATAGAAGGCGGCGGCGTTAAGGTGGCCGATAAAAAAGTGGAAAGCGTATACGGCAAGGTTTCGGACTACACGACCGAAAGCGAGTTCGTGCTTTGCAAGGGCAAAAAGACAAGGCTTAAAGTCGTTCTGAAATGATAGTCTGCGTCAAGCCGTCAATTTATGAGCTTACGATTAAGCGTTCGCGGTTTATATCCGTATCGCGGCACATAGATGACCGCGAAGATGTCAAGAGTTTTATCGAAAAACTGAAACGCGAACATCCGGACGCCAGACATGTTTGTTACGGGTATATTGCCGACGAAAAGGGCGACGATTTCGGATACGACGACGACGGCGAGCCGTCGGGAACGGCAGGCAAGCCTATATATTCGGCGATTGCCGCGGCAGGAGCGCGAAAGACTGTAATCGCCGTTGTGCGGTACTTCGGAGGGATAAAACTGGGTGCAGGCGGACTTACGCGCGCATACCGTCAAAGCGCGGCGGAGCTTATCGAACAAGCAGGGCTCGCGAGGGCCGAAAAATACGCCGAATACGAAGTCGAGTGCGATAACGAAACATATAAACGTGCGGGTGCAGTTCTTCGCAATCTGAATTGCAAGGTAGAAGGAATAGTGTATAACAAAACCGTGAGTTTTACGGCGCTTGCGCCCGTTGCGTGTGATTTGAGCGGCGCACTGTCGACGATAGGCGTTGCGCCCGTCAAGATAGGCGAAAAATACGTTTTCGAGGAGAACGAACAGTGAAATTTCGTTTTACGGAATGCAAGAATTTAAAGCAAAAGCCCGAAGCTGTTAATAGCTTCGGCAAGCTGTTCACCGACTACATGTACGTGTGCGAGTACAGCGGCGGGAAGTGGAACGAGGGCGAGATAAAGCCTTTTAACGCGCTCGAAATGCTTCCTTGCGCGTCCGTACTTCACTACGGTCAAGCGGCATTCGAGGGGTTGAAGGCGTATCGCGACAAGTGCGGCACGGTGCGGCTTTTTCGTGCGCGCGACAACTTCAAGCGTATGACCACTTCCGCGGAGCGGCTGTGCATTCCGCCTGTTGACGAGGGGCAAGCGTACAACGCGCTTGTCGAGCTTGTGAATATCGAGCGCGAGTGGACTCCGACGGAGAGCGGTACAAGCCTTTACATCCGTCCGCTCGTTTTTGCGGCCGACGAATCGCTCGGCGTTCACGCC
Organism: Clostridiales bacterium; assembly: GCA_022508445.1. Classification (GTDB taxonomy): domain Bacteria; phylum Bacillota; class Clostridia; order Christensenellales; family Pumilibacteraceae; genus Anaerocaecibacter. The sequence goes on along the minus strand of JAFLVG010000008.1, from coordinate 58,820 downwards.
GCTAAAAATTACAAGTTCATCATAATTCTGTCGCCGTCGGGAGCGTACTACGCCAACGGCTTTGCACCGGTCGCACTCAAAGTCGAGCGCGAGTACGTGCGTGCAGGCAAGGGCGGAACAGGCGCGTACAAGGTCATCGGCAACTATGCCGCGAGCATAAAAGCAGGCGAACTCGCAAAAGAAGCAGGTTACGATCAAGTCCTATGGCTCGACGGCAACGAGCGCAAGTATGTCGAAGAAGTGGGCTCCATGAATATATTTTTCGTCATAGACGGAAAGCTCGTGACACCCGAGCTCGACGGTTGTATTCTTCCCGGCATTACGCGCGATTCGGTAATTAAGATTGCAAGACATAAAGGTATATCGGTCGAGGAGCGGCCGATTACGATTGACGAAGTTTTGTCAGGCGCAAAAAGCGGCAAGCTAACCGAAATTTTCGGCACGGGAACGGCGGCGGTCATTTCGCCCGTCGATAGGTTGGGTGACAACAGTCAAGATATAATAATAGGCGGCAAGGGCAAGGTCGGCGAGATTTCCAAATTATTGTACGACACGCTTACCGATATTCAAACTGGGCGCAAAGAGGATATTTTCGGCTGGGTAACTACTGTCGAAGCGCAATGACCGAAAGCGCGAAAGCGCATAGCGGAGAAAAAATTATGAACACTTCCCAAATTGTTATCGAACAGATAAAACGCGTATGCGGACTCGACGTCGAGCGCATTGAGCTCAATAGCGACGTCCAAGGCGGCGGTGTATTTGTCGACGAAGAGAAAAATCGCACTGTTTTTTCGTTTACATTAAGCAACAAGCAATATGCTTTTGCGCTTGTCGGTTGCGGTGAAAAAGAGCGCGTAACAGCCGCGCTCGCGCGCGAGTTTGCTTTGAACGTGATTGGTAAAGCAACGGCAGTCAACGAGCCTGTGCGTGCGTTTTTGGACGGCATAGGCGTTATGCCGCAGGGCATTCACGTCGGCAAGTCCGATTACTATGTCTTTGCAACGTATTGCTCTGCATCAAAAAAGAACGTGCGCGACTACTTGAATACTATGGCAGGCGCAAATGATTTTGTGGCGGATATGGGCGACGGGATCACGGCGTTTTGCAAAAAGCTCGATAACGATAACGACTATCAGTCGGCAGGTGAGTTTGCGGCAGTGCTTAAAGAAAACCTCGCCGAGGAGATAAAAGAGAACGTTAAAATAGGCGTGGGCGGCGTGGCGCACGGTGTTTCGGAATTGCCACTGTATTATTCTTATGCAAAATCGGCTCTTATTAACGGTGCAGAGTACGATCAAAACAGCGATATTTATTCGTATAAAGAATATGCGCTCATAAAGCTGTTGTCAAGCCTGTCAGATTCTACTATCGAAAAATACGTCAAAACGGTACTCGACAGAAATTACCGCGAAGTACTCTCCGACGTCGAGTTAATGTCCGCTGCGGATGCTTTCATCAAGCACTCGCTCAATATTTCGGAAGCGAGCAGAAGCATGTACGTACACAGAAATACGCTCATCTACCGTCTTGACAAGATAGAAAAGCTAACGGGACTCAACATTCGCAATTTCAACGACGCAATGACTTTCAGGGTTGCATGCCTCGCATATAAAATGCTGTAAAGTCAGCGCGAGCTGTTCTGACTTTTTTGAGCGTCGAAATATTTGATAATAAGCCCGAGCGTAGTTGCCGGAATGATTTTTTTGAGCGTCGCGTACAGATCGGTACGCGGCGTATTCTTTTGGTTTTCGTACATTTGCGTAATAATGCTGCCGAGCGCGGCGGGATCGGGGTTTTCGGTCAGTTTGAGAAGAGCTTGTTCGCGCTCGCCGAGCTTGCCTTTCAGTAGCAGTGGAAGCATTTGTCTTAAATCCATATTTTTCACTCCTTTTGCACAAGTCGTTTATAAACGGCATAGACTAAACGCGGAGGGTTTATGCGTAGTATTAAAGATCACGGCAGAATTTCGGGTGAGACCTTTGAAAATAACGAAAACCAAAAAGCACAGACCGCCGCGCTTATGGAAAAGTATGCCGGCAAGAGCGAGAGCGAGCTTATGCATGCTTTGCTCAAAAGCGTGACCGCCGCAAAGAGCGACGGCTCGTTCTCGTCCGAGCAATTGGACGAGTTTGTCGGTTTTGTTTCGCCGAGCCTCGACGAAAGCTCGCGCGAGCGGCTCATTTCGCTTGTTCGCATGATAAAAGACGCGTAACGAGAGCTATTTTGCGATTTCGCGAACTGCGTCGATAAAGAATTTAACCTCACCGTCTGTGTTGTGGTAGGAAAGAGACGCCCTGACGGCGCCCGTATTCAGCGTGCCGAGATACTTGTGGCAGAGCGGCGCGCAATGCAGTCCGCACCGCACGGCGATATCGTACTGATCGCTCAAAATATCGCCGACAGTCGCAGCGTTCATGCCGTCTATGTTAAAGCAAACTATGTTTGGAAGGTTGTTGTACTTCCCGTATATTTTTACTCCCTTGATTTTAGACAGTTCGCTGCGAAGAGTGTCGCCGCACGCCGCAAGATTGCGCTTAACTGACAGCGGCAATTTTTTGTAGTGATTTATCGCCGCTATGAGCGAGTAAGCCGAATGCACGGGCAAAGTTCCGCTTTCGAAGCCCTCCGGAATATCTGTGGGCTGATCGAGTATGTGCGACGACGAGCCCGTGCCTCCGAACCGAAACGGTTTGAGCGGAGGATTTCCGCGCAGGCAAAGACATCCTAGTCCCTGCGTGCCGTGTAAGCCCTTGTGCGGTGAAAAACATAGATAATTGCATCCGATAGCGCGCATATCGACGTCGAGATAACCGACGGATTGCGCTCCGTCCACAAGGTATAAAATGCCGTGCCGCTTTGCTATGTTTCCGATTTGCGTGACGGGTGCGACCGCTCCCGTAACGTTTGACGCGTGATTTACGGCGATTAGATAGGTGTTTGGACGGATTGCGCGCTCTATGTCTGCCGGATCTATTATCCCGTGCATGTTCGGGCGAACGGTTGTAAATTCAATGCCCATGCGCTTATTTAGCTCGTTTAACGGGCGTAGTATGCTGTTGTGTTCGTATACGGTGGTTACGACATGTCCGCCGCGCTTTGCAGTGCCGAAAAGTACGGTATTGAGCGCGTCGGTGCAATTGAAAGTGAATATGACGTCGTCGCAAGCAACAATGCTTTTGACCGTTTTTCGCGCTTCGTATATGATAGACGCGGCTTTTATCGCGCCGGAATGACTGCCTCTGCCGGCATTTGCGCAAAGATTGCCGAGTGCGTAAGAATCGGCCTTAATTACGCAGTCGGGCTTTACTATTGTTGTTGCGGCATTGTCGAAATAAATCATAGCACAATATACTCCCAATTCATATAACGGAATTAAGACCGTTAGTATTCGAGGAACAAATTTGCTTGCTGCTGGTTGCAAATTTGCGACAAGAACAAATTAGGCGGTCCCCGATGTTTTCAGCGGAAAGCGCACGCAGTGCGCGAGTCCTGAGCATGCTTCGGGGCAACTCCTAATTTATTAAATGCGATATTTGACGGTTTAGAACAAAAAAGAGGAAATAAGCGCGTATGAGTTACATTTTTTCGTTTTCTTCAAGAAACAGCGCATTTAGGTTTTTAGACGCGGTTGTGGCCGGCGGATGTAAGGCAAAGCTCGTGAACGCTCCTATAAGAAATGGCGAGGGCTGCGGACTTGCCGTTAAATGCGATAATTACAAGCTTTGTCAAGACGTGCTGAATAGTGGGCATTACGCCAATCTTCGTGCCGTATACTCTTACGACGGCGATACTTATAAAACTATTTACAATATCGGGAATTGAGCGCGAATGGGTTTACATTTGCTTCGTAAAGTGATATAATTAAGCTGTGGCAAAAGGCACAAAAAACCGCCGCAAAATAATTATGGAACTTTTCGAACAACTCAACAACACTTATTCCGATGCAACGTGCGAGCTGGAATACGGCAGCGATTTCGAGCTGCTTATTTCGGTTATTTTGAGCGCACAGTGTACGGACAAGCGCGTAAACACGGTAACGCGCGAGCTTTTTCGCGTGGCAAACACGCCGCAAGCGTTTTGCGATATGGAGCTTTCCACACTCGAAAACCATATTAAAAGCTGCGGACTGTACAAAAACAAGGCGGCAAACATCAAGGCGTGTTGTTCTTCGCTTATCGAGAGGTTCGGCGGCAGAGTCCCCGATACGATGGAAGAGCTTATAACGCTCGCAGGCGTAGGACGAAAAACCGCTAACGTAATGCTTTCCGTGGCATTCGGAAAGCCGGCGATAGCGGTCGATACTCACGTGTTTAGGGTGGCGCACAGGCTTGGGCTTTCGAACGGCAAAACACCCGATGAAGTAGAGAAGGATTTGTGTGCGGTATTCGATCCAAAGGATTATCGGTCGGTGCATTTCTTGCTGATACGTCACGGCAGGGATTGCTGTCATTCGAGAAATCCGGATTGCGAGAACTGTGCCGTTAATTCACATTGCGCTACATATTGCAAGCAGTAGGAAATAAGAAAGACATGTTTATAGACAGGGCCAAAATATATATCAAAGCAGGCGACGGCGGCGACGGCTGTACGTCGTTCTACACCGAGAAATACGTCCCCAACGGTGGACCTGACGGCGGCGACGGCGGCGACGGCGGAAGCGTGGTGATAAAGGTCAACGAAAACGCGACGTCGCTTTCGGAGTTTAGATTCGGCAAGCATTACCGCGCGGAAAACGGCGGTAACGGTGCAGGCAAGAACAGACACGGCAAGGACGGTCAAGACCTCGTGCTGTCAGTTCCTCGCGGCACCGTAGTGCGCGACGCGGAGAGCGGCGGCATTATCGCCGATATGTATTATCCGGACGATGTAGTTACCGTGCTTCGCGGCGGAATAGGCGGAAAGGGCAATGCGCGTTTCAAATCGTCGAGGCGTCAAGCTCCTGGGTTCAGTCAAAAAGGCGAGCCCACAAAGGAGCGCGCGATAGTCCTCGAACTCAAAACGATAGCGGACGTGGGGCTTGTCGGGCTTCCCAATGCAGGCAAATCGACTTTGCTTTCGGTGCTTACGCGCGCCAATCCGAAGATAGCGAGCTATCCTTTCACGACGCTTTCACCAAATCTCGGCGTTTGCTATACCGACGACGATTCGTTTACGATTGCCGATATCCCCGGACTTATTGAGGGCGCGGCGGACGGCGCAGGGCTTGGGCATAAATTTTTACGCCATATCGACCGCACGCGGCTTATTGTTCACGTCGTTGACATTTCCACATACGACGACGCTGTCAAGGATTATATGACGGTAAATTCCGAGCTTTTCAAGTACAACGAGGAGCTCAAAAGCGTTCCGCAAATCATCGCGCTCAACAAGATCGACAGTGCCGAAAGCGACAAGATCGAAGCGTTTAAAAAGTCAGTGAGCGGCGATATTTACGAGATAAGCGGCATAACGCACAGCGGACTCGATAAGCTAATCCGAGCGATTTCAATTAAGCTCAAAACATTGCCTCCGCCCACGCCGATAGAATTCGAGCCGTTCAAGTACGAAGAAGTCGATCCCGAGTCATACGCTATTACGCGCGCGGACGACGGAGCGTTTGTGCTGTCGGGCGCATTGATAGAAAAACTCGCGCGCACTGTCGTTCTCGAAGACCGCGATAGCTTTATGTATTTTCAAAGGCGGTTGGACGTCGGTGGCGTGACAAAATCACTGAAAAAAGCGGGTATCAAATCGGGCGATACCGTGAGGATACTCGATACGGAGTTTACTTATGAAGACTGAAATTAAAAAGACGGCTATATTCGGAGGCAGTTTCGATCCGCTTCATCTCGGGCATATCGACATTGTTAAAAATTTAGAGCGCGTATTCGATAGGGTGATAGTTGTTCCGTCGTACATTTCGCCGTTTAAAACGGGCGCGACTGACGGAAAAATACGCTATAAGCTTTGTAAAAAGGTTTTCACGTCGCAAAAGACCGAAGTCAGCCGTTTCGAGCTTAACAAAAAGGGCGTAAGTTACAGCGTGGATACCGCCTTGCATTTTTCCAAAAAGACAGACGGCAGTTTGTTTTGGGTTATCGGAAGCGAGGAACTGACGAGGCTGTCCGAGTGGCATGAAATAGACAAGCTCAAAACACTCGTCACATTCTACGTGGTACCGCGCCCGAGCTACACGCCGAATGATGAACTTTTGCGCTCGCTCAAAAAGCGCAAGATCAAGTTCAAATTCGCAAAGTTTGTCGGGCTCGACATCTCGTCGTCAGCCATCAAGATAGACATGGCTTTCGGCAAAGCGAACAAGTATTTGCCGAGCGAGGTATATTCGTATGCTGTCAAAAACAATATTTTTAACCCGTATGCCAAATATGTTGCGGGCTTATATCGACACGGTTTGAGCAGCAGCAGAATCGCGCACACGTACCGCACGGCACTGCGCGGCGCGTTTCTTGCAAAAAAATACGGAGCTTCCGTGGACGACGCGATAACTGCGTGCATTCTTCACGATATCGGAAAATCCGAAAACATTAGCGATTATAAAGACAAGATTGAACTGTCCGCATTTCCGGAGCCGACGGCACATTCTCCGATAGGAGCTTATATTGCAAAGCGCGAGTACGGCGTGTCCGACGAGATAGCGCATGCGATTGAATTCCATTCTACGGCGTGCGGAAACATGAGCGTTCTAGACGAGGTCGTCTATCTTGCGGACAAAACGGAGGACGGGCGAAGATACCCGTCGCTCGAACACAAGCGGTACTTATGCGACATCGATAAAAATATCGCAATGCTTGGAGCTTTGAAGGAAATAAGCGAATTGAAAGAAACTTCCGATTGCAGATTTTTCGGCGATGCGCTTTCGTACTATAAAGAGCTGTGTCACGATAGAGAGATTCCCACTCTTCCGTCGCTCGAACGGCGTTTTGCGGAACTGTCGACGGTGGTCAATTTCTCAAAGGAGCTCAGTGAGATCAAGTCAAAAGCGGTAACGTTGTTGCTGCCTAAGGAACGCTCCAAAGCAGTTTGTCCCGTGCCCGATAAGTCGGTTTCCGTATTGCGAGACACCGATAAAGGCGTGATGATTCTGAAAGATGAGAATAAGCTCGAAAGTACGGGAAACGCCATCAAGGACATCGCTCTTGCCGCCGCCGACGAGCTCAATCTCCACAAGGGCAAGGATATCGTCATAATCGATCTCGACGGCAAGACGATAATTGCCGATTATTTCGTAATAGCGTCCGCGTCGTCGACTACTGCGGTAAAAGCGCTTATGGGATACGTCGAAGACAGGCTGACAAAGCAATTCGCGATAGATCCGAATAAGCGTGACGTCGATAAGGAATGGATTGCGCTCGATTACGGCGGCGTTATCATTCACATCTTCACCGATAAAATGCGCGAATTTTACAACATCGAGCGTTTGTGGTCTGACGGCGGCAATATCGAGCATTACGGAGATTAACATTGCAATTCGAAGCCGACTTAATCAAAGCGTTGCAAACGCTGTCCAACAGCTTTACAAATGTGCTGTGGCAAGGTGTTTCGCAGCTCGGAACGGAGCTTGCGTTCTTGGCCGTTGCGGTAGTTCTGTATTGGGTAATCGATAAGCGTTACGCATACAGATTTTTCAACGTTTACATACTCGGCGTGGCAGTAACCAACTTTTTAAAGCTCGGCTTCAAACGTACAAGACCTTTCAATGCTTATTCGCATGAAGTCAAAAGCATAGGCGAGCCCGAATCAACGTATTCGTTTCCGTCTGGGCATACGGAAAGTATTGCATCGATATCGACGTTGCTTACCGTCAAGTACGGTAAAAAATACAGAGCCGTACCTGTCGTGTGCGCCGCGGCGACATTGCTCGTGATGATTTCGAGAATGTATCTCGGTCAGCATTATCTGTCCGATGTGTTTTGCGGACTTACGGTCGGTATATTTTGCGCGATAGCATTCAACGCACTTTTGTCGCTGTTCGGAGAAAAAGAGGAGTGGTTCGTTATTCCTTGCGTCATTCTTTCCGCCGTACTTATTGGAGTGCTTGCAGGCCTTGATATGCTGAATTCGCCGAGCGGCGCAGACATACTCAAAGGCGTGGGCGCGTTCCTCGCGTTCGGTATAGGGTACTTCGTGGAAAAGAAATACGTCCGTTACGATGTGGAAATTAACCGAAAATGGTACACCGTCGCGTTAAGGCTCGTAATAGGCCTTGCCGTCGCGGTCGGCATTCAGCAAGGCTTCAAGCTGTTTTTGCCAAAAGACATTTCCATGCTGTACTGTTTTTTAAGATATTTTATTATGGCGGCGTGGGCGTCGCTTGCCGCGCCTGCGCTGTTCAAAGCCGTAAAAATTTAATTTGGAGAACTTAATGGCTATAAACGTAAAACCAAATCGCGATAGGCAGTTTTCACACAATGTCGTAACGGTATCAACGCCACGGCAAATGGAAAAGCTCGGTGAGAAGCTCTCCAAAACACTTTCGGGCGGCGACGTCGTGCTTTTGACTGGCGAGCTTGGCGCAGGTAAAACAGTTTTATGCAAGGGCATTGCAAAAGGCCTCGGTGTGACCGCGCCGGTCACTTCTCCCACGTTTACTATAATGAACGAGTATTTCGGCGTGATAGAGTTTTGTCATTTCGACGCATACCGCTTGGAGAGTGCGGACGAGGCGTTCGGAGCTGGTCTTACCGATTTTATAGGGAATAAAGACTGCATTTGCGCCGTAGAGTGGTGGCAAAACATTGAAGAGTTGTTTGAAGACTGCAAAACCGTCAAAATTGATATTAAAAAAATCGACGATAAATTACGCGAGGTCATAATAGATAATGAACTACTTAATGATTGATACTGCCGAAGGTACGCGCGCATTGCTTTTTTATGACGACAAGTACTACTATGCCGAAAATCTGATAAATGCCGGATCCGAAACGCTCATGCCGATTATCGACGGACTGCTTGCAAAAGCTAACGCTTCTATCAAGGACGTGGATATTTTCGGCGCGTGCATAGGGCCCGGCTCGTTTACGGGCTTGCGCATAGGGCTTACGGCAATCAAGACGTTTTGTTACAGCCTCGATAAGCCTTGCTTTGCGGTAAACAATCTACGCCTAAACTCATATAACAATAACGGCGGTAAAGTAATATCGATAGCTGACGCAGGCAATAAGGTGTGCTATGTGGCGCGGTTTGACGGAGATACCGAGCTTGACGCCGCGACTTGCATGACTTTGGATGACGCGCGTAACTTTTTGGAAAAACACAAAGACTGCGCGGTGTCCACCGATTGTAAGCTCAAAGGAAAGTTTGAGGGCGGAGTATCCGGCGTAGGCGAGCGCGAGCTTAAAATCGCCGCGGAAAAGCACATCAAAAACGTGATATCGTATAAAGAGCTTTTGCCGCTGTACATCAGAAAAGCTCAACCCGAGCGCGGTGCGGGCGATCTATGACGGAAGGCGAAAACACATTGACAGTTCGAGCGGCTAACGCCGCAGACGCGCAATTTGTCGAGGCGGCTGAGCAAAAATACATCGACTGTCCGTGGACGCTCGAACAGATCGAAAGCGAAATTAAAAACCCAAACGCCGTTTTTCTCGTTGCTGAGCAAAACGGCAACCGTGTCGGTTACGCGTCGGGTGTTATCGTCGCCGGTGAGTGCGAAATATCCAACATCGCAGTCGTATCCGAGTACCGCAGAAGGGGCGTGGGAAGAACGCTCATGCACGCCTTGATATGTCAAGCGAAAAAGAGAGGCGCAGGTGCCGTATTTTTGCTTGTGCGTTCCGACAACACTCCTGCAATCGCGCTGTACAATGCGAGTGGATTTGCAGAGGTCGGTATTAGGAAAAACTACTATAAAGGAGATAAAAATGCGCTGATAATGCGACTTGATCTATAATGAGAGGGCGTATATGCAAACGACCGTGTGCGGCGTGCCGTGCGAATACGAGATGGTAAAAGCGGACAGCGCGGAAACGCTATTGTTCTTACACGGTTGGGGCGGCGATATTCGTTCGTTTGCCGGCGCATACAAGGCCGCTTCGGAGTGGAATGTAACGTGTATCAACTTCGCGTTTCCGAAGTCCGTGCCGAGCAGTTGGGGCATATACGACTACGCCGCCGCCGTTAAAATATTTCTCGACGGAATAGGGGTTAAGAATCCGATAATTGTCGGTCACAGCTTCGGCGGACGCGTTGCAATAATATTGGCGTCACAAGGTCTGTGCAAAGGCTTGGTGTTAACCGATAGCGCCGGGCTTAAACCTCGGTTAAACTTACGCAAAAAGCTTCGCATCGCAAAATACCGTCATCGCGTTAAATGCGGAAAATCTCTTGACGGATTGGGTTCGAAAGATTATAATAATCTCGATCCCGAAATGCGCAAGGTGTTTGTTCGTATCGTAAATACGCACTTAGACAAGCTCTTGCCGTTTGTACGTTGCAAAACGCTCATATTTTGGGGCAACGCCGACCGCGACACGCCCGTGTATATGGCGAAGCGTTTGCACAGAAAGATATCGGGCAGTGAGCTTGTTATAGTCGAAGGCGGACACTACGCATACGTGGACGCGCATTATAAATTCGTGACTATGTTGAAATCATTTGTAATGGATTAGCTTATGGAATACTATATTTCGGTCGGCTTAATAGCCGTAGCGGCAGTGCTGTCCTGCTTAATCAGCTTGCCGATGATGAAGATAATACAGCTTTCGGGATACAAGGCCCGCGGCGTTGTTTCTTGGTGGAAAGGCTCGGGGTACGACGTGATCATTCGTTATGCCGCGCTCATGCTGTTCGGCTTCATCTCGATGATAGTGTACGTCGGGTGTTTTTCTGCGTTTGAGTACGTTAGGTACTGCGCCGTGGCGCTTTACGATTTGTTGGCGGCGATTTTTGTATTCTCGGCAGGCAGAAGCGGCAGTAACGGCGTAAAACCTACGGGTAGAGTAATAAGGCTGATAATAGTAGATTTTGTTTTGACGCTCGTGCTTTGCGCAGGCGTCGCGTGGGCGTCGTACTATTCGGAGTACTGCCAAACGCTTGCCGCCGCGCTCGCCATGCTTGCGCCGTTCGTAGCGCTAGCCGCGAATGTGATAACAAAACCGTTCGAACGCCTTAACAACAGAAAGTATGTCAAGCGTGCAAAGGCCAAGCTGTCTGATAAAGCACCGATAGTCATCGGCATAACGGGGAGCTTCGGAAAGACCACGGCTAAAAACCTTTTAAAAGGCATGCTCGCGCAAAAGTATTCGGTGCTTGCAACTCCCGGTAGCTTCAATACTCCCATGGGCGTTTGCAAAACAGTCAATAACGAACTGAATGACGAACAGTATTTTATCGCGGAGTTAGGCGCGAGATATAAGGGCGACATCAAAGAACTTTGCGACATCGTTTCGCCAAAATACGGAATAATCACCGCAATCGGCGATATGCACATCGAGACAATGGGTAGTCGCGCTAACGTCGCAAACGTAAAGTTTGAGCTTGGTACGGCTCTGCCGGAAGACGGGCTTTTGGTGCTTAACGGTTACAACGAGGACTGCAAGGCGCTGAACGAGCGCGCTACTTCTTGCAAAAAGGTGACGGTGGGCGAAGGCGGAAGCGTCGCGTACGATAATTTGAAGATAAGCGGAAACGGCACGAGCTTCGACCTTGTAATAGATGAAAAGAGATACCCCGTGACTGTTAAACTTCTCGGCGCGCACATAGCCGAGCTTGTATGTGCATGCGCGGCTGTTGCTAACGCATGCGGAATTACGGCGGAACAAATAGTAAGCTCGGTCGAGGCGGCGCCTCCTGTCGAGCACAGGTTGCAATTAGTTCCGTCCGTCGATCCGTCCGTTACAGTCATTGACGACGCGTACAACTCAAATCCTATCGGCGCGAAAAATGCGCTCGATGTCCTTGCGTGCTTTGAAGGAAAGAAAATAATAATAACCCCGGGGTTTGTGGAACTCGGCTCTATCGAAAAGGAATGCAATATAGCGCTCGGTAAGCAAATAGCAGGCGTATGCGATTATGCGTACTTCGTAGGCACAAGAGCAAAGGAACTCAAAAAGGGTGCGCTTGCCGCCGGCATGATAGAAGGAACAATAAGCGAATTTTCTTCGCGCGACGAAGCCGTTCAAGCGTTAAAGGACATCGGCGGCGAGAAAGTGGTTTTGTTCGAAAATGATTTGCCCGACAACATCAAATAAGGAAAAAACAACTGATGAAAAGAACAGTACTTATAACGGGCGGCTCGCGCGGCATAGGGCGCCAAATGGCTATTGATTTCGGCAATGCCGGATACAATGTTATAATCAATTACAACAAATCCGAGAAGGAGGCGATGTCGTTGGTTAACGAACTCAATGGCCGTGAAATCGCATGCCAAGCCATTCGCGCCGACGTTTCGGACGGCGAGCAGGTAAAGCGCATGGCGAAAGAGATAGCTTTCGGGCATGTCGATACGCTCATAAACAATGCCGGCATTGCCCATATAGGTTTGCTTCAAAACGATAGCGAGGAGGACTTCGACAGAGTTATCGGCGTTGACCTCAAAGGCGTGTGGCTCACAACGCGCGCTTTCTTGCCGGCAATGATACAAAACGGATTCGGCAGAATAATCAATATAAGCTCATTCTGGGCAGAACGCGGATCAAGTACAGAAACAGCGTACACGGCGGCAAAAGCCGGTGTAAACGGGCTTACGAAAGCGCTATCGCGCGAGGTAGGCGAGTACGTTACGGTCAACGCGATAGTAGCGGGGCTTATAGCTACCGATATGAACGATCCCGTGCCTCCCGACGCGCTATTCAGAATAGTCGACAATACACCCGTGCGCCGCATAGGTACTCCCGAGGACGTCAGTCACGCCGCGCTTTTCCTTGCCGAAGAAAAATCTTCGTTTATAAACGGTGCGCTCCTGCACGTCGACGGCGGATATTAACTAAACAATAAAATTCAATTAAAATATCTTTGTGCAGTAAAAAACTCTCGAACGAATTATTCGAGAGTTTTTTGTCGCCGCTTCAAAGCGCAACTCAATATAAATTTTGTTTTAGCTAATATGAAAAGTGCGGCTTTCGCCGCACTTTCGAAGTTCAATTTTAGTCATCCAAATCATCTGTAACGTCCGAAGCCTCTTTACGGCTTTCTACGTTTTCGCCGTCGGTTTCGGTCTCGTCCGCCGTTTCGGACTGTTCTTTTTCAATCTCGTCATAGTCGTCAAGCTCATCACGGTCTTGCACCGGCTTTTGCGCAGTTGCGGCTTCGTCAAGCTCTTTCTGTGCTTGCAGGCGTTCGATGTCGCGCATAACGTCGTCACGGCTGTACTCGGAAGAGTAGGTGACCTTTCTGTTGCGCTTCATGCGGTCGCGCACACGCACGACTACAATAATGATGATAACTGCAATGAGTGCGGCACTGAATATTACCGTGGGAATAACCCACCATTGAATTTCGGAAGAAGCCTCTTCGCTTTGCGTGTTGTCCGTGTTTGCGCTTGTTTCCGAAAGTTTAACGGTTGTGGTGTAATCGTCGCCGTCTTTTTCCGCGGCCTCGTAATCGAGGTTTTCTATTTCGGTCATCGAGATATCGCCGACCACGAGCTGACCTTGAATACGGCTTGCCGCGTCTTTGCCGCCGAGCGATATTTCAAGTCCGACCGTGCCGCCGGTGTCGCCGGTTGCGATATAGAACGTGTATGTTCTGAATGCTTCGTAGTCGCGGCTTGCTTCGTCTTTGGACACGAGCTTGCTCGTATCTTTGATGTTTGCAAATTCCGCACCCGTTCCCGTAAGCTTGATGTTGGCGCCTATCGTATTCTTGTTGTCGCGTTCTTCTTTGGGTATCAAGACCTTGACGGTGACGTCGATACGGTAATACATGTTCGCGACGAACGTGAGCGAATTATCGAAAGTATACGCGGTGCGGTTGCTTGCGGTGTTGTGGATATACAACATGTTTGTCGTAAGGTCTTTTCTGTCAAAGCCTTTGTACGGCACGTTTTCTTTTCTGCTCATAGCGTTGAACATGCCGCTTACAGAAGTGCTTTCGTCATAGGTGTCGGACGTCCATTGATACAGAATTCCAAGTCCGTCGCCGTCCACGTAAGAATAGAAGTCGTAGTAATCAAACGACGGAGCGGAGAACGAGAAGATTCCGTAATCGAGGTTCTCGCGTGCGGCGGCGCTCAATATATCCTCTTTGTACTGCGCAAGGCGGTCGGCGTATTCTTTTTCGACAGTCGAGCCATCCGCCGCAGTCCATTCGGTAAGCGCAACTTCGCGCACATAAATGTTGCCGTTAGACAACTTTTGCGTGTTGTCGAAGCGGTCGTTGAGTCCGAGCCAAATTTCGAGATAAACTGTTTGGTCTACGAGCGGAGCCGCAAGATAGAAGGTGAAGGTATGGAATCCGTCGGTAGGTCCGATGTTTTCGATAGTGGAAATAATATCGCCGTCCGTAGTTTTGAGAACGAGCGCCGCGCCTTTGCCGACGGTAACGTTCTCGACAGCCATATCGACGGTGAGCTTATTCGCTCTGTCTATCGAAAGGGTAATCGAGGGCGACTGATAGCAGAATGCCGTGGGAGTAGTGGAGGAGAGAAGCAAAACGTTGTAAAGCGGTTTGTACATGTCCGCAGGGTTGGATACGCCCGGTATAACATGACTGCCGGATATCTTTGCAAACGTTTCTTCGTCGGTGGGGAGAATGCCGTAAACCGCGTTATCGGTGTTGACTTCTTTGTCGGAGAAGCCGCCGCGAGTGCCTACGGTGTCGGGAGTCAAATACGTCCATTCCGCAACGGGCAGGGGGAACTTGATTTCGTCGAAGTCACCCACTGTCATAAAGTTGCCGTTTGTGACGCCCGTATCGTTGGAAATCGAAGAATCGATTGTATATACGCTGCCGCCATCCGTATTCGACATTTCGGAGAACTTGGTGTAGCCGATTTCGGTAAACGTGACGTTATCGAACATCGCTATGCCTGCCGATTGCGAGGTAGGCGATCCAAGCCAAAGCTCGAAGTGCATTGTATAGTCGGTGAGCATCGAGCCTTTAATGTAGAAGATTTGCTCTTTCCAACCGTAATGAGCGTTATCGGAGCTGTCGCCGGTTAGTCCGGTGTACTCGTTGAGTCTGGTTTCTTTTTGTGCATAAGAGGGCTTGCCTTTGAGCATGACGGAGATTCCGTTGCCGCCAGTAACGCTGTCACCCTTTACCCACACCGAGAAACGGTAGTATTTGAACCGTTCGATCGTGACGGAGGGGGAAGCTAAGCCGTATGCCGCATTTTTGAATTCTTTGCCGTCGTAGGTGCTTATGACCATGATGTTCGCATTGGTGCCTGCGAACATGGGATGATCGGGTACGGTGTATTCGGCTCTTCCGTAAGGAGTGCGAGGATTAGAAGTAAAACCGTAAACATTATAGTCCGAATCGATGTCGAGATCGAATTCGGTGTTGTAAATATAGCTCGTTGCGGAGCCGGCGTAGGGCTTGTCCTCGCTGTACTCGTCGTAAGCTATATTGGTTTTCCATTCGGAAACATTGTCGGAGAACGTGCCTATATCATCATCGCCGACAGCAAACGACTTTGTTTCGTTGAGATCTATCGCAAGCTCATTGCCAAAGCTGTTTTTATAAACGTTGGATCTTTCGGTTACGGTGAAATACTGTGTTGCATGCGCGAAATCATGCGCGGAAATGCGTTCTGCTTTTACGGTGTCGAAGAAAGCGTAACCGCTCGCAACACCGGGAAGCACGTCTTTGGGATCCTCGTCGTTGTGTTCGAGCGCGTCTCCTATACCGAGAACGAGGTTGACAGTTTTTGTAAGCGAAGCAGAAGAGCGGACGTAGAACGTGTATTTGTCCCAGCCTTTGTATTCATCGACGATGGGAACACCTTTGCTGTCGGTGGGGAAATTCTTGACAGTGTTGATGTTGAGGAAAGAGCAGTTTTGGCCGAGGCCGCTGAGCTTGACGGTTGCGCCGGTTTCGGGAGCGAAGTTGCCTGTCTTAACCCAGACCGAAACGCGGTAGAAGGAATTGGGAAGGAAGGACATATCGCCCGAACGGTAAGCGTAGGCGATTTCCGCGTCCTTATGTCCCGTGTTGATCATGAGCGTTTTTTCGTCGCCGCCCAAGCCGAGTTTCGATGACGAGCCGAAAATGGTTGTGGGAATGGACGTTTCTTCCTCATACTCGGGGTAGATGTCGAGCTTGTATTTCTTGTTACCCGTTTCCGTGCCGAAATAGGAGGAGGGATTCAAGTCGATAACGCCGCGTTTCATCGTATCGGGCTCGGAGCCGCCGCCGACGACGGAGCCTGTCCAAGAGCTGGGCGAAGCGGGGTAGCTACCCGACGACGATTCGAAATCGGTATTGCCGAGACCGAGCGACGTGGGAGCAAAATCCTCGAAGTCTTCCGTTTCCGCATGTGCGACGCCGCGCGGCATTATAAACGTGAATGCGCTAAGCAGCAAAGAAAGGGCTATTACTGCGGAAAGGACGATTGTTATCGTTTTGTTTTTCAATCTTTTGATAGCTTGCATGGAGTTACCTTTATATGATTTTTCTTATACATTAGATATTATATATTATACGCGTGCAAATTGCAAACGATTTGAGGGTAAATACCGATTTTACGCCAAAATATTTTGAGCAAAATCAGTATGTCCGCTTTGCGGTAACGCGGTTATTTTCTGCAAAAGAAAGCAAAACTATTTACATGAACATAAAGGTAAAGTCCGCGCTTGTTTACGGTGGTAGCGTGGCGGTCGGAATGGTGTCCGGATTCTTCGGAGGCGGTGGCGGAATGTTGTGTGTGCCGCTCTTGCAGTTTCGCGGAATGGAGGCAAAGCGTGCGCATGCGACCGCACTTCTAGTCATCTTGCCGCTTTGCATAGTGAGCGCGTCTATTTATATAGCCAACGGCTACTTCGACTATAACGCCGTTCTTTGCGCGTGCATAGGCGTTGTTGCAGGCGGCGCAGTGGGCGCGGCGGCACTCGACAAGCTGAACGCCACAGCCGTAAGCATTATTTTCGCGCTCCTCATGATAGGAATAGGAGTTAAACTTACGATACAATGACAGCACAGCATATTATAATTGCCGTTTCTGCGCTCGGCGGTATAATCGGCGGTATGGGAATGGGTGGCGGAACGCTTTTGATACCGCTTTTGACGCTCGCGGCAGGCGTTGAACAACATCTCGCGCAAGCGATTAACCTCATCGCGTTTGTGCCGATGTCCGTTGTCGCGTTGATTATTCACAAAAAAAACGGATATGTGGAAATCAAGCAATCTATTCCTATCGTAGCGCTTGCACTCGGCGGCGCGGTGGGAGGGAGCTTTCTCGCAGAGTACGCCGGAGGTTATGTGCTTCGCGCTTGCTACGGCGCGTTTTTGATAGTGCTCGGCGTCATTCAAATTTACAGGACGGTAAAAACTGTTCTGCGCAATAAGAAGAATAAATCCGAGCGCGCTCGCGGCAACATGCCGGACCGCACCGCAAAAGGCGCATAAAAACATGTAAACGCGGTCAAACGCCTTTACAAATCGAGCGTTCGATGTTATAATACAAGAAAATTTAACTGAACGAAAAGCTTAATTAACAGGCCGCTCAATTAGACGTTGAATTTCGCATATATAATATTCGTGATCGATTTGAAAGCAAAAACATTCAAAAACGGAATACATATTCCGCATAACAAGCATACGAACGAGACAGAACTCGTCGAGTGTCCGGCGCCAAGCGTAGTTTATGTACCGCTGTCGCAACACATCGGTAAGCCTGCGCAGGCGGTGGTTTCGGTAGGCGATAAAGTCAAAGCCGGAACGCTCGTCGGAAGAGCGGACGGGCTAATGTCTGCCGACGTGTTCTCGTCAGTATCCGGCGTAGTCAAGTCGATAGAGCGGCGGAAAAAGCCGACGGGTGGGGCTTGTGAGCATATCGTCATTGAAAACGACGGGCTGTACGAAACAAAACAGCTTCCGCCCATGCAGGACAAGAGCAGCGAAAACCTATTAAAGCGCGTCAGGGAAGCAGGGCTTGTCGGAATGGGCGGTGCGGGATTTCCTGCGCACATCAAATTCGCACCCAAATCGCCTGTGGACACGTTCTTGATAAACGCCGCCGAATGCGAGCCTTACATAACATGCGATTACAGACTTTTAGTAGAGCGCACCGAAGAGGTCTTGCGTGGCGCTTTGTATTTTGCGAATATTCTCGGAATTAACTCGTTTCATGTCGGCATCGAAGATAACAAGCCGCTTGCGGCAGAGCTTATCGTGCGCACTGCGCAAAAAGTCGGAATAGCGGTCAGTGTCACAAGGCTGAAAAGCAAGTATCCGCAGGGCGCCGAAAAGCAATTGATTTACGCAGTTACGGGACGCAAAGTTCCGCCCGGCAAGCTCCCGAGCGACGTCGGCGTGGTCGTAGGCAACGTTCACACGGCTTACGCGCTCTACCAGGCGGTGGAGTACGACACTCCGCTTTATATGCGTGCCGTAACGGTGTGCGGCGGCGGCGTCAATACTCCGCGCAATCTGTGGGTGCGAACAGGCACAAGATATTCTGACTGTGTGGACTTTTGCGGAGGACTTACTGACGACTGCGTAAAGATTATTTCGGGCGGACCGATGATGGGCTTTGCGCTTGGCTCTCTCGATTTTTCGGTGACAAAAACGTCCGGCGCGGTGCTTGCGCTTGGCAGTGACGAAGCTAGCGTAAGTCAGCCGAATCCGTGTATTAACTGCGGAAAATGCGCAAAAGCGTGTCCCATGAACTTAATGCCGATGTACATAGACGCATACACATTGAGAGGCGATTACAAATCGTCGAAAAAATACGGCGCAATGAGTTGTATCGAATGCGGCTGCTGCGCGTACTCGTGTCCTGCCAAGCGCCCGATAGTTCAGTCGGTCAGACTCGCAAAATCGAAGATAAAGGAGCTTGGACTGTGAAAAGGGTTTCGGCTTCTCCGCATATAACCCGTCGCGGAAACAGTACGCGGCGAATAATGACGGACGTTCTAATTGCGCTCACTCCGTGCCTTATTACGGCGATTGTGTTTTTCGGATATCACGTGGTGATAAATCTGACGGTATGTCTGATATTTTGCTTCGGCACCGAATTTTTGTACGGATTCATCATCGATAAAAAGGGCGAAAAACGCGGCATAAAGCAGTCGAGCGTGACCGACTTGTCGTTCGCAGTCACCGCCGTTATACTCACGCTAAATCTTCCGGCAGTAATGCCCGTGGATATCTGGGGTGTGAATGCCGTCAATTCTGTCGGCGCGGTTGTTTTCAGCTTCGACACGGTTATATTGTGCGCGCTCGGCTCGATATTCGCTATCGCGCTTGTCAAAATGCTGTTCGGCGGCATAGGGAGGAATTTCGCAAATCCTGCGTGTACCGCAAGAGTTTTTCTGTTTATCGCTTTCGGCGGCGCAGGCGCTTTCAACCTCACAAGCTCACTGTTGGCGGACGGAATGGCGGCGACGGGCGCTACTTGGCTTGGTACACGCCAAAACGTGACGGGCGGAATGCTTCTTGATATGTTTTTGGGCAATACCGCGACTGCGGCGGTGGGCGAAACGTGCGTCATAGCCATACTGGTCGGATATGCTTATCTGTCTATTCGGCGCGTTATCGACGCTCGCGTGCCACTCATGATAGTGGCGTCACTTGCCGTTTTTGTGTTCTTGTTCGACGTTATTCCGTCGGGCGTTCGCGGTGCGGAAATGTTCAAGGCGACGGCGGCGCACGTGATGTCGGGCGGACTGCTGTTCGGTTCGGTGTTTATGGCGACCGATTATGCGACAAGCCCGAACACATTTGTCGGAAACGTAATTTATTCCGTGGGCATAGGGCTTGTGACCGCGCTCATAAGATCGTTCGGAAGTTTTCCCGACGGATTTTCGTTCGCACTGCTCATCATGAACATCGTAGTTCCGCTAATCGATAAATACATAATTCCAAAGCCGTTCGGATACGTAAAGCCGCAAAAGACGGCACAAACGAACGCTGCTGCCGACTTAAAAGGCGGTGACAAATGAGCAAATCACTTAAAAACGCATTGAAGGCAACGGCGGTGCTTGTATGCATAACGGCGGTGTGCATAGCGGTTTTGACGCTCTGCAACATGTTTTTCCCCAAGTACAAGCCGACGCTCGACACGGCGACAGCAAAACTCATAAATCGCATTTGTCCGACAGGTCAATCTGACGCAGACGCGAAAAAAGACGGGTATATAGTGCTTTTGAACGAAGATAGCTACGGCGCGAACATCGCGAGCTTTAATAAGTCCAACAAGTCGCGCAAAGCGGAGATACTTGCCGTTTACGGCGAGCCGAAGGGCGACAATATGGAAGCATATATAATCGAGGCTAAATCGAGCGGACGTGACGGCGACGTCGTAATTCTCACCGCGTACCGCGGCGGCAAGATCGTGGGTGCAACCGTCAAGAAACAGAGCGAAAGCTATTTCGGCAAACTGCCGAGCAATCTATTCGATTCTGTATTCGGCGCGGACGCCTTCTCCGACGTGAACATGAAAGATATAGTAGGCAAAACGGGTGCTACGCTGTCGCTGACGGCGATTGAGCGCGCAGTAAATATTTCCAACAGCTTTGCAAAGGTATACAACGACAGTATAATCGCGGCGCTGTCGAGCCTGAACTACTCCGAAAACCCTTCGCATGAGGTGCGAGCATGAACAAGAGCGAATTTAAATCCGTCGCACTCGGCGGAATAGCGAACAATCCGGTGTTTGTGCTTGTGCTAGGCATGTGTCCCACAATAGCCAAGTCGGACAACATAATAAACGCGGTGTCGCTAGGGCTGTGTACGGCGTTTGTACTTATTTGCTCCAACGTAATAATTTCCGCGCTGCGTAAAGTCATTCCCGACAAGGTGCATTTGCCTGCTTACATAGTGATTATAGCGTCGCTCGTCACGTTCGTGCAAATGATTGTGTCGTCGTTTTTGCCCACGCTCAACGACAGCATAGGCGCGTTCATTGCGCTGATAACCGTCAACTGTATAATACTCGGACGGGCGGAGGCGTTTGCCGGCAAGAATAATGTGTTGCCGTCGCTTATCGACGGCGTGTCGATGGGGCTGGGCTTTATAGCCGCAATAACACTGCTCGGCGCGGTGCGCGAGCTTTTGACAATTATTTTCGGTAGCGGATTCTTCGATAAGACAATGGGCGGATTTATCGTGCTCGGGCTTGTCATGGCGGTGTTCAACGCCATATTCGATTACGCAAAAACAAAGAAGCGCAAGCACACCGCGCTAATCGAGAGGGAGGTGTAGTATGGATTACTTTCTCGCCGCCGTCTCGATAGCAATATCGGGCATACTCACAAACAACGTGGTGCTCAATCAGAGCATAGGCATGTGTCCCTTCCTCGGCGTAAGCAAGAAAACGCAGTCGGCAATCGGCATGGGGTTTGCCGTCACCTTCGTCATAACGGTAGCCTCGTGCGTGTGCTATATCATCTATACGCTCGTACTCGAACCGCTCTCGATAGGATATTTGAGCACGGTCGCGTTCATACTCGTAATTGCGTCGCTCGTACAGCTTTTGGATATCGTGCTTAAAAAGATTTCGCCGGCGCTGTACGGATCACTAGGCGTATACCTTGCGCTCATCACGACCAACTGCGCAGTTCTCGGCACGGCTAACTCCGTCATCGCGCAAGGTCTAGACTTTTTTCAAACGCTTATCACGGGATTTTTCGTGGGCATTGGATTTACGGTTGCGCTCATTCTCATGGCAGGCATACGCGAAAAGCAGGAGCTGTACGATATTCCGCGCCCGTTCAGAGGTTTCCCGATAGCGCTCGTTACGGCAGGTATTATGGCAATGGCGTTCTACGGCTTTTCGGGGCTGTCGTTCACTTGACGGTGCGCAAATAAAGCGCTCAATAACAATCGAAAGGGGTATAAATGGGCATTTTCCTCGGCATAGTAGTTCCCATACTCATAGTAACGGCGTTTGCGGCGGTGTTCGCATTCTGTTTGTCATACCTCGGCGATAAGCTCTCCGTCGAGCGTGATCCCAGAATCGACGATATCGAACGTAACCTTTCGGGCGCGAACTGCGGCGGTTGCGGTTATGCCGGATGCTCGCAATTCGCAGAGGCTTTATTCAAAGGCGAAGCCGATATCTCGCGCTGCAATCCCACACCGCCCGAGAATAAAAAGAACATAGCGAAAATTTTGGGCATGAGCGGTTACGAAAGCGCGGCGACGGTCGCCGTCGTTCATTGCGCAGGCGGCAATCGTGCGGTAGATAAGTACGAATATCAGGGCTTTGGTGATTGCAAGAGTGCGCAAATTCTCGCAGGCGGAAGCAAGGCATGCGAATACGGGTGTATGGGTATGTGTTCGTGCGTATCGGCTTGCACTAACAATGCCGTAAACATCAGCAAGGACATAGGCGTGTCGCAGGTCAATCCGCAAAATTGCACGTCGTGCGGACGTTGCGTATCGGCATGCCCCAAAAAAATTATCGGGAGAATACCCAAGTCCGCAAAGGTGTATATCGCTTGCTCAAATACCACGACGGGCAAGGAGACCGCTGCGGTGTGCAAGGTCGGGTGTATTGCGTGCGGAAAATGCGAGCGCAACTGTCCGACGGGCGCAATCAAGCTCAAAAACAGCCTTGCGGCTATCGATTATCAAAAATGTATCGCGTGTATGAAGTGCGCCGACGGCTGTCCGCGAAAGTGCATTATCAAGGTAGAGAACAACAAATGACTGATAACATCAAACAAAAACCGCGGAGCGTATAATATCGTTCCGCGGTTTTATTGTTGCTATATTAAAATCAAACACCTTGTGCAATCATTGCCTGTGCAACTTTGAGGAAGCCGGCGATGTTTGCGCCCGAAACATAGTCGGTTGCGGTCGCATACTCTTTTGCGGCTTCCGCCGTCTTTTCGAAGATACCTTTCATGATGCCGTAAAGCTTTTGATCGACTTCTTCAAACGTCCAAGCAAGTCTTTGCGAGTTCTGGCTCATTTCGAGCGCTGAAACTGCAACGCCACCTGCATTTGCCGCCTTTGCAGGCATGAACAAAACGTTTGCGGCTTGCAATGCGTTTATTGCCGCAGTAGTAGACGGCATGTTCGCGCCTTCTCCGACAGCCGTGACCTTGTTCTTGACGAGAAGCTTTGCGTCGTTTTCGTCAAGCTCGTTTTGCGTAGCGCAGGGCAGGGCAATGTCGCATTTGACTTGCCAAACCTTGCCGCTGTCGTGGTATTCGGCACTTTTGACGCGATCCGCGTATTCCTTAATGCGGCCGCGCTTGACTTCTTTGATGTCCTTAACTACGTCGAGCGCAATTCCGTTCTTGTCGTAAATCCAGCCGTTGGAGTCGGACATAGTGACGACCTTGCCGCCGAGCTCGTTAGCTTTTTGTGCCGCATAGATTGCGACGTTGCCCGAACCGGAAATCGCGACGGTCTTGCCCTTGATTCCGTTGCCTGCGGCATTGAGCATGTTCTCGACTATGTAAACAAGCCCGTAGCCTGTGGCCTCGGTGCGGGCAAGCGAGCCACCGTATGTCAAGCCCTTGCCTGTGAGGACGCCCTCGTAAAGATTTTTAATGCGCTTGTATTGACCGAACATGTAGCCGATTTCGCGACCGCCCACTCCGATATCTCCGGCAGGCACGTCGGTATCCGCCCCGATGTGACGTGAAAGCTCGGTCATGAAGCTTTGACAAAATTCTCTGATTTCGCGTTCGGATTTGCCCTTGGGATCGAAGTCGGAGCCGCCTTTGCCGCCGCCGATAGGAAGGCCGGTAAGCGAGTTTTTGAATATCTGCTCAAAGCCCAAAAATTTGATAATCGAAAGATTGACCGACGGATGAAGCCTGAGTCCGCCTTTGTACGGTCCGATTGCGTTGTTGAACTGAACGCGGTAACCGCGGTTGACGCGCATGTTCCCGTTGTCGTCCGTCCAAGGCACCCTGAACATGATTTGACGGTCGGGTTCGGTAATCCGTTCTAGAATGGCGTTGTTCTTGTAGACCGAACTGCTCTCGACAACCGGCTTGATGGTCGTGAGAACTTCATCTACGGCCTGCATGAATTCGGGTTGACCTGCGTTCCTTGCGGCAACTTCCGCGCGCACTTGTTCGATGTATGACATATGACCTCCAAAAAAAGTATAAGGACGCCGTAATTTACAGCGCCCTTGCTCGTAATATGCGATTTAATTATATTAGCCTTGATGATGTTTGTCAAGCAATTTAACGCAATTTCCCATAATATCCACATGTTTATCGCAGAAATAATGTTATGTTAAAATAATATAACCCGAAATTTTATATATATTTTAATAATTACAGCCGTAATACGCGGTATATTTTCATAATTTGGCAGAATAAATTTTTGTTTTGCGGTATTTTAAAAACACAATGCTTGCAATAAGAATAAAAGTATGCTATACTGTTAATAACTTAACACGCGGCGTAATTCGGTGAATTTGCGCCGCATATCGGCGGTCTTATGGTTAAATTCATTGTTGATTCGACGTTCGGATTATCGCGTGAATATTTGAGCGAAAATGATATAAAGGTTGTCACTCTCACATTACTTCTCAATGGTAATGAGATAGAAGAGGGCTTTCCCGACGAGTGGGATGCGTTTTACAGCGAGTACGTCCGCACCAAGGCTGTGGTGAAAACTTCCCAACCTTCGCCCGATAAATTTCGCGAGGCAATCGACGCAATCTTCGAGAAGGACGAAAACAGCGAAATCATTATATTTACTATCGCCGACAGGCTTAGCGGCACGATAGGATCGGCTACTATTGCCGCGTCGCAATATCCGAATAAGAGGGTTGTTGCCGTCAATTCGGGAGTCGCAGGCACGTCCGGCTTGATGTTTATACAAGAAATGGTCAAGGCGCAACAAGAGGGAGCTACTTTCGACGAGCTTCTTGAACTTGCTAACGACTTGAAAGAGCGTATCGCCATGCAGTTTATCCCGGCGTCGTTAACCGAACTTGCGCGCGGCGGCAGGGTGAACAAGCTTCTTTCGAGAGTGGGAAACATTCTCAAAATAAAACCTGTTTTCGAGTTTGCGAAAAACGACTTGACAATATATGCCAAGGCTCTCGGCTTTAACCGTGCGGTTGCGGCGGCGATAGCGAGGCTTCCCGAAAAGTTCGACCGCATACTCGTTTACTATATCGGCGACGACAAGAACGTCGAGGCTCTCAAAGACAGACTGTTCCGCAAGTTCGGGCTTTCGCAAATCGACGTCGAGCCGATGTGTCCGGTCGGCGGCGCGCATATCGGCGTGGGAACTGTCGGCATAGTCACGCTCGCAAGCAAAGAGCAGTAAAAAAATCACAATCGAATTTCATTTGCGCAAGCGCTCGTATTACGGGCGCTTATTTTTTGTTAATTTTTTCACAACTGTTCTACTTATCGAGCCTTGCGAATATCATGTGATATGCGAATAGGTTAGCGGCAAAGTGCAGTTGCATAACAAGACATTTTTCGCCAAAAGTACCTACATTTCGCGGAATAGACTATGTTATTATTGGAGAGGTCCGATGAGGTTTTTGGTTGTCAGACGGAGGGCTGTAATAATTGCTGTGATAGCGGCGACCGTATTCGCGCTTGCGCTTACCGGCGTGTACTATACGGGTGCTGCGGCTATCTACAACAATATCAGTCCGAAGAAAGTTCCGATTTACTCGGTGGAAACGGACGAAAAAGCAGTAGCGCTCACATTCGACGCGGCATGGGGCGCCGACAAAACGCTCGGTATTCTCGAAACATTGGAGAAAAAGGACGCTTGCGCCACATTCTTTCTTGTAAGTTTCTGGGCGGAGAAGTACAGCGACGAGCTTAAAAAGCTTGCGCAGTCCGACCGAATCGAGATAGGCACGCATTCCGCAACGCATCCGTACATGTCAAAGCTGTCAAAGAAGAAGATGGAGCTCGAACTTTCCACATCGAAATCTCTTATAGAGAGCATATCGGGACGCAAAGTAGAGCTTTTCAGACCGCCTTACGGCGATTATTCGGATACTCTTTTGAACACAGCGACAGATCTCGGTCTGTACACGATACAATGGGATGTGGACTCGCTCGATTGGAAGAACCTGTCGAAAGAGCAGATCGTGTCAAGGGTTGTGGGCAACTGTCGAAACGGTAGCATCGTGCTCATGCACAACGACGGAAAGCATACGCTAGAAGCGTTGCCGGCGATAATAGACGGACTTCGCGCTAAGGGATTTACGTTCAAAACAGTTGGCGATCTCATCTACAAAGACAACTATATAATCGATCATACGGGAAGACAAATAAGGAGTTAAACTTTAATGAAAAACGACAAATCGACCAACACCGTGTTTTTACAAGGCCGTATAGGTAGCGCGATAGAGTATTCGCACGACCTGTACGGCGAACGCTTTTACGAGTTTAAGCTCAACGTGCCCAGATTGTCGGAGCATCTCGACGAGATACCGATAACGGCGTCCGAATCGTTGATAGATGGATTGAAAACCGACGAGCTGATTGCGATAAGCGGACAGTTCCGCAGCTTTAACCGTCCGGAAGGCGAAAGGTCGAGGTTGATTTTAAGCGTATTTGCGCGCGAAATATCTACGCCGCAAAACGACGTAAATCCGAACACGGCGGAGCTTATCGGGTACATATGCAAACCGCCGATATACCGCACTACGCCGTTCAACCGCGAGATTTGCGACGTGCTTCTCGCCGTAAACCGCGCGTATTCAAAGTCCGATTACATACCGTGTATCGCTTGGGGCAAGAACGCGCGGCTGATTAAGAACGCACCGGTAGGGCAAAAGTTAGACGTTTCTGGGCGTATTCAATCGCGGCAGTACACAAAGCGGCTTGACGACGGCAATGTGCAAACGCGCACGGCGTATGAATTTTCGATAGGCGCGATAGAGTTTTTGCAAAAAGAAAGCGAAGTCGCGTCCACATCAGACGAGTAAAAAACAATACGGATTGACAAATTGTTGTCAATCCGTATTGTTTTTGATGTTCGGGTATAATTTATATCAATCGTTGTCGTTGTGTTCTATTCGTTTCTTCTTGTTTTGCGACATTCGCCATATTATAAGCGAGGCGAGAATTACTGTTATTACAATAACTATCACCGCAACTATCGGAACAATATTGACGCCCTCGTAATCGATGTAAACGGTTTCGACGTAGCAGGTGAGCGTGCCAAGCTCGGGATCGAGGTATTTCACTTTGGTATACCGCTTTGACGAGTCGAATGCTCCGATGACCTCTACCTGTGTGCCGGTGGGTAGTTCGGCTATCTTGACGTAAGATCCGTTTTCGATTATGTATGCCGGAGCGAATTTGCTGCCTTTGTACGAAATTATCTTGGCGTCGTAAGCAGGGCGAATGAAAATTGGCTCATAATCGGTCGTACTGATGTTGATTGCGAGAATATAGCCTTCGTAACCGTTTTCAAGCGCGAGCCTATACCAAAGATCGCCGTAATCGTCGCGGTACGACTCCACGAAATCGAGCATTCCGAACTCGGTATTGCGGTCAACAGCGGCATAACCGAATATCTTTGCGGAATTATGGCTAGGCCATTTGTAAATTGGCGTTGCGGAGTTGAAGATCGAGCCGACTTCGGCAGGCGGCGGAGAATAGGCAAGCGGCTCCGAAAGCATGTCCTTGTAGACATAGCCTTGAACGAGCTTGCCGTTTACCGTGTCGTCGATAAGAACAAGCGCGTATTCTCTGGTCTCTTCCAAATCGTATTGCGGAACGATAACTTTGCGGCCGGCGGCAATCGTGTACATAGCGCGCGTTTCCATCGGTAGCGAGAAAACGTCGGTGTCGCGGAGTGCCGTGCGGATTAAGCCGTCGTGGTGTTTGTCGGGGACGGGGTTTTGCCCGACTTCGGGGACTTGATAATCTTCGTTGATTAGCGTTACGCCGACCGCTTGTCCGTCCGCATTGAAAAGCCTATGGCGGTAAGTGTCAACTATTATGACGTCGCCGTAGCCCACGTATTCGTTTTCTACCGTGCTGAGCAAGATTTGTCCGCTCGTGCTTCCGAGTGTGTATTGCTCTTTGTCGCTGTATAAATCATAGGTTGCGTAGTCACTGCCGTCGTATACCGTAATGCTTGTCTGCGAGAGCATGAACACGTTTCCGTTCAGATCGACGGCGAGCGAAAACGCGTCGCTGTTTGCGGTGCAGTAAACACTTGAATTGTTCTTTTTATCGAACGTAACGACATTGCCGTCACCGAGAGCATACAACTTTTCGCGCCCAATCCCGAGAGTTATCGCTTTGTACTTCGTTTCGTCGATGCAAACGGGGGAGGCGCCGTTGTTTGCCGTCCACAGTCCCGTGTCGGACAGGATGTAAAGCTTTTTATCGTAATCGACGGCTATTTGCTTGATAAATCCGAAATCTGCGGTAACGATTCGCTCGTTTTGCGAAGAAAAATCACCGCCTTCGAAAATTCCGACCTTGCCGTATTCGTATGCCACATACACATTGCCGGCGCTGTCGCTTGCGACAGAGACCGGATTTGTGAACGATTTCGGAATGTACTCGACGATTGAGCCGTATATAGCGACTCTGCCGTTCATGGAATCGGCAACATACAGCTTGGAGTTTTTGACCGCGGCGCCCGTGGGCATATTGAAAAAGCCTTTTGCAAAGCTGCTCGACGCGAGAAGCGTTTTGTCCATCGATAAATCTGCGGAAATCTTATGAAGAGCGTTGAGTGAATCGAGCGCATAAACAAATCCGTTATACGCATAGATCGACGTCAATTGCGAGCCTCGCGAGCTGTGCGTTTTGACAAGTCCGCCACCCGACGATACGGTATAGGAAATAAGCTCATCACGAGTGAGCGTAAAGAGAGTGGCTCCGTCCGATGTCAATGAAAGAACGGCGTCCGATTGCATAAGCACTGCGTTCAGAGCTCCGTGAGAAGAGCTTACGCAAATGTCCTGTTTGTGCCCGAATGCCGAATTTACCGCAACGTAAATATTTCCGTTAAGCACGGATATGGCAGTCGCTTTGATATTGGTATATCTGTCGGACGTAAATTCTACCGTGCTTGCGGCACTGCCGTCGAGTGCGTTCTCACCGAGCGGAAAGACAGTAAGCGAGGAGGGCGAGATTGCGTAGAGCGAGTCGTTATATACCGCAAAATCGATAAATTCAAGCTCGGTATCGACTGTCTCCGTGCCGCTGCCTGTAACGGTCATGAGCTTGCCGCCGTCGAGAACGATTAGATATTCCGCATGCTCGCCGTGTTCGATGTGACGGTAGACCTTGTCTGCGCTTTGAGATAAACGAGAGGTTATTTCCGATTCCGAAGAAACCGTTTCAATGCCCGATAGCCCCGCAACGAGTATGCCTATGCTGTCGGCATACAGCGATGTCGGATCTTCGAAACAGTGGTAAACGATGTCAGTGTTTTCGACTTCAATCGGCGAGAGCGCAACTTGTTTTTTGTCGACCTCGGCACGGTAAATCGCACTGCCTCCTCCCAATAAAATCAGCAGTGCGGAGAGCGCCGCCAGCAAAAAAACGATTATGAATATAGAACTTGATTTTCGCTTTTCAGTCATACCTTAATATTTTATCACGCAAATCGGAAAATGTAAAGGGATTTGTGTTATTTTGTCGAATTACGGGGAGTAATGTTGGCAGATGGGGTGTGTTGGTCAACTTAGATAAAAATTATCGTGAAATTTATTTAAAATACCCCCTTTACAAGTCCGAATTATTATGTTATAATTCCTCTATAAATCAAAATGGGGTTATCTGTGCCCCAGAGGGTATTGCTTTGAATAATATTGCAGTAATAGATTTAGGTTCGAATTCCGCAAGGCTGGTGTTGGCTCATGTCATCAATGACAGTTATTTTGTTGTATACGATGAACAGAAGGAGTCCGTAAGGCTAGCTCAGGACATGGAACGCGACGGCTATTTGAAACAAGCGCGAATCGCGCAAGCCGTAAAAACTTTAAAGATGTTCAGGAAGCTTTGCGACGCCAATAATGTGGACAAGATATATGCGTTTGCCACAAACGCGGTCAGAAAGGCGAAAAATCAACGGAGCTTTTTGGAAGAAGTAAATACGATTTGCGGATTTAAGATGGACGTGCTTACGGAGGAGCAGGAGGCCACGCAGATTTACTACGGGGTAATTAACTCGCTTGAAATCCCCAAGGGCATTATTATGGATATCTCGGGCTCGTCGTTGCAGCTTATCCAATATAACAGACGAATGATATTAAACCGAGTGAACCTGCCGATAGGCACGCTCACGCTTTCGTCGCTCTTTAATGAGAACACGACGCCTCTCCAACAATCGCAAATGATCGAAACTTATATGCGCGATCAATTTGCCGGCATAGAATGGCTCAAAACACTCGATCCGGAGTATAAATTCATAGGAGTCGGCGGCTCGTTCCGCAACCTTGCGAGCATCGTTCAACGCATCGAGAAATACGCGCTCGGCATGGTGCATAATTACCATATCGGCACGGACACTTTTAATAAGGTGTACGACATGGTCAAGGTGCTTGACGTTGAGAAGCGTTCCAAGATAAAAGGGCTTTCCGCTCAGCGCGCTGACATATTCTGCGCCGCGCTGTCGTGCATAAAGAGCTTCCTCGACAGCACCGATTTCGAAGAAATGGTCATTTCGGGTGCGGGGATACGCGAAGGCTTCATGTTCAACCACACCGTGCCGACCACGCTCGAAAAGCCGATAACAGATATTCTCGGATATTCGGTCTATACGCGGTTGCACTATTTCAACCTCAACATACAGCACGCCGAGCATGTGTGCAATCTCGCAATACAGCTCTATAAACAATTGCGCGTTCTGCACAAGCTGCCGAGGCAGTATGTGCGCGTTCTGCGAATTGCTGCGCTCATGCACGAAACGGGTGGGCGAATCAGCTTTTACAATCACTATAAGCACTCCGACTATTCGATTATGAATTCCAATATGTACGGTGTGTCACACCGCGATCTCGTGCTTGCGGCGTTTGTCGTGCGCGCGCACGATCTCGACGACCTGTCGTATTCGGATTGGAAGAAGTACATAGGCATAGTCCAAGAAGACGATCTTATCGCGGTCATGCGGCTCGCGGTTATTTTGAGAATAGCCGATTCGCTGGATCGCTCGATGTCGGGCTCGGTCAAGTCGATCACATGCGACGTTCTCGGCGACTCGGTCATTATGAAAACCGAGGTGGACGGCGATTGCTCGTTGGAGATCAAGGACGCGCTCGGCGCCGGCGCAGATTTTGCTAAGGCGTATAAGAAAAACTTGGAAATCCTTTAAAGTCGAAATGACGAGTAACAAATGTCCCGATAAAATACAAGTTGCGCTTGCAACGGCGTCGCCGCGCCGCCGAGCATTGATACAAAAAATAGACTGCATAAGCCCCGTATTCATAACGACCAATGCGGTAGAAACTATAAAATGCGGAGCGCAAGAAACGGCAATCGCAAACGCGTTTATAAAAGGCGAGTGTGCGGCGCAAATGACAGACCTTCCGGTGCTTGCTTTCGATACTGTTGTCGGACTCGGCGACGAGGTTTTCGGAAAGCCGCACGACAGAGCGAGCGCGATAGCGATGTTTAAAGCGCTCTGCGGCAAAACGCACGAAGTAGTGACGGCGGTATATTTCCGCGTAAACGGGAAAATAATTCAAAAAAGCGAAAAAACATTAGTCACTTTCGGTGCATTTAACGAACAATTGGTGTATAATTATGTTGACAGCGGCGCGCCTTACGATAAGGCAGGCGGATACAACATAGACGATGCCGAAATCAAGCCGCTGATAGAACGGGTGGAAGGTGACTACTACAATGTAGTCGGCTTGCCCGTCGGACTTACCGAAAAACTTATCGAGGAGAACTTACTCAATGGCGAAGATGGATATAGCGCTTGATCTCGGAACGTCGTTTACGTCGATTTTCGTATCGGGCAACGGCATAGTTTTGCGCGAGCCGTCCGTTATCGCATACTTCGACGGGGGCGGACGTCGCCGCACACGCGCCGTTGGCTTTGAAGCGTACAACATGATAGGCAAAGCTCCCGAAAAAACCAAGACCGTCTGTCCGATAATCGACGGCGTAATCAAGGATCCTGACGCTTGCGCCGACATGCTTAATGAGTTTATATCGAAAATATTGCCCGAATCTTACATCATAAAGCCCAAAATCAACTGCATAGTCGGCGTACCTACCGGCATAACGGTGGAAGAGCGCGAGATGTACGAGGGTGTTCTCATGCGCGCAGGCGTCGACGAAATATCGATGGTAAGCTCGGTCATGCTCGCGGCAATAGGCGTGGATATGCCCGTTTCGTCCGATTTCGGCGGTATGATAGTGACCATCGGCGGCGGCTCTACCGATATAGCCGTAGTAAGTCTTTGCGGAATAGTGACGGGCTGTGCTATTAATATCGGCGGCGACATGATAGACCGCGCTCTAATGGATTTTATGAGCGGGTTGTATAGGATTGATGTCGGACGTTCCTCGGCTCGCAGTTTAAAAGAAAATATTTGCAGTCTTATCCGCAACGATTGCGCAACCGCAACCGTCAGCGGAATAGATATCGAAACGCATAATATTCGCACGCAAGCGGCGTCTGCCGACCAGCTTTACAATGTGGTGTTCGACTACTACAAGAATATAGTGGACGCTGTGGAGAGCATTATCAACACATGCTCACCGGCAGTTGCGAGCGAAATTCAGCGGCACGGAATAACCGTAGCAGGCGGCGGCGCAAAGATTCCCGGTCTTGCGAAAATGATGAAAGCAATTCTCAATCTCGACATACACGTTTCCAAAGAAGCGCAGTATGCGACAGTTCTCGGCGGCGGTAAGCTTCTTTCCGATCCGTATTTACTCGAAGATATCCTGGCGCACATATAAGCATAGTAAATAAATCAACCTAACCGCGATTTGAAATTTAGCCGTAACTATCCTTACGGCTAAATTTTTGTTTGCGACAAAACAGTACAAATTTCCGCTTGCGAAACATTATGCTTGGTATTATACTTATTTTGATGAAAAGCATTGTTATCACATCCGGCAAGGGCGGTGTGGGTAAGACAACCGTTACGGCGTGCCTTGGGACAGCGCTCGCTTCGCTCGGCAACCGCGTAGCGCTTTTGGACGCCGACTTCGGACTCAATAACCTCGACGTCGTTCTCGGCCTTGAAAA
The DNA here is from genome assembly GCA_022508445.1 of Clostridiales bacterium. GTDB lineage: Bacteria > Bacillota > Clostridia > Christensenellales > Pumilibacteraceae > Anaerocaecibacter. The sequence continues at coordinate 25,592 of JAFLVG010000008.1, read as the reverse complement.
CAGGGTGGTGTACGATATTGCGGACGTCATAGAAAACCGGTGCAGAGTGCGGCAAGCGCTAGTGGAGGCAAATGTCCGAAATTTGTATCTTTTGCCGTCCGCTCACGGGTATCTCGGCGAAAACGTAACGGCGCAAAACCTGCGGCTCGTGTTAAACAGCCTTGCCGTAACGTTTGATTATGCGCTGGTCGATTGTCCTGCCGGGATAGAGGCAGGGTTCAGTCGTGCGGTGGGTGCGTGCGAGAGCGCGCTTGTAGTTACTACGCCGCACATAAGCGCTCTTCGCGACGCGAACAAAGTGGTAGCATTGCTCACATCATATAAAATAAAACCCACGCTTGTAGTGAATAGAGTGCGCGGCGACCTTCTTGCCGAAGGCAAAATACCGAGCATGGACGAGATTGAGCAAATACTTAAAACCCGAGTGGACGGGGTTATTCCCGAAACCGACGGCGTGTATAATTTTGCCGCAATGCCCAAAAAGCCTTTCGATCTCCTTGCAAAAAGGATACATTTGGGAACGGGAGAGCCGCTCGATCCGGCGGCCGGATACCGTGGATTTTGGGGCGCGTTAAGACGTCGAATGAGGAGGGAAAATTGATGGACGGAATGACCGAGCGCATAGCGAAAATGATAGAAAACGACGGAAACGGCGCTATAAAACGCGTACTTAAAGTGGCGCAGAGCGACGTTTTGTCGCTATTGAACGAGTTTATGGATGTTACAAAGCTCGATATGACAGCAGAGCGCACCGAAAACGGTTACGAGCTTTGTATTAGGGCCGACGTAGCGCGTTTTTACGATGTGGGCAGAATAGCATAGGTTTTTAACATAAAGAATGAACGCCCGTCAGCCGTCATATATTGGTTGTATGGATGACAATAAATATTCGGGATGCAATATAGTAGAAAGCGTGGTGACAAGAGTCGAGCGCAAAAAAACCGAAAAGCCCGGAAAATCGCGCGGCACGTTTTTTGCAAGACTGACAGTTGCGGCGGCTATTGTCGGCGCAATACTCGCACTGCATTTTTTGCCTATACCCGGGCTATCGTCTGTCAAGTCGACGCTGCGCGACGTTTTTTGTTATGACTTTTTCGGACGGACGGAGTTCGGAACGTCAGTGCTGTTTGGATAAATGAAAGAAAAATCAAGGAAAAAGCACGAGCGACGGGCAAAAGAGCGCAGTTACAGCGGAGACGAAGTGCGCATTTACATATCGCCCGTAATGTTTGTCATGGCGATATATTTCGTCGCTATGGGCATGGCTTACGAATTCTTTTGTTCGCTTGCGGCAGTGCTGTTGCACGAATGTGCGCACGCTCGGATTGCGAGAAAGCTCGGATACGAGCTCAACCTCATAAAGCTCATGCCTTACGGAGCGGCGCTTTGCGGCTCGGAGCAGATTAAGCCAAAGCACGAGATATTGATAGCGCTTGCAGGCCCTATGATAAATCTTGCGGTCGCAACAGGTTTCGCCGCGCTGTGGTGGCTTGTGCCGTCGTGCTACATGTTTACCGAAGCGTTTTGCAGATGCAACATATACATCGCGTTTTTCAATTTGTTGCCCGTGTATCCGCTCGACGGCGGAAGGGTGGCGCTCGCTATGCTGTCGTTGCGGTTTAAGCGAGTAAAGGCGTACAAGATTATGCGCATAGTGTCCGCTGTTTTCGGAATGGCCGCGCTTGCGCTCTTTGCGCTGTCAGCCGTGTACGCTCTTAACCTGTGTCTTTTGAGCGTGGGAATATTCATGCTTTTATCGTCGTTCATTCCCGATAAGCGCGCGCAATATACCGCGCTCTTTGCGCTCGGTAGCAGGCGCGACAGGTTAAAAGCTCCGCTCGAAGTGCGCACCGTCGCAGTTTCCGCAAGCACCGAGCTTGCCGCAATGTACGGCGCGCTCGATCCGGACAAATACAACGAGTTTGTAGTCCTCGACGAAAACACGCTCAACGTTCGCGGAAAGATAGGCGAAACGGAGCTTATAGAGAGCGTCATGGCGGACGGTTACTCGATTAGCGCGGAACAGATTATCATGCGAAAAAGCAGGCGTGAGCTTTAAAATTGCCAAAAAATTCATTATCTATTGATTTTTGATACGGTTTATGATAAAATTTAACCATGAATCAATGGGAAAACCTATGCGAGCTTACCGAAGACGCGCTCTGCGATATCGCTCGCTCGATGTACGACAGCGATGTGAAAGCGTTTGAAAAGGCGATAACAGACCTCGCTCAAAGCGGAGAAATGTGCGCTTATAAAACTGCGGCGGCAATGCTTGCCACCGTGCCTATGCGCGCGAAATCGGCGAAAAACAATTTTACGGACGCGCGGTTCGGCTCGCTCGAAAACGACGTGTATTTAGACATGTTCTTAAACGCATGCGAGGATCAAGGTTTGGACGCAGACGGTTATATGCCCATGCTGATGTCCGCGCAGTATGCAAACAGAAAGAGCGCGTTGTACGGTTGGGATAAGAGCGTTGACAGGTATTTGACGGAGCTTGCGCGAGTTGATTTCGACCGCGCGGCGGACTATGTGGACAAGTACGATAGCAAATTCGGTAAGTACGCTATACTGATCAAAGTAGATAAAAACAAGGCGATAAACAGACTGCTTCAAATGGCGCTGTACGGCAAAAATATAGATAAAGCGTCTGTCAGAAATGTGCTTATGGACTACGACGAGGTTGTCGGCGTGCTGTTTTCGCTTTACGGACGGTCGTCGGCAAAAGAGCGTGTTGCGATAGTCAGACTGCTTTTAACGTATAGAAACGACGTGCGGGTGCGTGAGTTTTTGCAAGACGTCGTGAGTAGCGACAGCTCGAAAACGGTAAAAAAGGCTGCGGCGGCAGGGATAAAACCAAAAAAGAGCAAGGATGCGGCGGTTGCAATCGAAAGAATGATGACAGAAGGCATAGGGCTGCCGCAAGCCGAGTGGAAAGAGCTTTTTAATGATTCGAAGTGCGCAGCTGTTGCCGATAGGATATTTTTCTATATGTCGGGTATAGACGGGCGGCCTTGCATGCTCGTGTACGATCGCGGTGTGTTTTTGAAGATGGACGACCGCCCAATCGATAAAAAAGACAATCGCCGAATTTATGTATTGCATCCGCTCGACGTCACAGAAGAACTTGCGGCAGTGCTTCCAAAAGAAATAGAACAGCCGTTTTTACAGATAGGTCGTCCTGTGTATCACAGAATAGACGGCGAGCGTTATTTTTCCAATCGGCTTGCCGGAACTATGACTACGCACGACGAGTTTTATGAAAACTTGAAAAAGTTCGGTTTCGTGATGTGCGAAAAGCGAGCGGCAGGCGAGCCGAATACTGTGATTTTGCGCATTTGCGATTACGTGATAGGCGTCGAATTCGACACCTTGGGTGAAGCCGACGCTGTGAGCTGCGGACGGATTGCATATTACAATGCAGCGGATGTCGTAAAGCTTAAACACGCTCATTACATTTCTTCGGCAAGCCCCGTCGATTCGGAAAAATTGCCGAGAAGAGTTTTCAGCGAGCTTACTTATGCGGCCTATCGGCTTTTTTCTGCGGCATAAAAGCTTAAAGTAATAGACAAACGTCAATTTTTGATGTATAATAGCCAAAGGATATTTAATTCGTTTTATTATTATATGGTTAGTTGAGGTCGTTTTGAAGAGTAAAATTCTTGTCGATTACGAATCGTATTTGTGTAGCGTCGCCTTGTTGGAGGACGGCGTTTTGAAAGAATTTTACGTCGAGGACCGTGATACCGAAAGAATAACGGGAAATATATATAAAGGACGGGTAGTCAACGTCTTGCCCGGACTCGATTCCGCATTTGTGGATATCGGCAGGAATAAGAACGGATTTTTGGCGGCGTCCGACATGCTCGAAAACAGGACCGTTCTCGCGCATTCGGGCAGACTGCCCACACACCTTTCCGTATCCGAGGGTGATTATGTGCTCGTTCAAGCGGTAAAAGAGCCCACCGAAACAAAAGGCCCGCGCCTTTCCGCCAATATTTCCATACCCGGGCGGTATATCGTATACATGCCGACCGTTGATTTTATAGGTGTTTCCAACAAGATAGTCGACGAGGATACGCGCAACCGGCTTACCGAACTTTTGACCGATAACCGTCCCACTCCATACTGCGGACTTATTGCTCGGACGGCGGCAAAGGACGTGCATAAATCGGACATACTCGACGAGATTAAGTATTTTTCTGGAATGTACAACAATATCCTCGAAAAGTTCAATCGGTCGGACGGCGTGGAACTTCTTTCGACCGACGGCGATCTTATATTCCGTTCGGTGCGCGATATGTTCAATTCGTCTGTGGACGAGATAGTGTGCAGCAGTAAGCACATAGCGGCGCGGCTTTCGAAATATTTGAAAGAGAATCTGGCAAGCGCCGTCAAAGTGACAGTAAACGACAAGTCGGATGTTCTCAAAAAGTTCGGCGTGCTGGAAGAAGTGGAAAAGCTTCTTCACTCCAAGGTCGAGCTTGAAAGCGGCGGCTCGCTAGTTATCGACTATACCGAAGCTTTGACTGTAATAGACGTCAATACGGCAAAGTACATCGGCGACACCGACAGGGAAAATACGGTGTTCGCCATTAACTGCGAGGCGGCAAAGGAGATAGCGCGCCAGCTACGGCTTCGCAACGTAGGCGGAATGATTGTCATAGATTTCATAGATATGCAAGATCCTTTGCACAACGAAGAGGTGGTCGAGGTCTTGCGGCATGAAACGCAGCTCGACCGAATGAGAACGCGCGTGCTTCCAATGACCGAATTGGGGCTTGTGCAAATGACTCGGAAAAAGACGGGCGCAGAGCTTCAATCATTGCTGTTACAGCGTTGCGACACCTGTCACGGCGCCGCACACACCGTTTCACCGAAGTTCGTACTGCGCAAAATCAAATCGCGCCTGACCGACATATTCAACGATCCGCAATGCACGGCGGCAATAGTGACTGTTCACCCGACGATTTTCGAACAGCTCGCAAAGAGCGATTATACGCTTTCCGATAATTTCGAAGGCAGAATCGTGTACATCGTTGCCGGCAATGACGTAAAAATCAACTCTTTCAAAATAAGCGCGAAAAGCGACTCGGTTTTATCGGTTCCGAATAGCGCGTATCTTTTGGCATAAGGCGGATTTCTATGAAGTATATCGACAAAGAATACGGATTTGAGCCACATCCGCCGATATCCGATAATTACAAAGAAAAACCTAGCGTCGATTTCGGTGACGAAAACTATCCCGGAAGATACATAATCGGCGCAGGGTACGATTACGGTGCGATAAACGGCGCGATGCTAGTAGGGAAACACGGCTCGATGTGGGGCATTCGCGTGCAGTACCATGCAGGCACGAAGTGGCTGGATAGTGACGATTTCGTAAAAAATATCGGAAGCGAGTGCGCAAACACCGCAGATGGAAGCTTTGCACGCTTCTCGTCCGGTCCGTTGTGCGTCAAATGGGCGAGATATGACGACCGCTCGCTCGTTTTGCAAGTAAGCTCTACGCGCAAGCTCCGTGTTCGCGTGGTATTTTATCCGTGCTACGACTGTCCCGGCGAGCTTTCGATAGTCGGCGACTCTGCAATGGGGCGAAGCCCGTATATGGCGGTTATACCGGAAACGAACGAGCAAGCCGAAAGCTCGGAGTTCCAGGGACGCAAATTAGTTAAAAACGACGAAGCGCGCGAATTTTTCCGCGCGGTTTCATACGTACAGCCGTCACGATCGGAAAGCGGCGCGCCAAACGAGGCGAGCATGGAATTCGTAATAAGTCACAAGTGTCCGAGCGTTGCCGTTTTTGCTTGCATGGGCGATTTGGACATCTACGACGCCGAGTTGCCGCAATTCGACAAAATTCAAGAGCTAATCGAGTCGAGCGAGCGCAGTTATGCCGACAATAAGACATACGGCGAGGGCGAGCTCGGCTCTCCGATCGAGCGAATGTACAGCGCAGTGCTGTGGTCGAGGGTGTACTATCCTCATCTTTTCACAGAGATTTTTTCACCCAAGCGCACGGAGCTCGACAACCGCTTCGACCTTGACGGAACAGAGGAGAACTGTGCCGCCATACTTGGATGTTATACGGGCGCTATGCAAGCCGCAAAGCAGTTAAAGTATACACTCGAAGATAAAATAATGGCGGTGTTTGCGGTTTGGCATAACTACATGCACCTGTCCGATAAACTCGATTTGCTCGCCGAATACCGCAAGCTTTCCAAACTGTATCCGCCAATCGCGTCGCCCGTCATATCCGAAAAGGATAAGGGCGAGGTCGCATATAGGTGGAGCGATTCTCCGCTCAAAGAAAAATTCAATCGCGCTCCTATGTACAGTCTCGATCTGTCGTCGTTAAAGCTTTTCGCTTTCGACGTTTTGGAGCGTATCGCGTCGCTTTTCGATTTGCCCGACCGCGCCAAATACGCTTTGGCAAAGAACTCGATGCAAAAGATAATCAACGAAACGTTTTGGTGCGAGAGCGAGGGAATGTATTTGAATCGCTACACGACGGGACAGTGGGCGAACGCCGTCGGCGCGACGTCATTCTATCCGCTTCTCGCAGGCGCTGTGGACACGCCGGAAAAGCTGTCACGCATTGTAAACATGCTTACAGATACAAAAAAGTTTTGGGGCGATTACGCAATTCCCACTCTTTCGAAAAATAACCGTGAGTACGGAAAGCGGTCAAAGCCGAACGATAACGGCAAATGCACTCTGCCGTATCTCGAATTCCGCGGAAGCATTTTGCCGTATGTCAATTTTATTGTATATCACGGGCTGAAACGCTACGGGCTTGACGAAATAGCGAGCGCCGTTGCGCAAAAAAGCGCTGTACTATGGTCTGTCAATGCGTCCGACACCGTCCAAACTCACTCTGTATACCTGCCGAGCGGCAAGCGCATGCGTTCCGGCGAGTATTTATCGGCAAACGGAAACATGCTTGCGCTGATCGGTATGCAAGATCTCATCGATATCGAGTATTTCCGTCCGGATCTTAAACACGCGATAGCCTTCGGCACATTCGCACGCGGCAATAATTCCGCAACAAACGTAGAACTGCTCGACAGTTCGTACAGCATCGAGGTAACCGACGAGAGCACAGCGCTTATTATGGACGACATAGAGCTGTTTAACGGCGCCGGCGGCAAGTTTGTCGTGCGCAATTTCACGCTCGACGGCAAGGGCGGCGGCGAGTTTATGATAAACGCGTGGCAAAATATAACGATCAACCTAAATCTCCCGTCGGAAAAAAAGAAAACTGTCAAGTATTTTTTGATAGTTCCGCCCGGAATGACGGTCGTAAAAGCCGTCGGCGGCATGGTAAGTATCGAAAAGTTAAACGAATTATAGGCAATTATATATTTATTCACAAAAAAAGCTCACTCGGAAACCCGTGTGAGCTAATATGATAGCAAAGCAATGTTAAAAAATATTTGCTTTGTGTTTTTATTATGTGCGGTTTTTGAGCTTATATACTTAAAATTCAAAAAGCGCAAAAAAAATCGGGACAAAGCGTCCCGATTTATGTTTAACACAATTTTTAATACATGCCGCCCATGTCGCCGCCGCCGGGAGCCGCGGGTGCAGGGGGAGTGGGGATGTCGCACACAGCCGACTCGGTCGTAAGAAGAGTGGAGGCAATGGACGCCGCGTTCTGAATAGCCGAGCGCGTGACCTTTGTGGGATCGATAATACCTTTCTTGACGACGTCGCAGTACTCATCTTTGAGCGCATCGTAGCCGTAGTTGGCTTTGTTGGCTTTGAGAACCGTGTTCACAACGACCGCACCGTCAACGCCGGCGTTGACCGCAATCTGTTTAAGCGGTTCTTCGAGCGCTTTTCTTATGATGACCGCGCCCGTTTTCTCGTCGCCTTCAAGCGTCGCAACAAGCTTATCGACTGCGGGAACAGCGGAAAGAAGCGCAACGCCGCCGCCGGGAACGATACCTTCTTCGACAGCCGCACGAGTAGCCGCAAGGGCGTCCTCAATGCGTAGTTTCTTTTCTTTCATTTCGACTTCGGTAGCCGCGCCGACGTTAATCACCGCAACGCCGCCGGCAAGCTTGGCAAGACGTTCTTGCAGCTTTTCGCGGTCATAATCGGATGTGGTGTTTTCGATCTGGGCGCGTATGGATTTGACTCTTGCGGCAATATCCTCGGCGCTGCCTTTGCCCTCGACAATAGTCGTGTTGTCCTTATCGACCTTGACGGTTTTAGCCCTGCCGAGCATGGAAAGGTCGGCGTCTTTGAGCTCGATGCCCGTTTCGTTGGAAATGAGCGTGCCGCCGGTGAGGGTAGCGATGTCGCGAAGCATCTCTTTGCGGCGGTCGCCGAATCCGGGAGCTTTGACCGCTACGCAGTTAAACGTGCCGCGAAGCTTGTTAACCACGAGGGTAGCGAGCGGCTCGGACTCGATATCGTCGGCGATGATGAGCAGTTTAAGGCCTTGCGATACGATTTTTTCGAGCAAGGGTAAAATCTCTTGAATATTGGAAATCTTGTTATCGGTGATGAGAATGACGGGGTTGTCCAAAACGGCTTCCATCTTCTCTGTATCGGTGCACATGTACGGGGAAGCATAGCCGCGGTCGAACTGCATGCCTTCGGTGAACGAAAGATCGGTGGTCATGGTCTTGGATTCTTCGACGGTTATAACGCCGTCGTTGCCCACTTTTTCCATGGCCTCGCTTATGAGCGCGCCGATTGTGTCGTCGGAAGCGGAAATGGAGGCGACCTGCTTGATAGCGGTCTTGCCGTCGACAGCCTTGCTTATCGATTTGAGGTAGGCGACAGCGGCGTCGGTTGCTTTCTCGATGCCTTTGCGCACGATCATCGGGTTGGCGCCTGCGGCAACGTTTTTAAGCCCTTCGCGGATTATTGCCTGTGCGAGCAGGCAAGCGGTGGTCGTGCCGTCGCCGGCAACGTCGTTTGTCTTTGTGGAAACTTCTTTGACGATTTGAGCACCCATATTCTCGAACGGATCTTCGAGCTCGATTTCCTTGGCGATGGTTACGCCGTCGTTTGTGATGAGCGGAGCGCCGTATTTTTTATCGAGAACAACGTTTCTGCCCTTGGGGCCGAGTGTGATTTTTACGGTGTCTGCAAGCGCATTAACGCCTTTTTCGAGCGATTTTCTGGCGTCGTCGCCCGTTTTGATTTGTTTTGCCATGATAATAGTTCTCCTTATTCCTTATACAATATATAGATTATTCCTCGACAATAGCGAGAACGTCGCTTTGGCGCATTACGGTAAACGTCTTTTCGTTGACTTTGAATTCACTGCCGGCATACTTGGAGTAGAGCACCTTGTCGCCGACCTTGACGACCATCTTAACGTCTTTTCCGTCCACAAGTCCGCCGGGGCCGACGGCAGTAACTCTGGCTATTTGCGGTTTCTCTTGATCTTTTGCAAGCAAAACGATTCCGCTTTTCGTCTTTTCTTCGGTTTCCAAAGGTTCGATAACAATACGGTCAAACAATGGTTTTATATTCATATTAAATTACCTCCTGGTTTTTATGACCGAACATATAATATAATATCGATTTTAAAAAGTCAAGCAAAACTATCGGAAAATATGCCGTTACGAAAAGGGTAATAGCAAAAATTGTATTCATGTACACGAATAAATTGCCGAAAAGTGTTGACAAATTGTGAACAATATGTTAACATGAATCTGTATAAGTATGCAATTGTGAACAAATTGTAAACAAAATCACTGCCGAAAACGGCTAATGCTTGCTTAAAGCGAGGTATGTCAATGAGTAAAAGCAATAATAGCTCGAAGACCGAACAGCGGTCGAAAAGATTTCTGATAGCGCTTATCAGTGTGTTTATCTCTGTGGCGCTTGGGCTTACATGTGCGCTGTGCTTTGGCGACATGTCAAGTTCGGTCGCTGTGGACGGCGTTCAGAACGGCTCGGTTTCCACATCGGCAACGCATGCCAATTTGGAAGGCGACAGAACCGCTAACGGCGCGCTGAACAACAACGACGTCATAAATTACAGCTATTCAAACAATAAGATATATTCGATTAAGCTGCCCAAAGGCACGTACAAGCTCGAAGTTTGGGGCGGTCAAGGCGGTTATTACGACACCGGTTGCTACGGCGGTCTTGGCGGATATACCTACATAACCACTTACGAAGTAACCGCATCGGCCGGACAATATATATATATAGTTGTCGGCGGACAGGGCGCGTCGGGTACGACAAGCACAGGTAAGCTCGGCGGATACAACGGCGGCGGAAGAACGTACATAGGCAACAGCGGCGGCGGTGGCGGCGGTGCGTCGCACATGGCGCTTGTTTCCGGCACGCTAAACAATCTCAGCAGCTCCGCAAACCAAGCGAACGTATTGCTTGTAGCCGGCGGCGGCGGCGGATCAACAACGAACGCGCACAGCGGTACATACGGTCAAGGCGGCTACGGCGGCGGCGGCAACAACAACGGCGGCGCGTCGAGTGGCGGTTATATCAGCGGCTCGGGCTATCAAGCGTCCGGTGGTACGCAAAGTAGCGGCGGCGCGGCAGGCAAGGGCTCTACCGCTTCGGCATGTACTGCCGTTGTCGGACAAAACGGATCGTTCGGTAAGGGCGGCGACAGCTACGGTGCGGCAAACAGCACCGCAGGTTACGAGGCCGGCGGCGGCGGTGGCGGCGGCTGGTACGGCGGCGGCGGTGGCGGCGGCGATTCCAACGGCGCAGGTGCTGACGGCAGAACCGGCGGCGGCGGCGGATCAGGCCATATCAAATCGGGTTATTCCGGCGGCGGTTCAAACAACAATCGCTCGGGCGACGGCTATGCAAGAATAACCGTAATCAACGTCAACCAAGCTCCTACCGCTACCGGTACCACAATCACGGTCATGAAGCGCGGCGTAACAGGCAGTGTCGGAACGATTAATGCCAGCTCTATTGCTACCGATCCCGACGCGACAAAGACCGCACTCGCTTTCACCGACGGCACGGCGTCCAATCTCAAAACCGTAACAAAGACCAACAGCACTTCGGCAGGCACTAATACTACCGCTACGGGTTTGTATCTCAATACGGCGTGCTCTACGAATGCGAGCAAGTACTTTAATTGGACGTGGACGAGTGATTCGAGCATAAATATCACATCCGTAAAGATGTACCCCAGAAGCGGCATGGACGGTTGTACTGCAAACGGCACTATACCGCTTTACGCAAGGGTGCGCGATACATTCGGCTCGCAAACACAGCACGGTTGGTCTGTTATCAAATTTTATGTGAAGGTTCCGGTAAGCACTGTTGCCACTCGCACCACGCGTGTGGAAAACGGCGGCGATTCTTATTTCCTCGGAAAGTCGAATTCCACAACTCCTCCCGAAGTTTTTGCGTCGGCGGATAAGATATACAACCCCAACGGCACGAATAGATATACGCTGATATTCGAGCAGTCGTTGAAGTACAATCAACCGTTTAAGATCAAGGCAAGCGATCTTCTTACAGGCGATCTCACAAACGGCGCATTCTTCACCAACGATAAAGTCCTTATCGCGCTCAACAGCACGTCCGCAATCACCGGCACCGGACATAAATACGAAATAACGGAGTATAACCAAAACGCACAAAAGGTAGTTTATAATTCGAGCAAAGTTCGTATTGCAAACGCCTTTGAATCGTTGACGTTCGTCTGCTTGACGCCCGATCCGCAGTATCAAGTTTTATCGACCACTTTGTACGTAGTCGAAACGGCTACGGCGTATACCGACGGTACGCAAGCTGTTGCCGATATTGCGCCTGTCACGCTCGATATCGTCTTCAAAATGGATAACACGCGCCCCGTACTCAAAGACACGTCGGGCGACAATGCGCCGGTTGTCAAGCTCAAACCTTTGGCACAGACGCCTGTAAATCTCAACACTTATTTCAAAGACGTAGACGTCACGAGCATTTCGAATACGACTCACCAGATCAAAGACATCAAAGTCGCGACGAGCGAGTATATTCAGCTCGATAAGTACGGCAAAGTCGTGTCTACGCTCAATGCAAGCGGCGATACAAAAGATAAATCGTATTTCAACCTCGTTACCGGCAGTGCGGCACTCGATAAGAGTATACTTGCAAACGCATTGAAGACGGGTATGCTTGAAGGCGCCGACTATAAGACGGGCTTTGAAGAATGGTATATCAGCAACGTTGTGTCGAATACGGCGTATGTCCAGTATTCTTTCTCGGGCACGAGTTTAACGCTTACCGGCTTGCGTGCCACCTATGACATGTACAAGAGCGGTCGCAATGCGGCGACAACGCGCATAGCGACGAGCGGAAGTGTGGAAAGCGGCTTGACTTGCGGCAAGACAGGCGGTCTTAATGCCGGTCATTTCTATATTCTTATCAATGTAATAGACAAAAACGATGCCACCGACCAGGGCATATGGTTGCCGCTCGGAATTATTGTAGAGGACGCAAAACCGACCGATTTGTCGTATGACCGCGGATCTGCCGGTGCAGGCGCGAGCGCCATGCCCACGGTAGAGGGCGACGTTGACTATTCGGTAGTTTTCTCGCCGATGGGCATAACTTACGAGCACAATACTTATGCGCTCGGCAAGTATTATAAGGACGGGCAGTACGTCAGTGCGGATTTGAAGGCTTTGGGCGCGGACTCGGACAACTTCTATTCGCCTAATATGCTCAACGGATTTTCCGTAAACGGCAGTGGCAACGACGGCAGACTGAACGAGCTTTTGACCATTGCAAATATCAACAACATACAGGGAAGCGTCAATGGCAACACGTCCGGCGAGTACTTCCAAGTTTCGGTCGAAGAAATTTACATTCCTTACGACTATTTCGGCAACCGCGTGACTGCCGCAAACTTCGGCAGTCCGGTTAGTATCAATTACAACAACGATCCAAACGGCTCAACCATTCAGTGCATAAAAATCAACGGCATCAGGATAACGCTTAAAAGCTGGACTCACAACAGGTATTTACATGCCAAGGCCACGCTTACCGATACGGCAGGACAGTCGTGTGAGGTGACTATTGCCGTAAAGACCAACAACTCGTCGCCTACGGCTTATGCTACGCATTCCTCGACAGGAACGACGCAGGTAGCACAGCTCAGCTATTCAGTCAACGGCAAGAACGTCAAATCTGAATACAGAAATGAGAACGGTGTGGCTGTTATCGAGTACAGCGTTCCCATGCATTCGAGAATATTCGTTACGCCGTATGATTTGCTGTACGATCAAAATATTATCAACAGCGGTGTTGTATATCCGACAAACGGCTTTACATTCAACGGACTCAGCGGATATTTCGGAAACGGTACTTTCTCTGTCGACGACAAAGCGGGAACAAGCGAAACGCGCTCGAAGATTACCGCGCTTGCCGTTTCGCAAAACACCACCGCCGGCAACATGGACTTCACATCGTTATCGTACCGTCAGAAGCTTACCGCTATGCTTGACAAGCTCAATACGACGCGCACATTTGCGGCTTCATCGACGAGTAATCTCTTCGGCGCGACGCTCGATACTATTAAGACAACAAGCATAGACAAACTTTATTTCGAGAGAAAAGACGACAATAAAAATCTCGACGGTTATCTCTTCGATCCGTACGGCAGCTCGGCGGCGTTTGCCGAACCGAATGTATTGGGCGATATGTTCGTTTCGTACACATTCGGCAATACTATCAAATTCAAAAACGACAGCGGCAACTATGACAATGCCCACACGTACAATATCGACTATTTGATCATCACCGCGGATATGCGTACTCAATCGGGTGTGCCTGCCGAAATAGATTTGACCGTGCGCGACCGCACGGGTACGGGTGCGTCGGGTAGCTCTGCCGGAACTGCAAAAATCAAAATTAAAATCAACGTTATCAACAGCGCGCCGACGGTAGGCGAAGAAGCCGCGAAAAAGATTTACACATTGCGGACTGCTCCTATCGACAACGATCCCGACGATTTGACGTTGTCCGATATGAGCGGTGCAATAAGCGTAGTTCCCACCACTATTGTCATCAATGCCGCACCGTATGTCACAAGGGAAGAGTTGTATAAGAACTTCTTGTACGACAACGAGGAAGATACGCCTTCGTTCTATCCTCAAAACGGATGCGAGATTCGTGACGCACAGAATAATTTGATAGATCCCGTTACAAAACGGCCTTATACGGATTTCTTGCGCGTGTCGATTACATCACAGACTTTGACTATCACCGCGCTTAACTCCACTCAAAGTGTTGAAACCTTATACGTGTATTTCTATGCAACAGACGGACACTCGTCCAATTCGCGAGATACCGATACGGCTCGATGCAGAATTGTTGTTCAGGTATTGAACTCTTTGCCTAATATTAACAATAGCGACAGCGGTTTCATCCGTGGCGAAGAAAGTGACGAGTTCGACAACCTTTGGACTGTCGAAAGTCTTAACACAAACGATATGTCCAGTCCGAGATACTTTGCGTCGAGCGATAAAGCCGTAACGGAATTGAAGAATGACGGCGTTTCATCCGGACAGATTAAGACTGTTGCTACCGAATCGGACGCATTGCAGGGCATAGTTTTGTCTCCGATCAAGTCTCCTGCGGCAAGTCCCGATAGCATACGTGAATACTACAACGTCACAGCGCAGTCACCTACGGCATCGGATTACCGCGCAATGGTTCCGTATATTGCGCCGGCATTGGCCGACGACGAAGCAGTCGGCGTAATAATTTCAATAAATTCCAGACGTCCGGAACCCTCTACGCTCGATGCGTGTGTATCCGAATACGAAATTTATTATTATGTAGACGGCAATACATATTCCGCCTCAGAGCTTCGTGCCGGCACTGAATCGGAAACTGTAACCGATTGGAGTCTTTTCTTTGACAGCCAGGGCAGATGGATAGTGACCGATTGGGCGGTAAAAGTTGTGCCCAAAGCGTCGTCGATAGGCGGAGAGTACATACGTTTAAGTATGATGCTTCGCGACGAAACGAAATTCGGCGGAAGCTCTGCCGGTATGAGCGTCAATTCCTACGAGAGCGGCGTCAACAAATCTGTCGACGGTTATTTGTACGCGCATTACGATTTGTTTGTAAATTCGATAGGTATTATTCCTTATACTTATTACAACCAATTCGACGGTTATTATACGGTTACCGATGCTGCGGACTCGAACATCAATTATATCTCGACGTTCGACGGCGATATTGATTCCGTTTATTACGAAATCAAAGAAGGCGTTTCGCAATACACAAATAGCATATATTACGATGCGGCAACCAACACAATCAACACCAACGGTACGGGAACGCAATTGAAGTCGAGGGCCGCAAACAGCACCGACGGCATTCTTGCAGGCGTTCACTCGGGTGACGTGTATAAGCAGGGTAATGATTATACTTACGAAGTCAAGTATTTCAACGGCGGAAGTGTAACGACTTCCAACAGATCGGTAGAAAAAGCATTCAAGTTCTCGGATACTATAACGATAGACGCTAACGGTGCCTATACGTATATTCCGATGAGCTATTTCGGAAGAAGCCAAGAAAACATCAGTATCAATTCGTCTACGGGCGAAATAACATATGCCTCCAATAACTATGTGGCATACGATATTGTCAGCGACAACGGTTACAGCCGTCTTAACGATTACTACAAAGCGCTTTCTATAAGCGACGGTGTGACTACTTGGCGTGGAGATTTGCCTGCCGACAATCCTCTGTACTTGTTCAAAAATCCGTATGTGTCGTTCACGTCATTTGACGCTTACGATTCGGCGAGCGAAAGAGCGAATACCGATGACATCGGTTACAAAGCGGCAAGGCAAGGCAATTATTTTAACCACAATTTGGCTATGCCTATTATTGACACGAGTGGGCATGCCCCCGCTTGGATTACGTCTGACACAACTTATAAAACGAGCAATATCAATAATTTGATTGGTAACGGTCGAATAATGTATCTTGCTGACCAAGACGAAAAGCTGCAAGAAAACACATTCGGCATCGGTATCAAAAAGAATTACACGCGATCGACTGCGTCGTCGCTCACTTTGAGCGTTGCAATTGCACAATGCTCTTACAGCAACGGCAGAACTTCGGTATCTTATAACAGCGCGACAAAGGCTCAAAACTCCGCCACGGTTTCGTTCAAGCTCGATATCGGCAACAGCTATATCAAGATTCTTGCCGCGGCTAACGATAAAGAGGGTGCGGTAGCGAGCGAGACCGACGGCTATTATACGTCCATCAGCATGAACACGGATTCCAGCGGCAAGAGCATCACGCTTTCTCGCACGGCAAGAGTGGACAGCACCGGTAACGTTACCACCGTTCAATATGAAGATAACGACGTAGATGTTACCGACGACAGCCGTTCCGATAAGGCTTACTTCTATTTCGACTCGTTGCGTAGCGTTCGGAGGTGGGCGCTCGGAGATCCTGCGCGCAACCGTGTGACCGCGCATAACGACGCCGGTGATCTTGTGTTTACGAACACTCATTCGGACGCAGTCGCGCAACGCTCAATGCAGAGATACTTTGGTGTTGTGGGTGATACCACTCTGTCAGCAAGGGAAAGACTCGAAACATTGCTTGGTAGCAGTGATTGGAAAACATATCAGGCCAACGACGGTATTTACGGCTCGAACATGTACTCCGAAACCGGTGAAGAAGGGTACAGTAGCTACTTTAACGTTTCGCTTTCTGCGGACGGCGCAACGCTCAGCATTACTCCGAATGCAAAGACAACAATAAGCACTGCTATGACCACGAATATGAACGACAGTCAAATTCGTGCGTACTACGCAGAGCGCGGCTTGGTGTGCTACAAAGAAACTCCCACCTCACCGTGGAAGGGATACTATCCGCTTAAAGTTTTGGTTTACGACAGCCACGGCGACGGATTTTTGAACGGCTCGTATGTCTCTTTGGAAATTCGCGTCAATATCGAAAGCTCCGAACCCGTTCTTTCCGGCACGCTTTCAGACTACCAAGGAATAGACAAACGTCCGGGCGACAAGCAAATCAACGTCTCATTGCACGTCAATCAAACGTATTCTTTCAGCATCTACAATGTAGTCAGCTCGACTAACCTGCTTTCTAAAAACTCGGCATACTTCTGGGAAAAGGATTACAACGATCTTAAAAACTCGGTCGGCAGTGCCGGTAGCACAAACGGTAATCTTGAAGACAGGTTGAAACTCGAATCGGGTTCGTACCTCAAATCTCCGTTCGAAGGATGGCAAGCAACCAACAACGATGACTTGCGCGCGGGCAGAGCCGGCTTTACCGATACGAACAGTCAGACGGTTCTGTCACAACCCGACGTCATCATGTTCATGAATACGCTCAACAACGCATCGTTGACTACGTCAGGTGTGACGCCTGACGGAAATGCCGTCACCATTCGCGTCAACCGCAGAATGACATACAACGGTAGCCAGATCAAAGATTTCAAATTCAGTTTGATATTTACCGATAACAACGGTAATTCCACCGCGAGACTGTTCATTTTGGTTACGGTCACCAATCAGGCGCCTACGGTCAGAATGAACGCGGTAGAAAATGCACGTAATTTGAGAATGCGTGTGGACGACTCGTTTACTGTTCTTACCACGCCTTACGACAACTTTACGGGCGTATTGAGCGGAAGCACAGTATCTGCGCAACAGTCAACTTCTTATGCTACGCTTACAAATCCTACGCGTTCCGGAATAGGCCAGCGCAATCTTACCCGTCTTGAAAGCGATTTCCCGAGCGCTTCCGAATATGCGCGAGCTGTTAAGTACGAAGACCTCAACGCGGCAGACGTGGATGGAAACGATACCTATAAGCTGCATAGCTTCAACTCGTCAAATGCAGAAGCGCAGCATCTCGGATATTTGGCTCTTGCCGATGACGACACGCCGTGGGCCTTACGTATATTCGATATTACATACGGCGACGAATCGTGCTTCGCGCTTACCGATGTGCGCGACACTATGCTTTTGGAAGGTGCGTCAGCCGGTCGTGGTTACGGCCTCGACGCCATCATCGTAGCTAGAAAAGTATGCACAAACATGCCTATCATAATCACGCTTGTAGACGGCGATGATTCATATGTTTCGGTCACGATTTACGTTACCGTCGAAAGCTCCAAGCCCAGCCCCATAATGGATAATGACAGCAGGCGCGAGCGTCATAAGGCTTTGCTTACTACATATGAAAACGGGCAAGAAGTAGCAGGCGTGTATGAAACGTATATGATCGCCAATTCGGCAGTTGCGACCAAGCTTGCCGGAGTTGATATAATCGATAATTCGACTAATCCCGCTACGAACAAGAACATTACCGTTTACGGCGAGCTCACGCTTCGAGTTGATGAGATAGCATACGATCAAGACTCTAACGACCAACCGTACATTTCTTTGTATGACGGCGGAGATGAATACAATCTGTTTACAATGAACGGATTGAGCATGGATAAGAATGTCAGAACAAATGCCGACGGCACAAAGACTGAGATCTATTCCAACGGTACATTCGAGATAGAAGTTGAGCAAGGATATGCCAAATTTACTATACGTTGCTTGACGTACAATCCGTATAGCGATTGGGACGAACTCAAATTCTATGTGCGCGACGTCGGCAATAACATCTTCGACAATGCTATTCCCATTAAAATCAGAATAAGCACGCTGTACTCGTCAATGACGAATAAGCACCAAACCGCTGTCGTACGTGGCGGAACCATTTACGACCGCGCAATCGACACAGTGTATGTAAAAGGTTACGACGATTACGCAGGCGACAGCGTCAATCCCGATCCTAACATCATCATCGGTGAAAACAGCACGTACCAGTTCGTTAACTACGGCGGAGTTCCCGATTCCATCGACCAAGACGTTTCGTCGCGCGATTGGATGATTGACGATCCCGATATTAAGAAGGGGCTTACCGGCAGTAATTACGGCGTTGCCGTGTATGCTTTCATGGCGCCCGACTACGATACAGGAACGTACACCCCGCTCGATATCGGTGACGTGTCGGCTTTGTTCGATTTGAATCAGCAAAAACTTCAAAGCGGATATTGGTCGTTTAAAGAAGGCGTTGACGCGACAACCGATATTGCGTTGCGCGACTACCGTATCGGCGGCGTTCAAACGTCGGGTGCGGCGTATACGACCAACAACGCGCTCATAACATTCTTGCAACAATACTTTATTGTTGATCTCGGAAAGGACGGCTTGTCATTGTCGTTCAAGCCTGTTACGACAACGCAGGATATCAAGATTCTTCTCTATGTACAAGTAGAGAAATACATTGACAGGTCGCGTTCAATCGGACCGAAAAGCTCGCAAATCAAATCGGGTTCGCTGTTCTATATCAGCGTCAAGAGCTCGGCGCCTATTGCCAATAACGAAAGTACCGAGCTGTCGTTTACGGGTAAGATCGGCGAAAGTCACATATTCACGATATTCGACGCGGAAAATCCGTATGACTCAATGTTCACAGATTCCGACCGCGGCGATTACGTAGTAGTCAGGGGCTTTGTTTCGTCCGGCAATCTTACGAGTGACTATGCGGATGCTTTGGCAGATGCCGACTGCGATTGGAATTCCAGACAAGGCGTGACTCGCGCTATCGATATCTCTATCAACAATACCGATACGCCGATTATGCGTGCCGATGATCCCGAAGAGGTAGACATTCCCGCACACTCGTTGAAGTTGACCATTTTAAGGCGTATCGATAAGTTTGTCGACGGCAAATATTTGGAACAAGTCGAGTTGCCTGTTCGGTTAAAAGGTTATGACAGAAACGGTTTGGCATCCGAATATGTCACGCTTCACATAACTATCGAGAATTCCGATTTGACTGTCAACGATTTGAAGATTATGGATAATCCCAATAGCTTTAACTCGATTGGCGTCGGTTATTCGTTTAGCCACGGCTCGGACGATCGCTCGTATGTCATTAATACTCGTGTTGCGCCCGACAGCCAGGCTTTGTCGGTCAATCTTGTTAAAGACGATTGGCTCAAAGATCCCGACTTCACAAGTCAGGCTTACGACACCGATTCGTACAGGCTCATTCGTCCCGATAACGAGAACAGCGCCAAGTATTTGCTTGACGGGCCTCTCGAAATCAAGTCGGACGACGACCAAACCGTAATTGCGGTCATTACGCCCATTCTCGGCAACAACGGATTGAATGAGGACAATTATCACTTTGTCGGCTTCACGGTTGAGGCTAAATCGTACCGCCGTGGCTTGGAAGCTACCGCATATCTTCGTATTCTTGACAGAAGCGGCAACGAGCAGAAAGGCAATGCCGGCGTAACTATTACGATTAACGTAACAATGATCAACGCCGCGCCTAGCTTGAACGCCAACAGACCGACATCGTACACTGTCGTAGGTAAGGACAGCGGAGCAATCGATAAGATCACCATCGACATTAATGACTTTGCTACCGACCGTAACGGCGATGAGCTTCGCATAGTAAGTATGGGTGCGGAAACAGCACAAGCAATCCATTGTACTGGCGGCTTGGACTTCGGCGGTGATATTTTCGAGGTAGATTACGCAAGTGAAACCGAGCTGCATAAGTGCGTAATAACACCGCGCAACTGCTTCTACGGCACGCAGATTCTCAGCATTACTATTGCCGACGGCGATCCTTTGTCCGATCCGGACGCGCGCACTACGTCGTTCACGGTGACGATCAATGTCGTCTACGACTATTCGCAGATCACTTCACTTCAAAATATGACCGCTATCCGTAGTCTTCCTACAAAAGTAACGGTTGAAAAGTTGTTCCCCAATATCTCCGATAAATACGACGCCAACTTCTCGACAGGCAAGGGTGTCGGACGGTACGTGTTCACTTCCGCCGACGGAGAAGAAAAGGTATACAACCCCGGCAGCGATTATATCATCACATCGCTTACTGCGAATGGTTCGTATATAACAGTCAGCAAGGATGCGGATGATGATTGGCAGTTCGTATGCACACGTGAAGCGGAAGAGATTTTGTTTAATGTCACATTTGTTCGCAAGATAGATTATGACTTTGCAAATCAGACTCCGAAGCCCGGTGCTTATTCGTACAACTCTAAGTTTACGGCTACTGTCGGAAAGAATCATCAGCCTAAGCTTCTTGAAAACTTCAAGCGCGAAAGCGGTTATATATTCTATACTCGTGCGAGCGATTACGGTCTTGATTCAAGCGGAACAGTAGAGCTCGCTCCCGAGTTGCTGTTCAGCGATGAAGATATTTCAAAAGGCGACAGATTGTTGTTCGACGCGAAGGTGACCGAGGTTCTTTCTTCCACGCTTTGCACGGTGCGCGTTAGCGGCGACGGCACAAAACTCTTCCTAACGTTCAACTACCGCGGCGAAACTCAGCTCACAGTCGGCGTTAAAGACCGCACCGGCGAAACGGTAAAGGCTACCTTCACGATAAAGAACACCGACCGTCCCGAGGCTTCGTTCTTTACCAAGATTATGATAAGCTACGAAACCTATCCGTTCGTTTGGTTGGGCGTAGGCATAGGCATACTTGCACTTATCGTATTCATCATCATTCTCATTATCTTGCTCAAACGCCGTAAACGTAAACGCGAAGAGCTTGAAGCAATACTCATTTCGGAGATGGAGCTTGAAGAACAGATGATGCGGCTTGCAAGCAGTTCGAATACGACGCCTTTCCAGTCGTTCGGATATATGCCTCCGATGATGAATGTGCAGAATGATCCCGGTCTTATGCTCGGCACGGGCGGTGGCGTACCTCCCACCAACAACGCAATCGGGCTTAATCCCGGTGCCGCACCGCAGCAGGGAGGAAATGCTCAGGCGCCTTACAACGGAAATGCTCAAACACCATACGACGGCACACCCGGCAACCAGGGCATGTAGATAGCTCATAGTCGATAAAATCAAACAGAACGGTATCGCACAGTATATTTGTGCGATACCGTTTTCGTATGCGCAAAAAAAGAAATATAAAGAAAACAGTCGAATATTGCATATTATCGGAAATTTTGCAAAATAGCTTAAAAAGGCTTGTTTTTTCTTTGAGAATAGGTTATAATGGTCTCGACGCAATAGGGTGAATGCCCATAGATTGCATAAGTCATTTTAATAAAGTAATTTTCGGCTTTTGCCGTTTTTGATATTAAACGCTTTAAAGCACGTTAAGGTTAGTTTTATGCCGAATTTATTGAAGTGTCAATTAGCTTTTTTGTGAGAACAAATTTGCAGAGCGACTACAAATTAGACTGATTCAGCTGCCGATAACGTCGGCGCGCTTTGTGCGCGTTCGGGGTTTGCCCCGAGTTAAAACTAATTTATTTGTATTTAATTTCTGAATTTATATCGGAGGCAATTATTTTGCAACAAAAAAAGCATGTCGAACCCGTATTAAAAGTCATATTTTTAGGCGGTGTCGGCGAGATAGGCAAGAATATGACCGCGCTCGAATTCGGCGAGGACATTATTATAATCGACTGCGGTTCGACTTTTCCAACGTCGGACACACCGGGCGTAGATTTGATAATTCCGGATCCTACGTACTTGATGCTCAATAGGGATAAGATTTGCGGCATTGTAATTACGCACGGACATGAAGACCATATCGGCGCAATCCCGTATTTTCTCAAAGAGTGTAATGTTCCGGTCTACGGTACGCGCTTGACACTTGCCCTTATCGAAAACAAGCTGCGCGAAATGCACATAGACAACGCACAGCTCAACGTTGTTCAACCGGGAAATGTAATTTCGCTCGGCAGAGCGTTCAAGGTGGAGTTTGTCAAGGTTTCGCACTCTATTGCAGGATCTTGCGCGCTGTCCATTTCCACGCCTGTCGGAACGGTTTTCCATACGGGCGACTTCAAGATAGACTACACGCCAATCGACGGCAACATGGTAGACTTGCAACGTATTGCCGAAATCGGGCGGCAGGGTGTATTGCTTTTGCTGTGCGAAAGCACCAACGTAGAGCGACCGGGTTCGTCTATGAGCGAGGCGACAGTCGGGCGGTCTATGCGAAACATCTTCAATGAGAATCAGGACCGACGACTGATAATCGCAACGTTCGCGTCCAACATTCACAGGCTCCAACAGATAATAGATCTTGCGGCGGAGTTCGGGCGCAAAGTCGCGTTCTCCGGTCGATCGATGATAAACGTTGCCGAATGCGCCGCACGAATAGGCGAGCTTAAAATAGACAGAAGTCAGATAATCGATATCGAAAAAGTAAAGAATGTGGAGGACAAGGATCTTGTAATTCTCACGACCGGCAGCCAGGGCGAGCCGATGAGCGCGCTCACGCGCATGGCGGCTGACGATTTTTCCAAGGTCAAGCTCGGATTTAACGATACAGTTATTCTTTCGGCGCACCCGATACCGGGCAACGAGCGAATGGTGTACACAGTCATAAACAACATTTACCGCCACGGTGCGCGTGTTATTTACGAGAGCCTTGCAGAGCTTCACGTTTCTGGACATGCCTGCCGCGACGAGCTGTCGCTCATGCACGCGCTGTTAAAGCCGCAGTACTTTATTCCCGTCCACGGCGAACACAGGCACTTGCAAAAGCATGCGGAGCTTGCGGTAGCACTCGGTGAAGCACCGTCGCACATAATAATAACCGATATCGGCGATTGCGTATATGTTTCTCACAAGATGTTCAAGATCGGCGAACAGGTCGCGTCCGGCAGTCTATTGGTAGACGGTCTGGGCGTGGGCGATACCGACAGCTCGGTACTGCGCGACAGAAAGCATTTGGCAGAGGACGGACTTTTGATAGCTGTTATTTGCATCGACGAACTGTCCGGCACGGTTTCCGCAATCGACATAACATCGCGCGGCTTCGCTTACGATAAGGATGCGGGCGACGACTTTTTCGAAAGTTGCCGCGATGCGGTGGTGCGCATACTCTCGGAACTCAATCTTCGCGAGTGTGACCGCAACACGCTCAACAACACGATACGCAAAGAACTCAAAAATTACATTTTCAAAAAGACTCGGCGCAGCCCGATGATTTTGCCGATGGTGATAGATTGTTAGAACACGTTAAACCCGAATTGTTAGCGCCTGCTGGCGATATGCGTAAACTTGACGTTGCGTTCGACTACGGTGCGGACGCGGTATATCTTGCCGGAAAAAAGCTCGGCATGCGTGCGGCGTGCAAGAACTTTGACTACGACGGACTTAAAGCCGCATCGCTTGCCGCGCACAGTCGGCGCAAGAAGTTTTACGTAGCGCTCAATATTTTTCCGAACGACATGGACTTGGAAGACGTTGACGAATATATCGATTACTTGCGCAGCTTGCATGTGGACGGACTTATCATTTCCGACATCGGCTTGATAGCGCACGTTGCGAAAAATCATGCGTCGGTTCCCATACACGTTTCCACGCAAGCGAACGTGCTCAACAGCAAAGCGGCAAGGGTATATGCCGATATGGGCGTCAGTCGCATAGTGCTTGCGCGAGAGTTAAACCTCACTCAAATTCGCAAAATACGCGACTCTCTCCCGGACTCGATTGAGCTCGAAGCGTTTGTTCACGGTGCGATGTGCATTTCGTATTCGGGAAGATGCCTGCTTTCAAACTATCTCACCGGGCGGTCTGCAAATCGCGGCGAATGCAACCAAGCATGCCGCATGGTATTCACGCCCGAAACAGGCGGTGAATTGGAGTTTGTCGAAAACGACGGAACATACATCTTCGGCGGCAACGACCTCAACATGATAGAGCATGTCGACGAGCTGAAAGACGCAGGCGTAAGCTCGTTCAAAATAGAGGGCAGGGTAAAATCCGAATACTATGTCGCTTGTATAGTAAACGCATACAGGAAAGCGCTCGACGCCGTGTTCTCGGGCAAGCCCCTCGACGTCAAATATATAGCCGAAACGGCAAAAGCGCCCAATCGCGGCTTTAATACCGGCTTTTACTACGGGCAGCCCGTGCACGACGCGAACGCAAAGAAGTACTATGATTTTTGCGGTATCGTAATGCAAGACGCTCCGGACGGTGCGGTTGTGGAAATGCGCAACCGTTTCAAAACGGGGGACGAGCTCGAAGTGCTTTCGCACGACGATAAATATCTTAATAAGAAAATCGTCATTCCCGTAATGCAAGATGAGGACGGTGCGGAGCTTACAGACGCAAAAGTACCGTTAAAACGCGTCAAGCTGTGCGGCGTGCGGCTTCCCGAGCTTGCAATGCTCCGTAGAGCTCCCAAACAATGAGCGCTGTTACCTATATTTACGGCAAGAGTGGAGTAGAGTAATTATTCTCGTACCGCAATTATTCGGGAGCAATGTAAAACACATAAATTATCAAACGCCAATTCTATAATAGTGGCGTTAAGGCAATTATTTTCGTACCGCAATTATTGGGGTGCAATGTAAAACACATAAATTATCAAACGCCAATGCTATAAAAGTGGCGTTAAGGCAATTATTCTCGTACCGCATTTATTCGGGAGCAATGTAAAAAATTACCAAAGCCCACACACGACGGTTAAAAAACTTGCAATTGTGGATAAATAGTGGTAAAATACATTCGAGATGACCGGACGGTTGCGTTTTTAACGAGGAAAGTCCGAACACCGCAGGACAG
>JAFLVG010000007.1 GCA_022508445.1 Clostridiales bacterium | reverse complement strand
GGCAGGGGCCTGCAAAGCCCTAACCCCCGGTTCAAATCCGGGTGGTGCCTCCAAAAAACGCATTGACTATATCGTCTATGCGTTTTTACTTTAAGTACGGCGTCGCACTCTCCTATTATAAATGCCGCTGTGGTGGAATAGGCAGACGCTCGGGACTTAAAATCCCGTGGAGGAAACTCCGTACCGGTTCAAGTCCGGTCAGCGGCACCAAACTAAAAAAGAGCCTTACGCTCTTTTTTAGTTTGGAAGAAAGATTGGACTTGAACCATTGGGCGTTAACGTTAAGAAAAATGTCCTGTGCGACACTTTTTAGCGAACGCGCTTACGGCTATTCCGCTGTTTATTTGCATTAAATAGCGTAAAAGTGCGGCATTTATATATTGATAGTATAGCAATGACTTGAACCGGTATAAAAAGTGAGAACTTTTACACCATCGCAATTTATTATAAATTATAATTCTTTACGCAAATATCCTGAATCATATTCTGCATATCCGTGCTTTGGATAAAACTGTTTAGATTCAAAATATTCTTTTCCGCCAAGGTGTACAATAGAATATTTGTAACCTGCTGTTTTCATATACTGCTCGGCAGTTTTAAGAAGTTCGGAACCTATCCCACGTCTTTTCAGATTGTATTTGACATACAATCTATGCAATTTTGCTGTGTCGCTACTGTATTTATTATATCCAATACAGCCAATCACTCTGTCGTTATCATCTATTGCAAGCCAAAACCTATCGCCGCACTCAAAATAACTGTTGTTAATATCCAATAAGTCGTCATTGAGGCGAGGTACTCTTCCTAACGCATTCTTGGCTTCAAGTACCATAAAAATCATATCGTCTCTGTATTTTTCTTGATATCCTATAATTTTCATATAACCACTCTAAATCGATATTTATAACTCTATCGTTACTGTTTTAAAATCACAATAGTATTCCGCTATTTTACCTTTGAATTTCAGCACACAGTAATCCGGATCTGTTACGCCTAGTTTATAAAAAAGTTTATCACCGAAACGCCAAATCTCGTCTTTTGTAGCTTGGTCGGTACAGACTTGCATTTCGCCTATTATCGAAACACCTTTGTATTTGAATTTTCCGCGCTTATAAAAATAGACGCAAGCCTTATCGTTTGATAAAAACTGCTTGATTTTATTAGACGAAGTGTTGGTAGTGAAATATATTTCATTCCCGTCTATTTTGCGAGGAGCAAGCATCGCCCTGATGACAGGATAACCTTGTTCATTGACGGAAGCGATAATTGCCGTTTTTTGTTTTGATATAAATTGGAAGATTTGTGTTTTATCCATAGTACATTACTCCACGTTAAATTACCGTTTAACGTTTAATTATTATAGCACAACGGTAATTTTAATACAAGCTGTAATTATCACAACATTACATTTCGGTAGCTGATTGTTATGTGTCCAATACCGAAAATGACTGCAAAACTCATGAGCGGAACAGATAAGAGCATAATTCCGCTGAATACGAACAATGTCGTAGGAATTATAGATAGCCACAGAGCTTTAATGGTATTTTTCTTTTTACGGAATACTATCCAGCCAAATACATACAAAATCAGCAATAGTCCGTTAATAATCAAGTATA
Source organism: Clostridiales bacterium (assembly GCA_022508445.1). GTDB lineage: Bacteria > Bacillota > Clostridia > Christensenellales > Pumilibacteraceae > Anaerocaecibacter. The sequence continues at coordinate 87,595 of JAFLVG010000007.1, read as the reverse complement.
CTGTCAGGGCGTGATTAAACCAAAAATTAAAGTACGTGTACGGAATATTGAAAACCATAAATGCCATACAACCGTAACGCCCTATCTGCTCTATCATGAGCATTGCTTTATTGTTATATTTGTTTGAAAACGCGCTTTTATCGCATATCGCCGCTATTATATTAGGTATCAATAAAATAACAACAGCAATCAAACCGTAGTAATTAAACCAATTCATATTGATTTCAGATAACGTAATTGTAGTTATCGGGTGTTTTGATAAGATCCGCAAGCGTTATCGAGTCGAAATAGTTATTAACCATTTCGTAAAACTTCTTCCATACGGGAAGCGTTCTGCATTCGTATGCACGGCCGCACGGTTGCGCCCCGTCGGACAAGCACGCAACGGGCGCCAAATCGCCTTCCGTCACGCGCAGTATCATGCCCAGTGTGCATTTCTCAGGCGCATTGCTCATGCGGTATCCTCCGCCCTTGCCGTGAACGCCCTCGACAAGTCCGTTCTTTGAAAGCTCGGTCATTATCGATTCGAGATATTTGAGTGAAATGTCTTGGCGTTCGGCAATCTCTTTGAGCGGTACGAAATTGCCGCTTCTATGCTCCGCCAAATCTATTAGAACGCGCACCGCATACCTTCCGCGCGTGGAAATTTTCATACCATCTCCTTGGGCATAGCAAGATCCTTTATGACCTCGCCTGCCAAAATCAAGCCGGCAACAGCAGGAACAAACGCATTACTGCCGGGGATATCGCGACGCACAGTACACTTCCTCGCCGTCCCCGGCGGACAGATGCAGTTGTTTTTACAGCTAACTTCCGCATCTTCCTCGGGCCGCACAGGCTCCTCTTTCGAATAAACTACTTTAAGCCCGGTTATTCCTCGCTTTTTAAGCTCGCGACGCATGATACGTGCCAAAGGACAGACCGATGTGTCAAAAATATCCGCAACCTCAAACGCTGTCGGATCGAGCTTATTTCCTGCACCCATACAGCTTATTATAGGCACATTGGCGTGTACTGCCTGCTCCACAAGCGCAATTTTACCTGTTACGGTATCTATTGCGTCAATAACATAATCGAACTTCGTGAAGTCAAACTGATCCGCTGTATTAGGCATAAAAAAAGTCTTGTATCCGTTTACAATACAAGTGGGATTAATATCCGCTACTCGTTCTGCCGCGACGTCTACTTTATATTTGCCTACCGTTTTGCGCGTAGCAATTATTTGACGGTTTAGATTGGTTAAGCACACCCTGTCGTCGTCGATTATGTCGAGCGCCCCAACGCCAGAGCGCGCAAGCGCTTCGACGGCATAGCCGCCGACACCGCCGATTCCGAACACAGCAACGCGAGCCTTTTTGAGTCGCGCCATTCCGTCCTTTCCGAATATGAGTTCTGTTCTTGAAAATTGATCCGGCATTTATTTACCACCTACTTTGATAGGTAAATACATTATATCGCTATATGCCGATTTTGTCAAACGGTCGGTATATAAAATCCGCCCACCGTATTACATACAGCAGGCGGATTACCGCAATATTAGTCCGCAAATAGCGGCGTAGAGAGATATCTTTCACCCGTATCGGGAAGAAGTACGACGATATTTTTACCTTTGTTTTCGGGGCGCTTTGCGAGCTGAATTGCCGCCCACATCGCCGCACCCGAAGAAATTCCGACAAGTACACCTTCCTTTCTGCCGATAAGTTTGCTTGTAGAAAATGCGTCATCATTGGCGACCGTTATCACTTCATCGTATACCTTGGTATTGAGAACGTCGGGAACAAAACCGGCCCCGATGCCTTGTATCTTGTGCGCGCCCGCAGTGCCTGTCGAGAGAACGGGCGATGACGCCGGCTCGACGGCAACTACCTTTACTGCGGGATTTTTTGATTTAAGGTATTCACCTACGCCGGTAACCGTACCGCCTGTGCCCACGCCTGCAACGAATATATCCACTTTCCCGTCCGTATCGTTCCAAATCTCGGGACCTGTCGTTTCCCTATGCGTCTTGGGATTGGCGGGATTGACAAACTGACCGGGGATAAAGCTGTTAGGCGTTTGCGCGGCAAGTTCTTCTGCTTTTGCGATAGCGCCTTTCATGCCCTTTGCACCCTCGGAAAGCACTATTTCGGCGCCGTATGCTTTCATAAGCTGACGACGCTCAATAGACATAGTTTCGGGCATAACGATAATTGCGCGATACCCTTTCATAGCGGCGACTGCCGCAAGCCCTATACCGGTATTGCCGCTCGTGGGCTCGATTATGACTGAACCGTCTTTAAGTTTTCCCGTTCTTTCGGCCTCGTCGATCATAGCCTTTGCAATCCGATCTTTGACAGATCCTGCCGGATTAAAATATTCGAGCTTTGCGATTATCTTTGCGGAAAGTCCAAGCTCTTTTTCGATATGACTGAGTTCCAAAAGCGGTGTTTTGCCGATAAGCTCATCGGCTGTATTGTAAATGCGCATACTATGCCAACTCCTTTACCTATTTACTTGATAGGTTGATAGTATTATAGTAATTATATATTCGGCTGTCAAGTGTTTTGACAACATAAATAAAAAGCGAACTGTATTTTTCTGTACAGTTCGCCATACTTCGATTTAATTACGCAAATAATTACACTTTGATTTCGGGTTCAAACGGGACATATTTTTCTGTCTTAAACAACGGATCGATATATTCCGCCAAAAAGTCGTTCACTTGTTCGGAAGCTCTGCCGATAAAGTTCTTGGGCGAAAGTATGCCGTCGATTTTGTCTTTAACTGCGGCAAATCTTGAATCGGCTTTTATTCTCGAAATAAGGTCGTTTCTTTCGCCTCTTTCCTTGACGGCTTTTGCGCTTTCCATCGAATGTTGTCTGATTGCTTCGTGGAGCTCTTGCCTATCGCCGCCCTCTTTGACGCACTCCATCAAGATTTCCTCGGTCGCCATAAACGGAAGCTCGTCGTTGATTCGACGTGCAATAACATTGGGATACACGACCATATTTTCGGTAATGTTGATGTAGATATTGAGTACGCCGTCGAGCGCAAGGAATGCTTGCGGAATAGTCAAACGCTTATTTGCGCTGTCGTCGAGAGTGCGTTCAAACCATTGCGTAGACGACGTTACCGCCTCGTTGAACGTCATGGACTCGACAAAGCGCGCAAGTGCGCAAATGCGCTCACTGCGCATGGGGTTGCGCTTATATGCCATAGCGGACGAGCCTATCTGCGTCTTCTCGAACGGCTCTTCAACCTCTTTGAATGATTGCATTATGCGCATATCATTGGCGAATTTATACGCGCTCTGCGCTATCTGCGAAAGAATGGAAACCACGGAATAGTCGAACTTGCGCGTATACGTTTGACCGCTCACCGCAAACACGTTCTTGAATCCGAGTTTGCCGACAACCTTGCGTTCTAGCTCTTTGACCTTTTTACCGTCGCCGTCGAACAGCGAAAGAAAACTCGCCTGCGTACCCGTGGTGCCTTTCACGCCGCGGAGCTTATAGTTTTGCATTATATGCAACAAATCGTTATAATCGAGATATAAGTCATATAGCCAGAGCGTCGCGCGTTTTCCGAGCGTGGTCAACTGCGCCGGTTGCAAATGCGTATAACCAAGTACGGGAAGATCCTTGTATTTAATCGCGAACGCACGGAGCTTGTCCATGACAGTGAGCATTTTTTCGCGTACAACATTGAGCGCATCGTATATTTGAATGAGCTCGGCGTTGTCTGTAACGAAACAGCTTGTCGCACCCAAGTGAATAATGGGTTTTGCCGCGGTTGCTTGTTCGCCGAAAGCGTGAACATGCGCCATAACGTCGTGGCGGACTATTTTTTCTTCTTTTTCGGCATATTCGTAATTTATATTGTCGGCAAATTTTTTCATTTGAGAAATTTGCTCGTCGGTTATGTTCAATCCGAGTTCTTTTTCGCTCTCGGCGAGCGCGATCCAAAGTTTGCGCCAAAGTTTGAACTTGTAATCATCCGAAAATATTTCGGCCGTTTTTCTGTCCGCGTAGCGAGTTATGAGCGGATTCTCGTAAATATCCTTCATTTTATTTTTCTCCGTTTTGAAAAAACATTGTTGCGTTCATATAAAAAATTTTGTCTATGCTTTCCCTTTTGTATCCTAAAAGTTCCAGCTTATGCGATACATTTTCGAAACATCTGTAATCCGATATATCCTTCGGAATATCTATCGATCCGAAAAAGTCGGTGCCGATTGAGAGATTTTCATCGCCGTACCGTTGAACAAACCTATCAATTACGCAAACATACTCGTCTATCGAGCATGCGCTCGTAAAAGCAATTACGTTGCAAAGTCCGATCACGGCATGTTTTTCTATCAGCAAACGAATCTGTTCATCGTCGAGCGAACGCAAATGCCCGTTAAAGCCTGTGTGCGAGCAAAGCACTCTTTCAGCATTGTCGATGACAGAATAAAAACTTTTCTTGTTGAGATGTGCAACATCAACCGCAGAACCGCAATCGTTAATTGCTGTTACAGCTCGTTTTCCGTCCGCGGTAAGATCCCCGTCGTCCAATGCGCCGCCCGCAAACATGTTGTTTTTGTTCCAAGTGAGCGAACAGTAAATATAATCCGAAAAATCGAATGTTCGGTATTCGTCGCGCCCCGCCAAACAGCCGATATCTTCTATCGCTATCGGCAATTTGTTGCAACCTTGCACAGCGCGAAGCCGTGATGTGGTTTCTCGCAAACGCTTTACGGCGTTTTCACCGAATTCGCTCGTCCAAATAGCCGCCGTTGCGGTAATGCCCAAGCCAAGTAAATCGTTTAGATATTCAGCGAATCTATCGCTTGATAATACGGTCGGATAGTCGTTGTGCAAGTCAAAAAACATATTACATGTTTATGACTTGAAGCAGAGTGTTATTCGCCGAGTTCATCTAAAAGCGCAGATGAGATTTGCAGTATCGGGCGGTAGAAATTGGATTGTTCAAGCTCTTCTATTGTGAAGTTGCTGAGAACAAGAAATCCTTCGGACGCATACTTGCACAGTTTGACAAGTTTTTCACGCGTTTTATCCTTGCCTACCGAGAAATCCACATACTTGTTGAGTGCAAGCGCACAGCAGCAAGCGCAGTCGTACAACACCTTTAAATAGACGCCCAATTCTTCTTTTCGCGCACCTTTGAGTTTGTCTTGGGCATTCATAATCTTCTCGACATCGGGCAGATAATACAGCTCGACTATTTCGTAAAGATTTTCGTAGAATTCATGCAATCCGCTCGCAATATTATTGTCAAGCTCATACGAGTCGACCAAGAAACGAGTGAGGATATCGCAATTATCAACAACGTCAACAAAATTGTCAACATGGATATCGACTTTCTTTTTGTTGTTTACCGAAACTCGCGGCAATAAGAGCCTATAAACGAGTTTGAGTCCGTCGAAGAATAGTCCAGCATGTTGCTTACTTTGACGAGTACACATTGAGCGGTAGCAATTGAGATATGTCAGCTTCAACGCTTTTTTGCATTCGGCAAGAATTTTGTTGTACTCTTCGATATTGCCGATGAGATGCTTTTTGGCATATGACTTGTTTTGTTCGTCAAACTTTGCAAAACTGCTCAAAACCTTATCGTTTAGCATGCAGTTCTGCGTGAAATCGGGCGAATAGTTGTTTCCGTCAAAGTCGGGGTTGTATGCCTGACCAAAGAAGCAATAGTCGTTGCACAACGATAATAATTGTTTATAAATTTTTCCGTTGGGAGAATGCAACTCCTCACCTACAACAACCGTCTGAACAGCCTTATAGCATGTTTTAACGGCACAAATAATGATTTCCATCAATGCGACAACGACGTCCTGCGAGAACGACATAATCTTTTCGCGGTCTATTTTGAAAAGCTCCAATAGCTTTGTCAAATCGGCAATGGTCACATCGCGGTACTTGTCTATATCGTTTTCAAACAAGTCATTACGCCCAGTGAGCCTGCGCATGATAATAATCTTTGTTTCGGAAAGCATCGCCGTAATGAATCTGAGCTTGTCCGCAACGGGAGTATTCGAGCGCGCCATAACGTCGAGCGCCGAAGTTATCATGTTGACCACATTGCCCATCAAATCGTAATTCTCGTCCGACTCGTGCAAATAGATATCGCAAAGCATGCTCAAATACGTGGCCGAATACGAGTTCTTATTTGCTTCGAGTGCTTTCTTAAAATGCTCGTAAGCACCGAGAAATTCCGAATTGCGGAACAAATCCCTTGCCGCAGTCAACTCGCGCGCTTCTACGCGCGTATCGATCAAAAGATGATTTTTTTGCAATTCCGCAAAGCCGAATTGCGCGCCGCATTCCGGGCACGTCAATCTTGCTACCTGTTCGACAGAGATGGTTTTTGAACAGAACGGACAAATCGCGTATACTGTCATAATCGTTTCCCTCCTAATAAAATCGCGCGCCGCACAACAGCCGACACGCGATTTGCTTGATAAAATCAGTCTTGCTTATCTTTGTTCGACTCGGCGTCATCGCTTACGTTCTTCAAGAGATTCGCAAAAACATTGTTGTCTGATTTTTCGCTGTACACGTCGCTTTCCTCGACTGCCTTTTTAACGGGCTTCGCCGTTTTTGCAACCGGCTTTTCTTCTTCGAGGCACGCACGTATACTCAACGTAGTTTTGCGGTGCTGCTCATCATAAGCAAGCACTTTAACCGTTACTTCATCACCTGCATGAAGCACTTCGTTGATATCCTTGACGTACGCAGCGGCAGCTTCCGAAACATGCACCAAGCCCTCGACGCCCGGCTCGATTTCCACAAACGCACCGTAAGGAAGCACGCTTATTACTTTGCCCGTCACCGTAGAGCCGACAGGATGCTTTTCCATGCATTTAGTGAACGGATGCGGTTGAAGCTCTCTGTAACCGAGCGATACGCGCTGTTTTTCGCGGTCGGTTTTAAGCACTAAGAAATCATACGTCTTGCCAATCTCCAAAACCTCATCAGGAGACTCGATGTGACCGTAAGAAAGATGATCTATATGCGCCAAGCAGTCGATGCCGTCGACGCTTACGAAGGCTCCGTAGGAGCTGATGCGTTTGACCTCGCCCGCAACGACTACGTCGGGCTTAACGTTTTCCCAGAAGATTTCGGCTTTCTTGTCTTTCTCGTCCTTTTCCTCTTGCAGAATCACGCGCTGCGACGCAACAATCTTGCGGTTGATATCGTCGATATCGAGCGCACGCAAACGCAAAGTCTTGCCGACGAATTTTTTAAGATCGGGAACAAACTTCAACCTTATTTGAGAAGCGGGAACAAATACGCGATAAGTGCCGAGTGAGCCGATAAGTCCGCCCTTGATGTCTTTTTTGACGACGACCTCGAAAATCTCGCCGTTGCGAATTTGATCGACAGCCTCATCCGTCTTGCGAAGAAGATCGGCGCGACGCTTTGAAAGCAACACGCAACCGCTGACATCGTCGCGTTTCTTTGTGACGATTGCAGTTATTTCCATACCGACGGGATAATCTTCGGGCTTGTACTCTCCGTCTTCACAAGCTTCGGATTTATCTATAAATCCGTCGTTCTTGCAACCGACATTCACACGAATACCGTCCGCGTTTGCGGAAAGCACGGTTCCGGTGATTGCTTTGCCCTCGCGTATAGCGACGGTACCCTTGTTGATGGCTTCGATGAATTCCTCGTTACTCGCTTCGCCAAATTCTTGACCCATGTAAGTCTTTACCTCCATAATCGACTCGGTCGGAGTCGATGCCCCGGCGACGATACCTACCACGCCGCTGCGGGGAAAAATAATATTATTGAGTTCGCCTATCGATTGAACAAAATGTGTATTGACGTTTTTTGCCGCACAGAGATCGTACAGTTTGTTTGTGTTCGAGCTTGATCTGTCGCCCACAACCAACACGATATCGCAGCTTTCGGCAAGACGCACCGCTTCCTTTTGGCGCTCATAGGTAGTATAGCAAATTGTGTCGAAAATTTCAACCGTTTTTGAACGAATTTTATGTATTTTTTTAGAAAGTTCTTTAAATTTTTTACCGTCATAAGTGGTTTGACATACGAAACACAGCTTATCGTTAGAATGAAGCGAAGATAAATCGCTATCAACGTCAATAATCGTCGCAGTGTTATCGCACCAACCTGCTGTCGCAATCACCTCCGGATGGTGAGCGCCGCCTATTATCACTATATGATATCCTTCCTCATAATGTTTACGGACAATATCGTGAATTTTAACAACGAACGGACATGTCGCGTCAATTATGCCGTAACCGCAATCCTTGATTTTCGAGTATGTTTCTTGATCTGCGCCGTGCGAGCGTATTATCACATTTCCATGCTCGCCGGTTTCGAGCTTTGGCAACTGCTCTACGCTCTCAATCTTTTTGAGCCCCAGCGACACAAGTTTGCTTGTGACGTTGCTGTTGTGTATGATATCGCCGAGCATATAGCAATTGCCGTCCGCGGCGTGTTCAACCGCTTGCTCGACGGCCTTTTTAACGCCGAAACAAAAACCTGCGTTATTTGCTACGAGAACTTTTAGCATACTCTTTTTTTGCCGCATTGTATTGCAGTTTCAATTCGCGCTTTTCGAGCTTTCTCTTTTTGCGCTCACGCTTATAACCTTTTTCAGCTACCCACACGTCAAGCTCGTCAAGCGTCTTTTGAAGCGCCGCTCTAAACCGCTCGGTGGCTTCTTGAAGCGTACTTTCGTCCACTCGCTTACCGAAGAGATCGGACAAATCGACCGGATCGCCCACACCGACATAATTTCTGTGCAAAATTTTACCTTTGTGGTGTATTACATAAGGTACAACCTGCGCATTACCCTTCAATGCAAACAATGCCGTGCCCGAATGAAGCGGTTGCAATTCCCTGTTTACTCTGTTGCGCGTGCCTTCGGGCGCTATCGCAAGAATATCGCCGTTTTTGAGCGCATTTACGCATGTGCGCATAGTGGAAAGCTCAGGCTTATCCCTGTCGATGAAAATAACGCCTATGCTTTTCATAAACGCTTGCTGAACACAGTTGCCCTCATTCTCCTTTTTTGACAGCGCACGTTTAAGTCCTCCGGGCAGACCGAAGTACACATAGATTATATCCATCCAGCTCAAATGATTGGAAATTACGATTTGTCCGCGGTCGTATTTTTTGTACTTGTGCTTATTCATCACCTTGTACGGAAAAAATATCTTTGCTATCGGGAAAAGAAAAATCTTCAAAAACCAGTACCAACCTCTCATAACCCGACGACCTCCGCAACATCGGATATTATCTTGTCCGCGACTTCTTCCGCTGTCATGTTGTCAGACACAATCTCTTCGGCGTCATACGCGCACTTTAACGGCGCGACGGCACGAGTACTGTCGTTGTGGTCACGCGTAATCACGTCGTTATATATGTCCTCATATACCACTTTATTTCCTTTCTCTATAAGCTCGTCAAATCTGCGTTTCGCGCGTATTTCGGCAGACGCCGTAAGGAAAAATTTAAACTCCGCCGACGGCAAAACCACCGTGCCTATATCCCTGCCGTCCAAAATAACCGAGTTTGATTTCGCGATATCGCGTTGGATGCCGAGCAGTTTTTCGCGCACATACGGAATAGCCGAAACAGCCGATGCCGCCATGGAAACTTCGGGCGTGCGAATCTTGCCCGACACGTCTTCGCCGTCGAGCATTACGCGCTGAATCCCATCTGTATACACAATATCGACCGACACATTTTCCAAGCAGTTTTTAACGGTTGCACTGTCGGACGGAGAAACACCTTCGTTCAAGCATTTTAATCCCAAAGCCCTATACAGCGCGCCCGTGTCGAGATATGTTATGCCGAGTTTCTTTGCAACTATCTTTGCGACCGTACTCTTGCCTGCGCCCGAAGGTCCGTCGAGCGCGATTGCGTAATTAGCTGTGATATCGGTACGAAGCGCGCGCGCACCGCCGAGATATACGTGACTTATCGGGTGTTCGGACTGTGCGGTGACCATAACGCGAATACAATTAGCAAGGCTTCCGTCGACGTTAGGCTCGACGCACGACATGAGAGGAACATTATGCCCCGCTTCGCGCAAGGCGCGTGCCGGCGAAAACGACGTCAAATCGCCACTCACCGAAAGCATTATATTGACAACTTCGCTATCGGTAATGCCGTTTTTAAAATATATTCTGTCGACAAGCTTTGTTACAGCTTGCGCTATCTCACCTGCACTGTTATTTGCGGTGACCGCACCGCGAATGGAAACCGTTTTACTCATTAGTTGCTCCTGCCGCATTCACGCCAGCGACGTAGCCTGTCGCAAGCGCGATGTGGAAATTATATCCGCCAGTCAGCGCGTCTACATTCAGCACCTCGCCGCCGAAAAACAAACCCGATACAAGACGTGACTGCATTGTTTTCGGATCGACTTGCTTCACATCCACACCGCCGTTGGTTACGACGGCTCTGTCATATCCGGCATTGCCGATTACTCCAAGCTCGAAATTTTTAATTATGTCGATTAAGCTGCGGCGTTCTTGCTTGGTGACCGAGTTGACTTGCCTGTCGCTTGCCAATCCTAACCTGTCTATTATATACGGAATTATCGATTTTGGCAAGAGTAAGTCGAGTGCATTTTTAAATTGTTTGTTCAATTGCGCGGAAAAATCGCGCAAAAGCCGCGTATCAAGCTCTTCGGCGGTCATGGCAGGCTTGAAATCGATATATATTTTGTACGGAAATTCTCTTCGCGCCGCCAAGGCGGACAACGTGAGAATAATCGGTCCCGACAAGCCTTTTTCGGTTATCATCAAATCCCCGAATATCGGCTTTATCCCGTCTGCACGCACAGCAACGTTTTTGAGCGTAAGCCCTTCGGCGCTCGTAAGCGCTTTGTCGGTAAAAAGCTCCACAAGCGACGGCATCGGACTCACTATCGAATGTCCGAACTTTTCCGCAAGCGCATAACCGCTACCGTCCGAGCCCGTCATAGAATAGCTGACTCCGCCCGTGCAAATAACAACCCTGTCAAACTTTTCGACATGCTCCGTTCCGTCATAATAGCGAATTTCAAACATGTCGCCTGTTTTTTCTATACTGCGCACATCGCACCCGATTCGCAGCTTTGCGCCGTTATTTTCGGCATAATGCCACAACGCTTTTGTTACGTCGCTCGCCTTATCGGAAAGCGGAAAAGCGCGCCTGCCGCGCTCTATTTTGGTTGCACAACCGTTTCTGTTCAACAATTCTATCGCGTCGTCGGGTGTAAACCTCGCGAGCGCTGACCGGAGAAACGGCGCATTAGTTACCACGTTTTGCAAAAACGTCTGATTATCGCAAGCGTTAGTGAAATTACATCTGCCTTTGCCGGTGATGTAAATCTTTTTGCCTACTTTTTCGGCATGCTCGAATATTACGACATCTGCGCCTTGCGCACTGCCTGCGGCCGTCAATCCCGACGCGCCTCCGCCTATCACAGCGATTCTCATAATTCGAATTCCGTTCCTCGCATTTCGTCGAGAGTTTTATAATCGGTGCGGTCGATAACAAGCGGAGTAACTGTAATATATCCGTTACGACAATACCACTCGTCGGTATCTCTGTCGAGATTAGTATAATCGCGGTATCCGCTCGGCAAATATACCCCGTCTGCTGTTTTATCGTAGCTGTCGATAAACGTTTCCTGCGTATTCATTCTGACGGTTTTGATGCCGATAGGAACAGCATTCGGATAATTGATGTTGATAAGCGATTTTGGCGGAAGCTCAATCGACATGAATTTTTTGAAATTGTTTTTAAAAAATCTTGCAAAATCCTTAAAATCGGCTACCGTGTCTTTGCTTGTCAAAAGCGACAAGGCAAACGCGCGCAAGCCCGAATGCGCCGCGTCGACGGCGGCGGAAACAGTACCCGAATACATGATGTCGCTACCTAAGTTTTGTCCGTTATTTATGCCGGACACAACAACGTCGGGTTTTTTAAATACGCAGTTGCGCGCAAACTTGACGCAATCGACAGGAGTCCCGTCAACAGCGTAAACATCGTAGTCGTATCCGTCTATCTTTTTAGCGCAAAGAACCTGCGGCCCAAGCGTCAATGAATGGGAAAATCCCGATTTCTGCGCAATCGGCGCAACAACCGCTATTTCATATTCGTCTTTAAATAAACAAGCGACGGCATGCAATCCTTCCGAATCGTAGCCGTCGTCGTTCGTGAACAATATTCTCATATCGGTTGAACTAAATTGTCCTTATCGCAAATTACTTTATCTACGCCGTGCAGTCTTGCTTCGCGTTTTTTAAAAAACGGAATCGCAAGCTGCGGGAAAAGCGCATACGTGAGAACATCTTCCTCCTGTATTGCGTATTCCTCGATTTCCTTTTTGTAATTGTCGAGCTCGGGCGCGATGTTGTCGGCAGGTCTGCACGTAATGCGCGGCGTATCGCCGATTATTTTTTTGACGATTTTAGCGTCGGGCTCTATCGGGAGCTTGCCGTACTCGCCTGCCACGACGCCCTTCGTTTCTTTTGTGACGTTCTTGTAACGCTCGCCCATCAAAACATTAAGCACGGCTTGCGTGCCGACAATCTGCGACGACGGCGTAACAAGCGGCGGATATCCGAGGTCGGCGCGAACTCTCGGCACTTCTTCCAAAACCTCGGTAAGTCTATCCGATGCGTTTTGCTGTTTAAGCTGACTAATAAGATTACTCAACATGCCGCCGGGGACTTGATAGATGAGCGCATTCACGTCAACCTTCAAAACTTTGGGATTGAGAATGCCGTCCGCCGTAAGTCTTTCTGCGACTTTGCGGAAGTACACCGTGCATTTATTGAGCTTATCGAGATCGAGCCCTGTGTCGTACTCGGTGCCTTGAAGCGACGCTACAAGCGATTCGGTAGCAGGCTGGCTAGTGCCGTTGCCGAGCGGAGAAAGCGCGGTATCCACAATATCACAACCTGCCTCGATTGCTTTGAGGTTGACCATATCACCTGTACCGGCAGTGTTGTGCGTGTGCAAATGCACGGGAATCTTGACCTTGTCTTTGATACGCGAAACGAGCTCATAAACCGTATACGGCAATAGCAAGTTAGCCATATCCTTAATACAAATAATATCCGCGCCCATGTTTTCGAGCTTGACGGCAAGATCGACAAAATAATCAATCGTATGGACTTTGCTCGTCGTATAGCAGAGTGCCGCCTCGACTGTGCCGCCGTACTTTTTGGTGCTGTCTATCGCCTGCTTCATATTGCGAATGTCGTTGAGAGCGTCGAAAATACGGATTATATCAACGCCGTTTTTAAGCGACAGTCTGCAAAACTCATCAACAACGTCGTCGGCGTAATGCTTATATCCGAGAATGTTTTGACCGCGGAAAAGCATTTGAAGTTTTGTATTGGGTATCGCTTTTTTAAGTGCGCGAAGGCGCTCCCACGGATCTTCGTCCAAATATCGCAGGCACGAATCAAATGTCGCGCCGCCCCACGCTTCAAGCGCGTAAAAGCCCACGTCGTCCAGCAGCTTCGCCGCAGGAAGCATCTCGTCCGTGCGCATGCGCGTCGCCGCTTGCGATTGGTGCGCGTCGCGCAAAATGGTTTCCATTATCTTAACTTTTGCCATAATAAACTCCGTAACTATCGATTATATTAAACGACATTATTTATCAGAATATCGAAAGCAACACGCCTGCCGCGACTGCAGAGCCGATAACGCCGGCAACATTGGGCCCCATTGCATGCATGAGCAAGTAATTGTTTGGATCGTCCTTTTGCGCAACGGTCTGCGACACGCGCGCCGCCATAGGCACTGCGGAAACGCCGGCACTTCCGATCAAGGGATTTACCTTGCCGTGCGACAGCAAGTAAAGAAGCTTGCCCATGAGCAGTCCGCCGCAAGTGCCCATAATAAACGCCAAAAGACCAAGCGCGACTATTTCGAGCGTTTTGACATCGAGGAACGTGCTCCCCTCCGCCATAGATCCGACGCTGATTCCCAAAAATATTGTAACGCCGTTCATAAGCCCGTTGCTCGCTGTCTGCGAAAGTCTGTCTGTTACCATGCATTCTTTAAGCAAGTTGCCGAGCATCAACATTCCGAGAAGCGGCAATGCGTCGGGCAATATAAGTCCGCAAACAAGCGTGACTATAATCGGGAAAACGATTTTTTCGCGCTTGCTCACTACGCGAAGCTGTTCCATTTTAACCGAACGCTCTTTCTTTGTCGTCAGAAGCTTCATGAGCGGCGGTTGAATGATGGGAATGAGCGCCATATACGAATATGCCGCAACCGTAATTGCCGAAAGCGTACTGTTGGAAACGCCCATTTTTGTCGCAACATATATGGAAGTAGGACCGTCCGCACCGCCGATAATCGCGATTGCCGCGGCCTCGAAGCCCTTAAACCCTATCGCCATTGCGCCGAACAGCGTGGCAAATATGCCGAGCTGTGCCGCCGCACCCAAGATAAAACTCTTCGGGCTTGCAATCAATGGTCCGAAATCGGTCATTGCGCCTATTCCCAAGAATATAATCGGCGGGAATATAACCCACTTGACGCCGCGCGTGATGTAGTAGAAAAATCCACCTGCGCTACCTTCTTCCGGTGCTTTCATCAGTATTGCGTTAGCCCCGGGAATGTTGATAATCAACATGCCGAAAGCGATTGGAACAAGCAATAACGGCTCTTTTTTCAGCCCGATACCCACAAACAGCAAAACACACGCTATGAGTATCATAACGTAATTTTGCCATTGGGACTGTACCAAACCGGTGCTGTTCCAAAGATTTTTAAGCATTTCCACGAAATTCATTTATAGCACCCTACTTGATGTATGCAAGAATCGCGCCGGTATCTACGTTATCGCCCTTTTTAACGACATAAGTGATTGTACCGTCGGCTACGGCGTTGATATCGTTCTCCATCTTCATAGCTTCGAGAACGACTATCTTTTCGTTCTTTTTAACTGCATCGCCGTCCTTATGCGCAAGCGAAAGTATTAGTCCGGGCATGGGCGCCTTGACGGGCGTTCCTTCGCCGACCACAGGCTTTGCCACCGTTGTGGGCGCCGCCGCAGGAGTAACTGCCGAAACTACGGGAGCGGCCACGCCGTCCGAACTCACTTCTTCCACGTCTACTACGTAAGATTTTCCGTTTACCGTTACATTGAATTTACGCATATATTCCTCCAAAAGGATAATTTTATTATTTCCGCTTTATGCGGCGTATTACAAATTCGGGTTTGACACTGTCGCTTTGAGCTTCCTCGTCGTAAATCGCCGATATCACGGCTGAAATTACGGCAAAAAGCTGCTCGTCGGACTCGCCGGCGTCTGCGCTTTCAGTCTGCACGCTTGCGTTCTCAGGCTTTTTATCTCTTTTGAACAAATTATCTCTGCTCAAAAACTTCGTTCTGAACAAAAACCCCGAGAGGTAGAATATTCCTACGAGCAATGCAAGTACTGCCAAAACTATCATAAATCCGACAACGGCGTAGAGCGCACCCTCGCCGAGAGAATAATCGGATGCCGATATAAACATAGCAAAATTCATGCTCTACTCCACATGCGCAAGAAGCGCGGCCAAAAGATAAGAGCGCGTGAGATTGGGTTCGATGACGTTATCGAAATTGCCCGACTTGGCTATCACGACCGCCGAGCAGTTTTCTCCGCCGTATGACGCGGCGAGCTTTTCCGCCGCTTTATCCTTGTTTTTCGCGGTCTTAATTTCGTCCGCATACAAAAGCCGTGCCGCGGCCTCCGATTCGAGTGCGCCGACCTCCGCATTCTCCCAAGCAATCTTGTACTCGCACGGCGCAACCAGCGCTGTATAAGCGCCGCCTATCGCCTTGCCGTAAACCACAGAAAACATATCGACGTCGATTGTGTTTACTTGGTAAATGAGGTTTGACATCTCGCGGATTAGCGCGGCGTCGTTTTCGCCTTGCTCGGTGCCTACGCAATCGGTCAAAAACACAACGGGACATTCGGCATTCTCGCAGACGTTCAAAAATTCGCTTATTTTTACGCACGCTTCCGCAGTTAGTCTGCCGTCGGACTTGGTGATATCTGTTGCTACAACGCCGACAGGTATATCGCCGAGCGTGGCAAATCCGGTAACGGCAACGGGCGAAAATTCAGCGCGGACGGCAGTAAAGCTGTTCTTGTCGAAAACTTCTTTAATGAGAGCGTCGGGCGTAACTCCGCCTTTCAAGCCCTTGCAAACGCGGTTTGGATTGTCCCCGCTTGTCGCCGCGTCAGAAAATACGGTCAAGATGTTCGCAAGAAGCGATTTCAATTCCTTGTCGTTTTTGACAGTGTTGGTAACGATACCGTTTTGCGCCGCTTGCTTGGCAGAGCCGACGAGCTTTGCGTCCTTATTGGTCTTTGCCGCAAGAACGAGCGGCGACGATGACGCGATAACGCTGTCGGGATACGCTATAACAAAATCGCTTATACCTGCGATATAAGACGACAAACCGAGGTTGTTGCCCTTGATAACAGTAATAACCGGCACTTCGCCGTAAGCAACTGTGTATGCTCGCAGAATAGATCCGTAGCCTTCGAGTGCGCCTATGCCCTCGGCAAACCTAGCGCCTGCCGTATCCCAAACCGCGATAAGCGGTTTATCCATGCGAACAGCGTTATTGATTGTGCGAACGATTTTTTTCGCATTGAGCTCGCCAATCGCGCCCTTCATCACCTTGGAATTTACGGCAAATACGCACACTCCGATATCGTTAACCGAAGCAAACCCGCTTACAACACCTTCGCCCGGTGCGTCCGCAACGTCGTTTTGCGAACATACAAACGCGTCCGTTTCAACGAAAGACTGTACGTCGACGAACGCGTTAATAAAACCGAGGATATCCTTATTGGCTGCGGCAAGTTTGCTTTTGGCATTTTGCAAAGTTTCCATTAAAACCTCCACGCTTTAACATATTATAACACCGCATAAAATTTTTTTCAACAATATGCTAAAATATTTTCATGATTTTTGAAAAAGGAATAATTACCGAAGCGCTTTTAGCTGTTCGACTTCCCGAACGCTCAAATATCTCCACTCGCCGCGTGAAAGTCC
Organism: Clostridiales bacterium; assembly: GCA_022508445.1. Lineage (GTDB taxonomy): Bacteria > Bacillota > Clostridia > Christensenellales > Pumilibacteraceae > Anaerocaecibacter. Next base: position 70,556 of record JAFLVG010000007.1, on the reverse strand, counting down.
GCCGAGCCGTAAGCCTTCGATCGCCGTGCGCTTTAAGAACATCACTCTACGTCCAAGCGATTCTATCATGTTCTTTATCTCGTGGTTTTTGCCCTCGGTGACTACGATTTCGAGCTTTGTTTCTTTATCGCTACTTTCCAATACGGAAACTTGCGCGGCACTGTACTTAACACCGTTATATTCAATGCCTGTGCGCAGACGTTTGAGTTCCGATTCGGTAGGCATGCCCTCCACGCGTACCGAATACACCTTTTTGACCATGTTTTTAGGATGTGTAATAGTATTGGCAAGCTCGCCGTCGTTTGTGAGCAGCAATAAACCTTCGGTGTCGTAATCGAGCCTGCCTACCGGAAAAATGCGCTCCTTTACTTTGACAAAATCAAGCACGGTCTTTCGCCCTTTTTCGTCGTTTACAGTACAAACACAACCCTTCGGCTTGTTGAGCATTATATATATTTTTCTGTTCGACAAAGCGACGGGTTTGCCGTCCACCTCTACGTAGTCTCCGTCTTTGACGTCGGTAGCAAGCTCTGTCACGGCCTTGCCGTTAATCCGCACTCTGCCGTCCGTAACGAGCTTTTCGCACTTACGCCTACTGTCTATTCCGCAACCGCTCAAATACTTGTTTATGCGCATGATAAATTCCGTTATTATATTACTAGAATTCGCGCAAAAAATCAAGTGTTTTTTCGTTTGAGATTTAATAGATTATTACGCACAAAAAAGAAAAGATGTGCAGTCAAGCACACCTTTTCCGTATAGTTTTTGTTATCCTCGGGCAAATGCGCAATCCATGAGCCTCATACATTCCTCGAACATATCGCCGCAGTTAAGTACCGTGCAGATGTATGTCTTGCCGTTACGAGTAGCAGAGGAAACAAGACACCTACCCGATTTTTTGGTAAAGCCCGTTTTAATACCGTTACCGCCCTCGTAATTGAACAGGATTTTGTTCTTATTTGGGAAATTTCTATTATATTCGTGATTATGGTAAGGCGTAGAATGGCGTTTTGTCGCAACTATTTCTCGGAACACTTCGTTTTTCATGGCGTAATATGCAATTGCACAGAGGTCTTTTGCCGTCGTATAATGCTCGTCGTGATGAAGTCCATGCGGATTCATGAAGTTCGTATTTGTACAGCCGGCTTTTTGGGCTGTTTCGTTCATCATTTTAACAAATCCGTCAACGCTACCGCCAACAATTATTGAAAGCGCCACCGCGCAATCGTTGCCGGATTGGAGCATAAGCCCGTAAAGCAAATCCCTTACTGTCAGCATTTCGCCATTTTGCAAATACAGCGACGAGCCTTCTATTCCTATCGCCTCGTCCGGAATGGGCACGGGTAAATCGAGAAGCGTGTAATTTTCGAGTACCGTTATCGCCGTACAAATCTTTGTAGTGCTGGCAGGTGCGCGCCGCATATTGCAATTTTTACTGTATATAATATCCCCCGTATCACCGTCAACAAGCGCCATGGAGGTCGCGGAGCTATTAACCTCCGTTTTACGGTACTCGTTCGATACTGCGTCATCGACGTCACTCGGCATGAACGCACAACACATTGCGGCGCAAAGTGCGGCAAGTATAACAACTGCTATTTTTCGTATTGTGATGCTTTTCATTTATTTTCTCTTTTTTCCGAATAACGATCCGACAACGTCGGGGACTGTTTCCACAACCTTATCGAACATGCTTTTACTACCGACATTAAGCATACGAACCGATTTACCGTCGCTTACCAAAAAGCACACCGGCGAAACGCTCATGCCTGCGCCGCTCGCGCCTGCGAACGGATATTCGCTCTGTTGCTTTTGGCTATACTCGCCTCCGCCCGTCACAATGCCTATGCTTATCTTGCTGATTGGCACAACGGTAGTGCCGTCCGGCATTATAATCGGATTGCCTACAATAATATCGGCGTCGGTCAAAGTGCGCATTTTCCCGAATGCGCTATCCATGATTCGTTCTATCGGGTGTTCTGTATGTTCACTCGGCAGTAATGTTCGCATAGCTTCTCCTCTTCTTGGTGTGCTTTATCAGCACGTCTATTACAGCCGCACTCACGGCAACAATAATATCTGCAAAACATAGCGAAAATATGCCGAAATAATCGAATTTTATACATTCTGTATCATAATCGGGCTCTATTTTACCGCAAGATTGCGAAATACCGAAAAAAGCACAGACCTGCGAATATGCGACGCGAAAACTTCCGACGGTCATAGCCGTTACCGCGGCGTCGCCCGTGCCAAGCCTAGCCGAAAGCTCGGAATTGCGCACGCGAATCCGTTTTACTATACGAATCACGCAATCGAGCAAAAACCTTTTAAACGCGCCGAATTTTTGCGGTTCTTTGTCATCATTTTGCTCGCTTTCTGTATCATCGTCGCCCTTTTGCCCTTCATTATCTAGTATTCGTGCTTTTAATCTTTCTAAATTGAGCTTTTTAATAAATATCGGCAGTCCGTATATGCAAACTTTGAGCTTACCTATATTTTCGTCCGTATCGACAAACACGGTCACACCGAGTGCGATCGGCATCGAAATTATATGCAAACCCAAAACGGCAAACACCAAGTACAACATAGTTGTAGTGTTTGCCGTTTGACTGCAAAAATTCATTATTTTAAGCTGTTTACTTTATTATTTCTATTCTGTTGCCGCCGCTTCGTCGACCGCGATAAACTCGACTTCTTCGCCCTCTAAAAAGTCGGGGTTTTCCTCTTGCTTGGCGAAATTATACAGCTCTTCCTCCGTAGGCTCGGGCGCAGTTTCCTCGATACGTCGTATTTTTTCGAGTAGTTCGTCCCTATCTGGAAGCTGTGAAATGTCCTCTATGCCAAACCGCTTTAAGAAAGTTTCGGTCGTGCCGAACAAAAGCGGCTTTCCGAGTGCGTCTTTTCTTCCTACGATTTCTATAAGGTTATTTTTGAGCAGAGCTTGAAGAGCGTAGTCGCAGTTAACGCCACGGATATGCTCGATGTCGAGGCGCGTAACGGGCTGGCGGTATGCAATAATGGAAAGCGTTTCCATTGCGGGATTGGATAGCGCTTTTTCTTTTATGGGATTGAGTACGCACGACAGCGTTTCGGCATAGTCGGGATTAGAAGCAAGCTGAATTTTGCCGTTAAACGACAGCAAAATAATTCCCGACTTGCCGCCGTATTTTTTTTGCAAGCGCTTTACCGCGCCCGTGATTTCACTTTTTTGCAGCTCCAAAAGCTCGCAAATATCCGAAATCTTCAAGCCGTCACCCGAAACGAACAGCAATGCTTCCAACACGTTGTCTATTTGTTCAATTTCCAGCATTTTCCTTGATGCTCCTCTTTGTTATAGTTATGGTATCGAATATTTTTTCTTGCTGTACGCCAACCTCTTGGTCTTTTACAAGGTCGAGAAGTGCTGAAAAAGTGGTCACGACCTCTCCGATTGTGTAGTCCTCGTCGAAAAGCTCGTCAAACGTGCATTTCTCAACTATCGTAAACCTATGACGAATGAACTCCTTTTTCTCCTCGACGGTGAACGGATCGCGCTCTATCTTTCTGACCTTGATAAGCTGCTGCCGCTCGCCGAGCTTGTCAAACAGCTTTTTGAGCGCATTCATAAGTCCGTTAGTCGTCATGTCTTTAAGTACAAGACGAGGCTGACCTACCGACTCGTCGGGCGCGCGGAAGTGCATATTTATAAGCTCCTGCTCACGCATTTTTTCCGCCGCTTCCTTAAACAGCTTGTATTCTTCGAGCCTCTGGATCAGTTCTATTTCGGGATCGTCCTCTTGCGCAATCACAGGCTCTTCGAGCTTGGGCAAAAGTCTTCTGGATTTAATTTCCAAAAGCGTTGCCGCAACTACGATAAAGTCTGACGCTTGCTCCATATCAAGCTCGTCGATGCCCTCCATTGCCGCCAAGTACTGCTCGGTTATATTGGAGATAAATATATCCTCGATATTTATTTTTTCGCGTTTGACAAGGTCCAAAAGCAAATCGAGCGGTCCGTCGTAGTTGGACAGCACCACATGATAACTCTTGCTGTATTGCTCTTCGGTCGATTGTTCCGCAAGTTGTTCGGTAACTTCGATGCTCATTTACGCCTCGTCAAATTATAGGTATCATGAGCCACCAAAACTCTTGGAAAACCCATGCAAGTTTGTTCACAAAGAAATCCAAATATGTGCCGAGAATATCGATATAACCGAACCAGGACGGAAGCGTGCCGACATAATTGAACGCCATTGAAACTATAAAGCTTAGTCCCACCAAGCCGTAGAGGATGTACTGCCCGTTGGTGCGCATAAACACACAAAACCGATTGCCTCTATGCGTAAAGGACTCAACCAATCTGTATCCGTCGAGCGGAAATATAGGAAGAATATTGAAAAACAAAAGCGCGAGATTTATCGTTGTCAGTATATTGAAGAAGTTTATCATGTACCAACAAAAATTGATTACGCCCTCGCTCGCAAATCCAAAAACGGCGCGGTTATACGCAAGAATCATAAGGCTTCCGAACAAAGTAGATACAAAAGCCAATATCAAATTGGTGACAACGCCTGCGATAGCAACCGTTATCATTCCTCTCTTGCGGTGCTTATAGTTATACGGGTTGACCGGCACCGGCTTTGCATAACCGAATCCGACAAGCATCATCATCAAAAAACCAATCGGATCGATATGCTTTAACGGATTGAGCGTAAGTCTCCCCTCGTATTTTGCAGTATAATCGCCGTTCCACTTTGCAACAAGCCCGTGAGCTACCTCATGCAATACGAGCGCAATGCAAACGGCGACAAGCGTCATTAAAAGAAATATAAAAAAGTCGAGGGCGTCACCGCTGTTCCTTGCGGCAAAGATCATTATTGCTTGTCCTCCGAAAACATTGAAATTACATCGTTTCTTGCAATGTCCTCATATGTTTGCGGCTTAACCATATATGCCGATTTTCCGCCTTTAACCGCTACAACAGGCGGCACGGCGTTTCTGTTGTAGTTTGACGCCATCGAATAATGATATGCACCCGTCGAAAGCACGGCGAGTACGTCGCCTGTTTTAAGTTCTGGAAGTTTGATACCTTCGATAAGGATGTCGCCGCTTTCACAGCATTTACCTGCAATCGAATATTCGCACTCGCCCTTTCGGTCGGCCTTATCTGCGATTACGGCGCTGTACTGCGCGTCGTAAAGTGATACGCGCGGATTGTCGAACATGCCGCCGTCAACCGCCGCGTAAGTTTTTACGTCTTTAATTGTTTTAATGGCGCCGACGGTATAGAGCGTAATGCCCGCTTCACCGACGATCGACCGACCGGGTTCTACGATAAGGCGCGGCGGCTTGATGTTTCGCTCGCGCGTTGCGGTCTTTAAGTACCGCGCAGAATTTTCCATGTACTGCTCTGGAGTAAGCGGCTTGTCCTCTTCTATATAGTGTATGCCGAAGCCGCCGCCGAGATCGAGCCTTTCGACTTCGATTCCGAGAGAGTTGAGTCTGACTATAAAGTCGGTCATTTTATCTATGGCTATCTCAAAAGACTGCTTTTCGAATATTTGCGAGCCGATATGGCATGCAAGCCCCACAAAATGCACATTTTTGTAGTTAGATACTGAAAGAATTATTTCCTCCGCCGTACCGTCCGCTATCGAGAAGCCGAATTTGCTATCGGTAGTCGTTGTCTGAATGAATCTGTGCGTATGCGCTTCGACGCCGGGGTTGACGCGAACAAGCACGTTCTGCGGCTTCTTTGCGTGAGCGGAAATCAGTTCGAGCTCGCGCACCGAATCGACTACAAAGCATTCGACGCCCGACGAAATAGCATACTTGATTTCGCTTTCGGTCTTGTTGTTGCCGTGAAAATATATCCTAGACGGATCCATGCCGCCTTTTAGCGCGGTGTAAAGCTCGCCGCCAGACACCACATCCGCACCGAGTCCGAGCGGTGCAAGAATTTCGTATATACCGGCACAGCAAAACGCTTTGGACGCATAGCACACAGTAAAATCGGGATACTCGCGCTTTAATATATCGACATACGCCTTCGCAGTTTTTTGGGCGCGCTCTACGTCGAAAACATAAAGCGGCGTGCCGTATTCTTTTGCAAGGTCGCTCGCAAAGCATCCGCCGACGGACAAACGCCCGTCTTTTACCGTTAGATCTCCAAAGCAAGCAAGCGGACGAGCCGCAACGTTACTATTCTTCTTCATCGCCGTCGTCCGGAAGGTTAGCATTGTGGTAGACGTTTTGAACGTCGTCGTCCTCGTCGAACATATCGAGCATACGGCGTATTTTGGCTTCCGCTTCGCTGTCGACGTCAACGGTTGACGCAGGGACTTGGCGAACTTCGGATGACAGTATCACTCTGCCTGCCTTTTCAAGCCCGTCGCGAACCGCCGCAAGCGCACTCGGCGCAGTGATAATATAGTATTCGGTTTCCGAACTGTCGAAATCGTCTGCACCCATTTCAAGCGCGAGCATCATGATTTCTTCATCGTCGTCGGTCGGTTTTTTCTCAATAGTTACAACGCCCTCAGACTCGAACATGTACGATACGCAATTAGTAGTGCCTAGCGAGCCGCCGCACTTATCGAAAATATGCCTAACCGCCGCCGCAGTACGATTTTTGTTGTCGGTGAGCGTTTCTACAATAACGGCTACGCCGCCCGTGCCGTATCCTTCGTAAGTCATTGCATCGTAAACTACGTTGCTTTCCTCACCGCTCGCTTTCTTAATCGAGCGCGTAATATTATCATTTGGCATATTTGCCGCGCGAGCTTTTGCAATAACGTCGCGCAAACGCGGATTGTTATTGGGATCGGGACCGCCACTTTTGACGGCCACCGCAAGCTCTCTGCCTATTTTTGTGAACACGTTGGCGCGTGCCGCATCGGTTTTACCCTTTTGACGTTTAATCGTTGCCCATTTGCTATGTCCCGACATAAAATTCTCCGAATGTTTTATTTGCTCTTATTATATCATTAAAGTTAATCACATGTCAATTATTATGCGACTACTTTGCGGCATACAGCAGCGCGAACATCATTACGCCGGCCGCGACCGCCGCATTCAGCGATTCAATATTTTTTTGCGGCAACGCAAGAAGCCTATCCGCAATCGAAGATATTTCCGTGCTTACGCCCTCAGCTTCGTTTCCCACAACAACACAGTACTTGTCGCAATGCTCCGCACCGAACACGTTTTGCCCTGCCATATCCGCGACGATAAGCTCATAGCCCGAAGCCTTCAATTCATGCGGCGGAATATCCAACCCGATATTGCATTTGACAATCGCCGACATTGCGCTCCGCACTACCTTTGGCGAGTACACATCGGCGCAATTGTTTAAAATTACGTCGTATCCACACGCCACCGCCGTGCGAAGTATTGTCCCGACATTACCCGGATCGCGCACGCGGTCGAGTAAAATACAGTGTTCGCTCGACGGAAAAACCGATTTCGGGATTGCGTTTACAGACATGATTCCTTGATCGCTATCCGTTTCGGATAACTTTGCAAACACGTTATTGGCAAGAACAACGGTTTCAAATTCGGTAAATTGCTCGCCCTTCCTTTCATAAGCCGACGCGCTCAACACAACAAAGCGCACCGAACCCGGACGCGCAGCACATGTATCAAGCACATTTTTGAACCCTTCGACAAAAAATTCTCCGCACTCGTCACGGTATTTTTTTTGTTTCAGCTTGTTTATGTGCTTAACCGTCTTGTTGTCGAGCGAAGTAATGATTTCCATTTGTGCCTCTGAAATATAAGAAAAAGGAGCGCGTGACCTTGCGCTCCTTGAAAATTATTTGCCGACTGCCTTAGCTGCGGTTTGCGCAAGTGCCTTGAACGCTTCTGCGTCGTTGACCGCCATTTCCGCAAGAACTTTGCGGTTGAGGTTGATGCCGCTGGCTTTAAGCCCGTGCATGAACTTTGAATACGAAAGCCCGTTGATGCGCGCCGCCGCATTGATACGCGTGATCCAAAGCGAACGGAAATCGCGCTTTTTAAGGCGTCTGCCGATATACGCATACATCTGCGACTTCATAACCGCTTGGCGTGCAATGCGGTAAGAACGCGATTTCGATCCGAAATAACCTTTGGAAAGTTTGAAAATCTTCCTGCGCTTTTTAACTGCGTTTACTGCTCTTTTAATTCTCATAATAACCTCCTACTTCTGCGCCATGTTGCGAATTGTTTTTTCTTGCTTTGTCGATTTGAGGTATGCGCCTTGACGCAATCTCATGATGCGCTTTCTCGGCTTTTTGTTGAGAATGTGATTCTTACCTTGTTGCGCACGTTTTACTCTGCCGTTCGCGGTAACGCGGAAACGCTTTTTCGCGCCGCTGTGGCTCTTCATTTTAGGCATAATATGTTCCTCCGAAAAAAGATTATTTACTTGTTGTAGGCACAAGATTCATAATGATGCTTCTGCCGTCTACCGCAGGCTTGCGGTCTATTGTCGCAATGTCTTTGACGGTCTCGTAAAATGAATACATTATATCCACACCCATTTGCGGACGCGCCATCTGCCGACCGCGCATACGGATGGATACCTTCACTTTGTCGCCGTCCGTTAGGAATTTTCTTGCTTGCTTGGATTTTGTATTAAGGTCGCCCGTATCGATGGTTATAGACAAACGAATCTCTTTAAGCTCCGCCTTCTTTTGGTTTTTCAGCGCGTCCTTCGCCTTCTTTGCCGAATCGAAGCGGTACTTGCCGTAATCCATTATCTGGCATACAGGCGGCTGCGCGTTCGGTGTGATCATAACGAGATCGAGTCTGCGATCATCGGCAATGATCTTTGCCTCGCTTGCGCGCATGATACCGAGCATAGCGCCCGTCTCATCCTTGACTCTGACTTCGAGATTATCCGAAATTCCGGCGTTGATTACAAGCTCTTTAAAAATAGTAAGCATCCTCCTAAATAAAAAAATTGCGAGCTAAACAAATTTAACTCACACAAAAAACCGATGTATTCGGATTATTGACCGTTCCAAGCATGCCCGAACGGTGAGATTAAATCTGCTTAACGATAATATTATAAGCTACTCACGCTCTATTGTCAATCATTTTTATGCGTTTTTAAAATTTTTTTCGTGAATAATATGTGCTTGCTTGCTTGAAACTACTATTACTTTCATTTTCGAGGTGACTGTCATGAAAAAAGCAATATTGGCATTAACAGCTTGCGTAATGTCCGCGACAATGCTCTGCGGGTGCGGAAAATCGACCACTAAAAACAGCTCCGCTCTCCTTCAAGCGCGGTCGAAAATACTGCAAGAACGCATTGACGATAATCAGCAAGACGACGTAAATCAAGACAACCAAGAAGAACTAGACAAAGACTTTCTAGTCAGATTCGATAAAGACTTCGAGGTTAAAATCGATAACGATTTTTTAAGAGGTTTTTTGTTAGGTAGCACTCGCAGAGCGCCCATTTCGGGAGTACGCAGGCGGTTTAATCAGGATCATACCGGAACTTACACCGTAGAGTATATTCACGCCCCCTACGGTGTTGAACGCGACGAAACAATAGATTACACCCTTCTCCTCAACGAGGACAACACTTTTAAGCTCAATGTAGTGACAAACGGAGTTGCGGCCGAGCATTACGGTCATTGGTACAACCGCCGCAACGAAATAATGATGTTCTACGACGAGCCAACCGAACAAACCGCGCATAACGTCTACGTAGCAGACAGCATGTATGGCGAATTACTGCCGCAAGGAAAGATATTGATTTACGACAACTGCCATACTATTATACTTTCGAGGAATTACGCTGTTCTTTACGAAAAATAAAGCGGTATATAAATTACACCGCACCGATAAAGCAAAACAGCACACAAACCGCCGCAGAATACAGAACTACGGCGGTTTTTCCTTTTCGCATCATGAAGAAATCGCTCGCGCAAAACATTATCGGAAAACACAAGAACGCCACTGCCGACTGCTTTAATGAAACAAGCGAATGCGGAACGCTTGCTATACCGTAAGCAATATAATCGAGCGGCATCATGAGATATTTACACAGCGACAAAATGACACCGCAATGCGGAATAGCGGCAAACGGAGTCAAGCACACAATCGAAATGAAAACAACAGAAATGTACGGCAAAAGCACACTGTTTACTATTATGGCAAACAGAGAGATTTTGCCGAAAAAGTATATCTGTGCCGGCAATATTCCTGCCGATACCGAAACCGACGCGCCGATTGAATTTGCGACTTTTCTATTCGTTTTAGCCTTAACAAGCATGCGCGTTATACTGACGGAAAACATAGCAATGCCGAATATAGCGCCGAAGCTCAACAAAAATCCCGCTTCGAAAAGATACAGAGGTTTTACCGCCAAGATAAGAGAAAATGCGCACAAAAGCGATGAAAGCAAGTCGCGTCTGCCGCCGATAAGCACACCAATGCCCGAAATCACCGTCATCACAACAGCACGTATCACAGACGGCGAAAAATCGGCAAGCACCGTATATCCCAACAATATCATTGCAATTATGGGAAAACGAACACTTTTACGCACCTTCATCAATATAAAATTGAGAACAAGCACCAAAAATCCTATATGCAAACCCGAAACAGCCATTATGTGTCCGAGTCCTGCGGCATTGAAATAGTCTGTGATATCGCTGTCCAGCGCATGCTTATCCCCCGTTATCATCGAAAACGCGATATTGCCGTATTTATCACCCATGTTTTCGATATACAGCTTATGCAATGACGCGTTAAACGATTCGAGCGCTGTCGGCTTGCCAAAATCAATAATCAAACTTTCGGCATGAACGGTAGCGGTATAGCGGATGTTCGTTCTGTATGCCTGACCGTTCACCTTGCCTTCCTCAAACAGTTTTACCGCTTTTACGGTTACGCCGAAGTGCAATCTATCACCGCATTCGATGAGTTCGGCTGTATTTTGATCGGACGCGGATATACTTACTCGCATAATTCCATCCGCAGGCTTGCCGTTTATTGTGAGTTCTTCGAGATTCAGCCTGTAATTACCCGATCTTATATCAACTGCACACACTCTTCCGGATACCGCACAATATACGTCCGATTCAAATTCGCCGTGCCAATTTTCGTATGACGATATTGCTCCGCCGAATGCGCATGCACCCAATATGAGTGACAACGAAAAAGTCACACAAAAGCGAAACCGAATGCCTTTATACTTATATTTTAATATAGAAATTACCGTCAAAGCGGCAAGAAAAGCAATAATCAAGCAACCGAAAACAATGCCGAGCGAACGGTTAAACATGTAAGCATAAGCGCTGAAAACAGACAGCACTACCGATAACGCGACAATTATAAATGCTCTGAAATTTATGGGAAATTGCATATCAATTCATCGTTACCGAGCGGATAAATTCGGGACTTTTCATAGAATTTACTATTAAATCAGAAGAGCGGCCGTCGGCTACAAGCTCGTCGGATAACATGCGCGAACGTTCTATAATTTCCGCATCTATTTCCAAAGAGCCGTTGCCGTGCTGACGCAATCCCACAAAATCTCCTGCTCCGCGAAGTTTGAAATCAAGCTCGGATACGGCAAAACCGTCTGTCATCTTGCAAAATTCTTTTAGTCTGTTGTCGCTCTCCGGGGTTCCGTTTTCGCTTATCAAAAAGCAATACGATTCTTTTGTGCCGCGCCCAACTCTTCCTCTAATCTGGTGAAGTTGCGAAAGACCGAACCTTTCGGCGTCGTATATTACGACGGTCGTAGCTTCCGGAACGTCTATTCCCACTTCGACTACCGTAGTCGAAACCAAAACCTTGATTTGTCCGGATTTAAATGCCGCCATGATCTCGTTTTTTTCGATATCCTTCATTTTTCCGTGAATACAACCGACATACTGCGCCAAAGCCGATTTTTTCAGTTTATTATATACGTTCTCAACGCCTGTCAGCTCGTCATCGCCGCCGTCGATTCTCGGGCAAATGATATATGTGCGCTCGTCTTGTGCCGCTTTTTTTGCGATATAGTCGTACATTCCGGCTATTTTTACCGCAGGAACAATAGAAGTATGTATTATCGGACGGCCGGACGGCATAGCGCGTATTTCAAGTTGTTGAAGCTCACCGTACAACGAAAGCGCAAGAGTCCTCGGAATAGGCGTTGCCGTCATTACTATCATGTCGGTCTTTTTACCCTTGCTTTCGAGCTTGGCGCGCTGGTTTACGCCGAACCGCTGCTGCTCGTCCACAATAACAAGGCGCAAATTCTTGTATTCGGTATCTTCGCCGATGAGCGACTGCGTACCGACAATGCAGTTTGCCAAACCGTATTTTATATTAAACAGTGCCGCCTCGCGCTGTCTTGCATTCATCGACGCGCAAAGTAGTTGCGTTCTTATGCCGAGCGGCTCCAAAAACTTTATCATTGTCAAATAATGCTGACGCGCAAGTACCTCTGTCGGCGTCATGATAGCGGATTGACATCCGCTTTTTGCCGCAAAGTACATCGCAAGCAGTGCAATCACCGTCTTTCCGCACCCGACCTCACCTTGAACAAGCATGTTTGTAAGCTTTTCCGAGCGTAGCGCTTTTATCACCGCACTCGCCGCCTCTATTTGATCGCGAGTCAGCTCGAACGGCAAGCCATGCACAAATTCTTCGATAACCCCGTCGTCGGCAATGTATGAAAAATCGCGCCTGTCGTCCTTTAACAGACGGTAAGACGTTATGACGTAGCACATATTTTCTATCGCGACCGACCTCTTTGCTGCTTTGAGTTCGAGCATGTTTTTGGGCGCATGAACGATTTTGAGCGCGTCGGTCAGCGGCAACAACCCGAATTTTTGCGCAAGCTCGCTCGGGATATAGCTGTTAACCTGAACATTATCAAGCGCGATCTTGACTGCCGCGGCAAAAGTGCGCGAAGGTATCGGAGTTTTATATATGGGAATAATATCGCCGTCGCCGTCTTGCGGCACCATAAATGTCGGATTGGTAAGCTGAACGGAGCTTTTAAACCTTTTTACCTTGCCGATTACGTAAACCTTATCGCCGACTTGGAGATTTCGCGCCGCAAACGGCTGATTAAACCACGAACAGCGCACCGACACGCCGTTATTTACTACCGTGCAATTGACGACATTCAAGCCACGACGTATATACGCGCGCTTTGCGGGAGAAGTCACCTCGCCCAAGAACGATATCTCTTCACTGTCACGAACGGCCTTTTGGAGCGGAGTGGTGCCGACTATGTACTTATCGGGAAAACGCAACAACAAATCCGACGGAGTAATAATCCCCATCTCGTTTAGCGCCTTCAAGCGCTTTGCACCTATTCCTTTTATCTCAGAAAGTTCCAAAACCTTATAAAAACCGTGCCGACATCTTTTCGATATCGACACGGCACGATTATTATTCCAAAGAAACTATAAAGTAGTAAAGCGGCTGTCCGCCGTAATGCACATCAACGTCACACATGCGGTATTTTTTGGTAAGATCGGCGGCGATTGCGTTAGCGTCGTCTTCTTTGACATCGTTGCCGAAATACAAAGAAATGCAACTCACGTCGTCGTCCATCATCTTGTCGATGAGCTGTTCGGTAACTTGACCTACGTTGTCGCCCTTTGCGACGATATCCTTGGAGTCCATTCCGATGATATCGCCTTCTTTGAGGTCGAAATTGCCGATTTGAGTGCTACGCACAGCGTAAGTAACCGAGCCCGAACGCACTCCGCCGAGCGCATCATTCATATTTTTGAGGTTGCCGTCAACCGTATCCTCGGGATTGAAAGCGAGAACGGCAGACAATCCTTGCGGTATGTTTGACGTCGGAATGACGTGAATAGTGCGTTTGGAAAGCGCTTTCGCCTGATTTGCGGCAAGCACGATATTCTTGTTGTTCGGGAAAACAAACACATCCTTTGCCGCTACCGAGTCGCATGCTTTTGCAATGTCCTCGGCCGAAGGATTCATTGTTTGTCCGCCCTCGATGACGTTATCGACCAAGAGGTCCTTGAAAATAGCGGTAAGTCCGTCGCCGGCACACACAGAAACCAAACCGAAAGGTTTAAGCTCCTCTTGCTGTTTATTTTTAAGCTCGCGGTTTTGTTGGAGCATGTTCTCGATTTTCAAGTGATCGAGCTCGCCCAATTCAAGCGCGTAAGAAAGCACTTGACCGGGTGCGTTCGAGTGAACGTGCACCTTGACCATAGAAAGATCGCCTATAACAAGCACGCAATCGCCTATGTTCATGAGCTTTTCTCTGAACAAATCGATATCCGCTTCGGTGGTCTTTTTGTAAAGATTTATGATGAAGAACTCTGTGCAATACGCAAATTCGATTTCCGCAAGGTCGTTGTAATTGAAATGCGCTTGCTCGTCGTACGGGCTGTCGGTACTGCCTGCCACATACGAATCGTCGAATTCAATCGAATAATCTTCTTCCTGTCCCAAAAGAATGTTTAAAAAGCCTTGGAGAAGAATCAAAAGACCTCTGCCGCCTGCGTCCACAACCCCCGCCTTTTTGAGCACGGGAAGCATTTCGGGCGTTTGTTTGAGCATTTCTTCACCGGCGTCTATCACTGCTTGGAAGAAGTCTTTAAGCTCTATATTCTTTTTCGCCGCTTTTTCCGCAGACTCGGAAATTGCGCGGACAACTGTGAGTATCGTTCCTTCTTTGGGTTTTGTAACTGCTTTATAAGCTATTTCCGTTCCTGCCGCAAATGCTTTTGCGAAGGTTTTGGCGGTTAACTCGGTACTTTGAGAAAGTACGGATGTCATGCCTTTGAGTATCTGACTGAGTATTACTCCGCTATTGCCTCGTGCGCCGCGGAGAGCGCCTTTTGCAACTGCGTCGCACAGTTCGGGCATATTGTTGGTTGAACAAGCGGACACCTCACGGGAGGCGGAAAGCATTGTCATCGACATATTTGTACCGGTATCACCGTCGGGAACCGGGAAAACGTTCAGTTCGTTTACGTGCGCCTTATTGGCGTCTAAGAGCTTGGCACCGTTGAGAATCATTTTTCTGAAAGTGGCGCCGTTAATTGATTTTTGCATTTAATTCCTCCGAATAGTCGGGCACTATACCTTATACCTTTATTCCGACAACATGGACGTTAATAGTATCTACCACCATGCCGGCAAACCGCTCCACACGGTACTTGACCGCTTTTTTGAGCGACTGGGCAACGGCTTCTATGGACAGACCGTATTTGATTATAACATATAAATCTATAAAGATTCTGTCACCGTTGGTAAATACGTTTACTCCGCGCGATAAGCGTTTGCGCTTGAACAAGTCCGAAAGATTATCGGAAAATGTTTTGGAAACGAGATCGACTATACCGTAACAGTCCAAAGCGGTATCGGCAGCAACCTGTGCTATCGAATCCTCCGTGACAGTTATTCTGCCGTATGCGTTAGATGTATGAACGCTCACAATCTACTCCAAAACAATTAAGTATATGTACCGCACTGTTATATTTTAACCTATTTGCCGTGATATTGCAAGAGTTTTACATTATTTTTTGCAAATTTATGCAAAAAAGCCCCTCTTTTCGGTTGCCAAAAGGCCGAAAAAGTGGTATATTGTTACAGGAAATCAGTTTAGACCGCTATTGGGAGGTTAAAACACATGAGCAAAGTCTGTTCGGTTTGCGGTAAAGGTAAAGTATCCGGCAACAACGTCAGCCACTCGCACAAAAAGACAAAGCGCAGCTTCAATGCCAACGTTCACAAAGTAACGACCGAAGTTGACGGCAAGATCTCGCACGAGTATGTTTGCACACGTTGCCTGCGCACCGCCAAAAAACAAGAAAACGACTAATCGAAAATTAAATCAGTCGTAATTTATTCAATCAAAAATAAAATCCGAGTTTATGTTAAGCTCGGATTTTTTATTTGTAATTAAGATTACTTTTTGCTACTCCGCTTTTTTGCGCTTAAACAGCCGCACTATTCTGCCAAGCGCCCTCGGTAACTTTACGCAAATGATTTTCGACATGCCGCACCTCCCTCTTCTCTTCTATGCGCGGCTGTGCGTGCGTGTTACAAATTCTTTCCCTTGCGTAATATATCGACTGCTTTTTTGCGGTCGGACGCGCCGAACACAGCATTGCCGGCGACAATCACGTCCGCACCGGCGGCCGCAATATCCGCGGCATTGCCTTCGTTGACTCCGCCGTCCACCTCTACCAATGCGTTTGGCGCATATTTATCGCGAAGCTCCGCCGCTTGCTTTATGCGTTCGAGCGAGCCGTCGATGAACTTTTGTCCGCCGAATCCCGGAAAGACCGACATTACCAAAATCAAATCGAGCTTGTGAAGATAAGGAGCGATTACGTCAACAGGCGTGTCGGGATTGATAGCCAAACCGCATTTGCAGCCGGACTTTTTAATTATGTCGAGCGCACCGTCGATGTCCTTTTCCGCTTCATAATGAAAGGATACAAGCTGGGCGCCCGATTTTACAAACCTTTCCACGTACCTGATCGGATCGGCAATCATCAAGTGCGCGTCGAAAAACATATCCGAAATCGGACGAAGATCGCTTATCATCTTGAATCCGAACGTCAAATTCGGAACAAAGACTCCGTCCATGACGTCAATGTGAATCCAATCCGCGCCTATCCTTGCCATGTCTAATACGTCTTCGCCCATTGCCGCGAAGTTGCCGCTCAAAATCGAGGGTGCAATAAGAACGTTTTTCATGACTATATTTTATCATACCTTATTACAACCGTCAACATATTTCGACAGGTATTTAAGGTACGCATTCAAGACGAAAAGCGAATTATCTTACCACTGACTGATGAAATCGTCGAGAACGTCCTTATATCCTTTTTGAGCGCAACCGTTTTGAGCGATAATGCCGACCGTCGCGAATTCATTTCCGTTCAATTTTACGGAAACAGTCCCCACCTTGTCGCCTGCCTTTACGGGCGCGCAAAGCTCTTTGACATTGATATCGAGTGTAAACTCCGATTTTTCGCCGTTTTTGATAAATGCAGTGCAGTCGCTTTCGGCGACGACAGTAATCTTATCGGTCTTGCCGTTAGATACTGCGTATTCGCCGAGCACGTCGCCCTTTTTTACTGCATAAACGGTTTTATAGTTGGAAAAGCCGTAATTGAGCATTTCAGAAACTTCTTTATTGCGAGTTTTGGAGTTTTCGGCGCCTATCGCCACACAGATAAGTCGAGTATCGCCGCGCTTTGCGGTAACGGTGATACAAGAACGCGCCTCATCGGTATAACCTGTTTTGCCACCGTCGCAGCCGTCGTAAAAACGAATGAGCTTATTTGTATTGGTAAGTCCCGTCACTCTGCCGCCGGGATGAGCGAAATCGTACATCCAGACCTTGGCGTATTCGAAGAATTTTTCATGTTTTATCAGCTGCTTGAACATAACCGCGACATCGGCGGCACAGCTGTACTGACCTTTTTGCGGCAATCCCGTGCAGTTTACGAATTGTGTGTCGGTAAGTCCAAGCTCTGCGGCGCGTTCGTTCATTGCCGAAACAAATGCGTCTACACTTCCGTACAAGTATTCGGCAACGGCAACGCACGAATCATTAGCAGAAGCAACGACTATGCTTTTTAACAGCTCGTCCAGCCTATAATCGGCATTCGCGTCAAGAAACGCCTGCGATCCGCCCATGGCCGCCGCATTCTCTGACGCCGTTACGATAGTATCGTACGGTATTTCGCGCCGTTCAATCTCGTCGAACGCAAGACCGAGCGTCATAATCTTGACCATACTTGCTATCTGCAAATGCTCTTTCACGTTCTTCTCGTAAACGACAGTGCCTGTTTCGCTGTCCAAAATCATCGCGGCTTTGCATGTTTTTGCAAGACCGGACGGTTCGTTTTCGGCTTTTGCGGCAAACGCACCGCCCATAATCGGCACAAGCGCCACTATCGCCGTCAATATCGCGGCGATACCAATAAGAAATTTTTTGTTGTTCATTTTACCTCCGAAGAAATCCATATCGGTATTTTGGCTTTTCTCGAAGGATTTAATTCATCAAATTATTCCTATAAGCGCCGAGCCGAAAAGTGCGAGCATTGCCGCCTTGACGAGCGTGCATACTGCGAGGAAAATAATCACGCTCAAAACATTTTTATAATAGAATTTGATATCGGCTTTCGACGGCATGCAACTGCCGTTCATTGCGTAAAATCTGAAACACCCGAAAGAAAGCATGCACAATACGATTATTTCTATTATGCAAATGGGAACATACAGTACGAACAGCATCGGAATCGAAGAAACAGAAAACACCACAATAATAATGCTTACGTTCATGCCCAAAATATAAGATCTGTACGCACAAGGCATTATCGACAAAAACGTCAATGCTTTATAAAAGAACATGGACGCGGCAAACAGAGCGTAAATGCACGTCATGAGAAGATCGAGAAAGAAATATGTAACAATCCCGATATCTCCGCGCAAAAATCTGAAAATGCTCGCGTTGTTTCGCAAAACAAAATCGGTTTTGTTTGTCACATTCACGCCGACCGCAATGCCGACCACCAAGAATACAAGGCAAATGGCTATGTAAAGCAACACGGAAAAGCGGTTGCGCTTTATCGTGTGCGTAAGTCTGTAAAACAAATCCGATACGGCGAATGTGCGTTTCATACTGTAAACTTATGCTGACGCCGTTCCTATTATTCGTCAATTTCAAACATTATTCGCTCTTTTATGAATGCGATAAGCTCTTTCGCCGTCATACGCTTTTCGGTGTCGGCATTTGCCGCGGCAAGAGCAACTAGCCTCTCGGTAGCGCACACGGATACATTGTGCTTTTTTGCGACTTCACCGAAAACGCGTTTTAGCGTATCACCCGACAAATCATACATTTCTATCGCGTCTACAAGATAGTCGAATGCCTTGCCGTGCTTAATGTATTTATCGAGCTCTGCGGTTATTCTGCCTCGCATGCAGTCATTATATCACGCACGCTCTGTACCGAAAAACCGTAATTTAAGTATTTGTGCCGCTTTTGCGCGAATTAGTTTAGGAAATCGGCATATACGCCGTAGCCTTTTGTAAAGTCGTTGAGAAATACGTGAGTGACTGCACCTATCACCTTGCCGTTTTGAATAATCGGTGAACCGCTCATGCCGCGAACGATACCGCCTGTCATCTCCAAAAGCCTTTTGTCGGTTATTCGAAAGACCATGCCTTTTTCTTTTCTTCCGGATTGTCTCATCGCCTTAATTATTTCTACATCGAAATATTCCGGCTTGCCGTTTACCGCCGTTTTAATCTTTGCGCCGCCAGTTCTCACTTCATCCCGACGCGCGAGAGTTAGCAGCTCGCTTTTATCGAAATCATACTCAAATTTGCCGGCAATACCGAAATTATTATTGCAAACAACAGTGCCATACTCCTTTTCGGGCATGATTGACGCAAGTATTGCCCCGGCTTCGCCACGCTTACCGCGCTTCACCCCGAGAATCTTGCAGGCGTGAATATGGCCTCCGGAAAACGGTATGTGAACGCCGGTATCGCCGTCGTAAATCTCATGTCCCAGCGCGGTAAATCTACCGTCCTCTCTCACAAATGTCACCGTTCCCACGCCGTAAATGCGGTCTTTGATCTTAACGCCGAGCCGAGGCTTCATGCTATACGACTCCAACACAGGCTTGATTTCGACGGAAATCTTATCGCCGCCGCGCAGTAAATCGACCGTAACCACATCGGAAGTCAAAAGCTCCGAAATGTCCTCGACGCTCGTGACGTCAATTCCGTCAATCGACAAAATTATATCGCCTTGCTGTAACCCGTCGACATTTACATAGCCGTATTCGGTTTCCACGCCCGTGACGCTTTCCACCAAAAGCCCGCCTACGTCAATAGAAATTCCTATCGGGAATCCCCCGACATACACTTTTTCGCGCTCGCCGTTATCCGCAAAAGCAATCGTCGGATTGCTTACGGTAAAGCAAAATAAAAACGCCAGCAAGGCGCACACAATCACGCGCAATTTTTTCATACTGCGTTAGTGTTTGCTTGATGTCGAATTATATACTTCTTAATCGAATTTAATTATATTTAATGCGTACCCGAAAGCTCGCTTTTGTAGTCGTCGCTCCAATCTTTAAGCTCTGTCGCATTCTTGTCCGATGAACTCGACACGCCCTTTGTTCCCGAAAGTCGCGAAATTTCGCCTATCATTCCCGAACGGTCAAGCGGCGTGACACGCGTAACGGTATCTCCGCCTGTCTCGAATTTTTCTATATAATAATGTCCGTCCGCCATTGCGGCTATCTGCGGCAGATGTGTTACGCAAAGGACCTGATGTCCGCGCGACAGCCGTGCGAGCTTTTTCGCAACGCTGAGCCCCACAGAACCGCTTATACCCGTGTCTACCTCGTCGAATATCATTGTTTCGATTTGACCGAGATCGCCCGTAATTAGCTTGACGGCAAGCATAAATCTCGACATTTCGCCGCCGGAAATGATTTTTGCAAGCGGCAAAAGCGGTTGACCGATATTCGGGCTTAAATAGAATTCAAACTCGTCGAATCCGTTTGCTGTAACGCGTTTATCGAATTCCTCTTCCGACGGTCTATCGGAGAACACAGTTTCAAACTGCGAATTTGCCATGCCTAGATCGGCAAGCTCGGTCAAAATTCTGTTTTTGAGCGTTTCAGCTCCGCGCTTTCGCATATCGGATAGGAGCGCACAGCTATTAAACAGCTTTTTGCTAAGCTCAGCCTCCTTCTTGCAAAGCGCGTCGTAAATATCTTTGCCGTTAGACGCGACGTCAAGCTCCTCTTCGGCGGACTTCAAAAACTTTTGCATAGCGTCATACGTGCCGTACTTGGATTTGAGTGCGCGAAGTTTATCGAGCCTTGCGGCGACTTCGTCAAGCTCGCGCTCGCTACCGCCCATTCCGTCAAGCTCGTCTTTTAGACTTTCGGTAATGTCGTCAAGCTCGATTGAAACCGAACGAAGTCTGTCGTTGAGCTCTGAAAACTTTTCGCCAAAAGACGATATCGAAGAAAGCGCATGCGTAGAATCGGATACCGATGACGCCGCGCCGCCGTCCGAATCAAGGCATTCCAAGCAATCGGCGAGCGCGTTTTTGATGCGCTCCGACGCCATGAGCAAATGCCTTCTCTCGATGAGCTTTTCTTCTTCGCCTGCCTGTACTGCGGCGGATTTGATTTCTTCAATCTGATATTTGAGAATGTCTATCCTCTGCGCGCGAGCCGTTTCGTCGCCCAGCTTCTGCATATCTGCGCGAACTTTTTTGTACTCGTCGTAAATCTTTCGGTGTTCTAATAATTTCGATTCGTCTTTTTGAAACACGAAATGGTCGAGTATCTTGCGCTGTTCCGTAATCTTCAATAGTGATTGATACTCGTTCTGACCGTATATGTCAACATAATGCTGCATAAGCTCGCGCAACATCACAGTGGTGGTGGTTTTGCCGTTTATGCGTATTTCGTTTTTTCCGTCTTTTGTAAATTTACGCGTAACGATAAAAAACCCGTCCTCGCAGTCGATACCCATATCGACTAACGGCTCGGAATTTTCAAAACCGAATACACCCTCTACATATCCGCTCTCTTCTCCGAACTTCAACAGCGATTTATCGTATCTACCGCCGACAAGCAACATGAGCGAATCGACTATAATCGATTTGCCTGCACCCGTTTCACCCGAAAACACATTAAGGTCGGGCATAAACTCTATATCGAGATCGCGTATCAGCGCAAGATTATGTACCGTAATCCTCTGTAACATCAGTCCTCCGACGCCGACCAATAGTTGAGTTTATTTAGCAGTCGCGAGTAAAAACTCTTTTTTGCGAATCGGACGAATAGCGCGCTCCTATCCCAGCCCGTTATGCTGACGCACTTGCCGCTACTTAACTCCGCGGTATATTCTCCGTCCGCATAGAGCGCGGCTTCGGTGACTCCCGTACTCTTCATAGTGACATTTTCAAACGAACCGACAACAATCGGCTTGGTGCGGAGCGTGTGAGGATTGATTGGAGTAAGCGCTATTACCGGCGTGTTCGGGCCGATTACCGCACCGCCGGCCGACAGCGAATAAGCGGTAGAGCCGGTGGGCGTGCATGCGATATAACCGTCGCATGTAAACTTATCGATGAGCTCGCCGCTGACGCGCACTTCCATTGCCATCATTCTGACACTGCACGATCTGACGACGATATCGTTAAGCGCATAATAATGCGTGCCGTCAAGCTCCGCATCGATGAGCGCTCGGCGCTCTAATATGTATTCTCGGTGTTTAAGTTTATTTAGCGCCGATTCGATTTCGGCAGGCTCTATCTCGGTAAGGAAACCGACAGTTCCCATATTGACGCCGAGTATGGGAGTATCGTTCAACGCGCTGTACTTTGCTATGCGAAGTATTGTGCCGTCGCCGCCGACGGAAACTATAAAATCGTACTTATCTTCAAAAGAAAACGGCTCGGCTTGAATGCCGACTTTCTGCGCCGCCGAAAGCACTGCGTCTTTAACCGTATTTCCTATGTCTTTATGCGGATTTGAATACACTCCGATTTTCATAACGCTATTATACCTGTTTTGAACGAATTATTCAAGACTTTTAACTATCTTGATCAAATTTTCTTTTGTAAGCCCCGACTTTTCGAGCGATGAGTTAATGTCGCGGTCGTCGATAAATCCGTCGCCGTGCGCAAGAATAGCGCACTCGGCGCATTTTCCTATTTCGTTGAGATACGATAGCACGCTCATGCCGAATCCGCCTTGCGCAACATTATCTTCGACAGTGACAATAATGTTGCAACGCTTGTTAATTTCTTTCAAACACTCTTTGTCGAGCGGCTTTACAAACCGAGCGTTTATAATATTGAGCTTGATTTCATCTGCCGCGGCAAATGCGATATCGAGCGCTCGCCCACCTGCGCACAAAACGAAAACTTTTGACTTTGAAGAAAGCATTGTCTCCCACTTTCCGTAAACAATGGGTTCATGCGGTCTTGTCGTGACGTATGATTTCGGATAGCGTATTGCGAGCGGTGCGGCAAACGTCAGCGAGTATTCTAGCATATCGCGAAGCTCGTCGCCGTCTGTCGGACACATAACAGTCATGTTCGGCATGGGCAAAAGATAGCTCAAATCAAACACGCCCTGATGAGTTATACCGTCTGCGCCGACGACGCCGGCTCTATCCACGCAAAATGTAACCGGAAAATTTCCTATACACACGTCGTGCAAAAGCTGATCGTATGCGCGCTGTAAAAATGTGGAATACACGGCAAAATACGGCTTCATGCCGCCTGCGGCGAGTGCGGCACAATACGTGACCGCATGCTCTTCGGCAATGCCTACATCCTTAAAGCGCTCGGGAAACTCGGCAGAAAACTTTTCAAGCCCCGTGCCGATTGCCATTGCGGCCGTCACTGCCATTATTCGTTCATCTGTTTTTGCGGCAAACGAAAGGAACTCTCCGATCACATCTGAAAAATCATTGCCGCGCGGCGCACCGACGGACGAAATGCCGTGCGAGTGTTCGGGATCTGTGACCGCGCTCTTCAAACCCTTGCCCTTTTCAGTCAAAACGTGTACGAGCACAGGTCCGTTCTTTGATTTTATTTGCGTAAAAACATCAATCATCTCGCGCACGTTGTGTCCGTCGAACGGTCCGTAATACGATATGCCCATTGCTTCGAACATTTTGTTGGACAGCACCACACGCTTCAACAGCTTTTTGCCCTTTTCCAAAAGATGTATTGCGCCGTCACCGAAAATGGGTATTATCGATACCGCGCGCTTGATTTCGGTTTTAAGGCGCGAATATTTTTTACTTACGCGTAATCTTGTCAAATAATTATTCATTGCGCCGACGTTCTTGCTTATCGACATATTGTTGTCGTTGAGCACGATTACAACCGGCAACTTTTCACTGCCTATTGCGTTAAGCGCCTCATATGCCATGCCGCCCGTGAGCGCACCGTCGCCGATCACAGCAATCGCACGCTGCTCGTCGCTTCCGCGCCGATGTGCCGCTTCCGCAAGGCCGAGCGCGACAGACAGCGACGTGGAGGCGTGTCCCGCAATAAACGCGTCGTATTTGCTTTCGGCAGGCTGCGGAAAGCCCGATATACCGTCGTTTTTGCGCAAGCCCTCGAACGCCTCTCCGCGTTCCGTCAAAATTTTGTGCGCATAAGACTGGTGACCGACATCGAATAAAAACTTATCGCACGGACAATCGAAACAAAAGTGAAGCGCAACAGTAAGCTCCACCGTTCCGAGATTGGACGCAAGATGTCCGCCGTTTTTTTCCACAACGGATATTATCCGCTCGCGCAAATATTCGCACAAGCCGTCAAGCTCCGAAATATTAAGCCGTTTCAAGTCTTGCGGCGTTTTGATGTCATTATATTCCACTTGCTTACACTATAACGAATTTTTGCAAAAACTCCGAAAGATATTCCGTATCTCCGCCCACGATTTCAAGAGTTTTGGCGGCGTCGTTCAAATGATTGTTCAGCGCAATCTTTGCCTCTTCGAGATCTATAAATTTGAGCGCGCTGGTTTCGCTCAGCTTCTCGCCTGCGATGTATTCGGTTATGTCATCGTAAAGCTGGAACGCACAACCGAACGCCTCGCCGAACCCGGACGCCATCACGTATTTTATCATGCGCTCATCCTCAGGCGCGGCGCGATCTGTTATCACGCTCTTGACATAATTGCCGAACAGCGAGCCGACGAATTTATCGCCGCTTTGATAATTTAAATTGTTGCCGAGCATAAATCCGCTCACGCACGCGAGCTTGATGAGAGCGCCCGTTTTAAGCCTGTACATCTTGACAAGATCGTCAAGCGAATTTATTTTGCCGTACAGATCGATGAACTGACCGTTAATAAGTCCCATGTCGCCGCAAAGGGCCGGATACAGATTGAACGGGCTTGCGTCGCCGCGCGGCGTCGGCATATTCAAAATTCTGTACGCAAGGTCCATCAATGCGTCGCCTGCAAGTAGGGCTTTTCCTTCGCCGTACTTTTTATGAACGGTGGGCTTGCCCCGTCTCAAATCGTCGTTATCCATACACGGCATGTCGTCGTGAATGAGCGAATACGAGTGCAATATTTCTATTCCGCACGCATAGCGAAGCGCGTACTCATCGGGCGGTGAAAACACGCTGTGCCATTCCAAAAGCAAAATAGGCCGCAGGCGTTTTCCGCCCGGGAAAAGCGCGTATTCGAGAATTTCTTTGAACTCGTCCGCATATTCAAGCGAGTCCAATATATTTTTGAGTTCGGCGTCGATTTGTTCTTTCCAATCCGCCAAACGCTCGTCGAAAAGCTCACTCATCGCGATCACCGAAAAGCGGCTGTTGCAGAATCGAATCGAGTTGGCGGTTCAAATCTGAAATTCGAGACTGCATTGCATTGAGATCTTGAACGCATTCTTTCGTCAGTTCCAGACCGCTCTCATACAGCTTCATGCTGTCTTCGAGCGAAACGCTCGAATCGCTTTCGAGCTTTTCCACTATTCGTTGCAGTTCGGCGATTTTCTTTTCGAAATCGGCGGAAACCGCTCTACTCTCTGTCTTTGTATTTTCCATAGCATCACCTAACCTTTTGTTTTGACTTCTTTTACGACCGCTGTTGCCACGCCGCTGTCGAACACGAGCTTTATCTCGTCATTCGGTTTAAGCTCTCTCGCGCTTTTTATCCGCAACTTATCTCGCATAACCGCCGCATAACCTATCTTGATTATTCTGTGCGGATCGAGCGCTGAAAGCAGTGCCGTTAGCTTATCGCACCGAACACGCCTTTCATTAAGCCTTTGCCCTGTCGCGGTTTTAAGCCTATCGGCCGAAAGCGACAGCGCGTTATTTTTGGCGTCAAGTTTTCTTTGCAGTATAAAACCGCTTTTAATAGCCGACGATCTGACTGTATTGTAGCCTTCGCCCAATCGCGCCGCCACTGCGCTTGTCGTTGAAGTGCCAAGGCGGCTTAACGAAAACACTGCCTTATTGTATTTGGCGGCAAGCCCTTCGCGCATCGCATAAGCGCAGGCCGATAAATCGTAAATAAGTTGCGCCGCGTGCGCATTTACAATTTCGCCTGCAATAGACGGTGTGCCGGCACGCGTTCCCGCGCAAAAATCACAGAGCGAAAAATTTATCTCGTGCCCGACCGCCGATATCACGGGGAGCTTAGAGAGAGCGACGGCAGTTGCAAGTTCTTCGTCGTTAAAGCAGTCTAAGTCCTCGTCACTGCCGCCGCCGCGGCAAAGCACAATCGCGTCGGTCTTGCATTTTTGCAGCTTATTGACAGCATTCGCCATTTGCGCCGCCGCGCCTTCGCCTTGGACCTTGACGGGATACACCCTTATATTTACGAACGGACTTTTATCGTACACAACGCGCATAAAATCGCGTATCGCCGCGCCGTCCGGGCTTGTCACAACCACAACGTTTACAATATATTTCGGAAGCCGAGGACGGTTTTCGAAATATCCGAGCGAGCGTAGCTTTTCTTTGACCGCGGCGAGCTTGGCGTTCTTATCCCCGACGCCTTGCAAGAAAAACTCCGAGTAATTGAATGACACGGTATTGCGCTTGTCATAGAAGCTCACACTGCCGCGAAGCGCTACGCGAGCGCCCTTTTCTATTGTATCGCGCGACGAAAAATGCACACAACGCACAGAAAAAGCTCCGTCGGCAAGCACCAAAAATGTATGCTTATCGGAATACGAAATATCGGCAACCTCGCCGACAAGCGTAACGTCATGCAGTAATTCTTCGTCGTCGAACACGCCGCGAACGTATGCCGACAACTGCGCAACCGTCATCGTCCTATTCATGCACGCGCGCCGTCCACAGTATTTAATAACAGCATGGCAACCGTCATTGGTCCGACTCCGCCCGGGACAGGCGTGATGTAGCCTGCCACGCTCTTGACGTTTTCGAAATCGACGTCGCCATACAGACCGCTCTCGTCGCGGTTCATGCCGACGTCGATAACTATCGCGCCGCGCTTTACCATATCGGCAGTGACAAAATGCCTTTTACCGACCGCCACGACAAGTATATCGGCAGTTTTCGTTATTTCTTTAAGGTGTTGAGTCTTGCTGTGGCAAACGGTAACCGTAGCGTTGTTTTCGAGAAGAAGCGCCGCAACCGGCTTTCCGACTATGTTCGACCGCCCGATAACTACCGCGTGCTTGCCGCATATATCTTCACCCGTCGATTTAATGAGCTCGATTATTCCGCGCGGCGTACAGGCAATAACGCCGCTCGACTCGCCCAAAAACAGCTTGCCTGCATTCACCACATGAAAACCGTCCGCGTCCTTATTCGGCGAAATAGCGGAAAGCACAATTCGCTCGTCTATGTGCTTTGGTAGCGGCAACTGAACAAGTATGCCGTCTATTTTATCGTCTGCATTGAGCTTGTTAACAAGCGTGACAAGCTCATCTTGTGAAACGTTATCATCCAAAATATACGAATACGAGGCGATATTGCACTCCTCGCATGCTTTAACCTTGTTGCGCACATAGATAGCCGACGCCGGATCACTCCCGGCGCGCACTACGGCAAGCCCTATCTTGCGCCCGGTTTTTTGCTCAAAAGCCTGCGCACGCGCCTGTACTTTGAGCTTTATTTGCGCGGCGATTTGCTTGCCGCTTATTATCTCACCCATCTTCGCGGTCACCCTTGATCACCGACGCGAGTATGCCGTTTATAAAAGCGTGGCTTTTGACATCTGAATAAGTTTTTGCTATCTCGACCGCCTCGTTTGCGATAACAGCCTTAGGCGTATCGGTGTACATAAGCTCGTAGCAAGCGAGGAACAGCACCGCAAGATCTGTTTTATATATGCGGTCGAACTCGTATCCCTTAGCATATTTAACAATCACCGATTTAAGCTCGTCGCGGCGAGCCGCTATACCGTTAATTACTGAATCGATATATTCACGCGAATCCGCGTCGGCATCCGCAATCAATTCTTCTTTCGTTTCGGCGTTGTACTCGCCTGTCATCACCATTTCGTATGTCAATTGAAATGCAATCTCACGCGCCGCGCGTCGCTTCATGTTATCTCCTAATGCTTGGAAAATTTGACGGAAATAATATTAACGTTAATTACTCCCATCTTGTAATCTGTCATCGTTTCAACCGATTTCTTGATATTAGCTTGAACCTTGTAAGCAATATCCGAACAGCTTACCTCGCTGTTTACCTCGATATAGACATCGGCGTCTATTGTATCGCCGACGATATAACAGCGCACACCCCTGCCGCAGACAGATTCGACGCCGCTAATCTCTTGCGTAGCCAAACGAATAATCGAACGCAGAACGTTATGTCCGTACGTTATGCCGTCCGATATAATGTTGTTTCGCTTCGCACTCATCGTATAAAACCTCTGCATAAAGTATAGCACATCATTCGATAAATTACAATCTTTTTTTGTGACCTATTTTAAAATGTTAAAAAAGAGAAAAACAAAAAATCGGGCAGGCTTACCCACCCGATTTAATCGTTTTACAGCAATAATATAATTACAGATCGATTGCTTTCACTCTCACATACTCGATCGTCTTGCCTGTTTCGGTCAAAACGACGTCAAGCACTTGCGCCACTTCTTGATCGGTCATTGCGTCCGACTTGACTATGACGTTTATGTTCTCGTTGCCGACTGTCACAAGGCAATCGCTGAATCCGAGCGCTCGAATAAGCGTTTCGAGCCGTTGCTCGGTATTCATATTCGCAATGAGCGACGCAAGGCTCGATTCGGCATTGGCTTTGGCGGCCGCCGACGTCGCTTCGTTGGCGATTATTGCCTCGTAGTACATGACAGCTTCCGAGCGCGAAGAATCCCTGTCGGCGCGCGACGACGCGAAATAATCGCTGTAAGTCACCTTGCTGTCGGCATTGGCAGCTGCAACACTCGGCCTGTTGAGAAAATAATTCAAACAGCCGGTCAATACGAGAAGAGCGACCATGCTCGCAAGTATGATGATTTTTTTCCTTTTACTCATAATACCTCCATTTATTTTGATTTCGGATAAACCATGATTCTTTCTATCGACAAGTCAAGCAGCGTAGACACCGCATACATGACGTCGAGTTTTACTTTTGTATTATTTCCGCCGTCGCAAACTATCAACGCCCCGACAGCTCGCGGATTTTCGGACGATGAACCGCCAAAAGATGCGGACACACTTCTGTCCCAGTTAATAACTACCGACGCGCTGCCCACGCCCGAAATTTCCGACACTATTTTTTCCACTTGTATCTGCATTGCCGTACAATAGTCCGTCTTGCTCAAATCCACATTTACGGCTGTCAATTCGGAGTCTTTACTTCCCGAACATGACACGCACGAAAAATATATCAAGAGGACTACGACAAGCACCGCACCGCATGCAATCACTTCGATATGTTTGATATTTTTCAGCCTTGAAATAAAGCCGGATAGTTTACCCATAAGACATGATCGCCTCCTCGCCGATGCCGAAGTAGTCCGCAACCAGCTTGATGATTTCACTCTTATGTATATGCTCGGCATTGTCCGTCATGCCGAAATCGGAAAAATTTAAGGTGACCGATTTGACATTCCATCCGTCGAGAGTTACGGACATTTCAAAGTCGGTCGCATACCCTTTTTCGGCAAGATACTTTTTCGCCGCAGAGCAGTAAAGCTCCGATTTGAGCTTTTCGGTATATTCGAGATACTTATCGTCGATCTGAACTGCATCCTTTTCGAAATCGAAGTTAAACCCCGATTTAAAAAGGCTCGGCAGCGGCGTCACTATCACCAGCACCGCGACGGTCGCCGTTACGGAACGAATGACTTTTTTCGTCTTGCCCTGCGGCAAGAGCATTTCCGCGACCGTAGTGACAACGGCAAGGCCCAGTATAGTTAATCCCCAAGCGGCAAAAGAACTCATAAGCCTATATTACCTGTGCAAATAATCATGGAAAGAAACAATATGTATAAAAACGTCATTGCTATTACTACCGCGGCAATCATTGACGACGATTTGGATATCGAAGTCAATATTCCGCAAAACCTGTCCCCACCGAGAGGCTCGGCTATTGCCGCCGTGAGTTTGAGCGTCAACGTAAAAATGGCGAGCTTGGATATCACGGGTGCGGCGCAAAGAATTATAAGCACCACAGCGCTCGATCCGAGTGCATTCTTAATAAGCACGTTGCCTGCCATTACGAAGTCAAAGCCTTGCGACAGGTATCCGCCTATTACCGGCACATACTTCGAAACCGCGAATCTTGCGGCACGCACGGAAATCCCGTCACGCACGGACGCGGTTATCCCCGAAACGCCAATCACAGCTATAAACAAGAAGAACGCTGTCCCCAAAAACCACTTGCACACGGAGCGAAGAAACTCGGCCGTCTTGTCGAGTTTTATTCCTGACGAAACAGATCCTACAATATCGAAAACAAGGCCCATAAGCAGCGTGGGAAACGCAAAATACGTAATAACGCTCGTCATGCCGCTGCCTAACGCGGCAATCGTCGGCGTATATACGCCTGCGGAAGCCGACGCGCCCGCCGCCGTCATGAGCGTAATCAATACGGGAGAAACCACGTTAATCTGCGTTTTTATCGATGTTACGAATCTGACTGCGTAAACAAGCACAGTCGAAAAATACCCGACAACGAGCGACACGGCAAGCGTTCCCGTGGCAAAATATACCACGCGCTCTATCGAATCGGATGCAAAATTGCCTTTAACGGAATTTATCAGGTTGTACGCAAGCACTATCGCTATACATGCTATGAGCATAGGCAAAAACTCGAAAACGTCGGCGCCCAAAAGCGCGAAAACATATCCGACTATTCCGCCGAAGTCGTTTTCGAACTTTCCTTCCGCTATGGCGCGTAATCGATCGGAAATATCGCTAAAACCGAAAATCGAGAGCTGTTCGGACGTAAGCGTTTCGAGCAGGCCTTGAATACCCTTCAAATCGAGGTTGCCGAGCAAATCCTCTACACTGCCCTCGACGTCCTGTTCGTCATCGGAGGCATTCCGAGCAGTAGCCGTCATTTGTCCGAAGTTAGCTTTTGCCGTCATCTTTTTTGCGCCCGAACGGTAACCGACAAAGCATAACGCAGTCACCGCAGTTATCAGTGATATTATGATAACTATTAATTTTCTCATGCCAGCATACCTGCAATAAATTCGAACAGTTGCACCACAACGGGCAGTGACACTCCGACAATGATAAGCTTTCCTGCGAGCATAACCTTATCCGATATGGAGGAAAGTCCCATGTCCTCGATTATCGATGCCGAAAACTCGGTAATATAACCCACTGCAATTACCTTGAATAAAAGCGTCACGACAGATGTGGCAAGTCCTGCACGCTTTGCTATCGCCGACACCACCGAAAATATATCGGCAAAATAGTCCACGACAGACAGCACGACAATAATACCGCCCGCGAGCGCAACGACAGCGGCGAGATCGCTTTTTACGTCACGCAGAACAAGCACGCAAAATGCCGTAATAAGAGCAATCGCTACAATGCGAAATATCTCCATCAGTACATACCGAAAACAGTTTTCAGCGTGTCGAAAAGCTGACCTATCATGTTGATAATCATAATCAGTACAATGACAAGTCCTGCAAGCGTTACGAGCGTTGCTATCTCGTCCTTATCGGTCTTTTTCAGTATTTGACTGATTATTGCAGTTATAAGCCCCACAGCGGCTATTTTGAAAATTATATCGATGTCCATAAGACTTACCTACAATGTAAGTATCCCGACGCCCAGACCGAGCAAAAATCCGAGCTTTACCGCAACCGCGCCATGCTTGCTGTACTTGATTTCCGCCGCTTCTCGAAGTTTGGAAAATGCATCCTCGTACATATTAAGCTCATCGATTTGCGAGCTTCCGTCCGACCTACCTATCGAGCGGAACAGCTCTGTAATGCGTTCGTATGTTTCCTTCGGCAAAAACCCTCTGCTTATTTGCGGCGCATCGACTTTTCCCACCGCGTAGTCTATGTACTCGGCTATGTTCTTTTTGAGCTGAACGCTTTCGGCGGACATAGTTCCGATAATACTCGCTACACCGTCGCGCCTATATGCGATATTGCGTTTAAGCTCGCCTATCATTTTGCAAACGCCGTCGAGATACACAAAGTTTCTTCGATAAGTACACATTACGAAATACCCACCGGCCGTGCCGATTGCCGCGCACAAAAAAACTACCATAATCTTAACGCTCATGCCCGTCACCTTCGCGCACCGTTACCGTTCTTCTCGGCGCGCCTGACAGCGTGACGAAAACAGTAAAGACTTTGTTTTCGACAGCTTGCTTAAAATACGGTTTTTTGAGCATATCGTCGTAATCGTATGCATGAACTGTCGCAACTACCGCTATTCCGCAAGTAGATGCGCGCACAATCATATTCAAATCGTTACCCATCAGCTCGTCTGCCATAATCACGTCCGGGCGCATGTGTGCAACGCCGGTTTCAAATACCCTGCGCTTGTCCACACCGCTTATAACATCTGTACAGCACCCGACGTCGAGCGTAGGCTGACCGCCGCTCACTGCCGCTATCTCATATTTCTCGTCGCACAACAGCACGCAGTATCCGTGATTGGAAACCAACCTACAAAGATCTCGCAGCATTGTCGTTTTGCCTGCCGCCGGCGGAGATATTATCAAAGTATTCTTTATCGAACCGCCCGATATTACTTTTGCAAACAATCCTGCCGCACAGTCAGTCACCTCATGTGGCAGTCTTATATTCACCGAGCTGAAATCTTTTACCGCGGTAAGCTCGCCGCCGTCCATTACTCCGCTGCCGCAAACGCCTATTCGCAAACCTCCCGCGACGGAAACAAAACCGCGTTTTATTGTGTCTGTCACCGTATACAACGAATGTTCGCATGCGCGCATGACAACGCTTTCGGCCTCGTTCTTTTCCGCAACGAACGCACAGGACTTGTCCTTCGTTATGCCCGACTTGCACAGAAAATAGTACGCACCGTCATAACATATTCGGACGGGCGCACCGTTTATTATACGCACCTCGCTTATTCGCTCGTAAAAGAGTCGCGACCGTATCGGAGCAACGTACTTATCGGGAATGAGTCTATACAATTCTTCCATACCGTTATATTTATGGGCGAACTCGCTTTAATATGTTACAACAGTATTTAATGAATCGATTTAAGCACAAAAAAACAGAGCGCTTTTAAACGCTCTGTTGATATTGTAGGTTGAAATTATTTAACGCGCTCCATGTATGTCCCCGTGCGCGTATCGACGCGAATCTTATCGCCGATGTTGACGAAAAGCGGTACGCCGATCGTGAAGCCTGTTTCAAGCGTTGCGGGTTTGTTGCCGGGCTTACTCGTGTCACCCTGAATACCGCCCTCGGTATCGGCAATGACAAGCTCGACGAAGTTGGGCGGCTCTACCGCAAACGGCGAGCCCTTGTACGATGAGATTGTTACCGTCATCTCTTCCTTGATAAAGCGAAGCGCGTCCTCGCAGATATCGTGGTTGAGCGGAAGCATATCGTACGTTTCGGTATCCATGAAGTAATACAGGTCGCCGTCGTTGTACGAGTACTGATATTCACGCCTGTCGATGTGCGCTTCCTCATACTTGTCGGAGGGGTTGAACGTGTTTTCCAAAACTTGACCGGTAATAACGTTCTTGATTTTTGTGCGAACAAACGCCGAACCCTTGCCCGGTTTTACATGCTGAAATTCTACGACGGTATAAACCTTGCCGTCCATCTCGAATGTTGTGCCTTTGCGGAAATCTCCTGCCGATACCATAAAATTCCTCCTAAGGAATAGATTTACTAAATGTTGAGTTTTTTATCGTAGCTCGTGATGTCGGTTACTCCGCCCTCTTTTACGACGAGCATATCTTCGATACGAACTCCGCCAATTCCGGGCAAGTAAATTCCCGGTTCGGCGGTGATAACCATGTTGGGTTGAAGGATTGTTTGAGAACCGGAACCAACCCTCGGATCTTCGTGAATATCCACACCTACGCCGTGTCCGAACGAATGTCCAAAGTGATCGCCGTAACCGTTGGATGTTATGAATTCTCTCGCGAGTGCGTCGGCGTCGTGACACGTCATGCCGGCTTTGATGTTCTTAATCGCATATTCCTGCGCTTCTTTGACGATGTTATAAACGTCCGTTAGCTGTTGCCCCGCATTGCCGATACAAAACGTTCTTGTCATGTCAGAGCAATAGCCATTGTATTTAACGCCCATATCGACGAGTATGAGCTCGTTCTTTTCGAGCTTCTTATCGGACGGATGATGGTGCGGTTGCGCAGAGTTTGCGCCGAAAGCGACAATCGTTTCGAAAGAATATTTCTCTGCACCACCCATTATCATTTCGTAGTTGATCTCCGCCATAAGCTCGCGCTCCGTCATTCCTGCCTTTACGTGAGAAATGGCGCGTTTGAGCGCACCCTCGGCTATTTGCTGTGCGGTGACTATTAGCTTGATTTCCTCTTCTGTCTTTACGGCACGCTTTGCGGCAATGGCGGCTTCCGACGGTTTGAGCTTAAATTCGCTTAATGCGGATTTGAACGTATTGAATTCATCGATATACATCTTCTCGCCGTACCCAACCGTCTTTGCACCCATAGAAGTAAGCACTTCGGCGATTTTGTCGTAAAACCCGGAGTAGTTGGTTATTACGATCTCGAAATTCCTTATCTTTTCCATTGCTTCCGCTTGATATCGGAAATCAGTAATGAACACGTTTTTGTCGCGAGAAATAACCACCGCGCCAAACGATGTTTCAAAGTGCGTAAAATAAAATCTGTTTGATTCGTCTAAAACGACAAACGCATCGATCTTCGGATTATTTTCGAATAAATCAGATGTCACCATACAAAATCTCTCTTATATTTCCTATGCACATTTATCACAATCACAGATTGACTGCCCGATTTCGCTACCGCTACGCGGAGTGAAATGACTTTCCATCCTTGCGACTTTATTCATTATACCATAAATATCTTGATATGTTAAGCGTTTTTATGCATTTTTTTCATAATAAGCGCATCGTCCGACATCGTGCCGTTTGACTCGCAAACTATATAGGGCGACATTTTGTATTCGTCGAACAGCTGTGCAAGCGGCTCGTATTCCGGACCGTATTTTTCGTCTTCGAACGTCAAATGCCTTATCTCGCCTTTATCGCCGTACTGAATTTTGGAAAAATGCACGTGCATTGCAGACGCTTTTTCGAAACCGAGCCTGTCGATAGTATAATCGAGTATGCGGCGATAATCGTCTTTTGTTTTGAGTCCGCCGTGCATATACGAATTGATGTGTCCGAAATCGAAGCACGGATAAAACATATCGGCAATAAGACAAAAATCCACTACCTCCTCGACCGTGCCTATCTGATTGTTTTTTCCCATAGTTTCTACGCACAGTTTGAAAGCGTAGCTTATATTTTTACACGCTTCGGCGAGAAGTTTAAGATTTGATTTTGTGGCGGAAACGGCCTGCTCGCGCGTCGCCTTGCCGCACGCCGCCGGATGAAATACCACGCGCTCGCCACCCATTTTGTTACACGCTTCTATCGACTGCAAAATGTACCCTATCGATTTTTGTATCATTTCGGGATCGGGATTGGCGAAGTTGGTATAGTACGGCGCATGAACGCTTATCACTATGTCGTGCTTATTGAATTCCGTTTTGATTTTTTGCGCGGTTTCATCGGACATCGAAACGCCGCGCCCGAACGAATATTCGAACGCATTGAGTCCGAGTTCACTCAAAAATTCGGCTTCTTGATATGTATGCTTTCTGCCCGACGCGTAAAAAGCGTCACTGTTGCCGGAAGGTCCTATTCTTATCATTTTTTGTTCCACTCTATGTCAGCATGAACTTGCTTGGAAAGCTCGGCAGGCGTATCGAACTTGGTCACAGGCCGAATAAACTTATTGAAATACAGCTTGATTTCCTTGCCGTAAATATTGTCGTTAAAGTCGTCCAGCATTGTCTCCACAACCGTCTTTGTAAGTCCGAAAGTAGGACGAGCGCCCACATTGGTAGCGCTGTTATACACCTTGCCGTCAACCTCGCACGTCGTACCGTAAACCCCCGATTTGGGCACGAGCTTGCCGAGCGGTATCTTTATATTGGCGGTCGGAATGTCGAACATCCTGCCTGCGCCGCGACCTTTGACAACTTTGCCGCAAACCATAAACGGTGCGCCGAGCAAGGCGTTGGCACGTTCGATTTCGCCCGACAAAAGCAATTCCTTGACTACGGTCGTAGAAACTCTATCCCCGTCCATTTCGAATTTATCCACTACTACGCAATCGATTCCGTGCTTTGAAGAGTATTCTTGAAGAAATTGCGCGTCGCCTTTCGCGCCCGCGCCGAACGAATAATCGTATCCGCAGACGAATGCTTTGACGTTGTAATGCGACAGTAACGCGTCCAAAAACCGCTCTGCACTGTAATTTTTAAGCCGCGAATCAAACCGCATTGGAAGTATATAGTCGCAAAGCCCGTTCAAAAGCTCCGCTCTTTCGGAATACGTGTAGACTTGTTTGCCGTCGGCATTGAACAGCTTATACGCATTATTGGCAAACGTGAAGACGGCACAGCCTACGCCGTGTGCTTTGGCGTATTCGCGTGCCGCAGCTATGAGATTCCTATGCCCCAAGTGCATACTGTCGAAATATCCGAGCGCAAGGCATACCTCTTCCGATGTCAGTTCTTTCATGTTATTCATCCCTCAAATATGTTTTAAGTTTAAGTACTCCGTCTGTCGAACAGCCTATACCGAAAAACTCGTCGTTGCAGTACACGAGCATATCGCCGTCAAGTTCCGCCTCGATCTTTCTGCCGTGACTCAAATCATCGTATTTTTCTACCGGTACGTAATACCGTGAAAGTTCAAGCACCTGTTCGGGCGCGATTAAAACTTTTGATTTTTTCTCTTCCAACGC
Organism: Clostridiales bacterium; assembly: GCA_022508445.1. Lineage (GTDB taxonomy): Bacteria > Bacillota > Clostridia > Christensenellales > Pumilibacteraceae > Anaerocaecibacter. Next base: position 33,634 of record JAFLVG010000007.1, on the reverse strand, counting down.
TTCGAGAGTAACACTGTCATTAACGTCGAAACAGCCGGACGCGGTGCGTTGAAGATATGTAAGAGTGGCAAGCGATCCGCACATTTTCGCGACATCGCGACAAATGGAGCGAATATACGTTCCTGCGGAACACGTTATCGAAAACACCATCTCGTCCATACGCGGCTGGCATATGAGTTCCGTGCCGAAAATAGTTACGCGCTTGGGTGCAAGCTCCACCGTTTTGCCCTCGCGAGCAAGTGCGTATGCTCGCTTTCCGTTAATATGCTTTGCGCTGTATGACGGCGGAATTTGGTCGATTTCCCCTACAAGAGAAAGCATTGCATTAAGAACGGCGTCTACGCTCGGAATGTCGTTTGTAGTGTCCGTAACAGCCCCGAGCGCGTCGAGCGTGTCCGTTTGATACCCGAATTTGAATTTGGCAATGTACGTTTTTTTGCGCCCGGCAAGATAATCGAAAAGGCGCGCGGACTTGCCGACGCCTATAACAAGCACGCCTTCCGCCATCGGATCGAGCGTACCCATATGACCTACCGTCTTTTCGCCGAGCATACGTTTTACTCTCGAAACTGCCGACGCAGACGACATACCCGTAGGCTTATAAAGATTGATAAGTCCGTTCACGATATTTTATCGATAGCGGATTTAGCCGCCGCAATCAGCTTTTCCATTACGTCGTAACGGTTGCCGTTGACTATACAGCCGGCGGCAAGCTTATGACCTCCACCGCCGAATTGTCCTGCCGCCGCAGCGACATCGGCTTCCGAAGAGCGGAAAGACACTCTGAAAAATCCGCCTTTTTGCTCGCACATAGCAATCGAAATGCACACGCCAGAAATACTCGACGCGTAGTCGATAAGCCCTTCTGTGTCGTCCGATCCGCAACCGCATTCGGCAAGATCGGCTTGATCGATAGTCATAAGTGCGATTTTGCCGTCCTCATACAGCTTTATAGCATTAATCGCTTTTGCGGCGAGCTTCAATTTGGAAAAAGGCTTATTACAGTAAAGAGCCTGATTCACATTGACAATATCGACGCCGAGCTCACTTAATTTCATTGCGATTTCAAATACCTTTGCGGTGGTATTTGAATGCATGAAATGCCCCGTATCCGTCGAAAGACCGGTATAAAGCATTGTCGCAACGTCGCGGTCGATTAGTCCATTTTGTGCCGAAAACAAATCGTATAAAATGGCGCAAGTACTGCTTGCCGCGGGATCTATATAGTTAATTTTACCGTAAAGGTTATTTGTGGGATGATGATCGATATTTACCACGTTACCGGCTTCTTGCATCACGCGGAAGTATTCGCCGAGGCGTTTATCGGTCGCACAGTCAACCGCTATAAACAAATCGTACTTATCGAATCTCGGCGCACAAAAATTTTCGTAATCGGGCAAGAATGCATAAGATATAGGCTTGTCCGCGTCGCATACCGCGTCCGCTTTTTTGCCGAGCTTTTCGCAAATGCGCCGCATGGCAAGGGCGGAGCTGACGCAATCGCCGTCGGGGCGCGTGTGTCCGCATACCAATATTGTTTCGGCATGCTCGATAGCTTTAAGAATATCAGTCGTTATCTTTTTCATTTTTGTGTATATCCTTGATAACTTGCTCGATACGCTCGTAATATGCTTGCGACTTATCAATGACAAAATTAAGCCGAGGCACGCCGCGCATCTCGCTGTTGGTTTCGGCAAGCTGTCTTCTGATATAACCCGAGCAACCGTTGAGAGCGTTGAGTACGTTATTTTCGTCGCTACCTATTGTGACATAAACGGTAGCGTATTTGAGATCGCGCGACATTTCAGCATCGACAACCGTCACGCCGTATATGCGAGGATCGTCAAGCGTATCGACTATTACCGACACGTCTCGCTTTATTATGCTCGCTATGCGCTCCGTTCTGTGTCCCGAACCGCCGTGACCTCTCACTTGCTCTCCTTTTCGACAACGTAGCACTCAATCTCGTCGTCCTCTAAGTATTCGGTGTATCCTTCGATAGCGATACCGCATTCAAGCCCGATAGTGACTTCTTTGGCGTCGTCCTTATACCGCTTTAAACCTGCGATATTGCCCTCGAAAATCATCTTGCCGCCGCGGTACAAACGCGCTTTTCCGCTTCGAACGATTTTGCCGGTTTGCACATAGCTGCCGGCGACGATACCCACGCCCGAAACCTTGAACGTCGTGCGCACAATCGCCTTACCTGTGACGCGCTCGACAAACTTAGGCGCAAGCATATCGTCCATTTTGGCCTGAACGTAATCGAGCGCTTCGTAGATGATGTTGAAAAGCTTTATGTCTATACCGGCTCGTTCCGCGGCATTTCTCGCATCGCTGTCCGGCTTGACATTGAAGCCGATAATGTTCGCATGCGACACTTCCGCCATCATTACGTCGGACTGATTTATCGCGCCTACGCCGCTGAACACCACGCTTACTTTGACTTCATTGTTGGAAAGGTTGAGTAGCGCGTCCTTGATAGCCTCGCTCGAACCCTGAACGTCGGCCTTGACAAGAACCCTGTATTCCTTTAATTTCTCGTCGCCCAACTTCCTGAACGCCTCGTCGAGATCGGCTTGCGGCACATCGGACATCATTTGATTCTTTGCACGTGCCGCGCGCTCCTCGATGACCTGGCGCGCCATCTTCTCGCTTTCGACAACGGCAATCGGATCGCCTGCGGACGGCACCTGCGCAAGGCCATATACGGCGACAGGAGTAGAAGGTCCTGCCGTTTTGATATTTTTGCCTTTATCGTCTGTGAGCGAACGCACCCTTCCGTACGTTGTTCCCGAAACGATGTAATCGCCCACTTTGAGTGTGCCGTTTTGCACTATTACTGTCGCGATAGGCCCCCTGCCCTTGTCGAGTCGCGCTTCGATAACATATCCGCGCGCACTGCGGTTGGGGTTGGCGCGAAGCTCCATATATTCGGCTTGGAACAAGATGTTTTCGAGCAAAACGTCTATGCCCTTGTTCTGCTTTGCCGAAATGGGTATCATAGGCACGTTGCCGCCCCATTCCTCGCACACGAGGTCGTGTTCGGCGAGCTGTTGTTTGATACGGTCGGGATTTGCGCCTTGCTTATCGATCTTATTGACGGCGACTACAATCGGAACGTTTGCCGCCTTAGCGTGCTTAATCGCCTCAATTGTCTGCGGCATAACGCCGTCGTCTGCCGCTACGATAAGAACTGCGATGTCGGTGACTGTCGCGCCGCGCCTACGCATTTCTGTAAACGCCTCGTGACCGGGCGTATCGAGGAATGTTATCTTTTCGCCGTTCACGTCAACGGAATATGCGCCGATATGTTGCGTGATTCCACCCGCCTCGCCGACGACAACGGAAGTCTTGCGGATAGCGTCCAACAGCGAGGTTTTGCCGTGATCGACATGTCCCATTACAGTGATAATAGGCGGACGCTTTACAAGGCTCTCCTCGGGATCGGGTTCGGAGTGAAGTTCTAAAAGCTCTTCTTCTTTGGTCTTTTCGAGTTTAAGCTCGATGTTCACGCCGAGCGCGTCGGCCACGAGCTGCATTGTGGGGAAATCGACGACCGAGTTGATTGTGGTCATTATGCCGAGTTCCATGAGCTGTTTGATTATTTCCTGCGCAGTCTTGCCTATCTTTTCCGAAAGAATTTTAACGGTGAGGTTTTCGGTCGTTATTACCGCGTTCTCTATCTTAATCGGCGTAAAAGGCACAACTTTGTTGACTTTTTTGTTTTTGAGCTTGCGCGTGCCCATACGCTCTTCGTCAACATTCTCCTGAATATATCCTTTGCGAATGAGTGTGCGCTTGTTCATTTGCCGTTTGTCTTCGGGTTTTACCGCAGACTTCTTGCCTGCCGCATCGCCGCGCTGTTTGCGCTGATTGGTCGGCATCTCGAACTTGACCATAGCGGCACGCGGCGCCGCACCTGTTTTCGTCGGCGCAGGTTTTGCTCCGCTTTGCGTGCGAAGCGGCGGACGGGAGTCCTTGCCCCTATCGGGTCTTACCGGCTTACTGTCTGCCGCAGGGCGCGGTGTATGCTTGATGACGCCGCGAATATAGCTCGGTATCGCAGTTCTCGTTCCGGTCGAAGCCGGCTCCGCAGGCTGCGTAGGCGTCTGCACCGTCGCGGACTCTTGCGGCGCTTCTTGCGTAGATGAGTCTGCGTTCTGTTCAGGTAACGTGGATTTTTGACTACTTACTACTGTCGAGACTTTTACCTCTTCGGACTCGGCGACTTGCGCCTCCTCTTTTGCACGCAAAACGGCTTCTCGTTCGGCGGCGGCGCGCAATTCTTCCTGTTCTTGGCGCTCGCGTTCGCGCGCGGAAACATACTCCGAGAGCTTTTGCCGCTCGGAAGCATACAGCTTATCAACGCGCTTTTTAATATCCGCCAAACGTTTGAGATAGTTTTGCAGATCACCCGATTCGATGAGCGAATGCAAACGCTTTACTCCGCTCGCTACTTCTTCATTGTTTGTTACGTTGTTAGTGGTGGTGTTATCCAAAAATATTACCTCCGTTACCCTAACTTGATTTTATACTTCGTTGCTCCGCGTGTGACGTAGTCAACCACAGCACGAGCCATGTTTTCATCGGTTATTCCGAGAGCCTTTACGTTGTTTCCGATTGCCTCTTCAAGCTTGGGCGCTGTCACAATCGGCAAGCCTTGATTGACTGCAAGGCACATCATATCTGACAATAGATTTTGCGAAGCCGTGTCGCTAACTGCGAGCAGTCTTACGCTTTTTGACTTGCGTAACGTATCATACCCGTAGATTATTTTACCGGCACGTTTTGCAAAGCCTATCATTGTTAAAAATTTGTCTGTTTTCTCAATTTGAAGCATCGATATTTCCGTATGCCATTTCAAGCTTTTCGTACACCGCATCGGGAAGCTGTTGCTTATAAACCCGGTTAAACGCGCGCTTTTTTATTGCATTTGTCATGCATTCGCCGCTCTTGCAGACGTATGCGCCTCTTCCCGATTCGCGCCCCGTTTCGTCCAAAACGATTTCGCCGCTCGGCTTTTTTACTATGCGCAACAGTTCGGTCTTGTCTTTTTGCTGTCGACAAACGATGCACGACCGCATGGGAATGTGCTTCATTTAGTCGAGCTCTCCGAGATCCTCGTCGAATACATCGAAATTATCGCTGCCCATTTGTTCGGCGCGTTCGGTCGCGGCCTTGACCTCTTGCTCCATTGTCGAGTACGGCTTGATATCTATCTTCCAGCCGGTGAGCTTTGCGGCGAGCCTTGCATTTACGCCTTCTCTTCCGATAGCAAGGCTCAATTGATCGTCCATGACAACCACTTTCGCAACGCGCTCATCCTCTTTCGCTTCGACCATTACAACCTTTGCCGGAAGAAGCGCACGCGCTATATATTCGAGCGGATCTTCATGCCAAGGAATGATATCGATTTTTTCACCGCCGATTTCTGAAATAATGCTGTTCACACGCGCGCCGCGGTTACCTACGCAAGCGCCGACCGCGTCAACGCCCGAATCGGTTGCGTACACAGCCATTTTCGTGCGTAATCCTGCCTCGCGGACTATGCCCTTGATTGCGACTACGCCGTTTGCGATCTCAGGTACTTCTATCTCGAACAGTCTACGCACAAAGCCGGGCGCTGTGCGCGTTACGAGAACCTGCGGACCGCGCGACGTTGTTTTAATACCGCGAACATAAACTTTGATCTTGTCGCCGACCTTGAATTTATCGCCGGGTAATTGATCTTTCGGATAAAGCACGGCCTCCATTTTCTGGATGTCCACGCACACGTTCTTGCCGTCGATTCTGTGAACGATACATGTGACGAGCTGCTCTTCTTTTTCTGCAAGCTCGCTGTATGCGTTTTCGCTTTCCACGGCACGAAGCTTTTGCGTGACTATCTGCTTTGCCATTTGAGCGACGATACGCCCGAATTCTGCGGCATCGACAGGCCCCAAAATGTCATCGCCGACCTTGTACTTTTTGTCGATGAGCCGAGCGTCTTCAAGGCTGATTTCGGTTTCGCGGTCAACAACCTGCTCGACAACCTTTTGACAAGTGTGGATGCTGAACGTTTTAAGCTCGGGCGTCATGATGATCTTGATCGCTTTCGGCACGCCGTACTGCTTTTTGTACGCGCTGGTCAAAGCGTCTTGCAACGCGTCGATAAAAACTTCCTTTTTAATCCCGCGTTCGGTTTCGAGGTCGCTCAATGCATCGTAAAAATCAGATTGGAGCGTAAGCGTCGAACTTTTTTTAGCCATTTTTCTTCTCCCGAAAATTTATGTTTTTTCTTAATTTGATTTAGAATTCGATATACGGACGAACGAGCGCAATCTTGCCGTTTTCTATGGTGACGGTAGAGCCGCTTTCATCCTCAATCGTGAGTTCGGATTCGGTACGGCTAATCAGCGTACCTACAAAAAGCTTTTTCTTGGTAGAATCAATGGGAGCGAACAGTTTAACCTCTGCTTTTTTGCCGTAATTTCGCTCGAAGTCGCGTTGAGTTTTGAACGGCCTGTCGAGGCCAGGCGACGATACATCCAAACAGTACGGCGCGGAGTTTGTGGGATCCAGCGCGTCGAGCGGCGCGTCGAGCGCGTTTGATACCGCTTCGCAGTCGTCAAGGCTGACTCCTTTCTCGTTCGCGATATACACGATTAAGTGTTTATCGCCGTACATCGTTTTGTACTCGATATCCACAAGCTCGTATCCGAGCGCGGTCAGCACCTCTTCTATTACGGGCTTTGCCTTTTCGATAACGCTGTTTATACTGTCCTCCTCGGACGTGCGATGGGTTCTACCATAACAACGCCCTAACAGCAATTGAGAGCGGGCAAAACCCACTCTCATGCTAAACCTTATAGTACCTTAAATAATATATCATTTTTGTTGCGCAATTGCAAGCATTTTTACAAAATTTATATTAAAACAATCAAAAAACTTTTTATTATTTTTTCGCCAATATCCTGTGCATTGCGACAAACGCCTTGGCCGTGGCGACGGCATCCGAAAGAGCGCGGTGCGCGTTGTCGTTAATGAGTCCCAATCCTTCGAGAACTCGATCGAGCGACAACTTTTGAATGCCCGGTATCGCAATCGGAGCGATAGACATTGTATCGAACGTTCTTCTGTCGCCGAACGCATATCCGCATCTGTTCCCTGCCTTTAATAAGAACGGAAAGTCGAACGATATATTGTGGCACACAAACGAGCAGCCGTATGAAAACTTGTAAAAGTCGGGCAAGATGTCTTCGAAGAGCGGCTGACCTTTCACCATTTCGTCGGTAATACCCGTCTTTATCGCAACCTCTTGCGGTATCGGTCTGCGCGGATTAATAAGCGTGCAAAAGCTCTCCGTCAATTTTCCGTCCACTACCTTGACCGCACCTATCTCCGTCGGCTTATCGTGCAACACGGAAAGCCCGGTGGTTTCGAAATCGAACACCACGAACGAGCCGTTAAGCGCAGGCGGAGTATCAAATCCGCCGTCGAACATGCTAGACTGCACATACTCTTCGTAAGGCTTGGGCGATATTATCGCGTATTGTTTCGGTACGGGTACAGACTGAACTGCGCGAATATCATCGATATCGCAAACCGACAGCTCACGCACGGCAAGCGACGCTTCATTGCGCATAGCGTCGTACTCCGCATTGCCGAACACGCAAACGGTCTTGCCGAGAAGTGACGGATCGGCAAGACTCACTCCGCTTTCGGGACTGAATCTGCATTGCAATACCGCATCTCCGTCGTACAGCACAAACCTGTCGTACCGTCTTCCGCCCTTACTCGAAAACGACGTGGGCATTGCGTAGACGCCGCAAGCCGTAAGATTGTACGCATTTTCGGTTATGCTCGCTATCGACCGTGCGCTCTCGGGCGTTAGTGCGCCGATAATCGGCTGTGCATTTTTTATGCTATACTCTTTCTTTTCTCCGCTAGTCGCGGCATACACAGTTCCGCTTTCCGAGAATTTAACGGTATCGACCGCAAGCTCTATTGAATCGACATACTTGTTTTTCAAAAACTCATCGAGCCGAGGCAAATAATCGTTTTTAGCAAATTCATACATCGCGTCGTGCATCTTCATACGCACGCGGTAACCGTTTTCAGTATCGACGGCTATCGTATGAATGATTGACGAAACATAACTGAATTTATCGGTGAATTTGACCACGGCGGCGCGCAATTCATTTTGCGTCGGTGACGCGTCGGAAATTTTGATTTTGATAGGAATGTGAAAAGCGCAAATATTCGACAAAAGCGACTCGATTTCTCGCGCGTTTGTATTGACGAACGCTCTGTCTTCTTTCCTACAAGATACCGTAACTGTCGCACAGTCGCCGAGTACTATTTCGGAGAAGCGCAAGCCGTCGTACTTTCCGTTTGTTCTGGTATTTATTTCTTGATAAATTTTATTCATCTGACTGTTAATTTCCACTCGAAACTTTGCCGTCAATCAGCCGCAATACTGTCGGGACTATTTCGGACGTATTGATAGTTTGCACGACATTGCCGTCGACAAACAGCGCAGCCTTGCCGTTTCCGCCGCCTGCTACGCCGAAGTCCGCGCCTTCCGCTTCGCCCGGGCCGTTTACCACACAGCCCATGACCGCGACTTTTACGCGCGTTTTTATATCCTTTGTCGCGGCTTTAAGTTCGTCGACTACCGATTTCAAATCGTACTTGCACCGTGAGCATGTCGGACACGAAATTATCTCGCAATAATTCTTATCGATACCCGATTCTTGCAATATAAGCTTTGCGGCTTCGACTTCCTTAACTGGATCGCCCGACAGCGACACGCGCAAAGTGTCGCCTATGCCGTCGATCAAAAGCGCACCTATGCCTATTGCCGACCGCACAACACCGCGCTCGTCCGCGCCGCTCTCCGTAACGCCCAAATGCAACGGATAGTCGGTGCGGTCATGAAGCTTTCTATAAGCTTCGACCGTGGTCTTTACGTCGGACGATTTGACGGAAATAACGATATCGTAAAACCCGAACCGTTCAAGCATTCGCACATGCTTTAATGCGCTCTCGACAAGCGCGTCGCTTTTATGTAAGGCCTTAAACTCGCGCTCTAACGAGCCTGTGTTTACGCCGATTCGAATAGGAACTCCGTTAGCCTTGCACGCGTCTACCAGAGTCTTGACCTTGCTCTCGTCACCGATATTTCCGGGATTGAATCTGATTTTATCAAATCCTATTTCCGCGCACTGTACGGCAAGTCTGTAATCGAACTGAATGTCCGCAACGAGCGGCATATCGAACTTACCGACATACGCCCTGCACGCTTTGATTTCTTCATTGCTCGAAACCGCGATACGCGCAATATCGCACCCTGCTATTTGAAGGCGCTTTAACTGCTCGTAAGTAGCCTCTACGTCGAGCGTGTCGGTATTCGTCATAGACTGCACGGCAATTCTGTTGCCGCCGCCTATGAGCATATTTTTTATTTTGACCGCTTTACTGTTCACGGTTACATTTTACAACGCAAACGACAAAATGTCAACAATCAAAACAAATAACAACAGCACCGCAAGTCCGATAAAATTTATCATTCCCTCGACTTTGCGGTTGTTCGGCTTTTTCCTGATCCACTCAACTGTCGTAAAAATTACGCGAGCGCCGTCAAGCGCCGGAAACGGCAACAGATTGAACATTGCAAGGTTGCTCGCGAGTAGCGGAAGTAATATCAAAATATTGCGCCAATTGGCAATCGAGATTTCCGCCATGAGTTTTACAGATCCCACAGGACCGGAAACCGACGTGATAGGCATTTTACCGGTTATGAGTTGCCCGAATGAGCCGAGTATCGCCCAGGACAGTTTGAACGTGTACGGAACGCAATATTTAAAGGCATTTGCGGCATTGCCGCCGACAAATTCGGTGCTTGAAACAAATCCGAAACCGACGTAGGTATAAGGTTTACCTTCATTATCTACGTCGTTTATCTTCTGTTTTGTCGCCTCGACCGTGACTATCTTACCGCCGCGATCCACCTTGAAAGTAACAGTCTGCCCTTCTTTGATTCCGCTCATCAAATCGTTATACGGATTCATCACACTGATATTCGTGCCGTTTACTCCAACAATTATATCGCCCTTTTGCAAATCGCAATACGGAACTCCGTCAAACGATTTGACTTCTACGATTTGCGGCGCAGGACACCCTACCGCCCAAATATAAATGAGCGAAAATATTATAGCGGACAGGAAATTAAAAACTACGCCGCCGAGAAGTACTATTATGCGCTTCCACGGTTTTTGCTGATTGAAAGTCAATGCCGGATTTCCGTTCTTGTCGAGCCTTACCGGCTTATCCAAAGCCTTTGCGGTCTCACGCGCCGCACTGTCCTCGTCGATTTTACTCTTCATCACATAAGACAGCAAATCGTCGTCGTGTGATTTATCTTGCGTTTCAACGCTTGTTTTTTCGCCGCTCGTTGTCGCGCTTTCGTCTGCGTTCACATCTGCGGCGGAGCTATTTACTTGTGTCTGTTCTTTAACCGATTTGTCTTGTTCGTCGTCATCCTCGCCCAAAAATGAGCAAAATCCGCCGAGCGGCAAAACTCGCAATGAAAAAAGCTCGCCGTTTTTCCGACGCTTGCTGAAAATTTTCGGACCGAAACCGACGGAAAACTCTTCGATAGTAAAACCGAGAATTTTCGCCGTTGTATAATGTCCAAGCTCGTGAATGAGCACCATTAGGAGCAGGACAACAAGCGATAGAAGAATATACCCGAAGTATTGCAATGCTACTTTCCTCGATAATTCAAGTATATTTGGTCGTAAATGCGTTTATGCGTTTGGAAAATAATATCTTCCGAAAGCTCACTTTCGTACTTTTCGTCGTTCAATGTGCTTTCTACGATTTTGACTATATCGGTGAAAGCAATCTTTCTATCCAAAAACAGCCTGACTGCGGCCTCGTTCGCGGCATTCAATACCACTGTTGCCGTTCCGCCCGCTTTCATTGCTTGCTGGGCAAGGCGCGGCGCAGGAAATCTTTTCTCATCGGGCGGCAGGAAGCGAAGGTCTAACGGCAGGCTTATCGGACTATATTCGCGGATTTCATGATTCGGATAAGTCAATGCGTATTGTATCGGCATGCGCATATCGGGAGTACACGCTTGCGCCTTGATCGATCCGTCGATGAACTCGACCATGGAATGCACCACGCTTTCGGGGTGAATAACATAGTCGATGTTCGTCGTATCGAACAGCCAACTAGCTTCAATTATCTCCAAGCCCTTGTTCATCATCGTCGCGCTGTCCACCGATATCTTTTTGCCCATTTTCCAATTCGGATGCGAAATGGCTTGCTCGGGCGTTACGCACTGTAATTGCGACTTCGGCGAGAAGTAGAACGGACCGCCGCTTGCGGTCAGTATTATGCGCTTAAACTCTTTCTCGCCTTGTAAGCATTGCCAAACGGCAGAATGTTCGGAATCTACGGGGTAAATTTTGCCGCCGCGGTTTAAACGCTCTTTCACGACCGCGCCGCCTGCGACCAACGATTCCTTGTTCGCAAGCGCCACCGTTTTGCCCTTATCGAGCGCGGCAAGCACGGCTTTAAGCCCTATCATGCCCACAACGGCAACCACCACTATGTCGGCGTCGTCGATGATAGCGGTAAGCGCTTCGTCACCGCAAAAAACGTGCGCGTCGGGTACAAGCTCAATCAAGCTTTTACGCTTGCTCTCGTCTGCAATTCCGAGCGTTTTACAACCTAATTCAATCGCCTGTTTTGCGAGTTCCGAAACGTTTGTTCCGCAAGAAAGACCGGTGACCTCGAACTTGTCACGGTTATTTCTTACAATATCGAGCGTTTGTGTGCCGATAGAACCGGTACACCCCAAAACAGCTATTTTTTTCATAAAACGTACATTACCGCGAAATACATGTAGTACAGCACGCCGCAGAACATGAATCCGTCGATTCTATCGAGAATACCGCCGTGTCCGGGCAAAAGATTTGAATAGTCCTTGATTCCCGATTTGCGTTTGACATACGATGCGACGAGATCGCCTGCTTGATCGAACACCGAGCCGAAGAGACCGAGTATGATAAAATTGACAATGGTCGTCGCCCACGTATCCGTGAGCATTGCAAGCCCGAAAATATTGACGGAATATTCGACGGCAAAGAACGTCAGGAACAAGACTATTCCTGCACCGACAACACCGCCCAAAAGTCCGCCTATCGCGCCGCTTATGGTCTTGTTGGGGCTTATAGAGGGACAAAGCTTTTTGCCCTTTATCGCACTGCCGATTTGATAAGCGAACACGTCTGTAAACGCAGGGACCAAAAACATCAATGCGATACCGGCATTTCTGTACGGCAACGACGCAAGCACGCTTATGCCGAGCTCTGCGGTCATAAAGTAATTAATGCCGACGGAGAACATCAATATCGCGCTCGGGTACATCATAACGAATATGGTGGACATCGCATTGCCTTTTACGTACTCCTTTGAGCAAGCCGTGAAGATCAATGTGAATATCACCATTACCGCAAGCACCGCAAAATACGCGGTAAGTCCCGACGCATTGGTTTTGAAATAGTATTGGGCGAACCAGAATGCGGCAAACCCGACCACTACTTGAACAAGCCCGATAACAAATATCGGCGGACTCATAACATGAGATATCGCCCTGCTCATTTCGTACACGCCGCACACGGCAAGCGCAAATATGAACACGTCGAAGAAAATCGGGTGAACGTACATTGCAAGCAAAAATACGGCAATATACACTATTGATATGAAGGTGCCGGTAATAACACGGTCTTTCTTCATCGCCATAATCCGACCTCCCTTAATAATCTGTAATTTAATTGTTGCGCGGAATTATACCGTTTCGCAAAGAGCGCTTTATCAAAGTTTTCCGAATCTGCGTGACCGCGCAGTATATTCTTCGAGCATTGTTTTAAGCTCTTTTTTATCGAAATCCGGCCACAGCGTATCGGTGAAAAACAGCTCGCTGTATGCCGCTTGATACAGCATAAAATTGCTTAACCGCTTTTCTCCGCCCGTGCGTATTATCATGTCAAGCTCGGGCAAATCATGCGTAAAAAGCTCGCGCTCCAAGCTGTCTGCCGTAATTTCGCCTTTTTCCGCCGCAAGACGGCAAGCGCGCAATATCTCCGATCTTCCGCTGTAATTGAGCGCGATATTGACGACAGACGATGACGGATCGGTGTTTTCGCCTTCCACTTCCGATATCAGCTTTTGTACATCGGTCGGAAAATAAGTGCGGTCGCCCGAAAACACAACCCTAGCTCCGCGCTCGATCAGCTCGCGCGTCATCGGTTTCAGGCGTTTACGAATGAGATCGACGAGTGAATCGACCTCGTCCTTCGGCCTTCCGCTGTTTTCGGTGGAGAACGCGTAAAGCGATACGCATTTTACGCCCTCCTCCAACAAATACGACACGACGGGCGTTATATTCTTAACTCCCGCACGATGACCTGCGGCACGCGGCAACAGGCGTTTGGTCGCCCACCTTCCGTTGCCGTCCATGATTATACCTATGTGTTTGGGAATATTCGAAACGACGTTCCCTTTTGATGCAGAATCAGATTTCAAGCAAGTCGGCTTCCTTGTCTTTAATGAGCTTGTCTACTTTTTCGACAGCTCCGTCCAACTTCTTTTGAATGACTTTTTCAAACTCGGAGATCTCGTCCTCGGAAACTTCCTTTTTGAGCTTTTTGCCGAAGTCGAGTGCGTCGCGGCGCTCGTTGCGAAGCGCGACCTTGCTGTCTTCGCCCGTCTTTTTTACCTGCTTGATGAGGTCGCGGCGGCGTTCTTCGGTGAGTTGAGGGAAAGTCAATCGTATCACTTTTCCGTCGTCTACGGGATTAAGCCCGAGGTCGGCGGCAATAATTGCCTTTTTCGCCTCTTTGAGCGCAGAAACGTCGTAGAGCGAAACCGTGAGCGTGCGCGCGTCTGTGACGGAAATATTCGCCATTTGATTGAGCGGCGTTTGCATGCCGTAATAGTCTACGTTTACCTTGCTCAAAATAATCGGATTGGCTCGACCTGCACGCATGGCGTTAAGCTCCGATTTGAGATGTTCGATAACCTTGTTCAATTTTTCGTCGATCTTATTCGACTGTTCGATGAGTTGTTCGTTTTGCATTATTCGCCCCTCCGATTAGTGAATAATGGTGCCGATAGTTTCGCCCGACACCGCGCGTATTATACTGTTTTTATCAGCCAGCCCGAACGCCACAATCGGAATATTGTTTTCCATGCACATTGTGACCGACGTGAAGTCCATGACCGCTATGTTCTTGTTTATTACGTCCATGTAAGTAAGCTCGCTGAATTTTTTTGCGTTCTTGTTGGTCTTGGGATCGCAATCGTAAACGCCGTCTACGTTCTTCGCCATGAGTAGCACGTCCGCCTTTATCTCCGCTGCCCGTAGCGCCGCGCCCGAATCGGTGGTAAAATACGGATTGCCAGTGCCGCATGCAAAAATTACTATGCGACCGCACTCGAAATGCCGTAACGCCTTTCGAAGTATAAAAGGCTCCGCGACGGCGGGAATGGACAGTGCCGTTTGAACGCGCGTTGGTACTCCTTTCTTTTCAATCGCGTCTTGAAGCGCAAGCGCGTTCATGATGGTCGCAAGCATGCCCATGTGGTCTGCCGTGACTTTATCCATTGCTACGCCTTGACGACCGCGCCAGAAATTACCTCCGCCGACTACTATCGCTATTTGCACGCCGCTTTTGGCAAGCTCGACGAGCTGACAAACGACGCTGTCTACGGTGGCAGGATCGATACCAGTTCCGCTCTCGCCCGCAAGCGCCTCGCCGCTCAACTTTAACAAGACTCTCTTGTACATGCCGTTCTCCTTACACTTTAAAATCGGCTTACCGAAAAATCGATAAGCCGACCTACCTACACTATTTATTGCCGGAAAGTTTTGCTACCTCTTCGGCAAGGTTGTCGGTGCGCTTCTCAATGCCTTCACCCATGACAAACTTGCTGAATCGCACAACGTCAAGCTTTGCGCCCGTCTTTTTGGCGGTTGCCGCAACAAGCTGTTCGACCGTGATTGACGGATCTTTTGCAAAAGCCTGATACAAAAGGCAATTCTCTTCGAAGAATTTGCCGAGCTTGTTCTCCGCAATCTTTGCCAACACCTGCTCGGGCTTATTTTTGTTCTTCTCGTCGTTCATAAGCTGTTGCTTGATTATTTCGCGCTCATGCTCGACAGCGGACTCGGGAACGTCGCTCTTGCGAACGTAAGGCGGCTGGAATGCCGCGATATGCATTGCTACGTCATGCGCCATAGCGACGATATCCGCGGTGTTTGCGTCGGTAACGCCCTCTGCCGAAACCTCGACAAGTGTACCCATTTTCCCACCCATGTGGATATACGCCTCTTCGATAGCGCCCGCATTCTTTTGAACAACTGCTCTACGGAGCGAAATCTTTTCGCCTGTTTTCGAGGTAGCCGCAGTGATAAGCTCTTCGATTGTGCCTTCTTTCGTCTTGACGGCTTTAAGCTCTTCGACATCCTCTTTGCCGCTTTCGACAGCCGCTTTCGCAACGTCTTCGCAAAGCTTTACAAATACGTCGCTCTTTGCAACGAAGTCCGATTCGCAGTTGACCTCGACTAGTGCACCGGTGTGCTTGTCTGCCGAAATGCACGCCCACGCCGCGCCTTCCGCGGCTATTCTCGACGCCTTTTTGGCGACGATAGACATGCCTTGCTCGCGAAGATATTCGCACGCTTTATCTATATCACCGTCGGTTGCTACAAGCGCCTTTTTGCACGCCATAAGACCGACGCCGGTGATTTCACGCAATTTTGCAACGTCACTTGCTGTAATTTCCATAGTATTACTACTCCTGATATTTAATTGTATATTGTTGTTTTGGTTTTGGCTGTGCCTAAAACCGTTAATTTCTTTATTGCACCGATAAATCGGATTATTACTCTTCGGCCTGCTCGCTCGCCGCTTCTTCCGCGCCGTTTGCAAGCTTGTCGAGCTGTTCTTGCGTAGCGGGCTCTTCCACTACTTCGACGTTTGCTTTTGCCGCGGCTTCGGCTTCCGCTTGCATTTGCGCCTCTACCGCGCGGCGTGCCGCCAAGCCTTCCTCGCCCTCGCGCGCCTCGATGACGGCGTCCGCCATTGCGCCGGCGATGAGCTTGATCGCACGGATAGCGTCGTCGTTACCGGGAATAACGTAATCGACTTCGTCGGGATCGCAGTTTGTATCGACAATCGCGACGATTGGAATGTGAAGTTTTCGCGCTTCCATGATAGCGTTGTGTTCTTTCTTGGGATCGACCACGAACAATGCGCCGGGGAGCGTTCTCATATCTTTTATACCGCCGAGGTTGTCTTCAAGCTTGTCGCGCTCGGCTTTGAGTTTGAGCACTTCCTTTTTGGGGAGCAACGCAAACTCGTTCATTTTTTCCATTAAGTTGAGTTTGTTAAGACGCTCGATACGAGATTTCATCGTTTGGAAATTGGTGAGCGTGCCACCAAGCCAACGCGACTTAACGTAGTACATGCCGCACTTTTGCGCTTCCTGCATAATCGCTTCCTGCGCTTGTTTTTTAGTGCCGACAAAAAGTATCGACTTGCCCTCTGCGGCGACATCCTTGACAAAAGCATACGCCTTGTCAATCATCTCCACCGTCTTTTCGAGGTTGATGATATATATGTCGTTACGCGCGACATATATATACTTTTTCATTTTGGGATTCCACTTGCGCGTGGGATGACCGAAATGAACGCCCGCTTCCAAAAGCTGTTTCATCGTGATTATGTTTGCCATAACTTCTCCGTTTACCGCCTCGGTTTACACACAGCCCTCAAAAATTTGACTGCGCACAGAAAAACAACCGAGTGAGTATTCACCGATATTATATCATAGAGTTTATCTTAACGCAAATATTTTTCGGGTGTTTTCTTTAATTTTTTATCCGCCTCAGAGTTTGCCGTGGCGGCTTGTTTTGCCTTTTACCCAAATAAATGTGTTGCGATAATATTGCCCTAACGCCGTTCTATCGATATATTAGTGCAAAATATATCGGTGCGACTTCAAAAGCTTATTTATGCTCGTGCTCGCAACCGCAATCGCAACCGCAACCGTCGTGATCGTGTCCGCACTCGTCGCAGTCGCACTCGTCCATGAACTCGGCTTCCGCTTTGAGATACTCGTTGAACACCGCGTCAAGCACGCTTTCGTCCGTAACGGGCTCAAACTCGTCGGTTTCGTCATCCTTTTGAACGACTTTGAATATAATCGCCTCGTCCTCTCCGAGACCTTCCATAGGCTCTACGGGCTGCAACAGAGCGTAAAACTCGCCTTCGTATTCAACCACCGCGACCTCGTTGAAGTCTACCGCATTATTGTTGTCGTCGTAAAGCGTGATGACTTCTTCGTCGATAAGCTCTACATTTTCGTCTTGATGTTCTGCCATGATAAATCTCCTACTGTCGATTTGTTTTTTCTATATAGCCTTGCAAAATCACTTTCGCCGCCATACTGTCTACAAGATTTGCTCGTGCCGCCGCGCTTTTAACTCCGGCGTCGATAAGCAGTTCGTCCGCCTCCACCGTCGATAACCGTTCGTCGAACAGCTCGGTCGGAAGCCCCGTGACCTTTTCGATATTTCGCGCAAAAGCGCGCGCTCTACCCGTCTGCACAGACTCCGATCCGTCTAGATTGAGCGGAAGCCCCACGACTATTGCGCCGACGTCCTGCTCGACAGCGACGCGCGCAACGTGGTCTATGGAATCGCGCATCGATTTGGTGCGGTAGACCGAAAGCGGCGTAGCGAGAATATGCAAGCTGTCGCACACCGCAAGCCCGACGCGTTTAAGTCCGAAATCTACGCCCAAAATCTTTTTTCCGCTTTCCACCGGTATAGTATACCATAATAATCGACCTTGCGATAGTCTTTTTTCAAATTTTTTAAAAAATTTTTATCGATATTTTCATCAGATAATCTTTTCATTCGGCGCGCAAGCCCAAATGAATATTACATTGTGTTTGACTGCATAATATATGCGGAGGTCATTATGAAAAGTCTTTTATTCAGTTTCACTCTCGGCGCGCTTGCCGGTGCCGTGGCACTTAAAAAAATGGAAAATTCCAAAGTTCCCGAAAAGGCGCTCAAAGCGGCGCAAGAAAAATTATCCGATAAATGAATTCACCATGCGGCTATATTGCCGTCCGTTATCTAAACTCGCATTAGGCGTTTTACGGTGGTATTTACTATTTGTGCCGCCGTTTTTGCGCTCGTCACAGTCGTATTTTTGCCAAACGAGAACCGCACCGCGCAATCAGCATTTTTTACGCCCATTTCTATTAGCGTCTGCGGAGGAGTTGCCGATCCGGCCGAACACGCGGAGCCTACCGAACAGCATACTCCGGAACACGAGAGTGCGATTGCAAGCCGTCCGCCGTTCACGCCGTCGAAAACAATCGATATTATATCGGCTGTTTTGTTTTCACATTGCACGACATTACCGAACTTTAACAAGCTCGTAAACGCATTCGCAACTTCGCTTGCGTGTGCATTGTACTCTTGCACGTTTTTCTGCGCCATTTCGATAGCGACGCCCATTGCCACGACGGACGGAACGTCAACCGTCCCTGCGCGCATCCCCCGCTCTTGCTCGCCGCCGACCATAAACGGCTTTACGGACAATCCGCGTTTTACATACAATAGCCCGATCCCTTTGGGTGCGTAAAACTTATGCCCCGAAACGGCGAGCATATCCACGTCCGTATATTTGGCATCTATATCTATCGAGTTTACGGCTTGGACTGCGTCTGTGAAAAACAGAGCGCCGACTTCGTGCGCCGCAAGGGCAAGCTCCTTTATCGGCTGAATGCTTCCTACGATATTATTGACAGTCATCACGCAGACAAGCCCCGTACTCTCGCGAAGTACACTTTTAAGCGCGTCCGCGCGAATTATTCCATGCTCATCGGGTTTAACAAAATCCACGTCGCATCCATTTTCTGTAAATCTTTTTGCACATGCCATAACCGCGTCGTGTTCTATCGCAGAAACAACGACGTGTTTTTTGTTATGCGGAAGGCCTGACATCGCCCAGTTTATCGCTTCCGTTCCGCCCGAAGTAAAATATATTTCACTCGGGCTTGCGTTTATTGCGGCGGCGCATTTCTCGCGTGCAAAATCGACTGCTGCCGCGGCTTTTTGCCCCAGCGCATGACTTGATGACGGATTATAAAAGCTTTGTGTATAAAACGGCAATGCCGCCGACAAAACTTCTTTGTCCACGGGAGTCGTTGCGGCATAGTCCAAATATATCGGGGTTTTCATGCTTGTTCTCTGTCCGCGATCTCACAATTGTTTCGATAATCATTGACCATGTCGTAAAGCGTTACACTTGCGAGAACTTTGTTGATTCCGTCATTGAGTTTACTGAGCACATTGCGGTTTGGACAATAAATATCGTTACAATTGCCCCACACGCATTCGGGTGCGTCGAATCCATCGTCCAACGCCACTAACATATCGCCAACGGTGATGCTCTTGGGATCGCGAGCGAGGATATATCCGCCGCTCTTGCCCCTGTACGATTTTACTATTTCGCCGCGTTTGAGCATTGCCAAAAGCTGTTCGAGGTATTTGATTCCTACATCGGTCTGCTTTACAAGTTGTGCCGCCGACAGCGGCGAAGAGGCCAGCGCAAGCATAAAGCACAATCTCATTCCGTATGTCGCTCTTGTCGATAACCGCATGTCGCTCTCCTTTGTAGTTTTCTCGTAAATTCTTGAATAACGCAAATGCTTGCGCCGAGTAAATATATTATATGACGGTTTAATCGTATAACGGGAATTCGGTCGTGAGCTTTTTGACACGGGCCAATATCTCCGATTTTGCGCTGTCGCCTTTTTGTACGGCGTCTGCAATGCAGTCCGCTATAATGCGCATTTGCGCTTCTTTCATACCGCGCGAAGTGACAGCAGGCGTACCTACGCGAATACCCGACGTTTTGGACGGCGGCATTTTGTCAAAAGGTACGGCATTTTTGTTAACCGTGATATTGCTTTCGTCGAGCAAGGTTTCAAGCTCTTTACCCGTCATGCCGTTTTCGAGCTTTACAAGCATCAAGTGATTATCGGTGCCGCCCGAAACGAGGCTAATACCGCGTTCGGTAAGCCGTGCCGCGAGCGCCGCCGCGTTCTTTACTACCTGCGCTTGATATTGCTTGAATTCGACTGTCGCGGCTTCTTTGAGTGCGACCGCTTTTGCCGCGATTATATGTTCGAGCGGACCGCCTTGCGTGCCCGGGAAAATAGCTTTATCGATTGACTTCGCGTACTGTTCTTTGCAAAGGATCATGCCGCCGCGCGGACCGCGAAGGGTTTTATGCGTGGTTGTTGTGACTATATCGGCGTATTCGACGGGATTGGGATGCAGCCCTGCGGCGACAAGCCCCGCTATGTGCGCCATATCGACCATGAACACCGCGCCTACCGTGTCGGCTATCTCGCGGAAGCGCGTAAAGTCTATAATGCGCGGATATGCCGAAGCACCTGCAAGTATCAACTTGGGCTTATGCTCTTTTGCAAGCCGCTCCACTGCATCGTAGTCTATCGTTTCGGTCTTTTCGTCCACCCCGTAAGGTATGACATTGTAATATCTGCCCGAATAATTGACCTTCGAGCCGTGCGTCAAATGCCCGCCGTGAGCAAGATCCATGCCGAGATATGTGTCGCCCGGATTGAGTACCGCATAGAACACCGCATGATTTGCGTTCGCGCCGCAATGCGGCTGAACGTTTGCATGCTCCGCGCCGAACAGCTTTTTCGCACGCTCGATTGCGAGCGTTTCTATTTCGTCGATATATTCGCAACCGCCGTAATAACGCTTGCCCGAATACCCTTCCGCGTATTTATTGGTAAGGTGCGAGCCTGCCGCCGCCATTACTGCCGGCGATACAAAGTTCTCGCTCGCTATAAGCTCAATCTTGTTGCGCTGACGGGCAAGCTCTCTTTTCATGCTGGCCGCAACTTCCGGATCTGTTCTTTCAATCAATTCGAGTTCCATTATTATTCTCCGTTACAGTTAATACGTCCGTACTGAGTTCACTGTCGTTATTCTCGTTAGTCGCTTCTATAATCTTTGGCAATGCGCCCGATTTTCTTCTGTAATATCGCTCTATCGGTATCACTGCGGCAAATCCGATAATTAGTCCTACTGCGGCAAGCGTGATTTGAAGCCACCATTCGCCCACAAGCCCGATAAGCGCGCCTACGATGAGAAACAAAAGCGGCAAGGCGTAAATCAAAAGAGCCGTACTGCCGACAGGTTTAACGGGCATTTCCACCGCGACCGTCTGACCTACCGACGTTTTCTCGCCGGCGATAGTCGGCATTACTATCGAATCCCTTGTGCCGAATGCGCACAGCTTACAACTACCGCATTTTTCGTTACGCGCTATCTCCACATACGCCACGCCGTGCTTGATTCGCTTTACCTTGCCAATTTCGACCATGCGCGCTTAAAGGTCTTTGAGCAGTGATATGCTGTCCATATCGACAGCTGTCACCTCGCCGCTTTTCATGTTTTTAACGTTGTATTTGCCTGTTTGCAGTTCTGTTTCGCCCACTGTCAAAACATATTCGAAGCCGTTGCGGTCGGCGTGCTTGAACTGCGCTTTTAAACTGCGCCGCATGAGATCGCATTCGGCGGACACGCCTATATCGCGAAGCGAGCGCACTATTTTTTCGCACGTCGGACGGCAAGCGTCGCACTGTGCCGCGACAAACACCTTGGGCGCGGCGGTTTCGAAATTTATACCGCGCGACTCCGCCGCGGCGATGAGTCGCTCGATTCCGCAACCGAACCCTACGCACGGAATGTGCTTTCCGCCGAGCTGTTCGCAGAGATTATCGTACCGTCCGCCGCCGAGTACGGCAAGATCGCCGTCGCAAAATTCAAACACCGTGCGCGTATAATAGTCAAGACCGCGAACGAGATTTTTATCCTCGAAATACGCGATTCCTGCCTCGTCAAGCCCTTGTAACACCTCTTTGTGGTGGGCTTTGCAATCGTCGCAAAGATAGTCGGAAATTTTGGGCGCAGACTTATACACCTCTTGGCAGGACGGGACTTTACAGTCGAGCGTGCGTAGCGGATTGACACCGGCTCTGCGTTTGCAGTCGCCGCAAATTTTATCGTTAACGTCCGCAAGGAAGCTCCTTAACGCGGCGTTAAAATCTGCCCTACACTTGTCACAGCCGATAGTATTTATGCGCAAGCGAAGATCGTTGAAACCGATTTCGCGCAAAAAGTCGCGAGCCATACAAAGAAGCTCGACCTCGAAGCACGGCAATTCGCTACCGAAAAATTCTGCGCCGAATTGATGATGTTCGCGGTATCTTCCGGCTTGCGGCTGTTCGTAGCGATACACACTTTCGATGTAGAACAGCTTTTGCGGCAACGTTTCGCAAAGATTGTTTTCGAGTACCGAGCGCACGACGCCTGCCGTGCCTTCGGGGCGAAGCGCCATTTTACGTCCGCCCTTATCCTCGAAAATATACATCTCTTTATTGACTATGTCCGTGCTGTCGCCGATAGAGCGCAAAAACAGCTCCGCATGCTCGAAAACAGGCGTGCGTATCTGCTTGACGTTGTAAAGCGCCGTTATCTTTTTTGCCGCCGCTTCCACCTTTTGCCACTTGTGCGATTCGAGCGGAAGCATGTCCTTTGTGCCTTTTGGTACGTTTATCATAGCTTACAAAATATATTTTTTGAGGTTGTGCGCAGAAATCTCTTTTGCGAGATGTTCTTGAACATATGCTTTGTCTACGTTCACTTCTATTCTGGGATTGTTGCCGTCGGCATTAAAGCTGATGTCTTCGAGCAAGCTCTCCATAACTGTGTGGAGCCGACGTGCGCCGATATCTTCGCCCGTTTCGTTTTCCATAACCGCAATGCGGCTCATTTCTTCAATCGCCTCGGGCGTAAATTTCAGCTCTATATTTTCTAC
The DNA here is from genome assembly GCA_022508445.1 of Clostridiales bacterium. Lineage (GTDB taxonomy): Bacteria > Bacillota > Clostridia > Christensenellales > Pumilibacteraceae > Anaerocaecibacter. Next base: position 10,637 of record JAFLVG010000007.1, on the reverse strand, counting down.
CGAAAGAAGCGCCGCATACTGCCTTGTTACAGCGTTTTCGGGTTCTGTGAAAATCTTTACGAAATCGTCGAAAGTGAGCGATTCGAGATCGACTCTTATCGGGAAACGACCTTGAAGCTCGGGAATCAAATCGGTAACGCTCGAAATCTGGAAAGCGCCTGCCGCGATAAACAAAATGTAGTCCGTCTTTATCGCGCCGTACTTGGTCATTACCGTACAGCCCTCGACTATGGGCAGAATATCGCGCTGAACGCCCTCGCGTGATACGTCCATTCCGCCGCTTGCGCCTTGCTTGTTGGCGATCTTGTCTATCTCGTCGATAAAGATTATGCCGTCCTCTTGCGCGCGCCTTACGCCCTCCGATTTGATAGCGTCCATATCGAGCAGCCGCTCGCTCTCTTCTTCCATATAGAGGGCAATCGCTTCGTCTACCGAAACCTTGCGGCGCTTTTTCTTTTGAGGAATAAGACTTCCGAGACTGCCGAGCATTTCTCCGAGATTAAGGTCTATCGTCATGCCGGGCATAGCCTCCATTTGCGGCATGCGCTCGGCAACCTCTATCTCAATCACAGTGTTTTTGAGCTTGCCGTCGTGAAGCTCGTCCGTTATCTTATTGCGAAGCACACTTTCCGCAACATCTGGATTGGATTTTTTTCGCGCTTTGAGTATGACGTCGATAATCTTCTGCTCGGCGAACTCGCGCGCCTTGTTTTCCACCACCGCCATTTGCTCTTCCTTGACAAGATGTACGGCGGTTTCGGCAAGATCGCGTATCATGGACTCTACGTCGCGCCCGACGTAACCGACCTCTGTGTATTTGGTGGCCTCGACCTTGATGAACGGCGCACGCATTATTTTTGCGAGTCTGCGTGCAATCTCCGTCTTGCCCACGCCCGTAGGACCTTTCATGATGATGTTTTTGGGCGTTATTTCGTCGCGCACCGTTTCGGGAAGCTTGCTCCTGCGGTAACGGTTACGAAGCGCTATTGCGACCGCGCGCTTGGCCTTTGCCTGACCTATGATATATCGGTCGAGCTCCGACACTATCTGTTTAGGCGTAAGATCCATTATGCGACCTCCACTACAATATTTGAATTGGTGAATATGCAAATGTCGGACGCAATGCGCATGGCCTCACGGGCGACTTGCTCTGCGGTCATATCGGTGTTTTCGAGCAACGCCCTGCCTGCCGCGAGCGCATAATTACCGCCAGAGCCGATTGCGCAAACCCCGTGTTCGGGTTCGATAACGTCGCCGCTACCCGAAACTATGAACATGTCGTTCTTGTCCGCAACTATCATGAGCGCTTCGAGTTGGCGTAATGCCCTGTCTCCGCGCCAGAGCATTGCAAGCTCGACCGCCGCGCGCATGAGATTGCCCGAGTACTTGTTGAGCATTTCTTCAAACCTCTCACTCAATGTGAAAGCGTCCGCAACCGATCCGGCAAAGCCGAGTACAACGTTGTCGTTGTACACGCGCCGCACCTTTTTCGCATTTCCCTTCATTATTACTTGTTGATTTTGCGTAACCTGACCGTCGCCTGCAATTACCGTTTGACCGTTGCGGCGAACGCCAATAATGGTTGTTCCTTCGAGTTTCATGTTTACATCTCCTTTTGTTAAGGTAAGTATAGCATAATCGAAATGGATTGACAATCGAATTGATCGATTTTATATTTGCCGTCACAATGTATTTTGAACGAAATCGCCGATCGCCTTTGCGCTTCTTACGTAATATGCCTGTTTGCGCTCCGCCTTTTTAACGCCGACAAGTTGCGGCAAAATTCCGAAGTTTGCATTCATCGGCTGAAAATTGCTGTTCGGCGTAGTAATGTATTCGCAAAGCGCGCCCAAAATCGTTTCGCGAGGCGGCACGACCGTTTGCTTGCCTTGTATGAGCCGCCTTGCGTTGATTGCCGCCAAAAGTCCGGTCGCTATGCTTTCCACGTATCCTTCCACGCCGCATAATTGCCCTGCCACAAACACGTTTTCGTGTCGAAGCAGTCGAAGATCGCTCGAAAGCGTTACGGGCGCATTTATAAACGTGTTTCTGTGCATGACGCCGTACCGCACAATCTCTATGTTTTTGAGTGCCGGAATAAGCGAAAACACACGCTTTTGTTCGCCGAATTTGAGGTTTGTTTGAAAACCGACAAGATTGAAGAGCGTGCCTTCTCTGTTTTCACGGCGTAGCTGTAACACGGCATACGGCTTGCCCGCCTCGCGGAATCCGACAGGCCGCAGGGGTCCGAACCGCAAGGCGTCCTCTCCGCGCGCCGCCATTACCTCGACAGGCATACAGCCCTCGAACACACCGCCGATTTCGTCGGTCGCACGTTCTGCGGCAATAAGCTCACGGTAAAAATTTAAATATTCGTCCTTGGTCATCGGACAATTGATATAATCGTCGCCGCCCTTGCCGTACCTTGCGCCGTAGAACGCTCGCGACATGTCTATGCACTCGGCGGTGATTATGGGTGCGGCGGCATCGAAAAAATGCAGAGAATTCTCGCCCGAAAGGCGTATCAAAGAATTTGCAAGCGAATCGTGACAAACAGGTCCCGCACAGACAAGAGTAAGCTCGGACGTGTCGATATCATCGACGATTTTGTTGATTATTTCGATATTGGGCGACGCTTCGATTGACGCGGTGACGCGCGCCGAAAATTTGTCGCGGTCGACTGCAAGCGCACTCCCTGCCGGTACAGACGTTTCTCTTGCAATACCGAGAAGCGAACAGCCGAGCGCGTCAAGCTCGTTTTTGAGCGTGCCGCTCGCCGTCGTTTCAACAGTGCTTTTTAGCGAGTTCGAGCATACGATTTCCGCAAAGCCTGTGCTTTTATGTGCAGCCGAAAGCCACAGCGGTTTTGCCTCGAACAAGCGGACGCGAATGCCGTGCGACGAAAGATACAGCGCGGCTTCCGATCCCGCAAGTCCGCCGCCTATGATGTTTACCGCATTAAGCTTTGTCATTTTCCTCATTGCGCTTAAACTTGCACGTCTTGTTCGAACACTTGACGTACTTTCCGTTCTTGCCCGTTTTCACGACAAGATATGAGCCGCACTGCGGACACTCCTCGCCCGCGGGCGGATCGGATGACGCAAAATCGCACTCGGGATATCCCGAGCAACCGTAAAACGTGGATTTTCTCGTGGTGATTATTTTTAGCGGTTTGCCGCACTTGGGACAAGGCGGCAACTGCACGGCGCTCTCCTGCGGTTTTTCGAGATTGACTATGTTCTTGCACTTCGGGTAATTCGGACACGCCAAAAACTTGCCGTATCTGCCGGTCTTGACAATCATTTTTGCGCCGCACTTTTCGCACACCACGTCGGATACTTCGGGTTCTTTTGGTTGTGCTATATTGCCGTTTTCGTCCAAATTCTTGGTGTTTTTGCACTTGGGGTAATTGGGACACGCCAAAAACTTACCGTATCTGCCCGTCTTGACGACCATTTTTGCGCCGCATTTTTCGCAAATATAATCGGTTGCCTCATCGGGGACTTTGAGCGTATAGTCGTCGGCTTTTGCCGCCGCTATCTTGTCCTCGAAACCGTCGTAAAATCTTGCGACCACGTTTTGCCAGCGCACGCCACCGTCCTCGATCCCGTCGAGCTCGCTCTCCATGTTTGCGGTGAATCCCACGTCCATGATGTCGGGGAAATACTTGACGAGCATGTCCGTGACTTTACAGCCGAGCTCTGTTGCGGCGATCGCTCTTCCGTTCTTTTCAATATACTTGCGCGAGAAAAGCAACGTGACCGTAGGCGTATATGTCGCAGGCCGCCCTATGCCCTTTTCCTCCATGGCCTTTACAAGGCTCGCTTCGGTGTATCTTGCAGGCGGCTTGGTGAATTTTTGCTCGTACTCATGCTTGATGAATTTGAGCTTTTCGCCCTCTTTAAGCTCTGGTATGCGCTTGATGTCGTCGGTCTTTCCGTCGTCATCCGATTGCTTTTCCGCAGTCGCGTACACCTTTGTGAATCCGTCGAATATGGGCGTTCTTCCGCTTATGCGGAAATCGTAATCGTTAGCGCGAATGTCAACCGACACCGAGTTGTACGTCGCGTCGGACATCTGACTAGCCAAGAAACGCTTGTATATGAGATTGTACAGCATGTAATTGTACTTGTTCATATGCGGCTTGACGCTTTCGGGCGTGCGTTCGAGCGATATCGGGCGTATCGCCTCGTGCGCGTCCTGCGCGCTTTTCTTGGAAGCATAATAATTGGGCTTTTCGGGGAGATATTCACTGCCGTAGTTAGCGCCGATATACTCTCGCGCCGCCGCTATCGCCGCGTTGGACACCCTTGTGGAGTCCGTTCTTATATATGTGATGAGAGCGACCTTTCCTTCGCCGGGAAGTTCTACGCCCTCGTACAGCGACTGCGCCGCAGAAGACGTTTGGCGCAAGCTCATGCCCAGCTTATTCATGGCGTCTTGTTGCATTGTAGACGTTATGAACGGCGCACAAGGATGCGCTTTTGTGACGCTCTTTTTGACGGATTTAACTTCATAATCCGCGCCGTCGAGTCCTGACACTACCTTTTTCACGTCATTTTCGCAAGACAGCTTGATCTTTTCCCCACAGTAGCCGACAAGCGCGGTTTTCACATCTTCGCCGATGCTTGTTTGGAGGTGGGAAAAGAAATTCCAATATTCTTCGGCAACAAACGCTTGAATTTCGCGTTCGCGATCGACTACCAATCGGAGCGTTACCGACTGCACCCTGCCCGCGCTTAAATTGCTCTGTATCTTTTTGCACAGTACGGGAGAAACCTTATATCCAACAAGCCTATCGAGGACGCGTCGCGCTTGCTGTGCATCTACGAGATTCTTATCGATTGCGCGCGGATTTTTGAGCGCGTTCTGAATGGCGTTCTTGCTTATCTCGTTAAACTCGATACGCACGGGCGCGTTTTCGGGAATATTCAAAAGCGTAGCGACGTGCCACGAAATCGCCTCGCCCTCGCGGTCGGGGTCGGTTGCGAGCAATACCGTTTCGGCGGAGCTTGCCGCTTTTTTGAGGCTTTCGGCGACACTTTTTTTGTCGTCCATAATGACGTAAGTCGGCTCAAAGTCTTTTTTGACGTCGACAGCAAGTCGTTTTGACGGAAGATCGCGGACATGTCCGCCCGTGGCGAACACTTTATATCCGCTACCGAGATACTTTTGCACTGTTTCAAGCTTACCGAAACCCTCAATTACTACAAGTTTCACTTACATTCTCCTTTTTGCCTTACGAAACGCAATAAAGATTTTTTGACTTTTCATGAATAAGACCGTTGATTATTAGCGACGACAACGCTATATTAAGCTCCGGCACTGACATTCCGCTCGTTTCTGCCAAACAGTCGAACGTCTTTTCTCCCTCGTTAAGCATGTCCAATACATGCTGCTCCGAAAAATCGAGCGCTATTATTTTTCTCTCCGATTTTTTCAAAGAAACCGAGTAATAATCAGAAATATCGCTCGCGCAAGTGACGGCGATCGCACCGCTCTTAATGAGATTGTTGGTTCCAATCGAACGCGGCTTGTCTATATCGCCGGGAACTGCAAATACGTCTCTACCCTGATCGAGCGCGCAACCGGCAGTTATCAGCGAGCCGCTACGTTCTGCGGCTTCCACTACAAGCACGCCGCGCGACAGTCCGCTAATAAGTCTATTGCGTTGCGGAAAAGTATATGCCGAAGCATGGACATCGGGTGTATATTCGCTCATAACGAGTCCGTCACGGCAAATTTCGTCAAATAATTTTAGATTTGACACGGGCGACGCGTTGAATAGTCCGCTGCCGAGTACGGCAATGGTTTTTCCTCCTGCTTTGAGCGCCGCAGAATGCGCAAAAGCGTCTATGCCTGCGGCAAGACCGCTCACTATCGTGAACGCGCCTGCAAGCTCTTCAACTATCTTGTTTGTGGCGTACTTTCCGTACTGCGAGGCTCTTCTGGTGCCGACAACCGCTATGCACGGCTCGCGAACTATATCGAGATTGCCCTTGTAGTAAATTACGGGCGGCGGATTGACCTCGGTTTGCGCGAGCGCCGTCGGATATGCCGGATCGGCACGTGTTACGTATTTCACATTGTTTATTTCGAGATACTGCTTTGCACGTTCGATATAATCGACGCTGTGCGTGCGTTTGAGCGTGTTGAAAGTCTTTTCGTCCAGAAGATATTTGCCTTCGTCGGACAAGATATCCCATAGCTGAGTCGGCGATACCTGTTCTAAAATTTTATTGAGCTTTGGCGTAGCGATATGCGAATACGACAACCATAAATATATATCCGAAAGCAACATTTACTTAACCGCCTTATCGAGCGAACGGTACATGACCGCTTCCGCAACGTGGTTGGATGTTATGTTTTCCGATCCGCCGAGATCGGCTATCGTTCGTGCTACCTTCAAGATCCTCGTATATGCGCGAGCAGACAAGCCGAGCTTATCAAATGCGCTTTGCAAGATGCGCTCACCGGCAGAGTCCAAAGCGCAATGAGTTTTTATCATCTCGCTTGTCATATTAGCGTTGCACGTGACATCGGTGCCGTCAAACCGCTTGTTCTGCACGTCACGCGCGGCATTCACTCGCGCACGCACATCGGCAGAACTTTCAGCCTCTATGCCTTCGGTCAAATCTCCGTATCCCACTTCGTCCACTTGAATATGCAAATCTATTCTGTCGAGCAACGGTCCCGATATTCTCGACATGTATTTTTGGATTTGCGACGGCGAGCAAGAACAGTCGTGCGTTTTCGAGCCGTTATATCCGCACGGACAGGGGTTCATGCTCGCGACAAGCATAAAGTTGGCCGGATATTCCACCGATCTCGCCGCACGCGAAACAGTCACTACGCCGTCTTCGAGCGGCTGACGAAGTATCTCCAAAACGCTCCTCGGATATTCGGGAAGCTCGTCCAAAAACAAAACGCCGTTATGCGCGTAGCTTATTTCACCCGGACGCGCCGACGAGCCTCCGCCCGTCAACGCTATCCTACTCGACGTGTGGTGGGGACTGCGGAACGGTCTTACGGTCACGATTCCGCGCTCCTCGTCGAGAATGCCTGCGACAGAGTGAATCTTGGTCGTTTCCAATATCTCGCGCTCGGTCATTTCGGGCAGTATGCCCGTCAAACACTTTGCAAGCATTGTTTTTCCGCCGCCCGGCGAGCCGATCATAAGTATGTTGTGACCGCCTGCCGCCGCAATTTCGAGCGCTCGCTTTGCAAAGTACTGTCCCTTGACGTACTTCAAATCCTCGCTAGGCTTTGCACCGCCGGTGGTAAGAATATCGCATTTATCGATAGGCGCTTTGACTTCGCCGTTTATAAGTGAAACGGCGTCGCGCAGTGTTTCCACCGCATAGACTTCTATTCCGCGTATGTAACGCGCCTCATTGACGTTTGCTTTGGGAATGACTATTTTCTTTACTCCGCGCTCGCGCGCCGCAATCAGCATTGGCATAACGCCGTTGATTCGTCCGACTGAGCCCGAAAGCGACAGCTCACCCAAAAATACATATTCGCCTATTGCTTTGACGGGCACGTTGTTTTCGTCCACTCCGGCTTGCTCTGTGGAGCAAAGAATACCGAGCGCAATCGCAAGATCGAATATCGGTCCTTCTTTTTTCGTATGCGCCGGCGCAAGGTTGACTGTGATCTTGCGCGGAGTAAAATCGAAACCGCTGTTTTTAATAGCCGAACGCACACGCTCGCGCGATTCCTTTATCGCCGCGTCGGGAAGCCCTACGACATCGAAAGCAGGCAGCCCCGAATGTATATCGACCTCGACTGTCACGCCGTACCCGTCGAGTCCGTTAAGCGCGTAGCTATTTATTTTCGCAAGCATTACACACCCTTCTTGATTGCAAAAAACTCTTTTATGCTATCCATTATACCGCGTTGCGGTTCAAGCAATTTTTTCTGTCCCGTCATGCCGACGCTGACCGTAACCACCGTGAAGTATATGTGTGAGAGTACAGTCACTACCGAGCAAATAATGCCGACAATGCCAAGGTTTCCGGAAAGAAGCTGTTGCTCTGTGCCGAAATAGTATTCACCGAGATTGTTGAGATAACCCGCACAAGAAAGCGCCGTAATCGTATTCACGACGTACGCGAGCCCACTGGCGAACAATATCATGAGCAATCGCTTATCGCGCACGAGCGCATACGCGGCGAGCAGCACCGCAAACACGCACGCAAATCCGATTGCGGTCGATCCCGGATAATATGTTTGCATGGTGAATAGCGAATATGCCGCAAGCATGACGAGCGTTGCACGGTTGCGCTTTGAGAAGTAGACTATGCAAACAACAGCCGTTATTATCGCAATAAACACCAACGCAAATACCCAAGACGGGAAACGTGCGCTCGGCACACTTCCGTTCTGATTGAATATTGTGTAAACGCTCAATCCGTTGAAAGTGAAGTAACTCCAACCGACGAGCGGCGCAATCAAGAACTCATATATAAAAGTAAACAGATTATAGCTGTACGACGAGATCATGAAAAGCCCGACGAGATACGCGCCGACGAGTGACGCCACAAAACCCACGGGGACTGTTATAGCCGCAATATAGTCACTGCCAAGCAGCGCTTTGCCTTTGGGCGAATTTTTCAGTATGTTTCTTATTGCTCGGACGAAGTGATACAGCGAGAACACGCACGCCACGGGGAAAAGATATATTCCCTCTTTGCTCGAAAACGCCGCCGCGGTCATGAATACGATCGTCCACAAGTGCTTTTTGCGCGCGAGGAAATAACATGCAAGGCAAGCGAACATCACGGTAAACGTTATGGGCGTACACCACAGGCTCGATCCGATAAAGAATATCGGGCAAATGCACACGAATGCGCACAGTGACAGCGCCACACGCTTATTGATGTATTTTGCGGCTATTTTATAGACGGCAAACGCGGCCAATAGATCTGCGATAATTAGCGGCAGTTTGACCATAAACTGCATGCCGAGTGCGTACTGGGAAAATCCCATTGCGTTGGATATGCCGCCGAAAATCAAATAGATAAAGTACACCACGGGATAAAGTACTACGCTTGCGTCGCCTGCGTAATATCCCGATATACCGTCTGTATTCAGATGATCGAACATGCGCGAAAACACCGCGTAATCATCGCGAAATCCGCGTATGCAAAGCGCGAACACAAGCCGCAACGCAAACCCTACTCCGAACACGATCAAGAAAAATACCGCAGGATTTTTTATGCCCTCGTCGCTTTTTACAAACCGACAAATGCAGACAATCAATCCGACGAAAGACATCAGAGTAAGAATCACCAAAAACACCGCTATTATCACGTCGGACGCGGCCGACGCTCCGTTTGCCGATATAAATAACAAAGTAAATACCCTCTCTTTTGACTATTCTATCAAATTATTTGCGCAATTGCAAGAATTTTACCCTATTAGTACGTAACGAATATTATTAAGTTGTCGGCGATATACGCTGTCATAACCCACAAAAAATTTCGACAATATTATAGGACAAGCAAATTTCGACAAACTTCGGCATATAAATAGAACTCCGACGCCTAACAAATCGGTCGAAAAGTGAGGGTTTATGATAATCGAAACATTTATGACGTTTTTGTCGCGGATATTCTTTTTCACATCGTTCGTCAACAACAACGGCTCCTTCCCCAAACCACTGCCTGCCGATGAGGAACGCATGTATTTCGACCGTTATAAAAACGGCGACAGAGAGGCCTACGACATTCTTGTGCGGCACAATCTTCGGCTTGTAGCGCACATAGTAAAAAAATACAATAACGCCGGCGAGGCGGACGATCTTATAAGCGTGGGCAGTATCGGGCTTATAAAAGGCATAGAAACCTTTGAGCCAGATAAAGGCTGTCAGCTCACTACCTATGCCGCAAAGTGCATAGAAAATGAAATACTCATGTATATTCGCGCCAATAAAAAACACCGTCAGGCTGTCAGTCTGTACGAATCGGTAGGCACCGATAAGGAAGGCAACGACATCGCGCTCATGGACGTTATTCCGCAAAACAACGACGGCTATGCCGAAATAGAGAACAATATAGTTCTTGAAAAGGTCAAGGATGTGATGAAAGAGGTCTTGACGGAATCCGAACAGCAGGTCATCAGCTTGCGTTACGGGCTTGCCGATAATATAGCGTACACACAGTCGCAAGTAGCGAAAAAGCTGGACATTTCGCGCTCATATGTTTCACGCATAGAAAAACGCGCTATATCAAAAATAGCCAAGGCTATTAACTGAATTATATCTTTTCGGTGCGTCAAAGCGCGCTATTACGCAGTGTCACGTCGCTTAACGCCAATAAAACCTTATGGGCAGACTGCAACCTAATAAAAAATGCCCACAGACATGTCTGTGGGCGCGAGTATGACCTGTAAGCCGAATTTTGTTATGACGGTTATCTATCTTGCCGATACGTTGCCGTAACGGTCGAGCGATTACAAAGGACGGCGGACCACCTTAACCCTTATATCTTGCACCGAACGGGGTTTACACAGCTCGAAGCGTTGCCGCTCCGACGGTGGGCTCTTACCCCACCTTTTCACCATTGCCTTGCGGCTGTTGTTTTCTGTTGCACTTTCCTTGAAGTCGCCTTCACCGGTAGTTAGCCGGCGTTCTG
>JAFLVG010000006.1 GCA_022508445.1 Clostridiales bacterium | reverse complement strand
ACCCAACGCAAAAAACACGTGCTTAATAAATATAATTACAGAAATAAGTTATAGCCAATTTGGTGAAATATCTATAAGCGTTATGTAATTATTGTTCTCCTCCTTAGTACCATTTATATATTAATAGCAATTTTTTGTCACTTTTTTCCACCAATATCTAAAAATTTTTAATTTTTTGAAGATAGCGATTCTAATTCAAATATTGATCTGTACCGCTGGCAGAATAAGTAATGAGCAAATTGAGCATCAACTAAAAGAAATGATCATTATTTTTCCATCACGAAAGTCGTACTGCTACAAAAACAGGGCCCACTCCGTATCGGAGCAAGCCCTGTAAATCAATTTATTGCGTTATTTATCCTAATGACAAACCCGTTGTAACCCGTTGTTGAATTACTTTCTCGAGTTCTTGATATTCGCTTGTACTAATATAGGTGAAAAAGGGTCTATAGTTTATTCGCTTGTCAACTCAATAAGTTTAGAGCATATTTTATTTCTTTCATCACTGCCTGTCGTACTCAGTCTTAAAATTGGAATATTATATTTATGCAGAATATCATCTTTTATCAAATCGCGCTCTCGTTGTTTATCCGTATTATGATAAGCAAATCCGTCCACTTCAATTACAAGTATAGGCCGATGCGTAAGCTTTGAAAAAATCAAAAAATCGACATGTGTAAAATGATTAGCTGCAAATTCTATTTCACGTGAGTTCAAATTTGACATTTCATTTAGTAATAAACGCAACGGAACATGCATTACAACATTTAATCTAGAAAAACTATTCTGTTTAAGAATATCCTTTATCAATACAAATATTAAATTTTCACTATCAAATTCACTTACTCTACCATACTTACGCAGAATAGCTTCCCGTGCTTCTGCGTTAGCTTCATAAAGGTAATCAAAAACCGAATTTATTTTGCTGTCTATAATTTCGTGATTATGATATTTTATGTACTCTATCAACTCATGAATTGGTGAACTTTTATCATTATCATTCCCATCTGTAACAACAATAAATTGATCTATTGCTCGCGAAACCGCAACGTTAAGACGATTCGGATCTGAAGCAAATTCCCCTATTTCATTATCAACAGTAGAAAAAATCATAACACTGCGTTCTTGGCCCTGAAATTTATCGGCAGTATCTGCCTTGACAGAAGTTCCGCTAAATTCTTTTTGCAAGCGATTAGCTTGGTCTCGATAAGGAGTAACTATACCAACAGAACCATCTGAAAGATTTAATTTTTGCTGAGGAATAACCTCATTTTTAATTACTTCTATTTGCCTTTCGTTCACATGTCCTCTTGCCAAATTACCTGCAACTGTTTTATATACAGTCATAGCTTTGCGAGAAGATGTCGGTTTTGTCAATATTATTAATTCATTATTATAAAATCTTTGATTGCAAAATCCTATTATTTCGGGATGGCAGCGATAATGTTCTTTCAATAATACTCTTGGTAGATTTGGGAACAATTCAATCATAGATGAAAGTAAACTATGATCTGAGAATCTGTAGGCACTTTTCAAATTATATTTTGAAAAAATATTTTCTGTGATAGTTTTTTGCTCGCTATTGACTACATTAGGCAGTTGCTTTAAATCACCTACTATTACTGTTTTCTTAGCGCAAGATAAAGCTAGCGCGCCTGTAACCAAATCGACTTGCGATGCTTCATCAACAATAACATAGTCGTAACAGGTTCGAAATGAGAGGCTTGAACGAAGAGAATATGTTGTACTTAAAACCACCGGATAATCAGCAATAAAACTTTCTGCGTTACGCCATAAATCGTCTTCTGTATATAAGCGCCGTTTACGCTCCTTATATTTCTCATAAAGCGAATGCTTGAATAACTGCATTGATAATTTCACATACTCTCTCATTTTCCTATCAAAATCAAAAGCTTTTAATTTTGCTTCTATGGCCACGCGTCTTGCACGTATTTCTTGCAGTTTTCTTTCGTAAAAAATGTTTTGACAATATGCAGAAATTATTTTACATTCAGTCCCGAAAAAATTAGTTTTCTTAAGCCCATATGTAAATCGCAATGCTATTTTCTTAAAAAAACCGATTTTTGATTTTCTAGATAAAAGATATTCGTATTCTTCAGCAAACGCTAAAACTTGTTTAGCCGTTATCTTATTAGAAAATATCGGCATAGGCAAGTCAATAGTCATGGTATTATAATAATCATCGAAATGAATCTTCTCTTTCGTTATCGCATCTTCTTCAGCCGATAAAGCAGATAATTTGTTTTTTAAATTGAGCATTGAGTCAAGTTCCGCTATCCTTGTCGACAACAACGTCTTATTAGGATTTCCTCTCCACTGTGATATATCAGGAAGTTGAGCAGTTTGTCCTGATATAAATCTGTTTTTATTATCAGTACTTCCAAGTTGAGCAGCAATGAACTCTACACCGTATTTTTTTAATTTTTGAAAAATATTGGCTGTCGCAGAATTATTGTTTGATACCACGGCCACACTTTCGCCGCGCATAACGGCGTTGGCAATAATATTTAATATGGTTTGCGTTTTTCCTGTTCCCGGCGGGCCTTCAATAACACTTATATCGGATCTCAACGCATTATCAACCGCCTTTCTTTGACTTATATTAAAACTAAATGGATAAATGTTCGTCATTTCGCCATTGCTATTCGACGACTTTCTTTTTCCGCTTAAAAAAGAAGCCAAAACACTATCGTCACGGATAAAATCTATCTTTTCGTAACGAACGGCAAGGATATTATGATTATTAACAGTCAGCCCCGTTGCTACCGCAATGTGTTTCAAATAATTAAAGCAATTACGAGATTTATCATCATCTAACGCCGAGTCAATTATTTTAATATCTCTTGCGAAACAAAGTTCCGAATAATTGGTTTTATATACTATTCTGCAATATGAATCAAACAGTTGTACTGTTTTTGCACCATATTTAGCGCAACCTTTACACAGCACTAATTTTCCTGTAACCGCAATGTTCTTTGGATTTTTCAAAAATAGCACATCATTAGTATTATACGGATAACTTTTACCATTGCTATAAGTTATAAAAACTACAGGTTTATAACGGTCAAATTCCCACGACTGAATTGAGGCGGTTTTATCTTCCCCTTTAACAATTATTAGATTTTTTTGAAAGCTTGCCGCCACATTTATCCACCGTACCATTTGATTATACCACAAAATAATAAAGTATTCAAGATATTTCATTAGTAACAATATCTATTTAATTGTCCATGCAGGTGTAAAACTTGAGTGAAAATTAGGATTTATATTAGTATTTAGCGACATTAACCACAAAAAATAAGGCCTACTCCCTTTCGGAAATAAGCCTTTTTGCGTATATTTGTTTTATTACTTCTTTCTCGGATTCTTGATGTTTGCCTGAGCGGCTGAAAGGCGCGCAATGGGTACGCGGTACGGCGAGCAGGACACGTAGTCAAGGCCGATTGCGTGGCAGAACTCAATGGACGAAGGATCGCCGCCGTGTTCGCCGCAAATGCCGCAGTGCAGTTTTTTGCGTGACTTTTTGCCGAGCTTGACAGCCATTTCCATGAGCTTGCCTACGCCCTCGGTGTCGAGCTTCGCAAACGGATCGAACTCGTAGATCTTGTTGGAATAGTAGCTGGGCAAGAATTTGCCTGCGTCGTCACGGCTGAATCCGAACGTCATTTGCGTAAGGTCGTTTGTGCCGAAGCAGAAGAACTCGGCTTCTTTCGCGATCTCGTCGGCTGTGAGCGCGGCACGCGGAATCTCGATCATGGTGCCGACCTCGTATTTGAGCTTGACGCCCGAAGCCTTGATGACCTCGTCTGCGGTTGCGACGACTATCTTTTTGACAAACGCCATTTCTTTTACTTCGCCGGTGAGCGGAATCATTATTTCGGGAACAACGTTCCACTTCGGATGACGCTTTTGAACGGCAATAGCTGCTTTGATGACCGCTTTGGTCTGCATGACCGCGATTTCGGGATACGTTACCGTAAGACGGCAACCGCGGTGTCCCATCATCGGGTTGAACTCATGCAAGTCGGAAATGAGCTGTTTGATTTGCGCAACGGTCTTGCCCTGCGTTTTTGCAAGCGCTTTGATGTCTGCCTCGTCGGTCGGCACGAACTCGTGGAGCGGCGGATCGAGGAAACGGATCGTAACGGGCTGGCCTTCAAGTGCTTCCATGAGGCCTTCAAAGTCGGCCTGTTGCATGGGCTCGATTTTGGCAAGAGCGGCTTCGCGCTCCTCGACGGTATCCGCGCAAATCATTTCGCGGAACGCGCCGATACGGCTGGGCTCGAAGAACATATGCTCGGTACGGCAAAGGCCGATACCCTGTGCGCCGAATGCAGCGGCTTGTTTTGCGTCGTTCGGTGTGTCCGCATTGGTGCGAACGCCGAGCGCTTTATACTTATCGGCAAGAGCCATGATTCTGCCGAAGTAACCGGAATTGGGATCTGCGGGGATAGTCGGAATCATGATGTCGTAGATATTGCCGGTCGAGCCGTCAAGCGACAGCGGATCGCCTTCCTTGTATACCTTGCCGCCGAGAGTGAACTGCTTGTTCTCCTCGTCCATTTTGATGTCGCCGCAACCGGATACACAGCAAGTTCCCATGCCGCGCGCAACGACGGCCGCGTGCGAGGTCTGTCCGCCGCGAACGGTAAGAATGCCTTGCGCGAACTTCATGCCCTCGATGTCCTCGGGGCTTGTTTCCAAACGAACGAGAACGACTTTATTGCCCTTCTTGCCCTCGATAACGGCGTCTTCTGCCGTGAATACGATGGAGCCTGCGGCCGCGCCCGGGGAAGCCGCAATACCCTTGCCGACAACGTTGGTCTTGTCGGCGGCTTTGAGCGCCTTCGGATCGAACTGCGGATGCAAAAGCATGTCGAGCGATTTGGCGTCGATCTGCATAAGCGCTTCCTGCTCGGTGATCATCTTCTCGTCGATGAGGTCGCAAGCGATCTTGATAGCGGCAGCGGCGGTGCGCTTGCCGTTACGGGTTTGAAGCATGTACAGCTTGCCCTGCTCGATTGTGAACTCCATGTCTTGCATGTCGCGGTAATGTGTTTCGAGCGTGTTGCAAACTTCGAGGAATTGCTTATACACGTCGGGCAAAACTTCTGCCATTTTGGAAATGGGCATGGGTGTGCGAACGCCTGCAACAACGTCCTCGCCTTGCGCGTTCATGAGGAACTCGCCCATAAGACCTTTTTCGCCGGTAGCGGGGTTACGCGTGAACGCAACGCCCGTGCCGCAATCGTCGCCCATGTTGCCGAACGCCATCATTTGAACGTTGACGGCGGTACCCCACGAATACGGGATGTCGTGGTCCATGCGGTAGATATTCGCACGGGGATTGTCCCACGAACGGAAAACAGCCTTGATAGCCTCGAACAACTGTTCTTTCGGATCGTCGGGGAACTCTTTGCCGAGCTGGTTCTTGTACTCGGCCTTGAACTGATATGCGAGCGCTTTGAGATCTTCCGCAGTAAGGTCTACGTCGAACTCCACGCCCTTTTCTTCCTTCATCTTGTCGATGAGCTTTTCAAAGTACTTTTTACCGACTTCCATGACGACGTCCGAGAACATCTGGATGAAACGACGGTAGCAGTCCCACGCCCAACGGGGATTGCCCGATTTGGTTGCGATGGTGTTTACAACGTCCTCGTTAAGACCGAGGTTAAGAATGGTGTCCATCATGCCCGGCATGGACGCTCTCGCGCCGCTACGCACAGAAACAAGCAACGGATTCTCTTTATCGCCGAACTTCTTGCCGCAGATTTTTTCCATCTTGTCGATGTACGTCATGATTTCTTTCTGAATGTCGGCGTTAATTTTACGTCCGTCTTCATAGTATTGAGTACACGCCTCGGTTGAAATAGTGAAGCCTTGGGGAACAGGCAAACCGATATTGGTCATTTCCGCAAGGTTCGCACCCTTGCCGCCCAAAAGCTCGCGCATTGAAGCGTTACCCTCTGTAAAGAGATAACAGTACTTTTTAGCCATGTTTTTATTCTCCTTAAATGTAATTTGTCCACTGAATATTTTAACAAAGATATAAATAAAAGGCAAGCAATTTGACATATTTTCTCTTACTTCTTTTGAAAAAGAAGCCTACTTCTTTCGTAAAAGAAGTAGGCAAGAAAACTTTGACCGTCGTGTGTTTGCTTTGGTGAGTATTTCACGTTACACCCGAGTAAATATATGGGGCCTATGAGACAATCCCATCGGTCTTAACAATGGGCGTCTATTACGGTCGCACGGCAGCTGACGACTACCTATTCACTAACTTTTATTTCCCGTACAAATCAATCGAATCCACGCTTTTGAGTCCGATATCGAAATTGCGCTGGAATTCCGAGCAAATATATTTGAGCGCTCTACGCGACAAATCTCTGTCGGGCGCTTTCTCGTACCCTTTTTTCTGTGCCAGCCCGAGCATTTGCACGGGAGTGAGCGGCTCGTCGCTGTATGTATACTCGCGGTAAAATCCGGTAAGCTTCAAAAGTCTTGTCATATATACCGCCGCTTGGTAGTACGGATCGCAGTTGGGTTGCAATTCTTTTAGCAATTTGAGAAACTCCACAAACACTTGCGTATGCGGCTCGTCGTCGCCGAGTGCGGCAACCGTCGCTTCCGCCGACACCGACGCCGCAGTGAACACCTTTAAATCGGTGCAAAGCGAAAAACCGTCCTGAATGAGTAACGGCTCTATCGGAGTCAAGAACACACCCTTATTCGCCGTAAGCCGAGTGTCGAACACGGCAAACTCTTGCGCAAAAGGTTTGAGCTTGGCTTTGGTTTTTTTTACGCCGCGAAGAAGCACGGCAACCATTCCGTGCGTTGCCGTGAGTACCTTTGCGAGTCTGTCGTTTTCGCGGTAGTCGCTTATTTTAAGCACTACGCATTTGTCTGTGAAATCGATCATGCCTATTGTCAGCTTCCGTGCCGACATTCGGCGCGGCTATTTTAATTTGTTTTCCCGTGGGTTTTTTCGTGTTCGCGAACGTACATCGAATAGTATTGCGGCTCGCCCGTCGAGCAGAACAACTCCCACAGCATTTTTTCGTCGTTTTCCATAGCGCATATCCTCCACTGTTATTTTGCATAAAGCGGAGCTTATTATGCGCTTAATATCCTATGTCTTTTAGTATATCGCTTCTGTCGCGCCAGCCCGTTCTCACCTTTACGAACAGTTCGAGATACACGGGTTGCCCGAGCATACGCTCGATGTCGCGCCGCGCCGAACTGCCTATGCGCTTTATCATCTCGCCGCCGTCGCCTATTGCGATTTGCTTGTGCGACTGCTTGTCCACTATTACGTCGCACGATATATGCACCGGATCGGTATTTTCGTCCACTTTCCGAACGCTCACGCCCACGCCGTGCGGTATCTCGTCCTGCAAGAACAACAGCGCTTTTTCGCGCACTGTTTCGGCAATCAAAAACTTGATAGGTCTGTCCGTATACTCGTCGGCAGGAAATAAAAATCCGCCGTCCTTACATTCCGCAAACAACGCGTTTTTGAGTACGTCTATATTTCCGCCCGTCTTGCAGCTCGTCGGGATCACATCCTTAATGGACTTGCCATCGTCGCGCGTCATGAGCGGATTGAGCTTTTCGAGTATGGGGTACACGCCGCCGTAGTCTTTGAGGTCTGTCTTGTTTACCGCTACATACAGCGGAGTTTTGCTTTTAAGCCTTTCGGTAATCAATTTTTCGTCGGCTTCGGTCAAACCCTTCGTGCTGTCGAGCACTACGAGCACGACGTCGGCATCGCCGCCGAGCGAGCTTTTTATGCTCTTATCCATGTGTTCGTCAAGCTTTGTTCTCGGCTTAAACATTCCCGGAGTATCCAAAAACACTATTTGCCGCGCACCCTCCGTGCAAATGCCGGTAATCCGATCGCGCGTTGTCTGCGGCTTTGGCGAAACTATGGAAACCTTTTCTCCGACGATTGCGTTGACTATGGAGGATTTGCCGGCGTTAGGCCGTCCGACTACCGCAACGACGACAGACTTGTCGGTTTCCGCAAGAACTTTTTCTTCAAGCTCGCGCATTTTGGATTTATCTTCGTCCGTCATGTGGTCGTAACCGAGCAAATGCAACAGACCGTGCACGAAAAGATATTGTATCTCGCGCGCGCCAGTGCCGTATTCCTCCGCCTGCCGCGCTACCGCGTCGAGGTTGATTGCGATATCGCCCAACACTACCGCTTTTTGCATTTCGTCATAGTCGTTCGGGTAGTTCTTTTTGGTAAAATCCTTTATCGTTTCGAGCGCAGGAAAGCTCAACACGTCGGTGGTTTTGTCTATGCCTCGCGTGTCGTGATTGAGCTGTTTCATGCTCGCGTCGTCGGTAACCGTTATGTCGACAGTAGCATTGCCGACAAGCCCGAGCGTTTGATAAACTATTCCGGCAAGCCGCGTAAAACCGGACTGCACTTCTCCCGTCAGCTTAAACATTGATACCGTCGCTGCGCTTTATATTGTATTTTATGCGTTTATGGTACAGTCCGCCGTAAGCGCCGACGATTGCGAGCCGTATGGCATTCAAGTCCTTCATTGTTATAGCGCAGTTATCGAACTGCCCGAGCTTCAACCTGTCGTCTATCATGCCTTTTAGCAGCTTGTCCACTTTGTCACCGGTGGGGTTGTCCATGGCGCGTATCGCAGCTTCCGCCGAATCGCAAATCATGAGCACTGCGCCGATTTTGCCTGTGGGGATTTCGCCGTAATAGCGATATTCATCTATATTGACTTCGCCGTCGGTCAGCGATTTAGCTTTATTGTAGAAATACATTATCGGCAAAGTGCCATGATGTTCGATTGTCATGCGCGCAATCTCGTCCGGGATGCGGTACTTCTTGCACAGCTCGTATCCGTCGATTGTATGCTTTCTTATTATCTCCGCCGACACCTCGGGCAATATTTCGTCATGCGGATTAACGCCTGCCTGGTTTTCGGTGAAATACTCGACGTTATTGAGCTTGCCGACGTCGTGATAATATGCACACGCTCTTGCAAGATACGGATCCTCTCCGATAGCGTCCGCGCAAATCTCTGCGAAGTTGGCAACGGCAAGACAATGATTGAACGTTCCCGGCGCTTCCTTGCTCAAACGTTTGATGAGCGGCGCTTTATGGTTTGTAAGCTCCATGAGCTTGAAATCGCTGACCATATTGAACACCCACTCGACAATAGGCACTACGACCGCCGTCAGCAGAATCTCGCCGGCAACCGAAATGCCGATGTACATGACGTTATCCGTAAACGGCTTTATGTCGAGCGAATATGTGGACAGAAGCACGCCGTACACGATTATGGTTACGACACCCGTAACGAACGAGCGTAGCACCGACACAACGCGCGTCATGCTCGACGGGAAGCTGTACGTTGCCACTGCGCCGCATATCATACCGGCAAGCAGTGTGAACGCGACTGCCGGAAACTCGCTGTAATCGAGCGTAGCTATCAATACGAACGAAGAAATCCAGCACGAAAACGCATTCAGCACGAACGCGTCGCTTTTCTTTGAAAACGGCAGTACGAGCATTGACGTCAGCGCAACGCATATCAGATACGGATTGAAAGAAATGAGTACGATATTGATTACCACAACTAACGTGAATACTGTCATGAGCGCGCCGACGCGTTTGAGCGAATACAAAAGCTCCTTTCTCGACACAGCCATATACACGTACAGCGCAATCAAAAAGAACGCAAATACGAATACATACAGCGTGTTAGCCTCCGTATTGTTCATGCCGAGAACGCCTGTGACTGTCGCTTCGAAATGCACGAACAAAACGAGCGTTATGTAAATGATCGCAAAAACTATCGCGAAAATACCGGCAAGCCAAAAGTATGCGCTCCTCGGCGGCGCATATGAAATATTGTCAATCCGTTTTTCCGGTTCTTGCATGGCTCCTCCTTTGAGTCATATCCGCGGCTTTATTACCGCAAATTCGATTATTGTAATTATTGTACGCTTTTACTATTCTCATAACAAGTCCGTGCCGCACGACGTCCTCTTCGGACAAATGCACAAACGCTATGCCTTCGACACCGCTAAGCACTTGCTCCGCTTCGGTCAAGCCCGACGTCTCGCCGCGAAGGTCTATCTGCGTTATGTCGCCCGTTACGATTGCGCGACTGCCCTCGCCGAACCTGGTCAGAAACATCTTCATCTGCTCCGGCGTGGTGTTTTGTGCCTCGTCGAGAATAATGAATGCGTGCGACAGTGTTCTTCCGCGCATGTACGCGAGCGGCGCAATCTCCACCGTGCCGCGCTCGATGAGCTTTGTATAGTCCGCGCCGAACATTTCGCCGAGTGCGTCGTACAGCGGTTTGAGATAAGGATCAACCTTCATTTGAAGATCGCCCGGCAAAAACCCGAGCTTTTCGCCCGCCTCTATTGCGGGGCGCGTCAGAATAATCTTGTCCGCAGTCCCCTTTTTGACGGCGTTTGCCGCCATTGCTACTGCAAGATAAGTTTTGCCCGTGCCGGCAGGACCTATGGCAAATGTAAGAAGATGGTTTTCCACAGCGTCGGCAAAGCGCTTTTGCATAACGGTTTTGGGGTAAATCTTTTGACCGTGCGCATTTACGCAAATCGGCCGAGCGGAAATACTATCCACACCGTCGGGATCTTCGCCGAGAATATTGTAGTACCGTCTTACCGTATCGGGATTTATCTCTTCGCCGCGGCCCAGCGCCGAAATTAGCTTGTCCAGCAAAAGCTCGGCAAGCTCGGTATTCTTGCCGTTTATTTCAACGCCGTCGCTCGTCGTGCGGACAGTCACGCCGCACAACGTTTCGAGCATTTTTATATTCGCATCGTACGCGCCGAATACTGCGCGCAGTTCATCGTTGTGATATGCCTTTTTCAAAATTCTTCGGTATCTCCGATTCGGTTGTTACTGTGGCTTTGTCACATCTATATTATCCACACCGCTCGAAATGAGCGCTTCGCCGCTTAAAAACAAATGCACTGTAAAAAGTCCCGCCACGCTCTCCTTAACTGTATACGAATACTGAAAATCGCCTATGAAGTGCATCTCGTCTATCTTCGCCTTCGCATAAGCCTCCGCGACATCGCTCACCTCGCGTTCGACCTCCACCGGCTTGGTTTCATAGAACGTATAAGTGGTGACGTAGAGAGGTATCAACACGTCATAGTTTGCGGTTTGAGCAACCGTTTCATACGACGAATACGGCGAACGCGCTTTGCCGATTGAATGCCCGAACAATCCGAAAACAGTCTTTCGCTCATACCTGCCCGTGCGGCGGTATTCGAGCGCGGTTCGCGAAATATCGGCATTGAACGTTATCGACACGTCACCGTAAATCTCCGCGTCGCATTCCGCGGTATACAAAAGCTCGCCGGTAGTGGAATACACGTCGCCGTTTGCAAGTATATCGCCCTTGCCCACCACGTCGCCGCGCGATACGGCGGCTGTTCCGCTACGCATAATGATGCGCGTTACGGTTGCGTCGTACTTTGAAACGTATGCGACGCTTCTTTCGTGAACGGTATAGTCCTTGGATTCCAAAACGCGCACGCGAAGGGTTGTGCCGACTATCTCGCAAGACGCGTCGGCTATTCCGTCGAGACTTTCGAGCGCCGCCACTACTTCCGCGCAATCGAGCTGCGATTTTTTGCGCCCGATAGATACGCCCGAGCTTTTAAGTGCGCTCTCGATAGCGGCGACGGACAGCTTTTGATTGCCCGTAATGTCCACTCGCCAAACATATCCGTATGAAATGTACAAGGCGGCAAACGATATGACGGCGCCGAGCAGTAACCCTGCTCGCGACGACCAAAATGTGAGCCTGCGCCCCATTCCGTAAGTCGCACCTATTTGGTAATTATAGCACATTTCATCTAAAATAGCAATAGCTTTGCGCATGTCTTTTTTTCGTATTTTAAAGCGCGTTTGACCGCCGTCCGCGCGCACGTCGCCGACGCTTATATCCGAGGCGGCAAGCTTTCCTATTATCGAAGTTCTGTCGCCGCTCACTATAAGCTCGACGCGCGGCAAAACTCCGAAGTTGTCGTAATCGAATCCGCCTTTGCGGTTTTTAAGCCGCGACTTGATTTTCGCATAAAACGCGAGCCGTTTTTTAAGACGTTTCTCGGCACGCTCGGCTTTTATCTTTCTTATTTTTTCACGCTCGGATTGGCGAGCCTTGTTAAGCGCAAGACGCTCGTTCTTCCTCTTTTCGCGTTCGATTTTGTGCGCCGCTTTTCTCGCCGCCGTCTCGCGCGACTTTTTTTCGCGTTCGGCGGCTTTTTCTTTTTTGCGCGATTCCGCCTTGTCGACGGCGATTTTTTTACGGTTCTCTTTTTCAGCCTTTTTGTCGCGTACGGCCCTTGAATTTTCGCCGACTGCATTATGCTTTTGTGCCGTCATAGATCGTCCACCGTGAAGCTCTTTATTCTACCCGTTATCGCCGCATAATCGTCGGTAAGCTCTTTGACCGTAAGGTTTTCACCGCAAACGTAAATGAGCGCGCGCGGCGCTTTGAATATCATTTCTGTTTCGTCTATTTTGATAGCACGCGCACTTTCGATATAGAATGCGTCGCGCCCGAACAGCACCGCTTGGAACTTGAATTCCGCGGAATTCCCGAATATTTTTGCCGTTTGTTCTATAAAGCTCATTGTGATACATTTTATGAGCTTTTTCGCGGTGGTAGAACAAAATGCCAGCAATGTAAAACGCGCACCGATAGTATTCTGTGCGCGTGACCTTTTACAATTTTAAATTAAAAGCGACGTAACGTCTTTAAAAATATTTTACACGCCTTTTCGCAAGATTGCGTTGTAATAATACAATACCTGTTGCGCATATCCGGCATAGGTTCCGTACTTTTCCATGAGCC
This sequence comes from Clostridiales bacterium, assembly GCA_022508445.1. Taxonomy (GTDB): domain Bacteria; phylum Bacillota; class Clostridia; order Christensenellales; family Pumilibacteraceae; genus Anaerocaecibacter. The sequence continues at coordinate 99,651 of JAFLVG010000006.1, read as the reverse complement.
GAGTGCGGAGCTGTGATTCGGTCTCCATGCCGATTCTCTGTGTTTTGAACATCCAGGTGTCTATTGGGAAAACTTCAAGTCGTCCGAGCGCAAAGAGCGCCACGCAATCCGCTATTTTTTGCCCGACGCCCGGAAGCGTCATGAGTAGCTTGCTCGCATCTGCTGTGGCTGCGGCGTGGAGTCTGTCCAGAATATTCGTGTTTGCGCAAATGGTTGCGCTGTTCAAAATATACTGCGAACGGTATCCGCACCCGATTGCATTGAGCTGACGAAGCGGCATTTCGGCTATCTGCTGCGGCGTGGGGAACACGTCTCCGAACAGTCCGCAAAGCCTGTTTATGATCGATTTGATGCGCGGAATATTATTGTTGGCAGAAATAATAAACGATATTATCGTTTCAAATAGCGGCTGGTGAAGAATGCGCAATGCGCCGCAACTGTTAAGCGCATCAGTCAGTTCTGGAAAGCGCGAAAGCTCGCGTTTCGCCCTTGTTACATCGCGATCGAGATTGAAAAAATTGACAAAATAATCCACATAAGCCGTATCGATTACGACGTAGTTCCCCGAAGTGCGAATCTCACACGTGTTGCCGCCCGACTTGACTGTATACCCGTCGTCGGTTTTTTCAAAACGGAAAAGCTGGCCGCATTCAAGCGTAGCCTTGACATCCAGCTCTGTCGCGTCAACTGTTATTCTGTTTGTTTCGGTTCTATACATCGAACAATTCCTTGTTACAAAAAAAGGGCTTAATCGCCCTTTTTGTTTTACGCCATCGGGTAAACACTTACTTGTTTGCGTTCGCCTTTGTTCTCGAACTTGACTTTGCCGTCGACGAGAGCAAACAATGTATCGTCACCGCCGCGCCCGACGTTTTCGCCGGGATGGACTTTTGTGCCGCGTTGACGAATGAGAATATTTCCGGCAAGAACGAATTGACCGTCAGAACGCTTAACGCCGAGGCGTTGCGCGTTACTGTCTCTGCCGTTCTTGGTGGAACCGCCGCCCTTTTTATGAGCAAACAACTGAATATTTATAAACATTTTATGCTTCCTCCAATTTGAGATTTTGCGGATACCCGCTCGATAAGTCTTTGAGTCCTACGTACATTGCTCTGAGTATGACGTCTATATCGTGTCGGTCTGTGACGCTCGGAACGGTAAACCCGAACATTGCCGTTTTTTCGTTCCTGTCATACTCGAATTTGCCTACGATATCGGCAATCGCAAGATACGCCGTTTGAACAAGAGTGGACACCGCCGCACACAGCACGTCGCTTCCGCTTTCCGCAAGTCCGCTGTGACCTTCGGCACGCACTCCGACTACCTTGCCGCTGTCTTTTAACAGCGTGACCTTTATCATACGATTTCGTCGATCTTGATGCGCGTATAGAACTGGCGATGGCCTTGACGTCTACGCACGTTCTTTTTTGCCTTATACTTGAAAACAACCACCTTGGGCGCTTTGAGCTGACGCACGACGGTCGCTTTGACGGCTTTCTTCTCCGCCTCGGCACCCGTGGTGATATGCTCGCCCTCGCCTGTCAAGAGTACTTTCAAGCTGACGGTTGCGCCCACTTCTGCGTCGAGACGTTCCACGTCGAGAACGTCGCCCACGCATACGCGGTACTGCTTACCGCCCGTTTCGATAATAGCAAACATAGCATAACCTCCGTTTAGTATTCGCCGTCGGGGTTTCCGGTTTTTTAATTGCCGAAATTAGAACCCTTTTCGTGCGGTTCATATCGAATTATATCATAATGCAATATGCCTGTCAAGCAAAACTTACTTCTTTTGAAAAATAAAAGTAAGCAAGCGTGCAGTCTTAATCTTATTTCTGTTACACTTCGAATTCGCCGTTGAGCGCTACGAGTGCGCGTTCGAAGTCATCGTCGGACACGCCGAGAATTATGTTTATTTCCGATGCGCCCTGGTCGATCATTCTAAGGTTTATTCCGGCAGTGGACAATCTGTTGATAGCGCGAGCTGCGGTGCCCGGGCGTGATTTCATGCCGTGACCTACTATCGCAATCAGCGCGACGTCGGTCGTAAGACTTATGTGATCGGGCTTGACCTCGTCTTGTACCGCTTTTATGAGCGCATTTACCGTTTTCTGGTCGACTGCCGAGAACACAACCGTCATCGAGTCGATGCCGCTTGGAATATGCTCTATCGCAATTCCCAAACGCTCGAAGCACGACAGAACCCTGCGCACAAAACCTACCTCGCTGTTCATCATCGATTTGTCGATGTGAAGCGAAAAGAAGTGCTGTCTGCCGGCGATAGCCGTTATCGGCATTTTTTTGGTGCGTTCGTACTTGCCGCTCAAAAATTCCTCCGTCGGCACTATCTTCGTGCCGGAAGCGCTCGGATTGAACGTGTTAAGTATATGGATGGGAATATTCGCCTTGCGCACAGGGAAAATCGATTCGGGATGCAGAACATTCGCGCCCATGTACGCGAGCTCGCGCAATTCGTTATAAGTCAAAATGTCTATCACCGACGCATGCGGCACAGTCCTCGGATCGCATGTCATAAATCCGTCCACGTCCGTGAAGTTCTCGTATAACCCGGCTCCGACGGCGCGAGCCACGATAGCTCCGCTTATGTCCGAGCCGCCGCGCGAGAACGTGACGATATCGCCGTTGCCGTTGCTCCCATAAAACCCGGGGATAACCGCCGCCCGACAGCGCGACAAACCCAACGCGCAGACCGATTCCGTATAACCGTCGTCATAAGTATTGCCGCTGAACTTGATGAGCTTTGCGGCGTCTACGAACTCGTATCCCAATAATGCGGCAAGAATCTTCGCGCACAAATACTCACCGCGCGACACGATATAGTCGCGCGAAGCGTCTTGGAGCATTTTTTCGATTGCGCTCAAATCCTCTTTGAGAAAGGACGCGCCAAGCCCCACTCCGTCGCATATCTTTTCAAACCTTGCGCAAACGGGTGCGAACTTTCCGGCGCGCAAATTCGGTCTTTCGCCAGCAACCGCAACGAGCATATCGGTGACTTTATCCTCGCCGTTCGCCTTGCCCGGTGCGGAAACGACTATGAACCGCCGCTCGGCATCGCTTTCTATTATTTGTTTTACGCTGAGAATACTGTCCGCTGTGGACATCGACGTTCCGCCGAACTTTACCGCTTTCATCTATTGTAGCTCCGTATATAGTATATTCGCCTCGGCAAAATAAAGTTATATTCGCCGACGAATAATTGTTTACAATCAGTTGAATAGTTTTAACTTGTATTTAAATAAATCTTGTTATTTTATCTTACGCGCTTCGATGTAGTAGCGCTTTTCTTCCGCCTCGCCGAGCGAAAACGTCTTTTTGGGCAACACGCCGTTTTTCACTACGTAACCGAACAGCTCCGCTTTTTCGATTCCGCGCATCTCGATGCCCAAATGCCCCTCGCGTTTCAACGCGGCATCGCCGTGGACGTATTCGATATAGCCGCCGAAGTGCTTGACAAACGTTTCGCAAAAACGGTCTATGGCATTGATAGCTTCTATCTTGTCGGACGGGACCTGTATTTCTATCGGCTGTTCGTAAGCGGTCGTCCAAAGATTGGCCTTTGCGTCGCCCTTGACAGCCGAACGCAAGCTGTCGATAAACATCACAGGATCGGAAGTTTGCACGAGTCTGTGTATGGGCTCGAACACCAAACCCTCGTCATAAATATTTATAATCTCGACGAGCGCCCTACCGTTCAGCGGCGTAGGAAAATTAACGCTGCAAAACTTTGCCGTTGCAAGCGAATGATTTCCGTCGCCGACAAGCGCGAAAAGTTTATCTCCGAATTTTTCGATTGACGCGTTTATTATTTTATCAACCGCTTGTTCGAGCGGTTTTGTTTCTGTGATTAGCTGTCCCGAAATGCGTCCGCCTCCGCCCGAAAGCTCACCCTCGTACAGCTTGCTTTTTTGCGCATCGCGACATGCGCTCATGAGCACGTCTTCACGGTCGTCGACAAGAAGCAGAATATGCGGAAGCTCGATATCTATCGCTTCGCGTATTTTAACTCGCGGCGGTATGCGCTCCTCTATCGTGCGTTCTGACGCGCGTATTAGCGTTTTTGAGCCGGCTTTGTAATCATAGTCTTTGAGGTCTATGGACGCGACTATGCCGTGTCTTGTCCTTCCGTATGCGGTTTTTCGCGTCACATACACTGCTCCGCGGTAATAGTCGAACCGATTGCTTGCGGCCATATCCTTTGCGGCGGCTTTTATGCGCTCTATGCGCTCAACCGACTCCGACAAAAAACATTCGGGAAGAATGAGATCGAGTGCAGAGCGGCTCGGTAATTTGCTCGCAAGCTCGTTCCAGTATTCGGGATTCGCAGAAAATTGGTCGCACGCGACTACGCCGAAATCACCCACGTCACCCGTAGGCACAAGTATTTCGTCGTTGAAATCGACAATCATATCAGTAAAGTCCGGCAGCAAGCGCCCAAAGCACCGCGGCGGATACTACGGCAAGCACTTTCCAACCGATATTGTGAACGAATATATTTTTCATGACCGCGCCGAATTTGCTTTGGCGCTTATTCTCTTTGCCGTTGTTTTGCATGATTACGCTCCCTTTCCGCGACGGCGCTTGCGTGTAGACTCGGGCGTCGCTTGCAGTCCGTAGGTTTGTTCGAGTTTGTCGGTGAGCATTTGTGAATCGAAGTAACGCGTAAGCTCTCCGCCTTGGGCTATCGAAATAACACCCGTTTCTTCCGAAACGATGATAGTAAGTACGTTGTAGTTCTCGCTGACGCCTATACCTGCACGGTGGCGCGTACCCAGCTCTTTATCGATTGAAATTGATTGAGAGAGCGGCAAGAAGCAGCCTGCCGCAACAATTCGATTGCCGCGAACGAACACCGCACCGTCGTGAAGCGGCGCTTTGGTGTTGAAAATACTTTCGAGCAAGGCGCAGGACAAAACCGCGTCGAGCTTTGTTCCCGAATCGATTATATGCTCGGGGAGATTCTGCGTGGAAATAACGATAAGCGCGCCGACGTTCTTTTTGGACATGTTCTGCGCGGCACGTACGATATCGTTGATGGCGTTGTGCAGTTGCTCTTCTGAAACGTTTTCGTCGGCGGAATACGCCTCGTGCGTATCGCGCGGCGACGCAATTTTGAGCAGTCCCCTGCGCACTTCCGCCGGGAACATGAATACCGCAACAATTATTACGATGAACACGGCGTATTTAAGTAGCGATCCGACGACGGTCGTCCCGACAAGCTCGGACGCTAACACTACGCCGACCGCGATAAGTGCGAGCGCGATAAACACAAGCCGTTTGGCGTTGTTCTTTTTAAGGAACACAATCAAGCCGTAAATGAGCAAGGCTGTCAGCACAATGTCCAAAGCGCATGCCCAAGGCTTGGCCACCATTTTATCGTAAATCTTCTCAAAAAACTCCATAGCCTTTACACCTATGTATAGTATACATTATTGTTTTAATGTTTTCAATCGTTTTAAACATAAATTTCATGTAATTTTTTATATTTTGTCGTTTGACGCGCATTTATCAGCCAAACAAGTCTATAAAATATTGCAGACAAATCTCAAAAAGTACTTGATTTTTTTGTCGATATGCTATATACTATATGTTAGATTGCTATACAAGAGGGATCTATGGCAAAAAAAGACAAAAACAAGCCGGTAGACTTGAAACCCGAGAAGCCGGCAAAAGACAAATCGAAAAAGAACAAGAAGGACAAAAACGCTGCGGCAACTCCGCCCGCAGGCGCTCCCGCGCAAGGCGCAAACGCTAACGGTACGCCTTCTGTTCCGCTTGCCAATCTTTCGCCCGATCAAATGACCACGGCCCAGCTTGAACAAGCGATCAAGGAAAGCAACGATCCCGGCAACCGTTTGAAAAAGCTGCGCAGTCCGCTCAATATTAAAAGCTGCCTGTTGAACATCCTCATCCTCATAGTAGTCACTTTTGCAATCGTGGTGTTCTGGTGCTGGCTCGCAGTCGACAAGTTCAACTTCGCGCACGTCATGAGCGACATGATGGACAAGTTCGGAATCACCTCGTTCTTCAAGAACATGGGCAGTACGATAAGCGGTTGGTTCAGCTAAATAACAATAACATTAAAGGCGTTACGAAGAGTAACGCCTTTTTGCTTGCTTTATTATTTGCAGTTTCTTATTCTTTGTCCGACTTACCGTCGCTTTCGGGCTTGTCCGCTTTTGCCGCACTTTTTCCCGAGTTCGTTTTCTTTGTCGTGTTTGACTTGCCTGCCGATACGGATTTTCCGGCCGATGTCGTTTTTCGCTTTTGCGGCGGCTTTTTATTCTTGGGCGCAGACTGCTCCTTTTGCGGCTCTTGTGCGGCTCCGTCCGTTTCGGGTTTGTCACCGTCGCTCTCCTTTTTCATTCGTTCCGCACCGTCATCGATTTCGCTTTCGTTCGCGCGATGCTCCTCGCCGAAAACGTCGCCGCCTTCGGTTGCTTTGTCATTTGAGTTGTTTCTTTCGCTGTCAACGAAAGCGCCGCCAAACAGCGCGGGGAATATTTCGTCAAACGGATCGGCGCTCTTTTCGTTGTTTGGAATCCCCGGGAAAATATCGTCGCCACTGGACACATCCTTAATATCGATAAATATATCGCCCGAACTTTTGTCCTCGTAGTCCATGCCGAATACCGCCATCTTCATCCTAGTGGGCTTCGGTGCCGAGATTGGATACTTCTTGGCAAGGTGTGACGATATAGCAATCAATGCTATTGCGGCAACTGCGAGCGCGCCGATTACGATGATATACCATATCCAAGACTTTGTAAGAATGTCAGTGCTCGGGAAGTTGTCGCGGTCGTAAGTCATCACGCTCAAAAATTTTTCGGCCTCCATCGAGCGTATGACGAGCGTTGCCGCAGTCGCCATTTTTGCCGCATAGTCCGGATAAGTCTTTTTGAGCGTTGCAAGATTGTCGTTTTCGGTGAGCGAGATATTCCCGTTATTGCTCGATTCGATATCCTTCATGCAAATGGTTTCCCAATTTGCGCCGATGAGATTGAGCGTGGGGATGTTCGCGTCGAAGAAAACGCCGAACAGTCCGCTTTGCGCCCATTGATAGTACGGTATTCCGTCGTAAATAAACGCATTTGTAATGAGCGGCGATTTTTGCGTAGGCTTGTAAACGTTCAAGCCGTTATCCTTTGCCACTCCGTCGAAGAACGGCTCGCGCTTTGTTTCGCGCGCGTCGGAAAATGCGTACAAGTGGTCGCCGCCTAAGCGCTGGAACTCGACCATAAGCACGGTGTTGACGCGGTCCTCGTGCGACATGCCGTTTTTGTAAAACTCACGGGCGCCGGTGTCCGCAACATACGACGCGCCGAAGAACACGATTATAACATCGAAGTCGAGTTGAGGCTTATGTGATTGAAGATATTTCGCGACGCCGAGAAGCGTAGCGACGCCCGTGCCGTTTGCAAGCGCGCCTTCCGACTTAACTGTCACTGCGCCGTTATATGCCGTGCCGTATCGGTTGTCGTAGTACGCGCCGAGCACCACGTTCTTGCGCTGTCCTTCACCTGCTTTCGAGCTGTAACGCGCAACAACATTTTGGCTTTGCAGGTCTTCGATTTCGTTTTCCGTCGTGGTAAAATCTTGAAGCTCCGCATCCGAATATCCGTAATCGACAAGCCGCGCTTGCAAATACAGTGCGGCATTCCCCTCCGCTTTCGTATAGCTCGTGCGGTCTTTGGCGTTTGCAATAAAGTCGTCGAGCTCTTTGGCAAGCTCGCTCGCTTCAATCGCGTACTTGGGATCTACTTTATGCTCGGGCGCGCCGGCGTCCGAACAAGCCGAAAACATAACCATCGCCATAACCAACAAAAGGCATATCGATATAATTTTTATAAATTTTTTCATATCTATGCCTCCGCTATGCGACCGAAATTACCATATTGATGAGCGCAAGCAGTCCGTAAACCGACAAAAATGCGCCGAGAACTTGCGTCAAAACCAGCCTGTACTGAGAGCGTTCCACATAGTCTTGATAGAACGCATACCACATATAAAGCGCCACAAACGCAATCGTGACGACAGGATCGATAATAATGTCGATTACGACTGAATAAAGCGGCACAGCAATGTAAATGAACTTTAACAAAAACAGCAAGACGTTTGCAGCAATCACCGCATAATTCAGTCCGTACCGAAGCGATTGAACGTCGCCGCCGTTTGTTTTTGCAATCATCGTGCGGAATATAAACGAACACAAGACCTCGAACAGCAAGAACGGAACAAGTCCGCCTATAAAAAACGCCCATACGTCGTTTACAAACCAATTAGGTAAATCGTATTGCTCGCCGAAATATGCAATCGTGCCGCGCGCCGAAAACCACGACATTGCACAATAGCTAACATACACGATAACGGCAATCGCCGCCGACGGTAGCTTCTTTTTCGATATATTTATCACATATTCCTCCCGTATGCCGCTTGCGCGACGAAACAAGTAAGCGCGTCGTACACCGTCGTTGCGCCCGTTTTATATCCGTAATCGGCGTTTTCGAGCATGTCGAGGATTTTTTTAAGTCGCGCCTTGGAAAACTTCGAGCTTTCCGCTTTGAGCTTTTGCGCTTGATAGGGTTTGACGCCGAGGCCCGAAAGTCCGTCGGGATCGACGGCCGCCGCGAATAGTTTTCTGAATCTGTTGTATATGAGAGTAAACGCCGCAACGAGGTCGTTGTTTTTCGCCATGCCGTCAACAACGTCGAGTGCGCGCGCCGAGTTCCCTGCGAGTATGCTGTCGCAAAGCTCGAACACCACAAACTCCGTATCGGCCTTGACATGCGACGTAACGTCATCGGCGGTAACGCTCCCCCCTGCTTTAAGCACGGCAAGCTTTTGCGTTTCCGAATCTATACGCGTCATATATCCGCCGCACCTATCGTACAGCGTTTTTATTGCGGAAGAATCAAACTGCGCGTTTGTTTTCGCGGCAAGCGTTGTCACAAACGGCACTACATGATTTAAAGGAAGTCTGTTGCAATCGACAGGCGTAGCGCCGCTTGGAACGGCAGGCACAGACGCCTTGTTCCAACTGTCGTGCGGCGTGTAGAACGGCAGGACCAATACAGACGTAGAGCTCGGCGCTTTGAGATAATCGGATACCGCCGTCATGTCGGGCTTGCCCCTTGCAACTACTACGCGGTATTCGCTCATCACCGGCAATTGCATAAGCTCGTCGATAAGCTCGCTGCCGCGCTCGAACTCCTTGTCCACGCAGTTGAACGGCTTAGGCTCGCCGGCGAGCGCTATCAACAGCGCGACGGCTCTATCCACCAAGAAATCGTCGTCGCCGTAACACATATAGCACGCATTAGGCTTTTGAGTTTTGAGATGTTTTTTAAGCTCGACAAACTCCATGCGAATATTATATTACAATCACACGGAAAAATCAATCGTTTTTACAAAACGCCGAGCGTTTGATGTCGCTTTACAGAATGTTCGATAAAAACGGTATGCTGTCGAGCAAAACGTCGTCTATATAATTGATTGCCGATCTTACGAAAATGACCGCGTCGTTATAGTTATCGGACTTAATGACCGCGGAAAGACTGACTATCTTGTCGTCGAGATTGCGGACGGTGTTGTGGTTTTGAAGCATCAAAAGCGTGCGCTTGCCGGTTTCCCATTTTTTGACAAGCTTGTCGCACAGTTCTTCCGTTTGAGGATTTTGCACGTTTTCCTCGTTGATTTCGATGCTCTCCGCAATCGCTTCGAGATCGGATTGCAGTCCGTTGTAGAACTTGTTTACGTACACCATTTCACCTATCATCGCGCCGAGCATGACGCAGAACACGACGAGTATCACTATCACCTTTTTCACCAGTTGTCACCTCCGCTTATGGCGAGCTTACTGCAAAACGCAGGCTTATGCTTGGGCGAGAAATACGCGTTGCCGTCTTGACGGACGTCGGCGTACAGCATGTCGGTCAGCCGCAAACCGTTCTCATCGAGAACGCGCGTTATCTCCGATTTATCAGTGCCGGAAAGCGATAAGTTCTGTTCGAGGTATTTTCCGTCGACGATAAGCTCCAACGGCAACAGAGTCTTTTGCGGCTGCTGTGATTGCTCGTCCCGGCTTTGCTCTTGCTGTTGAGCCTGCTCCTTTTCCACCACGCAAAGCTTACCGTTGGTTTCGAATATGGCGTAAGCTATCTGAGAAAAATCGACGTAGCCGGCTGTTCGCACCGCTTCGATAAGATCGTCTACGTTCATATTCATTCTTTTCATGTTTTGGTAATTGATGCCCGACGTATCTATGACAATCACACTGCTACCACTCAATATCTTGCGCGCCTTTATCGATTTTCTCGAAAGCAACGACAGCAAAATATGCAGAGTGGCGAGCGTGAAAATGGGTATCAAGCCGTAATATATGGGAATATACGGATCGTTCATCGGAATACACGCCACTTCCGCAATTATGAGCGTGATAACAAGCTCGAAGGGTTGCATTTCCCCGAGCTGCCTTTTACCCATCAGCCTTATCACGAAGAACACGACGATAAATGTAATTACAGATTTTAAAAATACTACAAACATGATGTTTGTAGTATGCCTTTCGGTAAGATTTATATTCTTGGCGTAAATTTGCAGGACGGCGACAAATTCGTAATTTTCTATTTATGAATTCCCAATCTTTTAAGATATTCGCCCGTCTTACTCTCTTTCACCTCGGCTACTTGCTCCGGTGTGCCTGTTGCCACGACATTTCCGCCTGCGTCGCCGCCGGCAGGCCCCAAATCGATTATATGATCTGCGCACTTGATTACGTCGAGGTTATGCTCGATGACAATAACCGTGTTTCCGCTGTCCACAAGGCGCGAAAGAATGTCGACAAGCCGCTCTACATCGGCGGAATGAAGTCCCGTCGTCGGCTCGTCGAGGACGTACAGCGTACTGCTTGTTGCGACCTTCGAAAGCTCTGTTGCGAGCTTGACGCGTTGCGCTTCGCCGCCAGAAAGCGTTGTAGCGGGCTGACCGAGCTTGATGTACCCGAGTCCCACATCAAGCAACGTGCCGAGCTTACGTTTGAGCGACGGAATGTTCTTGAAGAATTCATAGCTTTCTTCGATAGTCATGTCGAGAACGTCCGCAATGGACTTGTCGCGATATTTGACTTGCAGAGTTTCGCGGTTGAACCTCTTGCCGTGGCACACGTCGCAAGGCACATACACGTCCGGCAGGAAGTTCATTTCTATACGTATGATTCCGTCGCCCTCGCAGTTTTCGCATCTGCCGCCGCGAACGTTGAACGAGAATCTTCCGGAATTGTAACCGCGTTCCTTCGCCGCCGGAAGCTCGGCGAAAAGATCGCGTATTATCGACATTGCTCCGGTGTAAGTTGCAGGGTTTGAGCGCGGAGTTCTTCCTATCGGGCTTTGGTCGATGTTTATAACCTTATCGATCTTTTCAAGCCCGTCTATGCCGTCGCACTTGCCCACGCGCTGTTTGACCGTATTGAATCTGTTTGCCGCCGCAGGGAAAAGCGTTTGGTTTACAAGCGAGGATTTACCGCTGCCGGATACGCCCGTAACCGCCGTGAACACGCCGAGCGGAAACTTGACCGTGACGTTTTGAAGATTGTTTTCCGACGCACCGCGAACAGTAATGTAGCTGTCCGAAAATCTTCGCTCGGTCGGGATTCTGATTTGGCGCTCGCCCGACAAAAATTTGCCTGTAATCGAGCCGGACGCTATGATATCGTCAACGCTTCCCTGCGCCACAACAGATCCGCCGTGTATACCGGCGCCCTCGCCTATATCCACTATGTGGTCTGCTGCGCGCATTGTGTCCTCGTCATGCTCAACGACTATGAGCGTATTGCCGAGATCACGCAGGTGTTTAAGCGTGCCGATGAGCTTTTGATTGTCGCATTGATGAAGCCCTATGCTCGGCTCGTCGAGAATGTACAAAACGCCCGAAAGTCCCGAGCCTATTTGCGTGGCAAGGCGTATGCGCTGTGCCTCGCCGCCCGAAAGCGTTTGTGCTGAACGAGAAAGCGTCAGATATTCGAGTCCGACGTTCATCAAAAATTCTAGGCGCGCGCGTATTTCTTTGAGTACGCGCTCGGCAATTATCGCTTTCGACTTGGTAAGCGTGAGTCCTGCAAAAAACTTATAGAGCTGTTTAACGGGCATACTGCACAGCTCGTCTATATTCTTGTCGCCCACTTTGACGGCAAGCGCTTCCTTTTTTAGCCGTTTACCGCCGCAGTCGGGACAGGGCTGTGAGTTGGTAAACCTGCCTATCCTCCATCGCACTCCGTCGCTCGTCGTTTCGGCAAGGCGGCGCTCCATAAAGTTTATCATTCCCTCGTATGTGATGCGCTCGCTGTGGTGGTAAAGCCCCTTTGTGTACTCGACTACGAGCGGCTCGTCTGTTGCATACAGAATGATGTCTTGAATTTGCTTTTTAAGTTTTTTGAACGGCGTTTTGAGCGAGAAATCATACTTTTTCGCAAGCGCGGCAAAGCATTGCTCGAAATGCGATTGACCTTCGATTTGTCCGCCGTCCAAAAGATCGGCAAGCGACGCGTCGCCGAAGAACAACAGGTCGGGATCTATCTTGGTCAAAAATCCGAGTCCTCCGCAAGTCGGGCATGCCCCCCAGGGCGAGTTGAACGAGAACAGGCGCGGCTCTACCTCCGACAACGAAATGCCGCAGTTTCCGCACGTGTATTTGGTGTTGAACAAAAGCTCGGTATCGTCGTAAAACGCTATTACAAGACCGTCCGACAGCTTGATTGCCGTTTCCACAGAATCGGTCAAGCGGTGCTGAATGTCGGGTTCTACCACAAGCCTGTCCACAACAACCGATATGTCGTGCTTTGTATTTTTGTCGAGCTTAATCTCCTCGTCAATGCTATATATGATTCCGTCCACGCGCATGCGCGAGTAACCGGCCTTTTTAAAATCCTCGAACAGCTTGGAATACTCGCCCTTTTTTCCGCGCACGACGGGCGAAATTATCATCACCCTGCTACCCTGCGGCAATGCCATTATCTTATCGACTATTTCATCGATGGACTGTTGATGCACTTCCGCACCGCAGTTGTAGCAATAAACGTCGCCCACACGCGCGAACAAAAGACGCATATAATCGTAAATCTCAGTAACCGTGCCGACGGTTGAACGCGGATTGCGCCCCGTAGTTTTTTGGTCGATAGATATTGCAGGTGAAAGCCCGTCGATGCTGTCGACGTCCGGCTTTTCCATTTGACCTAGGAACATGCGCGCATACGACGAGAGCGACTCGACGTAACGCCTTTGCCCCTCCGCAAAAATAGTGTCAAACGCGAGCGAAGTTTTGCCGCTTCCCGAAACGCCCGTAAACACTACGAACTTGTTTTTAGGCACTGTAAGGTTTATATTTTTGAGATTGTTTGCGCGTGCACCTTTTATTACTATTTCGTTGTTTTGTCCTTCCATGATTTTCTCCGTTACTATTCTGCGCGCGAGGACTTTTTGCGCACTGCGTTTTTCTTTGCCATGTCGCGTTGAAGATCACGCAGTTCCGCGATCTTGTCACGATACATAATAGCCGATTCGAAATCGAGGTCTTTGCTCGCCGAGTTCATGAGCGAGCGCAGTCTGTCGAGCTCTTTGCCGATGTCTTTTAACTCAACCGTCTTGTTCTTGCTCGTAATTTCAATCGTGTTCTTTATCGGCTTTATTATAGTGCGCGGCGTAATGCCGTGCTCAAAGTTGTATTCAGTCTGCACCTTGCGCCGATCCTCGGTTTCGTCAATCGCCTTTTGCATTGATCTCGTGACCGTGTCGCCGTACATGATAACCCTGCTCTCGCTGTTTCGCGCCGCGCGCCCTATCGTTTGAATGAGCGACGTTTCCGAACGCAAGAATCCCTCTTTGTCGGCGTCGAGTATTGCGACGAGCTTGACCTCGGGTATGTCCAAACCCTCGCGCAAGAGGTTTATGCCGACAACTACGTCATAGTCGCCGCGCCGCAAGCTGTTTACTATGGTAACGCGCTCCATAGTGTCGATGTCGCTGTGCAGATACTTGACCTTGACACCCTGCTCCGCGAGATAGTCGGCAAGGCTTTCCGACATGCGCTTTGTAAGCGTCGTCACGAGCACGCGTCCGCCCGACTCGACTGTGTCCTTTATCTCGGTCAAAAGATCGTCTATCTGACCTTTTGTGGGGCGCACAGTCACAGGCGGATCCACAAGCCCCGTGGGGCGTATCACTTGACGCGTAAAGCGTCCGCCCGTAAGTTCGAGCTCGTACGGCGCAGGCGTTGCCGAAACATACACGGCTTGACGCAAGCGCGCTCTGAACTCGTCGAATTTGAGCGGACGGTTGTCGAACGCGGCGGGAAGCCGAAATCCGTAATCGACGAGCGCCGTTTTTCTCGCCTTGTCACCGTTGTACATTGCGCGGAGCTGTGGAATGGTCATGTGGCTCTCGTCAATGAACATTATGAAATCGCGCGGAAAATAATCGAGCAAAGTGAACGGCGGCTCGCCCGGTTTTCGACCGTCGAAATACCTGGAATAGTTTTCTATCCCCGAGCAGTACCCTATTTCTTTCATCATCTCGATGTCGTACCGCACGCGCTCGCCTATCCTCTGCGCTTCAATGAGCTTGTGGTTGTCGGTGAAAAATTTGACGCGCTCTTCGCAATCGCGCTCGATTTGTTCTATCGCATTCATCATCGTAGAATGCTCTACGGCGTAATGGCTCGCCGGGAATATCGCGGCATGCGCAAGTCGCGCCACTATATTGCCGGACACTATATCAAACTCGCTGACTCCGTCTATCTCGTTGCCGAAAAACTCGACGCGTATGCCGTGCTCGGACATGCTCGCAGGGAAAATGTCCACTGTGTCGCCGCGCACGCGGAAGTCGGTGCGCTCGGGAGCGAGGTCGTTGCGCTTGTAGTTGATGTCGATAAGCCGAGCGATCAGCGCGTCACGCGACATCTTGTCGCCGGGACGAACGGAAAGCGCAAGCCTGTAATATTCCTCCGGCGCGCCCAGACCGTAAATGCACGAAACGGACGCCACGACGATGGTGTCGCGTCGCTCGTGAAGCGAACAAGTAGCAGAATGGCGAAGCTTATCTATCTCGTCGTTAATCGCGAGGTCCTTTTCGATATACGTGTCGGTGGACGGCAGATACGCTTCGGGCTGATAATAATCATAATAGCTCACGAAAAACTCCACACGGTTTTCGGGAAAGAATTCGCGAAACTCGTTGCAAAGCTGTGCGGCAAGCGTTTTGTTGTGCGCAAGCACAAGCGTCGGGCGCTGTACGCGCTCGATAACGTTCGCCATGGTAAACGTTTTTCCGCTGCCTGTAACGCCCTTCAAAACCTGCGCCGCAAGCCCGTCCTCTATGCCGTTTGCTATCTCGTCTATCGCCTGAGGCTGATCGCCCGTGGGTTTATACGCACTGTGTAACTTAAAATCCATTGCCTATCGACCTAAAAACTTTGACATATATTATACCACGAAAAATCGCGCACTGTCAATTACATAGACATGCCGCACCCCTATTTTTTCCCAAACGGAACTCAGCAAAACAAAAAAGGCAAAGCGGTCTCACCTTGCCTTTTTTCTGAACTGCACTATCTTTGGAACGGCAAAAAATCCTCGGCGTCCGTTTTGTCGTAGATAAAATCTTTACCGATGAGCGACGCGCGGTGAAGCACGTTGCCATACTTGTTTGTTATTTTATCAATCGCTTCGTCCAGCTTTTCGAGCTTGTCGTTGCGCACGCTGTCCGTCAAGAACGAGAGCTGGCGCGGTTCGTCGAATTTTTCGAGCTTGGATACTGCGACTGTCAGTGTACGCATGGGATCGCCGTTCCAATTATCTGAAAACACAGACAGCGCGCACTCTGCGATTTCCGTTGACGAATATGTTGGCATCATGAGCGGACGCTGCCGCACTATCGAAAAAAGCGTATTGTCGCGCATTCCCACCGATACGAGCGAGCCTCTGTATCCCGCTTTTCGCATACGCACCGCCACCTTCTCGCTCAAATAGTAAATCAAATCGCGAGCGTCCGAGATGTTCTCTATATCGCGCACCGCCGTCATGCCGTGCCCAATCGACTTTACCTCGCGTGACAGCACCGCCTCGCGCACAGGCTCGTTATCCTCACCATTGGCATACGCCTTCATTTTAGAGCCGATTATTCCGAAATTGCTTTTGAGCATTTGCTCGTCGGCACGGGCAAGGTCGCCTATTGTCTTTATATTGAGTTTGAGTAATCTGTCGTAAGTCCGTCTTCCGACCGACAGCATTTCGTTTGCGTCAAGTCCCCAAATAAGGCGCTTGAAGTTGTTTCGGTCGATGACGGTGGTCGCATCCGGTTTTTTCAGATCGGAGCCGAGCTTTGCGAAAACCTTGTTAAAGCTCACACCCACCGAGCAAGTGAGTCCGCTCTCTTTTTTCACTCTTTCTCTTATTTTGTCCGCGATTGTTATTCCGTCTCCGAACAGCTTTTGAGAGCCTGTAACGTCCAGCCAGCACTCATCCGCACCGAACGGTTCTACCATATCTGTATAGTCGTTGTACAGCTTGAACATCTGCTTTGAATAAGCCATGTACAAATCGAAATGGGGCGGAACAATAATAAGCCCGGGCGCTTTCTGTTTGGCCTGCCAAATAACGTCGCCCGTCTTTACGCCTAATTTTTTGGCGATTTCGTTTTTAGCCAAAACAACCCCGTGTCGTAACTCGGGGTTGCCGCATACCGCAAGCGGAACGTCTTTCCATTCATTATGTGAAATGCACTCCGCCGAAGCGTAAAAATTATTGAGATCGCAGTGAAGAATTACACGGTCTGTCATTTGAACTCGTAATTTCGATAAACCTCGTCTACTTGCTCTTCGGTGGCAAATCCCTTTGCGCCGCCGTCGTAACGAATCTTGATCGCGGCGAAAACTTCCGCG
This sequence comes from Clostridiales bacterium, assembly GCA_022508445.1. Classification (GTDB taxonomy): domain Bacteria; phylum Bacillota; class Clostridia; order Christensenellales; family Pumilibacteraceae; genus Anaerocaecibacter. The sequence continues at coordinate 82,708 of JAFLVG010000006.1, read as the reverse complement.
CGTTTAAGCGCTTCGATTGCGCCGTATCCGCGCATAAAGTAATGGTTGAACGCGGTGAAGAGCGCGTCACCTGCGCCTACCGTATTGACAACGCCGCCGATGTTGACGGCAGGGAGCGTGACTATACTATCGTTTGCGCGCTCGTACATGATTGCGCCGTCCGTTCCCAAGCCGATAACAATTATTTTTGCCGAATAAGCATTTTTGAGCGAAATCAAAAAGTCGTGCGGAGAACAAGGAAGATCCTCGTCGCTCAAAAACAAGATATCGGCATTTTCCATGAAATCGCGATTGAACGAATCGTAAATATCGCTCAAAACATGCACGTCCGTTGCGATTGGTTTACCCATTTGCTTTGCAATCGGAATGAGTGCGCGGTTGAAATTGGTATTGCAAAGAATGCACATATCTGCCGAGGCAATCGCATCCTTGACGCTGTCGGCATTCAATGTTTTTTCTTGAATGTCTTTTAAATCGCAATATATCTGGCGTCTTCCACCGTCGCCCTGCTCGTTGAGTATAACGGATACGGGTGTTGCGTCGAGGCTCTCAAACACAAAATCGCGCGCGATCTCGCTCTTTTCGAGAGTGCGAAGTGCGCGCTTACCCTCGTAATCCTTGCCGATGAGCGATGAAAAAACCACATCGTCCCCGAGTGTTTTTGCCGCCATTGATACGTTGTATCCCACACCGGAAACAGAAGTGCTTATGCCGAAAAACGGATAATCGACAGGATAATACGTCACCGGAAAAGAGCGTATTCTTAAATTAGTTTCTACATTTACGAGTCCAGACACAAACAGTTTCATTTGTTCTCCCCTTGTAGGATATGAATAGACTATTTGATTATACATCATATGACGTTTTTTGTCAAGTGCGGTGCGATAAGCAGTATGAGTTTAAAATGTTCAAAAAAGATTGACAATTGCGCACAAATGCGATATAATCAAGAAAAGCAATATTCTTCGGAGGAAAATATGGAGAAAATAGAACTCACCAAACTCTTCAAGGACGCCAATGTGCAGATGACAATGCGCAGAGCCACTTTCGACAAGCTTCAAATCCGTCCGCAGATCAACTACCGCGGCAGAACGCAAGACGAGGTGTTCTTCCAAAAGCAGGACGGAGCCAACGTCGAATTCGAAGTAGTTCGCAGAATGGACTTCGAGCCTGAGGGCGTTTTCGAAATCACATCGGTGTACACGGTTCGCCGCGTTTTAAACGACGAGTATGTCGGTCAAGACATCGATTTCCGCGAATTTTTGCGCACGCTCACCGCAAACGATTTCAACATGCTTTGCGGCAACGTATTCTCGTCCATGTCGCTCATCATATCTCAGCTCACGCAAGCGTCAAACGGAATTCCCATGGTCTCCCCGCCCGTCTACTGCGGCGTTGCGGCTAAACCTGCGGAAGCAAAATAAATCCTTTCGTATATACCTTACAAGTAAGTCCTCGAACTGCGTTCGGGGACTTTTTGTTTGGGATGGTGTCGAAATTTATCGATTTATGTACATAACAAGCCGCAAAAAAAACAAACTAATCGTATAAATCACAAAAATAAGGAGAAAATTCATGAAGTATATCATCGAGGTGAACGAGCAAATGAACAGTATTCTCGAAAACAATGCCGCAAAACGCAATATTTCCGTTCCTATCCTCATCGCCGAAATGTTGAAACGCTACGTTATCGACTCGCATATAATGGAACAGAGCGAGGTTTGGGAAAACGGTTTCAACGAGTGCGCCGATGTCAATCTCGACTGGGCGAACTTATAACTTACAAAAGGAGAAAGCTGTGTCGGCATACAAGCGCGGTGAAATATATTACGCGGATTTAAGCCCCGTCATAGGCTCCGAGCAAGGCGGAGTGCGTCCCGTACTTATTATACAGAACGACGTAGGCAATAAGTATTCGCCCACCGTTATAGTATGCGCTGTCACAAGTCGGATAACCAAAGCAAAGCTCCCCACACACGTCGAGCTTCATGCAGGCGAATTCGGGCTCATGAAAGACTCGGTAGTGTTGCTTGAACAAATGCGCACGCTCGATAAAAGACGGCTCAAAACGCGCGTCGGCGAAATCGATTCCTCGGCCATGCGAAAGGTAGAGCGCGCAACGCTCATATCTCTGGGCTTTGTATGATTTTTCATCACTGTATTACTTTGTAAAAATGACGGTCAACCCGTCATTTTTTATTAGCATTATTTTTCAAGCTCGGCGTAATCTGCGTAATTCAGGACATCGCGCGGCGACAACATCATTTCGGCATACGAGCTGACCGCGCGTTCCGCGCCCATGCCGTTACGGTAGCACGCAACGGACGCCGCGTCGAATGGGTTGTACGCACAGGATAGCGCAGTTATGCAGCCGCCGAGAACGTCGCCCATGCCGCCCTTTGCCATTGCGGGCGTTCCTGCGACGTTGAGCCGCACTTCCCGACCGTCCGTTATGATAGTCGTTGCCGATTTAAGCACTACAATGCCGTTTATCTCGCGCGCGAGCGCCGCCGCGTTTTCGACAGTCGCGGCTTTATTCGTGAGCCGCTCGAATTCCCCGACGTGCGGCGTGATTATTATCCTGGCCTTTGCGGATTTTAAAAAAGTATAATCTCCTTTTATCGCGTTTATGCCGTCGGCGTCGATTATGAGCGTGCCGCCGAAATTTTCGCATATATATTTTACGATACGTTTCAAATCCGGATTATTGCCCATGCCGATACCGATATCTATCGCGGCGGCACTTTTAATTATGTCGTCCAGCTCGGATTTGTCAAACTTGATAAAACCTTCCGCAGTATCGCTTAAAAACTTCATCATGGACATAGTGGCACGGGACGCCGCCGCCGCGCGGTGAATCGCAGGCAAGCACACTGTTACAGTACCTGCGCCGTTTAAATACGCGGCATGTGCGGAAGCGCCCGCCATAATGGGCGCGCCTATCATGGTACCGCAACCGCCGATTATATAGACTCTGCCCGCCGTACCCTTATGCGCCGATTTTTCGCGCACATACGGCTCGAAGTCCTCTCCGTCGAAAACGTGAATAACCGATTTTGCGACAACGCCTATATCGTCTACGACAATCTTGCCGCACACGTCCCGACCTTTTTCGAAAAGCATGCCGAGCTTGTAGCACGAAAAAGACAGCGTTACATCGGCTTTGAACGCAACGCCCATAATTTCGCCCGTATCGGCGTTAAGTCCGGACGGAATATCCACAGCGAGCTTAAACGCATTCTTCGACGCATTCAGCTTTTCGATTAGTTCGGCGGCAAAGCCGTCTATATTGCGATTCAGCCCTATTCCGAATATGGCGTCCACAATGATGTTAGCGCCGCCTTTATACTTGTCTGCGGACTCTATTCTCACGCCGGCATTCTCCGCAAAAGCGAGCGCTGATTTATCGAACTTGTTTTTATCGCCGACAATATACGCGCAAACATCATACCCGAGCTTATGCAGTCTACTCGCCGCAATAAGTCCGTCCGCGCCGTTACCGCCGCTGCCGCAAAACACCGCGGTCTTGGCGTACTTATCGCCCGCCCTAGCACTTATTCCGTCCGCAATCGCAAGCGCGGCGTCCATGCGTAAAAACGTTTGCTCGACGCCGTTTTGCATTGCCTCTCTTTCCGCCGCGCGTATCTGTTCTACTTTGAGTACACTTTTCATAGTTTCACCGCTTTAACTTAATTTTTCAGGCGGAGCATTACCGCCGCAACCGCATAATCTCCGTCATGCGAAATGGACACATCGGCGTCAAACTTCGAAAAAACCTGCCCGGCATTTCCGTAAAATACGAGTAGCGGCACACCGTTATCGTCGTGATCAACTTCTATATCGATAGGTTTCAGTCCGCCCGTAAAACCGCGCTTTATCGCTTTTGCCGCCGCTTCTTTCGCGCAGAATATTCCGGCATAGCTCTCGGCAGGACGCTGTCTTCCGTTGCAGTAAGCCTGTTCTTTCTGCGTAAACACGCGGCTTATAAATGCGTCGTTCTTTATTGATTTTTCTATTCGCGCTACGCTCGCGATATCTATGCCTATCATAATTTTACCGCGTTTTCGATAGCTTGCGCCGTCGCCTCGACAGCGAGCGCAGAGAGAATGTTGAAGTCTATCGTCTTATCGCCCTTGGACAGCGCAAAAAGCGTATCGCCGTCTGCGTCCGTGTGCACGGGACGAATGGACAGCGCAAGTCCGTCGTGCGCTACTTCGGCGAGCTTATTGGCATGCGCCTTATCGAGCATTGCGTTTGTCATAACACAGCCTATCGTCGTGTTCGTTCGCGCTTGCGCTTGCATTTGCATAGCGAAAAATCCATTTGTGATGCACTCCACTGTGTTCAAAAATTCGCCGCTCGGCGTGCGCGCACCTGCTATTATTTTGCCGCTCTTACGCTCATACACGTCGCCTAACGCGTTTACGGCGACTATGGCGGTCACAAACACGTCGCCGAAGAAATACGTGGCGCCGCCTATTCCGCCCTTGCTCGATAGCGACAGCCCCATAATTTTGCCGACAGTAGCACCCTTGCCTGCGCCGACCGAGCCGAACTTGATGCCTTCCGATTTTGCCGCCTCCGCCGCCGCATATCCCATTGCTTTATCGGGATAGTGGTATTCGCCCGGTGTGTTGAGATCGAAAAGTATCGCTTGCGCAACAAGCGGAACGACTTTATCCCCGACGGGAAAGCCTATGCCGTGCTCGCGCAAAAAGTCACTCACACCGCAAGCCGCTTCGAGTCCGTAAGCCGAGCCACCCGAAAGCACTATCGCATTGACAAAGCCCTGCGACTTGTCCGCACGAAGCATATCTGTTTCGCGCGTTCCCGGTGCGCCGCCGCGGACGGACACACCGCCCACCGCTTCGCCTGCGAGTATGCATGTAACGCCCGTATAGTCGTCGTCTGCATGACCGATTGTTATACCGCTCGGCAGTACAAATTCATTTTGTTTGCCTTTCATAAACTCCCTCCGTGTATTTACTCGTCATCGAACGCTTCGCCGTCAAAGTCATTGTCAAACGCACCGAGATCGTTTAGCTTTGATACGACGGACGAAATGCTGTCCCATGAAAAACCGCGGCCTGCCAAAAACCGTTTAAGCTTTTGCTTATCAGCCGATTTGTGCGAATTCAAATATTTTTGAGCGACAGAAAGCGCATTATCATCACCGCCGTCATTCAAAAGCTCGTCGATTAAATCTTGCGCAATTCCCTTTTTGCGAAGTTCCGCGGCAAGCCTGAAACTTCCGTACTTTTTGGATTTGGACTTGATGTAGCTTTGCGCGTAACCGTAATCGTCTATATAATGGTACGAATCGAGCTTTATAAGCGTTTCTTGGATGACTTCGCGCTCGTAACCCTTGTCGGACAAATACCGCTCTATTTCCTTTCGTGCGCGCGGAGTCAGCGACAGGTACGAAACCGCACGCTCAAACGCCGAATTAAGCTCGCTCTTTTTGACAAGCGCCTTGAATTCGTCCGCGGAAATCTCGTCGCCTATCTTGATTCGCGCGGCCGCCGCGGCCACCTCGTCCAGACCGCAGACAAACTCGCCGTCTATAAAAATATTGACTCGCGTCTTGTTGCGCTTCTGCTTTGTGATGTCCGTTATTCTACCCATGTACACATTATACAACGCGCATAAAAATAAATCAAGCCGCGCATATTAAATTCACAATCAAATTAAAGGAGATTTCCATGACCACAAAAAGCCTTAACGAATTGAGCGAGCTTTGCCGTAGCGAAAAACTCGCTTACAAAAAATGCTGTAATTACGTTTCCGAAACTGACAACGAGGACCTTCGTTGCGCGCTCGGCAACCTTGCCAACGGACACAGACAGCGTTACGAAACGCTTATAAACTATCTCGACAAGAATTAAAGGAGAAAATTATGGATATCAACAACAAGTCTAATTGCGGCGGCTGTGAATACAACGCGCCCACGACAGAGGAATACGCGTCCGACTTTATCGTCGAAGCAAACCTTGATCCCGCCGAAGATTTTACGCCCACGCCCGACGAGCTCGAATACTGCGATTACGAAACGTCGGAAGAATTCGATCCGCAGTCCGAGCAATCGGCGACAACCGACGACACCGATGAATTCGAAGGCGATTACAAAGACTACGACTCAAACAGTATGCCGCACAACGCGGAAACGTCGGAAGAGTTCGAGGATTCGGGTTACGAAGATTACCGCAGCAATATGACGAATAATGATGAGGTTGATTATACTGTAACCGAGGATTACGATCCGAGCGATGAGATTGCCGCGACGTCCGACGAATGGTACACGACGGAATCGGCGCGCGAACGCTGTGAGCTCGACGATTACGAGATCATCTCGGATGTTCTCGGCTCCGAGAAGCAAATAGTCAAGCTGTACTCCACCGCGCTTTGCGAAGCGTCCGAAGAGCCGTTCCGCAATATTATCAAGGAAAACCTCGACGAAGCCGCGGCAGATCAATACAAGGCGTTCGAGTTTATGCAAAAGCGCGGAATGTATCAAACGGAGCAAGCCACCGAGCAAAAAATCAACGAAGCAAAACAGCAATTCACACCGCTTTGCGGATGCAATAATTGCGGTTGCGATAACTGCGAATGCTAATTTTTTTTTCAATGAAAAACAGCCCGAAATTATACGTCGGGCTGTTTTGTTTTGAATAATTTTTAAAAACTCGTTTACAGCAGTGGAATAGCCGCAAGGTATTCTATTCCCTCTTTATCTTTTGCGTCGCCCTCGGCAAGCACGAACGCACGGCAAACCACCGTGCCGCCTGCCGCCGTTACAAGCGCTTCGAGCGCGGCGTTGGCCGCACCCGTGCTGATGACGTCGTCGACAATAGCGACTTTCTTACCTTCAATAAGCTCCACGTCATGCGCCGAAAGATACAGCTTTTGCACTTCGCCCGTGGTTATTGTTTTGGCTTGGATTTCGATTCCGTCTTGCATATACAGCTTTTTGCTCTTGCGCACAACCGCGTAGTGCTTGTGTCCCATTTCGCGCGCAACACAATGCGTGAGCTGTAAACCCTTGCTTTCGGCAGTGATTAGCACTTCGGGCGAGTATTTTTGAATGCGCTCTGCGAGCTTTTTCGCGCAATACTCGGTAAGCTCGACATCGCCGTGCAGATTGAAAAACGCGATGTTAATTCCGGCCGGCAACGGAAGCACAGGCAGGTCTTCCTTTCTGCCGCAAATATCTACCGTGTAAACTTTTCCCATAATAGTGATTCCTCTGTTGATTTTTTTATCGACTGATTTTAGTCTTCGCTTTCGGCTGTGCCACGTTATGTTGTACTTTAATCGGCTTCCGTCCACGTAGCTTTGATAGTAACGTCGCCTTCGACTGTGAACGAAGCTCCGACATCGCCGCCGGTTTCGGAGTCGAACACCCACTTAACGAACGTTTGCCCGTCTTGTGTGGGTACAACGATAACCGACATATTGAACGTTTTACCGTATTCGACGGTAAATACGAGCGTGTCGGTATCGCCGAAAGTGCCGCCGTCGGCCTTTATGGTGATTGTGTACATATTCTTCGTCCAGCGCGCGTACAGCGTGATGGTAGTCGACTCTGACACTACCTTGTCGCCGTTGTTCACTTCTACGCCGTCACTTTCGCCCGTGTACCAACCGACAAACGTATAGCCTGTTCTCGTGAGCGACGTGGGCAAATTGCTATATGTTGCACCGACGGTCAGTGACGATTCACCTATTCCGTTTACAATATCTTCTCCCGCATTCTTGTCGAGCGTTACGGTGTACTCAATATCTTTCCAAGTAGCCTTGATTGTCGTGTTGCCTTTGACTGTGAAAGAAGATACGACGTCGCCGCTTCCGCCAACCTCGAACACCCACTTTTCGAACTTCTTGTTCTCTTGGGTGGGTATAAGATTTTCATGAGCAGTGAACGTTTCGCCGTATTCGGCTTTAAATTGAAGAGTAGTCGCACCTGCGATAGTTCCGCCGTTAGCGTCGATTGTCACAGTGTAAACTTGCTTCGTCCAGTGTGCATACAGCGTGATGGTAGCCGACTCGGACACTACCTTGTCGCCGTTGTTCACTTTTACGCCGTCGTTTTTGCCGGTGTACCAACCGTCAAACGTATAGCCTTCTCGTGTGAGCGACGTGGGCAAATTGCTGTACGTTGCACCTACGGTCAATGGCAACTGCGGTATGCCAACTACCGTATCTTCTCCCGCATTTTTGTCTAGCGTTACGGTGAACTCGATATCCTTCCACATGGCCTTGATTGTCGTGTTGCCTTTGACTGTGAAAGAAGATCCTACGTCGCCGCTTCCGCCAACTTCGAACACCCACTTTTCAAACTTCTTGTTCTCTTGGGTGGGTATAACGATTGCCGCCATATTGAACACTTTGCCGTATTCGACGGTAAATTCGAGCGTATCCGCACCTCCGAAACTGCCGCCGTCGGCCTTGATAGTGACCGTGTACATGAGCTTTGTCCAATGCGCGTAAAGTACGGTGGGCACCGGCTCGGAAACGAGTCTGTCGCCGTTGCTCACTTTTACACCATCGTTCATGCCTGTGTACCAACCGTCGAAGGTATATCCTTCTCTCGTAAGCGACGTGGGCAAGCCGGAGTATGTCTCACCGAATGTCACGGAAATCGACTTTACACCGCCCTCCACAGATTCGTCTCCTGCATTATTGTTGAGCTCTATGGTGTAATGTCTTGCATTCCATTTGGCATAGACGGTGTGCGTGTACGCTTTGGTAACTTTCGTGTTATCCGGTCCGCTCTCTACGTAAATAATCTTACCTTCCGCAGCGAGCGCGGCAGTCAAGTACCAACCGTCGAATTCGTAACCGCCTCGCGTAGGCGTGGGAAGTCCTTTATACTCTCCCTTATAATCGACTTCAATCGAGTCGGATTCTTCGGGCAGAGATCCGCCGTTGGCCTCTAACATAACCGTTACTTTGCCGACAACTCTGAATGTGTACTTGACCGTCACGGTTTGCACACCGCTGTACGACTGTCTGCCGCTGTAAACTCTGTAATCGACGATAACGTCGAAGCGTTCGAGCGCACTTTCAGTATTGAGCTTAAACTTCAAATAGAACTCATTTACAATACTGTTGTGCGTATGCTGTCTGTTGTTCGATGTTTCGAAGTACAAATCTTCGCTTGCCGCACCGAGTGTTGCGGTAGCGATTGCGTTTCCGCTTTCAATTGTATGGAGAGCGAACGACTCGAAATAATCGGAAAGCGTATCGGGCGCGGTAACGGTCACCGAATAACCGTACTTGTATTGCGTAGTTGAGTTGGCCTTCCACTTGGACGAAACCTCTTTGGTTTCGCCTACCGCGATGTCTACAAATTCGGTAGCACCTTCGACAGCATAAGCTGCGGACGTTTCGACTGCTTTTATCGTTACGGTAAACACGACTGACGCCGTTTGACCGCCAACCGATACCGACACCGTGACGTTAAGCGTCTTTTCGCTACTAACGTCGGAAGCGATGAACATAATATTGCTGTCGCCTTGCAATGCCGACAAAGCGTCGCTCTCCGCACTGCCGCTTTCGGTGATCGTGACAGAATTGACCTTAACCGCGAAGGTATCGGACGCTTGCTCAGCGCTATTGACGCGTGTAGCGAAGCTCGCGATGAACGAGTCGCCGGATTTTCTTGTTATGCCGCTTGTTACGGTATTCCCTTCGACAACCACGTCGACGTCCACGCGCACGGCCTCAATCGTAAGTGCCGACGTGCCGTAATACTTATGTCCGTTGGAAAGCGTGACAGTGTAGGCAAGATTGATATCGCTGCGCGGCAAGCCGTCATCTCCAACCGAAAGGTTTGCCGTTTTATCAACCAATATCTTGGGCGTAGCCGTGTTATTGTTGTTTACCACAATCAAATCGGCATAGCTTTCGCTTACCGTTGCAACGTCTATCGATGTTACGGTAATCTCGTCCGTGAGTTCTTCGATCGTGAACATGTCTTTGCCGATCGATAATTGCGAATACGCGCCGTTGCTCCACGCTACCGATTGCGCGGTAACTTCGGGGAGTCTGACGGCAACCGAGGTTTCGCCTTTTATCGTTTTGCCTTGATATGCGCCGGAACGGATGAGTACTGTAACTTCGAGCGCTATTGTCTTGCCGCTCTCCGTCACGTTGCTTGTGAGCGTGAGATATTTTCCACTTATCTCGGCAATAGCTTTGTCGGACGGATCTTTAAGCTCGACGGACTCTATCGTAATGTTTTTCGCATCCGTTTCGGTTACAAAGCCTGTGCCGGTCGCCGTGTACAGCGTAATCGCAGAGCTGATATCGTATGTGCCTACGGCGTTCGAAATGTACGCGCCTGCCACAGCTTTCGTCTGCGGAGTGATGACAACGTCGATAGTCGCTTCCGCCGTCGTGTCCTTGTGCAAAGCGCTCTTGACCGTTGCAACAGCCTTGACTGTAATCTTGCCGCCGGCTTTCGTTTTGTCGGTTGCAAGGATTGTAAGAGTGTTGTTTTCGAACGTGTAATCGGTGCCGCTTGCGAGCGTAAGTCCTGCGCTTACTACTTCGAACTCAACATCGACTTGGGCATTATATCCGTCGGTTATCGCATAGTCTGAGGAAGTAAACTTCTTGCTGCCTCCGACGGCAAGCTCTATCGAGGACTCATGGAAGTCAATCGTAGGAACGGCGTATCCCTTGACGGTAAGTTCTTTGTCGAATATGTACTCGTCGTCGTTATAAACACCGTTGTTAACGGTTACGGTAGCGCGGATTATGACCGTCTTATCGGACGTGATGCTGTTCTTTGCGGTAACAACGGCGTTTGTCTGTCCGCTTGTGTGAGCGATATCGACGTACTCACCGCCTCTCACCGCCGTGTAAGTTACGGTGTAGGAGTTGATGAAGCCGCCCTCGCTTTGAGTGATATTAAACGCCGAATTAGCCTCGGCATCGCCTATCTTGCTTCCGCCTGTGGCGATAGTAGTATTATCGACTGTAAGCCCGAACGTTGGCGTAGTCGCAGTAAGACTTAAACTGAACTGTTCGGTGTAAATCGTGATGTTGCCCACCTTGACCGAGCCGCCGACAAACAGCGTCGTCGGTTTTTTGGCGGTGATAATCACGTAGTACGAGCCTGTTCCGCCTTGAACTTCCGAAACTTCGACATCGCCGTTGACTACGATATTTACGTTCGCTTTGGGTACGTTTGCGGTGTCTATGCCGCTTATTTCGTACTTGAATTTTTTAGGCGTTTCTGTGAAGTCGATTGCATAGGTTTGCGTGTTCTTTTCGATATTGTCATACTGCGAACCGTCCGACGATACCGAAAGAGCCGCGGTCGCATCCGTGCCGTACATGAAATAGTACGTGTGCTCGCTCGAAAACTCTTGGCCGTAAACTGTCGCGATGACTTTGACTTTGAACTCGCCGCTCGCGCTTTCGTTGAGCGTCACTGTCGCAGTGTCGCCCGAGAAGACTGCCGATTTGATAATGCCGTTTTCTGTAAGTCGGTAGCTTGCGGAAGAATCACCGTGCGTAGCGTTGCCGATAACGATTTGATAAGGCTTATCGGTTTTGACCGCATGCTTTGTAGTATCGGTATTGTCATACTCGTTAATCTCGTTGCCGTCACATGTGAACGTGAACTCGGGGGTGTACAATACTTCTACCGTGAGCGTAAATGTTGCGGTCTTTACGATAGACTCCGCAAGCGTCAAGCTCGATCCCAAAGCAAGCGTATACGTTACCTTTGCGGTCAGTACGTAAACGCCCACACTTGTAGTCGCACGTGTTGTGACACTGACGGTCTTGTCTTTATCGCCCACGATTGTCAAGCCGCTCTTGTCGGCTTCGAGAGTATAGGTAGCAACAAGACCGACATATTCGGAATAGGTCGGCGATACAGTTGCAGTTCCGTTATCGACAATATTGATCTTCCCGGAGTTTTTGCCGTCCGCAAAGCTGAGCGCGCCGATTTCCACTATAACTACATAGAATGTATCGGATTTCTCCGTACTGCCGTAGCGTGCTGTCACGATAATCGCAACGCCGTCCGCACCCGTTGCCGCAAGCGGAGTGAGCGTTAAGCTCGAAACACCGAGCTTGCTTGCGTCGGTCGATGTTTTAAGCGTAACCGTTTTTTCAATGAGATTGCCGAAAGAAACAGCGTGTTCATTCTCGGCGGTGATGTAGTTCGTAAGATCGAGCGTTGTAGCCTTGCCGTATGAAACATATAGCGTGATCTTCTTGCTCGATTCGTTATAGGTATTGCTGTCAAGGCCGGAAAGCTTGACGCCGGTCACCGCGACGCGGTAAGTGAGCTTGACCTTGATGGTTTCGGTTTTGCCCGTTCCGCCCACGTCCGTGTAACGCATGCCGTAGTAGATAACTCCGGTAGCGGCTGTCGGATTGATTGTTATTACGCCGCTGTTGCTTACCGTTACGCCGTCGCTCTGTCCTTTTTCGGTTGTAAACGTATCGTCGTTAAAGAACAAATAACTTATCGTCTTGCCGTCTACTATTTTGCCCGAGCCTTCATTCTTGACGACAGCTGCAATCTTGAATTCATTTTGCTCGCCGACTGTGACGGTTGCCGTATATACGCCTGCCGATTGTTCAAGCTCGACGTCGTTATCTTGTGCGAACTCGATTCTGTGCGAGTCGGTTTCGATTACGATTTGACGGTACTGCGCAGTTAAATCTCCGTAACTGAGCTTGACGTATAAGTTGCGGTAGTCTTCGCCGCCTCTTACACTGTTCTTGATGACGAGCTTATAGGTAGCTCCGCTCTTTTTGATATAGATATCGCCATTGTTGTATTCGGTGTAAATACTTTCCGCCGTCTTTCTGACGATGCTCAATACATTAGTATCTGCGATGAGCTTTGCGGTGGGCTGATAATTTTCTTCGTTGTACACAACGTTTATCGGCAGTTCTTTTTCGCCGACTTCGCCCTCATTTGCGCCCGTGGTGGTGATTTTGTACTCGTTGCCGCTATCACCGAAAGCGAGCGCGTAGATGTCGACTTCGACGTTAATATTGATTACTATTGTAAACTCATTGTTTGTCGTCGTTTTGTAAGAAGTATCTTTAAACGTGACGGTAAATTGATAATTGTTCATCAATTTTACCGTATCCGCAATCGCAATAGTGAGCGACGGCGATTGCCGGGCGTTGATGCTCGACAGCACAGTAAGCCCGTCTACGTCACTCGGATAGCTGACTCCGAAATTAGCCGCCGAATTGTCGAAATGAAGATTCGGATAGTCGGTAGCCAAGCTGTCAAACGCAAGCGCCAATACAAGCTGCTTTTTATCGCTAAGATTTTTGAGCGTGAACGTATAGTTTATCGTTGTGGCGGCGGCTGTCGTAAGAGTGCATGTCTTTTCCTGTCCGTCATCATATGTGACCTTGATGCCGGCAAGTCCAGCTCCGACTGCAACGCTCTGTCTGACTTCTATCTTATCGCTACCTGCCACGCTGTTCGCCTGCGCCACAGCGAGCGTATCGGACGAATGCTCTGCGGCATCTTTTGCAAGAGTGAGTTTGCAAACAAATTTCGCACCTTCTTCGCCTACCGAATCGGCACTGCCGGACGGAGTCAATATGTATTTATCCGCGCTGTCGGCGTCCTTCGTAATATTATCACCGCTTGCGGTTAAATACGAAGGCAACGTCAAAATCGCGCTCTCGTAATACATTAAGCCCGGCTCATATGTGACGTACTTGACTTTGACGTACAGATTGCGTTCGAATCTATCGAGATCAGATTTGTTGCTGATGTACTCGCCGAACGTGAACGGATCGGTGCTGACAAGCGGCGTAGAGTAATCGCTGTCGCCGTAAAGCTCGATTGCGGAAATTGCGCGCGCCTGGTGCAGAACGGTCAAACGATAGCTCGATTCAACCGAGCGCGTGCTTGTGCGCACGGCAAACGTCAACAGTTCCTTGCCCGAATCGCCGACGGTAGGCGCTTTGAACGAAAGCCTGTAATAAGGCGTGCCGTCACTAATCTCGACGTCTTTCGCGTCGCTGACGCTCAATTCGGGGAAGTTATACTCGCTTTTGAGGACGATAAACGCATTCTCGACAGGCGCAATCTCGCCCTTGGTGCGAACAACTATCGGCTGTTCGCTGCTTTCGACATTGACTGTTGACGAAACGTATATTTTGACTTCTGCGCCTTGATCGATAGTGCCGACAAACTCGCTTTGCTCTTCGTTCTTCCCGATAGCTTCCGAGTATCTGCTGTCGGTAAACAACGCTACGCCGTCGGCCTGACGGATAAATTTGCATTTGAGCGTGCCGTAAGGCAATGCGCCGACATAATACTCGTCGTCCGAAAGCAAGAATACAAGACGCACGTTGCCGAAATCGGCATTGTGTACCAAGCTGTAATTATAAATATCGACTTTTGCGGTGAGCGCACACGTAGTGCCCGACATGTCGAATTCGTAAAGCAACTGCCCTTCATGAGAGAAGGAATAAATGCCGTTGCCGACGGAATTCGGGGTAAGCTCTTCGTCGCCGAAATACAGCTTGACGTTTGCAGGTCTGTAATTCTCGCCGACGGTGATGAGTTTGCGAGTTATTTTGATGAGCGAACGGTTGAACTGTATGTACGGATAAATATCCTTGCTCGCGTCGACTGTGAGATTTTTGTTGAACACTGTCTCCATATCGTCTATTTCTACAAACGAATCAACAGCATCAATCAAGTACACGTCCAATGTGAGCGTTTGTATAAGATTATGCTCTATATCATAAACATCTATCTTCAATACGAGTGCTTTGTCGCTTGAAGCACGACCGGCAAACGTTATTGTACCGTTTTTGCCGATGCTTAACACATTTTCGTCATGCTCCGGCGCTCTCCACGAAACGGTGCACTCGCTTCTGTTTACGTCGGTATCGACCAAGTCTTCGATATCGAACAATTTATCGGAGTCGAACGTTGTACCGCTCTTTTGATTTTGAATGTAAGCGTTTGCGGTATCGCGTCTCTCACCGGAGGTGTTGACGAATTTGCCCGCAAGAGCGCCGTTGCGCGTAACCAATGCCTTAGCGTCTTCATCTCCGATAAAGAACGCTTTTTTGGCTTTTTGAGTTACGGTAAACGTAACCGTCTTTTCTATCGTGCGGTTAAGACTGTCAATTCCGTCATCACTCTCGTCGCCCGAAATCGACGTTCCGATTTTCGTATATTTAAGAGTATAGTTGCCGCTCTGCTGTGCTTTGACGGTCACTTTGAAATTAGTAGTTCCGACAAAATCGACAATCGACGACGTTTCCGCGCCTTTGCGTGTAAACGTCATAGCTTTAAGGTCTAGGACGACGCCGTTTTCAAGCTTGACAGAGGACGCACTTGCGGCCACTACATCGAGCTCTTGCGGATTAAAGCCGAGCTTGTATTTCGTGGTGACAAAACCATTGTCGAACAACTTATCCACGTCGGTATTTCCCGGCATTTTCAAAGCGTATGTAACGGTGAGATTTGCGGTGCCGTTGGATCCCAGCGCTATGGCCTCGCCGTCCTCATACGACTTAGCAGATGTGCCTTCGCCGACGGTTGCGGTTATTTCTATTCCGGATGTTTGAGCTACAATATCCACATTTACACTACGGCTTGCTTTTATGCTTCCTGCCGTTTTATCGGTAAATGTCAATGTGCATTTGGTGTTCTTATCCGACGAGTTGGCAAGTGCCTTGGAATGCAGCCCTACGTTACCCGTTGTATTGTCGGTATTTACGTCGAGAATTGCCGTGTTTGACGGGACGACATCGATCTTCTTGTACCAATCGCTCTTCATCGTCACCGTCTTGTCGCCTATCTCGCACTGAATGCCTAACGGCGCGATGAGTATGTGCGAGAATATATTGTCATAAGACACACGGTTGCCGACGACAGGCATCGTGATATTTTGCGGATTCATTTCAAGCGTGCTGTCCGCATCGATAAGCTTGTTGAGCTTATCTCTGTCAATGCTATTGCGCGTGGTATCGAGAATGCTGTTTATGAAATCGGCATCGACAACCGCTTTATTAAAGAAATATATATCTTCGATGAAGCCGAGATCCTCGTTGCTTTTAACGACAACGTCAATCGTCTTTTCGTAATTGTCGTAATCGGGGTTGTGCGTATTCGCCGTTATCGTAATCGTAGCTTTGCCCGGCTTTTTCGCGCGGAAATAGAACGCGTTATGCGTTGCACTGTACGCATCCACGACTTCACTATTGCTCGACGCTACGGAGACTACATTGGACATAACGCCGTCCACGTCGATAACCGATATGGGAGCGTACACTTTGTTGTTCGCAGGCGATGCCGGATCGAGCCTACCGTATTGGTCAAACATCATTATGAACGTCTTATTGTTGCTGACCGTCGAATAGTGCGGCAACGTGATAGTGCTGCCCGTAACGTTGACGCGATTGCTTGTTTCGCCTTGCGGATAGTAGTACCTGATATCGATGTGCTCGGCGCCTTGGTTGACTACCTTAAACTCGACGGTTTCGTATTTGTCGACTTTGGACTGCGATCTCGCCTTGATAGTAACGGCTTGGTCGTGAAATCCCGGGTTTGGTATGAATTTGAAATATGCACCCTCGCCCTCGTTACGATCGACCTCTTTAAGCGCTTCACGCGGCGACACTTCCCATTGAATGTTGGGGCTTGCGCCGTTTTCGACCGTTATATTGGCGTAAATGGTATACTCGTGACCTATCGACGCATACTTGACTTCCTTGCCGTTCTCCACGACAGTAAAAAGCTCCGTACTCGATACGGTAACACCTTTGACGACCGACTTATCTTCCTCTACACTGGGCTTGATAAGATACATCACCAAAAACGTGGCGGCAAGCGCAAGCAATATGCCCATAGCCACGAACATGATGATGAACGTCTTTTTAGTTTTTTTGACCGGTGCAAGCTCAATGACTTCGTCCGAAATGGCCATAAACCACCTCTATAAACAATATTACTACCATATAATACTATAAACCCGAAGTTTTGTCAATAACTATTAAGGTAAAATCTGAATTTTTTAGCAGTCTAACGTCAACATTGCTAACAGTCGAACATGGCGAGCGACAGCAAAATGCGATTTGAAAATGCCCAAAATTAACACGGATGAGCTTACAATCACCCACCGCGCATAATGATGAAAATGCCGTGAAATCAATTGACAATTCATCATATAATATGATAGAATCGATTTACATAGTAAACATTTCAAAGGAGATTTTTATGCTTGCCGAACAAATACTTGCAATAAATGTTACCACAAGAAAGCTGTGTAAAAATTGCGATAACGGAGCTATTATTTCCCAAAAAATGCGTCTTCTCTATCTCGTTCGCAATGATGTACTCTCCCCCAAAGAGCTAGTGAACGAGCTTTGTATTGCAAAACCGAATCTCACCATTCTTGCGCGCAATATGATCGCCGAAGGATTGATAGAAAAACAGCGCGGCGACCGTGACATGCGTTCCATACATTATAAAATAACCGATAAGGGCACGGCAGAGCTCAACCGCATGATTAAAGAGCTCGACGAATCTGTTACAGAACAGCTTAAACTCAATGAGAAAGAGGCGCAAAAGGGCGAGAAAAAGCTCGACGCCGCCATCGAATTTCTCAACGGCGTTGAATAACCGCCAAGTTCATTCGTTTTGCAAACGCCTGCCCGCATACCGATTCGGTCGCGTGCGGCGTTTTATTTTCCAATATAATTAACGGAGCAAACATGAAATCCGTATATGCCTTTACTGCAATCAAGCGCGATCTGAACGCAGTCATGAAGTACGATCCGGCGACAAGAAACAAGTTCGAAGCGGCTTTGTGTTCGAGCGGCTTTCATGCGCTTTTGATGTACAGGTTTTTTCACTTCCTGCACGTGCACAGATACTTTCTTTTGGCGCGAATACTCTCCTCTCTCACCCGCTTTTTTACGGGCATAGAGATTCATCCCGGCGCAACGATCGGACACGGAGTGTTTATAGATCACGGATCCGGCGTAGTTATAGGCGAAACCGCTGTCGTCGGAAACAACGTAATAATTTACCAGGGCGTGACTCTCGGCGGCACAGGTAAAGACAAGGGCAAGCGCCACCCCACCATCGGAGATAACGTAATGATTTGCTCCGGTGCAAAGGTTTTGGGACCGTTCACGGTCGGAAACGGAGCAAAGATCGGAGCCGGCTCGATTGTTCTCAACGAAGTTCCGCCAAACGCCACCGTCGTGGGCGTTCCGGGACGCATAGTGCGCATAGCCGGAAAACGCGTAGACGACGTTTGCACGGACATCCTCAATCAAGCTGTTCCGGATCCCGTAGAGGACGATATCGCGGCTCTTTCCGCGAAGGTTGCGGAACTTGAAAATAAGATTACCGAAATGCAAGCGTCCGTCAAAAAAACGGATAACAAAAACGACAAAACTGACAAAGGCACGGAGCAGAAATGAAAAAATTGCAGTTTTACAATACGCTAACGCGAAAAAAAGAACAGTTTGAGCCGATCGCGCCGCCATACGTCACCACATATTCATGCGGTCCTACCGTTTACAACTATGCGCACATCGGCAATCTTCGGACGTATGTGTTTATGGATGAGCTGCGCCGCACGCTCAAACATGCCGGCTATATTACCAAATCTGTTATGAACATAACAGACGTCGGGCATTTGATGTCCGACGGCGACGACGGCGAGGACAAAATGCAGTCCGCCGCCAAGAAACAAAACAAATCGCCCGAGGAGATTGCCGCGTTCTATTCGGAGGTTTTCTTCAAAGACCTCGCCCGTCTTAACATTCTCACGCCTGAAATCATAGCCAAAGCCACCGACAACATCGATGAAATGATAGAGTTCGTTCAAAAGTTGTGCGAGCTGGGCTACGGCTACGAAACGGACGATGGAATTTACTTCGATATTTCCAAGTTCGACGGCTACGGCAAGCTGTCGCGTTGCAATATAGAGGACGCGCTTGCCGGAGCGCGCGTGGCGATAAACACGCAAAAACGTCATCCCGCCGACTTCGCGCTTTGGAAAAAAGCAGAAAAGAACCACATAATGCAATGGGCTTCGCCCTGGGGCATGGGCTACCCGGGTTGGCATATCGAATGCTCGACCATGAGCAAAAAGTTCTTGGGCGAACGTTTCGACATACACACGGGCGGAGTCGATCATATTCCCATTCATCACGAAAACGAGATTGCGCAATCAGAATCGCTCGAAGGACATCAAGTAGTCAATCTGTGGATGCACGGCGAATTTATGCTCGTCGACGGCGGCAAAATGAGTAAGTCGCTCGGCAATGTATACACTATCGACGATCTCATCGCAAAGGGCTACTCGCCGCTCGCCTTCCGTTACTTTTGCATGAACACGCACTACCGCAACAAGCTCAACTTCACGTTTGACGGATTGTCGAGTGCGGCTACCGCTTATAACCGCTTGCGTTCGGCTATTTCCGCATGCAAGGCTGCGAAATCCGCGGATTCGGAAACTGCGCAGAAGGTCGAAAATCAAAAAGCCGCGGTGATTGCCGCAGTGTATGACGATCTTAACTTTCCTCTCGCGCTCGGCGAGCTTTGGACGATGGCAAAGCTCCCGGCATGCAGGCAGATTTACGACGCCGCCGAGCAATTGAACGATATTTTGGGCCTTGATCTTCACCTCGCCCCCGAACAGCCGAATGCGCATGACGATCAAGCCATTCCCGATGACGTGAAAAAAATCGCAGAAGAGCGGTTTGCCGCAAGACAGAACAAGGACTGGGCGACCTCGGACGCTCTCAGGACAAAGCTCGACGAGCTTGGCTACACCGTTCTCGACAGCAAGACCGGCTACGAGCTTAAAAAGAAATAAATTATTAACATGTGATTGCATGAAAAAACTGCCTCGAATAATCGGGGCAGTTTTATTTATTTCACTTTATTATTTCTTTTTTGTTATTATTTCTTTTTTGCGGTCGGGCGCTTCACAGCCGGCTTTGCGGCAGGTTTTTTCGCTGCGGTCTTTTTAGCCGCGGGCGCCTTTACGGTAGTAGCCGCTTGCTCTTTTGCCGGCTTCACGGGGCGTTTTGCGGCTTCTTCGAGCTCCTTCTCTTTTTGACGCGCCGCTACAAGCTCCTTCATGCGCGCCTCGCCTTCGCTTTGCGCCGCCTCGCTCTTGACCGCCTGCGCAACGCTTTCGTATTCACCGATGACAATCGCATGAGGATTGACCGCGAGTTTGATTTTGTCGCCGGTGTTATATCCGGAGAAGTTGCGGACGATTGCCGTCAAGTCACCGTTGATACCTGCTACCTCGACGGTGATTATCGCGTCCTTGCGGTACTCGTCGAGATGTTTGATAATGCCGCTAAGCACCATCTTGGGCGTTTGTGCGAGCGATTCCTTGTCGATAGCCATGCCGTGCGGAAGAATATACATAGGCGTGCCTTCCGCGGCAGTCTGCAAATCGTCGAATTTGATTTTTGTCTGTTTGACGCCGCTCTCGTCTGATTCGATGGTGTAGTTGTCGAATGCGAGCTTATTCTTGGAACCGTTTTCGGCGGTAAATCTGTACGCCAACGTTCCGTTCGTGTCGGTGATAGCGCCGGTCGTCGTGTTGCTTCCGACATCGGTGTCGGCAACGAGGCGCTCGCCGTCGGCATTGAACAATTGAATCTTTGTCGGATCGACATACGCTTTGACTTTCTCGCCGCCGTGGAACGGTGCGTCGAGCGGATACGACATGATGAGATAGTTCTTCATGCCGGATACGGTAGCGTAAACCGCTTTGAAGCGCGGATAATTGTCGAAGAATTCCGCAACGCCTTCGATGACCGCGTCGCCCTCTCCGCCCTCTGCTTTAAGCGCCGCAGGAGGTATGCCGAGCACAACTTGATTGTTGATAACGCTCTTGTCTGTAATCTTTGTCAAAACAGATTCGGGAAGATCGATACGGGTATCGCCGAACACGACGGAAAGCGATCCGTCGGTAGCAACCGCTTGCGCAGGGATGAGGTTGTAGTCGGGTACGCCCATGAGCGTGAACTCGGTTGTGGGATCGAAAAGATGCGCGTGGTCAGTCGCAAGATACATCTTGACCTGATCGCCCTGCTCGAACGAGTAGCGCGAATTGACGCGCGCAATCGTATAGTCGTCTTTTCCCTCTACGTTGAGATACAAAATGGTTTCGTTACCGAGATTTTCGATAACGTCGATCGTCGCGTCGATAACCGATTCGGGATGCGCGTCGATGAGCGCTTGTTCGTAATGTACGTCCTCGGGACGGATACCCAAAAGCACGTCACTGCCGACAATGCTGTTGTCGATGATACGTTTTGCACGCGCTTTGGGGATCATGACCTTGTTGGTTTCGCCGATGAGTGCGTACAACTCGCCGTTCTCTTCAACGAGCTTGGATTTGAATATGTTCATTTGCGGCGAGCCGAGGAAGCACGCGACAAACAAGTTTGCGGGGTTGTCGTAAAGAGTGGTGGGCGTGTCTACCTGTTGCACGATACCGTCTTTCATGACGACGATACGCGTACCCATCGTCATAGCCTCGGTCTGGTCGTGCGTGACGTAAATGAACGTCGTGGCAAGACGGTGGTGAATCTTTGTGATCTCGGTACGCATCTGAACGCGCAGTTTTGCGTCGAGGTTAGAAAGCGGCTCGTCCAAAAGGAATACCTTGGGTTCGCGAACGATAGCACGACCGAGCGCGACACGCTGACGCTGACCGCCCGACAAAGCCTTGGGTCTGCGGTTCAAAAGATGTTGTATGCCGAGTATGCTCGCCGCCTCTTGAACTTTCTCGTCTATGACCTTTGCGGGAACATGGCGAAGTCTCAATCCGAAAGCCATGTTGTCGTACACCGTCATGTGCGGATAAAGCGCGTAGTTTTGGAAAACCATCGCGATATCGCGATCCTTCGGTTCTACGTCGTTTACGAGCCTATCGTCGATATAAAGCGCACCGGAAGATATATCCTCCAAGCCGGCAATCATACGAAGCGTAGTGGATTTACCGCAACCCGACGGACCGACGAAAACGATGAATTCTTTGTCGTCGATTTCGAGGTTGAAATCACTGACAGCGCGAACGCCGCCCGAGTAAATCTTGTAGATGTGCTGCAAAGACAAACTTGCCATAATTTTCTCCTTATTACTATGTGGGTTTTAAATATTATACACCCTTTCGATTAAGATAGCAATGTAATTTTGCATAAATATCGACCGACGATTTTGTATAATTTGACTATTGATTCGAGGAGTAAATTTGCTTGCTTGCAATGGCAAATTTGCGACGAGAACAAATTAGGTATGATATCCGGTTGCAAGGCAAGCGGAAAAAGCGTACAATGCACGCGAGGAAGAGGCTTGCTTCTTAGTATAATACCTAATTTATTTTTAACAAAAAAGCCCGAATACGCGTCGGGCTTGATTAAAATACGGTTTTTATTGCTTGCTCGAATGTTTTTCGGTACGACGGACGAGCCTATCGTGCGTGACGTGCGGCATCGCCCTATTTATCGACGGGTACAGCGACGACGCACATCCCAAAAGCACTGCGTCTTTGAGCATCAAAATGGCTACTCCGGCGACAGAGCCTATTGCGGCCGCCCAGGCACTTCCCGTATAATAATACAGAATAAGCACTTGATAGGTTACGCCGAAAATGTACACGGGTATCATTCCGACGAGCGCGCACAAAAACACCTTGCCGCGCACAGAGGTTTTGAGCTTGTAGCGCAAAGCGCCGGCGACAAAAGCGCCTATCGGGAAGCCTATCAAATAACCGAACGACGGCATCGTTACGTAACCGAGACCGCCGCCTTGCGTGAATACCGGCAGTCCCAAAAGTCCCATTGCAAGATAAACGAGAACGGAAAACGCTCCGTCACGTCCGCCGAGTACAAGCCCTGCCATGATCACGAATACCGTCTGGAAGGACAGCTGCACTTGTGTAAACGGCACCGGAACGGACACAAGTCCGCCCACTGTGATAAGCGCAGTGAATATAGCTATGTACAATAGACGTCTCGTGTTCATCAATCGATTACACTTCGGCTACGCTGTTCGCCTTGTACTCCTTCAATGCACGGGCAAGCTGATCGGGACAAGACGTGCCGTTGCGGCACTTAACACCTTCGAGCAGCGATATTACCTCGTCCACGTCGCGACCGACCGCAAGCCGCGCAACACCCTGCGTATTGCCCGCGCAGCCGTTTATAAACTTAACCGCCGTAATCTTGTTGTTTTCCACATCGAACTGTATCTCACGCGAACAAGTTCCTTGCGTTTTGTATGTATACATGATTTCTCTCCTTCACTCCGTGAGCCTGTCGTGTAGCATCAGATATATGCTTGCCGCATTCTTTTCCCAATTCTCGTGAATATACTTCGCCGTTCTATTGTTGGCAACTACGAACTTCAAATCGAGAAGAGTGGACGACGGCTCGACGACGCGTAGCCACACCGTATAGGTGCCGTCCTTATTCTTATAATATGTATGCTTGTATTCCTGACGGCGTTTATACGACATTCTGTTCGCTTTGACGTAGTCGCTTATCTCCTGCCGCAGCGATTCGGGAATGCGCGAATAAAAATTCGCAAGGCACGCCCTGCCGTCGGGCGTCATAGAATACAGCTTTTCGCGCCCGCGGTCAACCTTATGTATGAAGTTCGATTTGACAAGCTTATCGATTGCGTCCATACAATACAAAGGCATCATCCATCCGTTTTGTGTGTAGCAGATGTTGATTATAGTATTGTAGTCGAGTGCAATGTCCATTTTGTCGAAAACGAACAATACAATAAGTTTATTCAGCAATTCCTCTTCGGATTGTTCCAACATTCACTCCGTTATAAAAATTGAGAGTAGAGTGTCATTATAACATTTTTACGGTCAAAAGTAAACAGTTTCGCAAATTTAAATGGATAATTATGCGAGTTTTTCGGTAAGCACCTTGATGTTCGCCGTGTAACGCTCCACTTTTTCGAGCTCGGCGTCAATCAGTTTTTGCGGCGCCTTGCTGCGGAAGCCCTCGTTGTTTAGCTTGGACTTAGCGAGTTCAAGCTCGAACTTGCATTTTTGAAGCTCTTTTTCGAGGCGGTCGCGCTCCTTTTGCGTATCGGCAAGCGGAACACATATCTTGATTCTGTCGAGTGCGATGAGCGCGCTGTTTTGGGCGGTGCCGTCCTTGACCTCGGCGGTTTTGGCGAGCGTGGGCAAATATTGCTTGATAAGCTCGCAAAGCTCCTCGTCGCCGTCGCAGAACACCTCGGGAGTTTTTGCAACTGCCGAATTGGTCTGTTTAAGATTGCGCACAGCGCGCACGCAGTCTTTAAGTCGCTCGGTGAGCTTGACCGCGCCCTCATAGTCGCCGCGCTTTTTCTTGGGAAAGTCTTTGAGCATGAGCTCGCCTTCCGCATCCGGCAAGCTGTCGTAAATCTCGGTCGTAATGAACGGAATAATCGGGTGCACGAGCTTTAACAGCACTTCGAGCGCGTAGCGCAGTATGCCGGCGGTGTTTTGTGCATTGCCCGTTTTCATTTGCACTTTTGCAAACTCGATGTACCAATCGCAGAACTCGTCCCAAATGAAATCGTACAAAAGTTGTGCCGCATGCCCAACGTCGTATCTGTTCATAGAATGATTTACTGCGGCGATAAGCTCGTTTATACGACCGATAACCCAGCCGTCGGCGGCGGTAAGAGCCTTGGGGTTTTTGACATAACCGTTTTGGCACGCGCCTATGACAAACTTCGCCGCATTAAACAGCTTGTTCATGAAGTTGCGGTAAGCCGTTAACGCATTGTTGGAAAAGCAAACGTCTCCGCCTCTCGCAATGCCGTTTACGAGCGAAAATCTCAACGCGTCCGCGCCCACCGTTTCGATAACTTCCATGGGATCGACGCCGTTGCCGAGCGATTTACTCATCTTTCTACCCTGCTCGTCGCGCACAAGCCCGTGTATATAAACGTCTTTAAACGGCACGTCGCCCGTGAACTTCAATCCGGCAAATATCATGCGCGACACCCAGAATGTGATGATGTCGTAAGCGGTCACGAGAAGGTCGGTTGGATAGTATTTTTTGAGATCGTCGGTTTTGTCAGGCCAGCCCATTGTGGAAAACGGCCACAGCGCGGAGCTGAACCAAGTATCGAGAACGTCCTCGTCTTGGTGTACCTTGCCGCCGCAATGCGGACAGACCTCGATATCGGTCTTACTGACAATCTCTTTTCCGCAACCGTCGCAATAGAACACGGGAATGCGATGTCCCCACCAAAGCTGACGCGAAATGCACCAATCGCGAATGTTATTCATCCAATTGAAATACGATTTTTCGAAACGCTTGGGTATGAACTTTATTTTGCCCGTCTTGACCGCCTCGATTGCAGGCGCGGCAAGCTCTGTCATTTTGACAAACCACTGCTTGGACACGAGCGGCTCGACCGTCTGCTTGCACCTACTGCAATGCCCGACGTTGTGCGTGTAGTCCTCTATCTTTTCCATGAGGCCCTGCGCCTGCAAGTCTTTTACAACCGCCGCACGCGCCTTGTCGCGCGGCATGCCGCAGTAGGCGCCCGCCTTTTCGTTCATCGTTCCGTCGTCGTTCATCACGCATATAACTTCGAGGTTGTGACGAAGCCCCACTTCGAAGTCGTTGGGATCGTGCGCAGGCGTAATCTTGACCGCACCCGTGCCGAAGTCCGCTTCAACGTAATCGTCGTAAACTATGGGAATCTCTCTTCCGACAAGCGGCAGTATAAGCAATTTCCCTTCCATGCCGGCGTAACGCTTGTCCTTGGGGCTGACCGCGACCGCCGTATCGCCGAGCAAAGTTTCGGGACGTGTCGTCGCAACGGTAACATATCCGCTACCGTCCTTGAACGGGTATTTAATGTGCCAAAGATGTGACGGCTCCGACGCGTAATCGACCTCTACGTCGGATATAGCCGTCTTACAGCCCGGGCACCAATTTATTATTCTGTCGCCGCGGTAGATATAGCCTTGCTCGTACAGCGACACAAACACCTCTCGCACTGCGCGCGAACGCTCCTCGTCCATGGTAAACGCCATTCTCGACCAGTCGAGGCTGACGCCCATCGTTTTGAGCTGTTCCACAATGCGGTTGCCGTATTTTTCCTTCCAATCCCAAGCGCGCTTCAAAAACCCGTCGCGGCCTACGTCGGCTTTACTCAAACCCTCCTCGCGCATTGCGTCAACCACCTTGACCTCGGTTGCAATGGAGGCATGGTCGTAGCCGGGCACCCACAGCGTTTCGTAGCCCTTCATGCGCTTGTAGCGCACGATTGCGTCGGGGATAGTAACGTTCATGGCATGCCCCATGTGCAGTTGTCCCGTGATGTTAGGCGGAGGCTGGACTATCGAAAATTTCTTTTTCATCTTACCGGCGCGCGGTTTGAAACAGCCGCCGTCCACCCATCTCTTGTAAAGACGGCGCTCGAAGCTGTGCGGATCGTATGTCTTGTCCATTGCGTATACTCCTCTATGTATGGCATTTTAACACAATAAAAGCAAAATAGCAATTATTTACGCCGCATAAGAAAATTTTTGCACCGTAAGTTGCACTCACTACGCCGTGCCGCCTTGCATACAATGGAATATATTTGATGCCGAAAAACGTTCGGCTGTCCAAGGAGGAACATATGAAAGGTAAACTCACCGCTCTACTCACCGCACTCGTGCTTGCACTGTGTCCGCTGTCGCTGTCTGCGTGCAACGACGACGGCAAAACCACGGTCAGGCTGTGCGAAGTCACACACTCGATCTTCTACGCGCCGCTGTACATAGCCATAAATAACGGCTATTTCGACGACGAGAATATCAAAATCAAACTGTCAAACGGCGGCGGCGCCGACAAAGTAATGACATCGGTTATTTCGGGCTCCGCCGATATAGGACTAATGGGCCCCGAAGCCACGATTTAAAAAGCCACCTCATTGGTGGCTAAATTTATTCTGAATATATTAAGTCATTCAAAATAATCGTCACTTATATGAAAACCCAAACAATCCCAATTAAAACACTCTAACAAAAACATCGTATCTGCTATTTCTAAATAGTCTGAAGGTTCTTTTTTAATTCTATCATTGATATACAATATTTTAGAATAATTATCCCTATACGGACCTACCTCTTTTCTAGCTACGGGCAAAAACAGCTGCCCATGTTTCACGAGTTGTTTCATTGCTCGCTCTTTGTTTTCAAATATTTCAACATCATTGCTCTTAACCTTGTTAAGTGCATCTAACATATCTATATAAACTATGCCACAAGCAGTATCAAAAGCAATTCTATAATTTACTAATTTAACACTATCGTCGACATCATCTACTTGTTTTACAGCATGCAGTGAAAACTTTATAGGCTTTAAATCTAAAATGGAATACAAAACGACAGCGGCTATTTTATGACTATCTATCTTGTCTCTTTCGCTCATTTTGAGACTCTTTTTAAGTTCTTTTCGCCTTGCGCTGTAGCAATCATATAAATCTTTCTTATAAGATGTGAATGCTACATCATTATCTAACAAATCACATCTTATTTTATACTTATCTTTTCTATCAAATTGCTGTAAAGCCTTATATTCGATTTCAATGTTTCTTTTTAAAACAATATCAGCCAGCACATTACTAAAAGCATTATAATCCATTTATTCTTTTCCTTCCTGAATTCGATCTCTACCCTCATATTCAGTATTGTTATTTTTAGCATAACAAGATGACAAAAGCTCACTATTATTAGATAGAATCGTACCAAAATCATCATCATCTCTCGGTACATTTTTAATCTGTATTGAGTTTATTTTATGTCTATATAAAACAAATACGACAAAGGAAAGCATAAGCAATGCCAAAATAATGAACAAACTGTATATAACAACTTCCATATAATCCGCCTTAACTAAAAAGGCAACCTCCTGCCGTTTGATTTTATGTAACGAATTATTCGAGCAAAGAACAACAGAAGACTGACCATTGTAAGAATGGAACATATCAATGCCACAATGAGCCAAAGATCATTGTTTCTTAATTTTAAGATTACCACAGAAGCAAATGAAAGTACAGTAAAAGCCCCAACTAACCATACACTCCAATTATCTCTGCGAAACAACGAGTTTGAAATAACCATTGTAACTACAAAAGTTATTATGGATATATTGAAATCAGCTACCAATAAATTTATAATTTGAAACGCCAATTGGTGGCCGAAATAAATTTGTTTATCTAGCACAGGTGCTATATCAAGAAACGCAACAACCAATAGAACTGCTAAAGACAAAAAAAAGGTCTGCCTTACTCCTTTCATATTTAATTCATCATTCGTATAGTATTCCATGTAAACCTTTATGGTGCGTGATTTAACGCCAATTAAACATCAGCTTATCTATTATAACTACTCTATAATAATATGTCAATCAAATCAACGCCTATTAATTAAAAAAATCTCCCCAAAACGATAAAAATCGGACGGCATATCAACCGCCCGACTTCCCGTTATTTAATCTCGGCACTTTCGCCCACTCGTCAAACTCGTGCAAGAATGCGATGCGCCGCAAAAAAACTTTATTCTTTGTTTCTGCTATCCGTGCGTAGCCTTCGTGATCGGAGCTGTACGCCGTCCATACGATCGTGAAAAGCCGCATGAAAAACATCACCCACGCGGCTATATTCGTCAAATCCTGCGCCGGCTCGATTGACAGAACGGCAAGCACCAACGCCGTAAAAACCGACCGAACGGCCCGAAACGATATTCGCCGCGCTTTGTCCGCCTGTTCGTCGTAATTGACGCCGTAGTCGTCGACCGTCTTGCTGTCGCTCAACAGATTGATTGCGCGGATGGGCGCGACTCGGACTCGACCGCTCTTTACGCGACTTATGGCTCTTCGCTGCCGTTTGTTATAACCGTCTGCTTTTAGCTGCTCGTCCGTCAGCGTTTTGAGCGTGTCGTTATAAAGTTTGCGGTCAATGCCCGCATTGGCAAGCGTTATAGTAATCTTGGAATCGAGCATTTCATCCGATTTCACACGACAGAACGCCCGGAGATCGCCGAGACGATTGCCGTCCGTGACTTTCTTTATCTGAACGGCATATAGCTCGGCGTTCGTCTTATATGCCGAGTTCTCTTCGCGCTTTGCCCTGTCCGTTCCTGCATTGATCCAAATCACTGCCATTGATACCAACAGAAATATATTGATGGCGAGCTGCGGCAGGAACTCCGACCAGTCGAAGCGCTCATTGACGCTGAATACAGCAAACTGAATTATGAGCGTCACGACGATTGTAACAGCGCTGATTGCAAGCGGTATCAAGCGTCTTATGCTGTCTTTCATGTTGCCTGTTCCCCTCCGTGCTTACTGTGTACTTCTCTCGCCGCCAACACACCGAACACCGTGCCAAACACATACGATACAAGCGTAAAGCCTATGGCGCCGGACAATTCGAGCATAGCGCTTTCGAGAGCCTTACACGCTATTAAAAGTGCCGCAAGCAGTAATATCGGCACTATGGCGTTAAGCACGACCTCAATTGTGCGTTCGTGCTTCAAGACGGCTTCGATGTTTTCGACTTCGCTCGCGTCGCTTTTGACCTTCAAATCGCCCTCATGCTGCGCTATATTCGCCACGAGCTTGGCTATTCTCGGTTTGAGCAACGTGTTTTTGGCGATTATTACAACAGTCAGAGCGAACAACAGCATGGCGAGCGGCAGCTTGTACATCAGTCCGCCGCGCGTATCGCCGTACTGCACAAAGATAAACACAAGCGGCGCAACCGCACAAAAAAGCGCCTGCGCCACCGTGTATGTAATGAGCTTCTTCGTTATTTTCATGGCATCACCCGAAATTGACCGTGTTTTTTGGCGAAGGCTCTGCGTCCGCCGTTTCCGAAAGAGTTATGGGATTGAGCTTGACCGTTGCTATAACCTCTTTTTCGGGCGGTTTATACTCGCCGTCAAGTTCTTGAATCGCCTTTACAAGCTCCGTACGCTCGTCATCGGTCAACATTTTAAGATGCGTGAGCGCTTCGCCGATAAGCGCAAGCAAGTGCTTGTACGAGTTTGTTTCGTCGGCGACAACCTTCACCTTTTCTGACAGCACGTCGCTTATTTCTTTAAGCCGTTTCTCGACGATCGAGGTGATGTCGACATTGATTGTCTTACCGCCGAGCTTGTCCGCGACCTTTTTGGCGATTGCGTCGACGTCGTATACGGACGATGCCTTGTTTATAAGCTGTCCGAGCAGTATCCGCGCTATTACGTAGATTATAAAGCCACCGCCGAGCGCGCCGACGATAGTGAGTATGTACGGTTGTACGGTTTGCCAAATTTCGTTCATGATTCTATCTCCTTGTTATTTATTCGATGATCGTGGGATCGTAGTTGCTTTCGAGCGCTGTCACACGCACCGAAAGATTGTTGATGACTTCGATTGCCTTGTTGTAACAAACAGTAAGCAAATCGATGCTTTCTTGTTGCTTGATTATTAGCAGATTGGCTTCATCAAGCTGTGTTTGAAGTTTATCGATTTTTTGGAACAATTCGGCGACAAAAAGACCGTCAAGTTTATCGACGGTCAATTTGCCGAGAATTTTTATATCTTCGTTAATTGCTCGCATTTTCAACCCTCCTTTTAATTTTGTTTATATTGTTAATTTTCATAATTTCCTCCGATATTATGTTTTTTGTACCTGCAACATTTAGTTAAATTACATGGGTTATTTGATTGCTGATACCGTTATCGCATAAGAACCTCCTATGCTATTTGTATTTATAAATATATAGCCGCTCCGTGTGACCGCTACTGCGACATCACCAACGTATATGTTTTTTGTTTGTCCGTTATTCCACGTCTCATCTGGAAAAATATACGATGTATCAACATTGGAGCCTGCCGCAAATCGCAAGTTGATTAGTATTAATGACGGCGTAAATCCTATTTGATTTACAGTGTCCCACCCGGCGCCGGTACGAAGCGAATTTGAGCTACGTGTAACCATTGTAACGCCGGCCGTAGGTTGAGGATTGTCCTCAGAATACTGTCGCTCGTTTGCTACATTACCTAACCCTATGTCCTCAGGAGTGGGTTTGTTTATCGGCGAAAAAACGCGGTTATTTGTTCCGTCGTACAAGCCTTGCGCCGTGAGCGAGCCCGTCATTGTATCGCCGCTTTTGCTTACTTTGGACGTATCGCTCGGGTGACGGTGGTCGCCGCGAGCGTAAGTGCTCAATGTTCCGGGCGAAGCGTCACCGTCCATAAGCGGCGTGGAATCACTTGCAGGGACTGCCGTACTCGGCACGGGCTTATTCGAATCTGTCCACTTTTCGTTTTCCCATATCCAAATGTTGCCGCCTGCAATCCACGCATAGTCATTGGGTGTGGCTGTCGGGTAGGCTGTTTTCAATTCTTCTACGCTATTGAACATGCCACGAAAATGACTTTCTTTGTTGATATCTTCGCGTAAACCTTGAATATCCGAGTTTAAAACTTGTTCAGCTTCGGTTGCCCTACTCGCTTCCGTGGCTATTTGGGTGCGTAAATCGCTCTCTGCGTTTTCTGCGCGCGACGTTTCGGCTTCGATGTTGTTCTGTAAAGTCTGCTCTGCTTGCTCGGCACGTTCTGTTTCTTCGGCGATTTCTTTTCGCGCGAGAAGATCGACTCCCGAATTTTGCAATTCGTAAATTTGCTCTTGCAGTTTTTTCTCCGTGCCCTCCGCACGAGCAGTCTCCTGCTCAACCATATCTCGCGCAACTTCATCGACAAGCCCCTTACCATTCCACACGCGTACCGTCATTGCTACGGGCTGCTTGACGCTTATGGTTATGTAGCCGGTTTCGCTCACCGTATAACCCTGATACACACCTGCAATAACTTCGCTATCGGTTTCGGAAAAGCTCACCCACAAATCGCGCGCAGCCGCACCGTCACGCATTTGCCCATGCATAGCGGCTGTAATGAGCGCGTTATAGCCCGTAACCGTTTGTTCGCTGTATACGGGTTGCCAAGCGTCTTCGGGGATTTCGATTGTGCTTGCCGCGTTTACTGGTATAGGCGCGGCATCACCGCCCTCAATCACGATAGGCGCACTCGTTATGCCTTTATTGTCGGTATAAGTGAATGCATTGGGCGCGACCTTTTGAATGCTTTTAACAAGATTAGCTACGTTTGCCGTTCTGCCGTCAAGCCGTGCGAGGTAGAGCTGCAACAGCTCGTATACGCTCGGCTCGGGCGCGCTCGGCAGATTGGGTAAAATACTCTCTTCGATTATCTGCTTGCACAGGTAGCTTGTGGTGTTACCGACCGTCGTCACGGCGTTTATGGCGATTTGCAACTCCCCTTGCTGTTGCGTGACCGAAAGCGGCAGAGCGAAATGCCACACGCTAACGTCATGCACCGCATCTTGTTCGACAAACTCCATCGGCGCATATCTCGCCCCGTCGGGCGGCGATTGCCAATACAATCCGTCGGGCAGAATAAAACCTATCTGCAAAGCAGTCGTCGACGGAAACGGTGCGACTACCGTAACGTCGATAACGTTGTTACTGCCCTGATAGACTTTTTGGGGTGTGACGTTCTTGCATGATCCGTCCAAATTAAGAAAGATTACCATGTATTTTTACTCCTTTTAAGGTAATTCGTGTGTTATATTCAAATATGGCAAATTGAGTTCTTCGCCTGCTTTTATAGACACATTGCGCGCCAACAGGATTTCACCCGTTGCTCCGTCCGCGATCGCCCATGCAACGCCGTCCGACTGCGCCTTTGTAGGATAAAATTGCACATCGTTACGCCCACTCGTGACTATCTCATCTGTTAAAGTTATGACCGATGTCGCGCTGTCCATATTGATGCAGGTATCAAACCTTCCGACTTTACTCGGCAAGATGAACAATTTAGCGGCATGTCCTTCTTTGCGTCCGCTTACCATCGGATTGTTTCGCGTCATCGCAGGTCCGATAATAAGGTCGTTCCAATTACTCACAAACGCCACTTGGTAGCTCATGCGCAATATTTCGGAACCATTTTTACTCAGCTTAACGCGATCCAACACCGTTGAAATCTTGGCGGGCGAATTACTATGCGACCCTTGCGGCAAAAGAAAACCGACTGAATCGTTGTACTTAACCTCCTCGCCGTATACACTTAACTCAAAGTTGAGTGTTTCTGCTCTGCCGTAATAATCACTATACGGGACATCGGTCTGCCAATAGCCCGTTATGTCTCCGTTCCCGTCGTACACGCTTTTCGCGCCTGCTGAATAGTTGTCTGCCATATTAAAATTAAACACAAGCGTATTGCCCATGGCGGCCGACGTTACAGGCAATGTAACATTGTAATCGTTCCCTTGCTCATCGTATGTAGTGACACTTGCGACAGTTAGAGCGAGCATGTTTTCACCGCTGATGCCAATATTTGATTGCAAAAATGTATTCAACAGATAATAATTACCCGGCGAAAATAAGTGTAACTTGTCCGGCGTTATGGAATCGCCGATGACGCAGAAATCACGGTATACCATATCGCGATTGTACGCCTTGCGTTCGCTGACCTCGTATGCGCGCCATTCGGAGTTTATACCGATGTACTCGCTCAATCTGTTAAAATCGCGCGAGTATCCGACCATTATATCCGCAAAGTCGTGATATGCCTGCACCGTCACGCTCGCAACGTAGTATTCGAAACCTTCATGTTCCCACACGTCACCGATATCGGGCATAAGCGACAAATCGCGCATGCGGTACGTTCTGACGAGCTCGGGATTACCCATGCGAGCAATTGCGCCTTTCATGTTCTCGCCGTAATACCGCGTTTCCACGAGGTTAGCAGTCTGATTGTACATCAGTGTGCGTTTGAGCGCACCCTTCTCAATGAACGGTTTATGTTGCAGAACGCGCGCCGAGAATATGGGTGTGTACGTTATGCGAAATGCAAGCGTGGGATATGTTCCGCTTTTAGTCTTGCCGTTAGTGATAACATCGCTCCACCAGCCTGCACTGATATTCCACGCCCTATCCGTAGCGGCGCTTATTATGTTTGCAATGGAATACTTTGAGTCCGCACCGCCGCGTACAGTCGGGGATTTATAGTTCAATCCCCGGATGTTCTTTTCGCCGAGAGTATAATAAATGGCGTAAGCCTTGCTTGTCGGGAAATTGCCGTTAAACGACGAAAACCGTCCGTATTCCGCACCCTCAAATACATAAGCGGTAATGTCTTTAACTTCGTTGTCTTTCGTGATTACTTCGAGCTTTTGCACTGAATATATAGGCAACGATGTTTCGATTACCATATTGCCGTCGGTTATGCGCGCATACTGCTCCTCGCTCCGCACGGTCTTGAAGCCTCGCTTGTAAGGCTCGACTATTGCGCCCTCGCCCGCGTCGAGCGTGTTTACAAGGTTTTCGACAGTGCTGTCAAGCTCAGTGGCGTAGTCCTCTATATTCTGTGAGCGCATTTCGCTTATGTACCGCTCGTCGCCTATACGACACGGATTTATGCCGCCGAGCATGTCGAAGTGAATTGTATCTAACTTGCCGCTCTCTCCTTTTATAAGGCGCGGCACACCGTGAATGAAGCCGCCTATCTGATCGAGTATGCCTTTGAGCGTAAGCCCTGTAAACGCAAATTCGGGAGATTCGATTGCCGCAAGCATTTCGCGTTGCGCAGGATCGAGATGAAAACGCGGAGGTACAGAGACTCGATGCGGCGTTTCGAGGTCGAGGACGCGGTCAATCACAGACGCGATTGTCCATTTTGGCAGCGGATTTATATTATCGGCACATTGAAAATAGTAATCAATATACGATTCTGAAAACCTATATGTCGCGTCGCTTGATGACCATTGCAGGTGTATACGATACATCCCCGGTTCGGTTATTTGAATCGGTATCGGTTCAATATAGTATGGATCTTGATAGTCATTGTTTATTATGCTTAATTTTTCGTCGAACTCTGTATCGTCATAACGATAAACAAGAGCATAGATTTGGATCTTATATTGTCCTGTATAATTTTTGAACTTTATAAGACTCCCCAATTCAGGAATATAGAGCGTCCCCGTTGCTATTGTCCGATGTAGCCAATCACTTGCATACGGGAGTAAGTCATCTTTTATCTGCGATGAAGCATGCGCAGGCGAAGCTTCTGTATTATCGTAAATGTGTTTTAGGTCATTAGAAAACGTTAAGCTTTCGGTCACACTACCCTCCAAAAGCTTTGTCGACTCAATTATTGACAGCTCATGATCGTAGAAACCGCTACCCGCAGGAATTTCCACACTATCGTCTGCTGACACTATATAATGCCGCGTAACGACAGATTGGTCGAGGTTTGTTATTTCTATTTCAACTACTGCACCAATATCATAAATCTTGACATCGGTATGCCGTAACGACAGACGAGATTCGTCGAGTCTTTCATCGAGCAATGCGTTAAACTTTATAGGCATTGCGACATGAGAAGAGATGTCTATGCCGTTGATTGTTATTTTGAATGTCATAATTTGTCCTCCTTGACAAATAAAAAATTTTTTGTTAAAATTACGATATTATGAAAAAAACAATTGTTATTGAAATACTTTTGGCCTTTATATTTGCCGTGCTAATTGCATGCTGTTGTCCGTTCCTTAAACATGTTGCAGCAATGAACGAGTATATAGAAGAAATAAACGGTCTTATTCTTAATCATCCAAACCTTGATTATTCAACTGACCTAAAATATTATAACGCTCAAATAGACAAGGCTCTCGCGTACGCCATTCCCATGCTTATCGCCGCAATCGCAGACATTGCAGTTATGGTAGTAATCGCAATCAAAGATTTCCCCATATTTAAGTCGCTTAAAAACAAGTTCAAAGCACGCAAGGAACAACGCGCCGCCGCAAAAGCGGAGCAAGCCGCTGTCGCAAAACAACAACGCATAGAAAAGCTCCAAGCCGAGCTTGACGAATTAAAAAAGGACGAGTAATCGTCCTTTATGTTTAACTGCTATTCATAGTTTTACTCCAATTGAAAAGGACGGTCAAACCGTCCTTTTATTATTAGAAACAGTTATGTGTTATCTCACGCACGAGATATACGACTTTACCGTG
This sequence comes from Clostridiales bacterium, assembly GCA_022508445.1. Classification (GTDB taxonomy): domain Bacteria; phylum Bacillota; class Clostridia; order Christensenellales; family Pumilibacteraceae; genus Anaerocaecibacter. The sequence goes on along the minus strand of JAFLVG010000006.1, from coordinate 46,614 downwards.
AATATGTACTTGCCTTGCTTCGTCACTGTCGAATATCATCGGTGCGACCTGCGTATTGTCAGTCGTCAATAAGAGTGTACCGTCAGTACCGTAATAAACGCGCCGCAATATTGCGTTCTTTTCGTCGCCTATGGTTATGACGGCTAATTCTCCATTATCGACCGTTTGTTGTCTGTGAAACACTATCTCATCGCTTTGCAAAATAGTAGGTGACATTCCGTCATCAACGACCTTCAAAGAGAAGTATTCTGACGCGTCGGCATTCCCGAATTGTGTGGGAACAATATCTTGCCGTTGATCGACCACAGCCATCATACTGCCACCTCCGCGCTTATGAGCGAGCGGAACACGTCCACCGATTTTTCGTAGTAGCGAAATGTTTCCACTTGTTTGTCCGCCGTCTTTGCCTTATCGTAAAAATACTTGCCGAACTCCGCAGATTTAAGCCCGTGAGCATTAGCAAGCATGCCTATGCGGCGTGCACTTACGCCCAAGCGCTCGCCTATCTCCGTCGCGCTGTATGTGCGCTCGTTTACAGCCGGCAACGGCAAAAGATACTCGCCCGTCAAAAGCTGCGTTATTCGCGCGTGTAGGACTTGTTTGTAGTCTGTGTCCGTTTTGTCGGCTATCTTGTATAAAAGCTGTGCCGTGCGAATTTTGGCGTTCTGCTCGCGTATCTCGGTGTTCTTGCGGCGTAGCTCGTCGGAAGGCTTGGCTTTGTACTCGCCTGTTTTACGAATTGTAGGCAGAACTTCGGAAGTTACCCACTTACGAAACGGTTTCGCTTGCGGCTTGTCAGAGCGAAGAATGACAGAATAAAGACCGCTTTCGTTTATAACCGTTAAATTTTGTTTACCACCAAGGGTGTCCATTTCGTGGACACCCTTTTCATCTATGTCCAACCGACGCGTTACATTGCGCGTGTTACCAATTTCCAATACGCGGCACACATCCGCAAGTACGAACCACGGTTCGCCATTGATTTCTGTCGCTCTAACTTCCCCGAACTGTTGATTGTTAAATACTGTTAAATTTGACATAATAAAACTCCTTGAAAATTTGTGATTGACAAGAAGCTCTTACTTATGATACAATTTTATTAGCAAGAGTTTTTCTTGTCGGTTGGGAGTGCGTTGTGTCTGCGAAACTTGGCGCGCTCCCTCTCTTTATTTATCAAGATATTCGGAACATATCAACCGAACCAAAGAAGCCAAAGATATATTCTTTTTATCTGCCTCTTGCTTTAATCGGTCATACAGTTCTTTCGGAATCTTAATATTAAGAGCTGTATCATTCATTGTGTTACCTCCTACTTACTACCATTATACTACAATATTTGTAGTATGTCAAGCGTTTGACGAAAGTTTGTTGTTGACAAACAAAGCAATCTATGGTACACTTATTTAGACGGACTTTGTCTGTCGGTTGGGTTGTCGCTGAACTTGTCACGGTTGTGAGCGGTAACCCTTATTTTTTTAATTCTTGTAATTCTTGGTAAACCCTATCAATTCCCTTACGTATAATTTCATTACCCGTTAATCCTGTCTCCCTTATACAATATTCAAGTTTCTGACAGTCTAAACGTGAAAGTCTAATGTCTTTACGCATTACCTTAGGGTCTAATGTGGGTCTACCCATTCTTTTGCGTTGTACCAAAATATACCTCCCTAACTTTCGTACATTCATAATACACTTTTGAACGTACAAATGTCAAGCGTTTTTGCAAACTTTTTTAAAAAATTTTACTGATTTTTCACATTGCCGAAATTTGCTCAAATTTAGCCCGTATGACACGAAACTGTCTTAACGAGAAACCCTCGAAAAAATCATTTTCGTGGCAAATAAGTTATATTCTGTCAATTTTGCATAGATACATGGTAACATTAACACCAATCTTATTGCTTTTTAGTATGGTTTACTCTTTTTTACCGAAATAACATCCACACCTTCGCGCGCGTACGCGCGTATATGCGTTGTGTGTGTTTTAATTCTTTCTTCTTTCTTTATTCTCTTTTGGTTCTTTTCTCTTTTTTCTTTCTTCTTTCTTCGACGAGTATTCGACGAGTATTCGACGAGCCCTCGTCGAATGGTTTTTGAGAAATGAATGGGCGTTTTTAGTTGTTTTTCAATGGTTATTTCACCATTTTTTGCTTAAAATCCCCATTATAGCATATTTTCGGTTTCAGTTTGGTTATTTTCGGTTTATTTTTGGTTTCGGTTTCGACGACAACTCAACGACATATAACCGAATACTCGTCGAATACTCGTCGAGTCCTCATCGAGTAATTATCGAAACTTCACAGACTACTCGTCGAATATTCGACGAAAAAATATTTACTGCGCTTTCATTCTGCTGCCGCTGAACGACGCAACCGAGCCGCCTGCGCGAGCATTCATATACCGCAGCCCTATATTCTCGACGGTACGCTGCATATCAAGCTGACGCTGTTTGTTGCTGTATTCCATAGCTGTTGTAGCTATGGACAGCACGCCGCCTATGATCGCACCGGGCAAATTGCCTATAATCGCGCCCATGGCAACCGAGCTGACTAATCCGCCGACTTTTTGAACAGCACTAACCGCAAAGGATAGACGCTCCTCGTGCTCTTCTGCGCCCGTTCGCAAAGCGACTGTGGACACATGATGATTGACCATTTGCGATACAAACGGCTTAATATAGTGGTTATACGCCACGAGCCCTTTTGCGATGCCGATATTTACGCCGCCGGACGATTGGGAGGCGCTTTTGCTTTCGCTTCCACCGCCTGCAATCGGCGAGGATTTTTCGCTCGCGGCCTCGTTTTTTATGAAAATCTCATACGTCGCCATATCAGAAAACCCTCTCAACAAGCGAAATAGTTTGTCCGGCATTGCTTATGCCCTCGAACGATATATCGGTTTCGCCGAACGTAACATCATAAGTGAACTGCTCGCCTGCTATCATCGCAACAAGCGTATGCGGCGTGTTCAGCCCACCGCCCATTATTTCGCCGATTATAATCCCACTTAACTCGCCGTCTGCCTGCGCAGGGATTTGAAAATCAAAGCTCCGCTTGAAAGCCGTATTGACGGTTGTTGCACGCCCTGCGCTATCGCTGAACGCGTCCGACTGTGCAATGGGCGTTTTTGTTATTTTCGCTGACGTATAACCGAGCTCGTGGCCGTCAAGCGTAAATGTGCAGTTATACGAGTTCAAGCCGTTTTCTATGTATGTGTAGGTGATGTTGACGAAGAATGTAATGCTCGTGCCTGCCTCACTACGCATATCCATTGTTCCTGTGCTTGCAAGCGAATACAATGCGCTGACTGTATATACATCGTCACCGTCGGGCAATGTAAATACCTCGAAAGTCTTGAAATACGCGTCGAGCGCGGCACGGTGCGCACTTATGACTTCATCGTTCGTTTCGGGGTTGAATAATTGCACGCATACTTCAAGCGATACTTGCTGCGTAGCTATCGTGAGATTGCGTGTCGGCGTAATGGAGCTTTCACCCACTGTTAAAAGCCCGTTCGTATAGCGCGTTTTGGCAGTGCGCGTCTTGAACGCCTTTTTATACGAGCCGCCATCAGCAAACAGTGCAAACTTAATACCGTAAGCGTTGGCGTTAAGCCCATTTTGCAAATTGTTAAGCCATGTGTTAATTGTTATCATGATTCTTTCAATGCTCCTTTTACTCGCCGTGCTATGTGCATAGCTATTTGTTCTGCCGCTTTATCAAACCACCCTTCATTGGGATTCTTCCCCGTTTTCCACGGCTCGTTGGTGTATTTCATATACGGCGCGATTTCTTCGTCGACGTAAAGCCTGCAAGTATTGGGCGAAGGCATTTCAATCTTGATTGCGTTATAGCGCAGATTTCCTGTCTTATACGGCGCGGCGGCGCGGAGAATAGCCTCACACTCCTTGCACAGCTTCATGAAGTTACTCGACGTCAAAACCGTTTACCTCCGTCAGTTCCAAAACGTACTGTGTATTACCGCCATTCACAAGCGACAACGCTTGCGGATTGACGTCGCCCGTCATTTCCCCGACGCTCCGTATCTCCCACCATTTGTTGCGGAAAAATATATGCTGCCCCGGCTTATAGTCATAGACAAAAGCGGTGCGTATGAGCGTGCTATCGGCAACGGTAATGAGATTTTGAATGACTGTACTCCACCGCTTCTCGTTTTCGCTTACGACTTCTACGCGGATTATCTTGTATCTGTTATACTTTTCGGGCGCCCAACGCGCAAACTCGAACTGATTGTGTCCGAGACCTTTTAGAGCGTTTATCATATCAATACCCCTCGTGGTAGCACCCATACGGCACGCACGGCAAAGCTCCCACGTATTTAAGGCAATAGCCGAGTCCGGGTATAGTTTGCAAAGCAATGTCCTCTACCTCGGGCGCAATTCGCGCGCGGTCACGCAACTTATCGATGTCCATAATCTGTCCCTTTGCTACGTTTACGCCCGAATACAGCCCGATATCGCCGTTCATCAGCATATACAAAAGCTGTGCCTGCAACATTTCTTTTACGCGATCGCGGAGCGGCGGATGTTTGGCGAGGATGTATTCAAGCCACGCCTCGCCTTGGCTATCGCGGAACAAATACATATACACGGTATGCGATACGCGTTTGAGAATACGCTCCGCAAGCGTGCTCGAATTGGCGTCGCCTGTGGCGTTCAAAATAATACCCAAATTCTCGCCTAGCTCTGTCAGTACGCCCTGTTCAGTAAGTACGTAGCGGTGCGCGTTGTAATCGTACTTCATAATTTCGTCGTCGTACGGAAAGCGCGACAGCGTTTGTTGTTCGTTCATAATTCACCTCGTGTTACCGTCTGCCGAGTTGCACGGCTATACTCTTGACGGCATAGAAAAGGCGAAGCTGTGTTTGCCTCGCCTTTTTGTGTTGTTACTTAGCTTTATCTGTGCCGTTGACTTCGATACGCTGTACCGTCGTCTCGGTGCCGCCGTTGTAAGTGGAAAGCACCGCCTCGACATCGCTCGGAGCAATAACACTCTCGAAGCTCGTAATCGGATTGGTGAAGTCGGTGCCGTTGTTTGTCGAGCTTATGAGAAGCTTGATAGACGAACGACGAGTGACGACCGTACCCCAACGCCAATCGTTGCGCACGATATAGCCCATAGAGGTAGTCGGCGACTTATCGACATCGGTAACGACGGAAGCGCGACCGAAGTATGTGCCGAGACCGTTGGCAATATAGCCGGCAATCTTATCGAACTGTGCTTTTTGCTCTTTTGTAAGGTTTAGAAGAGCCGCCGCCAAATCCCAGTACGCGTCGGGAACGACCTTGATAAGTATTCCGCCGTACGCACCGCGAATTGCGCCGCCGAGATAGCGCGATCCGGTTTCGTCGAACTTGCCGTTGAGCAATATCTTCTGACCGATGTCGCTGTTGACAATCGCGCCGTTCTTGATGCTCATAAGCTTGTTGAACACGCTGTAACGAAGTACATACACGCTCTTTTCCGCCGGATACGAGAGAATGCCCTCGACGTAACCGTTCTTTACGTTCGACAGTGCCGTGCCGAGCTCGTTCATTATAGACTGCATGTATCCGTCCGTGTCGGTATTGGGGTTATAGTACAGCCCGTCGTTGCCGAGAACGGAAAGCGCGGAACCTATTTGCGTCGCCATGATTTCCGCGTCCATGAGCTGTGCCGTGACCTGCGGTATCGTGGCGGTAAACTGCCCGAGAATATCAAGGTTGTTGCCTATCATCCTCGCTTGATCGCGCGAGATTTGCGCCGCTTCGTCGTACAGTTGCTTGAACCATATATCGACTGCATTGGTCTGCATGCCGTGAGGAAGGTTGCGGTTAAACGGTTGATCGTTGCCGGGAGTACCTGCACCTACACCGCTGCCCGCGGGAGTGATAGCGAGCGTACGCATGTTACGCACAGGCGGAACAAGCATCGGAATGCGAACGCCTGCCGCATCTTCGCTTTCGGCGCTCATAGATGTGACGCCCATGCCGTCGACGAATATACGCTCGTCAAGGTGAATTACCTGCCATTGTGAAGCGAGCCGGCGATTGACCGCTACGCTTCCGAGCGCAGGGAATTGTCCGCTCTTGGCATCTACCGTGAACGGGGCTTTGAGGTTTGCGGCATTCTGAAGGAATACCGCGGTGTCGTTAAGACCGGTGGTAATAACGTTATCTGCCATAATGTTTATTTACTCCTTTTTATATCTTAAATTTTTTGGCGATTTCCGCCGCTTCTTTCGGTGTGATTGTGTCTTCGTCTTTGTGCGCGGCGGCGAACACACCGTTACCTACGCCGTACACTTTTTCGGCTTTTTCGGCGGCCTCCTTGTCGGTATCGCCGTCTTCCTTGAAGCGAGCCTCTAACGCTTCCAAGCGCGAGAGAAGTGTCGCAAAACGATCTTCGTCCGCTTTGTCCTCGTGCTTTTCTTCGGCGGTGTCGTCACTCTCGTGGAGTTCTTCGACCTCGCCCTTGCCGTTGGCATGTTCCTCGCCAAGCGCTTCATGCTCGCGCGCTTCCGCCGACTGCCCGTCCTCGTCTCCGTCAGCGCGCTCCTGTGCCGCTATGCTTTCGTGCACGCGGTCGGCAATAGACTGATGGAAACTCTTTTTGTCGTCATCCGAAAGGTCTTCGTACGCCTTTTGGACTTGTTCGAGAGTGGTCATTTTGTTGTTGTCCTCCTTGACTTTCTTTTTTCGAAATAAAAATGACATATTTGCCCTTGTTACCTCCCATTGAAAATTTGCATAAAAATACCGCGAGGGTGGTCGCGGCTCCGTGCTGTCTTTTTCATAATTACTCCTTATAAAAGTTTTGTGCGGCTCGGGTAATATGCCCTGCCGTTATCTTTGCTAAACTGTATGTATTCTTTGTTCGCCTTTATAGCGAGCCGCCGCGCTTTGAGATAACGCTCGCGTTCTATATTGCGATACACGAGCGCCCTTTCTCGTTGTTCGCGCACTCTCCTTTCAAGCTCGCGCTGCCGCGTGTTAATACGCTGTTCTCGTTGTTGCGTTTCATGGTCGACATGCGGAATTACCATGCCGACGCTGTAAGGCGACAGGGTGTGCCTACAATTGAATCCAAGCAATCCGTTTTTATATGTCTTCCCTGCTTTTGTCGTGTAATAGACATCGCGCGCCACTTCAAGCGGTACATAGGATCGCCCGTCTTCCGTTTTGCCGCTCGTGCCATCGAGACTATATACGCGCCCTTGCCACTTCGCGCAGCGATCGGAACAGTCCGCGTGAACAGAGCATACGACAAGCTTTACACCTTCCGCGCGCAGATCGGAAATATTCTGCTCGTGTACCGCGTACCGTACTTCCATTTCTGCGCGATTACGCAACGAATTATTACCAGATACATCATCGGGATCGAGAGCTTTCTGCGCAATAATACGGTCGAATACCGGCATTACTCGATTTTCCAAATAGTCTTTGGCGTATTCTTGAAGCGGCACGCCGCGCGCATCGGTATCTAAACGCATTTCGTACAAAGTGCGTTCTGCGCGCACATGCTCTTGCGATTCAAGCTTGCTGTTAGATAATGCGATAAGCGCAAGTACATAGCTCGAAATCATACCGAACTCGCGCAGATACGTTTCATACTGCCGATTAGCAAAGGTATTAAGGCTACGGTATGCGGCCTCGCGTAATTCACGGAGATTGATTTGTACAAGCGCGTTGCGAATAATCTTTTGCACCTTCGCGTTTATCTTAATCTTGCTTTCGTTTTTCAACCAACCGTCACGCACCGCGAGCCGTATGAGTGTCTGTGCTTCTTCGAGCGCTTCCGCTTGCAAGTTTAGTCCTTTATCCGCGAGAGTCATTATCAACCCCCGAAGTAGTCGCTGTCGTCGTACACTCTCGCGCCGAATGCCGTCTCTTTTTGCTCCGTGCCGATTTTTTGCATATATTCCGCCGTCTCGCGCGCAGAAAGACCGTTGACAATTTGAACCGCCGTTTCATGCGGTATAAGCCCTGCGGCGTAGTTTTGCCGCGTGTTCTCGTCACGCATTAGCTTGTTGCCTATGTAGTCGGAAAGCTGTATTGTCGCCTTTCCTACAAATCCGCTCTGTATAAGCACCTCTGCAATCGCGCGATTGAGCTCGGGAATAAGCATACGGTGCGCCGATTGTACGCTTGCGCGTGTGAGGTTTTCCTCCGCCGTAACTTCGCGTGCCGTCTTGGGCGAGCTATCCTGTAAGTACGGAAACAGTGTCGTCGGCGCATAGCCGTACGCGACGGCAAACTGTTTGAGATACATTTCCAACATTCCGCGATACTCTTCGGCGCGAATGTTAAACTGCACGCTTGTCGGAGGAAAGTCTTTATCGTGCGGCGTAGAGACATACACAAATTCATCGTCGCCTTCCGTAACGCTATCGAGTCCACCCCATTCGGGATTTGCCCCCAACGCTTTCTGAATGGCCGCATTGATATTCCCAAGAAAACGCTTCGGAACGAGCACTTTACCCTCGCCGTTAAGTACGTCAATCAGCGATCCGCTGAATACGGTGTCTATCGACCACAAAATATCGAGTGTGCCGTACAGTGCAGGATCGCCCATGCACAAGCCCGGAACGCAGCTGTTTGTCGCCGTTCTGCGATACGTCCACACGCCAAGCCCATCATGGTACGGAAGCCGCATAGGCGTATCGAGCTCTATACCAAGTCGATCTATCATCTGCCGAATGGTTTTGTTTAACCGCTTGTACGGTATGCCTTTTTCGTCGACTTGCGGCAACACTTCATTGCCTGCCGTTCCGCTCTTACGATGTACATGATAACTAACGGTAGGCTTGCCGTCGAGATAATACCTGCGCTCAATAAGCCATAACTCCTCATCTATGCCGTTCGCGGTCGTGCTTGAAAGTAGCGATATAAAGAAGTTGGCTTCTATTATGTCGCCGTTATCCGCTACGGCAAAATCGCTGCGGTCTACCCTCGACGCGGACAGAGAACAGCGTCCGAGCGCGTCTTTGTTAATCTTAAATAACGCCGTACCGCCCTGCTCGCCGTATGTAATAAGCTCATCGAGGAAGATATCAAACCGCGCATAAGCCGCCCAGATATCTGACAAGAACGCTGTCGCGCGGTCGTCTCCGGTGAATATCGTCTTATCACCCTTGATAAGCTTAACGGCGTTTCTAATAGCCGCATAACCAATATTCGCGGACAGTCCTTGATTATACGCTCCATCCTGTACGCCGCAAGCATACGCTATACACTGCCGCACCACGCGATTTAAGTAATTCATCACATAGGTGTTTCGATTGGCGTAATATTGCGATGTGTTGACGAAGTTAGCAAAAGGGCTTGCGTTTTTCTTATCTACATAGTTTTGTAAGTATTTAGGAATTCTAAATCCCATTTCTCACCTCTAAATATAATTGTAGTACACTTCATAGGTTGCGTATTTGTCCGCATCGATTGTGTGGTCTGCTTGCCCGTCCGGTATTTCGTTGTTCTCATCATAGCTGAATGTTTCGAGCTGCTCAACCGATACCGCGTTCTCGTGCGTGTCTAAAATAAACAGCATGTCCGATTTGAAGCTGTTGACAAGTCGCGCGATGTCTCGCTCTATGTCCTTGTTTGTAACAGCTGTCACATTGTAGTGCGTCGTCTTTTCCCATTCGAGCATAAGATCTTGCGTCAACGCCGCGCCGTCAAAACACCACCGCTCGCAATCGGGCGGCGGTATGTTTATTCCTAACGCACTCATGCGCTGTCTAAAACTCTTATACCAATCGAGCATGTAAATCACTTGGTCGGTGTGAGAGAAGCCCTTGATGTTTGTCATGCGCCGCGCTTGCGCTATATCGAAGTACATTGTATCGAGTTTGATAAGCCGCCCGTCCGGGTAAAAGCCCCATGCGCTGATTGCCGTCGCATCGCTTGTTATACCGCTGTCAACGCCGTAAAACATAACTACCGGCTGATAGTAAATATTTGCCCGTATGCGCTCTTGAAGCATTGACACGGGAATAAGATGCTTTTTACGGTCAAATGACCAGATGACAGCGCCTTCAAGACTGACAATCTCGCCGCCGTACCAAAACGCGTAGTGCTTCGGGTCCTGCTCCCGTATGCGCTCGATCTCGCTTATCGTTTCTGCTTTAAGCAACTTGCGGATATCTTCCCACGTGCTATGTATCTTCGTCGCGCCGTTTCTGACCATTTCCGCGAACTCTCGATTCGCCCAATGCTTACGGCTCGACGGCGGATTATACGCGTATATGATTTTCGCGTTCGGAAGCAGAAATTTGTTGACCGTCGTTTCCGCCGCCCGAACGTGATTGAAACACTTGACCTCATTCGCCTCGTCAAGTATAGCGAGTGCTAACGTCTTGTACTGCGGCGTAAAACCTTTTGTTGCGGTTAGATCGTCAGCAGTCTTACCGTTTATTCCGCGAAAGTATATCTTCGCGCCTGTCACTATGCACGTAATCTCGAACGGCGATGTCTTATATTCGAAAAACCGCTCAACTCCGAGCGCTTGCATAGTAGAAATTGTCGAATTGAATATGTCGCGTAAGTCTCTCTGCTCCGCTCGCATATACAGGACATTGTTGTATTTGCTTTGCAAAGTGAGCGCGATTCCGAGCGTTTCATTTGTTGTGGACTTTCCTGTCGACCGTCCGCTTTCCTCGACTATCTTCCGCACATTCGGATCGAGCAAAGGTCTGAACGGTTTAGGTATTGGAAACGTTGTCATCGCTGAAATCCTCTATAGTAAATGAGAAACCATAGTCATCATCGCTAACAGGCGGAGCGTTAAGCTCGCCCAATATTTCGAGTATAAGGCGATTTGCCGACACGTCGCCAAGCTCGGCTTTCTTTTGCAGTCCAAGTAGCCTAAGCGTTCGTAAAGTTCGCGCATTCTTTGGAACTCCTGCCACCTCAAGCAATTGTGCGCCTGCGCCTTTTGCGGAAAGATTACTAATCATTTCGAGCACTTGCCGCGAGTCCCTTTTTCGACGTCGCGCTTCGCCGCTCGCCTTGCCGCCTTTTGCGCCCTTTTCTCGCGCTTCGCTCGTGCTTCGTATTTCATGCGGCTTTAGGTTTTTTTCGTTCGCCACATTACATCACGCTCCTTTTTCTTGCATGAAAAAAGCAACCGATTGGGTTGCTTAACTTTTAGTTATCATCGTTAACGACTACAAATTTTGATTTACCGTATTTCTTGTCTCGTAATTCTTGCGCTTTATCGCCTGCTGCTTCGGGAGTGATATTCGGTGTAGATTTAATATAGTCTAAAACCTCAGCAGCCATTTCGCCATACTCTCCATGCTCAATACACAATAAAGCTATTGGCACAGCGTCTTCGCCCCACTTCATTATTCTAAACATATACTGCACCAGAGCCTCAAACTCCTTTGTTACATTAGCCATTTTCAAGCTCCTTCCAAATCATATCAATGTATTTCTCGTTGCCAACGATAGCCACTTTGATGTTTATAGTAAAGTTATCTATATCGTGATTATCAAAGACATAGAAGTAATTTGCCGAATACACATAGTCCCTCTTTTTGTTGTAACCGAGTTGGGATTGTTTCCTAAAAACTTCAGAACGAATAGTCGAATAGTCGTGTTTAGTTATCGCCTCAATTTTACCGATAACTTTTTCCGCACGCCTTGTAATTTTTCGTGCGCTCGGCAAGCTGTCGTATTCGCCTGTCGCTTGACTTTCGCTGCCATATCGACCTGTCTTTGTATCGAATGGTTGATTCTTTCCGCCGGCGCCTTTCTTCTCTGCCATTGTGCCTCCAACAAAAAGGCACTGCTTGAAGTATATCACAGCCGCCACGCCGTGTCAAGTAGTGCCTTTGCGTAATATTGAACACTACCATTATATCACGGATTATTAGGACATGGGCGGACAAGTTTTAAGATTTGACAATTTAATAAGAATCGCCCTCTTAACACGCCGCACATGCCTACCCGAATACCCGACCGCCGCCCCAATCTGCTCTTCGGTCTTGCCGTTTATCCACGCGCGCACAATCTCCTGTTCTATCGGATCGAGCGCGGATATCGCTTGTTCGATTTCATTACGCTTATCGTTCAATTGTTGAAGCACATTGCTGTATTGCACATACAGCTTTTCCAAGCTGAAATACACGCGCTCTGGCATGGAGATCTGCTCGCTGCTCATGACGCGCTCGCTGCCGCCCATCACGCTCTTGATGCTCAAAAGCTCCTCACGCCGCTGCTTGATCTCGCGCTTAAATCGTTCGCATTCACGCTCGATTGATTTTGCGGACTGTATCATCTCTTTCACTTCATCTGTTGTCGCCATTATGTATACCCTCCTTGTTTTTTCTGCGTCGTGCGACACTTATGCACAATAACACGATATCTATCGCGATATGTAGCCCTGCCGCCACAAGCCCGAATATGACTTCTCCGCACATGATTATCACCTCCGTAATTTAACTGAAATATCCTCCAATAATCTCATTGCTCATCATTGTTATCTCCAATTAAAGAGTAAAAGCGATCGAGTGCTTTCATCGCATTTTTCGACGGCTTTTCTACCTTTGTAACGGCTTTTAGGTGCAGGTCGAATAAGTGAGCGATTTGTTTCTTTACGTTCTTCTCGCCCTGCTTTACGCCCTCTCGGTAGCCACGCGATGGCTTGCGTTCGTTAATGTCTGTCTTGCCGCTATCTTGTCCGCCCGAAGTAACATTACGAAGTTGAAAACCCTCGTCGGCACACATTTGTATAAGCTCACGCTCTTTTGTGTTCAAGTCGCCCTCGTCGCATTCTTGAAAAAGAATGTGCCACCCTGTCGGATTATTGTCGCTAACAAGTCCGTGTCGCTTTAACGACCTATCTATGTGTTGGTCGTAGCCGGAAAGATGTTGAGCTAATCGAGTAAGCATTTTTTTGGCTTGTCCGACGTAAGCGTACTTGAATCCGTTTTCATAGCGCGTCAATATGTATATACCGCTTGCATCTCGCACCGCACAATTTACCGCTAATATCCGCTCTTTGTTCCTCTGCTCAATCGCTTTGGCGCGAAGGTAATTCGTTTGCTTGTCGGTCATTTGAATTCTCCTATTACTGTTTGCTATTGACTTTAATTGTCTCCTATGATATACTCGACTAAATAAATTTATTAGGGGATACTATGTATAAATATTGGTTATATTACGATACACCATCTTGTACTTGTTATTACACGGAATCGAGTTCAATGTCAGTCACGGCTTTTGCATCCGAGGTTTCTTATATTTTGGGTCGCCACATATCAGCGAGTGATACTTCAGCTTGTCACCGTGATAGCGATCTTAATCGTTACCTATACGTAAAACATATTTGATAATACTTTTTAAACTCGCAGTATTTCGGCTGTATTGATAACATGACTGCTTTCATTTGTTCAGCACCTCCAACATATTCGAGAGATATCGAATCAGCTTCATGGGCATGGCGCGTACAAGCAACCGCGCGTTCAGTCCTTCGCCGTGTAAACCGTCACCACCGCGTCTTTGTTTCGCTTTTCGGGCGGCTTTACGCCACTGATGTTCCACGCCCAATCTATCGCGTGGTATGTCACATTTTTCACTCTGCCGCCGATGACGCGCTTTTCCTGCTCGTCATACGGCGAGATTGTTATTTCGCTATTCATGCAAAAACTCCTTTAATGTTTCGTCGATTATGTAAGAATACAGAGCCGTTCTAAATCCATTAGCAAACATACGCTTTTTCAACCTTTCTGCAAACTCCGTACGTGCTTGATGGATATTGCCGTAGCCAAACCTAATAAGGTTAGCCGCAGTTTCTTTTGTTTCTATTTCGTCGCCCTCATCGCCGCTTATCCACACAAGACAATCGTCCAAATCGGTTGCCATTTCATCAATCGCTTTCTGTTGTTCCATGATTTAATCCTTTACGCGCATATCACGTCGTTTAGTTCTGCAACCGTCTGTAACGGTTTCTTATACGCCATATCGGGGCAATTCGCCCGAATGAGCGCGGTAGCAACGGGCGGACAAACGGCGTTACCTAAACGCGCTATCTGCTTCGCCTCGCTGTACTTCTTGCCGATATACTGCTCGATGTCGATTATGTAATCTTCGGGGAAACCCTGCGCGAGTTTAAGCTCACGCGCCTTTAACATTCGCATTCCGATGTCCGAAATGAAGTACGGCATACCGTCGATCTCGATAATCAAAATCTCATCGTCAGCGATATTGTAACCCGCGTATGTGTTGAGTAGCGCGCGCACCTCGTTCCAATGTCCCAAGTCTTGCGTGCTGTCTATCTTCTGCAGATACGTTACGATTTGTGCCATGTGACCGGGCGAAGTGGTAAGTGTCGGCATCGGCTCATTTAAGCTCTTACAATCCGTGTTGTTACGCAATACGCATAAGTGGCTTTCGGTCAAGTAGTGGCGCGGCTTTGTGGTTACGGTCGGAAGCGGACTGTCTGCTTTGCTTGCGTGGTCGGCTCCGCTGTAATAATGGACTATATCTGCCGCAATAAGATGCTCGTGATTCGTTCCTATAATTGTCGGCGCCGGACTTTCCGCGCTACTTCCGCGACCATCTTTACCGTCACCGTATCTGCTCGACAAATGCACAGCTACTACTGCGCTGTGATCGTGCGCTGTAACGGTCGGATTGGGCGCGTCTGCCGCCGAAGCGTTTACCCTGTCTCCGCTGAAATACTTTGTCAAATAGCATGCGTTTACGCCGTAACGCGGTTGCGTGTCTACCGTGTTAATTGGCTCGTCGACTTTCTGTCCGCGCACTTCTCTATCACCCTGCTCGGAATGATACTGAATAAGCGACGGCGCACACAAATAATTGCGGTTGCCGGTAGTTACCGTAGGCACAGGCTCATTAGTTCCTTTCGGCACATTATTCGCGTTGTTGCTCATTATGTACGGCTCTAATTGCGGTGCGCAAAGGTTTTGCTTACAACTTGATACGACCGTGCTTAACGGTTCAGCGATATCGTTCACGCGTGGAGCTTGTCCTTTGCGTTCACCGTAGCCTATCGGAACGATGGACGGGTTGACAACAAAGTGCTTATTGACCGCCGTTTGCGTACTCATCGGCTTTTCGACATCCTGCGGCGCGTTATCGAAATTCATTTGCAAGAGAAACGGCTTCGGATTCTTGATAACGAACTTATCAAGCCCACGCGCGATCCTGCGCTGTGTATTGACTGCGAGCGGCTTTTTGCGCCCGAATATAGAAGGACAAGGCAAACTCCAATCAATACACTCCGCTGCCGTCCTGTACGGTTTCAAACCCGTTCCCTTGCCGTGTGTAGGCTCGGGAAACACAATAGGCTTTCCGTCATTTCTTGCGACAAGGTAGAATCTCTCGCGTATCGTCGGAGCGCCGTAATCACACGCTTTTAATACGCGAAAATCGACCTTATAACCCAATCCGCGAGATAGCTTGTCACCGTCCACGCTATAAGGCTCTATTTTCAAAAACTCGCACGCTTCGGCAAACGCGGGATGACTTTTGCTTATGCCTGTTGTAAGCATAGCGATAAAGCCTTTGAACGTTTCACCTGCCCTCGCAGGATCGGGACGCTGTTTCCCATCTACGCTTATGAGTGGTCCCCACGTCTGTATCTCTTTGACGTTCTCCATAAGGATGATGCGCGGTGCGACTGCCGTCATCGCCCATTTAAGAATTACCCATGAAAGACCGCGTATCTTTTTGTCTACGGGCTTGCCGCCCTTTGCCTTGCTAAAATGCTTACAGTCGGGTGAAAACCACGCAATGCCGACAGGACGGCCGCCTGTAACCTTTACGGGATCGATTACGAATACGTCCTCGCGGTAATGGTCCGTAAATAGATGGTTTACTCTGTGCATAGAGATTGCATCTTCGTCATGATTGACCGCTATATCTATCGGGCGACCGACAGCAAGCTCTATTCCAACGCTCGCTCCGCCGCCGCCCGCGAAATTGTCTACGATTAACTCGTTGAATAAACTGTCTTGATATCCTTTCATTTGTTGACCTCTGATATGTATTTGTTTATGAGCGGCAAGTGCCTTGCTTGGACTTCGGCGAGCGCGCCCTCGCTCGGCGCTCGCAGCACAAGCGCGTTATTATAAAATCCGATAGGTACAAGCGGCTTAATCCAAACGTCGAAGCTCAACGAGTTAATTTCTTCTTCGAGCTTATCGAGGATTGATTTCCACAAAGCCTCCGATTCCGTTTTGTCCGAAAACTCGCCCAATGCCGTTACCAGCTTCACCTCGCGCACGCGCGCGTATTGTGTTATATTATTTTTATTTAATTCTTCTATTCCATTCTTTTCTTTTCTATTCTTTTCTATTAAGGGCGAGCCCTCGTCGAGTATTCGTCGAGTATTCGTCGAGCCCTCGTCGAATTGCTGATTTTGCATACAGTTCCCCCTTTCCCCCACAGATTGCTCTTTCGGGGGATTGGGTATTTTTGATGGCGTCGGACGGTCGAGCTTTTGCCAGCGTTTCCACGTTGTCAAAGCGTAATAGTCGTGTCCCTCAACGGAGTAAAAGAGAGTGGACGTACTGCGTGCTATCTCGGATAGGGCGGATTTGACATCGGCTGCTCTTTTCTTTTCATCTCTTGGGAACAATTTTGACTTCAACAAGGCGGGGTTCGCTTCGCCTTTGCCCTCGTCGTCGGCATTTGAAATCAGTCCTATAAAGACGATTTTTGCAAAATCAGTTAATTCGGCGAAAGACGACGATTCCCATATCTCGGGGGAAATCATTCGCTTTCTTGCCACGTTTCACCTCCTAAAACGGTAAGTCGTCGTTATCTACCGGCGTCATATCGGGCGGCACATTGTTGGGCTGATTGCCGCGCGGTTGCTCGTTGTTGGATTTCGGCGTTAAAAACTCCACCTCGTCCGCTACGACATCGAACGACGTGCGCTTTATTCCGTCGCGATCTTCGAACTGCCGACGCTGCACCGAGCCGACAATGCCGACCTTACTGCCTTTGAACAGATACTTTGCGCAGCGGTCTGCAAGTTGGCGCCATGCAATTATGTCAAAGTAATCGGCTACACGCTCACCGTCAGCGTTGGTGAACGGTCGATTAACTGCTATTGTAAAGCGTGTGAAGTTCACGCCGCTGTTCGTGCTACCCGATTCGGGATCGCGTGTGAGATTGCCTATAAGAATGATTTTGTTCATGATCTACTCCTTTTGATTTACCCATAATTGTTTTATTTGTTCGAGCTCGGCGGGCGTTTTGGTTTCTATTCCGAGCTGTTGCGCCTCGCTCACCGTACCGTCGATAAGCCTCGCCATTTCCGCAGTATCGAGCGTGTGCGTGGGCTTATATACAGCGTATTGTGCGCATTTAATGCCTTTGGGCGATGTGAAATCGTTAAGCCACCTTGCATACGCTATACCGGCACTTTGTGGCGTTACTTCGCAAGGTAGTGCTATAATCGCCACTTGCATGCCGTAGTCAACGACTAAATGCTTCTTGACTTCTTCCTCGCCGCTGTCTATTGCCTTGGCTATCTTCCCGACAAGCACATGGAAGTACGCATTTGCGTTCAAGCTGCGTTTTTCTCTGTGCCACGCGAATTGCGCTGTAAGCCGTTTATTTGGCTCTGTTTGCCCCGAACGCATCGCGTCGAGAATTTGCTCGACCGAACGCTTTTCGCGACTATTTGCCCGTAAAAGCATTACGAGCGAGCCGTCGCGGTCGGTCAAGCAGTTCTCGATCTTGCATTCGATCGTGCCGATAGTGTCAGCCATTGCCGCGCTCCTGCTTTATCTTTGTTTCCAAACGGTCGTAAAGATTGTTGTATTGCCTTTGCGTGAGCTCGTCGTAATGCTTTATACCGTAGACTTTAAGTGCAAAGTCGTTAGCCTCGTCGAGGGTGTGCTTTGTGCCTGCAATAAGATGTTCGAGTTGCCGTGTACGAATGCTCTTTTCTGCGTCCGCGCCATTGCCATGTTCTTCGGACGGCGGAGGCGGTGGAGGTGGCGTGTTGTCATACGCTTGGCGTATGGGCGCTTTCGGCTGCTGTGTGCCTTCTGTGTTATTTCGCTCTGCTGTATATACTTTTCTGCTATATACGAATACTTCTTTATTGACGCGTTCGTTTTTATCGTAAGCCAATATTGTCAATTCGGTAATGACCTTGTTTTCAATCTTGATGTGCGTCACTTCAAACCGTGATAAATTCTTGACAACCTTTTTGCCTTTGACTTCCTCGACTTCGCACTTGACACTTATAGGCGGAGCTGTATATAGTTCTCTGCCAATACCCCAATTCACGCACACTCGCTTAAAGGCGTCACTCGCCTCGCCCTTTTCCTTTTCGGTATTGCTTTCCGTGCCGCAATCATCTTTCCAAACCCACTCCGATTGCTCGGTCTTGCCACAATTGATGCCGACAGAACAGTACATATTGCCTTTGACTTCGTAGTGTTTGCGCTGCCAATTTTCTGATCCGACCGTTTCGTCGAGAATGTCCATATCCACTCGTGCGTCTTTGTAAAGCAATAGCATTACATAACCGTCGCCGGAGGGATATACTCCAACCTGCCCAATGCGTACGTCTATATCCTTTTCTGTTAAATCTCTAAAGTGCATCGGTCTCCTCCTTATGCGTTGATTGCCAATAACCGCACTTCGTACAGCATCTGCAGTAATCGTTACACTTTTTATCTTCGCCAGGACGTTTTTCTATATAGTCGCCGCCGTTGTTCTGCTTGTACAGCTCCGCTTCTTCCTCGCTGTCGAGGACACGGAGCGCGGTCTTTCTGCCCTTTTTCATAACGGCGTATTTATCGCCGTCGTTCCATCTGTCCTCTTCCGAACACAACGGCAGCTCGTCATCGGACTTGTCCTCATACTCGATGATATCGTCGAGCTTATCGCGAATGAATTTATCTATCTCGGCGATTGCCGCATCTGTGACCGGAAACGCGTACTTGAATATATTGGACTGCGGATAGCCTGCTTCACGCTTGGCTTTACCTATGGAGTGATCTTTGAGTATGGCGTAGAACGTGATATCATCGCACGGCAAGCCGTTTTTGCGTAGCAACCACGCATACATAAGCCCCTGCTTGCGCCAGTCATCGAAATCGCGCTTGATGACTTTCCATACGCTCGCGGTCTTATAGTCGACAACCTCCGCCTTTTCCATGTCATAGAGGTCAATTACTCCGCTGACTGTGTAACCGCTATCAAACGTGTATTCGAGTTTTTCTTCGGCAAACTCCGTCTTGCCTACGGTGTATTTTTCAAGTATTGCATGTGTGGCTTGTCCGAAAAGCATCCATATCATGTCCGAGCAGTCCTGCTCGATCACATCGTTATATCTGCGGTTGAGCAGTATCTCTCTTACGGGTTTTAACAGCGTAGTAACCGAATATCTCTTCGGCTTAATCTCATAGTGATCTTCTGCCATTTTAACGAACGGTGCCGGCAGATTGTTGTTATTCGTGATTATCATGACTACCTCCAAATCTCCGATGTTTTAGGCTTGTTCGACTCGCCGAGTATGTATTCGACATCGACCAAATCGCAGTCTTTGAGTTCGTCGAAGTGTTGTTGAATGTAACGGTGCGCTTCGTGCATAGTGCGATTACGCCACTGAAATGCGTCATAGTGCGCTTCCTGTCCTTCGACCTTAATGAGATACACGAGGCTGCTGTCTATCCCGAAGCCGCTTCGGCGTAGAAAATGGATGTCTCCTTCGCGTTCAGGCGACATTTTAATTGCAAGTGCTGCAATTGTTGTTCCTCTATCTCGGATTTCTATAAGTTTGAGTTCCATGATTTTTACTCCTAATTGAATTTTTTGTTGTCGGATAGCTCCGAATGATTGACTGATTCTTGCATTTGTGATACAATTAGGACAGTTTAAGGCTTGTCCCAAGCCGTTTACTTCTACTCCGCTCACTTGCTTGCCGGCACGAGCGGAGTATTTCTTTTGAGCGGTTTTGTCGCCGACCACATCTTATACTTAACAAGCTCATCGATGGTCTCGCGCTTGTCCAGTCGATCGTCGGCGTTTGCGTAGAACTCGCCATCGACGAATATAACGAAACATCCCGAAATCCATTCGCTTCTGACAGTGTGTTCCCGACCGCTCGGTTCATAATACTTCTCGATCTCTTGGCTTGCCATTATTACCTCCTTTTAAGATTTAATGCTTGTCCGAATACTGCGAACTATGTAACATCGCGCATTTGGCGAGCGATCTCGGCTTGCTGTGCTTCGAGCTTGGCTCGGCGCGCTTCCGAACGCTCCCACTTTCGGCGCATACGTTCCTTTTCCCAATAGTTCGGATCGAAGACCTTATTACACTGCACATGGAAATCGTAATTCTCTTCGGCCACTACAACATAAGGTTGCGCCATGAACTCATCATCTGACAGAACTTTGCCGCCTGCCATGATGTGAGTTATTTTTGGATTGACTTGTTTTTTACGCATAATTACCCCAAATCGTATATGCCGAATGTGCTTGTCCGTGTTACAGCAGATCGTCGACTTTGCAGTCGAAGAACTTGCACAGCTTTTCGAGCGTTTCCTTGCGCGGAAAGCGTGTGCCTTTTTCGTAAGTGTATATAGCCGAAATCGTCACGCCTGCGGCGGAGGCGACTTCCTGTGCCCTCCACCTTCCGTCCTTACGCTTTTGCTTAAGTCCTTTCATGAGTACCTCCTTAAATGGTTATTGATTGTTTATAGGCCTCTTAATGAAGTAGCGCAATAACTACTACTTCATAAAAAGCACTATATATTGTGGTTTTTAATGAAATTTTAATCTTCTACCACTATATATAGATTGACAATAATGTATTTTAACGGTATAATACTATCAAATCTAATAAGGAGGTAAAAGTCATGAATAAGAAACAGACGTCGAAGAGTGTAGCAAGCACGGCGAGCAAAATTTTAAGAGACGATCGTTATAGCGATAAATCGAAATCAGTCGCCGGCTCCGCACTTTCCCAAACAAAGAAAGGCAAATAAGCTTCTCTTTCTGCAAAGCCCGTTCACAGCGGGCTTTGTTTATTCAAAACATTGGATTAACTCTTCGACGTCTACCTCTAACGTATTGGCAAGCCTTCGCAAAATATTTACAGGAGGTTTACTACGTCCGCTCTCCCATTGCGAGACAGCCTGTTGGGACATATTCATGCGCCTTGACAGTTCTATTTGCGTCAGCCCCTTTCGTATCCGCATTGCTTTGAATTCAAGTAATTTGTCCATACCGCCTCCATAAAAGCACGGTTATTTCGTACTTATGCGCATATATTAGCACGATTTATCGTACTTGTCAAGCATTTTTTCACAAATAGTTTACTTTTTTCGTACTTTTTGTTTATAATTAACCCACGAGGTACGAAAATATGTACGATTTAGAACTATGGAAAGCACGAAAAAAGGAGCTTAAACTCACTCTCGAAGAAATCGCAGAGCGCACCGGCATAAGCATTAGCACCGTTAAGGACATCTTTCGAGGAGCTACATACGCTCCCAGAGTTGACACCGTGCAAGCGATAGAGGGTGTTCTTGGGTTAAGTGACAGTAAAACCATCTACTCCATTCCCGGCGTATCACCTATTGCCACGCGTCGTATTCCCGTACTCGGAAAAGTCGCGTGCGGCGAGCCTATCTTTGCCGATGAAGATCGCGAAAGCTATGTAATGGCAGGAACAGATATAAATGCCGATTTCTGCTTGATAGCGCAGGGCGACAGTATGACAGGCGCGCGCATCATGGACGGCGATATCGTGTTCTGTCGCAAACAAAGCATGGTGGACAACGGCGATATAGCAGTCGTGCTCATCGATGACTCGGCAACGCTCAAACGCGTATTCTACTACCCCGAAAAGAAAAAACTCATACTGCAGGCGGAAAACCCGAAGTACGAGCCGTTTGTGTATATTGGCGAAGAGTTAGAGCAAATCCGCATTCTCGCCAAAGCTATCGCGTTTCAAAGCGATGTGAGATGAGTTTTAAGATATAATGCAGGCGAAATAGTAGCCTGCGAAATATAAAAGTGCACTTTTTACACTAAAAGTTGACTTTTTTTTCAAAAACAGTTGCATTTTTTGTGGGCGTATGGTAATATATTACTGTTGAATGATTGACGGATGCTTTCGGGGCCCGTCAACGAAGAAGCGCCCATCGTGGGCGCTTTCTTTTTAGGAGAATACTATGTTAGACTACAAAACCTATGATGAACAGATCAACATACTGCTTAATCGCGGCATGATTATATTTGATGTGGATGCAGCTAAAGAAGCATTGATGCGACATAATTATTATAATATTATTAATGGTTACAAGGACCTTTTTATTCTAAAAGGTAGCAATCCCGAAAAATATATTTTAGGTACAACTTTCGATGAGATATACGCCATGCATCAATTCGATAAAACTTTGCGTCATGATTTATCTCATTATCTAACTTTGATAGAGCGTACATTCAAATCCGTTTTAGCGCATAAATTTGCGTATGCGAATCAAAATAATGCAATAGATTTCTATTTGGATATTGCAAATTATAATCCGAGACGTACAGTACAAACATCTCAACTAATAACTAAACTATCCGATGAACTTGATTATGCTATATCAAAGTCTAATCCAATGATTCTTCATTACAAAAGCAAATACAATTTTGTACCCATTTGGGTATTCATTAACATTATATCGTTTGGGACATTGAGCAAAATGTACGAATGCTTGCCATCAAAAGTAAGAGACAGCATTGCTGTAGAGATATCGCAAATATCTGGTGTTAAATTATTCCCAGACACAATTCAAAATGCATTAAGCGTATTAGTGTTCTTACGTAATAAGTGTGCACATGATCAGCGCATTTACGATTTTAACACATTTCCCACTAATATTAAGCCAAATAGTTTCACAATTAGGCATTTAGGAAACGTTACAAATATTCAATCATTATTCGGTACTTTAAGTTGTTTTTCATTTTTTATTAAGCCATTGGAGTTTTCACGCTTTATCAAGAACTTTAAGAACACCGTTAAGGAGTTTTTTACATACATACATAGCATCCCTAATCAGTCTATTTTGGACAAAATGGGCGTGCCGCAATCTTTCTTATCATGAAGGCCGCTATCTATTGCAGAGTGAGTACACTCGAACAAGCGACCGAAGGTTATTCCATCGGCGTGCAGAAAGAGAAACTGTCGGCGTATGCCACCGCACAGTCTTATGAGGTTGCGGACATTTACTCTGACGAGGGCTTTTCCGGCAAAACATTGCACCGTCCTGCTATGGAGCGGCTTATTGCCGACGTCGAAAACAAGCGCATTAATATCGTTCTCATTTACAAGCTCGACCGTCTGTCGCGCCACGTTAAAGACGTCTTGGAGCTTGTGGAGCTGTTCGACAAATATTCCGTCACGCTCTATTCTCTCAACGAAAATCTTGACCTATCTTCCCCGTTCGGCAGAGCCGCGCTCAAAATGTCGGCAACATTCTCGGAGCTCGAACGCGAGACTATCGTAGAGCGCATGCAAATGGGTAAAACCGCACGCGCACGCAGCGGCAAGTACACTTGCCCGGGCAAATCCCCTTTCGGTTACAAGCTCGACAAAGAGCGTGACCGCTTGGAGATCGTACCGGAAGAAGCAGACGCAATCCGCGAGATGTACGCCAAATACATAGAGGGCTATTCGTTCCGTAAGCTCTATGCCTACTGCCGCGAGAAATACCCCGACATGCGCTACTTTTCAAACTCTATGAGCTGCAAGCCCGTTATTGAGCGCCCGATGTACGCAGGCTATTTCGAGCATAACGGTGAGCTTATAAAGGCGACGAACTACGAGCCGATTATATCATACGACACCTATCTGCAAGCGCAGGAGGCTATAAAGCGCAACACCTCGCACCGCGAACACGACAACACGCCGTATTTGCTTACGGGTCTGATTTACTGCGCACGCTGCGGCCGCGCGTACTGCGGCAAGCGCAGGGCGCACAAGATAAACGGTGCGGAAAAATACACCTATACGTCTTACGGCTGCACAGCTCGCGTGAAATACGCAAGCGCCGAGCATGGATCAACGCCGTGCGACAATGAGTTGTACCCCACCGAAGAATTAGAGCAGTACGTCAGCGAACGTGTCATGAATCTGCACTTTACAGAATTTGTCACGCCGCAAACAAGCACGGGCGCGATTGATAGGCTATTGCTTGAAAACAGCGAGCTGAAAAAGCAAAAGGAGCGCATCCTCGATCTCTATCTCGCGGAAGCTATCGACAAAGACACTTACACAATGCGCTTCGACGATATCAACAAACGCATATCCAAAAACCTTGCCGTCATCGACAACGAAAAGCAAACTCTTGCGAAATCGCCTACGGTATCAATCGAATATCTGAAACAGCGACAGCGCGAATACCCTACTGCCACAAAGAAAGAAAAACGCCGCCTATTACAACAGCTTATACGGCAAATCGTAATAGACGGCGACCAAATCACTATAAATTGGAATGTAAAGTAATACCACCACAATATATGGTGGTATTTTTAGGTCACTTTTTGAAGTAGCTCTTTACTGCCACGTGGAGGGACAGCGCGACTATCCCGTCATATTCGGACAATTAACAATGCGCGACGGCTCTTTCCTCGTGGGGCGCAAACCCGAACCCGATTTCGACTGGGCTAACCTCGAAGGCAAGCACATCCTCGCCGGTCGTCCCGGCGGCGTTCCCGCGATGACTTTGCAGTGGGTGCTTAACAAACACGGCGTTTCCACAAACAACAAAAACTTCGACACATCGGTTGCGTTCGACGCCATGGTCGGAACGTTCGAAACGGATAAATCAATAGATTACACCACGATGTTCGAGCCCACTGCGTCCGAGTACGTCGCTCTCGGCAAGGGCTATATAGTAGCGTCTGTCGGCGCAGCGTCCGGCGAAGTTCCTTACACTGCGTTTTCCGCACAGAAATCGTGGCTGAAAAAGAACAACAATACCGCAAAAGCGTTCTTGCGCGCGGTGCTTCGCGGCTATCAATATATGTCTGAAAACTCGCCCGAGGTAGTTGCCAAATCGCTCGTCAAATCCTTCCCCGGCACGAGCGAAACATCGGCGGCCGCCGCGGTCAAGAGCTATCTCGAAATAAACGCATGGGCATTGAGTCCCGTTCTCGACAAAGCGCCGTTCGAGCGGCTTCAAGACATCATGGAAAACGCGGGCACGCTCAAAAGCCGTGCCGACTACAACCTTGCCGTAGACAACACTATCGCGAAAGAGCTTGTCGAAGAACTCGGCATCTAACGTTCGGAGTTATTATGGCGCTACTCGATATTAACCACGTCGATATAATTTACCAGACCGAAAAGAGCGAAACCGAGGCTGTGCGCGATTTGACCTTGACGGTCGACGAGGGCGAATTTATCGCCGTCGTCGGCCCGTCGGGTTGCGGTAAAACCACCATTCTCTCGATGATAGCAGGTCTGCTTCAACCCACCAACGGCAGCGTGACAATCGACGGAGAAAAGGTCGTTGCAAACGGCAACGTCGGATATATGCTGCAACGCGATAATCTTTTCGAATGGCGCACTATCGAATCAAACGTATTGCTCGGGCTGTCGGTGCAAAAAAAGCTGAACGACGAGAGCAAAAAGTACGCGTTGAGCATGCTCGACAAGTACGGACTCGGCGATTTCAAAAACGCATTCCCCACCCAGCTTTCGGGCGGTATGCGCCAACGCGCCGCGCTCATACGGACTCTCGCGTTTAGGCCGCGCCTACTTCTTCTAGACGAGCCGTTTTCCGCAATAGATTTCCAAACGCGCATGACGGTGTGCGACGATGTTTACTCGATTATAAAAAACGAAAACAAGACCGCCGTACTCGTCACGCACGACATTGCGGAAGCCGTTTCAATGGCCGACCGCATAGTCGTTCTCACCAAACGTCCGGCTACCGTGAAAGCGGTATTCGACATAGATATCAATTCACCTACGCCGCTCAAACGCCGCGAAAACCAAAAATTTTCGTATTGGTTTGACCGCGTATGGAAGGAGGTAACGCAATGAAGGAAGAACAACAAAGAGTCACGGGCAAAAAGGTTTTGCTCGACGCCGTCACGCTCGCAAAAGACACAGGCACATACATTTTCGAGTTGAGTAAGCGCGCGTACCGCGCCATCAAGTCGGCATTATGTACGAAAAACGACGAACAAGACAACTGCCCGAAGACGGAAAACGCGCAGGACGCCTGCGTTCAAAGCGTAAAAGCATGACGTAGGACGGCTCTCGCCTTTCCGACCGTATTAACTGCGCTCTGCCGTTATTTAAAGGAGCTTAAACATGAAGATAAATAAACGACTTCCGTGTCGCATGACTACTTCGAAAACCCCGCGCCAAGTATATCTTTGGAAACGCAGGACAGACAAAATAACCGTAATACTTTTCCGCATAGGGCTTCTCGTATTTTTGATTGGGTTGTGGGAGCTTGCGGCAAAGCTCGACTGGATTGATCCTTTCATAACGTCCTGCCCTTCGCGCATTGTCAAGATACTGTCTACTATCGACGTCTCCGAGCTTTTTACGCATATACTGTACACTCTTGTAGAATGTATAATAGGATTCTTTGTCGCAAGCGGACTTGGAATTCTGATAGCGATTTTGCTATGGCGGTTTAATAAGCTTCGCCGCGTACTCGAACCGTACATCGTAGTGCTTAACGCCCTGCCCAAGATCGCGCTCGGACCGATTATAATCATCTGGGTGGGCGCAGGCGCGCAAGCGATAATCGTCATGACCGTTCTCATCTGCATAATCGTCACCGTCATCAGCGTTCTTAACGGGTTCATGGCAGTCGACGAGGGCAAAATACTTCTAATGCGCTCCATGGGCGCTTCGCGATTTCAAATTCTTATAAAGCTCATCATCCCTGCGAATATACCGGCGCTTGTAAACATGCTCAAAATCAACGTCGGTCTGGCTTGGGTGGGTACTATCATGGGCGAATATCTAGTCTCGACCGCCGGTCTCGGATATCTAATCATATACGGCAGTCAAGTGTTCAAAATGGATCTCGTAATGGCAAGCACGGTCATACTGTGCATACTCGCAACGGTCATGTACCTCGTCGTCGCAGGCGTGGAAAAGCTGACCAAAAAGCGCTACCATGTAGAGTAAGAAATAATCAAACAATGCACAAACCCCCGAGGCGAGTGCGTCGGGGGTTTTATATTATGTCTTTGACATCTTCGATTTCAGGCGTTTGGCCTTTCTTTTCACCTCGCGCTTGACGCGCGTTCTTATAAGATACCAGCAATTGCACGCGAGATATAACAGTCCGATTATTCCGATTATCGGGTACAGCGTGCCGACGACGTTGGAAAACCCGAAAGCGCCCACGATAAGTCCGCCGACGAGAACAGTGCCGGCGGCTATTATTTTGTGCTTGAAAAATCCCAAGACGTAGTCGTAAACCGATTTGAACGCGGAAAGCATTGTCGTAAATATTGACGTAGCTATGACGGGGATCGCCACGAAATACATGATCCGTCCGTTTTTGAGCGCTATGAGAAGTATGGGCATGTCGGCATAAGCCGCGGCGCAAGATTGCAAAGCGCCCATAATACACATGAGCAAAGCGGCAATCACGGTTGCGGCGATTGCGGAAGCGAGAATAATCTCGCGCGGCGACAGCTTGTGCACGGTAGTCAACACCCCGCCGCCGAGTATCATGTTCATTGAAACGTACAGCACAATCGAGTACATATTGATACTGCCCGTTTGTGCGCGAAACGGAAACTCGATTGCGGCGACAGAACACACGCACAAAAACACTATCATTATCGGGACGAGCACGGCGTTTGCTTTGATTACGCCGGACAAGCCCTTGACTGCGATTACCGCGCACAGAAGCCCCATAACGATGGACGCCACGGGGAGAATATCTATAAACTCGGACGCAAGACTGTCCGTTCCGGCAAGCATTGCGCCGAGAACGGTCATCGAATTGAACAGCATGAAAACATCGGCAAACGGACGGAGTTTGCCGAACACAACCCCGTTCACCTCGCCTATATCGGTTTTTTTTACGCGCCGTCCGACAAACAGGAACAGCGCAGAACAGCAAAAAACCAAAACGCCGGTTATGAGCGCAATGAACATATTGGGAACAGCGCCGAAAAAGGTTACCACTTCCTTGCCCGACGCGAATCCGGCACCTATCATCGTGCCTATTATCAGCATCGAAACAGACAATGCGCGCAAAAACGATTTTAGCATACAATATTGTATGCCTTAAAATCGGTGTTTAGAAATAGCGCGGCACCGTGATACCGCACAATCCCACGCGCTATTGGTTATTACATCAGTCTTCGCTGACCTCGGTTTCGCCTGCTTTCGGGTATACGGGCGCGGCCGGCTTTCTGCGGTTGATTACGTTGCCGTTTATTACAAGTTCGAACCAATACCCGAGAAACGCCGCCGCCTTTTCGGACAACACCATTCGAGACAGATAAATTTGCAAATACTCCATAGTCGCCGACGTGTTGTCCATTTGAATGACAAGCCGTATCGTTTTTTTGTGTTTATCTATCGCGAGATAGTTCTTTTTTATGGAAAGATTTACGCGGTCGTGAATGTCCTTACGGTCTGCCGTTTCGCGGCGCACTCTGCTTCTGTGCGCGTCCGATTTGTCGGCAAGAATGAGCGCGGCGGCGATTTCGTTCACCGGCATTCCCGTTTCCTCTTCATGATTTCCTATCGCCGCGATTATCAAAGCCGCCTCGTTCGCATTCATACCCATTCTTATGAGAATATCGTAAGCGAGGAGCGAGCCTGTAAGACCGTGGTGGGCACGGTTTATCGCGTTACCTATATCATGTATCCAGCCTGCTATCGCGCCGAGCTCCACCGTGCGCTCATCGTATCCGAGCGTACTCAAAATATTGGCGGTCGTTTTTGAAACGTACCCGACATGCCTAATCCCGTGTTCGGTATACCCGAGCACTTTCAGACTGTTGTTGCTCGCCTCGATTAGGCTTCTGAATTCTTCGTTTTCCTTTACGTCGTTTAATGTTATGATTTTTGACATAATCTCTCTTACTATTATAAGCCGTAATAAGATTTATATAACGGATCGTTTGTAAAATCGCGGCAGTGCTCGTCAACCGTGCCGCCCATCATCTCGATAGAATTTCGTATTTCGAGAAACTCCGCAAAGCTGCAAGTATCTATCAGCTTATACAAATCGGCGCACGCCCTGTCGTCGCCGTATCTGCCAATGAGCGCAACTATGTACGGAACTTTTTGATCGTTTGCAAGAAGATACCGAAGCAGTGCGAGTATTCTGTCGTCACCGGGCTTGCAGAACGTAAGCACTTCGGCGTACAGTTCTTTCTTTTCTATCTCGTCCGTTTTTTGAGCGCGAGAAAGCAACTCTTCCTTAACCCTCTCCGCATGTTCGCAAAGCACTTCCGTGCAAATCTCTTTGATGTCACTGTCTATGTCGCGGTCTATCATGTCGAGATAAAACCCGTCGTCCGCGCCGCCAAGCTCGATTACTAAGCTTACGGTAACCGCAAGCAGTTTTTCATCCGTCGCCTTCTTTGCAAGCTTGACGAGATCGTTCAATAACGACGGCTCCGACGCTATGCGGTCGAACAACAGCGAGCAGGGATTGAGATCGCCCACGCACGAGCCCTTTAAAATGTCGATAAGCTCGTCTTTGGGTATGCGACCGAAAAACTCCGACGGAGAAATACCGCCGAGCGCGACTTGCGGTGATTTTTCCCACATGTGATAGACATGGTCGAGATCGCGCCGCGCGTAGTCCTCGGGCGACGAATATTCGTATTTATGCTCGTTGTAATACTTATCCGCATAGTTTTCGAAAAGCTTATCGAAATCGATATAGTACAGCTCTTTATTGTCGCTCATTTAATGTTTCTCCTTTCGAGTGTTTTCTTTTTTCGGGCGTTTCGGGGGCTACAACGTCCGCAACCGCTCCGTCGAGCTTTGCGGCAATTCGTGAATACGCCTTGTTTGCGGCGGCCTTTGAAGCAAATCCCAGCGCATACTCCAAGCGGTCGTCGCCTTTAAACTCGCCTCGACCTGCCGAGTGCTTGATTGTCTTTATCAGGTAGTATGCAATATCGCGCTCAACATTCAAAGCGCTGTTCACATCACAATCCGACCGATCGTAAAATTCCGAACAAGACAGGACAGGCTGAATAGATTTTACTGTCTCAATGAGCCGCTTAACCGATTTTTCCGCAAGTATAAGAACGAACGCATACGCGGTGTAACAGCCCGACGAATAACCGTCGCCTAACGTAGATACTTGATCGTCAGATATCGGGCGGTACGAAATCGTCAACAAAAACTCGTCGCCGCGCATGAGTAGCTCTGACAAAATCACCGCCTTTACGAGAGGCTCTACATACGGCGAAACAAGCGCGTCGCGCATTCTTTGTTCCAGCTTGATCTCTTTTGCGAGCTTTCTCAAAGCGTCGAACATCAACAGCAATATCTTTTTTTCCTGACGGTATTCGAGCGTCAAAAACACTTCGAGGGAATACTTGAAAATGTCGCTGTCAATTACGTCGTCGGTTAGTTTTTCGGAACTTGCCAACTTTGTGACGTTATCGACCATGCCGATGAGAACTTTTTGCGGCACTTCTTCGCCTTCCGGCAAGGCGTCCATCCCCGACTTTGCCGCCAAGTAGTAGTACTGCGTGTTGAAGTCGTCGTAGAATATGCGCGACAACAGTCGTAACTCCTCGACAGCATTTTCGCGGTCGCCGCTGTTGTACAGAATTTGAGCGTAAAGCTGACGAATATCCAAAATATTGTACTCGTCGATATAGTCCTCGGCAAGATCGAGAACGTCGTCCGTTTCGCAATATTTCATCGCCATGCGCATTGCGCTGTACACATGGTCGGCATCGATAAAGTCCGCAACATCGATGTTTTTGAGAATTTGCGGTATCTCGGCGTATCTGTTTTCGATTTCGCAAATATTGCACATAAGCGTGCCGGCAAGCGCACCGTGCGGATTTATCCGAAGCGCATTTTTGAGCGACGCTTCGGCTTCATCGAGCCTATTCGTTTCGGTAAATATATATGCGCGCACACATTCCGCACAGTAATAAACATTGCCGCCGTCGTTGTCTATCTTATTAAGCTCGGCGATTGCCTCGTCGAACTCGCCCTTTTCGCAGTGCTTCTCCGCATTGCGAAGCGCTATACCTGCCCGAAGCTCGGGCGGAAGCAACGCTGTATTGTTGTGTCCTTTGAGTGCGTACTGAATGACGGAGGCAACGTCCAAATCGTTGCTTTCCAAACCAAACTCGTCGCAAAACCGTTCAAGCATTTCGACAATCACGTCCCCGACGTTCGCATCACTCGAAAGTTCGTTCTTGTCCTCGCTGTCGGAATCGCGCGAAATTGATAGGTCGTCGCTTAAAGGCTCGCCGTCGCTTTGATGCGCGCGCCCTGCGATATTCCCATGCCCCGTTGTATTTTCGGTGTTTTGCGGCAATACGCTTTCGCGCTTGTGAGATTCCGGTGCTCCGCGAAAAGCTATTATTTTTGATCTTTTTTCCTGTTCGGCGTGTATGCCGTCATCTTCACCGTCATCGCTTGTTTTTGCGACGTACATGGGATCTATCGTGCCGAATTCACCTGCCTCGAACATATCGTCGAGATAAAGAAACTCCGATTCGCCGGAGTACGGATCGATACCCGTTTCGGCGATCTCGGACATCATCGCATCTACGTTCTGACCTCTTTTTCTGATCCATTCTGCGCACTCGATAATTGACACCGGATCGCGACGCAACAGCGCGGTTGCGAGTATGTCGCGGTATACCTCCGTGCAATCGGGATGCTCGCGCACGTACATCATGAATTCGCGAAACGCGAGAGTCAAAAACTCGTTGTCGTCGCTGTCCTGCGACATCAGCAAGTACAGCATGCCGCACGCCTTGTGAAAATCGGGATCGTTCGTTTCATCGTGAAATTTCAACAGCAAATCGAGCGCGTTCTCGTAGTTGTTGTTTGCAAGCTGCTCTTTGAACTCACGTTTATAATGCGCGACAATGCGGCTTTTATCGAATTCGGTTATCAAACCTATTGCTCGTCCTTGACGTCGGCGTCGCCGCTTCCGTCTTTCAATTTGGTATCGGTAGGCGCGAAATCACCGCCCACATTTGCCGCCGCCACGTTCTCGGGAGCATCTATCTCGATTTCGGACGGATCTACGTCACAATCCTCGCTTTCTTTCATCACCATCAAGTGTTCTTGTTCAAGACGCTCCAAATCCTCGCGGCGGAACGTGGGTGTAAGCGGCGTAATCGACGCACCCTCGTCAATTGACCTTTTACGTTTTTTGGGATTTTTATACGGTGCGGCAGATTTCTTCTTTTCTTTTTCTCTGCTTTCAGCAAACTCGTTTTGCCGCTTGAAATACGCCGTGGACGGCTTGTCCTCGATCTTGCTGTACAAGAACTTCTCGTAGCAGTGATGACAGTAAACCGTTATCGCAAGCGTCGAAAAGGAAAAACCGAGAAAGAAGTATACCATGACCAGAATCATGGTAATCCCAGGTATAAACATCAAGTATACGGGAAGAAGTCCCAAGCCGATCATGAAAATCGACTGCAAGTGCGTTCCGACCACAAACAGGAAGGAATTGCGAATAAGCACCATCGGCCGCATTTTAAAAGCGGCGTTTTGCGTCATGAAGAACGAAGTAAAAAGAATAATGAAAATAAACAACAATATCGACAGTATAATCGAAAACACCTTTAATGCCGACGGCAAATTGTAAACGTCGAAATATCCTAATGAGAATACCAAGAAAAGCAGAGTGAGTCCGAAAACTATGCCTATCGAAATGGCGGGCAGCCAACACTTCTTAATGCCGCGGAAAAAGTCCCGAGCCGTGTGCGTGGGTTCCTCCCAGACGAGCTTGCGCATGACGTACAAATTGCCTGCCACGCCGAGCGCGAATACGGCTATGCACGGCACAAGCAATAAAAATTCGGTCGTTTGGTAGGTAAACGACGTCAACATGCCCTGTCTGACCGCGTCCGTGACAATCGGATATCCTATGCCGATATTCCCGGAATACGGTATATAACCGGACGCAATCGCCGTGTTCATGTAAAACAGAAGAATCACAAGCACTGCCGGAATCGCAAACAGCGCCGTCAAAATATTGAGCAAAACCATTGTGCCGAAGCGGTGGAAGAACAAAAACTTGAACATCGCCCACTTGGACATTTTCATTCGTTCGGGCGTGAGATCGGGTTTTGTGTCGTCCCCGAACATCATGCGCTGAACAATTCCCTTCTTTTTCTTTTTTTCGGTTTTAGCCATTTGTTCTCCTATTTACCTCGGCGGAAGCCTCTATCAGCTTCATAAATAACTCCGTACCCGTAAGCAGTGCGCTTTCATCGAAAGAAAAACATTCGCTGTGAAGAGGAGAAGTGTGTCCCTCCGCGCGCACTCCAAGCCATACCATACAGCCCGTAATTTTAAGCAGATAATTAGAAAAATCCTCCGCCGTATATCTCGGCTCGACCGCGATACAACGGCCTTTCATAACGCTTCTGACCTTGTCAACCGCGAGTGCGGAATTTATAAGCGGCGGATACACGCCCCTGCTTATAAGCGTGTGATTTGTTCCGTAGGCGTCGTCAGCGTTAAGCGCAGCGCGCTCTATGTCCAGCATTGCCGCTTCGCACTTTGCCATGTCGTAAAATCTCAAAGTGTACTCGGACTTGCACGAATCTGCAACGACATTTCTCACCAAGCCGCCCGACACCTTGCCGAGATTCAAGAGCAGTCCGTGATTCTGCGCCACATTAAACGCTTTCTCCGCAATTTCGACGGACGCTCTTACGGCGTCTGCACCGAGCGACGGCGTTGCACAGTGACAAGCTTTTCCCGTCACGTCTATGTCGAACTCGCAGCACCCGGCGAACATACTGCCGTAGCAGTAACCGATCTTGCCTTGCTCTATTTCCGGACAGAGATGAAGCGCGTAAATTTCGCTGACACCGTCCAAAACGCCTTCGTCGATCATCACCTGACTGCCGCCCTCGCCCTCTTCGCCGAACTGGAAAATAAAGCGCAACGGCGTTTTGCTCTTGCCGCCCACAATACGCGCCACATTGAGAAGGTTTGCGGTATGCCCGTCGTGACCGCACGCGTGCATAACTCCGCTTTGAGCGGCGTAATCGTGCATGCCAGTAGAACCGACGTTCTCCGTAATGGGCAGTGCGTCTATATCGGCCCTGAACGCAATCCGATTATTGCCTTTACCTGCGTCGCAGTACACGCCGGTGCCTATCGTTTTGGGCTTGTACCCAAAGCGTTTTAATTCGCTTACGATAAACTCAGACGTTTTATACTCTTTGCCCGACAGCTCGGCAAGAGAATGTAATTTGCGCCGAGTATCGGTCAAGTATTGTAAAGACACACTATCCATGATTGCATTATATCACCTTGTGCTTATTTTTTCAAGTAAAACCGCATTCTTTTTGAAAATAGTGATATTGCCTTTTTCGGCACTGCTTGCGGTGGTGTGATACGCTTGACAGCGCCGAGCATAAAATGATAATATAGATGACGAAAATATAGGTTTAATGACGATTGTTTATTCGTCGGAGGCTAACAAACAATGAGAGAAAAAGTTGCTGTTGTCGGTGCTACCGGACTCGTGGGCAGAATGATGCTCAAAGTCCTCGAAGTACGCAATTTCCCAATAAGCGAGCTGCATCTTTTTGCGTCGGAGCGTAGCGCAGGCACAAAAATGCAGT
Organism: Clostridiales bacterium; assembly: GCA_022508445.1. Classification (GTDB taxonomy): domain Bacteria; phylum Bacillota; class Clostridia; order Christensenellales; family Pumilibacteraceae; genus Anaerocaecibacter. The sequence continues at coordinate 11,823 of JAFLVG010000006.1, read as the reverse complement.
ACTGCGGAAAAACTTATACCGTCGAGCTGCTCTCGGACGAAAACATAAAAAAAGCGGCGGTCAAGTACGCCATATTTTCGGCAGGCGGCGACGTCTCAAAGCGCTACGCACCTGTTTTTGCCGAATGCGGCGGCGTTGCGATAGACAATTCGAGCTATTGGCGCATGGATAAGTCCGTTCCGCTCGTCGTGCCGGAGGTCAATCCCGAAGCGGCGTTTGCACATAACGGCATTATCGCAAACCCCAACTGCTCCACCATTCAGGCGGTTGTCGCATTGAAGCCTTTACACGACGCATTCAAAATCAAGCGCATTGTTTATTCTACATACCAAGCGGTTTCGGGCGCAGGTCGGCAGGGTTACGACGATCTGACAAACGGCGTAAACGGTCAGCCGCCCAAAAAATTCCCCCACCCGATTGCATTTAACGTGCTTCCGCACATAGACGTGTTTACGGAAAGCGGCTACACGAAGGAAGAGCTCAAAATGGTCAACGAAACGCGCAAAATCCTCGGCGACGAAGCTTTGCGCATAACGGCGACCACCGCACGTGTTCCCGTTTACTACGGTCACAGCGAGAGCATAAACGTCGAGTTTTATAATCCCGTCACAAGAGCCGCCGCGCTCGAAGTGCTTAAAAACGCAAAGGGCGTGGTCTTGTGCGACGATCCGCAAAACAACGTGTACCCCATGCCGATAAACGCCGAAGGCCGCGACGAGGTTTTCGTAGGCAGAGTGCGCGAGGATAAATCTGTGGATAGCGGTCTCAACCTCTGGGTTGTTGCGGATAACATCAGAAAAGGCGCGGCAACAAACGCCGTACAAATAGCGGAGCTATTGCATTCGCGCGTTTAACATATGCTTTTATTAAAGCTCATACAATAAAAAGAATTTAAATTTTTCGAGGTAGACAATGGCACTTTTCACCGGCGTCGGCGCGGCAATGGTCACGCCGTTCGGCAAAGACGGAAATATCGATTACAATGTTCTCGAACGCTATATCGAGCATTTGATTTCGGGCGGCGTGTCCGCCCTCATACCGTTCGGCACAACGGGTGAACCGGCAACGGTCACGACCGACGAATACAAAAGAGGCATCGAGTTCGTCGTCAAAAAAGCCGCAGGCAGAGTGCCCGTCATTGTAGGCGCAGGAAGCAACAGCACCGCCGTTGCCTGCGAACGCGCAAAAACGGTAAAATCGCTCGGTGCCGACGCCGTACTCGTAGTTACACCCTACTACAACAAATGCACACAGCGCGGCATTGTGGAACACTATAAAGCCGTCGCAAAGGTCGGATCTCCCGTCATCGTTTACAATGTACCCACGCGCACATGCGTGAACATCTTGCCGAAAACGATTGCCGAGCTTGCCAAAATCGACGGAATCATAGGCATTAAGGAAGCGAGCGGCGACATCGACCAATTCCAAGACGCGGCAAAGGTCTGCCTCGAAACGGGCTTTGACATGTACTGCGGCGACGACAGTTTGACCACCATTGCCATGGCGCTCGGCTGTTTGGGCATTATTTCGGTGGCTGCAAACCCTGCGCCCAAGTACATGAGCGAGCTTACGGAGCTTTGCATGAAAAACGACTATAAGTCTGCGCGCGCTCTTCAATTCAAGCTCAGCGAGTTTATTCACAGTCTGTTCTGCGAGGTCAACCCCATCCCCGTAAAGAAAGCCATGCAGCTCATTGGGTTTGAGGTTGGCGTTCCCCGTCTTCCTCTCACCGAGCTCGAACCCGAGCATGTTGCAAGGCTGTCCGCCGCCATGAAAGAAGTCGGGCTTATTTAGGAAGTATCTAAATGAAAAAGGCTTTTATTTTCGGACTAAACGGCAAAATGGGCAAAATGCTCACGGAGTGCGCCAAGGACTGCGGTTACGAAATAACCGGTGGGTTTGACGTTGCGCCCAATGCCGATATACCGACGTTCTCGGACGTACAAAAAATCGACGTTCCGTTTGACGTTATTATCGATTTTTCACGGCCTCAAACGCTTGCCGCTCTCGTTGAGCTCGCATCCGGCCGAGGCGTTCCTGCGGTTATTGCGACGACGGGTTACACCAAAAGCGAGCTTGAAGTTATTTCCGAGCTTTCAAAAAAAGTTCCCCTGCTTCGCTCCGGCAATATGAGCCTTGGGATTGCCGCAATGAAAGCGGCGGCAAAAACGGCGCAGGCAATACTCGGCGACAGCTTCGATATCGAGATCGTCGAAAAGCACCACAATCAAAAAGCGGACAGTCCGTCGGGTACGGCGCTACTTCTTGCAGACGCACTTGCTTCTTCCGAACATCAAGTGATAAATCGCAACGGAAAACGCAATCACGGCGAACTCGGTATAACGTCCGTTCGCGGCGGCGGAGTCATAGGCGAACACGAAATAGGATTCTACGGCGACGACGAGATTGTCACAATCTCGCACTCGGCAAGAAGCCGCAAGCTGTTTGCCCAAGGCGCGTACAAAGCCGCGGACTTTTTGCTGTCCGCACCTCCTGCCCTGTACGATATGGATGACTTGGTCAACACGCTTTTATAATTTATTCATGAAAAAACAAACTGAAAAAGATGTGCCGAACAATTATGACGGCACATCTTTTTATTTTCAAATTTTATAAACGACTTTACGGCTACGTCAACTACAAAGCACCGCAATACCGCCCGAACGAAGCGCACTCCCTTCAAGCAAACGGCTGTAAACGACAGGCTTGTCAATCGATACAGTCACGCCATCGTCCGATGCGTTCAAATAAATCTCCAAGATTTCGCCATGTGCGTTTTTCCACAGATAGTGAACTAAGCGGTCGTCGCTCGCTCGCCACTCGATATCACCGTCTTTGAAGCGCGAAAAAAGCTTTTTCAATGCGACTATCTTTTTAAACTCCGAAATGATGTTGTCGAACTTTCCGCTGTCTATGCCGCTCCAATCCATGCAACGTCTGTTGCGCGATTCCTGCACCTCGCCGCACAAGCCCGTTTCTGTGCCGTAGTAAATACTCGGACTGCCCGGCATGGTCATAAGCACGGTCAACTCTTGAAGTAAGCTGTCAATAGACTTGCACCGTGTGACGGCGCGATCGACGTCGTGGTTGTCGAGCATGTTAAAAAGTACGCCGTTAATCTGCTTGTAATAGATGTTGTATGACTCGTTGAGTGCGTACATCAGATCGCGTGATGTTTCTTTTTTGTCGACCATGAAGTCGTTTACGCTTTCCAAGAACTGATAGTTCATCACCGAATCGTACTCATCGCCCATGAGCCACGGCAACGACCTGTGCCAAATTTCGCCGAGCAAATACAGATCGGGTTTGACCGCTTTAAGCTCCGTGCGCATTTTCTTCAAAAACGCATGCGAGATTTCGTTCCCTACATCGAATCTTATTCCGTCTACGCCGAGCGCAATCCAGCCCTTGCAGATATCGATGAAATAGTCCATAACTTCTTGATTGTTTGTGTTCAGCTTGGGCATGTATGCGGCAAAAGAAAACGAATAGTACCGCCCGTCTTTGGTGCTGTTGTTGCCGATTTCAAACTTATCACTGTTTATAAAGAACCAATTGAAATACTTTGAATTTTTGCCGTTTTTAACGACGTCGCGCCAAGCGAAAAACTCCCTTCCGCAATGATTGAATACTGCGTCGAGCATGATTTTAAGCCCCATGCCGTGCGCTTTTTCTATCAGCTCTTTGAGATCGTCATTGCTGCCGAGTTCGGAATCGACGAGCTTGTAATCGTGAACGTTATATCTATGATTGGTGTCGGAGCGCATGATGGGCGTCAAGTACAGTCCGCCTACGCCGAGGCCCTTAATGTATCCGAGCTTGTCTATTATGCCGCGAATATTACCGCCGTAAAAATTATTGAACCGCGCGCCCTTCTCTTCGCCCCAAGGCAAAATTTTGAGAGCGCTTTTTGTTACGCCCGAACGGCAGAACCTATCTGGAAAGATTTGATACCAAACGACGTCCTCCGCCCACTTGGGAACGACGCAGACGTCCGCAGGATTTAGCCAAGCAAACTTAAAGTATTGAACGATAGTCCCTGCCTTGCCCTTGCCGTCATTGTGCAGTCCGTCCTCGAAAAGGTACAGTTTTTCATTGCCGCACACTATCTCAAAATAGTACTGCAACCGTTTGTATTGGGGCGTTACCGACGTCTGCCAAACGAACGAATTTTTAAGCTCCGCAGTGCATTTCATTTTGTAAGCGTTGCCTTTCCACACGTCGCCGAATTCCCCTACGTAAGGATCGTTTGCAAAGAGGTTCACTGCGGTTATATCCTTGCCCGTTTCGAGCTTTACTATTAAAGTGTTTTTATCATACGCATAACAACCGGTTATTGCGTCGTGTCTGATTGCGTAAACGTTCATTTTATCTCCATGTTTTTTCTTATCGGCATAATACTATTAAACAGCATAATTTTCACAGCATACGCTTTTGTTTTTAACACAAAACTATCAAAACGCAAAAACGCACGGAGGACCGTGCGTTATGTTTACATCAGAATTTTATGTCGAGCTGTACGATTTTGTTTGCCGCAAGTTTAAGTCCTATGAGTAGTCCGCGCGTATCGTCGAACTTTTGTGCATCCACCTTTTTGGGCGGTTTTGCCGTTTTGGGGAACTGCACGTCTATCTCGGTAGTGCGCTTTGCTTTGAGCTTTACGATGAGCGTTCCGCGAGACATATCCCATTCCATCGCCGCAATCTCCACGTTTGCGCGGGTTTGGAAGCCGGAGAGTGTTCCCTTGCTCATTTCGGACGGCACTGCCGGAAGCAGATGTATCATGTCGGGCGTGGATTGCACAAGCGCTTCTTGCATTGCGCCGGTTACTATGAGGTTGACATACGGCACGGGCTGGGCCCAAATTTCTTTTCTGCCGCTTCCCATGCCGCGCCAGTCGTCGGCGGCAAACATGAGGTTGTTCATCGCCATGCCGCGAACGAGCGCGTTTATTTGCTCGTAGAGCTGATCTCCGTCACCGAGCCGTGCATACACCTGCGCGTAACGCGCTATGTCGGCGGCGGTCATGTTTTCTCTTGCCGAAGACGATTTTTTACGCGCGGTTACAGACATCGCTTTGTTGAGCTCCAAGTTGTCGCGGCTACGGTAATCGGGATATACGGGATAATAGAGCGCGAGCGAAGGCGATGTGGGGTTGTCGGTGCATCTGTCGTCTATAAACTCGCTGAGCGTTCCGTCCGTATTGTACTTGTACGGAGGGATCTTTTTGAGCATATCTTCCCACTTGATGATATCCGATTTATTCATAGCGGCGGCTTTCGAGCCCTCGATAAGGTTCATAAGCAAACTGCGCGCTACGGCGAAATCGATAGTCGCGTTCTTTGCAATCGCATGCTCCTCGCCCGTTCCGACAAGACTGCCCGGCGTTGTAAACGGCGAATACGACGGCGACGACTCGTAATATTTGAGGTCTACGAGCTTGAAAAACTCCTCGTAGAACGTAGCCGCTTCTTTCATAAACGGAAGCGCACGTGTTTTTAGGAATTTTTGATCGTTGGTGTAAAGCGCGTAGTCGTAGAAAAGATTGCCCAGCCAGCCGGCGACTCCCGTAAAGTGTATCATGGAATCGCTGATATCGCCCAAATACCCCGTCGAGGGTGAAGTGGTGTACGGCACAAAGATACCGCGGCAGCCGTAAAGCCTTGACGCATTGGTTTTGAGCGACGGCATGACCGATTCGTAGAGATGGAAAACGCTCTCCGCAAAATCATTGAGGTTCCCGCTCTGCGTCATGTCGTAAACAGACTGCAAATCACCCGCGGCGTTTATCTGCGCTTTTTCCGCCTTGTAATCGCCGCACCACAATCCGTACGGCGCAAAAGGCCGCGCGTCGGGACGCGAGCCCGTAATCATAAGATATCTGCCGAACGCCCACAATTTTTCGAGTGTGGCGGCTTTTGTTTCGCCGCTCTGTACTGCGGCGGTTATCGATTTGTCGACAAATTCCTCTCTTTCCTGCGCGTCGGCGGCAAAATCCAACTCCGCCGAATAGAACAGCTTTTGATGCAACGCTTGATGCTCTTTCAAAAGCTTATCGTACGGAAGCTTTATCTCCATTATCGACGATTTGCAGTCCTTCCATGCTTTTTCACGCGGCGCCTCGATAAAGGGTTTAATAATAACAAGAATTTTTTCCGCGCCCGTTACGACCAAGCTGTCGCCTTTAATCTCTTGCTTTCCGGCAAAGAAATTGATTTTTGCAACCGCGCCGAAATCCGCACCGCTCGACGAGCGCGCGGAGAAATACAGCCAATAGTTTTCGCATTTGTTATTTATATTCTCGGGAGTTGCCGAAACCGCTACCTGCGTTCTTGCATTGAATTTTTCATGAAGAGTGAACTTAAAGCTCGCGTCTATGTTCTTCTGCCCCGTACGCGTTATCTCGTACACGATTATATCTCTCGCGCGCGAAACAAACGCGTTGCGTTCGAAACGCGTAGCACCGTCCTTGAATGAAACCGACGCCTCCGCGCTCTCCATGTCGAGAGTGCGCGAATATTCCTTGGCCGCGCGGTCGAGATTCATATCTATTACAAAATCACAAAGCGGAAGCGGATACGACAATTGCGGACGGTATCCCTTTCTTATGAGCTCGGTGGACAGAATTTTCTCCGCGCCGATAAAATCGCCTTCGTCGATCTTTTTGCGTACGGCGGGAACTTTTTCGGAAACGTCCTGTAAAGCGGAGTCTTTACCTTGCCACCAAAGATCGCCATGAGTAAGCATAATGATATCGTTGGCAGCGCCCCCGTAGACAGACGCGCCAAGCACACCGTTGCCGAGCGGCAGGCCTTCGCGCCACTGACTTCCCCACCATGACGAAGGTTGGGAGAACCGCAAAGTATTCTTCGGTTTTCTTGTTACTGCCATTTTATGCTCCTTCCGACTGTGTATTTCACCAATGAATTATATCATATTATTTTCGGTTTTGTCCACTATTCGACATACTTTTCGAGGCATAAATTAACGATTTAATCAAAAAATAGCCCTATTTTGCCCCTTAAAATGCCTGTAAACGCGTAATTTACTTGCGACATGAATTTTACTACCCAAAAAGCAAGCCGTTTTCGGTGCGGATATCCGCATCCTAGACGCGCGTTCAATCAATTGAAAAACCGCACAAAACGTGCGGTTTTCATCACACTATTCTTTTATGCCGATTACAAGCTTATGGTGCATTTGACGACAATACCGCCGCGGAGACCTTTGCCCGTATCGGTGCCGATATAGTCGCCTCTCACTCTGTTCCACTCGTCAACGTTGTCGAGCGCGCCGTCTGCGCCGTTTGCCGACACGTAACGATGCTCCTCGTACTCGAACTTGGTGGGATTCGATCCGGTCGTTTCAAATTCCAATGTGAAGTCGCCGAAGCCGTAAGGCATTCGCAAGACTATGGATTCTTGTCTGTTGAATTCGTAGAAATATCCTTCGTAATCTCCGTCCACCTTTGACAATTGCTTAACGGTGATCTTTGTGACGGCGCGTGCCGACGGGATTGTAATCGTCACATTGGAACGCGCACCGTCGAAAGTTTTCACTCTGTACGCGTCGCCGCTCTTTTCGATTGTAGGCTCGCTGATAATATCCTGCCAGTTATAATGAACGTTCTTGCTGTATCTGCCGTTCTCGCTGTCCCATTCGAGGTCGTTGATCGAATAGCGAATGAATTTGTATGCCATAAGGTCGTCTACGACTATGCGCTGTACCGCCTCGCCCGAGCCGGTCTTTTCCCATTCGTAGACAAGCGCGTTGTTGTATATTGCTTGATCGTAGGTGTGATAACCGGTAAGCGTCTTGTCGAAGTCCACTCCGAAGCCGCCCGAGAACAACGCGATTACAACGCCCAATACCGCAATCACGCATACGCCGAAGTAGTTTTTGTAATTGATTGCAACCTTTTCTTTCTCTACGCGCTTAAACGTCTTTTCTGTGAACTTGCCTTTTTTCGCTCTGTCCTCTACCTTCTCGGTCACAACGCGCTCCACTCTGATTGTGCGCTTGGGAAGCTTTTTGGCGACCTTATCGAATACGACTCGCGTGCGGTCGAGATACGGCACGGCGATTCCGAGAAGCGCCGTAAACACCGTCATGTACACGGGCATGAGCGTAAGCGGCAGTAGCCACATGAGGATTGATACCTGAGGCATAATGAGCGGCAGGCAGAGCGCTACGGGCACAGCGTACAAGTACAGTTGGTCCATACCCATGCCGAACTTGGCTTTGAACATTTTGTGAAGTAGCACCGACGCCAAAAGCACCAAAACCATGAGAAGGCCGAGCCATGACGTCATAAACGAATACTCCGGGGCCGCAAAGCTCATTACCGCGCCAGCGACGCCGAACAGCATTGCCGTGCCGCGAACGACTTCGGACGACGTCACTCTGAACAGCTTTTTATAAAGCGTTGTGAATCCGAACGCGGCGGCGAGCGTCACGAACATTGCGGCAATCAGTATTCCCGCATTGAAGTAACGAAGCTCTGTTATTGCGTGTATGGGAAGTACGCCGAAGCCTGTCAGCATGAGCGTGACGAGGAAGTATGCCGCAAACATTGCGATAAGCGTGCTCGCTACCACGAGAAGCTCGACGCCAAGCGCGACAAACATCTTTTTGAGCGAGAAAGTCTTTTTGAGTATCATGGCGACAATCACGCCGGCTATTGCGGCGAGAATGAGTGCGCCTATCACATACGCGGCAACCTTTGTATAGGCTACCGTGCCGCCGTCGAGATACGAGAAGAACACAAGCTCCCCGCTCGCGTTTGCTTTGAAACTGTCCGAAGTATTTGCGAACTCGTCGATATACGCTTTTACGAACTGCGCTTGCTGATGAACAATCGATTGCGAGATATTGTCCGCGGTGTCGAGCGTGGACTGTGCCGCGTCAAGTCCGCCGAGGACGGCTACTTGGAGTGCGGGTATTTTGCCGAACGCCGCGACCGAGTGCTTGTTAATCAGCTCGTCCGCTATCGAGTCGGGTACAACCGACGAATTGAACACACTGCCCGAAATCTTGGTGTATGCGTTCATGTAATCGAAGCCTGCACCCGACGCGTCGGTGAGCGCGAGCGTTCCCGCGTTGCCGTAAGCGTCGAGGCTTATGCCGACTTTCGCACGAACAACTGCGTCGTTCAATCCGACGAACGAATCGAAGAACGCATACGCGCCGTAAGCATAGTCGAGGTCCTCGGTGAACACCACGATAAGGTCGTTCTTGAACGTCGTACCTGCTTTGGCGTATTCTATCAAGCTCTGCATAACGGTCGCTACAAACGATGCGTTCTGTGCCGCACCGTTTGTGTCTGTACGGCTGTCGTACCGAACGGTTATTATTATCGATTTCGCGTTTGCTCTGCGCGAAGGAATTGCCGCAATGATATTTGTTATTTCCGTGCCGACAAGGTACTTGTCCGCGCCGATTCTCTGTTGAAGGTCTGCCGTTAACGCTGATGTATGAAGAGTCACGGTCGGTTCTTCCGCGCCGGCAATCCTGTACCAATCCGTGTCGGTGACTTCTTTTTCGTCGTCCTCTACCTCGGGCTTGCGCTCCTCTACTTCGTTAAATTTGCCCTCTTTCAGCGTTTTCAAAATGTATTCGCGTGCATACGCGATACCGATGGGGTTGCCTGCGCTGTCGGACGCCGACATCGAAGAGCGCGCCGCCTGCGAAAGCTCGGCGATATGGGTATTGACGGCTTTATAGTATCCGTCGCCGTACGCGTTGGGATTGTATCCGTACACGCCGTCGACTATCGAAAACACGAGCATGAGCGCGACAAACACCGCCAAGATCGGATAATAAACGAGCTTGAACAGCTTGCGCTTTTCTGCCGCCGATTTGGTGCTTGTGTTGCGAGCTTTTGCGGGCTTTTCGGGTTTTTGCGCTTTCTCGGGCGCTTTCGCTTTTGTCGGCTCGTCAGCCGATACGTCCGCATAGTTTTCGGATGCGGACTCAGCCTGCGGCTCGGCTGTCGATTGCTCGGGCGCATCTTGCGATTCGGCCGTATCGACAGTCATTTCTTCTTCTTTTACGTTCTCTTCGTTACTCATTACAGCTCCGAATATAATTATAGGTATAAAGATATTTTAACATACTTCAAAGATTATTACAATTGATTTAACGGCTTTTTTCAAAATTTCTTTTTTAACCGTCGTGTGTTTGCTGTGGTGGATTGTTTTACGTTACACCCGAGTAATGTCGTAACGTTAGAAATTGCTTGGACGCTATTCTGTTTGGGAGGACCAGTAGCCATGCCCCATTATTTGATTGAAGCACAAAGTGCGTTTTCTACCCTCCGAAGGAACCATAGCGTTAGCCGCATATCAAAAAATTCCGTCTTGACAGCGGCAGCTCTATAATCTATAATAGTATGCAAAAATGTATCTGAACGGATAAGAAAGAATGCAACAATCGACGATTTTTTCGATACTGATGATTTTGGTAGACAAGCGGCAGGTATCGCGTGATTATCTCGCCGAAAGGTTTTCTATAAGCAAGCGCACCGTTTCGCGGTACTTGAACGTTTTGGAGGACGCCGGCGTACCCATAACGTCAATTCCGGGGCGTGGCGGCGGCGTTTCGCTTTCAGACGATTACATGCTCGACAAATCATTTTTCACCGAGGCGGAAACAATAAGGTTGAAAGACGCGCTCGACCGCACGTCGAACGGCTACGACGACAACGTCAACCGCGCGCTCATTGAAAAACTGAACAGCGTTAACAAGAGCCGCGAGCAGGACAACTACGTTATCAAGCAAGACGAGCTTTACATAGACTGCGAGTACGAGCAAGCCGCTCTACTCCGCCCTAAAATAAAAACTTTGTCGCAAGCGATAGAAAAAACGCGCGCGGTGGACATTAAGTACACCGACGCTCACGGTTATATTTCTTACCGTACAATCGAGCCGTATACGCTTGTTTTCAAGGAAGGCGTATGGTATATATACGCGATGTGCAAACTGCGCGGAGATTTCAGACTGTTCAGACTGTCGAGGATAAGCGATCTTCGTATGACGAGCAAGCGGTTTGTCAAGTACGACAGCAAGCTGATTGAAAAGCTCGAACTCGAATACTACAACGAGGTATATGTCGATCTGGAATTCGAGTTCTTTCCGTCCGTTTCGGAAAGCATAATCGATTGGCTGGGACTTGATGCAATCACAGAGCGCGGCACTCGGCTTGTGGCGTGCGCGGAAGTGCCGCTGACCGACGCACTAGTAAAGCGACTTTTGTCCTACGGCTCGTCGATAAAGGTCATCAATCCGCCCGATTTGAGAGAACAACTGCGCGACGAGGCTTTGCGCATGGCGGAAATTTACGAAAAAAGATAACAGACTTCCGGGTTTTAATATTCTGATTGTTTTCCGCACATACTAAACGCATGGAAAACAACACTCACGACTATCATAAAACAATTGAAAAGGCGGCAGGCATAGATAATGATTCCGACCGCGCGCAAAGAAGAGCGGAAGACATAGACAGGGACGCGGCATACGAAGCGCTTGCACTCACCTCGTCTATGGGCATGCTCGGTTTAGAGCCGACAAACGCCAATCTCTTGCAAATGGAGCTTGCGCAAGAACTGCTTTACAAGTTCAACGATGAAAACTTCCCGAACAGCGATAATGAGTTTCGTATAGGAGATTAACTGTTCTTGTTCGAGAAATAAATTTACTTGTTTAAATGCCTAATTTGTTTCAGCAAAAAGACGGAGACTTCGGTTTATACCGAAGTCTCCGTCTTTTTGTGGTGCCGGTGATCGGAGTCGAACCGATACGGGTTATTAGCCCACCGGATTTTGA
>JAFLVG010000005.1 GCA_022508445.1 Clostridiales bacterium | reverse complement strand
TGGTGGAGATAAGCGGGTTCGAACCGCTGACCTCTTGAATGCCATTCAAGCGCTCTACCAACTGAGCTATACCCCCAAAAGGCTTTATTATTCTATCACGCTTCCGCTTTATTGTCAACTGTTTATTCATGCTTCATCATAAATAACGAGATCGTTCGGCGAGTAGCGCATACAATGATTATTTATAAAATGTCACAAAAATTATATAGCGTGTCTTTTTTAGTGTTTTCAGATACAAATTGATACATATTTAAGCAATTCACTTTTAAAAGAAAAATCTTGCGGTGTATAATTTTTTCGACATTAAGGAGAGACTATGAACATATTTAAAAAAGCATATTGCAGGACGTTTCAATTCTTTTTCAAAGTAGCTATACCGCTTTTACCGTACAGGCAACCGAAAATATTACAGTCGGCTGACGAATGCGCGGCTATACTCAAAGAGCGCAAAATCGGAAGAGTGTTTATCGTTACTGATACGGGCGTCAGAAATTGCGGACTGTGCGACGGCATTATCTCCGCTTTGGACAGTCAAGGCATATTTTACAGTATATACGACAAGACTATGCCCAACCCCACCGATGATGCGGTCGAGGACGCGCTCTCGCAATACCTTGCCGATAAATGCGAGGCTATAATCGCCGTCGGCGGCGGTAGCGCCATGGATCTCTCTAAGGCTTGCGGTGCGCGCGTCGTTTACCCCAAAAAGAGCCTTAAAAAGATGGCCGGCATTCTTCACGTAAGAAGAAAGCTGCCTCCGCTGTTTGCTGTGCCCACGACCGCAGGCACCGGCAGCGAAACGACTATCGCCGCTGTCATAACTGATTCCAAGACTCACCGTAAGTACGCCATCAATTCGTTTCCGCTCATTCCGCACTATGCCGTGCTTGACTACAAGCTCACAGTAGGTTTACCCAAGCAGATGACCGCGTGTACGGGCATGGACGCGCTCACCCACGCAGTTGAGGCGTTTATCGGGCGTTCCACTACCAAGGAGACGCGCGGAAAAGCAATCGAGGCGGTCAATCTCATTCACGACAATCTGAAAACATGCTACGACGATCCGGAAAATGCCGAGGCGAGAAAGAATATGTTGTACGCCGCGCACTATGCCGGCATCGCGTTTACAAAAAGCTATGTCGGGTATGTTCACGCAGTGGCGCATTCGTTGAGCGGCAGATACGGTTTGCCGCACGGCATGACGTGCGCGGTGCTTCTGCCCGTCGTACTCGAAAGCTACGGCAAGACGGCGTACAAAAAACTCGCCGTACTCGCCAAGGCGTGCGGAGTTGCCGAGCAAGCGGACGGCAAGGATGTCGCGGCGAAAAAGTTTATTGCGTGGATATACGACATGAACGAATATTTCGGCATACCCAAAGGCTTTGATTGTATCCAAGAGCAAGACATAGACAAAATGGCGAAGTATGCCGACAAGGAAGGCAATCCGCTCTACCCCGTGCCAAAACTGTACGGGCAAAAACAATTGAAAGAATTATATTACAAAGTTAAAATCTGATTGTATACTAGACAACGTTTGAACACGGAGGTAAATTATTATCATGATAGAACAACTGATAGAGGCTCAACGCGAATACTTTAAGGCCGGAAAAACATTGGACGTCGGCGGGCGTTTATCATACCTTAAAAAGCTCAAAAGCACCATCGTCGGCTATGAAGAAAAGATAGAGGAAGCGCTCAAAGCCGATCTCGGCAAATCTCCGTCCGAGTCGTATATGACCGAAGTCGGCATGGTCTTGGAGGATTTGAGCTACACCATAAAGCATTTGAAAAAATGGACAAAGCCCAAGCGGCGGAGTTCTCCCCTCGCACAGTTCCCGTCCAAGAGCTTTATCCTTCCCTCACCGCGCGGCAACACACTTATAATCTCGCCGTGGAACTACCCGTTCTTGCTGTCCTTACAACCGCTTGTCGGCGCTATCGGCGCAGGCAACACGGCGATTCTCAAACCGTCGCGCGCATCGGCAAACACGAGTGCGGTGGTTAAGGAAATAATAGAGAAAGTGTTTCCAAACGAGCTTGCGGCGTGCGTTTACGGCACGGACGACATCAATAACGAAATTCTCACATATAAGTACGACTACATATTTTTCACAGGCGGCAAGGACGTGGGCAAAAAGGTGTACGAGGCGGCGAGCAAAAATCTGACGCCCGTCACACTTGAACTCGGCGGCAAAAGTCCGGTCATCGTCGATAAAACCGCAAAGCTCGAACTTGCGGCAAAGCGCGTCGTGTTCGGAAAATTTCTGAACGTCGGTCAGACGTGCGTCGCGCCCGACTACGCAGTCGTCCACAAATCGGTTGCAGATAAGTTTGTAGAGTACTTGAAAAAATATATCGAAAAGCTGTACCCCGACGCGCTTGAAAGCAATAACTACGGCAAAATTATAAGCGACAGGCATTTTGCGCGCGTCAAAAATCTCATCGACGGAAATGTGGTTTGCGGCGGAGGCAGCGACGATGTTGCGCGCAAGATAGAACCGACTGTGATTTACCCGGCAAGCCTCGACGACGAGGCTATGCAGGAAGAAATCTTCGGGCCGATTCTTCCCGTTCTCACATACGATTCGAACGAAGAACTTTTCGAGATTGTAGACGCGCACCCCACTCCGCTCGCCCTGTACTTGTTCACAGGCAAAAAGAAGAACATTAAGTACATTCTTTCGAGGATTGCCTTCGGCGGCGGATGCGTGAACGACACTATAATTCACATAGCTTCGACGCACATTCCGTTCGGCGGTGTGGGCGGCTCTGGGATAGGAAGCTATCACGGTCAAAAGAGCTTTGAAACCTTTTCGCACTTTAAGTCGATACTCAAAAAATCCAATACTATTGACTTGCCTATTCGTTACACACCGTATTCAAAAACAAAGGATAAGCTTGTGCGGTTCTTTATGAAGTAATAGTTATCCAAAATCGGTAAAGCCACGCGGCGAAGATATTCACGCGTGGCTTTTTATTGACATATTTCGATATGGGTGATACAATGATTCATGCGTGAGCAGTGCAAGCATGCAAATTTTTTCCTCGATTGTCAGCATAAATGAAAAAACTGTTCGGGTTGTTTACAATATACGATATCGTTTTATTGGGCGCGTCGGTTGTTGCGATTGTGCTTTCTTTTACGCTGTCACCGAGCCGCGACTATCTCACCCTTACCTCGTCCGTCATAGGCGTGACCGCTTTGATGTTCATCGTCAAGGGGCATGTCGCGGGGCAAATACTCACCATTGCCTTTGCCGTGGTTTACGGCACTGTGTCATACTTTTTCGCATATTACGGCGAAATGATAACATATCTCGGAATGAGCGCACCTGCCGCGGTAATGGCAACTGTTTCTTGGCTGCGTCATCCGCACAAAAAACGCACGCAAGTGGAAGTCGCAAATCTTACAAAACAGAAAATCGTCATGCTCGTACTTATCGCGGCGATTGTCACAACTGCATTCTACTTCATTCTCCGTGCGCTCGGCAATGCGAACTTGATTGTAAGCACTGTTTCCGTCACGACGAGCTGTGTCGCGGCTTCCCTCACTTTCTTGCGCAGTCCGCTGTACGGCTTGGCTTATGCCGCAAACGATATCGTGCTTATTGTGCTGTGGATACTCGCAACAATAAAAGATATAGCATATTTGCCGATGATAATATGCTTTTCGGCGTTTTTGATTTTGGATTTTTACGGGTTTATTAACTGGACGGTCATGCGTAAAAAACAACAAGCCGACAATGCCGAAACTCAATAATATAATTATTTATTCTTACCTGACTTTATATCTTCGCTCGTACACTGCGCGATTTCGCGCATGAGTTCACTATTTTCAACATCCTCGATAATATACATCGGCTTCGCTCCGTCGTAAGGAATGGCGGTGGAAAGTCCGAACTTTTTATTGCCATTGGTAATTTTCACAAGCATGCGCCCGTCGTAAATACCGCCGAATAAAACGCCTTGACGGTACAATAAGTATTCGCCCATCATAAACCTTGACGTAATACCGTCCGACGGTGCGAACTGTTCAACAATAAAATCTCTGTATTCTTTGGAAGTAGCCATAATTCATCTCCGAAGTAACTGTATTATATCAAAAACATCGCTGTTTGTATATTGATTTTAATAAAAAGACGACACGCTCAAAATTTTTTCGACTATGGCGTAAAAACGGTTGATTTTTATATCGGCTTATGTTATACTTACAAAGCAACATGAGCCACTATAGTCTAGAGGTTAGGACGTTGGCCTCTCACGCCGAAGACCCGGGTTCGATTCCCGGTGGTGGTGCCAAAACCCCCATGCACTTATGTGCATGGGGGTTTTTGTACACCATCCCGAGAATCGTAGTGCGCAGATATAAAATCGATGGTGCATTGCTTTTGGAAAATTATGTAGAGATTCCTCGTTACACTCGGAATAACGTAAACAGATACGGGTTATTCACTATTACTTCTTTACAATAATACCCCAACTTGCTACGAGTTGGGGTATTATTCTATGCCGCGTCCTTAATGACTTTGGGCGGTGCGCCGCTTTCTATCGTTTCGGACGTTATGATGATTTTCTTTATCGATTTGTCGGACGGGACCTTGTACATTATATCGAGCATTGAGTTTTCGACTATCGTACGCAGTCCTCTCGCGCCCGTGTGAAGCGATATCGCCTTGTCGGCAATTGCGGTGAGCGCGCTTCCGTCAAACTCCAACTGCACACCGTCAAGGTCGAGTAGCTTGACGTACTGCTTTACGATCGCGTTCTTCGGTTCGGTAAGCACTCTTACCAAGTCTTCCGATTTAAGGTCTTTGAGTGCGACGGTTACGGGAACGCGTCCGACAAGCTCGGGGATAAGCCCGAACTTGATTAAGTCTTGCGGCTGGACTTGCGGCAATATGGTGTCTGGATCGGTCGCTTCGCTTTTGAGCACTCCGCCGAAACCGATACGCGTTTTGCCTAATCTATCGGCAACTATCTTATCGAGTCCCACAAACGCTCCGCCGAGAATGAACAGCACGTTTGTCGTGTCCATGTGGATAAATTCTTGCTGCGGATGCTTGCGCCCGCCGTTGGGCGGTATGCTCGACACCGTGCTTTCTATGATTTTGAGCAGTGACTGTTGAACGCCCTCGCCCGACACGTCGCGCGTTATCGAAACGTTCTCGCTCTTTCTTGCTATTTTATCGACCTCGTCGATATAGATAATTCCGCGTTCTGCTGCGGTCACGTCGTAGTCGGCATTCTTGATGAGCCGGAGCAAAATATTCTCGACGTCCTCGCCGACATATCCTGCCTCGGTGAGCGTTGTGGCATCTACCATGGCGAACGGAACTTTGAGAATCTTGGACAGCGTTTGCGCAAGTAAGGTCTTGCCGCAACCCGAAGGTCCGAACATCAAGATATTGCTCTTATTGAGCTCAACGCCGTCGCCGTTGTTGCGCTCTGCAATCGTGCGCTCGTCGTCTCGACCTCGCGATCCGTTTTTCGCGGCGTTGCGAAGGTTGTAGTTGACGCGCTTGTAGTGATTGTACACTGCAACGGAAAGCACGCGCTTGGCGTCGTCCTGACCGATAATATACTTATCGAGCTCGGCTTTGAGCTCTTCGGGCGGAAGAAGCTCCACCCTGTCCGGCGTGACGGCGGCATGCTCTTGCAATTGCTCGCGGCAAATCGCGACGCAACTGTTGCAAATGAAAATGTTATCGCCGGGCGCTGCAATGAGTTGCTCGACCTTGGATTCGGGTTTGCCGCAGAACGAGCAACAAGGCTCGTCGTTTCCGATATTCTTTTTTGCCATTTACGCTGTCAATTCTCCTAAAAAGCTTACGCGCGTCTGTCCACTATTCCGTCTATTATGCCGTAAGCCTTTGCTTCCTCGGCAAACATATAGAAATCGCGGTCCACATCGCGCTCTATTTTTTCAAGCGGCTGATTGCAGTTTTTCGCAAGAATCCTGTTCATGCGTTTTTTAACGCGGAGTATGTGATCGGCGGTGATTGCAATATCGCTCGCCTGACCTTGCGCGCCGCCGGACGGCTGGTGTATCATGATTTCACTGTTGGGAAGCGCAAAACGCTTGCCATTGGCACCGCTAGAAAGCAAAAACGCACCCATGCTCGCCGCCATGCCGACGCATATCGTTTCCACATCGCACTTGATGTAATTCATGGTATCGTAAATCGCCATGCCTGCGGTCACAGATCCACCCGGGCTGTTGATATAGAGCGAGATATCTTTATCGTCGCCCTTGCTTTCGAGGTACATGAGCTGTGCAACCACGAGATCGGCGGTAACGTCGGTCACTTCGCCGGTCAAAAACACCACGCGGTCTTCGAGTAGCCTTGAAAATATGTCGTAAGAACGCTCGCCGCGGTTTGTCTGCTCCACTACCATGGGCACAAGGTCGTTCTTTATGATGTCCAATCTTCTCATGACGATCTCCCGTTTATCGGTTATTCTGCTTTGCTTTTGTCTTCGGCTTGCGCTTTCTTTGCCGCAGGCTTCTTTGTAGTTGTCTTTTTCGCCGCGGGTTTTTCTTCGTTGGATTTCTCCTCGCCTGCCTTATCCTCTTTTTCGAGCGTAAATTCGTTATTCGCAAGCAAGAAGTCGAAGAACTTATCGGTGAGTAAATCGTTGTAAGCATACTCTTCGACAGAACCGCCGTTGTGATGCACCGCATGTTCGAGCTCGGCGCGGACGGACGGATCTCTTAATTTCTGCTTGATTTCTTCTTCGGTGACTTCGAGCTTTTCCGCGTCGATTATGGCTTTCATTACTTGGCGCATTTTGACATTGCGAGCCGCCGGCTCTTTGCGCTCTTCGCGGAACTGTGCGGGCGATGAATTGTTGTATTTGAGATAATCCTCGGGCTTGATACCGTAGTGCGACATCTGATGCTCGAACTCGGCATACAAGCGTTCCACCTCGGCGGCGACTATCTTTTCGGGGACTTCGCACTCGGCGTTATCGGTAACGGCCTTCATGACCGCGTCCACGCGCTCGTTGCGCTCGCGCGCCGCAAAAGATTTTTCTATGCCCGAACGCACGTCCGCCTTGTACTCTTCTACCGTTTCGTATCTGCCGCGCTCTTTGACGAACTCGTCCGTAAGCTCGGGGATCTCCTCGTACATGACGTCGTTTACCTTGACGTGGAACACGGCGTCCTTGCCTTTGAGGTTTTCTGCGTGATACTCTTCGGGGAACTTGACTTTGACGTCGCGCTCCTCACCCTTTACCGCGCCGATAAGCCCGTCCTCGAAGCCGGGTATAAACGTGTTGCTCCCGAGCTTCAATTCGTAATTTTCGGCTTTGCCGCCCTCGAACTCGACGCCGTCGACTGTGCCGACATAGTCAATGACCGCGATGTCGCCGCTGACTGCGGCGCGGTCTGCGGAAACGGTGCGCGCGGCCTGAGAAAGATCGGCTTTGATGCGAACGTCCACATCCTCGTCGGTTACATTATACTCAATCTTGGGCAATTTAATACCTTTATAATCGCCGAGCTTAACTTCCGGATAGAGCGTTACCGTAAAAGTGAACGCAAACGCCTCGCCCTCTTCCGCTTTTTCGAAAGAAACCTCGGGCTGACCGAAAACTTCGAGCTCGGGATGCTTATTAAGCTCCTCGCGGTAAACGCGGTTGATGCACATATCGACAGCCGCGTCGAAGAACACGCCTGCGCCGTAATGCATTTCTATAAACCGCCGCGGCGCCTTGCCGGGACGGAAGCCGGGTACTTTATACCGATTCTTGGTGCGGTTATACGCGTTTTCTATCTCCGCGTTCCATTCCTCATTGTCGAGCGCTACTCTGAACGTAGCTTCGTTCTGTTTTTTATCGAATGTAGATTTCATTTATGCCTCCAATTATGTCATCGATGGACTTTACATAGCCATATTATTCTATCACGTAGCACGTTCATTGTCAATCTTTTATCGCCCATAACCGTTTACAAAAATCATTTTTCGTGATAAAATAATGTCATGCCAAAGGACGCGCTCACAATTTACCGCGCCGCGTGCGAACTCGATGTGTTGGTTGGCGGCAGAGTCGACAAAGTGACAATGCCCACTGCCGACACAATCATTCTGCTTTTTCACACGAGCAGCGGAAATCACAGACTGCTTTTGTCGTGCAACCCGTCGCTGCCGCGCGCGCATATAACGACCATGCAGTACAAAAATCCCGAAACGGCTTCGGGAACTTTGATGTACTTCCGTAAACGCCTTACGGGCGCGGTGCTTACCGAAATAATCAAAGACAAATGCGAGCGCCTCGTATGCTTTGAATTCTCCGCTCTCGACGAACTGCGCGAGCGCGTCAAATACAGCCTCAAAGTCGAGCTTACCGGAAAATGCGCCAACATAATATTCGTCGAGCAAAACGGAGTTATAGGCAATTCACTTCGCAGGATCTCTGCCGAAGCGGAAGGCAAACGCGCCGTTTTTGCGGGGCTTATGTACTCTCTGCCCAACCCCACAGGGCGAGTCGGAGTATTTGACCGCGACGAGCTTACTGCCCGTATAACGGCGTTAAACGGCGTCAGCGCGCGCACCGCCGTGAATAAGTGCGTGGCAGGGCTGTCGAACACGACCGTAGACGAGCTGTTTTACCGCATGAACATAAGCGACAACATTGTGCCGTCGATTGAAGTTGCGAACAGGTTTATAGACCGCGCGCAAGAGCTGTATGAAGCGCAGTACGATCCGACAGTGACATTCGACAGCGACGGAAAGCCAATCGATTATTTCTTATTTACCTACAAAAGTTGCGGAGGGATTGTAAAAAAATTCCCCACGCTCAATGCCGCCATGGACGCGTACTACTCAGCGCTTTTTTTCGCCGCCGACTTTAACAAGTGCGTAAAGCCTCTTCGCGCCGCGGTGCGCTCTGCCGTGACAAAGAACAAAAAGCGGCTTGCGGACGGTACGGCAAAGCTCATCGAAAGTGAAACCGCAGACCGCGACCGCATGCTCGGCGACCTCATCACAGCCAACATCTACAAAATTAAGCGCGGCGACAGGTCTGTTACGGTAGATAATTTTTACGACGAAAACGGCGGTCAGATCACAATCGACCTCGACGTCACCAAAAACGCACAACAGAACGCCGCCGCACACTACAAGGCTTACAACAAAAAGAAGAAGGCGGTCATATACGCGCAAGACGCTATCGAAAAGGCGCAAGAGGCGCTTCACACACTCGACGGCATTGACGCCGAGCTCGACCTATGCACAGATAAGCGCGAGCTTGACGAGGTTAGAAGCGAGCTTGTTGCGCTCGGACTCATCAAGCCAGAAAACAAGCGCAAAAAAGAAAAGCCCGTGCCGTCCGAGCCCTACTGCTTCGATATAGACGGCGTTCAGCTTTTAGTCGGAAAGAACCACGCGCAAAACGACAGGATAACACGCGCCGCCGCGCGCACCGACACTTGGCTACATGTAAAAGACGCGCACGGCTCGCACGCCGTTTTGAAAACCGCCTCGCCCACCGAAGCGCAGATTACAATGGCTGCGGAAAAAGCCGCCTACTATTCGCAAGCGCGCGCATCCGAAAACGTCGCTGTGGACTACACCTTAATTAAATTCGTCTATCCGCACGGTGGCGGCAGAGTGGATTACAAGGAATACAAAACCGTGTACGTCACTCCCAAAAATTAGCGGCTTAAATATTTATCAATGTTTGAAAGTATTTTATTACGACTTATAAAGTTTTAACAGTTGTTTTGCTACTCCGTCGGAATTATTGCTTTTTATTACTTCGGTAGCTATTGCTTTGAGTTCGTCTACTGCATTTTCCATTGCGTAACATTCGTCGGCTACACCAAACATTTCTATATCGTTTTTGCCGTCGCCGAATACAACAAGCCGACAATCGAGCAATTTTTTCAGTTCGCACAACGCATTGGCTTTTGTCGCGCGTTTAGGCAATATTTCCAACCATTGTTCGCCTGAATATATGTCGTTGGAGTAAACACAATAATATTCGTTTTTGTATCTATTGTAAAACGGCGTGAGCTTTTCCGCCTCGCCCATACACGTTATGTAAAACATGTCGCCGTACAACAGTTCACGTTCCGTTTGTACGGGATTGTATCTTGCGCACTCTTTTCTTGTCTTTATAAATTCGGCGGTAGCATGATTGAGTTTTTCGGCGATAAACGAAAACTTTTCACGACCGCCTATTATAGAATACACAATCGGAAAAATTCCGGCAGAAATCAATTCCGAAACAATATTTTTATCGCGCTCCGCAAACAAATGGGATAGTATAATGCTATTGTCGATATCGCGGACAAATACACCGTTGTAAAGAACGCACGGTGCGGAAATTTTAAGTCCGTTTGTCACGATATCGGCTGTTTCCATGCTTCTTGCAGTTGCAAAGGTGAACAGCATGCCGCGCGAAACCAACTCGTTTATAGCACGCTTCGTATAATCCGATACGGTCTGATTATTTTGCAAAAGCGTGCCGTCAAGATCTGACACATACAGCGTTTTCAATCTTTTCTTTACCTATTCCGTTACGCATTTGCCGTGTACAGCTTATACAGTGCTATACTTGCTGCGACCGACAGATTTAGACTGTCCACTTTGTCTGACTGCTCTATTCTGACCGCGCCGTATTTTTCGAATTCAATCGGCAATCCCGTCGCCTCGTTTCCGAAAACAAGCGCGTAATTTTTATCTTTATCAAACGTCTTATTCGTAAGCGGCGTGCCGCCGAGCATGAACGGGACTATCTCACGCCCTGCGTTGTTTTTTAAATACTCGTCAAAGCTGTCGTACTCAAAAAAGTCAATATTAAACACTGCGCCCATGCTTGCGCGCACGGTTTTAGGATCGAAAGGATCGACAGCCGGACGTATTATGACGAGGTCGGCGCAATCGAATGCCGCAACCTCGCGCATAATTGTGCCGAGATTGCCGCTGTTAGACGGATTCACAAGAACTACGTGATTGCGCTTACTCGCACCACAGGAAAACTTATCGAACTCGCCTATCACGAAACAGTTTTCTTTTTGGCTCAATATATTAAACGCCTTTTCGCCCTCCACTATCGGAACGCCGAGTTTTTTCGCCGCCGTGCTTACAGCGGTCACTTCGGACTTTGGCGAAACGTAAACGCAACGCGCACACTCGGGGCGTTTTTGCAAAAGCTCCATTGTGACCGTCGCGCCGAGCGCGTATGATCTTTCGTCCGTTTTCTTGTATTTCTTGACCATAGCGTAAAAATCCCGTAAATACAAAAGCCGCGTCGATTTACCGCGCGGCTTGTTTTCCTTTAAGCGACGATTGTCCAGATAAGACCGAACACAGCGAGCGCGAACAGCACGCCCATGATCGAGGCATTGATTATGGCTGACTTATACGCAGGATCGCGGTGATTGATAGTCTTTGAAAAAATCACGAGCGCGCACCTTACAATCGACATGCCTGCGCCGAGCGCATAGCAAATAAATCCGGCAAGCAACACTCCGTCAACGGTGCAAAGCCCGACGATCAGGAGAATGAAGCCGACAAGCATTACAAGGTCGCATACTTGTCGCAAGCCGAACGGTGTAAAATAACGAACGAATACGTTTTTCTTTTTGCGTGCTGTTGCCATAAAACTTCCCTTTCTTTAAATTACAATAGCGTATTTTGGGTTTAGAACAATGCAATAAGAGCGGATATGAGACCGAAAACAATGAGTACTGTAAATATAATCCAAGCCACAAACCAGGATGTGTTTTTATATCTTGCATGACGGTACGAAAGAATGACCGGTATGAACATGGCGAGAATAAAGCAGATTTGCTTGATCCAATTGAAAAGTGCTTCCGAGTGTTTAAACCCGATGTAGTTGCAAACCGCGCCTATTGCCATGGCAAAACCGATAACGATTATCAGCCAAAAAGCAAACTTATTGAGCGAAATGCGGCTCGAAGATGATGAGGAGGAAGATGTCCGTCTTGTTGTTTTCTTTGCCATAATGTACTCCGTATTATAGTATTAAACTTTTTTTCTATTTCAATCCCTTTGATCCGGGCTTTACCGCCGCAGTCCCTGCCTTGCACATGGGGCATTCTTCGGGTTGATAAGTTTTCACATCGATTTGCAATAAGCTCTCGTTCGGTACTCCGAAATCGACTTTGCCGCCGCTTCTGTCGACAACTTCGACGACCGCAACGACCTCGCTACCCAACTTGTTCACAAGCTCGATAACTTCCTTGACCGAGCCGCCCGTCGTCACGACGTTTTCTGCGATAATGACCTTGCTCCCGGCTTTAAGCTCGAAGCCGCGGCGAAGTGCGAAGTTCCCGTCCTTTTCGCGCTCTGCGAACATGTTGGGAATGCCGAGCTGCTTACCTAACTCGTAACCGAATATAATCGCGCCGACCGCAGGAGATACGACCGCGTCCGCGCCGTACTTACGAAGCTTTTCAGCCGCAGTCTTGCAAAGCGCCTCGGCAATGTCGCCGTGTTCGAAGAGCTTGGCGCACTGCATATACGTATCGGAATGAAGCCCCGATGTCAATATAAAGTGACCGTGAAGCACAGCTCCCGACTGCTCGAACAGTTCCATTACGTTATCAGTCAACGGAAAGACCTCCGATTAAAGTTCGTACATCAGTTATATTATCACTTTCGCAAAGGTTTGTCAACTCATTTAATATTGTTACGGACGCAAAAGGGTCGAAAATATTGGCCGTGCCGACCTGTACGGCAGACGCACCGCACAGCATGAATTCAAAGGCGTCCTTGCCGCTCACAATGCCGCCCATGCCGATAATGGGGATTTTAACCGCTTTGTAACACTCGTACACCATGCGAAGTGCAATAGGCTTGATTGCAGGTCCGCTCAATCCGCCCGTCACAACGCCGAGCACAGGCTTACGTTTTTTATAGTCGACAGCCATTGCCGCGACAGTATTTATAAGGCTTATCGCATCAGCACCGGCACGCTCGGCGGCAAGTGCGTTTTTGGTAATGTCGGACACGTTGGGTGTGAGCTTGACGATGAGCGGTTTTTTGCACGCCTTGCGCACCGCTTTAACTATTTGCTCCACGCCGTCGGGATCCACACCGAACGCCATACCGCCCTTCTTTACGTTCGGACATGAGATATTGAGCTCGATCATGTCTACGTCCGACTCGCTCAATATTTCCACAATGCGAACGTAATCTGATTCGCTCGCTCCTGCGGCGTTCGCTATAACCACCGTGTTCAAGCTCTTCATGAACGGCAGTTCGTTCTCTATAAAATACTCCACTCCTGGATTTTGCAAACCCACGCTGTTGAGCATGCCTGACGGAGTTTCCGCAATGCGGACCGGGAGATTTCCCTGCCTAGGCAAAAGCGTCAAACCTTTTGAGCTAATTCCTCCCAATTTTCCGACATCGTAAAACGAGTTGTATTCTCTGCCGAATCCGAAAGTGCCGGACGCGGCTATTATCGGATTTTTGAACTCGACGCCTGCAATTGTTGTTTTCATATTCATAGTACAACATCCTCTATCGGGAACACCGGACCGTCCGCGCATGCGCGAAGCAGTTTTTCATTGCCCTCCCGCATAACCTTTACCGAACACACAAGACACGCGCCCACACCGCAGCCCATGCGCTGTTCCATGCTCACAAACCCGATCACACCGAGCTTGCGGCAGTATTCGCGCACGGTTTTGACCATGCCGGCAGCGCCGCAGACGTACAGCACCTCGGGCGCGATTTCGGTTAATAAATCGGTCGGAAACCCGTGATACCCTAAGCTTCCGTCATCGGTGCAATAGCATACCTTTTTGAAAAACTTGTCGAAGTCGTCGCCGTAGACACCTTTTGCCGCTTTATTCTGAAATCCCAAAAGCGCGGTGCAATTTAGCGAAGGGTTGTCCTCGGCTATTTTGAGTAGCGGAGCGCAGCCGGTGCCGCCGCCGATAACAGCGATATTGGTCTTGTCGGGAAGCACGGGGAATCCG
Source organism: Clostridiales bacterium (assembly GCA_022508445.1). Lineage (GTDB taxonomy): Bacteria > Bacillota > Clostridia > Christensenellales > Pumilibacteraceae > Anaerocaecibacter. Next base: position 100,279 of record JAFLVG010000005.1, on the reverse strand, counting down.
TTTCCGAGCGGAAGCAGAGCGTCAAACTGAGCGCCCTTATTTTGCGTGACGAACGAATTTGTGCCTTCTCCTACATCAGCCACAATGAAAGTCACCGTGTTTTCGGTATTGCGGTAAACGCAAACCGGTCTTCTGAGTTCCTTATTGGGAACTTTTAAGTGCGCAAACTGCCCTGCCGATATCTTGGGCAATGCCGTTTTGCTCGCGCATGTGACGCGGTATAAATTTTTTCCGTGTTTTTCTATCGAGCTTATTGTAAGCTCGGCTTTTATCGTTTTCACTCGTAATTCCGTCCTATTTGTTTTTTAGCGCCGAGTAGAGGTCTTCCGCCATTGCGGTAGCCGCCTCGCGCGCGGCGGCATAGTACGTCATGCCTTTGTATTTATCCGTTTTGTACGCGGCGATTATTCCGCGAGAGTTATTGACTATTGCGCCCTTGCCTTTTTCGTCAAACGACGCCGCGGCGTCCTTTCCCTTTCCGCCCTGTGCGCCGTAACCGGGAACGAGGAAAAACACCGACGGTAGCTTTTTGCGCAAGAAGCGCGCCTCGTCGGGGTTTGTAGCGCCCACGACCGCGCCAACCGCACTGTATCCGTTTTCGCCGACGAGCTGTGATCCCCACTGTTCGATAAGTCCGCCTATATGCATATAAAGCGGCTCGCCGCTTTCTAACTTCATATTTTGTATGTCCGCCGCCGACGGGTTTGACATTCTGGCAAGCACGAAAATGCCCTTGCCGTTTTTAGCGCAAACGTCAGCAAACGGTTTAATCCCGTCGTAACCGGGATACGGATTTACGGTTATGTAATCGTAAAGCTCACCGCCGAGATACGCCGCCGCATACGCTTCCGCCGTAGGACCGATGTCGTTACGCTTTACGTCCGCCATGACGATAAGTCCGCTTTCCTTTGCGTATTTTGCCGTTTCGTCCATGGCGAGCGTGCCGTAATGCGAATAAAGCTCGTAAAACGCCGACTGAATTTTGACCGCCGGAACGATGTCTTTAATGCTGTCAATTATGCGGCAGTTGAATTCCGTCACAGCTTTTGCACAGCCCTCGAACGTTGTGGCTGTCTTTTTAAGCTCGTCCGGCAAAAAGTCTATGCGCGGATCGAGCCCTGCCACCGTCGGATTGTTCATTTCGTCTATCTTTGCAATCAGCTTATCTGTGATGTTTGTCATATCTGTTTGCGCTCTCCTTTTACGAACACGTCTACTATTTTGCCGTTGAGCCGCCAGCCGTCGAACAACGAGTTCTTGCCCTTTGATTTAAAGCTGTGGGCGTCTACCGTGAATTCGGCGTCCGGATCTACGATAACCAAATCCGCGCGTGCGCCAACCTCGATACGGCCTCTATCCGAAAGCCCGAGGATAGTAGCAGGCATTGTGCTCATCAGTCTGCATAAATCGGTGGGCTTAATCGCCTCGGTAAGCACAAGCCGCGTGTAAGCGACGGCGAATGCCGTTTCCAGCCCGACCGTGCCGAACGGCGCATAATCGAACTCCTTGTTCTTTTCGTCGAAATGGTGCGGCGCGTGGTCGGTCGCAATGACGTCTATCGTGCCGTCAGTCAATCCCGCAATTATCGCGTCAACGTCTTCGGACGAGCGCAAGGGCGGATTGATTTTAGCGTTGGTGTTGTATGACAGTATCTCATCGTCGGTAGCGGCGAAATAGTGCGGACATGTTTCGCATGTCACTGCAACGCCGCGCTTTTTCGCACTGCGGATAATTTCCACCGATTCCGCTGTGGAAACGTGACAAACATGCAATCTCGCTCCCGCTTCTTCTGCAAGCAATACGTCGCGCGCAACAGCCGCGCTCTCCGCCGTTTTCGGTATGCCACGAAGTCCGCTGACTGTCGCGTTCTCTCCTGCATTGACAACACCCGAGCCGGAAATACTCTTATCCTCGCTGTGCGACAGCACCGTCAGGCCGAAGGTCTTTGCGTATTTGAGCGCGTTGAGCATGACCGAGCCGTCAGATACGGGCAGTCCGTCATCGGACACGGCAATCGCACCTGCCGCTTTCATTTTTCCGAACTCGCAAAGCTCTTTGCCGCTCTGTCCGCGTGTTATGCATCCTATCGGATAAACCTCGGCATTGCCGCACGCGTTCGAACGGCTACGCACATAATTCATCATGGCTGCGTTGTCGAGCGGCGGCGTGGTGTTGGGCATACAGCACACTGTCGTGAATCCTCCGGCTATCGCCGCCTTTGATCCGCTTTCGATATCTTCTTTATGAGTCTGTCCCGGCTCGCGAAGATGGCAGTGCATGTCTATAAATCCCGGGAAAACGAATTTGCCGTCGCAGTCGATAACCTCCGCGCCGAAGCACTCTATATTGGGCGTGACGTGCGTGATAACACCGTTATCGATAAGCACGTCCGTCTCAATCATTCCGTCGGCATTGACTACCGTAGCATGTTTTAATAACGTCATCATTATGTTCGTAATCTCCTTTATTTCTTAACGCTTTTCTTGCCTAGTAGTTGTGAAATCATTTAATTTAAATCTCACCCGACGTCGCGAGAAGTTGAAGCATTGCCATTCTCACGGCTACGCCGTTTGTTACCTGCTCCTCGATAACGCTGAAAGCGCCGTCCGCGACATCGCCGGCAATTTCCGCGCCGCGGTTTATGGGGCCGGGGTGCATTACGATAAAGTCGTCGGCACACGCTTTAAGCCGCTTTTCGTTCACGCCGTAATACTCGTGGTACTCCTCGCGCGACGAGAAAAACGCTTGGTCCATGCGCTCCAATTGCAGTCTCAGCGGTATGACCATGTTCGCACCGTCGAGCGCCCTGTCGAAATCGGTTTCGACCTCGCAACCGAGGCTGTCTATACCCTCGGGCAAGAGCGTGTACGGTCCGCAAACCGTTACCGACGCGCCGAGCATTCCGAAAAGCAGAACGTCGCTTCTGGCAACGCGCGAGTGCTTTATATCGCCCACTATGACGACCTTTTTCTCGGCAAGACTGCCGAAATGCCGCGTGGCGGTTAGTGCGTCCAAAAACGCTTGCGACGGGTGTTCGTTCATGCCGTCGCCGGCATTGATGACAGAGGCCTTGACGGTTTCGGCAAGCAGTCTCGGGCTTCCTGCAACGGGATGACGAATGATTATGAAATCGGTTTTGAGCGCGTCGAGCGTTTTTCCGGTGTCAACGAGCGATTCGCCTTTTTGGACTGACGACGCCGCCACCGAGATACTCATTGTCGCAGCGCCCAGCTTTTTGGCCGCAGACTCGAACGAATTGCGCGTTCTCGTCGAGTTTTCGTAGAACAGCGTCGCAACGCTCTTTCCGTTTAGCGACGTGCCGCGTTCGTTTCTGTCAAGCATATCGCGCATGGTATTTGCCGTTGACAGAATCTCGTTGACTTCCGATTTTGAAAGATCTTTAATGCCGAGTATGTCTTTTCTCTTCATGGTCTCTCCTTATAGTTCATCAGTGCGCCCGACTGCGCAGAATATCGAGGCCGCGCAAAAAATCGGGCGGTTCTTCCGCCGTAAACTCCATTGCCCTTCCGTCACGCGGATGCGAAAACGCAAGCGTACGCGAGTGGAGCAATTGCCCGATGCAGCCGAGCTTTTGCGAGCCGCCGTAAAGCGCATCGCACGAGATCGGGTGAGCAAGGTACGCGCAATGCACGCGTATCTGGTGCGTTCTGCCCGTGCACAGCTCGAACTGCACGTAACAGTTGTTTTGAAACCGCTCCAAAACCTCATACTTGGTGACGGCGTGCCGACCGTCTTTTACGACTGCCATTTTGAGCCTGTTCTTCTTATCGCGCCCGATCGGTGCGTCCACAGTTCCGACGTCATGTTTGAGATTTCCGTCGAGTATTGCGCGGTACAGTTTTTTGACCGTGTGCGCCGCAAACTGCTCGCCTAGCTTAAAGTGCGCATAATCGTTTCGGGCAACGACGATTAGTCCGGTCGTGTCCTTGTCCAGCCTATGCACAATTCCGGCACGCACCGCGCCGTATGCGCTCGAAAGCTTATCGCCGTATCTGTACATCAGCGCGTTGACAAGCGTACCCGTGAGGTTTCCGGCTCCCGGATGTACTACAAGTCCGCGCTGTTTATTTATGACCGCTATATCATCGTCCTCGTAAACGACATCGAGCGGTATATTCTCGGGTAAAACGTCTTCGCTTGCCGTTTGGTCGTCGAACGTCACTTCGTCGCCCGTTTTGACAATCTGCCCTGCTTTGACGGCCGGAACGCCGTGAATGGTAACCCTGCCACCGTCGATGAGATTCTTGATGTGCGAACGCGACATGTCTGTTTCGTCTGTCAAAAACACATCGAGTCGCGCTCCGCCTTCGGTGCAGTAAACGGTCGTCATTCGGCAGTCACCTCTTCTTCGTTGCCGCCGTCGGTTTCTTCGTCTTGCGATACTGATTGCACCGAGCCGTCATTGTCGGGATTTTGCCCTTCGGCGGTTTTAATCGGATTCTCGCTTTCGATTTCTTTTTCCGTAACCTGTTCGGAAACTCCGTCGGTTTGTTCCGCACTATCATCTTTTGCGCTGTCCGATGTTTTTGCGGCGCACTCGTGACCATGCGGGGTTTTAGCGGCAGACGCCGCGGTTTTGTCTATCGGCTCTACTTCGCCGAGCTCGTCGGTTAGAAGCTCATTATGTTCTTTCTTTTTGTCGCTGTCGCGGTACATGAAAAGAAAGTAAATGATCATCATGATAACGCCGGCTACAAGCTCTGCGTCCGCAATATTGAACACGTACCAAGTTGTTCTGCCGAACCAGGTCTGACCGAAAAATACGAACTCGACAAAGTCGCGTACGTATCCCAAAAACATGCGGTCCATGCAATTGCCCATTGCGCCGGCGACGAACATCGCAATAGCTACACGAAACCACTTGCTTTTGCCCTTATTTTTAATAAGCACAAGCACGAACGCCACCGAAGCCGCCACTGCGAACACACTGAAAAATATGCGCGCGCCGATATCGCCGAGAAAACTTTTAAGCCAGCTCGAACCGAACGCCGCATTGTAGTTATGCAACCTGTGGACATTGAGAAAATACGGGATGACCGTTGCGGTATCGCCGTATTCGAGTGTTGCTTCGACAATTGCTTTTGAAATAAGGTCTGCCGCGAACAGGCTTATCAAAACTATCCATTCCATTTTCGCGACTTTGAGATAAGCCCAAACACGCGCAGCCATTCGCTTTATGAAAGCCCATACTTGTTTGACTTTGTTTTTGAAAGCATTATCCTGCAACTGTCCTGCAAGCTCCTTGATATCTGCATGCCAAGCGGTCACGCCGCTTTGCGTTCTGATTTTATTTGTCTTTTTCGGGTTTCAAAACGTCTATCGTGTCGGGCGTTATCAAAAACAGGTTGCGGCGGATGGTCATCACTCTGTCGCCAAGCGCATATGCCGCACCAGATGTGAAGTCCATAAGCCGTTGCGCGTCCGGAGAGTCGGCTATCGGATCGAGGTCTACGAGCGCCGGCTCGCGGCGGCGAAGGTACGATATAAGCTGTTCGACGTCCGCAGTAGTGCGCGGACGGTATATTACGAAATTTTGGTTCAGTTGCGGTGAAATGTATTGCTCGGTCGTTGGGAGCGGCATCGGTTGACCGCTTACCTGCTGTCTTTGTGCGGACTGACCGAACTGCGTGGGATTGCTTAAAATCATTTCCGTGCGCTGTGCGGCAGGACTCGCAGACGGCGGCGGCGTGTACCCACCCTGCTGTACCGGCAGTACGTAGTATCCCTGATGCTGCGGAGGTTGTTGCGGCGGCATGCCGTACATATTTGCCGGCTGTGCGGATTGACCGAACGGAGGTGTCGAAGCGCGCGGACTGCCGATGTAATTGCCGTTCGCGTCGTGCGTGTCCTCGAAATATTCGAGTTCGCCGCCTTGATAATTGCTTGCGTTCTTCAAGAACGCATCGAAGAAATCTCCGTTATCCATTGTCGCAACCCTCCTATTGTTTTCTCTGCCCGAAAATCGCAGTGCCTATGCGCACCATGTTCGAGCCGTGCTCTATCGCCTGCTCGTAATCGCCGCTCATTCCGACCGACAGCGTGTCAAACGTTGCGTTTTTATGTGCGTCGAACAGACGGCGCATATCGATATACACTTGTTTATCGGCGTTCCTGGGCGGCACTGCCATGAGGCCGCGGACGCGTATGCTCGAAAGCGCCGCGCAGTATTCGATTAGCTGTTCGGCACAAGACGTGTTTGCGCCGGTCTTGCTATGTTCGTCTGCCGCATTGATTTCGACAAGCACGTCTTGAACGATACCGCGTTTTTTTGCGAGCCTGTCGATCTCCGCCGCTAACGCCTCGCTGTTAACCGACTGAATAAGCGCGACATTGCCCACTAGGTATTTTGCCTTATTGCGCTGCAAAGTACCTATAAAGTGCCATATTGCGCCGCACACGCTATCGCGTTTTTCCGTGTACTCCTGCACGCGGTTTTCGCCTATATCGGTTACGCCGAGCTTGATTGCCGCGTTGATCGTTTCGGGCGGAACTGTTTTTACTGCGGCGACAAGCGTGATTTTGCTCCGAGCCGAGGCAGACGCACGGGCTATGCGTTCTTGCACAGCGTCGATATTGCGTTTCAGTTCGTCCGTTACCATGCTATATACCGCCAATTTTAATTATACACTAAAATACTGCGTAAATCAACTGTTTCCCCTTACTTCTTTTGAAAAAGAAGTAAGCAAGAAAACTTTGACCGTCGTGTATTTGCGGTAGTGAATGATTGAATATTTCACCCGAATAATGTCAGTGCTATAATCATTGCTTGGACTCCACTCGGAATATATTGCCTATTACTTTTTCAAAAGAAGCTACCAAGAAAACTTTGACCGTCGTGTGTTTGCGGTGGTGAATGATTAAAGATTTCACCCGAATAATGTCAGTGCTATAATCATTGCTTTGCGACACTCTATTAGCATAGCTGATAAAATTGACATTGTTGCTTTCTTTCCTGCGGCTGTTAATCTTGATTTCTCCGCTATGCTCGCAATCTCACTTCGGTCGACATGATGGGACACTGTCGCGCGAAATATTCCTTGCATAAAAAATGCGGCTGTTTAGCCGCATTTTATTCTATTAAAATCTGTTGCGCTTGACGTAAGTCGTGTGGAGAATCTCGTGAGCTTTATGGCTGTTGGGTTCACCGAAGAACTCGGAATACAAGGTCTTGACGACGGGGTTTTCGTGGCATTTGCGGAGCGCCGAATTCTTGTCCTTTCTGTAAATGACCTTGGCTCTTGCACTGCGGACGTCTATGAGATTGCGTGTTTCGGAATCGACAATGGGTTGACCGCCGCCGTTTACGCAACCGCCGGGGCAGCACATGATCTCGATGAAGTGATATTTGCTCTTGCCGGCTTTTATCTCGTCCATTATCTTGCGTGCGTTGGCAAGTCCGCTTGCGACCGCAATGTTGATAGTCTTACCGTTAAGCGTGACCGTAGCTTCCTTGATTCCTTTCGTGCCGCGTACAGCTTTGAAATCTACATTTTCGAGCTTCTCACCCGTTGCGACCTCGGCAATCGTGCGAAGCGCCGCTTCCATAACGCCTCCTGTCGCGCCGAACAAAAGACCTGCCGAACTGCCGATACCGATGGGATCGTCAAACTGCGCTTTCGGATCGAGCGCTTTGAAATCGATACCGTAATTTCTGATCATGCGCGCAAGCTCGCGCGTCGTAATCGACGCGTCGATGTCGGGAACGCCTGCCGCCGATTGATCGTCACGCGTAATCTCGAACTTTTTGGCTATGCACGGCATGACCGTTACGACCGCCATGTCTTTGGGATCGATACCGAGCTTTTTCGCATAGTACGTTTTCATTATTGCGCCGAACATCTGTTGCGGCGATTTGCATGAAGAGAGATGTTCAAGCTGGTCGGGATAGTTGTACTCGATGAACCGCACCCAGCCCGGGCTGCACGAAGTGATCATCGGGAGCGTTGCATTGGGATCGTTGAGTCTTGAAAGGAACTCCGTTCCCTCTTCCATGATCGTCATGTCCGCCGTCATGTTCACGTCGAACACTTTGTCAAAGCCGAGCGCTTTGAGCGCCGCGACCATTTTGCCCTCGACGTCTGTGCCGATCGGATATCCGAACTCCTCGCCGAGCGCGGCGCGTACCGCGGGCGCGGTGCCGACGATGACCGTCTTGGACGTGTCGGCAAGCAGTTTCTCGACCTCGGAGATGCTGTCTTTTTCGCGAAGCGCGCCTGTCGGGCACACGTTGATGCACTGACCACACGCTACGCACGGTACGTCTTTCAACGTTTTGTCGAACGGGCTTGCGATACGGGTTGCAAAGCCGCGGTTGCCTGCGTCGATGACGCCGACCGTCTGGACTTTGTTACATGCCGCTACGCATCTTCTGCACAGTATGCACTTATTGTTGTCGCGAACGAGGTACTCTGTGACGTCGTCAACGTCATACGAGTTCATCTCGCCCTCGTACTTATTGGCTTCACAGCCGTACTCTTTGGAAAGGGTTTGAAGCTCGCAATTACCGCTTCTCACACAGCTCAAACAATCCTTGTGGTGGTTGCTGAGCATGAGTTCGAGCGTGATCTTGCGCGAGGCGCGGACCTTGGGCGTATTGGTCAATACTTCCATACCCTCGGCAACGACGGTCGAGCATGCCGTCATGAGCTTGCGGTTGTTTTTAAGCTCGACAACGCAAACTCGGCAGCTGCTCTCGTTGCAAAGATCTTTCATATAGCAGAGCGTGGGAACTTTGAAACCGGCTTTGATAGCGGCGTCGAGTATACGCGTGCCTTCGGGAACGGTAACGGAAACTCCGTTTACTTTTAAAGTTACGTTTTTCATATTTCTTGACTTATCTCCTATTGATGTTTGGGCGTCGGGATGCGTGCTTATCGGCACGCCGCTCGTAAGCTCCGACTACTTGGAAATCGCTTTGACCGGGCACTGACCGGCGCACGCGCCGCACTTGATGCACTTGCTCGGCAAAATCTCATAGGACGCGAGCTTATGATTGGGTGCAACGTAGTCGGTCTTCTCTATCGCCGCCACGGGACAACCGCGCGCGCATTTGCCGCATCCGATACACTTGTCTTTATCTATTTTGTAACTTACAAGCGCTTTACAAACGCCCGCGGGACATTTTCCTTGGCAATGCGCCTCATATTCGTCGCGGAAATAACGCAATGTGGAGAGAACGGGGTTAGGTGCGGTCTGACCCAAGCCGCACAGCGAATTGTCTTTTATGTAGTAGCAAAGCTCTTCCATCTTGTCGAGGTCTTCGAGCGTGGCTTCGCCCTTTGTGACCTTGTCGAGCATTTCGAGAAGGCGCTTATTGCCGATACGGCAGGGCGTGCATTTTCCGCACGACTCGTCCACCGTGAATTCGAGGAAGAACTTGGCTATGTCTACCATGCAGTTATCCTCGTCCATGACGATAAGACCGCCGCTACCCATCATCGAGCCGATAGCCATGAGGTTGTCGTAATCGATGGGAGTGTCGATGAGCGACGCAGGAATGCAACCGCCCGAAGGTCCGCCCGTCTGCGCGGCCTTGAACTTCTTACCGCCGGGGCAGCCGCCGCCGATATCCTCGATGATAGTGCGAAGAGGCGTGCCCATGGGAATTTCCACAAGACCGACGTTTTCAAGCTTGCCGCCGAGCGCGAACACCTTGGTGCCCTTGCTCTTTTCGGTGCCGACGGACGCGAACCAATCCGCGCCGTTGAGAATGATTTGAGTAATGTTGCCGTAAGTCTCGACGTTGTTAATAAGCGTCGGCTTGCCGAACAAGCCCTTTACCGCAGGGAACGGCGGACGTTGACGCGGCTCGCCGCGCTTGCCCTCCGCCGAATTGAGAAGCGCCGTTTCCTCGCCGCACACAAACGCGCCTGCGCCCAAACGAAGCTCCATGTCGAACTTTTTGCCGAGTCCCATAACGTTGTTGCCGAGTATTCCGTACTCGCGCGCCTGCTTGATTGCAACCTCCAAGCGGTGAACAGCGATCGGGTACTCTGCGCGGACGTACACAACGCCGTGCTCGGCGCCGACCGCATAGCCTGCAATCATCATGGCCTCGATGACGGCATGAGGATCGCCTTCCAAAAGCGAACGGTCCATGAACGCGCCCGGATCGCCCTCGTCGGCGTTACATGCAACGTACTTGACATCGCCCGGCGCGTCGTGCGTGAACTGCCATTTCATGCCCGTGGAGAAGCCTGCGCCGCCTCTGCCCCTAAGTCCGCTCTTTTTGATCTCGTCTATTACTTGCTGCTGAGTCATGGTCGTGACAGCTTTTTCATAGGCTTTATAACCGTCGGTAGCAAGATATTCGTCTATGTTCTCGGGATCGATAACGCCGCAGTTACGAAGAACAACGCGCCGCTGACTGCGGTAGAAATCGGTGTCGTTTATGGATTTAAGCTGGCCGTGAATGTCTTTTTCGGCGTGGAGAAGCCGTTCTACGGGCGTGCCGCCCACAATGTGTTGCTCTACTATTTCGGCAACGTCCTCGGGTTTTACGTGCGTGTAGAACGATCCGTCGGGATATACGACCGCGATGGGACCTTTCGAACACAAGCCGAAGCAACCTGTCAAAATGATCTTGACCTCATCGGCAAGTCCCTTCTCTTCGAGCTGCTTTTTGAAATTCTCGTAAATAATCTTGCTGTTGCCGGAAGTACAGCCCGTACCGCCGCAAACAAGCACATACATGCGCGGCATGCCGGGCGTTATCGCCGCGCCTTCCTTGCGCTCCTCTATCGTCGCTTTAAGTTTATCGCGTATTTCTTGCAATTGCTGTAAAGTCTTCATCTTCAAGCTCCTTAAATCTCGTTATATTTGGCGAGTATTTCGTCAACGCTGCTTTCGGTCACTTTGCCGTAAACTTCGCCGTTCACAGTGAGAACGGGCGCAAGTCCGCAGCATCCGATACAACGCGTAGCTTCGAGCGTAAACCGTCCGTCAGCCGTGGTGTGACCGGCCTCGACGCCGAGTATGCGCGCGAACTTATCTATAACGCCGCCGCTACCCTTGACGTAGCACGCCGTGCCCAAGCAAACCGCAATCTTGATTTGACCGGGCTGTTCGAGGCGGAACTGCGAATAGAACGTCGCAATGCCGTAAACGGTAGCGAGCGGAACGCCGAAATAATCGGCGATTTTAAGTTGCACTTCGAGCGGCAAGTATCCGTAAATGTCTTGCGCTTTTTGCATCGCCATCATGACGGGGCCGGGAACGTCTTTCAGACTTTCAAGCACCTCGTCAAACTGCTTGTCTTTTTCGTCAGTCATTATTTATGCTCCTTTCGTGAGTTTTTTGCCGATTGTATGCGAATCCAAGCACAGTGCTAAACGTTCAATAAACCGTCCGCTACCATACATATTATCGCGTTTACAATTATAGCATACACAAATTTTATTTTCAAGTACTAAAAGATACTTTTTGTTAAAGTTCGCAGTCGCTAACCGAAAAAAAGCACAATATGTTGTGCTTCACTACCCTTTTGACATAAATATAACAACAACCGTACTGCCTTGATTATTGCAAAATAAATACCCGACACTTTGCGTCGGGTATTTCGTTATTCGTTTGTGATTATCAGTTCTTCCACAATTCTCTGTCTTGCGGCGGATTTTGACCTTCTATTACGTAATACGCACAATATTGACGTCCTGCGGCGAATGGTATTTTAATACATCCCTCGGATACTATTATAAGCTCCATTGAGGGCTCTTCATCATTGGGGTTATCCGACTTTATTATCATTTTATCGCCCTTTATGGTATACGTACCGCGTCGGGTACCGTTCATATACAATATCCCGCCCTTGAACTCAACGGAATAAACAATAGTATCGGGATCCTCCCAATAATAATATTTTCCCTCTTTGAAGTTGTCGTTGGCTTTGTTGTCGTCCGTGCATGCAAGTACGCCGAATGCGCACGCGACAATCATAACCACGGCCGTCAAAATGATGAGCAATCTTCTTTTCATGTTTTTCTCCTTTGCACCTTAATAATTGCAATAGACTGATGCGATAATATTATATCAAGCCTTTTAAGACTCGTCAAGTCTTTTTTTACTTATATTTAATATAATTATTACATGATATTCGGAGAACGATTAAAAGAATTACGGCAAGCGCAAAATTTAAGTCAAATGGAGCTTGCCGTCAAAACGGGGATCAGTCAATCTGCGATCGCCAAATGGGAGCTCAATAAAACCGAGCCGACCGCTTCGGCTCTCATTACCCTTTCCGAGTTCTTCTGCGAGTCTGTCGATTATTTATTGGGACTTAAAGACTGAATAAAGCACAACAAATAAGAGCGGCAAAAAATCACCGCTCTTTTGTATTTGTTCACTTAACTTTCGCAAGCGATATATCCGAATGCGATTAACCGTCAATGGACTTTTATATCAATATCTTTCCTTTCCCAATCTGTACGCAAAACTTCAAACCCTGCCGCAGTGTAATTGTCTATCACTTCTTGCAATGGATGCTTATAACTGTTTTTGCCGACCGAAATAATAGCAGACTTATTGTTGCATGAATTAGGGATACCAAATACGCCGCATCTTGCACCATGATGCGGAACAACGATATTCAGCTCGTGATTTGTTATATAATGATTATACATATCGTCACAAATCTGTGAATTACTGTGATCGGCAGTTAAAAAAACAGAAACGTTCTGTCCGAATACATGCAAAGCAAGACCGGAATTATTCTTGCTTGTACTGCATTCACCTGTATACATGGTAAAATGCGTTCCCTTATAAATTTCATGCAAATGATTATGCCGAGGTTCATCCCTTCTCATGGGTTCTATCAATCGAACATATTTACATGATTTTGTCAGCTTATATAAAAGCTGTTTTGCCATTACGGTATTGCAGATCGTCGGAACGAAAGCACAACATAGGTTCTTGATAAATTCGTCGTCGGCACAAGACAACATGTTAAAATGATCGACATCCCAATGACTGATTATCAAAGTCGGTCTGTCGTGAGCGTTTACATAATTCAAGTGATTATTCCATATTTTTTGCTGTTCTTGCTTATTAAAATGTTTACTGCAACCGATATCGAAAAGAGTAAGGTTTGTACCGTCTGAAATGCTATTAGTATTCCCTTGCCCTACATCCCATATTTTTACATCGAAACTTTTCTTTAATTTATCTAAATTGCACGGCGGACCTTCCCAATATCTGTTAAGCAATCGCCCTATTGCTATGTACAAATCATCGTATACAAAATCAGACAAATAATCGATTCTTTTTGTTGATTCGGAATTTAGCAAATTTAAAAATGCTTCACCGCCAACTGTCATATTGACATCAGCCGGAAGTCTTTGCTCTTCTTCATACCGTTCCTCTTCGTACATTCGCTCTTCTTCATACCGTTGCTTTTCATATCTTCGCTCTACTTCATACCGTTCCTCTTCATATCTTCGCTCTTCTTCATGCCGTTGCTCTTCTTTGTACCTTTGCTTCGAAATCGACCTAAATTCCGACAGCCGATCCATTGGAACTTCCAATACACTTCCGTGTCGCAGTCCTGCATCTTTACCGATTCCTCGCACATAAATCATGGACGGAATATATCTATCTAATATTTGCTCAATCGAATCACTATCTCCCATACTGTTGAAATAACAAAACTCATTGGCATTGATAAAGTCCAACCATAATTCACCGGTATAATGATTATAATCTTCAATATATAATCTCGCCGTTGTGTATTTTTTCTTCGCTTTTGAGAAATTCATAATCAGCAATCCTTAGTTTGAATGATTCGTATTATTTACTTTTTCTTTGCTTTAATAGCTTTATCGATTTCGATAGCGGCGTCCTTGCCTGCGCCCATGGCGAGTATGACAGTAGCAGAACCCGTCACGGCGTCGCCGCCTGCGTACACCATATCGCGCGTTGTCTTGCCATTTTCGTCAACAATAATGCCGCCCCACTTTTGAACTTCTATGCCGCTCGTCGTGTTCTTGATAAGCGGATTGGGTGCAGTGCCGATTGCGACGATGACCGTATCGACTTCGAGCTCGAACTCGCTACCGTCTATCGGAACGGGTTTGCGCCTGCCCGACGCGTCGGGTTCGCCGAGCTCCATTTTTTTGCATTTGAGCGCGCGGACGTTTTTATTTTCGTCGCCGAGTACTTCGACGGGGGCTGTAAGCATCATAAACTCGACGCCCTCCTCTTTTGCATGCTCCACTTCCTCGTGTCTTGCGGGAAGCTCCGCTTCGCTTCTTCTGTAAACCAATACAACACGCTCCGCGCCAAGCCGCAAAGCACAGCGCGTGGCGTCCATTGCAACATTGCCGCCGCCCACGACCGCCACCGCTTTGCTATGTTTAATTGGAGTGTCGCTATCGGCTTTGTACGCTTTCATGAGGTTGACGCGCGTCAAGAACTCATTGGCGGAATATACGCCCTTTAAGTCCTCGCCCTTTATTTTCATAAAGTTCGGAAGTCCTGCGCCGCTACCTATAAACACCGCCTCGTAACCGTCCTCGAACAACTCGTCCACGAGAAGCGTCTTACCTATCACTGTATTTGTTTCAAACTTGACTCCGCGCGCTTTGAGGTTTTCGATCTCGCATTCGACTATCTTTTTAGGCAAACGGAATTCCGGAATGCCGTAAACCAGCACGCCGCCTGCAATATGTAACGCCTCGAACACTGTAACGTCATATCCCTTACCGATAAGCTCGCCTGCGCAGGAAAGCCCGGCAGGTCCGGATCCCACTATCGCAATCTTGTAACCGTTCTTGGGAACGTTCTCAATCGGGTGCGTTTTATGAGCGTTGTGATAATCGGCTGCAAACCGTTCGAGCCGCCCGATTGCGACAGGCTCGCCGTTCTTGCCGCGAACACACTTGCTTTCGCATTGCGTTTCCTGCGGACAAACCCTGCCGCAGACCGCGGCGAGCGAGCTTGACTTTGCTATTTCTTGATAAGCGCTCTCGTAGTCGCCATCTTTGATTTTTTGAATAAACGCAGGAATGTCTATGCCGACGGGACAGCCGCTTTGACACGGCTTTGTCTTACAGTTAAGACAGCGCTCCGCCTCGTTTTTCGCTTGCTCCTCGGTATAACCGAGCGCGACCTCGGAAAAGTTTTTCGCGCGGATTTTAGGCTCTTGTGTAGGCATGGGATTTTTTTCTTTGGACATATTCATTACGCGTTCCCGCCTTTGCTTAAAAGATTGCATTCTTTCTCGTAAGCGTGCTTTTCGAACTCGGCGTACATTCTTCCGCGCTCGATAGCTTCGTCGAAATCGACTTTGTGTCCGTCGAAATCGGGTCCGTCCACGCACGCAAATTTCATCTCGCCGCCAACCGTGAGCCGACATCCGCCGCACATGCCCGTGCCGTCTATCATGATAGGATTCATTGAAACGACCGTTTTTATCCCGTACTGTTCGGTGAGCTTGCACACAAACTTCATCATTACAAGAGGCCCTATCGCTATGACCTCGTCGTAAACGTTTCCGCTCTCGATAAGGCTTTTGAGCGCGTATGTCACAAGCCCTTTTTCGCCGGCAGAGCCGTCGTCGGTCATGAGCTTACACACGTCGGACACCGCACAGAACTCGTTTTCGAGAATGACAAGATCCTTGTTCCGAAACCCAATAACCGAATGCACCTTTGCACCGCGCTCGTGCAATGCTTTCGCCGTGGGAAGCGCAATCGCGCAACCGACGCCGCCGCCGATGACCGCGACCGATTTCAACCCGTCAAGTTCGGTGGGCTTGCCGAGCGGGCCCACAAAATCGCAAATGCAATCGCCCGCATTTAGCCTGTCCAGCTTGTGCGTTGTAGCTCCCACTATCTGATAGATAATCGTTACAGTGCCTATATTTTTGTCGAAATCCGAAATAGTGAGCGGAATGCGCTCACCCTCGTCGTCCACGCGAAGAATGATGAACATACCGGCTTGCGCTTTTTTTGCAACGCGCGGCGCGTCGATGACCATGCGCGACACCGTGGGGTTCAGCGACGTTTTTTCGAGAATTTTATACATAGCTGTTTCCTCGTAAAACAATTATACCACAGTCGCGTGAAGTTATCAAGTAAAATTATGAGAGCGCCGTATGCGCGGCTACTAGGACTGCAACTTGAACATATCTTATGTAAGACAGCACCGTACGGTTAGTTTGAATACCTATGTCGCATACGCCCGTGACTGCATGTTTTAGATATGCCGATTCCGCATTGTCCGCTAGCGCGCATAGCTTGCGGCACGCGACAGCTACTGCATGCTCCGCCGCAGATTCCGTTATGTTGCCGCGGTCGAGTTCGGCGGCCGCCGTAGTTACCGTTAGAAACCAATCTCCCACGA
The DNA here is from genome assembly GCA_022508445.1 of Clostridiales bacterium. Classification (GTDB taxonomy): domain Bacteria; phylum Bacillota; class Clostridia; order Christensenellales; family Pumilibacteraceae; genus Anaerocaecibacter. The sequence goes on along the minus strand of JAFLVG010000005.1, from coordinate 83,923 downwards.
TATATTCGAGCACGCGCTTATCGCCGGATTTCGATGACGAAGGCACGGTGAGTGCAAAATAATGAGAATCGGCATTTACCGATACGAGCGTTTTCGCATCCGATTCGCGGTCGTAAGCCGCCGCGATAATACGGTACTCCCCGTCGTTGTATATGTATCCTCCGCCGCCGCGCTCCGCGGCGGACTGCGCCGCAATCAACGCTTCGGTACGGCTCGACACCTTTGCTGTCGCAAGCATATAAAACGTCTTGCCCTTAAAGACGGGCGCCGCGCCGACGCTCGCGGTCATCTTTGGCAGGAACACCACCAAAAGACAAATACCGGCGGTAAGCAGCAAGAGAACTGCAATAAGCACCCCTGCGGCGCGCCTCGGCTTTCGCTTGCGGTAGCGCGTCTCACTACGCGAGCGATAACGGCGCGATACAAGATATGCGTTTGCGAAATCTTCGTCTTTCATTTTGCCTTGCCTTTGCCCGAAAAACGTGCTATAATCTATGAACAACAGACCTGACTGTTACTTGACATTATATTAAATTATCGGGGACAATATGCAATACCAAATTCAGACCGCGCCCATTTGGGACGCTTACCGCAAACAATCGGACTGTCCGCTCTGCGCAATCTACACCGAGCGCGAAAAACGCCTTGTTTCTCAATACCTTGCCGAGAACGTGATGGATCCGGACTTCCGCGTTAACTCCAACCGCATAGGCTTTTGTCCCGAGCATATACGCATGATGTATGCCGGGCAAAACAAACTCGGGCTTGCACTGCAACTCGAAACGCGCGCCGCCGAGCTGAAAAAACTGCTCGACAAAGCGCCCACCGATAAAAGAGCCGCAAAAAAGCAAGCCGAAAATCTAAACTCGCATATCGGTTGTGTTATATGCTCCGCTATCGAAGAGCCTATGTCGCGCTACTACATGACTGTCGCTGAAATGTATGAAAACGAAAGCGAATTCCCCGAACTGTTCGCTTCGGCGCATCACTGCGTAAAGCACACAAAAGAGCTTTACGCCGCCGCGGCGTATGCCGGCAAAAAGACAGCCGCATACCTATACGCCTTGACAGCTTCGATCAAGCGCGATCTCAAACAGGCCGAAACCGAGCTACGCGCATTCGCCGACTGCTTCGACCATAAAAATACGGGCATGCGCCCCAATCCTGACACTATACCAAATGCAATTAAATTGCTGATAACTCACGATGTAAATTAAAACAACAAAAAGCGGTTGCCACGATCGACAACCACACTTTTGACGCCGTATCACGAAGCGCATACGCGATAAAAAAGAAAAATCCCGCCTGTGCCGCAGAACTTAGCCGTATTCAAACCCGCCTTATGGCAGGTGGGTCGGCTGATGTGTTATTCTGCCATCCCCTGCTTGGCTTTCGCCAAAATTACTGAGGCCCGACATAGCAACACATACGCGCCATCCCTTTTAGTGAGTGAGGTTATAAATAAGGCTTTATCTCGTACACCGCAGGATGTACATATAGTATATACGTTTTGGCAGTGAAAATCAACATCGCTTCAAAAAATTTTCCGCACAATATTTTTGTCTAACCTATTGACATACATGGCTTATTGTGGTATAGACAATTGAAATCTGTGCACTTTGTCTATTTCGCCAAGCCAGCTTCGATGCTTATTGGACGTCAAAAGCCGCTCTGCGATAATCTTTTTAATGCCGGTGTCATCATCGGGCGAAATAAACCTTTCCGTGTAATAATCGATAAAGTACAAAAACTGTTTCTTGTCGCCTATCTTTTCTGCGACGCGCATTTGCTGTGCCACTACGTCGTAAGGCAGATTTTCGTCTTTGCTCAATTCGCCTATCAGGTGCGTGGCAGGTAAAATACTGCCGATTTGCAATAGATATACTGCAAGCAACAACAAAAACTCCGCGTCCTCGAATAATGCCTGCACCACTTTCATGAGCGCGCGGTCAAGCTCCTTGTATTTATCGATATACACGCCGAACATCGCGCCGAAGTAGTACGGACTGCGCTTTTTCCTCAACACTTTGAGCATGTCCGATCTGCGTTTTTTATCGCCCGACCGAGCGCAAACGAGCGCGGCGAGCGCGGCGTACTTATCGTCACGCTTTATCTTGTCGTAAAGATAACAATAGTTACGCGCGCATTCCGAAAAATTGCCGAGAATCAAATGCGCTTCCGCACAAACGCTGTAACCGTATTCGTTGTCCGGTCTTAATCGCTTGTACGCTTCCGCGTACCTTGCGACGGCGTGATATTCTTGCAGTACCGACTCGATGTCGATGAGCAGATATAGCGCAGGCATGTACTCGCTGTCGATATCGTGTGAAAGCTCGGCGTATCCCAACGCCTCTCTCAAATTGCGGTTTTTATATGCAATATACGCTTTGTAGTACCAATATTGTTCGTACTGTTCTTTGGCCGGATGGCGGTCAAGCGCCGACTGCGCCTTTTCGTACTCGCCGAGCTCGATATAGCACGACGCCTCGTCGAACAAATTTTCGTAGAGTTTGAATTCGGACGCAAGCCGCTCGTACTGCGTAGCGGCGGTTACGTAGTCCCTTTCGGATACGCAGCATTCCGCATACTTCATGCTCGCCACGGGATCGTCGGGGCGTCTTTTGAGCATTTTTACCGCCGTCTCCGTCGCCTTGTCCGTGCGCTTTGTGAGTAGATACAAATCGATGAGCCGTACAAACGCGCCGGCATAGAAGTTGTCGTTTACGTTTAGCGCATCGTTCATCAGGCGTATTGCCGATTCGTAATCGCTGTGCATACAATATATCTCTGCGGCGTTGTCATATACCGACCACGCCCGAGACAGATCGTCGCGGTCGGTAACAGATTTACTGCACTCAACCGCCGCCATGTAATCGGCAAGCGCCGCATCGTAGTTTTTAGCGGAATGATACGCATACCCTCTTCGCGAATACGCTTTGAGCTTTGTCGCGGGATCCGTAGTAGATTGTATTACGTTCGTCCATCGCATAATATTGTTCTCGCGCTCCGACTTTGTCGGATCGTATACGATAGTGTCGCGCACGTCGGCTTCCACTTCCACTTCTACAAGCGTATCGTCCGCTATCGGATACTCGATCATGCCGAAGTCTACAACTATCGCCGTCACCTTTCCGTCTGCCGTAAAACCTGCGTAACAATTATACCGCCCGTCGCCCCAGCCGGAAGAAAACACCGCGTATTTTTTTCCGTACATCTCCACCGTCGTGTGCGTTTGACCGTTGAGCACGATTATGCCGGCGAGCGGATGTATCTCGTCGCGAATGTGCGCCAAGTATTCGTTATACGCGGCTTCATCCGCCAGACAGCACACGCCCGAGCTTATCGGAACTCCTGCCGCAGACGCGTCTACATTCATAAGCCCGAGCGCTTTTTCAAGCCCGAGCAGCTTCCAGCTCGACGCGCGTTCCTCGCCGAATCTGAATCCGCAGTAAGCCACACGTTCCCCGCCGTCCGTCAAGCACCCACAATAAAACGGGAATGCGACAATTCCGCATTCCGTTTCGAAAGGGCTGTACTTGTGCGAGGTCGCGTATGCGTCGAAAAGCACAGCCCGATTGCTCGTCAGCTGCATAAATCCGTATTCGGTATACGACAGCTTGACGCCGCACGCATTATGCCCGAAAACGACCTCGTTGAAGTCGATGGGAGCTATCATGCGGCTATTGGGGATTTTTACCTTGACTTTCAATTTACCACTGTGAAAAGTTTATTGCGCACTTCGACAAACTCTTTCCAGAACGGAACGAACCGACTTACTGCCTCTTCCGTGCGCTCTTTGGAGTTGAACGAGGTCAAGCGTATCCAGCCGTTTCCGTTCCTGCCGAATCCGCTTCCCGGAGTGCATACTATTCTCGCCTTTTTAAGCATGTAGTCGAAGAACTGCCACGAATCGATACCGCAGTTAAACCAGATATACGGCGCATGCTCTCCGCCCGTATACTCGATGCCGAGCGCGTCGAATTTGTCGGTTATTATCTTTGCGTTCTTCTTGTATGCCTCGACCATTTTGAGCGAGTCGTCAAAGCCCTCTTTGAGCATGCTTTCCGCCATGCGCTGGACTACGTACGACGTGCCGTTGAACTTTATCGCTTGACGGTGCAACCACATGCGGTTGAGCGGCGAACTCATGGGAATTACCGTCCAGCCGCACCGAACACCGGTGAATCCCGCCATCTTGGAGAATGAGCAGAATTCCACCGCGCAGTCGCGCGCGCCCGTCACTTCGAATATCGAGCGTGCGGCGGTTTTGCCGTTTATGTACGCCTCGTATGCCGCGTCGTACAAAATCACCGCTTGCTTGTCGAGCGCGAAATCCACCCACTCTTTGAGCTGATCTTTCGTGTACGCCGCACCCGTAGGGTTATTGGGCGAACAGATATAAATGATATCGGCTTTGCCGCGCTTGGGCGGCATTGCCAAGAATTTATTTTCTTTGGTGGCGTCTACGTAAACGACCTTATGACCTGCAAGCACGTTTGCGTCCACGTATGCAGGATACACGGGATCGGGAATCATGACCGTGTTTCCTGCGTCGAACAGGTCGAGGAAGTTGCCTATTCCGTTCTTTGCGCCGTCGGTGACAAACACCTCGTCGGCCTCTATCTTCACTCCGCGCTTCTTGTAATAATCGACAATCGCGTTTTTCAAAAAATCATATCCGTCGTACGGACCGTATCCTTTGAATCCCGATTTCGTACTCATAGCTATCGCGGAATCCTTGCACGCTTCCACCGCCTTTTGCGACAGCGGAATTGTCACGTCGCCTATGCCTAGACTTATTATATCGGAATTGGGGAACTCCGCTTTGTAGGCGTCTACGCGTTTGGACACCTCGGCAAAAAGATAATTTTCTTTGAGATTCTTAAAGTTCCTATTGAGCTTCATACATCCTCCGATACTTACTTGTTTTTGCGGTCTTGGGCAAACTGTTTTGCCGCGGCTATAAACTCACGGAAAATGGGTTGAGGACGCGCCGGTCTTGATTTGAACTCTGGATGATACTGCACGCCGAGATGGAAAAGATTGTCGGTCACTTCGACCGCCTCGACGAGAGTGCCGTCGGGAGATATGCCGCAGAGCGTGAGTCCGGCGTTAACCATATCCTCGCGCATTGCGTTGTTGAACTCGTATCTGTGGCGGTGACGCTCCATGACCGAAGTCACGTTTTCGCCGTAGCATTTCGCGAGCTTCGTACCCGGCGTAATCACACATTCGTAAGCGCCGAGCCGCATCGTTCCGCCCGTATTTTCGTATCCGACTTGGTCCTCCATGATGTCTATGACCTTGTGCTGTGACGCCGGATCGAATTCCCTCGACGTCGCGTCGGCATATCCCAAAACGTTGCGCGCAAACTCGATAGCCGCTATCTGCATACCCAAGCATATTCCGAAATACGGCTTGTTATTCTCTCTGCAATATTTGGCGGCCGTTATCATGCCCTCGATGCCGCGGTCGCCGAAGCCACCCGGAACGATAACGCCGTCCGCACAATCGAGATAACCGGAAACAGTGCTGTCCGTGAGCTTTTCGGCGTCTATCCATTTAAGGTCAATCTTGACGCCGTTATGTATGCCGCCGTGAGTCAAAGCCTCAACGACGGACAGATACGCGTCGTACATCTGGACGTATTTACCGACGAGTGCAATCGTAACAGTTCCGTCCCTGCCCTTTGCCATTTCCACCATGGCGCGCCACTCGTCGAGCTTAGGCGGATTGTCTGGAAGATTGAGTTCGCGCGTTACGATGTCGCCTATTCCGCTGTTTAGAAGTAGTAGCGGCACTTCGTACAAAAGATTGGCGTCAAGGTTTTCGATTACGCAGTCTGGCTCGACATTACACGACATGGCGAGCTTTTCTTTGAGCTTTTCGTCAATCGGCTTGCTCGTGCGAAGAACGACGAGGTTGGGCGAAATACCGAGCGAGCGCAAGGTCTTGACCGAGTGTTGCGTCGGCTTGGTCTTTACTTCGCCGTTGGACGTGAGCGTGGGCGCAAGCGTAACGTGAACAAACAAACAGTTCTCTCTGCCCACGTCGTTGCTTACTTGGCGTATAGCTTCTATAAACGGCAAGCTTTCGATATCGCCCACCGTTCCTCCGATCTCGGTGATTACGACGTCCGCGCCTATCTTCTTGCCTACCGAGTAGATAAACTTCTTTATCTGATTGGTTATGTGCGGAATGACCTGAACGGTTTCACCGTTATACACGCCGTCGCGTTCGTTCTGCAATACAGTAGAATAAACCTTGCCCGTAGTGAGGTTGGAGAACTTGTTTAGGTTTTCGTCTATAAAACGCTCGTAATGCCCGAGATCGAGGTCTGTTTCCGCGCCGTCTTCGGTGACGAAAACTTCGCCGTGCTGATACGGACTCATTGTCCCCGGATCGACATTTATATACGGATCGAGCTTTTGCGCAATGACTTTAAGCCCCTTGGACTTTAATATAAGTCCGAGGCTCGCCGCCGTGATTCCCTTTCCGAGTCCGGACACAACGCCGCCCGTAACAAAAATATACTTTTCCATGATTTCTCCTGTAAACTTTATCTACAAGTAACTGACTGTATCATTATAGCACATAAATTTAATTTTTACAATCTTACTGTGCCCTTGAAAACCTCGCACGCCTCGCCCGTCAAGTACACGGCCTCGTCGGTGTAGCGGATTGTGAGCTCGCCGCCCGGCAAACGCACCGAGATATCTTCGTCTTTATCGCACTTGCCGTTAAGCACCGCCGCGACCGCCGCCGCGCACGCACCGCTACCGCATGCCATTGTTTCGCCCGTGCCTCGCTCATATACGCGAAGCTTGATGTGCGCACGGTCGATTATCTGCATAAATCCGACGTTCACGCCCTCGGGGAACAACGCCTTGTTCTCGCCCAGCATTTTGCCCAAGCCCTCTACGTCGCAGTTCATGACGTCGGGAACTATTATTGTGCAGTGCGGATTGCCCATAGACGAGCAGGTTATCGACATCTTGCCGCGCGGCGTGTCTATCTCGCGCGCAATCACCGATTGTCCGTCGAGATTTACGGGAACTTTTTTGGGATCGAGAATGACCGCGCCCATATCGACCTTTACCGAATTTACCTTACCGTCGCGTGCGAACAGTTTGAGCTTGCGCTCGCCCGAAATCGTGTCAACGGTTATGTCCAGCTTATCGGTCTTGCCGTAATCGTAGAGGTATTTTCCTACGCAACGTATGCCGTTGCCGCACATCTTGCCCTCCGAGCCGTCGGAGTTGAACATGCGCATTTTTGCGTCGCACTTTTCGGACGGGTAAATGAATATAACACCGTCGCCGCCTACGCTGAAATGCCTGTCTGAAAGGTTTACAGCTACCGATTCCATATTGGTTATCGGCTTTGTCAAGCAGTCTACATAGATATAGTCGTTGCCGCAACCGTGCATTTTGATGAAGTTGAGCCTTTGCCTTTCGGTACGCATATTGTTAATATTTACAAGCTCGGTATTGTACTGGCTGTACCGACTTTTAAGTGCGCGCGCAACGGCGTTTGCCGTATCGATAGCCGTAAGGCAAGGAATGCCGCGCGTAACCGCTCTCATACGCAGTCGAACGTCGTCGTGCGTGGGTATGCGGCCGCGCGTCGAAGTGGACACGAGATAGTCTATCTTGCCCGAATTGAGAAGGCTCATTGTGTTTTCGCCCGGCGTTTCGTTGAGCTTTGCAACGACGGTGACGGGCATGCCTGCGCGCTTGATGACCTCCGCCGTGCCCTGCGTGGCGTACAGCTCGAATCCGAGCTCGTAGTAGTTTTTGGCGACGTTGACTATTTCGGGCTTATCGGTGTCGCGCACTGTCATAAGTATGCCGCCGCTTCGCTTCATCTTGTATCCTGCCGCAACAAGTCCCTTGTACAGCGCCTCGTCAAGCGTTTTGCCTATGCCAAGCACCTCGCCCGTCGATTTCATTTCGGGACCGAGATGAGTATCGAGGTCGGCGAGTTTTTCGAACGAGAAGATCGGAACTTTGACCGCAATATACGGCGCGGAACGGTAAAGCCCCGTGCCGTAACCGAGCTTTTTGAGCTTTTTGCCTATCATGCACTCGGTGGCGAGCTTTATCATCGGCACGCCTGTGACCTTGGAAATATACGGAATAGTGCGCGACGAACGAGGGTTGACCTCTATTACGTATATCTTGCCGTTGTTTATTATGTATTGAATATTGACAAGGCCTTTGGTGTTTAGCGCAGTTGCGAGCTTGCGAGTGTAATCTATGATTTCTTCCTTGTTCTTGTCGGAAATGTTCTGCGACGGATACACGGCTATGGAGTCGCCGCTGTGTATGCCCGCGCGCTCGATGTGTTCCATAATGCCGGGGATGAGTATATCCTCGCCGTCGCAAATCGCGTCAACCTCGATTTCAGTACCCATGACGTACTTATCTATAAGAACGATATTGTCGGGGTTGCCGTCGAGAATTATCGACATGTATTCTTTGACATCGTCGTCGGAGAACGCTATTATCATGTTCTGACCGCCGAGAACATAGGACGGGCGCAGAAGCACGGGATATCCGAGCGCGTTGCCTGCGGCAAGCGCCTGCTCGGTAGTTTTGACCGTGTGTCCTTGCGGACGCGCTATGCCGAGCTCTTCCAAAAGCGCGTCAAATCTTTCCCTATCCTCAGCCGCGTCAATCGAATCCGCAGGCGTACCGAGAATGCGCACTCCTTTTTCCGAAAGGTGCTTTGTGAGCTTGATAGCCGTTTGACCGCCGAATGCAACGACTACGCCGTAAGGGCGTTCGGTCGCTATGACGTTGTCGACGTCCTCGTCGGTGAGCGGCTCAAAGTACAGTCTGTCCGCGGTATCGAAATCTGTGGAAACCGTTTCGGGGTTGTTGTTCACTATCGCAACGTCGTATCCGAGTTCTTTAAGCTCCCATACGCAATGCACGGACGCGTAGTCGAACTCTATGCCCTGACCGATTCTGATAGGTCCGGAGCCGAAAACGATGACGCGCTTTGCGTCACTGCGCTTTTCCTCTATGTATTCCTTCGCTTCGTTCTCGTCATCATACGTCGAGTAGAAGTACGGCGTTTCCGCCTTGAATTCCGCGGCGCACGTATCGACTGTCTTGAACACCGCACGGCGGTGCATGGGCAGTTTGTTCCCCGATATCTTTTCGAGCGAGCTGTCGGGATACCCGAGCTTTTTGCCCGTCATGTATTCGTCTTTTGTTATGGCACGACCGCGTATTGAGTTCTCGTACTCGACAAGGTTTTTGATCTTGTTCAAGAACCAAGGATCGATCTTTGTGACGTCGGCGATATGGGCAACCGATGTTCCGCGCTTTATCGCTTCGTACAAAATGAACAGCCTGTAATCGGTAGCCGGCATGAGCATACTTTCTATCTCGTCATCCGAAAGACTCGCGTAATGCGAATTTTCGAGCGTACCCGAGCCGAGCGCTCCGCGCACAGCTTTTAACAGTCCCGCCTCGAATGACGGAGCAATCGCCATTACCTCGCCCGTTGCTTTCATTTGCGTTCCGAGCGTGCGCTTTGCATATACGAATTTATCGAACGGCCATTTGGGAAGCTTGACTACGCAATAGTCGACAGCCGGCTCGAAGCACGCGCACGTTTTGCCAGTCACGGCGTTTTGTATCTCGTCGAGCGTGTAACCGAGCGCAATCAATGTAGTGACCTTTGCAATCGGATAGCCGGTCGCCTTGGACGCGAGCGCGGACGAACGCGACACGCGCGGATTGACTTCGATAACGGCATACTCGCTCGAATTCGGATCGAGCGCGAATTGACAGTTGCATCCGCCCTCGATTTTCAGGTGCGATATGATGTCGAGCGCCGCCGAGCGCAACATTTGATAATCCTTGTCTGAAAGCGTCATTGTGGGCGCAACGACAATGCTGTCGCCTGTATGTATGCCGACGGGATCGAGGTTTTCCATCGAACAGACGGTAATCACGTTACCCAGCCTGTCGCGCATGACCTCGAACTCTATTTCTTTCCAGCCGTAAATGCTCTTTTCGATGAGCGTTTGATGTATGGGCGAAAGTTCAAGTCCGCCGCGCGCTATCTCGCGAAGCTCTTTCTCGTTAGCGGCAATGCCGCCGCCTGCGCCGCCGAGCGTGAACGCAGGACGGACTATTACAGGGTATCCAATCGAGTTCGCGAACTCGACCGCCGAGTCGATGTCGGTCACGACGTCCGACGGGACGCACGGCTGATTTATTTCGAGCATCGCTTTTTTAAACAGCTCGCGATCCTCCGCTTTGTCTATCGTTTCGGGACGAACGCCGAGAAGCTGAACGCCATGCTCTGCCAAGAATCCAGATTTGGCAAGCTCCATGGAAAGAGTAAGCCCTGTCTGTCCGCCGAGCCCGGGAAGAATACTGTCCGGCTTTTCTTGCAGGATTATGCGCTCCAAAGTGGGCAGTGTTAGCGGCTCTATGTATATAGAATCCGCCATGGCCTTGTCGGTCATTATGGTCGCGGGGTTGGAATTGACAAGCACAACCTCTATCTTGTTGCTTTTGAGCGTGCGGCACGCTTGCGTACCCGCATAGTCGAATTCGGCGGCCTGACCTATCGTTATCGGGCCCGAGCCTATAACGAGAACTTTCTTAATGCTTTTATCTCTCGGCATGACGATTTTCCTCCATTAGCTTTACAAACCGCTCGAACATCAGTTCGGTGTCCTTCGGTCCGCCACACGCTTCGGGATGGAACTGTACCGAAAACGCAGGCGCGCAGGAATAGTCTATTCCCTCCACCGTTTTATCGTTGGCGTTGATAAACCTAACTGTACCTACCGACGGATCCAAGCTGTCCGCTTTGACGGCGTATCCGTGGTTTTGGCTGGTGATATATGTTTTTCCGGAAACAAGATCCTTGACCGGCTGATTGCCGCCCCTGTGTCCGTATTTGAGCTTTATGGTCTTTGCGCCGTGCGACAGTGCCAAAAGCTGATGCCCCAAGCATATGCCGAATGTAGGCAGCTTGCGCTCGTTGAGCTTTTTAAGCTCCTCTATGACCGCCGTATTGTCGGCTGGATCGCCGCCGCCGTTTGACAGCATTATTCCGTCGGGCTTGTACGAAAGCGCTTGCTCTGCGGTGGTGTTGTACGGCACGCGTATTACGCTGCAACCGTATTTGACGAGCATACGCTCGATATTGCGTTTTGCGCCGAAATCGTAAAGCACCACTCTGTACTTGTGCGTTTCGTCGATGGGATTGACTTCCTCGGGCGTCGTACAAGACGTGTTTTCAACGGCATTCTTGACCTTGTAGCGTTTAAGCTCGGCGAGCTTTTGGGGCAAGTCCTTGATGCTGTCAGTTATCATCGCGTTCATGACGCCCATATTGCGTATCTTGCGCGTGAGTGCGCGCGTATCGATTCCCGATATGCCCACTATATTGTGCTTTTTGAGATAGTCATCCAGCTCGCACTCTTTGCGGTAGTTCGATCCCTCTTTGCACAGCTCGCGAACGATATATCCGAATACGACCGGCTTATCGCTCTCGGCGTCCGATTCGATTGCGCCGTAATTTCCGATAAGAGGAAAAGTCTGCGTGATTATCTGTCCGTAATAGCTCGGATCGCTTAACGTCAAAAGATAACCGCACATCGCGGTCGTAAAGACCGCTTCGCCCAGAACCGTTCCCGACGCGCCTATCGCTTGTCCTGTAAACACGGTGCCGTCTTTCATTACAAGGTATCTTTCCATATTACCTCCCGTCCTTTGTGCCGTTGTCATCGAAAGTATTTTTGTACATTGGAGTTATGGGCGCAGGATAGTCGCCCGTAAAACAGCCGAAACAGAATGACGTACTCGGAGATATCGCTTTGAGATTTTCGAGCGACAGATATTCCAAGCTGTCTGCGCCTATTATCTTGCGAATTCCCTCTATGTCATGATGATTGGCGACCAGCTTGTCGCGGTCGTCTATGTCGGTGCCGAAATAACACTCGTACTTGAATGGCGGCGAGCTTATGCGCATGTGTACCTCGCGCGCGCCTGCCTTGCGAAGCATTTTTATTATTCTCGTGCTTGTCGTAGAACGCACGATTGAATCGTCTATAAGTATTATGCGCTTGCCCTCTACTGTCGAGCGTATGGGATTAAGTTTGATATTGACCGCATTTTCGCGCTTGACTTGATCGGGCAATATGAAAGAACGACCGACGTATTTATTTTTTACAAACGCAGGCGCAAGCGGTATGCCCGATTCTTGCGAGTATCCTTGCGCCGCCGCAAGCCCCGAATCCGGCACTCCGCACACATAATCGGCTTCTGTCGGGCGTTGACGGTACAGCGCTCTGCCCATGCTTTCGCGCGCCTTGTACACACTTATTCCGTCGATCACGGAGTCGGGACGCGCGAAATAAATAAATTCGAACGAGCAAAGTCCGCTCTGTGACGCGTTGTCGAGCATATATGTATTTACGTTGCCTTTAACGTCGTAGCTTATCACTTCGCCGGGTTTAACGTCGCGAATAAACTCCGCGCCGAGCGCGTCGAGTGCGCACGTTTCCGACGCAAAAACAATCGCATCGTCGATTTTGCCCATGCATAACGGGCGGAAACCGTTACGATCACGCACGGCTATCAGCTTGTCCTTTGTGGCTATAACGATTGAGAACGCGCCTTCGACAAAGTTCATTGCGCGCACAATCGCACGCTCCAAGTCGTTGGTTTCTATCATGTTGCGCACAATCAAGATATTGAGTATCTCGGTGTCGTTTGTCGTGTGCATGACCATGCCCGACTGGACAAGATCGCGCCTTATCTGCGCGGAATTTGTGAGGTTGCCGTTGTGCGCAAGCGCGAGCGATATCTTTGAGTGTACGGTTTCTATGGGTTGCGCGTTTTCCAAATTGCACGAGCCGGTTGTCGAATACCTTACATGCCCTACCGCAACCTTAGTGTTTGACACAAACTGCAAGTAGTCGGGAGTGAACACCTCCGACACGAGCCCCATACCCTTCTTGCATTTGAGCGTGCCGTCGACAAACGTCGCAATACCTGCGCTCTCTTCGCCGCGGTGTTGCAAAGCGATGAGTGCGCTTGCCGTAAGCGGCACGGCCGCAATCGGTTTGGGCGAGATGATTCCGAACACCCCACATTCTTCTTTCGGTTTTTCGTAAAACACTCTATATTGCCTCGTAAAGTTTGAGAATGTCCATGGCGACCTTGCGCCGTGTCATGCGCATCTCCATGGCCTTTTTTTCTATATATTTATGCGCTTGCTCCTCGCTGTAACCGAGAGAGCGCATCAGCACGATTTTTGCGCGGTTGATATACTTCATATCTTCGATCTTGGAAGTTAGCTCCTCATTCTTCGCTTTGAGCGCACGCACACGTGCATTGGACACCGATATGAGCTTTACCGCCTCCAAAAGTGCGGATTTGGTCACCGGCCTTGTGAGGGTGATAATACCGCAGTTATTGAGGTCTGCCTCAATCTGCTCGGTGCGCATCGAATCGTCTATGAATATGCCGCCGCAGTCGTTGGAATCCGCAATACTGATTGCAAGCTGATTGCCGTGCTCGTCAATGAGTCCGCTGTAAATCACAAACAGGTCAAAAGGACGGCAGAGCGACGCACGCCGCGCTTCGGCGGCAGTCGAGCAAACCACGCAATTTATCTTTTCGCGGTACAACACGTCTGTCAGCGCGTGCTGACGGTTCGGTGTGCTTGCAACGATCAGTGCGTCCAAATATACCTCCTTGATTTTTGTATTTTCAGCTTATTTGGCGATTAAATATCCAAGTGGAAATCAAACAGCTCGCGTTCGGTCTTGCACTCCTTTTCCGCGGCAAGACGTGCGCGCATAGAACCGAGTACGTCGTCGAACACGCCGTCGATGTTATTGCGCAACCACTCGCTCTTTTCGGCAAATGCAATCGCTTCATCGGGCGAATCGAAAATAAAATCATCTCCCGTATCGGGTTCGCGCAGCTTGTAGTTGTTTTCTATGCCTTCACGACCTGCGGCGAAAACGAGCGCGAGAACGGTGAAGATGTTGCACGTCGAATCGGGCGTTCGAAGCTGTATGACAGTGTCGCCGAACCTGCGAAGCGCCGCGCCGCGGTTGACGCCGTATGATATCTTGTAGTTCTTTTTGAGCCTGCTGTAACTGTTAAGCGTAGGATTCGCAAAGCACGTTATTTCCTTGTAACGGCGCATAACACCCTCTGCAAACGCCGCAGACGCGGCGTCGGCGTTTTTACCCGAAAGAGTGACCGAAAGGTGCAATCCGCTACCGGGCATGCCTTTGACAGGCTTGGGCATGAACGACGCCCATGTTCCGTTTAGCGCACACACGTTTTTAACGGCTGTCTTGAACATTATGAAGTTGCGAGCCGCGGCCGACGGCTCTGCGCTCTCGAAGTCTATTTCGTTTTGTCCCATGCCGCGTTCGTGATGTGACGAAATGGGTTTGAGTCCCATGTCCTCCATGCTTACGATAACGTCGCGGCGCAGGTTTTCGCACTTATCGAACGGCGCGCATGCGCAATAGTCGGCGGTATCGAAAGGTATAAGCTCCTTTATGCCGTCGTCGTCTTTAAACACGTAAAACTCACACTCTGTCGCTACCTGAGCTTTGAGTCCGAGCGCACCGAGCTTCTTCACTTGGTTTTCGAGCATTACCATGGGATCGCATACAAACGGGGTGCCGTCGAGGTTTGCGATATTGCAGAACACGCTGACAACCCTGCCGGCGTGCGGACGCCAAGGCAAAACCGAAAGCAACGAACTGACCGGTATGAGCTTCAAATCTATACCGCCGACGCCCGTCATAGCCGCACTGTCGATTGCGACGCCGTTCTCAAACGCGTCGTCGAGCTGGGACGACAGCACCGAAATGTTGCGCTGTCTGCCCAAAAAGTCGCAGAACGTCAGCTTGACGAACTTGACATCGTTCTCTGCGATATAGTCGAGAAATTCACTTTTGCTGTATTTCATCTTTTCTCCTTATTAGGGCTTTTGCCCCTCCCTCCCTTATCGAGTACGCCGCGTACGGCGGATTACATAAACCTTTTTATTTCCTTCAATATGGCGTCTATTCGCGCTTCGCCGCCACAAGCCGCCGTGATATAAACCTTGATGAGCGGCTCCGTACCCGACGGTCTTATAATGAGCTTACTTCCGTCCTCGGCTTTAAACGACAGCACGTCGGCCTTTGGCAGATCGAATTTCTTTTGCGTGAGATAATCATAGCTCTCCACAATCTTCGATCCGTCGAGCGATGCCGGAGGAGCGACGCGCACCGACGCGAGTACCTCTTTCATTCTTTGCGCGCCCGAAGCGCCTTCGTAAGTGAACGAAACGGTGCGGTGATAGTATTTGCCGAACTTACCGTAAATACCGTTCAAAACGTCGATAAGCGTCTTGCCCTCTTTGAGATAGTCGGCGGTCATTTCGGCAACTAACATGCTCGTAGCCACCGCGTCCTTGTCGCGCACGTACTTGCCCGACATGTAACCGTAGCTTTCTTCGTATCCGAACACAAACCGATCGCCTTCGCCTATACCTTCGAGCTTTTTGATGACCTCGCCGATGTATTTAAAACCTGTAAGCACCTCGCGTACCTCCGCGCCGTAGCTTTCCGCAACGCGTACCGCAAGGTCGGTAGTGACTATCGTTTTCACTACGATGGGCTTATCGGGCAGATTTTTCGAGTGCGAGAAGATATAGTCGATCAAAAGCACGCCCATCTCGTTGCCGGTGATCAGCTTGTAACCGTCCGCAGTCTTGACCGCCGCGCCTAATCTATCGGCGTCGGGATCGGTACCTATTACGATGTCCGAACCGAGCTTTTCGGCAAGCTCTATACCGAGCCGCATAGCTTCGGCTTTTTCCGGATTGGGGTACGGCGTAGTGGGAAAATTCCCGTCCGGCATGGCCTGCTCGGGAACGACGGTAACGTTACCAAATCCGCGCTCACCGAACATCTTTGGGATAATCGAATATCCGGTACCGTTTAGCGGCGTGTACACTATCGAAACATCGCGCGCACTTCCTACCGAACGCTCATAAACAGCGTCGAGGTATTCGCGCGTTACGTCCGTAAACTCTATAAGACCGGTTTTTACCGCGCCGTCGAAATCCGCTGCGGCAACCGAGAAAATATCCGTCTTTTGAATGTAACCGAAGATTTGAGAAGCGGCATCGTCGGTAACCTGGCAACCGTCCGCGCCGTAAACCTTGTACCCGTTGAATTTTGCCGGATTGTGACTCGCCGTAATCATGACGCCTGCGTCACAGCCGAGCGCACGCACCATGAACGAGAGATACGGCGTGGGTTGAAGCTCTTTCGTTATGTAAACTTTAATCCCGTTTTGTGCGAGAACGGCGGCGGCATAATGCGCGAACTCTGTCGAGCAATTGCGTGAATCGTAGCTGACGGCGACCTTTGCGCCATTTTGTTTATGCGCTGTTACATAGTCGGCAAGGCCCTTCGTCACTTTACCTATCGTGAAGATATTCAATCGGTTAGTGCCTGCACCCAAGATACCGCGAAGACCTGCCGTGCCGAATTCGAGATCCTTATAGAACGCTTCCTTTTTGTCGTTATCGGTCATGGCTTTTAGCTCATCGCCGTATGCTACTGCGTTTTTTAACCACTCACTGTATTTTGCTTCGATTTCGTTCATGATGCCTCCTTGCCGTTTTGAAAAAAAGAGAAATGTATAACACCGATACACTTCTCTTTAAATGTGCTGACTCGTTAAGTTTTCATCAAAATCTATTCTAACAAATTTTAACCGTGCTGTCAAGCGTTTATATGTTTAACGCGCCATGTTTTGAAAGCGCGTCGATTTGCCGAATTGAATCCCAAAAAAACGGAACGCCGACTTTTACATCGGCGTTCCGTGTGCTTGAACATTAGAAATCGTTAGGATCGAATCCGTCGCCTGCGGGCGGAGGCGGAGTCATTGTGCCGCCTTGTTGAGGCATACCCGGCATCGGTTGACCTTGCATAGGTCCTTGTGCGGGATTATAAGGCATTCCACCGTTACCCATAGGCGGTTGCTGATACATAGGCTGTTGCTGTTGCATGGGTTGTTGCATCGGCTGTTGTTGCATAGGCTGCTGTTGCATCGGCTGTTGCATCGGCTGTTGTTGCGGCGGAGGCGCGGCCTGATCGGTTCCGATTGTGCTACCCGTGCCGGCAGCGAGCTGCAAACTGTTGGGCGTGGGATTTGTTGCGCCGCCACCCAACATGAGGTTGGGATTGGTAGCCGCTTGATGCGCTGCCGCAAGGAAGCCGAGCGCTTGATATTGCGCCGCTTGTGCGCTTGCGTTGAGTCGCATCATTTCCTCTTCGAGCTCTGTCTCGGAGTTGAGCAACGCCTCGATCTCTCTTCTGATCTTGCGCTTCTTGTGGATGACCACAATGAGTATGATCAAGAAGATAATCAGAAGCAGTGTTGCGCCGACAATAATCCAGAACCACAGCCAGTTAGCTTCGATGAGTGATATCAAATTCTCCCACCAAGACATCTCGGGTGCGTCTGTGCAGTTGACTGTGATTGTATGCTCGTACAATCTGCCCGAAAGGTCTCTTACGTAGAACGAAATATCAGCTGCTCCTCTGCGGTTGAACGTGAGCATGATGAACGCTCTGCCGCCTTCTGACATATCGTCAAAGTCAAGCAATGCCTCTACTTTAACTGTCTGAGACGACTCGATAGGTCCGACAAATTCCATTATGTCGCCCAAGTTGTCGTCGAACCAATCTTCGGGATAAACTCTCAGCATGCGGTTATTGCGATCGTTAAGTCTGTCTACGGTGTATTCGTAAGATTTCTTGCCGTTTTTGAGCTTAGGCGGAGGATTGGTCACAACCTTAACGGGAAGAATTCTCGGATCGGACGTTACTTCGCCGGCCTTGAACACTACGCGCAATCTGGAAGTCGCACCTTCGGACTTGGCGTAAATGCGCCATTCTTCGGAGGCTACCGTCGCGACTGCGGAGGTGTGAACACCTGCCTGTTCGCCGGGGCTGTAAATTTGCAAATAATTGGTATCGATCTCTTGGAGACTTTCGATAACGTAACCGTATGCATTCTCCTCACCGAGCAAATCCGTCACCGTGATATCGCGTGTGATACCGTATGCAATGGATTGCTCATCGAGTTCGTTAGGTACATCTTCGAGAGGATTGGCAATTGTGATAGTAATCGTGAGCTTGTCAAACGCCTCGCCGTCGAGAACACCTGCGCTCGCACCGTCTTCATAGCCGCTGTCTATGATTGTAAACGTTACCTTTTGTACGCCGTAAACGCCCCTCAAAGGCTCAACCGTGAATCTTTGATGATACATGTCGGTTGAATCCCAGCTTACACGACAAGCGCTATTTGCTTCTCTGGACGTGATGGTTTCACCGGTTACTTCATCGATTTCTTCCGTGAATACACCGGGACCGTAAATTGTCGGTGCGTTGATCGGGTCGTCATACGAATAGAGCAATATTCCTTCGATGTAAACGTATGTGGGACGTCTCGAATCATCTTGGGTAAGCGCAGCATCGTAGTCGTCGCCGTTTTGGTCTGTGATAAAGTCGAGTATGCTGAAACTTCTGGATGCCAAAACGAGATCATCGTCGGTAGCTTTTACATTTTTACCCATGACGGTAATGTTCAAATTCGCATTCTTCTTTATCTCGGGAGCAATATTGGCTACCGTCAAATTGATGGTCAGTATGCGCGTTACAGCGTCTTGCACCGAATCGCGGAATTTGAGCGTACACGTGCCTACCTCGCCGCGCGCGACAGATTCGCAGGTGAATACGAGCGACTGCATTCTCGAAATACCGAAGTCGTTTTTACCTTGGGTTTGGCGAACGGTGAACAGCAACTCATCGTTACTCTTGATTCTGCCGATGCCGTCGTTATTACCGTCCGAAGTAATCGAGCCGGTCAAATAACCGTCGCTGCCCATAAGGCTGTCGCTCGTGTCGGTATACAGCAAGAAGTACGCATCCATCTTGATATCGGCATCGTCGATGATATCTTCGACATTGACGTAGAGCGATTTTCCGCGTGCAATCGACGCACTCAAAACGTAACCGTCGATATCCGAATATGTAATCGAATATCCGAGTTCTTCCGTCTCATGCCTGTCTGTGATGGTTTTGAAATCAGGTACGTCGTTTTCAACCGACACCTTTATGGTTGTCATTCTGGTCGTTCTGGGATTGGATCTGTATCCGATTGTGTCAGCACAGTAAACGTCAACGTACATATCGGTGGAAGGTTTCCACGAGCTGCCGAGCGAGGGCTGGCTGCCGCAAACCTTGCGGTTAATCTTGATGGTCAGCTTACCGTCATTGGACACAGATACGGAAAGCACCGGGCCTTGACCTGTGACAGTTTCTGTCGCGCCTTCCATTCTGATAACGGTATTCACGTGGTTGACCGTTTCAAGTCCGCCATCGGCCTTGGGATTGTTGATCATATCGTAATCGTAGAACAATCCGAGCTCATAATCTACGGTACTGAACAAATCCCAAGTGAGCGAGTCGCCCGCCGTACCGTTAAATTCGAGGAATGCCGATTCGCGCAATCTCGCATTATTGCCTTCGCCCACCATCGGATATCCGTAGTTGTATGGCGAGTTCTTAACGACGGTCAATTGCGAGTTGGCAACCGCCACGCTCATGTATGCGGATTTGGGAGTTTGCGTTGTGCTGCCCGTACCGTTAGAGTAATGCTTGGCAACCTCTACCTTGAACTGTATTGCCGCAAGATCGGTGCCGGACGTCGCTATCGTAGCGGACTTCGGTATAAATTCAAACTGCTTGCCGTCTTCCGATACGGTAACGTCGAAATACCGCGCTACATAAAGCGCAATTTCTTTCCTGTTTTCCTTGCCGCTTGACACAACGCCGTTTACAATGCTTATAATCAATGCTTCACTCGGATTGAATGCGGCGTTGTTTTCCCTTACGTTGGAGAACGTGCCGTCCTCATTCTTTGCAAGGAGTGCGTACAGTTTTACGTCGTATTGCGCCGAAGGGGCCGCAACCGCGATATCAGAGAATACGTGCGCCGTCGCAGGAAGGTCTACAATGTTTACGGTAACGGGAGTGCCGTCAGATTCGTACTGATCGTAGCTTTTGAGCGTTACGTTGTAAACATTGTTTTGCGTCGCAACGGATTGCACTTCGCTCGGAGTGACGTAAACCCTTATCGTGACAAGGTTGGAGACAGCATTGTGTGCGTCTTTGACGCGGAACGATACGGTTGCGTATTCGTTTGCCATCGGGATGAAGTCGATAGCCGTGATTACAACGCTCTTACCGCCAAACTGAGTCGATTCCGTTCTTGCCGTAATCGCCGAAACGCCTTCGGGATTGGTAATCGTATAGTCAGTGCCGTCTGCATTTACGTTGACGTCCAAGCCCTCGTTATCGCCGTCATCGATATCGTTCATGAATCCGACGAACGAAAGCGATTTGGATTCGCCGTAAGCAATCGACATAGAGTATATGGACTGTTCGGCATCTACGCGCGTCAATCCGGAAATAGCCGATTCCTTGCTTGCGGGCGGCGTGGATACAACAATAATGTTGATATTTACGGTTGTCTTTGCTCCCGAGCCGTCTTCAATCTCCAACGCCATTGTAGTAGATCCTACGGCGTTTGCCTTGATTGTGTAGCTCATGGGAAGCTGTGCGGTGCTACCCTCTTTTGCATAGCGAGTGCCTTCTGTGATATCCAACAAGCTTGTATTGCTGTTGGTCAAAGTGTATTTCGCAAAGCGAAGCGTGCTGGGCGCATCGTCGTTACCGACTATAAGCGAGCCGAGATTGCCGACGGCAGCTTGCGAGCCGTAAGTCATTTCGTCTTTGAATTGGAAGCTGTTGCGCATCTCTTTCGCTGTCTGCGCCACTGCCGCGCCTGTCGGGAACTTAACATCACGGAGGGTTTTAACGGAAGTAAATCCACCGATAGCGTCGCCTGCAAACAACGTTGAGTCTGCCGCATAGACGGTGAAGTAATCGCCGTGCTTCATGACGACACTGAGAGCGGAGCCGCCGTCAAACGTATCGGAATGCGCGGTCGGACTCTCGTTGTTGTACTCGACCGTGAACACGATCATAACCGACGAACCCGTTCCGCCACCCATTTCGCGAACGCTGTCTTCAAACGTATACGCAATATCGTAGCTACCGACAAACGCACTGCTTGCGCGGAACACGAGCGCCGTTTTGGGCATTTCAGAACCTGCATCGGGCGCGCTGACCGTCACGGGAGACGCTCCGGAAGAGTTGGGATTTTTAAGAACTACGCCTGCCGATGCCGCGGGCATCACGAAGTAGTCATGAATGTACTGTTGCTCTTTTTCCAACGACGTCCATGCGGTGTCGGTCTTGACAGCAAAGGACATGCCGCTTGTTACGATGTCGTTGTCTACGAGAAGCGAAGAAACGTCTACGAAGAAGTCGACATTCTTGGAGAGCTTGAACTTGTAGTTAGGCTTATTGTTGTAGGTTGGATTGGTCGACGTGTACTTATCGGTTATAGAATCGACAACCGTGATATCGTCGTTTGCGATATAAACCTTGATGATGTACGTGTACCACGAACCGTCGAGGAATGACGAGCCGGAAATGTCGTCGTACACAAGTATGCGGAACGGATAGTATACGCCGCCGGCATCCTCTTTCAAATTGTGATCGGTGAGATATTGTGTGCGAGTAGCTCCCGAAGGAATGTTCACCTGCGTTTTTGCAACCGGTATGAATTGCAGTATGGACGCAGAGCCTGTTGCGGGTGAAACGGTGAAGAACTTGTCAAAGTCGGGGTTGGGTTTGTATGTGTACTTATCGGCATCCTGCGTGCCGTTAAAATACTGTATAACACCGTTTTCACTCTGACGGAAGTTGAAGTTGTTTGCAACATGATCGATTTCGTCGCGATTCATCGTTCCTGTTGCCGACGGGATATAGAATTTCACCGTATCCGTGACGTCAGGATCCGAGAAGAACAGCTTGACGTCGCCCTTGGCGTTATCGACTCCGTTTTTGTAATCGTTCAAGATAACGGTCTTGCCGACAGAGTCGCGCGTCGTCATTTTGACCGACTCATCATCCACATAACCCTTGTCTTTCTCGCTACCGCTCGCATCTACGATCTTCGCGAACGTATTTTTGAGGTTAATATCGACCTCAACGTACTCGACAGCGCTATCCGTATCGTCGCCGGACGCCGCACTGGTCGTCGTTTTGAGCGCGACGGTCAGTTTAAGATAACCGGTCGGACGTTCGCCCCCATCCTTCTTGCCGAACTCGAATCCGAACTTATCCTCGCGGCAGTTGCTGTTGCCGCTGTTATCGTTCGCGTCGATAAATGTTATCGAATGCGAGTTGCTGTCCGTTTGAACCGATACCTCGAATCTGCTGCTGTTGCGGTAGCGGTTAACTCCGGTTTGCGGTCCGAGGAACTTGGTATTCGACACATATTTGATATCTATATACGGGTTTTGGCTTATTTGATTCCACCCTGTCCATACCTGAATGCCATCAGACAGCGTGAGGTTTTCGAATATGGCATTGCGGTCGTTCGCGTTATCCTGCGACCAGCTGTAATATTCGTTATCGTTGAGCTTATTGCCGTTTTTATTCAGCATACTCGTGTTCGCCGTAGCGTTTGCGAAAGTAACATGCGCCCTGTCCTCGGTTATACCTGTTTTCGCAGACGAAGGCAACGCGATGTAGCTGATAGGCACAATCGCTTTTTCACCGCCGTACACGCCACCGACCTCAATCGGGCTGTAATAGAACGCACTGCCTTCATTGACAGGATAATGCTTGTATGTGGCTTCGGACGTCGTTCCGCGAGTGAGCTTATCGACATAATATTGATATTTAAAATTATCGATAAACGTGGCGTTGCGCAACTCTTCTGCGGTGCCCGGAATAGCTTTGTTTTTGAACTGATACGCTCTTACGCCGTCCTTGTCAACAACAAATTTTCCTTCCTCGTTGCCACCGACAACCGAAGTCGCAGCCTCTGCATTGCCGTCGGTACGATAGTAGTTATGAAGCGCAAGAACGCCCGGCATTTTGTATCCGTAGAAGAAATTGAGAACCGTAAGCGACGAAGAATGCTCTTCGATTTCTTTCGATTTATCGGCTGTATACAGCGTAGCACTGTGTTGATCGTCCTTGACGGCGATAGCAATCTGAGTACGCAGTGCGTCGCTCGTACCGGTTCCCTTGTCTATAATTCTGAGCGCCCAATATTGGCTCGTCTTGACTTTCTCGCTGTCGAGCGGCAATGGAGTAAATACAGCCCTGCCGTTGCTATACGATTTCTCAAAGAATATGGGCTCGATATTTAAGTACTGATCTTCACCGGACGTGTAAGTTTTAGTGTAAATTACGCCGGCGTTAAGTGTGGGCTCTGTGGACGATGTGAACATTTCGGAAGTAATTACGCTTGCCGTTGTTTTCCTGATAAGCGCACCGGAATAGTTGGTATCCTTAATCCACGAGAGCGGATTGAGTATGACCTCTTGCTGTCCGTCGGCGTCATCGAACAACCAAATCTTATTGGCGGTTATCGCAGGTATGGCCGGCGATTCGCAAAGCTCGCGGCTGTTGACGATGTAGCGCGACAGCGTCTTTTCGGTATCCTCGCACTCTATCATCCAAGAATAGTTGCCATTGCTGTCGACGACGAGCGTGTCCGTCGCCATTGTAGGCTCTGAGTTGATGACGTTTATGAGTATATAAAGCGTAACCTCTTCGGGTTGAGCGCGGAATCCGTCCTTAACCCTGACTGCGAGATAAATCTGCCTGGTGAAAAACTCAGTCGAAGAGAGCGCGCGTACATACACTACGTCCAAGCCCAAACTGTTTTTAGCAATCGAGACATAAATATAGTCGGACATTTTGTAGACGGCTTGCGGCGAATCGATATCAACGCCGTTCATGTCGGCGTCGAGTGCTTCGTAGTAAGCGTTGTCGACCTTTGCATAGATATGGACCGGATCGGTGACGAACGTCGGAATATCGCCGTCCTTATCTACGGCTATTTCGTCTACCGCCAATTCCAACGAGTTAGTGTAGCCGTCCTTAACACCTGCGGTAAGCTGATAAACATTGTTGTTTACACGAGTGGGAGCGGAGTTTTTGACCGTTACGGTTATAACACAGTTAATGGTCGTGCTGCCGTCGCTTATCGTAAAACGAAGCTGGACTATCGCAGATGTGGTACGCGAAAGACCTTCAATCTCGATGCAAGGTATTTCATACTCGGTATTGCCTACCTTGCATTTGCCCATTGCAACACTTATATAGTTGCTGTACTGCCCGGCATTGGCAATGATATTGCCTGTGTTGATAAACGTGAGCTGTTGTCCGTAAACTATGCTCGTGTTTTGAGCAAGCGCACTCGGTGACGAAGTATGCTTGATATTGTAAGGCTTTCTTATATAATTTGCGGCTTCTTGGAATCCGCTGTCAGCGGGGTTAGTATTGAGCGCACCGCCTCTGGGGTTGAGCTGGCTATTGTCGGGATCTACGTCGAAATCGTATGCGAAATCATACGGCGTAAGTCTGACAATGTCGTTGCATTCGATTGTGTAGTTGACGGCAAGCGCGCCGATGTTTGTATTTCTGGTGTATGTGCCGACGTTCGTAATCGGATTGATCCTGTACGCCGTCGATTCGTTTCCGTTATTGCCCTCGTAGCTTCCGCGACGCGCCTCTATCCTGCGGTTAAGCACTTTAATGCAGACGGTAACAAGCCCCTGCGTGCCACGTGTGTCGACAGTCTTAACCTCAATCTGGAAGAACTCATCGTTTGTAGAACGTTTGGGAATTATACGCAAACCCTTGAACTCATATCCTGCATTTCCGTCGCTGTATGTCTTGACGCCCAAAGCAGCGAGCTGTGCATCAGAAAGATTGAGCTGACTGAACACTTGACGGTCTGCGTAAAGGCTTACTACGGAGATGTCGAAGAAGCTCGTGGTATCGTAGCGGTTTACGATGTTAGCTATATTGATGTTATTGAAGTCGCTCGTTCCGTAAAGCAACGCCAAATCGTTTAACGGAAGTATAGGCGAAGCGGTTGTGGTGCCACTCGGGTACATAAACCCGTCGGGATCGACCGCAAACGGACTTGCGTGATTGCCGTTTGTGCCGAACGATGAGTTTGTAGTTCCTATGCCGCGAAGCACGCCGTTGGCGTCCGTGTAGCTTATAGGCGTTATAACGATACCGCTTTCGGGATTTTGTATAGCGTCTCTGCCCTTTTTCGCGTCGCTTGGATTGAGTTGATCCTCAACGCCGTCGGTATACTGCGTAAATTCAAGCGTGAAGTTAGCGGCCGAGGGCGTGATTGTAGTCGGAGCCGATGAATTGACCTTTATCGCAATGGGGAACCAAATACCCGTATCGGCAGTGTCCGACGGATCTATTACGCGCACGAGTATGTAGAAGTCGCCCTTGCGCGAATGTGTGGAGTTTGCCTTATCCGAATACTGATACTGCGTTGCCGCACGCGCGGTAAAGCGTATTGTCTGACTGTTGTCAAAGCTGTACAGCACGTTTGCCGTCGAGGCATTCGCACTGCCGACAGGCGCAATCAGTCCTTGTTTAAACGTTGTCTGAACAGTTCCTTGCCCTGTCTTGTATGACGTACTTGCCTTGTTTGAGTCGTTGTCGTACGCCGCGTAGTTGCTCCCTACATTGGTTTTGAGCGGAATGCGCACATTGGACATGTCGACTTGGATGTATTCGCCTGTCGGTATTACAACGTCGTTGACCGTCTGTGCGAACGTATGCTTCGAAAGAGTAGAGTCGTCCATATCGTAAACCATGGATTTGAGGTTTACGGTGGCTACGCCGCCGGGAGCGAGGGTTACAAGCGGCTCTGTCAGATTGACTGTGCTCGGCAATGCCTGCGTCGACGCGAAATACGGGCGCGTGTTGGACATGCGGAAAACAAGCGTGACCGCCGTATTGGCCGCGCCGATTCCTACCTTGCTGCCTGTTTCGCTCGTCTGTGCCGTTATAGTCGCCGCCACATAAATGGCGCCGCTCGGACGGACGCCCGTCGGTTTGATTGTAATCGACGGCACCAAGCCGGACGCATAATCGGAATTCGAATTATACGTTATGGTGTAATATGTAGTATACGACGTGGACGCGACCGTTTTGAATGCGACCTTATCGTGCGACGTATCGGCGTCGGTATAGAGGTCGCTCGCGTATATCGTGTATCCTGCCGAATCGGTAGGCGCTATCGACTTGGGCAAGAATACGGTTTTGCCCGAGCCGTTGGGATTGTATATGGAGTTAGGGTTGTTGATATAGTCGTAATTCTTACTTGCATCGGAAGTTCCGGTGTGCGTGGGATCTCCGTATCTGTAAGTGTATTGAACATTGTCGGAACGCGTATACGTTTTGGTCAAAAGCTTATCTGTTTTTGCCGTCAAGGCTCTGTCGCCCACCCTTATATAAATCGGTATAATCGACCAACCGCGAGCCGTCGAAGATCCGAAGTTGTCGCGCACCTTTGTGTACAAAATCAAAATACCGTCTGTGGCGCAGCCGTCAGCGCCCTTGCGCGGATACAAGAGTATATTTGTGATGTTTATCTGACGGTTGGATACACACGTCCATTGTACATACTTGGTCGCAAGAGTCGTACAAGCCGAGTTAATCCAAAGATTCTGGTTTTTCGTATTCGCATTCTGGAAAGTGTCGAGGTTGGACGCAGTTCCGTTTGTGAAATACAGCGTTGTCTTTGTAGCGTCGGGGTCGGTCGCTATATCGTCGGGAGTGAACGAAATAGTTTGCGCGCCACGGTAATACGTGGTGTTGCTTTTTAGCGTGCTCGACGCTGTGGTCTTTGCCGCAGGAGCTTGGTTGACGGAGAGAACGGTAATTCTCGCCGTGCCGTTGCCGGATTGACTGTTGCTTGTGCCGCTGCCCGAATATCCGGATTTGATATAACCGGAGCCGCCGCCGCCGCCCGTTCTTCCGTCTGCGCCGGCACTGTTGTTGTCGCCGCCGCCACCGCCGCCGCCGTAGTAGCCGCCGCCACCGCCGCCGCCTGCTTCGTAGCTCGCATTGCTGACGCCGCCCTGACCGTAAGAGCCGTTGCCGCCGATGACGTATGTGCATGATGTCGTCGTAGCGCCTTTGCCACCCGCGCCGCCGGCAGAAGTTGTGCCACCCTTCGCTTGGTAGCCGGCACCGTCAATCCAGCCGCCGCTCGACGCGCCGCCGGAAGCATTTCCGCCGCCGCCGTAGCCGCCTTGACCGTATGTGCCGCTGTGCGCACTGGTAGTGGATCCGCCGCCACCGCCGCCGACGAGCAATACGTTAGAGCTGGAAACGTTTTTAAGCAAGCCGGACGCAAGCGCCATGTGCGTTGCACCGCCGCCGCCACCGCCGCTGTTGCCTATGTTCGTGCTTCCGCCGCCGTTATAACCGCCGGCCTTTGCTCCGCTTGATCCGTTGCCGCCTTGGCTTCCGACAACTATATATATATATTGACCAGCCGTGGCCGTTACTTCGTAAGAGGATATATAGGTGTAACCACCCTTGCCGCCCAAGCAACCGGTATCGTAATACCCGCCTTGCGCACCCCAAACTTCGAACTTGAATGTGCCTTTGGGCAATTTAATCGAATACACACCGCCGTTATATGTATAATTGATAATATCGCCGTTGTTTAGAGCACCTGCGGCAGTCTTATCGCCCGTCAGATTGGAGTAGGTCGTTGCAGATGTGGAAACACTTGATTCAACATCCCCTACCGAAACGGGCTTCGATGTGTCAAAGCACAATGCGCAAGCGACGGCTACCGCAATAGCAGTGAAAATCGACGCAATCAGTATGAATGCGCGACGCCCCTTGCCAAGTCTTATGACGTTAGTTTTATCCGTATGTTTTGTCATACCATTACCTCTCCGGCTAAACGCCGATTTGTTAACAATTTGTTCATAATTGTATGTTTATACAGGTACATGTTAACACATTGTTCATAATTTGTCAACACTTTTTTGAATAATTTATGCGCCGATAGACAGTAACGTAAACACAATTTTGCCATGCTCTATACTCGGGCTGTCTTTGACTGCTTTGAATATCCACCGATATTATATATGAAATGAGGACAGGTGCCGACAAAAATCACCCGCGCATTGCTTGACAAGGCAGAGTAAACCATGTATAATTGTCTTTGTCTGCGGGGGTGGCGAAATTGGCAGACGCGCAGGTCTCAGAAGCCTGTGGGTAACACCGTACGAGTTCAAGTCTCGTCCTCCGCACCACCAAACGGCATATAAGGGCGCATATTGCGCCCTTTTTGCGTGTATCGCGTTCGGTCATGTAGGGAGTTCTCCTCTCCCTCGCGCTCACACTTAAAAGTGCACAATCAACAACCCTTCTCTATCGTTGGGATGCAACTCGAACGGGTTGCCGCAAAACAAAACGCGAAAATCCTGCATCGCACCGCGAAAAAAATCGGCAAATGCGCAAGCAGATGCCGATTTTTGCTTCATCAAAATTCACTTATAACAGAATTCGATTTTATATTTCTTTGAATTGGTCTTTGCCGACGCCGCAGATCGGGCAAGTTATATCGTCGGGCAGTTCGTCGCCCTCGTACACATATCCGCAGATTTCACACACGTATTTGCGCTTGGGTTTCGCTTCCGATGCGCCTTGCGCCGATTCCTGCGCTTCGACGTAAGTGGGAGCGGTTTTGGGGCTTTTGCCCTTGATGACCTTGTGGTAATAGTCGTAAGTCATCTGCTTTCTGTCGCCGTACTGCTCTGACGCTTTAACCTCGCCCAAGAACACTGTGTGCGTGGACGTTTCCATTGTGTCGATTACGTCGCACACGATATAACCGCAACTGTCGTCCAAGACGGGCAACCGCGACTCGACCGCATACCCTACATTCGCGAATTTATCGGTATCCCTGCCCGATTTAAATCCGAATGTGCCGATAATTGCGGGATCGGAATCCTCGGCAAGCACGCTTATTGCGAACTTGCCCGTCTTTTTGATACACTCGTTGGTAAAGTTGTCGTGGTTTATACTCACGGCAAATGTCGCAGGCTTTGACGTTACCTGCATTATACTGTTGGCGATACAGCCCGTCGGCTTACCTTCCGTCCAGGTCGTAACGACATAAACGCCGTAAGAGATTTTCGTTGTTATTTGTTGCATAAAGCTCTCCTTATAAAGTCTGTTTGAGTCATTATATCATAGCCTGTATTTTAAGTCAATAGAATATTCGGTGGGTTGTTTTTTGCTGTAAAGCAAATAACAAATGCGTCTTATCCCGGCTTGCAAAGGTCTTTTACTTGACATTGGTTTCTATATACTTTATAATAATAGACGTTGCAATTTACCAAAGGATTCGATTATGTATCGCATAGGATTAGATATAGGCTCAACCACTATAAAAACGGCTGTTCTCGACGAAAACAACACACTCGTTCATTCAAGCTATGAGCGGCACAACTCGGACGTGCGCGCCACATTATATAACGTACTCAAAAATTTGCTCAAAGACTACGACGTTTTTACCATTACGGTAACCGGCTCCGGCGGTATTTCCGTGTCCGAGTGGCTAGATATACCGTTCGTTCAAGAGGTCATTGCCGGCGTCGAGGCCATAAAACGCCTCATTCCCGAAACAGACGTCGCTATCGAGCTTGGAGGAGAGGACGCAAAAATTACATATCTCAAAGACGGCGTCGATCAGCGCATGAACGGAACGTGCGCCGGCGGTACGGGCGCATTCATCGACCAGATGGCGGTGCTTCTCAACACAGACGCTTCGGGGCTTAACGAACTCGCCAAAAACGCTACTATCATCTACCCCATTGCCTCGCGGTGCGGCGTTTTTGCCAAGTCGGACGTGCAACCGCTCATAAACGACGGCGCGCAAAAATCGGATATTGCGGCGTCCGTATTTCAGTCCGTTGTCAATCAGACGATATCGGGGCTTGCATGCGGCAAGCCCATACGCGGCAACGTCGCATTCCTCGGCGGCCCGCTGCACTTTTTGAGTGAGCTCGGTCACAGGTTTGTGGTCACGCTCAATCCCAAAAAAGCTATCTTCCCCGAAAACTCGCAGGTCTTTAACGCAATCGGCGCGGCATACAAGTCCGACAAGCAATACACTTCGAAAGAGCTTCTCGACAAGCTCGAAGCGGTTAAAAACGTCGGCGAACACGAAGTGACGCGGCTCGATCCGCTGTTTGCGAATAAGGACGAGCTTACGCAGTTCAGACTGCGCCACAGCAAGGTTGCCATTCCGTTTGCCGACGTCAAAAAACATAAAGGCGCGACGTTTCTCGGTATCGACGCAGGTTCGACAACGACGAAAGTGGCACTCATAGACAGCGAAGGCGGACTTTTGTATTCGTGGTACGGCTCCAATTCGGGCGATCCGCTGTCGTCGGTCATCGATATCATTCTAAACATTTACAACATTCTTCCGCCCGAAGCGTATATCGGCTACGGCACGATCACGGGATACGGCGAGAGCCTTATCAAGACCGCACTCAATCTCGACAACGGCGAGATCGAAACTATGGCGCACCTCACCGCGTCCGACACCATTCTGCCCGGAGTCGAGTTCCTGCTCGACATCGGCGGACAGGACATGAAGTGCTTGCGCATAAAGAACGGCGTAATTACGGACATTTTGCTCAACGAGGCTTGCTCGTCGGGCTGCGGAAGCTTTATCGAAACGTTCGCTCGCGCAATAGGAATGAACGCCGAGCAGTTTGCAAAGGTCGGTTTGGAATCGGCCGCGCCCGTCGATCTCGGCTCGCGCTGCACCGTTTTCATGAATTCGCGCGTCAAGCAAGCGCAAAAAGAGGGTGCGTCGGTTGCCGATATCTCCGCAGGACTTGCCTACTCTGTCGTCAAGAACGCGCTGTTTAAGGTTATTAAACTTCGCGACGCCAAAGAAATGGGCGAAAAAATCATCGTTCAGGGCGGAACTTTTCTCAACGAGTCGGTGCTTCGCGCTTTCGAAAAGGTTTCCGGACGCGAGGTCATTCGTCCCAATCAGGCCGGACTCATGGGCGCATACGGCGCGGCGCTCATCAGCCGAAACAACTACACCGGCGGTAAAAGCACGATTAAGACCAAGGCGGAGCTCGAAGCCTTCCGCGTTGTCAAGTCGTCGCGGCGTTGCGAAAAATGCGGCAATCACTGCTTGCTGACCATTTCCGAGTTCGACGACGGCAGAACGTTTATTTCCAACAACCGCTGCGAGCGCGGCGGAAATGCGCCCGAAAAGAAGGTTGAAAAACTGCCCAATCTTTTCGACGAGAAGTACAAGCGGCTGTTCGCATACTATCGCCCCCTGCCCGAGGACAAGGCGCCGCGCGGCGTTGTGGGTATTCCGCGCGTTCTCAATCTTTACGAAAACTACCCGTTCTGGTTTACGCTCTTTACAGAGCTCGGCTATTCGGTCAAGCTGTCGCCGCGTTCGTCGCGCGAGGTGTATTCGCGCGGCATCGAAACCATGCCGTCGGAATCTGTGTGCTACCCTGCCAAGATTGCGCACGGGCATATTCAATCGCTCATAGACGACGGCGTTAAATTCATATTCTACCCCTGCTTGCCGTATGAGCGCAAGGAGGACGAACGGGCTGACAATCATTACAACTGTCCGGTCGTAGGTTCATACCCCGAGGTCATCAGGTTGAACATGCGCGACGAGTTTGTTGGTAACAACGTTAAGTTCGCCGCGCCGTTTTTGCCGTTTGCCACGCCCTCGCGCATGATTAAAAGGCTCGCACAAGAATTTCCGGACATCCCCAAACTCAAAATTTCACGCGCGGTCAAGGCGGCGTACAAAGAACAGGCCGAATTCAATGCTTGGTCGCGCCGCCGCGGCGAAGAAATTGTCAAACAGCTCGACGAGAACGGCGGACACGGCATCGTTCTTGCCGGCAGACCGTACCACCTCGATCCCGAAATCAACCACGGCGTGCCGCAAATGATAAACTCTTACGGGTTTGCCGTGCTTACGGAGGATTCGGTCGCGCATCTTCACAAAGCGCCGAGGCCGCTCCGCGTTGTCGATCAGTGGACGTACCATTCACGGCTTTACAGCGCGGCAAACTTCGTGCGCATGCACGACAACCTCGACCTCGTTCAGCTCAATTCGTTCGGGTGCGGACTTGACGCCGTCACCACCGACCAAGTTCAAGAGCTGTTGGAGGCCGCGAACAAGGTTTACACACTGCTCAAAATCGACGAGGTATCAAACCTCGGCGCGGCGCGCATCAGAATACGCTCGCTCATGGCTGTCATCAAAGACCGCACGGTCAAGCACATTCATGCAGTCGAGCCCGATCCGCAAGTTAATCGCGTTCTTTTCACCGAAGAGATGCGCCAATCATATACGATACTGTCGCCGCAAATCTCACCATATCACTTAAATCTCGTTCAGCCCGCGCTCAAAAGGTTCGGGTACAACATCGAGGTATTGCCCGACAGTCACGACGCCGTTGCGGCAGGGCTAAAATACGTCAACAACGACGCATGCTACCCCACTATTATCGTCGTCGGGCAGATAATGAACGCGTTGCTTTCTGGCAAGTACGATCTTAACCGCACTGCCGTCATTATGACGCAGACGGGCGGCGGATGCCGAGCGACAAACTACATAGCGCTCATAAGACGGGCTTTGAAGAGTGCGAACATGCCGCAAATCCCCGTCATTTCGCTTTCAGCGCAGGGGCTTGAAAAGAATCCCGGGTTCGATGTCGGGCTTAAAGAGCTTATTGCGCTCGTTAACGCGCTTACATACGGCGACCTACTCATGCGGTGCTTGTACAGAGTGCGGCCGTATGAGAAGAACAATGGCGAAGCGTGGACGGTATACAAAAAGTGGGACGAGCTTTTGCAAAAGGAATTTGCCGTCGGCAATGTTCCCACCAAAAAATACAGCAAGAGTATAGTAGCCGAGTTCGACGCCATTCCCACTCTCGACATTAAAAAACCGCGCGTCGGCATTGTCGGAGAGATTCTCGTCAAGTTCCACCCGCTTGCAAATAATTACGCAGTCGAGCTTGTGGAGCGCGAGGGCGGCGAAGCGGTCGTTCCCGATCTTCTCGATTTCTTTATGTACTCTGCGTACGATTCCACAGTCAAGTACAGGCTGTTGGACGGCAAGCACTCGGGCAAGATTGTTTCGGATATCTCGATAGCTTTCCTCGAACATTTGCGCAAGCCCATGGTCGAAGCGCTCAAAGGCACCAAGTTCGGCAGGCCCACACACATCAAAAAGCTCGCTGCAAGCGCCGAGAAAGTTACGTCGCTCGGCACTATGGTCGGCGAAGGCTGGTTCTTGACAGCCGAAATGTTGGAGCTTATCGCAGAGGGTGCGCCCAACATCATCTGTATGCAACCGTTTGCCTGTCTGCCAAATCACGTCACCGGTAAGGGCGTTATGAAAGAACTGAAACGGCTGTATCCGCAGGCAAACATCGTCGCGGTCGATTACGATCCCGGCGCGAGCGAGGTCAATCAGGTCAACCGTATCAAGCTCATGATGTCGGTTGCGCATGAAAACCTCGCCAATTCTGAAAAGAAATAAGCGTAAATTAACGCGGTTTTGTTCTCTGCCGTGATTGCGGCACTTTCGAACATGTTCAAATACCGCGCAACAACTTCTACTCTATCGGAGGGTAAACTATGAATACAACAGCACTTGTCGGCGCTCAATGGGGCGATGAAGGCAAAGGCAAAATCATCGACATACTCGCAAGGTCTGCGGACTATGTCGTTCGCGCTACGGGCGGAAGCAATGCAGGTCATACCGTCGTAAACGGCGATAAGACGTACAAACTCCACCTCATCCCGAGCGGTATTCTCTACCCCGACACGGTCAATATCATCGGCAACGGCGTTGTCATCGATCCCAAGGTCGTACTCGAAGAAATGGATAGCCTTACTGCGCTCGGCGTTAAGCTCGATAATTTGATGATCGATCTTCGCGCGCACGTAGTACTTCCGTACCACAAGGAAATCGACGAGCTTGCCGAGCTTGCAAAAGGCGACAACGCAATCGGAACGACAAAGCGCGGCATAGGTCCGTGCTATGCCGATAAATGCGACCGCATAGGTATTCGCATGATCGACTTGCTCGATCCCGATGTTTTCGGGCAAAAGCTTCGGGCCAATCTCGAACTTAAAAACAAGATTATCACTGCGGTATACGGCGGAAAACCGCTCGACTTTGACAGCATTTATGCCGAATACTGCGGCTATGCGAAGCGGCTTTCTCGCTTTGCGTGCGACACCGGCACAGTGCTTTACAACGCTATCAAGGCAAATAAGCGCGTCGTTTTCGAGGGCGCGCAAGGCACACTTCTCGACCTCGACAGCGGAACTTATCCGTTCGTCACGAGCTCGCACCCCATAACCGGCGGATTCTGTGCAGGCGCGGGCGTCGGACCTACCGCCATTACGGAATGTCTTGGCATTGCCAAGTCGTACACGACAAGAGTGGGCGCCGGACCGTTCCCTACCGAGCTTAACGACAAGGTCGGCGAGCATCTTTTGCACGTCGGACACGAGTTCGGCACGACTACCGGACGGGCGCGGCGGTGCGGCTGGCTGGACGCTGTCATTCTTAGGCTTGCCGTGCGCATTAACGGACTTACTGCGCTTGCTATCAATAAGCTCGACACGCTGTCCGGACTTAAAAAGCTCAAAATCGCCACGCATTACATGCGTAACGGCGCGGTCGTTGACGAGTTCCCTGCCGACATAAGCATACTCGAAGGATGCACACCGGTATACGAGGAGTTCGAAGGCTGGGACGACGATATCTCTTCTTGCAAGACTTTCGCAGAGCTTCCCAAGTCCGCGCAGGTCTATATCAACGCCATCGAGCGGCTTTCGGGCTGTGCCGTGACAATGATCGGCGTCGGCCCCGACAGAAAAGATATTATATATAAATAAGAGTGAACAAGCAGGTGCTTCGCGCCGTCAACGATTGCTTGTGTTAGGATGACAATGCCCATATACCGTCATACCGGGGGCAATTGATAGATACGGGCAGAAAGAAGCGAATCGCCACAAAATGGGAAAGCGATTTACGCTTCGCTTGATTTCTCCGTTCAGCTCGCTATCGCTCGCTTCGGTCGAAATGATGGGCGTGCGTAGCGCATATCTCCTTACTTTTCACTATTATTCCATACTCCGCCCACATTCAATGAAAACAGAAAAAACGCAAAAACAGCATTTGCTCAAACGGTTTGTAAAATACTACAAGCCGCATAAAAAGTTATTTATTATCGATATGCTGTGCGCTTTTACCATATCGGCGCTCAACCTCGTTTACCCTTACGTGACCAAAGAGATAATAAACAACTATGTCCCCAACCGCATGATGACCATGCTGTTATCTGCGGCGGGGTTTTTATTGGGGTTTTATCTGCTCAAAGCAGGACTCAATTACTTTATGCATTCTTGGGGACACATCGTGGGTGTGCGCATGCAAGCGGACATGCGAAAAGAGCTGTTTTCGCACTTGCAAAAACTCCCGTTCGCCTATTTTGACGACAACAAGACGGGCGTCATTATGAGCCGCATGACCAACGATCTTTTCCAAGTTTCGGAGCTTGCCCACCACGGACCGGAGGACGTATTCCTGTCGCTCATAACTCTTGTGGGGGCATTCGTAGTGCTCGCCACAATGAATATTTATCTTGCGCTTATCGTGTTTGCGTTCATACCGTTCATCGTCCTGTACGCCATACTCATGCGCAAGCGCATGAACCGCGTATACAAGCAGTCACGCATAGCGCAAGCCGAAATAAATGCCGATATAGAAAGCGCGATCTCTGGAATGCGCGTATCGCGCGCGTACAACGCCGAAGCGCACGAATGCGAAAAGTTCGACCACGGCAACGGCGAGTTTGTCAAGTGCCGCACAAAGCAGTTTAAAGTTTTGGGCGAGTTCCACTCGTCGATGACGTTTTTCACAGATTTTCTGTACTTTTCGGTACTACTCGTCGGCGGACTGTTCTTTTATTACGGCAAGATAAACGTGGGCGACTTCACCGCGTTTGTGCTTTACATAAGCACGCTAATAACGCCAATTCGCACACTTGTCACAATATACGACCAGATACAAGAGGGCGCAACCGGCTTTAAGCGGTTTTGCGACATAATGGACGAACAGCCCGAAGCCGAAAGCCCGAACGCGCTCTCCCCCGATACGCTTACCGGCAACATCGTTTTCGACAACGTGACGTTCGGCTATAAAAGCGCAGACGACGAAGCAAAGGTAATCCGCGATTTTTCACTGACTATCCCCGCAGGCAAAACGGTCGCGCTCGTCGGACCGTCGGGCGGCGGCAAGTCCACGCTGTGTCACCTCATACCGCGGTTTTACGAGATAGAAAGCGGCAAGATAACTGTCGACGGCTACAACCTCGGCGATTTGAGCAGATTCGTTCTGCGTAAGAATATCGGCATTGTTCAGCAAGACGTGTTCTTGTTCAACGGGACGATCAAGGAGAACATTGCTTACGGCGACTTTACTGCAAGCGACGAGGATATCATACAAGCGGCAAAGCGCGCGAACATACACGACTACATCACTTCTCTTCCAGACGGCTACGAAACCAATGTCGGCGAACGCGGCGTCAAGCTGTCGGGCGGACAAAAGCAACGCGTGTCGATTGCGCGAGCATTCTTGAAGAATCCGCCCATTCTCATTCTTGACGAGGCGACGTCGGCGCTCGACAACATGACCGAGATGCTCATTCAGGACGCGCTCTTTAAGCTATCCGAGGGCAGAACTACGCTTGTCGTAGCGCACCGGCTCTCCACTGTGAAGAACGCAGACGAGATAATCGTAATCACGCAAAACGGCGTGGAGGAGCGCGGCACGCACGAAAAGCTCATGGCGCTCGGCGGAATATATAAAACGTTATACGAGTATCAGTTCAAAAATCTGTGATATATAACTATGCCTAAAATATCAACGCCCTCGAAAGTGAATTTGCGAGGGCGTTATATTATATTCTTTGTACTACTAAACGGACGAGCATAAGCATACACATACTTTGATGAATGTGTTAACGCTTATATGCCTATCGTTTTCCCTTGCGGCAGACGCGTTTGTAGCCTCGGTTTGCGACGGAATGGCTTACCGCCCCAAGCCGATGAAGCGAATTTTGATTGCAAGCACTTTCGGCATTGCACAAGGACTTATGCCCGTTATCGGTGCGCTCATCGGCGACAGGATGATAGGTATACTCGAATTTAAAAGGTACGTCTCATTCGCCGCCCTTCTCATTGTCGGCGTAATAATGCTTCTCGAAGGTTTTGAAAAGCCCGATCGTCCGCACGGCATGCTCGGTGTAAAAACCGTTTTATTCCAAGCGTTCGCGACCAGCATAGACGCACTCGCGTGCGGCCTTACCCTTGCCGTAATGCCATTTCCGCTGTGGGTGGACGGTCTTACGATTGGCTTAATAACCGCTTGTGTATGCCTTGTCGGTATAACGCTTGCGACATTTATCGGCAAACGCTTTAACCGCCCCGAACGCTTTAAAGTATTGGGCGGACTGATTCTCATTGCGCTCGCGCTGAAAGACCTTGTGTACTGCTTTTCGGCGTAGAGCGGCGTTCATTATTTAATCAAAAACGCTCCCGAATATTTTTCGGAAGCGTTTTACTTTGAAATGTTTTAGCCCTTGATAACCCTGATAAATTCCGCAAAAATGGGGTGCGTACTCAAAAGCCGCGAACGGTATTCGGGGTTGTACACAGTGCCGATAAAAAATTTGTTGGTCGGAATCTCGAACGCTTCGGGTACGCCCGTCGGCGAATGTGCCGAGAACACAAGCCCGTTGCGCAAGAACAACTGTTCGTATGTTGCCGAAAAGTCGAAACGGTGACGGTGGCGTTCGCTCACGGATTGCTCGCCGTAGATACGACTAAGATATGTTCCGGGCGTAATAACGGTCGGGAACGCGCCTTTTTTGAGCATGGGCGGATCGATGTTGCAAACGACGCTATACGGACCGTCGGCGTCGAACTCTTGCGAATTAGCACCCGTCATATTGCACACGTCACGTGCGAACTCGATAAGCCCCGCCTGCGCGCCTAGTCCTATCAAAAGACAAGGAATGTCGTTTTCGCGCGCGTACTTTGCCGCCGCAATCTTGCCGTCGAAGCCACGCACGCCGAACCCCGGCGCTATAACTATTCCGTCGTAATCTTTGAGAATTTCGGGGTTTTCTTGCACCTTTGCACTCGAAATGAGCGAAATATCGAGCGCTTCGTTTTTGAGTAGACCTGCCGTTGTGAGTGCATCGGTAAGCGACTGATAAGCTGTTACTTTTTCGACATACTTACCTACAACCGCTACGCGCAGTTTATTTTCCGATTCGTGCGCACTCTCCGCACGCGCGCACATATCGCGCCAAGCTTCGAGCTCGGGTTCTCGCTGCTCCATTTTGAGCTTGCCGAGAGCGACGCTTTCTATGTTCTGCTCGTGAAGCCGAAGCGGAACTTGATAGAGATTATCGGTCGTAACGCTTTCGATGATGCACTCGCGCGCAACGTTGCAGAATAGCGAAAGCTTTTTCTTCGCGGACTCGTCGAGCGCGTAGTCGGAGCGGCAGACGATGATGTCGGGCTGAATGCCGATATTCTGCAACTCCTTGACCGAATTTTGGGTCGGCTTGGTTTTATGCTCGCCGCTCATCTCGATGACGGGTACGTAGGTTATGTGTATGTAGACTGCATTGCCCTTGCCCAGCTCGCCGCGGCATTGGCGAATGGCCTCCAAGTACGGGTGATTTTCGATATCACCCACAACGCCGCCGATCTCGCACACGACGACGTCCGTTTCGGGACGGTTGAGCGTGTACAGCGTGCGCTTTATCTCGTCGGTGATGTGCGGCACGACTTGAACGGACTCGCCGTCATAGGCACCGTCGCGCTCTCTTTTTATCACAGCGGAATAAATCTTGCCGCTCGTGATGTTGCTGTTTTCGGACAGGTTCTGGTCCAAAAACCGCTCGTAATGCCCGAGAACGAGATCACCCTCGCCGCCGTCGTCGGTCACGAAAACCTCACCGTGCTGATACGGACTCAAATAAAGCGAGTCAACGTTGAAATACGGATCGAACTTTATCATGTCGACCGTGTACCCTTGCGCCTTGATGAGCATTGCCATGCTTGCGGCTGTTATTCCTTTGCCGAGTCCCGACACCACACCGCCGGTAACAAAAATGTATTTTGACATAAATTCAGTAAAGCGAAACGCTTGTCCTCCTTTAATCTGTTTGTAAATCAGTTGTTATTATCAGTTAAGGTAAAGCCAATTTCTTTGAGCTTTTTTGCATTGTATTCCACTACGTCGAGCAGATGATTGAAAATGTGTAGCGCCGTTGCACGTTCGGGTAACGACCGTGAGATGTTGTTATCGGTATTGTCCGAGTGTGCGAAAAAGTTTCTTTGCGAGAAGTATTCGGTATAGAGTGCTACAAGCACCTCGGCGTATATTACGCTGCCTATTCTCTGACAATATCCGCTTTTAAGCACATATTTGCCGCTGTCGTCCTTGTCAAACGCTTGACCTATCATCTTGACCTTGATGTCCTCGGCGCGTTGCAGGTCGAATACAAACCGCTCCAAGCCTCTGAATGCGGGAACAAGCAACACCGAATAATCCAAAAGATGCAAATTCGTCTGGCCGAAGTCGTGTATACCGTATGAAAAATCTATGCGCGATTGCTCGGACAAAAACTCGAATGCGTTAGGCAATCTCTTTTTTAGCTCGTTCTGTACGTCCGAAACCTTTTTGACCGCATTAGCACCCGTGTTCTCGACATAGTTTTCAAGCGCCGACGAGTAGTCGCTGTCGTGGCTGACCTGAGACATGACCTCTCCGAATAAGTCCGAACGCTTGCCTTGTAGCTGTAATGTCATGCGCTTTGTAGCATACCTAAGTAGCACTTTTTGTCCTGCGGCGTCCGTTACGCTGTACGACTTGACTTCTTGCGGCGTGCCGGCAAATTCCGTTCCGTCGGCGATTACGGTTTTTCCGTATTCACGAAGCCGCTTGATTGCTCCGCTCAATGCCTCGGGCGGATAGTTCTTGACCGAATATCCGTTTTTATATTCGAACTGCGACTGCTTTTCGATTTGCTCGGCATTTTCGTTGCGCGCATTCCGATAATCGGTCTTGGACGGTCTGCCGCGCTTGCGTTTTACAGGCTGATTGTCAAAGACATCTTGTGAGTGCGAGCTCTGCTCATTAGGCATCGACGGAATATTATTATATAGTGATTGCGCCGATTGTTCAGCATTTCCGCCCACATAGTTGTTTTGCGCTTTCTGCACCTTTGGCGGTCTGCCGCGCTTACGTTTTGTCGGCTGAACGTTGTCGCTTTGTGCGACACTTTGGTATGTCCTCTCGTCGAGCCGGGATTGCTTGAAAATGCTTTGACCGCGAGTATTGATTTTGAGTTTTCCGTCGTCATCCTCGTCTTCTTCCGAGCCGAACGATATGACCGCGCGCCTGGGCTTGTCGTTACCGCCGGGCGATTTTCCGCCTGCCGATATTGCTATTCCGAATTGCTTGTCGTTGTCGGCACTATGTTCGGTGCTCTGCCTTGACACGCGCGGCGCAGATTGATTTAAAAACATGCTTTGGAAGCCGCCGCTCGTTTCGCCGTAAGACGGAAGTGTGCGTTTCTTTACTGTTTGCGGCGGATAAATGATATCTCCGCTGTACTCGTCCTCTACGGGTGGAGGATTATGCTGTTGTCTTTGTTGCTTGTTTTGTACCGTTTGCGGCGGATATATTTCGTCGGTGGAAATCAACGCACCCTTCGATGATGCGAAAACGGTGGCTACCGGCTTATACTGACTGCGTCGCATCAATTGATCGGGCTCGACAAAAAGTTTTGCCCGAGTACTTGACTCCTCACCTACGTGTTTTCTTATTATCTCCGTCGGCACGAACGGCTGTTTTGCTATCGGCTTTACCGGAGTGCTGCCTTGCGCCGGAACAGTCGAGCGCTTGACGGTTTTGTTTTTCGGATTGAATAAATCGAGCAGCTGCCTAGCATAGTCAGATCGACCTGTAATTGAAACTATACTCGCGGAAGTGTCGTAAACGATAGCTATTCTGTTATCGCTTGCCAAGAATGAATATCTGTCGTAATGCGAACGCTCTGTTGCTTTGACTGCGCCGTTAGGCACAAACACACCCACGTCTATCTTATCGATAAACGCCGCCACCTCGTTTCGTTCGCACGGCGAAATATTATACCTTACGTTATCCATTACTGCTCCGTAGCATTTCCAATCCGAATTATATTATCTGCCTGTAATATTTGTGTTTATTAAATAGCCAATGACATTATACGCCATTCGTGTGCGACGTCGACGCCACACTTCTCTCCGTGTAAAAGCAAATTAACATTACGGCAAATTTGCTTAATAACGGCAATAATGTCTTAGAATATTTTTGCGCGAAGATCAATTTGATTGGACGGCCAAACTTTTTAATATTATACTCGACCGCCGCGCAAAAAATTATAAGCGGCCGTAAAGGCTCGGCCGCTTATAACGGATTTTTTATTTCTTTACTT
This sequence comes from Clostridiales bacterium, assembly GCA_022508445.1. GTDB lineage: Bacteria > Bacillota > Clostridia > Christensenellales > Pumilibacteraceae > Anaerocaecibacter. The sequence goes on along the minus strand of JAFLVG010000005.1, from coordinate 42,271 downwards.
TGCGGAAGCGCACCACGTAGACGATGACGCCGGCAAGCAATACGACCGCCACTATGATAAGCACTGTGGACAGCGTCGTCCAGGTAGTGGGAGTACTCGAACCGCTGCTGACAACCGTGATCGTATAGCGCTGTGTTGTGGGATTGCCTACCGAATCCTTTGCCTCGTATACGACTTCGTAGGTGCCTGCCATCTTGAAGGTGATTGTCGTGCCGTTGTTCGCCTTGTCGCCTTTGAGACCGATAGAACCTGTGACAGTTGCGTCGGTGACTTCCTCGTGCGAAGGATCGATAAGACGTTTTGTAATCGTAACGCCTGTCTCTTCTTGCAAAAGCTCCATCGTGCCGAACGTGAACGTGTCGCCGACTTTCATCGTTACCGACTTCGAAGCCGTGCCGCCTACTACCTTGAATTCGGGGCCTTCGACGTCGCCGATATTGATGATATACGTTGCTTGGCTGGACGTTTTGCCGTAGGTCGCAAGATACTTGACTGTGTGCGCGCCGTTCGTCTTGCCCTTGAACGAATTGGTTTCTTTGTCGTAATCGACTTTATCTCCGTTCTTGTCGGTGATTTCGACTTCGATTTCCGCCATGCCGTGTTCGGTATAAGCAACAACGTCGGGAAGAACGACAGTGGTGTTATCCGCATCTTCTTCGTCGTAAAGCGCGCCGTAAGTGGGCATCACGCCTTGGACTTCGATGATGGGTTTGCTTTCGTCGGTGACGTTAAGTCCGTATTCGCCGTTTCTCATTCCGACATGCTTGACGTTTTCGTAATCGAACAAACCGCTGCTTACATCGTCTGCGCTGATATAGCCGTCTTGGAAATCGTAAGAGCCTTGCTTTTTGGCGACGAATTCGCTGCCCATAAGGCTGTACGTCTTACCCGAAATCTTGCGAACGACATAGTATGTGCCGTCACTCGGAAGTTGTTTGATGACCTCGTTGTGAAGTTTATACGCCACATGAACGTTGCCGGTCGTGCCGACAGTGTTAGTTGCCGAAGTCGTGCCGTCGTTGAGCGTTGCTTTCTCTACGCCGTTGAGCTTATATCCGTAAACTTCGTTGTAACCGTTGACGTCGAACACGCGAACGATAACTTTGTAGTACTCATCCTCTTCGGTAGGAACAGCGGCGAGGAACTTGATGTTCTGAACATAGATCGTCGCTTTATCTTGACCGTCATCGGGAATGGATACGGTTTCAAGCGTGCTGCTGATTACGTTGTCGTTGGGAGCAAGAACGGTAACTTCGAAGCCGGTGTAGCCTCGCATTGCAAGGCTTGCGGTCTCGATGTTGAATCCGCTGGCAACAATGTAGTCGCCTGCAACGAACTTGTCCTTGTATTTCTCGTCTGTAACAGCGTTGACTTTTGTGAATGTCATGTTGTCGCCGTGGAAGGTGAACTTATCGGTTTCGGTGGCGATAACTTTGATAACTGCTTCAACTGACTTATAGCGCTCGTCCTCGCCTTCTTGCTCTTGCGTCAAATTCTCGTTGTCTATCGCGTTGCTCTTGAAGTTGCCGACTTTATCGGTAACGCCGACATAGAAGTAAAGGTTGTCGCCGAGAAGAAGCGTCTTTTCGAGAGAGTTACCGTTTCTGTCATTCTTGCCACTGTTGAGAACAAGATATTTTTTGCCTTCTCTGGTTTCGATATCCGCAATCTCGCCGCCTTTTACATCGATAAAGCGGACGTCACCCTCGCCGAGCTCCGCGTCGGTGTACACTCTGTAATCGACGAGCGGACGGGTATCCGAATCGGCATAAGCGGGATACGGGATGGTCAACGTTTCTTCGGTTGCCGAGATATAGTCGGGAACTGTCACTTCCGCAGTAGTGGGAGCGGCAGTGTCCTTGAATGTGTCTTGATATTTGATGGTGTACGTTTTGGAAGAGGTGTTGTTTGCCTTATCGCGTGCGCGGAACAAAACGGTGTATGTTCCGGCTTTGGAAGTAACCTCTTCGCCGTCTGCGTCTTTCTTTACATATTTTTCGAAGTCGAACACGAAAGGATTGTTCTTATTGAAAATCGCGTCTTCGCTGTACAGCTTGCTGTCCGACGTCTTGTATTGGCAAGCTTCGTCGTCATCGTCCGCAAGAATATTGCTGAACTCGACTATTACTTTGGAATTCTCGGCGTCGTTAATACGGAAGTACAACGAGATCAAATTCTTGTCGTCCTCGTCTTCTTTGTACATGTGGTCGTTGTTGTCTACAACTTCGGGAACGGTGAATGTAATCTTGCCGCCGAGGCCTTCTGCGACTTCTTCGCCGCCTTTTCCGTCAGACTTATAAACTACCTTGCCCCAAGTTTCGGGGATGGCGGATTCGTTGACGTCTTTGAACACAGGCGCAACGAGGTCGGAAACGGTCATATAGTATTCACGCGTACTGGACTTGCCGACAGTGCCGCCGTCGTAAGCGTCGTTATAAGCGGTGTAAGTGATCTTATAAGAGCCTTTCTCGGTCGGATAGAAGGTCATCGCTTGGTCGTTATCGAAATCGACCGGCGCGTACACTTTATCTTTTACCTTGTAAGCATATCCGTTTTCGTCGATGTCGACGTTGGTTACGGGCTCGCCTTCGAGGGTGACCGAAATCTCGATCTTGACGTTGTCGTCATAGCTGTCGGTCGCGGTCGCTTTGGGAAGCGTTACTGCGCGATTGACAGAAACGTCCCTTTGTACGCCCGAAACAGAAAGCGTGGGATTGCCCATGTTGGGAACGTTGGATTGAACGTTTACAGTAAACGTCTGAGTGAAAGTCTTTTTGCCGTCCTCACCGCCTATTTGTGCGGTGTAGGTAAGGAATTGTCTTCCGGTAGTGGGGCCGACTTCGTAAGTTCTCTGTTCGGCCGTGCGGTTGTCCGCTTTCTTTACATTGATAGGTTCTTTCTTCAACGAGCTTCTGACTTCGACGGTGTAGTCACCGGGATAGTCTTGAAGGATTTTGTTTTCGTCATAGTATACCACGCGAGCCTGAGGAAGCACGATGCTCTTGTTGTATTCGATATAAGACGGGATATCCGCGCCGTTATAATCGACCTTCAAGAAGTACTCCTCTTCAAGCGTAACGCGTACGTAAAAATCATATGTTACGTCATCGCCGAAGGTTACTTTATAGTTGCCGAGCTGCAACGCCGTTACCTTGTTTTCTTCCGGCGTGACTTCCTCGCCGTTGGGCGCAATAACAGTCGCACCGTCGGGAACGTTGAATTCCTTGCCGTACTTGCACGTCGAATCGATGTTCGTTTCGGCACCGGTAAGCACGTCTGTCTTTGTTACTTGAACAGAATGAGCCTCTTCCGCAAGAGGCGAACCGATGGGCGGTACCACAAACGTAAAGTACGTTATCATGATGGCGAGGCAAAGCAATGCTATGATTGCCGACAGCCCGATTTTTCTGAATAGACCGAGTTTTTTCATTTAGTCAAGAATCTCCTAATTAGAGGCTTTTGTACATATACTGTAAAATTATACTATTATGCGAAAAATTTGTCAAACATTTTTATGCCATTATCGAAGAAAATAGTCTTGAATTTTGCCGCACGTCCGCGCAACCGCCGACTGTGCTTTACTATTATGAGAAAAGGCACATGGATTTATGTAGAGGAGAGCAAATTACGATTGCATTATCTTAGGTCGGCAGTAGTCCTACTACGTAAAACCTTATTGGTTAGACCACAACTGGCTTATATCAAAGAACGCGGATAATCGAATCGATGCTGCGCACCGTATCGAACTTTCTTATCGTGTCGAGCGCGTGCATCACAGCATGCTCTCTCGCCTTGTGCGTCAAAAACAGCAGAGTCGCGGTATCTGCCTTCCCCGTGCGCTGTATCGCCGACTTTATGCTCACTCCGTTGTCGCTTAAAACGGTGGATATCTTGCTTAAAACACCGGTCTTGTCGTCTACGGTAAAGCAGATATAATATCCGCTCTCGAAATCGTTTATGAAGTTGATGTCCTTGCCGAACTTGCCGCTGTTTTCAAAGTCGCAATACGTAGGCTTGCCTTCGAGGGCTTTGATGACGTCCGAAATAATCGCGCTTCCTGTCGGGTGCGCGCCCGCACCTGCGCCGTAAAACATGAGATCGCCCACGTGATCGCCGTTGAGATACACGGCGTTGTACGCGCCCGAAACGGAGGCAAGTGCGTGATCGCTCGGCACAAACACGGGATGGACGCGAGCCTCCACGTCGTTGCCGTCGCGCTTGCCGATTGCGAGAAGCTTAATCTCGTATCCGAGTGCGTGAGCGTTGTATATGTCTTGCGAGGTTATTTTGGTAATCCCCTCGCGGTAGATATCAGTATACGGAATGCAAGTATGAAAAGCGAGCGAAGCGAGTATTGACAGCTTGTACGCTGCGTCGTATCCTTCGACGTCGGACGTGGGATCGGCTTCGGCAAAGCCGAGCGCCTGTGCCTCGGAAAGCGCCTGCCCGTAATCCAGCTTTTCGCTGCTCATTTTGCTTAATATATAGTTAGTTGTTCCGTTGATAATGCCATAAACGCTCTTGACCTTGTCGCCCTGAAAGCTCTCGCCGAGCGCGCGCACAATGGGTACGCCGCCCACACAGCTCGCCTCGAAATACAGACCGCAACCGTTTTGCTTTGCAATCGGTTCGAGCTCGCTCCAATGCTTAGCCAAAAGCTCCTTGTTCGCCGTCACTACCGACTTGCCCGCTTTGAGCAGTTTTGTGATAAATGTCTTGGCAGGCTCGACGCCGCCCATCGTTTCGATAACGAGCTCGATGTCGGGATCGGCCGCGAGCTTATCGACACTGTCACAGAACAGCGAGCTGTCTATTCCGCGCTTTTCAAGCGGAGCTTTATCTCTGTCGAGTATCGCCGCTACCGTTATATCGACGCCCTGTGTCGATTTGATGTATTCGCGGTTTGCGGCGAGAATGTCGTATGCGCCGCCGCCGACGGTTCCAAGTCCCATAATAGCTATCTTTTTGCTTTTCATATTATATCCTCGTATTTCGTATCGCGTAGATTAAAGTGTTCTTTTTGTAGCGCCGTCTCACGCCCTTTCGTTAAGTCTGTACAAAATATTCAATCCGCGAAGCGTCAGCGTTCTATCCACAATGTCGATGACATGCACACAGCGGTTGACAATATCGGAAATTCCGCCCGTCGCGATGACTTTTGCGTCATTTAGCCCCGACTCGGCTTTGAGTCTTGCCACCATCGATTCTATCATGCCCGAATACCCGAAAATGACTCCCGACTGCATGTTTGTTATAGTGGTTTTGCCGATAGCACATTTCGGTATCGCAAGCTCGACCTTGGGCAACTTTGCCGCGACTGCCGACAGTGATTCCGCCGCCGCTTTAAGCCCGAACGAAATTGCGCCGCCGAGAAGCTCTCCGCTCTCCGACAGCACGTTGAACGTCGTCGCCGTGCCGCAGTCAATCACTATGCACGGTCCGCCGTACAGCTTGTTTGCCGCAACGCACCCTGCCACTCTATCCGCACCAAGCTCTTTGGGATTGTCGTACTTGACGTTAAGCCCCGTTTTAATGCCTGCTCCGACAGTCATCGGCCTTATTCCGAAATACGTTTCGACCATATGCTCGAACGTGTAATTAAGGTTGGGATTGACAGAGCAAATCACAACGCCCTCGACGTCGCGCGGCGATATGTTCTTGACTGCGAGCATGTCTTTTATCAAAAGCCAATACTCGTCACCCGTCTTGTTTGTGGACGCCATGCGAAGAGTGTCAATCAGCTCGTCGCCGCTAAACACGCCCATCTTTATATTGGTGTTGCCTATATCGAAAACTATGACCATGGTTCACCTATTACCGTCCACTCTTCGTTTGTCGTTTGCACGACCGCGAAGTACAACGCGGCCCAGAGTCAAACTTATCGGCGGAATAAGCGCCGCCATGCACACGCACTCGATCGTTCCGCTTATAAGCATTTCTGGAACGGCTATCAACAACGTCACGCCGCCTATCTCAAAGTTCGGCATTATCAGAACGAACAAGCCGACAACAAGCGCGGTGTTCATAAGACTGCCTATCGCCGCAGATACCGATACCGCCGCAAATTTTGCGTGTTTTTGCTGCGGCTTCATTGTGCGCTCTATCAGTTTGAACGCACCGAACGCGCAAAGCGCCGCCGCGACGCGCGGAAGTATTGCGATGTACGGCGCATTTATAAACGCCGCCGCGACAATGCCTGTCGGTCTTAAAAAGCTGTACGCTATGCTTATCGCGCCGAACGCGGCACCAACAAATGCCGTTATGCCGACGGACAGCGTAGTCGCCGCTACCATTACCGGCAAAAAGAACACATACGGCAATAATCCCGTCACCGCGCAAAGCGCAGAGAGCGTCGCCGCGAGCGTGATTGAACGCGTGCTTATATTCATGAAGTTTGCTCCTTCTGTTGGACTTCGCTTTTGCACAGGCGATAGCCCACAGCCGATTGGGTGACTCTTTGCTGAAACCCGATTTTTCGGTGTTCCGCATGCGCAAGCGTCAACTAGCGCTTTAATAGTTTAACACATACGGCAAAAATACGCAAACAAATTCGCTCCTCGAAAAACTTTATAAGTTTTTTGCACACAACGCCGAAAATACCATAAACTGAAATTAGATAAGCGCTTGTCGTACACAAGAAAAACCTTGCCGTGGTACGCGTATCCGCGGACGCGAGCCTCGGCGACGGCGATCAAATCAAATTATCGTAAGGAGGAACAAACTATGTTTAACGGTGGCGGATGCTGCGATATCCTCATGCTGTTGTTGCTTTGCAGCTGCTGCGGCGGGCATAACGGTTGCGACTGCGGCTGCAAGAAAGGCTGCGACTGCAACGACATTCTCTTGTTATACATTCTCATGTGCTGCTGCGGCGGCAAAGATAAATGCTGCTGCTAATTTAAGTACATACAACACCAGAAACGACGCCTCAATCGGCGGACAGTCATACATCTACGCGCAAAGCGCGAGCGAGCTGCTGCCGTTTACGCGCCGCGCGCGAAGAATATATATCGAAAATGCGTTTGCTTCCAACGGAGCGAGCGCATTTAATTTGAAAAAGTCGCCGCTTAACTTGACAACGCTATTTCGATAAAGTATAATCTTATACGATAATACAATCGAGGTCGAAACCATGAAAGTAACAATGGATAAGCTTGTCGCACTCTGTAAGTCACGCGGATTCATTTTCGCAGGCAGCGAGATATACGGCGGATTCGCCAACACTTGGGATTACGGTCCTGTTGGCGTGGAGCTTTACAACAACATCAAAAAGGCCTGGTGGCAAAAGTTCGTCACCGAGAGCGAAAACAACTTCGGGCTTGACAGCACCATTCTCATGAATCCGAGAGTTTGGGAAGCGTCCGGTCATCTTGCCGGTTTTTCGGATCCGCTCATGGACTGCAAGGCGTGCAAGAGCCGCTGTCGAGCGGACGATCTTGTCGAGGCGTATTCGGTCAAGCACAATCTAAACGTTCCCGTAGCCGCAATGGACAACGACGCGTTGTCCGCATTCGTTCAAGAGCATAAGATACCCTGCCCCGTATGCGGAAAGTCCGACTTCACGGCGGTCAAGAAATTCAATCTGATGTTCAAGACTTTCCAAGGTGTTACCGAGGATACGGTTTCCACCTGCTATCTCCGTCCCGAAACGGCGCAGGGCATTTTCGTAAACTTCAAAAACGTGACGCGCTCGGCGCGTGCGCGCGTGCCGTTTGGAATTTGCCAAATCGGCAAGAGCTTCCGCAACGAGATCACGCCCGGCAACTTCATTTTCCGCCTGCGCGAATTCGAGCAAATGGAAATGGAGTTTTTCTGCAAGCCTGGCACCGACCTCGAATGGTTTGAATATTGGAAAAACTATTGCTTCGAGTTCTTACAGCTTCTCGGAATCAAAAAGGAGAACATGCGTATACGCGATCACGACAAGGCCGAGCTTTCGTTCTATTCCAAAGCGACGAGCGACTTCGAGTATCTGTTCCCGTTCGGCTGGGGCGAGCTTTGGGGCATTGCCGACCGCACCGATTACGATCTCAAAAAGCACTCCGAGTACTCGGGCGAAAAGCTGGACTACACCGATCCCGTCACAAACGAAACGTATGTTCCGTACGTCATCGAGCCGTCGCTCGGCACGGGGCGTGCGCTTCTTGCCGTGCTTTGCGACGCTTACGACGAGGAACAGCTTGAAAAGGAAACGCGCACGGTCATGCACTTCGCGCCCGCAATCGCGCCCTACAAAGCGGCAGTTCTCCCCTTGCAAAAAGCGCTGTCCGATCGCGCCGACAACCTCTACCGCGGCTTGCGCAAGCGCGGCATAACCTGCACCTACGATTTGCCCGGCTCAATCGGAAAACGCTACCGCCGTCAGGACGAAATCGGAACGCCGTTCTGCGTAACCGTCGATTTCGACACCGAGCCGACCGGCACGGTAACAGTACGCGACCGCGACTCCATGAGCCAAATCCGCATGGACGAAACAAAGGTCGCCGATTACATCATAGAAAACTGCAAGCTGTAATCCCACGCATTGCGTAAATAATATTAAGTCATTAAAAACGCCCCAAAGCCTGTATGAGCTTTGAGGCGTTTTTATTTAGCTGTTATTTGTTGAGTATTATGCTTGCAATAGCGTGAAAGGAACAACGTCTTGACTCCAATTGAAATTCGGAGCGTCGGTAATCCAAGTGCCGAACGTAAAGCTGTAAGTATTACCGCCTGTAAACGTTCCGGCGTAATCGTTGCATTGTGCAACCTTCCACGACGAGCCGTTTTGTCTAAACGTGATATTAAATCCCGTCACCGGACCTCTTTCGTCCAGCGTAAGCTCATATTTAAACGTTTTGCCGCCGCCTGTTTCATCGGTCATCAGATCGCCGCCGTATTCAGAAAAATCTGCGTATTTGAACTCGGTATATGCACCGTTTTCATCATTCCACATATGGATACGCACGTCGTTTATACTGTCATTCCAACCGGTCGAGAATACGAACGTGACAACGCTGTTCAAACCGCCCGTGCTTTTTCTCGTCCATTGCGCGTACAGGTCCGAATCTGCGGTAAACGTCTTTGTGATGTTGTTGGTTGCCGACACAAGGCTTCCGCCCGTCGCGTCAGTGAACCAGCCGTCGAAATCGTATCCATCGTAACTGAACGTGGGTGCGGTCTCGGTCAATACGCCGCTCGCGTTAGTCGTTAATTGCGAGGATTGGGATGTTCCGTTATTGGCATGGAACGTTATAGTATATCCGCTTGACGATTGAATATTCTCCGTCCAATGCGCATAAACTGTGTCGTTCTTGGTAAACACAGTGGATGTAGTAACTTCGGTTCCGCCTGTTTTTGCCGTGTACCAACCGTCAAAGGTGTGGTTTGTATACTTTACGACGCTACGTCCGGGAAGCGACGCGAGCTTGCCGTCAGACATGGTCATTCTCGTATTATCGCCGGTTATCGTGCCGCCGTTGGGATCGAACGTGATGGTGTACGATCCGCCGCCACCGCCTCCGGGACCACCGGGGCCTACGTCGTCCACATACCCTGCGGGTTCTTTGGAGCAAGCGGCAAGCCCAAGCGAAAACAACATAAACAGCGCTGCCGCAAGAACAGAAATAAACAACTTCGACTTTTTCATTTTTCCCTCTATGCTATAATATTAGATAACAGCATATCAAAAAATGCCTCAACCTCGCCCCTTTGCAGTTACCCTATTTCATTTAGTATATCACTATTATATGAAATGTCAATATCGTCGGCGATTTTTTTCGCGCATATTTTTTATTAACGATTGATTTACGGCAACAAAAAAGCCCTATCTCGTAAGATAAGGCTTTTTGGCAGTTGATTGATTATTTATGCTGTCGTTTTTGTTTCTGTAACTTTGCCTTCAAATTTATTTCCGGTGCCCTCTTCATTAGTGCCCCAGTTGCCCATAGTAATAGTATAAGTGTAACCGTCTCTAAGCGTCTGATTGGTTATATCGAAAGTTTGCTTCGTTGTAGAACCCTCTTTAAACCATACGATGAATTTAACTCCGGACACACTTGCATTGATTGTTAACGTCTTACCTGTGAAAGAATACTCGTCTTTTGCCTCCCACTTATTAAGCGCATTACTTGTGCCGTTCCACAAATATAAATACGCATCGGATGTCGCCCACGAAGGAACTTCGAATTTAAATGTTACGGTTGCGTCATTGAATTTAACAACGATTGATCCTTCTTGCGACTCCGGTTCGTTGCCGTTAGTACCGTACACCGTCCAGTTGCCGGTATCCGACCAATTTTTAAGATAGAACACGAAGTCGCCGGCTTCTGTAACTTCAATGCCGCCGCTGCCGTTTGATTTAATGCCGTATCCCTCGACATTCGCCAAAGAAACGGTTTTTCCGTCAACCTTGAAAGTAGCCTCAGCGCCTTTGTTAAGATGAATCGTTTTGTTTGCGCCAAGCCAATATTCGACTTTAAGTTTTTCTCCTGACGCATCTGCATTTACAACGAGCTCGGTCGTCTTGCCAGCCACCACAATACCTGTTTTGACTTCGGTATCTGGAACGTCGGGGGTTTCGGGAGTGCCCGACGATTCGCCGGCTACCCACAAGCGCCAACCGCCTTGATTGTCTGCGCCGCCGTCGGTGTAGTATTGGAGATAGAAATCGTAAGTGCCGGCGGCTACCGTGATGCTCATGCCGCGCGCGCCCTTGCTTCCCGTTCCGGTCACTTTCTGACCTTCAACGTCAATTACAAGTCCGTCCTTGCACTCTACCCACATCTCTACTGCGCTGTCGCTGACCTTGAACTGCAATGTGGTTTGAGCCTCAAACTTCTGACCTGTGAGCATGTACTCGATTGTCAACGTCGGATTCTCTTCCGGATCGATATACGAGCTGTTGTCGGTCATTTCTGTGCCTTCGCCGTTGGCCGTCATCATCGCTTTCGAGCCGGGCGTGGGCGGATCGACATCGGGCGAACCTGCCGAGTAATGTACCCAGACGCTGTCGGTACCGTTAGCGTATATTTTGAGGTAGAATGTGAATTTGCCGGTTTTGAGTATGTTCAAATTATTTCCGTCAAATTCGCAATTTGTACCCAAGCATTCGTACTCATAGTGGTTGTAGCTCCATTTTTGAGCGTCGTCGCTTCCCTTCGTATAGAAAATCTTGGCCTCGTCGCCGGCTGAGAACGCTACGTTTTCCACGATATATTTCTTTACGACGGGGTTGTCGTATGCTTTTTCATTATCGTCGGGTTCGATTTGTTTGAACGCGTATCCCGTTTCCACCGACCACTTATAGTCGTTGCCTACCGTGGCGTACAGATAGAATTCCGCAGTTCCGGAAGGAATGTCGGGATCGGGTTCGGTGTAGTTGGGTTCGCCTACCCAAACAACCCAGTGCGGATCGTCGTTGTAATATTTAATGGAAACGGTGTACGTGCCGGCTGCTTTTACTGTAAGCGAATCGGCAGACTCCGTAACCGTATTCACCTTGTTATTCTCGTCGGTTGTGTCCGCCCAAAGCTTAATCGCCTCGCCGTCTACCGTGAACGACAGTGTATCGCCGAGATACAGTTCTACGTCGACCGCGTAATACTCGGCTTTTTGACCGTACTGCGTTTGCAATTCGCTTTCGGGCTTTTTGGTAAACTTGACATTGGATACAACACCGTCCACTTTCATGACGGCGCCCGTTCCGGGAACGTCGGGAATTTCCGGCCCGGTGTAGTTGGGCTCGCCTACCCAAACAACCCATTCAGCGGCATTATCCCAGTTCGTTATGGAAACGGTGTACGTGCCGCTTGCGGAAATCACAAGCGATTCGCTCGCTTTGCTCGTGTCTTCTACGTATTCGATTTTATTTCTCGCGTCCTGTGTTGCGTCGGCGTCGTACTTTCTCCAAAGTTTAACGGGCGTGCCGTTTACCTTGAATGCGATTTCGTCACCTGCCGAGAGCGTTACTTCGGCCGCATAATATTCGCCGGTCTGTCCGTTTGCGGTATCCAAATCCGCCGCAGGTTTTTTGCGCCAGGTCGCCGTTTTTTCAACACCGCCGACAGTCATCGCCGCTTCGGTCGTCGTGGGATTGGGATCCTTGTTGTCGTCGGGATTATCGGGATCTGGATTATTCGGATTGTTGGGGTCGGGATTTTCGGGATCGGGATCGGTATTACCGCTTCCGTCGACCGTCCAGTGCGCGAAAATAGTCGTGTCCCTCTCGAACACGTAATCGGTGGTGACTTCGTCTCCGCCCTCTCTTGCCGTGTACCAACCGACAAAGGTATGTCCTGCGTAATAAACATTGTTTTTGGTAAGCAACCAAGCGAGCTGACCGTTTGCCGTCTGCATCGTATTGTTGCCTATCAATATACCGCCGTTAGCGTCGTATGTGATTTCATAAACGCCCGATTGGTCGCCTTGGGGTTCCGTCGTCCATTGAGCATACACCGTTATGCTCTTGGTAAACTTATACCCATTCTCACCGAATGTGATTTTGGTTCCCGATCCGTCTTGATTTACGGTATACCCGTTGAATTTCTGATCCTCATTCGTCGGTCTGTCGGGTTCGACCAACACTCTGCCGTCAACGGTGGGAACTTTTATCGTCGTCCCACTCTCATACATGCCTCCGTTGGCGTTGAACGTGATTTCATAAACGCCTGCTTTTTCGGCGAATTCATCGAGTTCGCCGCATGCGACAAGCGCACCGGCAGACGCGGTAAATACGGTAGCAGCCAAAGTAGCAACTACTAATTTTGCCTTCTTCATACACTTCCCTCTCTTTAATTTTTAATCAGCAGAGCATAACCCCGGATGTATACAGTAATTATAGCACTAACCGATTTTGCTGTCAATAGTTATATATGAAAAAATTCGATGTTTATTGCAATAAAAACACAAAAAACCGCCGGCTGTTTGCCGACGGCTATTGCATTTACTCAATCTTAACCTATTACACCAAGTCTTCTTTAAGAGCGCGGTCGAACAACTGCTCCATGACCGTTCTCGGCGGAATCTTGTCGAGTATCATCGTATTTACCGCAGACGTTATCGGCATATCGACATTGTGCTTATCCGCAAGCAATGACATCGCCCGAGCCGTATGCACACCTTCGGCGAGTTTGTCGTACTTTTTACCTCTTGCGTAATTCTCTCCCCACATTCTGTTGTGGCTGTGCTGTGAAAACAGCGTTGTTTCGTAGTCACCGATGTGGCAAAGTCCGTATGCCGAAAGCGGATTGCCGCCGAGCTTCTCTATAAGTCGCGCCACCTCTCGGCTTCCACGTGCCATGAGCGCGCCTTTGAGCGTGGTGAGGTTCATGCCGTCGAGCACGCCTGCGACAATGCCCATCACGTTCTTCGCCGCCGCGCCTATCTCCGTGCCTATTACGTCGCTGCCGTAATAAAATCTTATGAGCGGACTTTTGAAAAACTCCACAATTCGATCGATTGTCGAGCGTTCGTAACCGTCGATAAGCATGCAGTTGGGATTGCCGACGGTAAATTCTTGCACATGCCCGGGGCCTGCCCATACAGCTATTTGCCATTTTTCAAGCCCGAATTCGATAGCAACCTCGCTCAACCTTTTTCCGGTACTTATCTCAATGCCTTTCATGCATGTTACGAGATACTTACCCGTCATGTCGCAACTTCCGCGAATATCGCCCATGACATCGCGAAAAACCTGCGAAGGTACGCTGACAAGCACTACGTCGGCGCTTTTGATTGAACGGACAAGATCATTTGTTATATCGACGGATTTGGGTAATGTGACATACTCGTTTTTATGCGTCATCACGAGCTGCTCGTAGCTGATTTCGCCCGACTTGCCGTACACTGTGACTTTATGCCCGAGTTGATTGGCATACCACGCCAAAAACGACCCCCACCTGCCGCAACCGACGACTGTGACCTTGATTTTTTGACGGGTGTAGTCCATTGGAATAGAATAGTTGAGGGACACGTTTTTTCTCCTTTAAACAACGGAATTACCGTTATCGGTACATCGCATAAGTGACCGCCAAGATTGCGTAAGAAATTTTTGTGGTACGAAGGATGCGTGTTGTGATTGTAAGAGCCACGTCCGCGGCATACAGATGCACGCAACGCGAAAATTTATAGCAAGATTAGCGCACGAAGTTGTGCATATGTTCTAGCTTTTCGGCGAGTAATTGGGCGCTTCCTTTGTTATCGATATGTCGTGCGGGTGCGATTCTATGAGCGCCGCATTTGTAATTTTGACGAACTGCGCGTCCTTGCGCAACTTTGCTATCGTAGGCATACCCGTGTAACCCATGCCTGCGCGCAAGCCGCCGATTAGCTGATAAACAATATCCGCAAGCGCGCCGCGGTACGGTACTCTACCCTCTACGCCCTCCGGAACAAGCTTTTTTGTGCCTTCTTGGAAATATCTGTCCTTGCTGCCGAGCGGCATTGCGCCGAGACTGCCCATTCCGCGGTACGTTTTGAAGCTTCTGCCTTGATAGATTTCAAGCTCGCCGGGGCTTTCGGTAGTTCCCGCAAACAGCGAACCGATCATAACGGCGTGTGCGCCTGCCGCAATCGCTTTTGTGATGTCGCCGCTGTATTTGATGCCGCCGTCGCCGATTATGGCTCGGCCGTACTTGTCTGCGACTTCCGCGCAGTCCATTATTGCCGTTATCTGCGGCACGCCAATGCCGGCTACAATTCGAGTCGTGCATATCGAGCCGGGGCCGATACCCACCTTCACAACATCCGCGCCGGCCTTGAACAGCGCGTCCGCCGCCGCCGCCGTTGCGACGTTGCCCGCGATGACCGTAACGTTCGGGAACGCCTGCTTGACGACTTCTACCGCTTTGATGACGTCGATGTTATGCCCGTGCGCGGTGTCCACGACAAGGCAGTCCACACGCGCGTCAACGAGCGCCTTTGCTCTGTCCATATATCCTTTGCCGTTGCTAATTGCCGCACCGACCAAAAGTCTGCCGTTTTTATCTTTTGCCGAATTAGGATACTGTATCGCCTTTTCGATATCCTTGATAGTGATAAGACCTTTGAGATTACCCTTTTTGTCGACTATCGGCAGCTTCTCTATGCGATGCTTACCGAGTATCTTCTGCGCCTCTTGAAGATTAGTTCCCTCGGGCGCGGTGACAAGGTTCTCTTTTGTCATCACGTTTTCAATCGGCTGATCGAAATTGGTTTCGAACCTGAGATCGCGGTTTGTGAGAACGCCGACGAGCTTGCCGTCTTTGCAAATGGGAACGCCGGATATCTTGTATTTTTGCATGAGTTCGAGCGCGTCCGAAACCTTGCGGTCGGGCGCAAGGAAGAACGGATCGGTTATAACGCCGTGCTCGCTGCGCTTGACCTTGTCTACATGCTCGGCTTGCGCGTCAATGCTCATATTCTTATGTATAATGCCCATGCCGCCCTCTCGCGCCATCGCTATCGCCAGCCGAGATTCGGTAACAGTATCCATAGCCGCCGACACGAGCGGAATGTTGAGCGTTATATCGTCGCTCAGTTTGGTAGTCAAGTCGACGTCTTTGGGAGTGACATGAGATTCGCCCGGAATCAAAAGCACGTCGTCGAAAGTCAAGCCTTCCTTTACGATCTTACTCATTGGTTTTTCTCCTTTAAACCTGATACTGCGCAATGTATTCTTGCAGTTTGATATTGTAAACATCCCAAAGCTGACGCTTGGGCTTTACGCCCTCTGTGGGCGTGCCGAAATCGACATACGTCCTCTCCTGCCAAGCATTGTAATCTTCGGCAATAGCGTTCATGCTTTGTCCGAATTTGACTTGGTTTTGATACAACAGTTTTTCCATATACCACAACTTGCGCATCACGGTAGAAAACTCTTGCAGCCAATACAATTGATGTAATTGCTCGTCAAGTTTGTTGTTATTGTTGTCGCTTGGCATGAAATCGACTGCGGCTTGCGCATAAACATTTATTCGCTTCAACTGATTGTAAATGAACGAAAATCCGTCCGTTCGCGAAATCAAAAGCGAGAACTCGGTACCCGAAAGATAGTTGGAATAGGAGTTGATAATGAAATTATCGGACAATACGGGATATTCACGCCATTCTTCGAGCTGTTTGACGTACACCTTTTTGCGCTTTGACAGGTCGTTTTCAACCCCTGCGCGAATAAACTCGACGTCGAGATATTCGCCTATCTGTCCGATATAATCGACGTAGTCGTCGAGAGTGGACATTAGCGTATCACGACCAAACGATTCGATATTATAACCGTAGAAAGACTGCGACAGCGTGCCAAGCTCCGTCATAACGTCGCCGTTCCTGCGGCTGTTATATACCATAGCCGCCGTTTTTCCGAGATACGCACGAGCGCGGAAATTCATTCGCCGCACCGTATGCCCGTAGCTGTACACGACGGGGCGCATAGCGATGAGCGGCATCGCTGCAATATTGTACGCGCTCTTGCTGTTGTTGACGGATGCGACATTATTGAGCGACAGATACATGCGCGTGTATTTTTCAAGGCGCTCGGCGTAATATTTGACGAGCCTACTGTCGCCCGACTTATAACTCTCATCCATGAGCTTCATTGAAAGATTTGAGCAGACGTACAGCGCCTCCACAAAATCGTCGTTGGTAAGCTTGGGCGTTTGCGACAGCTTTGCGAAATTGCCTTTAACGTCTACTTTATCTGCGCCGAAATCGTCCAGCTCACGCGAGATATACCGCTCGCCGAAATCGACGGCGCGCTCGTACATGCCGAGCTTGTTGAATATGCGCATGGACGTGAGCGGCATTGCGACTGCAAGAATACACGTCAATAGTATGATAAGCGATAACGCGACCGCAACTGATTTTATCGATAAGGAAACAAGCTCGCCCGCAAACGAATTGCCCGAGCTTTCTTTGCTGTCTTCCCCGTCCATAATTGACTCTTTGCGCTTCTCGGGCGCCTTTTCGACCTTTTCATTGTCAACCGTATCGCCCGTCAAGGGCGCAAAAAGCCCGTCGGCGTCGCCTTTGACGCTTTTCGCCTTCTCGGTATCGACGGCTGATTGCTCGTCGCGGTTGATTTTGTCGTCCGAGTTTTTCATTAACGAGTATTATAGCACAAAATTTATTTACACACAAGCGTTTTTACGGATAAAATAAATTCGGTATTGCAATCCAAGGCAAAGCTTGTGGTATTATGTCTAATTTGCCATCGTAAAAAACTTTCCGTTTCAAACAGGCAAGTTCACTCCCGGAATGAGAGAAGCCGCAATTTTTCATGCGACTTCTCTCTGTAATGAGGAAATGATAAGCCCGAGTTCCCTCGCGCCGAAAAGTTCGCTTCCGTATTGCGAACGCGTCCATATCGATCGCGGCCGCTTTACAAGAAGTAAACTTCTTATATAATATTACAAGAAGTTTTTTTCTAAAATAATACTATGATCGGATTCAGAATAAAGGAATTGAGAATGGAGCGCGGGCTTTCACAGCAAGCGCTTGCTAAACACATAGGCGTAAGTCAAAAGGCTATCGATTATTGGGAGCGCAATGTGAACGAGCCCAAAGCAAGCTATATCGTGATACTCGCAGATTTCTTTTCGGTTTCCGCAGATTTTTTGTTGGGCGCACGGAAATATAAAGCGAGTGCGCCGCCGCTGATCAAACGCTCTTTTTGGCAAGCACCTTTGCGGACACCGGATCGAGCAGCACTCCGTACTCCGAACTTCCCGTATAGAACGCGACATGCCAGCACACGCCGTCGTCGCCCAACGGATTTTTTATTATGCGTACTCTTATCTCGTACTTGCCGCTAATTTTTTTGAACTCGTTTTTTGCCGCCTCGATAGCGCGGTCGTATCCGAACATTTCGCTCGTGACAAGCGATTTCAATTGATAGTCGGCTTTGAAATCACCGCACGATATTGTGACCGTGAACTCGCTCGTCGCTTCGCATTCGAACTCGGCGGAAAAGCTCGCGGCAAACGGATGAACTGTAAGCGAGCCGCCGTATACCGACTTGCCTACGGTTGCCGAATACGTGTACACCGCGTCGATATCGAACTTTTCGGGCACGACCGTTATAAGTGTATAAGGTTTGAGATCGCCTACCTTGCCGTCGATATTGTAAGGATGTTCGCGCACGCCCGATACCGCCGTCACGGTGAGTACTCCGTCGGACGAGGTAAAATATCCGCTCCTTCTCTCGCTCACATTCTGCATGCTGTCCGTGCCGCACGCGAATAACAGCCATACCGTTGCGGCAGTCATGATTGCCGCAAATACCGCGCATAATTTTTTCATACGGTATATTATGAAAAAAAACCGCAAAATATGATTGCGGTTTTTTTGGTATCGGTTTATCGATCTTCTTGTTATCGGTCGAATGTTATTGTTCAAGCTCTTTGATTTTCATCAGTCTTACGATGGAAGCGCGCTCGTTCTCGTCGAGTTTCATCATGATGTACTTTATCGTTTCCTGCAATTGAGGAATCATGACGTATTCGAGCGCGTTGACTCTGCGGCGGTTCTTTTCTATCTCGTCGGCGAGCATGTTGCACGTTTTTTCGACCTCGGCAAGGTGCAACAGCTTGTCTGCAAGCGCGGTCAATTTGAGCACTGCGTCGTCGAGCTCCGCAGGCGCCGAGCACAGCGCGTAAGGCAGTCGCACTTCCCCGACGCGCTTTGTTTGCATGTACGGCACGTCCACGCCCATGACGTTCTTTGTTCCGACCGTGACCGACGCAGTGAGCGTGGGAAGCGAAATCGCTTGGACTACGTCGAGCGGCGCGCCGCTGGACAGCGCAAACGCTTTTAACGCTTCCGCAATCTCGCCTTCAATCTCCTCGCGCAGGCGCTTGTTCTCTTTTATGAGCACCAAAAACTGTCGAACCATTTCGTCCGACTTGTCTTTGAGCAGCTTATGACCGCGCTCGGCGGTTTTAAGTCTGTCTTTGAGCCTGCGAAGCTCCATGCGCGTAGGATTTACGTTAAGTCTTGCCATGATTACTCGTCGACTTTGAGAAATTCGTCGATATATTCGTCGCGTATGCGTTTAAGCTCGGAGCGCGGCAAAATTTTGAGCAGCTCCCAACCGATATCGAGCGTCTCTTCTATGCTGCGATTGGCGTTGAAGCCCTGATTGATATACTTCTTTTCAAATTCCTCGGCAAACTTTGCGTACAGCTTGTCGATTTCGGAAAGAGCGGCGTCGCCGAGTATCGCGCCGAGCTCCTTTGCGTCCTTGCCCCTTGCATAAGCCGAGAAAAGCTGGTTCATCGTGTCGGCGTGGTCCTTTCTCGTCTTTCCCTTGCCTATGCCCTTGTCTTTAAGACGTGAAAGCGACGGCAAAACGTCGATGGGCGGATTCATGCCCTTTTTGTACAGCTCGCGCGAGAGTATGATCTGTCCCTCGGTGATGTAACCCGTAAGGTCGGGTATGGGGTGCGTCTTGTCGTCCTCCGGCATGGTGAGAATGGGAATTAGCGTTATAGAGCCTGCCTTGCCCCTTATTCTGCCTGCGCGCTCGTAAATAGTCGCAAGGTCGGTGTACAAGTAACCGGGATATCCGCGACGTCCCGGCACCTCGCGCCGAGCCGCCGAAATCTCGCGAAGCGCCTCGGCATAGTTTGTTATATCCGTCATGATGACGAGAACGTGCATGCCGCAATCGAACGCAAGATATTCCGCAGCAGTCATTGCCATTCTCGGGGTGTTGATACGTTCGACAGCCGGGTCGTTTGCAAGGTTGAGGAACATGACCGTTCTGTCGATTGCACCCGTTCTTCTGAAATCATTGATAAAGAACTCGCTCTCCTCATAGGTTATACCCATTGCCGCGAAAACGACTGCGAACTTGTCGTCGGTGTTTTTAACCTGCGCTTGGCGCGCTATCTGCGCCGCAAGGTCGGCATGCGGAAGTCCTGACGCCGAAAACACGGGAAGCTTCTGTCCGCGAACGAGCGTGTTGAGTCCGTCGATTGCGCTTACGCCCGTTTGAATGAACTCGTTGGGATAGTCGCGCGCGACAGGATTGAGCGGACTGCCATTGACGTCGAGGCTTTTTTCGGGCAAAATCTCCGCGCCGCCGTCTATGGGATTGCCCATGCCGTCGAACACTCTGCCGAGCATATCGTGCGAAACCTTGACCTCGATTGCCCTGCCCGTAAACGACGCTTTCGCGTCCGATATTTTAAGACCGCGGCTGGGTGCAAAAAGCTGAACGAGCGCTTTATCTCCGTCCACTTCCAACACTCTTCCGAGCCGAGCTTCGCCGTCGCCGCTTTGCGTTATGCGCACAAGCTCGTTGTACTTTACGCCTTCCACCTGCTCGACGAGCATGAGCGGACCTACTACCTCTTTTATGGTTTTATATTCTTTACGCATTATTTACCGCAACCTCCGTATTGGGCTGTTTGCTCTATGTCGGTGATTAAAAATCACTGTCGTGTTTGAGCTCCGCAATCTGTTTGGTCATATTGTCGTGAATTTCGTCAAGCTTGGATATATCTTCCTCTTTGACGTACTTCGCTCTGCCTATCTGCTCTCTTATCGGCAATTCGAGTACCGAGTCGATACTCACTCCGCGGTCGAGCGCACGCATTGACTGATAGTAATAATCGACAATGAGCTTCAACATCCGGAACTGCTTTTTGAGCGACGTGTACGTGTCAACCTCGTGGAAGGAGTTTTGGTGCAGATAGTCCTCGCGCACAGATTTTGCCGCTTCCATAGTTAGCCTGTCGCGCGGCGAAAGCGCGTCCATACCGACAAGCCTAACGATTTCGTCTAGCCGCGCCTCCTCCTGCAAGATTTTGCTTATTTCCGTGCGGTACGCATTGAACTGTGCGTCCACGTTGCGCGTGAACCAATCGGCGAGCCTGTCGCTGTACAATGAATAGCTGACAAGCCAATCTATCGCGGGGAAATGCCGCTTGTACGCGAGTGCGCTCGAAAGCCCCCAATACACCTTGACTATGCGCAAGGTCGCTTGGCTGACCGGCTCGGACATATCTCCTCCGGGAGGCGAAACCGCGCCGATCGCCGTTACCGAGCCTGTACGCTCGGTCGAGCCGAGTAGCTTGACCATGCCTGCGCGCTCGTAGAACTCCGCAAGCCTGCTCGACAGATACGCAGGGTATCCTTCTTCGCCGGGCATTTCTTGAAGTCTGCCGCTCATTTCGCGAAGAGCCTCCGCCCAGCGCGACGTCGAGTCCGCCATTATAGCGACAGAATACCCCATGTCGCGGTAGTATTCGGCAATCGTTATGCCGGTGTATATACTCGCTTCACGTGCCGCGACCGGCATGTCCGAAGTGTTTGCGATAAGCACCGTGCGCTTCATTAGCGGCTGGCCTGTCTTGGGATCGATAAGCTCGGGGAACTCGTTGAGAACGTCTGTCATCTCGTTTCCGCGCTCACCGCAACCGACGTATACGATTATGTCGGCGTCCGACCATTTCGCCAAGGCGTGCTGCAAAACGGTTTTACCCGATCCGAACGGTCCGGGTACCGCCGCCACGCCGCCGCGCGCTATCGGGAACAACGTGTCCACTACGCGCTGACCTGTGATGAGCGGCTCGTTCGGCGGAAGTTTTTCGGCATACGGTCTGCCGCGTCTTACCGGCCAGCGTTGGAGCATACACACATTGTGCTTTGTCTTTCCGTTCGCTACTACCGCAACCGTGTCGTCCACCGTGAAACTTCCGCTCGAAATTTTTTCGATCTTTCCGCTGACGCCGTAAGGGATCATTATCCTATGGGTGATGACCTCGTTTTCCTGCACAGTGCCGATAACGTCGCCGGCAGTGACCTCGTCGCCCTTTTTGAGCGTGGGCGTAAACGTCCATTTCTTTTTGTGATCGAGCGCAGGCGAGCTTACGCCGCGGTCGATTCTATCACCCGACAGCGCCATAAGGCTTTCGAGCGGACGCTGTATACCGTCGTAAATACTGCCGATAAGTCCGGGGCCGAGCTCAACCGAAAGAGGTTGCTCGGTCGTCGTGACCGGCTCGCCCGTGCCGAGCATGCTCGTTTCCTCGTATACCTGTACCGACGCGCGGTCGCCGCGCAACTCTATTACCTCGCCGATAAGTCCTTTATCGGACACGCGCACAACGTCGTACATCTTGACGTCCTGCATGCCGTCCGCAACTATCAGCGGTCCGCTTATTTTAATTATCTTGCCCATAATCGCTCCTTAAACGATTGTGATTTCTAATTGAACAATATGTCAACTCCGACGGCCTTTTCGACGTCCTTCTTTACGCCTGCCATGCCGAATCCGTTTGAGCCGGTAGATCCCGGTATGGAAAGCACCGCGGGATAGGGGCGCGCCTTCAATTTTTGCATGAGCGGCTCCATTTTCGCGGCGTAGTTTTCGGTGACGAGAATTACTGCGTACTCGTCCGTCTTCGATATCTCACGCAAAACGTCCGCCGCCTTGTACTCGTCGTCCACCTTGTACACCGCCGCGCCTATCGCGAGAAACGCCGTTGCGCTCTCGCTGTCGCCTATCACCGCAATCTTGCCGATTTTTTCCATTTTTTACCCTTAATTACTTTACCTATATTACTTTGATTTAGCCGACTACATTATTTATACAGCTTGGGTATTCGTTCGTAAAAACTGCCGCGCGTGTCCGTCTTTATGCACACAAGTGCGGTCTTGACTGTTTTAAGCTCGACGAGCGCCTCTGTGTAGTAGTTCAAAAACGGATCGTACGACGAGAAGTTTTTAACCTCTTTGTCCGTCATGAAAAACAGATAGTCGTCTGCGTCAAGCTCGCTTCGCCACAGCTCCTTGAACTCGCTTTGCTCTATGTTTTCGGCGTACTCTTCGTACCGCGTGCCCTCGAAGCTCTCTGCAAAGCTTTCCGAACTTACCGCCTCGGAAAGTACGTCGCGAGGCAGCCTGCCGCCGTTCAAAAACTCGTCGCCCGAAATTCCGAGCCGCTTCATTCGCGCCGCCGACAGAATGTTCTTCAAGTCGATCTCGGTGCGGAAATACTTTTTGACGGGCATTATGCCGCATGACAGAATGAGCGCGTACATCGCACGCGTAAGCGCGAGGTCGATTGCTTGCGGACGGTTTTCTTTTTGCTCGTCCAATTCTTCAAGCGCGGCGGACATGAACTTGTCGACATCCGAATAGTCGCCTTCCGCTATCTTGTGCGAGTCGATATCGACTTCGTAATATCCGTCCGACGGCACTTCCGTAAACCGCGACTTATACGCAAGCTTTGCGTTATTGTATTTGAACCGAGCGAGAAGTGCGTTTTTTAACTTGTCCGACGGGCTTGCGCTCTCGATGAACTCGATAAGCTTGTTGGTTTCGGCAACGATAAACCCATCCACCGAGCTTCCGGCGGTATAGGCATATCCGTAATCGCCGAGCATTTTGAACGCTTCCTCGACGGTTTTTGCCTCGACTATGCGGCGGAGGCGCTCCGCGTCCAGCCGCTTCGAGCTACATATTGCCAACAAATTGGCATATACCTTTGTCGATACGCTCATTACAGCCCCAATTTTTTGACGGTTTCGCCGATAGTGCGCTCTTTGAGATCTGCAACTATCTCGTCAATGCTCAAATCGCGGTCGTGCCGAGCCCCTCGCAAGATGACTCCGCCTTCGAATTCGCCGCGCTCCTTAGACAGTGTGAGCTTCTTTTTCGCCGCGGTACTCACCTTTTTGAGCCATGCCGCAGTGACTCGCTTTTCGTCGGACTTTGCGGCTATGACTTCGTCGCCGTCCTCGCACGCTTCCGTTATTAAGCGCGCAAGCAGTGCAAGGTATTTCGCGTCGGAGGCTTTCATTATCTTTTCGCGCACTCCGTCGTAAACCGCCGCGACGCATTGTTGTTTTGCGCGCAGCATTACCTTACTCGCTTCGAGATCGCCGAGCTTCACCCTGCCGGCATACGCGGCGTCCGCCTGCTCTTCCGACTTTTTGATAGATTCGGCTTGCGCATTGTCGAGCGAAGCGCGGAGCGCCGCAAGGCTCTCTTCCTGCTCCGCCGTGGCCTCTTCAATCATCGCCGTCGCGGTGTTTTTAGCCGACGACAGTATATCGTCGATTATTTTTTGCGTACCCTGCATAAGTCTTTACGCAACTTCCAAGAGCATTACGCCGAGAATAGATACGATGAACGCGAATATAGCGAAAATCTCGACAAGAACGAGCATGGGTATCGCGTGACCTATCTGGTTTTCCTGTTTGCCGACAAGGTTTATGCAGCCGATAGCCACATTGCCCTGCATAATAGCCGACACAAGGCCTACGATTGCAATCGGCATGCAGAACGCGAATATCATCCAGCCCTGCGCGGCACTAATGGGATCCATTCCGCCGAATACGTTGAGCTTTATCATCGTCATGAACGCAACGACAAAGCCGTACAGACCTTGCGTGGACGGCATGACCTGCAAAATCATGGTCGTGCCGAACTTTTCGGGCTGCTTGCTGAGTAGCGCCGACGACGCTTGTCCGGCTCTGCCTACGCCGATAGCCGAGCCGATGCCGGCTACGATAACGGCAAGCGCCGCGCCGAGGATAGCATAAAAATTACCGTAATACATTTTGTCTTTCTCCTTTTTGAGAATATTTATGTGGGACCTTATTTTAAGGAAACACCCGATTAGTTAAAGCGCACGTACTTCGTCTTGCTTCCGAGCGGAGCGAACAGCCGTCCGCCGCCGTCGTAGAACTTTCCGTAAAACTCCAAGAATTGAAGCCGCGCGTCATGGACGTATGCGCTGAGTACTCCGAGCGCGAGATTGAACACATGCAGTACCGCAAGCACAATGCCGCCTATTACGTAACCTGCAATCGGAACGCCCATCAGTATTTCGCCCAAGCGGTTGAAGGCAAGCCCTATCGCACAGCTTGCAAGGCAAAGTCCGAACAAACGGCAGTACGAGAGAAGATCGGACAAAAGATTTACAAGCCCATACAGCCCCTTAAATCCGCCGATTACCTTTCCGAACACGTTTTTGCTGTTGCGACCGCCGAAAAACAGTATGAGCGCGACGCCAGTAAGCGCAAGCGCTATCGCCGCAATATTGAGGCTCTTGGGCGGAACAAAGCCGACGTTTACTCCGAGCATGGGCGCAAGCGACGGCAGCATGCCGATTACGAGGCATATGAGCGCGGCGAAAAGAAGTATTATCGAGCCGCAGTCGAACACCGCAGAAAACGGTTTACCCTCTTTGCACAGCGCGACGAATTTTATTATAAATCCCGTCACGATTTGCACGACGCCGAAGCCTATGCTCAAAACGAGGAGCAGTAGCGGCTTGTCGAGCGGATTTAACAGTATCGCGACCTTTGTTTCGCCGAAGTCTATCGAAAAATATCCGCCGAACAGCACGCCCCAAACTATTGCCGAGATGCCGCCCATGCCGACAAGAAGCGCAAGCCTCTTGATGCCGACGTCGAACTTTTTGCTCGTTCCCACGAGGAATCCCGCAATCGCAAGCACAAGCCCGTAGCCTGCGTCGCCTATCATTATTCCGAAGAACAGAAAATAGAATATCGCCATTATCGGGTTGGGATCTATTTCTCTGTACCGCGGCGAGCTGTACATATCGGTTATCTGCTCGTAAGGCTTTACTACCTTACTGTTAAGCACGAGCGTGGGTGGCTCGTCCCGCTCTTTCGGCGCAAGGAGTTGAACGCAAATATTTTTGCACGAAGCAGTCACTTTATCGACGGTCTCTTGCGCCACCGCTTCGGGCAACCAGCCTTCGAGCACGAACGTGCTGTCCGTCTTTGCAAAGCTCTCCTCCGCCTTGGCTCGCTCGATGTCGAGTTCGATGACGTCGTACAATATGCGAAGGTCCGCGACGTATTTTTCGTAATCAAGCGCATTCTTTGTAAGCTCGAAAATCTGTCGCTTCACGTCGTTAAGCTCGTTTTCCAGCGCGGTGATTTTCTGCTCCGCAGTGCAATCGTCGTCGAACGGACAGCGCGTAAAGCCGGACGCGCCCATCTGCTGGGATATCTCGTCGGCGTTCTCCGACTTGCACACGACAATGACAAGCGCACCGTCGTTTCTGCGAATTTCATAAGCGCACGGAAGGGCGTCGAGAACGTCCTGCGGCGCGGAAGAATTGCGGCTGTAATACAGCGAAATGGAAATACCGCCCGAACGGCTTTGCTCGGACAGCTTGATGGGTGCGGCGGCAAACGGCGCATAAGCCGTCACCGTGCTCTTGATATTGCCCATTCGCGACTGGCAATCGACTATATCAAACGAAATGCGTTGAAGCTCGTCGCAAACGTGCAAAAGCTCGTATTCGCGCGCCGCGGCGTCCGAAAAATCGTCATGAGTTATAAGCGTTCTTCCGCCGCCGTACTTTTCGCCCGACAGCGTGTATTCGATTGGCTGTTCCTCGCCCTTTTTAACTTTACGGGCATTATCTTCAAGCGCGGACGCCATCGCTTCATGCCGCGCCTTCAAAAAGCCGAGCGCAAACGCGACTTTGCTCTGTTTGAGTTTCAGCTCACGATAAAGCCCCGTGTCGCCCGAAATGAGCTCGCTCGGCACCGAATCGACGGCGCGCGCTTCAAACAGTCCGCCCTCCGACAATTCGTCGATTATTTTATTTTGATCGCGCCTAAGTCCTATGAGTCGGACATGCGACATCTTGGCAATCGCCATATATTATTTTCCTTCGAGCATGGCGTAAAGCTCGTTTACACGCTCGGTTATTTGCTTTTGCTTTGATTTGATAAGCTCTTCGCCCTTTTTCTCCGCCGCCGCAATGCGCCTGTTGCATTCATTAACAGCGCGCGCTTCCGCGGCGGAAATAGCCTCGTCATGCGCTTTGGCCATTATCTTGTTGCTGTTCTCTTTCATATCGCGCTCACGCGTTGCGCCGTCGAGCTGGACGGCTTTGACCGTCTCTTCGGCCTTGGCTATCGTGTGCTTGGCCTGCTCTTCGGCTGACAGTATTTCGGCAATCGCATTGTTGAGCTCGCCGTCAAGCGCTTCGCGGTCTTCGTAAATCATTTCTTCATTATTCTTATCCATGCTTACGCCTCGTAACAGATGATCTTGTTCACTCGACTTGCGTGCCGCCCTCCTGCGAACTCCGTAGACAAAAATGCGTCCACGATGCCGAGCGCCGTGGGGATGTCTGTATTGGCCGCTCCGAGCGCCAGAACGTTGGCGTCGTTATGCTCGCGGCAAAGCCTTCCCATGTCCGCATTGAAGCACAAGCCGCAACGCACGCCCTTGACCTTGTTCGCGCAAATGCTCATGCCCACGCCCGTTTTGCAAATGACGATGCCGCGCGCGCCTTGCTCTTTTGCTACGCGCTCCGCTACGGCAAAGCCGAAATCGGGATAATCGACCGACTGCTCGCCGTCCGTGCCGAGGTCGACGACCTCGATATTGCTTTTTGTAAGCTTATCGATTATTGCGCGTTTGAGTTCAAGTCCGCCGTGGTCGCATGCAATGAATACCATAACATCTCCGAATACAATATTTATCTTCGGTTATTTTACCACAATACCGAAGTTTTGTCACGCGTTTGCCCGATAATTTATTTACTTTTCTTATACACGATTTAGAACGCGTTTTTTCATAAGTCTTTCGTCGGCTATTTTTAGTATCTCATCAAACGCCGAGCGGATTTGCGCGGCACATTCGAGATACACTTGTACGCTCATGCCGTAAGGATCGGCAACCGGCCTTCCCGTTATGTCGGCAAACGAAATCGCGTTATCGCTGTAACAACGAATTGCATGCTCGCGCGTCATGCCTATAATGAGATCGCTGTCGAGCGACATTTGCACCGTAAATACGCGAGCCTTGCGCTCATGATTGTGCTTGATTCCGAGAACGTTCAGCGCCTCGTCGGCCTGCGCGGTCATCACGTCGCCCTTTGCCGCTTCGAGCCCCGCGCTTGATACGGAAAAATCACCGGTGCGGTTCTTTTGTTTGAGATAGTCCTTGAACAAGAACTCCGCCATCGGCGACCGACAAGTATTTCCGGTGCATACGAATATCACGTTCAGCTTGATTTTTTTGTCGTTTGCAGGCATCGTAAAACTCCTTTAAACGTCACTTGTTCCGTGGTCAAATAATATAACCGCCGCTCAATTTGATAAGCCTCGCTATGAGCGAGCTTCCTATTCCGCTCGGGTTGACGCCCTCCGCGATAACCGCGTCGAAATGCTCGGCGTCGGCTTTTCGCAAAAGCGCGAAAAGATTGTGCGCGTACTCGGTATAGTCTTTTCCAACCGTCATGACCGTGCGGCCGTTGTAAAGCCCGACGTTATTGTCAAGACAGCAGATAACGGCGCTCTTGCCGCGCGCGGTAATCTCGTCGTACTTTGCGGTGATATTGCGCTCCATGCCGTCGCAATAAGCGGCAAACATCAGCTCGGCGCTCGGCATGTATCCGCTCAATTTGACGTCCTCGCGCTTTGTTTCCACATGCCCTATCGCGCTCTCTATTTGCTCGACAGTCACACCGCCCACACGTAGAATGACGGGCGGATCGCATCTGACGTCTACAATCGTCGATTCTATACCTATCTCCGACGCGCCGCCGTCGAGTATGTAACGGATTTTCCCTTCGAGGTCGTCCTTGACGTGCTCGGCGAGCGTGGGGCTCGCTTTTTCGGAAGTGTTCGCGCTCGGCACGACTACGGGCGAATCGGACAGCTCGATAAGTTTGAGCGCGATTTCGTTGTTAGGTATGCGCACGGCGACCGAATCGCCGCATGCCGTCACTACGCTCGGTATGCACTCGGCTTTTTTCATAACGAGTGTGAGCGCGCCCGGCATGAACTTGTCGATAAGAACGCGCGCTTTTTGCGGTACTGCCTTAACTACATTATCAATATCCGATTTGCGAGCCACGGCAACGATAAGCGGTTTATCTGACGGCCTGCCCTTGACCTCGAAAACTTTTTCCACCGCTACGGCATTTGTTGCCACCGCACCCAGCGCATACACAGTTTCGGTCGGGAACGCAACAAGACCGCCGTTACGCAGTTCTTCTGCGCACAGCGCAATGTTTTCTTTTGTGGGCTGTAAAATCAAAGTTTTGGTTTTCAAGCGCTTGTACTTCCTATTCGTATAATTTTATCACATTGCGGCAAGAATTTCAAGCATGAAAAGCAAATTCGCGAAATTTATCGACGGGACTCTCGGCGCATGCCTGATATTTTTCGCCGCGACCGCCGTCATGCGGTATTTCACGCCTCTCCGTCTCGCCGTGTTCTCGGCAACGGCGATTACAGCCTGTGCAATCATTATTCTAAAAGCGACCGGGCGAAAGCAGGAAGCGCAAAAGAAGCTGTCTGACGCCGCAGAAAACATGTTCTTCGACTTCATGTTCATGGAAGAGCGCGCGCCCGTAAAGCACCTTTTCGCCGCGCTTAAAAGCAAGCTCCCGAATGCGGTCATGCACGGCGGCGGCATATACAGCGGAAACAATGCCCTGTTCTGCGCGTTCTCCGCTCCGCCCGACGAGAAAACGAGCGCGCGGCTGATTGCCAAAGCCAAGCACTACGGCGCCGCAAAAATAACCGTGCTTTGCAAAATTCCGCCGCAGAGAACGCTCGACATCGAAAACTTCAAAATCAAATTTGTGAGCGGAAACGACGTATACGCGCTCTTCGCGTCGCTCGGCGCTCTTCCGATAAGCAAATACGCAAAGCGGCAAAGAACGCTCAAAGATTCGTTTACGGGCGCGCTCGGCAAGGACAAGATAGTTCGCTATGCAGTGCTTGCCGCCGCCATGTTCGCCATAACTTTGATAAACGGACATTCGATAATCACGTTCTTGTGCGCGTGCGTGTGCGCGACGCTTTTCACGGCGGCGATAATAGTAAACATCGGTAAAGCCGTCAAAGCAAAGCGCAAGGAATAGCGTGCGGCTCGCGCGCCCCATCATCCCGAGCAACGTCGAGGGATCTAGGCAAACCGCCGCAGAACGGTCAATTGATAATGCG
Source organism: Clostridiales bacterium (assembly GCA_022508445.1). Classification (GTDB taxonomy): domain Bacteria; phylum Bacillota; class Clostridia; order Christensenellales; family Pumilibacteraceae; genus Anaerocaecibacter. The sequence continues at coordinate 12,356 of JAFLVG010000005.1, read as the reverse complement.
CGGCAATTATTCGGGCGCATGGCCACAACCCACCAAAGTAAACACACGACGATTAAAAACTCCGTATAGCGACCGCCGTACGGAGTTTTTATTTGTTCGATTATATATAGTTAGTTTTCTATCGGCTCGTCTTCTTTGCCGTCGGGACTTTCTCCATCATGCTCGTCGTCGGAGCTTTCACTCTCGTCTTTTTCGCCGTCGCTCTTTCCGTCGGCTTTTTCCTGTGCCTCGCGCCGCTGCTGTTCTTCGAGCGCTTCTTCGATTTTCTTCATTTCGATTTCGTTATTCATCTCCGTTATCGAATACCCTCTGCCGTCGGCTTTGAGCGCGATAAATATCATAAATACGAACACGCCCGTGCCGAGCGCGATATACCCGATCGAACCGTTAAGCAGCGTGTAGTCCACAAGCGTCGCCGTGAGCGCCGCGATGAATATTCCCATAAATACGAGCGCAACTATGGCAAGCGCCCGAGCCTGTTTGTCCTTCATCACATTATCCTCAAACGGCGGCTACGAAACCGCAACCGCCGTCATGAATGTCTGTCCCAAACTGTTTATTTGTCGTTCAAGCACGCAATGCCGGGCAAGACCTTGCCTTCCATGTATTCGAGCGAAGCGCCGCCGCCCGTGCTTATGTGCGTCATTTTATCTGCAAAGCCGAGCTGTGTAACCGCCGCCGCGCTGTCGCCGCCGCCGATGATGGTTGTGCACTTGCCGTAAACGTCCGCAAGCGCCTGCGCAACCGCGATTGTGCCTTTTGCAAGCGTGGGGTTTTCGAACACGCCCATAGGTCCGTTCCAAACGACCGCCTTCGCACCGGCGACCTTTTCGGCATAGAGCTTTCTCGTATTCTCGCCGATATCCATGCCCATCATGTCCGCAGGGATAGCGTTGGACGGAACGGTCTTGACCTCGATAGCCTCGTCAATCGGCTCGGGGAAATGCGACGTGATGACGGTGTCGATGGGAAGAACAAGCTCCTTGCCCATTTTAGCCGCTTTCTCGATCATGTCCTTGCAGTAGCCGATCTTTTCCTCGTCGAGGAGTGACGTGCCGACCTCGTAGCCCTTGGCTTTGAGGAAGGTGTACGCCATACCGCCGCCGATGATGAGCGTGTCGCATTTTTCGAGGAGGTTGGAAATGACGTTGAGCTTATCCGCGACCTTCGCGCCGCCGAGAATGGCGACGAACGGGTGCGGCGGATTGTCGAGCGTTGCACCCATGACGGACAGCTCTTTCTCGATAAGGAATCCGCAAACCGCGGTCTTAATGATTCCGTACTCGACGATAGCCGCAGTGGAAGCGTGCGAGCGGTGCGCCGTGCCGAAAGCGTCGTTTACGTACACTTCGGCATCATAAGCGAGCGCTTTGCAGAACGCCTCGTCCTTGCCTTCCTCTTCCCAATGGAAGCGAAGGTTTTCGAGCAAGACCGCCTCGCCGGCTTTGAGGTTTTTGCGCTTTGTATTCGCGTCCTCGCCGATAACGTCGGTTGCAAACGCGACCTTACCGCCGAGCAGCTCGTTCAAGCGCTTTGCAACGGGCGCAAGCGTGAGCTTTTTGGGCTCGTCCTTTTTGGCTTTTTCGATTATAGCCTCGGCAGTTGTTTCGCCGGCTTCGACCTTCTTCTTGTCCTTTTTGTTAAGCTTGACTTCGGCGGAGAAAATGGAGTGCGGCTTGCCCATGTGCGAGCAAAGCGTGACCTTTGCGCCTGCATCGAGCAAGTACTTGATCGTGGGGAGCGCGCCGAGAATTCTGTTCTCGTCGGTGATGACACCGTCTTTCATGGGAACGTTGAAGTCGCAACGCACAAGCACGCGCTTGCCCTTTACGTCAACATCACGAACTGTCTTTTTATTCATTGTAAATCTCCTTGTGGATTAAACTACTTGTAGTGTGCGCAAAATCGCGCGGTGTAACAAACTATTCCTTGGTGGCGCGATACTCCGAAACAAGATACTCGAAGCCTTCTCGCACCTGCACGAAATCGGTATAGCTGTCGCTTTGCGCCGAGAAAACCACGGGCGCGGTAATTTGACGGTGGTCGAGCTCGGCGAACAGCCTGTCGAACCTGAACTTGCCCTTGCCGGGCAAGCACCACTCGTTCTTGACAAAATCCTGAACCTTGATAAGGCTAACGCGCTCGGGCGGACACACGTCCAAAAACTCGCGTATATCGTAACCCGCGCTTTCCGCGTGGTAAACGCTGAGCGTTGCAAAAAGCCCGGGGCATGCTTCGAGAATATTCTTGAAAAACTCGGGTGTGGATGCAAACGACCAACGCAAATTTTTGAGCGACAGCTTAACGCCGTAGCTCGCGGCAATTTCCGAAAGCTGCATAAACCGTTGCGCAAGCCGTCTGTAATCGAACTGCTTAACACCGGTCAGATTGATAGGACCGCAAAAAGTGTAGTACTTCGCGCCGAACGCAAAGCATGCGTAACAGACCTTTCTGAAAAGAAGCTCCGCGTCGTTGCGCACGCGCACGTTGGGTGAAAACAACTGCGGCTCGAACTGCGTAGCAAGCGGAGCTACTGCGACAACGTCGATATTACCGCGAAGCTGCGCAAGACTGTCTATGTAATCCTTTTCGTAATCGGAAAAAGTGTAAAGACACATTTCTGTCGTGTCTATGCGCATCTTGCGCATAAGCTCGAACATGTTCTCCGCAGAAACGGTATTGAAAAATGTCGATGTTGAAATCCCGATTTTCATATACTAGATTATACTACAAATCTTTGCAAAAGGCAAGCGAATTGGAGCGGCGCGTTGCGCCCAATAGAATAGGTCAAAATTTAAGCGTAGTGCGGCTTCGCCTTGATTTCTCCGCTACGCTCGGGATGACGGGGCGCGCATACACGCTATACAGTCTTAATATACGGAAAGAACTGCGTCCAAGCAATTATTACATAAAATACATAGCTCGGGTGAAATCTCAATCCACCCACCGTAGCAAACACACGACTGCTAAGTTTTTTGCTTACTTCTTTTCCAAAAGAAGTAAGTCACATCATGGGCGCGAGAAGTCGCAATATACTGCGCATAAGCCGAGTGAGCAGGGTGACGTCGTTGACCTCCTCGTGCGTCATTTCTTTGCTCACCTCTTGCGTTGCGACAAAGTCCGCCTTCATGTCGCTGACGGAATCGACGTTGTACAGCAACGCCCCGTCCTCGTAATGCAGGTAGAACGAACGGTAATCCATGTTGCACGTACCGATAAACGCGCGCTCGTCATCCACGATGACCATTTTCGCGTGAATAAACCCGGGCGAATATTTATAGACCTTAACACCGGCTTTTATCAGCACCGGCACGAACGACTTGGTCGTGAAGTACACCAATTTCTTGTCGGGCACACCCGGTATAATAATGCGAACATCGACGCCGGCGAGTGCGGCATTGACGAGCGCAGTCGTAATCTCATTGTCGAGAATAAGGTACGGCGTGGTGATATACACATACCGCTTGGCGGTCGATATAAGATTGATAAACGCGCTCTCTATCAAATGATCGTCGCGCCCGGGACCGGACGACAACGGCTGAACAAAACCCACCGCGCTTTCTTCAATCTTGTGAGTAAGATAGTTCGCGTACTGTATTTGCTCCTCGGAGAGAATGCTCCAAAACGAAAGGAACATCGCGGAAAAGCTCCACACCGCCGCGCCCGTGAACCGCATATGCGTGTCCTTCCAATGCCCGAACCGCACTGTCTTGTTGGCGTATTCGTCGGCTATGTTGTTGCCGCCCGTATACGCAATCTCGCCGTCAATAACCGTTATCTTTCGGTGCGAGCGGTTGTTCAACCGCATGTCGAACGACAAGGTTATCTTATTAAACGGCAAAACCTGAACACCGCCGCTGACAAGCCGCTTTATTCCCTTTTTAGGAAGCGTGAACATACTCCCCACGTCGTCGTAGATGAGCTTAACGTCAACGCCCGCGGCCGCACGCTCGATGAGCGCCGCTTCTATGCCGTCCCAGATCTCGCCGCGGTCGATAATGAAATACTCCATGAATATAAACTTCTTCGCGGCGCGAATGTCGCGCACCAGATCGGGAAAAAACTTATCGCCGAGCGAATAATACTTGGTCGCTGTGTTGCCGTAAACGGGATACGAGCCGGCATTGAGCACAAGATCGGCGCAGGTCGTGCCAGTGGGATTGAGCTGTTTGCGCTCGGTGAGTAGCTGTGCGTTAGTCAGATTGAGCAGCACTTGCGAAAAGTCCGCCGCGCGGTTTAGTCTTTTGCGAACGCGCCTTTGCGTGTGCTGTCTTCCTATGAACAAATACACCATGCCGCCGAACGCAGGCGCAAGAAGTATCAAAACGCACCAGGTCAGTTTATAGCTCGGGTTCATGTCGCGCGACACGATGTGCAGGCATATCAAAAAACTGGCAAACTCGAACAAAAGATAAATCCACCAAAAATTCCGTGCGGCATAAAGCACCCCAATCACGATTAACGTGATTTGGAGTAACAGCGAAAATACGGTCAACGCCGCCTTTTGCGATAGGAGTTTTATCAGCTTTCTGAACATACCGCGGTAACACATGTTTTACGCAATTCTCGCCCGTTTTATATATGCGAAAAGATAAAAACATGTTTTGAGTTATTCTAACATATAACTCAGAAGAAATCAAGTGTAATGGATTGTGTGCGGCTTCGCGCCCCATCATCCCGAGTAGCGGCGAGGGATCTAGGCGCTATGCGCCGCATAATAATTTATTGCGCTTCGCTTGATTTCTCCGCTACGCTCGCAAGCTCGCTTCGGTCGAAATGATGGGTGGTGGTCGGGATTGCTCGCTTCGGTCGAAATTATTGGGATAATAAATCGAGCCGACCGCTTTCGCGGTCGGCTCGATGATTGTTTTGCGCGCAGGGCAAGCGCATATTTCGCTGTTACGCCCACAGGCGCAAACAAGCATGTATTCAATTATTTATACCTTTATGTATCGGTATCACAGATTGGAGTATTAAAAGATGAAATCGGCTTTTGTATGGATGGAATTAGACTTTGGCAGAAGAGCCGTCAGAGAGAGTGTATGTAAGGGTGAATGTCTTCCCCATATCCCCTATATCATCAGACTGCAACCACACATAAAGCGCATATTTTCCGGAAGACGCGTCGGTACCAATCGTATATGTAAGCTCATACGAATCTTGTTTAGTGTCAGCCAAAGCATTAGGGGCAGTTTTGCTGACAAATATACCGCTATCTTTCGTATTATTGTCGCCGGTCAATTTAGAAGATGTCATACTTATCGCACTGACACCGACGGTAAGTTTGAAATCTGTAAATCCATAGCCTTCCGACGCCACAATGTCGAATTCTACTTTCACATAATTACTTGCCGTTATTGACGCATCCTGATCCAGAGGCTTTAATCCGGTTATGTTTTGAATAGTTGTTTCGCCGAATTTTAAAACGGATACGGTACCGAGTTCGTTACCCGTTGTTGACTGTACGTTTTTCGAGCCTGCATCCCATTTTGCGAACGAAACTGCGCCGATGCCTGCAATTGCGGCAACGGAAGCCGCAACAACGAGGGCTTTTACTTTCTTTTTCATGATTTTTACTTTCTCCTTATAAGAAAATTTAAATTTTTATTTTAAGCCGACGCGCCCTGCCGCGTGGCATTAAAAACTTATGTAACGATATGAAATCGAAACACTATTACTTAATTTTTCTTTCGTGTGAGTGAGTGTGTGAGATTTAGGCAGTAGTTTTAGCGGACGCAGTGAATGTCACCGTAATGCTTCCACCCATCATATCCAAAGTTTCTGCGGTATTTGTAAAGTAGATGTATACTTTCGCCGTATATTTATTATCACCCTTTTGCAAATCAACTGTCTGCGCCGATGAAATATCCTGTGCGCCGGCGACAGTAGCGCCCTGAGGAGCAGATTTGGCATAGTATATAACGCCTGTGCCTTGTGCTTTGCCACTTGTGCCTGCCGAATAAGTAGCTTGAACTGTTAAGGTTTGCTCGCCCTCACCCGTTACTTCAATGTCAAACTCCCAGTATGTAAGATAAGTGCCGCCTTGGTCTACGGGGTACAAGGCATTCATCGTTATCGTGTCAGCAACACTGCCGGAAGCGCTTGTAGGTGTGACCGTCAAGGTTCCGATTGTGTTGATAGAGCCAGTATTACCCGTAGCTGTTTTAGTGGCGGCGTTGCCTGCTTCCCACTTTGCGAACGAGACTGCGCCGATGCCTGCGACTGCGGCGACCGATGCCGCGACGATAAGAGCTTTGATTGACTTTTTCATGATTTGTTTTCTCCTTTTAAGAAATTTTTTTATTTTTTAATTTTTATTTTATTGGGTCATGAACCCATTAAAACCGTTGTGTTGGCTTTCGCCGTTAAGGTGGAGATCCCTCGACTGCACTCGGGATGATAAAAAACGGTGGTGCTTTATGCGGCAGTTGCGGTGAATGTAAGCGATATATCGGTATTCATTGCGGCTACGCTGTAAGCTATCATATAGACGTACACAGTGGCTTGATTATTGGATAAAGTAATCGACTTATCCGTGCCGTTAGGAAGCTCGTTGGTTGAAGCAGTAGCGCCCGGTGCGGTTTGTGAGAAGTAAAGCTTAGCAACCGAAGTGTCGCAATCTATCGCACCCGTTAAGGTGACATTTACATCTCCGGCATTGCCGGTAACAGAAACAGAAAACTGCCAATATTTGGTACCTTGTATGTCGTTATTGTCGTATGGGAGCAGTTTGTTCATTTTTATATTTTTGTTTGTTGACGAACCCGAGCCGCCACTCGTAACCGTAACAACAACATTGCCGACGGTGTTTACCTTGCCCGTAGGACCCTCAGCCGTAGCAGTGGAAGAACTCGCGACCGTCCACTTGGCAAAAGACACTGTACCAATTCCGAATACAATGGCTATTGCCAGCGCGACTATTAAGATTTTGGCTGAACGTTTCAAGATTTCGTCATACTCCTTTGGGAGAAGTGTTGTTTGTTGGTTTGCTATTATTTAATGTGCACTGGATTTACGAGATGGAAACCACGTTTTTTACAGCTTTGCGATTGGGTTAACTATCCGAAACACTAGTGGTTGCAACAAACCCGATGAATTCCAAATCGCTTGTATTACCTGTGCTGTCTATCGTTACTTTAAAAGTATAAATACCACCATTATCGCCGTTCCACCAGTTACCTCCACTGCCGTACTCCCATAGATTAAGTCCGCTATGCTTTCCTGAATTATATCCATACCAACCTTCTGTATTGCCACCATAAGAGTGTATCTTAAACTGGGTTGATTTAGGAATATAGAAAGACAGTGTATATGTGCCACTCGATATGCCACTAGCCACGGCACGTCCGGACCAAGTACCGCCGCCTCCGCCGCCCCAGTTGCCGTTTACTTCTACCGTAACTTTACCCGTGCCAACAGAAGACGATGTGCCAACCGTAAATTCAGACTTGACCGTAGCCTTCATGGTGCTAGTGTTAACGCTTGATAACGTGAATTTGTACCATCCGGCCGAAACAGTCGTTACGTAATTAGTGTAAACTGTAATTGTAGAGGCCTGCGTTTGTCTTGTCAAAGTAAACTTACTATCGCCGTAATAGAAATAAATAGTTGTATTCGTCGAGAAATATTTCTGAGATGCACTGTAAGTAGAACCGCTACCTGATAGATCAGTTACGGTGTTGCCGTTTACCATAACGTATCTTGCCGTCCAACGTGCGTATATCTCTGTATCACCATCATAAATCTTATCAGTCGTAATTTTAGTGCCACCAGTTGTCGAAGGATACCAACCGTCAAATGTATAATAATCTCGTGTGGGAGTAGGCAAAGACGTAAGCTTACCGTCGGCACCTGTTTGACTCGATGTCGGGCTCACCGAACCTCCGTTTGCGTTAAACGTGATTGTATATATTTTTGATGCGTCTTTGTACTTCGCGGTTAATGTAAGCGTGCTTGTAGACGGAGCTATAACCGTGTCCTTGGTGTATTTAACGTTATTAGAATCATACCATCCGTCAAAAGTCTTGCCGTCTGTGCGCGTAGGCGTTTTGCTTATAATACCCGTGCTATTTAATGTACTACCCCATGTGACTTTTTCCGTCCAGTCTGTTACGCCGGAAATAGTGCCTCCGTCCGGATCGAATGTTACGTTAACTTCGGAGAATGTAGAGCTGTCATTTAATCTTGTAACGTAAAGATATTCAACAACGCCGTTCCAGTTGCCGAGTGTGACATAGCGCAATTCGGAAACTCCGCGGCTCTCGTCTTTTATTGTCGAATTTTTTTGGCTTGTAGAGAGCGCATTATATTGGTCTTCCGACATGAACACATTATCTTCACGGTCATAGGCAAATACGCCGTTGCTCTTGCTTGTGTTGCCGTTAACGTCTCTATCCCTGTATTGAATATTGCCGACAAACCTAAGCCTGTAAATACCGGGAGTGCGAATAATAATATTCATATCCTTATTAAAGAGGTCGGTACCGTCAGCACCTGCACCGCCGGAATAGTTCTTGTATATATTTCTCGGAATAAACCACAGTGAGGGTTTTTCACCTCCTGAGTACTTGCCGTCCGAGCCAACACGATACAGTTTGAGCGTGTCGTTTGCGGCAGCAAGCTCTATATCTATGGACACGTCTATATACTTTGGCACGTCTTGATAAACCGTTACGCCGTCATCCACATACGATAAATTCTTAAAGTCGTTTTCAACGGTATGGGCCGCTGTGAGTCGCGCGGCTCTTCGAGGTTCCCACATATTTACGCCGCTGAATTCGCCGCCCAAATAATAGCCGTAAGGATATCCGTATCCATCCTGGAACCTGTTACGCTTGTCAACATCGGTAACGGTAGCGGTCAGCGTGAAGGTCACTAATGACTGTGTTTCTATAACCACATCAAGCGCATAGTATTGGTTTGCGCCTGTGTTGAAATACAGCATAATATATGTACCGTTAAGTACATAGTTAGGCATGACATTATTGTTGTCTTTTACGCCGGGGTCTGTATCTTTTGATCCATCAATATAATTAATTTCGTCTAATGATTTTCCTGTGGGATCGTTATATACTTTGACTGCCTCTGTCGAGCCGGCTTGGGGATTGCCGTTTGCGTCTGTGAGTGTGCGAGTAACAGAAAAACTTTCGATCGATTTATCAAGGTCGTTCGTCGAAGTTACGCCAAAGTTGATATACGCTATAGTCGCGCCCTTTCCGCCTATGCGCGAAACACTTACATAATTGTGATAAGCATTTGTTCCTGTAGCGGTTACTGTGCGCACCGTCTGTTCTACCGGAGATGATGTTTGAGCCGTGGATGTAAATGTCACATCATTTTTCCCGGTACCCGTTTTTGTCAAGGTAACAGTTGAAAATGCGTCTTTAAATACATTATTGAAAAGTAAATCCGTCGTTTGCGTAGAAGCTGATGAATTGAATGAAAAGTTCAATTTAAACCCGCTACGGTTAGTAGAGCTAACGTCGCTTACCCTTATAATGTTTTCTTTTTCGAGTTTTAACCCCGGCCAAGTACCGCCAGTGTAATTCTTATCGCCGTTAGCTGTATTGTAAAGCCATATATTAACATAGGTTTCCTTGCAAGTGATGTAGGCTTCGTATGTTTTCTTATCACTAAATACAACTGTTATATGATAGTCGTAAGTCGGTGCGGGATAATCAACATAAAACTGCCCGACAACGCTATCATTGACTTCGATTTCGGCACTTTCTGTTGCATTCCACTTGGCGTATGACACGGAAAAAGCCGCGGCAATAAGCATTACCACGCAAACAATTGTCGCTAATATAACAGTTTTAAGACGACACGTGCGTTCCATCTTCCCCCATCATTCCCATTAGCCTGTTTACATGTATATTCATTATATAGCAAGTATGCTCACTTGTCAATACCTATTTTAAAAAAGTTTGCGGAAAATTAGCCGCAAAAAGGCAACGTTATCCTGTCATCCCGATCGCAGTCGAGGGATCCGGACGCTTGCACCGCGTGATAAAGTGTACGGCTACGCCTTGATTTCTCCGACGGGCAAAAAACGCACTGACGCGCTCCGGACAGAATGATTAGTGGTGGTTGAAACTCGCACGTCAATGCAAAAAAAGCACGACGTGCCGTGCTTTTTTGATTCGTTTTATTACTCTTCTATTCTTTCCAAAATCTTTCTGTCCGATTCTATGCGTTTCAGCTTGCGGATTGCCGCGGAGCGGGATTTGGCGAGCTTCTGTTCGGTCAGATACAGTTCTCTGTCGCTCGGACTGAGCGAATTGAGCAATTCTTCTTGCTCCGCCAATTTGCGTTCCGCCGCCGCCTTTGCCTTTGCCTTCTGCTCTTCCGTTCTCGGTTTTTTGGGCTTGGGCTGTTTTTTGTGCGCGGCTTTATACTCCGCGACTTTGACTTGCTCTTCGGGCGTCAACGGAGCGGTGCCGGCAAGCAAATCGCTTAACTGTTCGGCCTGACGAAGTTCGAGCTGTGCCGAATATTCTCTGTACTTCGCATACGCGCTATGCGAGTTGTCACCGCTCGCAAGCAACTGTCTGTCCTTATCGGGCGCTTGCGCACCTGCGCCGAGCAAGGCTTCCGGTCCGAGCGCTTTTGCCGGTTGAGGCAGTTCTGGATACTCGACGTTCTTTTCGAGCGGTTTGCCCTCGAAGAACTCGGGCGACGCAGGCATGCTCGTGACGCCGACGTCTTCTATATTGGGCGCGAGATCGCTGCGCAGTCTTACGCCTTGTCTGCAAAGTATGATGCCGTCTGCGGTCTGTACCGGTGTAAGCAATATGTTTTTGTCGCCGGACAGAGTGGTCAGAACAAGCGTTTGCCCGTCCTCGGCCTGGCGAAGGCTTGCGCCGGTCGAAAGCGCCGCGGCAAGCGCGCCCGGCGTATCGGGTGCCGGCATTGAATCGAGCATTGCCGCTGTTTCGGGAGTTTTGGGGAGTTCGAAACTTTCGGCTTTGAGAAACTCGTTGAGCCGTTCTTCCTTTGCTTTCTCGTCCGCGCGTTTTTCGCTCTCGTCGGTTACCATGTCGAGAACGTCCATGACCGCGGTTATAGCGCACACGTTGTCGTAGCGCAGATTGACTTCCGACAGCGCTTCCGCGCTCTTTTTGAGCGCCGCCGTTTGCAGTTTCTTTTTACGGTCGCTGTAATCCACATACCATACGAACAACCAAGCGACAACGATTATGAACAGCGCCAAGATTAGCACGCTTACGCCGATTGATGATTGTATAAAGCCGAAGAACGAGCCGAAAAAGCCGCATTTCTTGCCGATATATACGCCCACGACATCCGAGAAATGGGGCTTGAACGAGTCGTTGCCGTTCGCATTGTCGCCTTTTGTCGTATACACCGTTTTACCGTCGCTATCGGTGCCTATCGCGACGACGCGGTGCGTGAGCAACACGGTTTCTTTACCGTTCTTGGTCTTGAACGTTATGATGGTGCCGACCTTGATGTCCGCTTCGCTCTTGGGCTTTTTGTCCACAATCATACTGCCCTTGGGGATTGTATCCTCCATTGAATCTGACACAATAGAGAAAAGACGATAATTACCGAAGGTCGTATAATAATCGTCCTTGAACATGGTCAAGAGCGCGTTCAGAATCAAAACCAAAAGAATGACGATCAAAAAAATTACGCCACCTATTCTAAACGCTTTCCCCACTTTGCTTTTTTTCTTTTTCGGCGCGACAGTTTCCGCGTCCTTTTGTGCAACCGTTTCCGCCATATCGTGTTTAGTATATCATCTATTTTATGCCGTGTCAATACACATTATTAAATTTATTGCCGGATTTGCGAGTTTTTTAACCTGTACAATCGCTTGCTACACCGCTTACTTCGTGCTATAATACTCTCGTTATGACAAATCTCGAACTTATGCGAATATCCGAAAATGCCGACGAGGACGCCTTCGAACAAGAGGATTTCCCCACTTCGCGCAAGTCCGCCAAGGAAATATACGACGATTTCTACGACGACGTTAAACAGCCGTCAAGGTATATTAAAGAAGACTGGTAAAATTTAGTTAAGAAGTAATAGCGAAGATTCAAGATGTGGGCGCAAAGCGCCTAACGGTTGAGATTTTTCGGCGGGCAAAAATGCTCGGAAAGACAAGACAATTTACTTTTTTGTCCTACGCAACAGCCGAAGGCTATTCCGAACGCAGTGAAGGAATCTCATCTTCTTTTAGGCAAACCACCGCAAAATTGTAAAAGAAAAAGACATCTCGTTTGAGATGTCTTTTAGTGAAATGCGGCAGCTACCTACTCTCCCGGTCCGTCACCAGACAGGTACCATCGGCTCCATAGGGCTTAACTTCTGTGTTCGGAATGTGAACAGGT
>JAFLVG010000045.1 GCA_022508445.1 Clostridiales bacterium | reverse complement strand
GGCGTGGCTCTTCGGTTTGAGCGCGAGAAACCGCTGCTTTGCCGTCTCGGCGTTCGCCCCGGATGACGTAGTTTTAAGATACTGATAATAGCCAAAAATGGCGATGTCGCTCTTGCCCGCCGCATCGTAGAACTGTGCCGACTTGAAAATCTGCTCGGTCGTGTCTTTCGCAACGGTACTGACCGTGCTGAACATGAGCAATTCGTTCACCGTGCGCATACGCGCGGCAAACATACGAATCATCTTCATGGCAATGGGCGTATTCTGTTTAATCAAATCGGGATACTGGTCACGGCGCACCGCGATGACAACGACATCGGTAACAGCGACCGAATTCTCAATTTGACTCACCCCTGCCATGCAGGCGACAACACCCACGAAGTCGCCCGGTCCGAGCGTGGTGAACCCCGCTTCCGGCGATGCATCTCTGCGCTCACAGCGCACCTGCCCCTGCTGGATGATAAAAAAACGGCTCTCCATCTTTCCCTCAATGGTAAGATAAGAACCCGCCGTATAATTGACATATGAAAGTTGCAACACAACCGCCTCTCGTTTCCACAAGTATAAATTTCGCGCCTGCTTTTGTCAATCTGAGAAAAGTGCCGGCAGCAGCATCTCACGCCCGGACGAAACGCCCCAGCCATCCACGTGCGTTGCCTTCAAATATTTTGATGCCAAGGCCCGCGTAATCATGCCATGCATACAGCAGATTACCGCGATTTTTCCGATTTTGTTACCATGCGTACCAAAATCGCATCCCGTCGGCAATAAAATAACTCAAATATTTATAATACAAGAAATTACAGATTTTTACAGAGCCGTATCGTGCGTATGTTACACCCTGTATCGTGCGTATGGTACGGGGTGTAACATACGCACGATACAGATGGTACCATGCGCATGATTTCAAGCGGTGACAGCGCAGGAGCGAGCGAACAGAGGTTTCAGAAGCACAGCGCGTCTGAGAAAAACGCCCCGACGAAGAGAATCTCGCAGTCGAGCAAAATGCCTTTCT
>JAFLVG010000044.1 GCA_022508445.1 Clostridiales bacterium | reverse complement strand
GCTGCGGCAGAAACACTTTGCACGGTCAGGCAAATAATGGTTAGAAATCGGTATATGCGTTTCATTTTCATCGTTTTTTTGGCGCCGCAAAGATGATGAAAAGCCGCTTTTCGGCAAAAATCCATTCTACACAAAATTGGTTCGATTTGGACATTTTTCGCAATTTTCCTATCTTTGCGCAACGACCGTAAGAGGCTATGCACACCGAAGTAAAACGAATAGATGAGCTGTTTGGCGACACTGCACGACTGCACCGAATGCAGCGTATGATTCGCTGTGCGGAGATGGATGCCGATTCGCTGCGCAGCCGCTTCTCGTCTGAAATATACATCGACGCCGCAACGGTGCTGCTGCTGACGCACGGAACGCTTACACACGAAATCAACCGCCACGCAGAGAGCGTCGCGGCGGGCAGTGTTGTTGTCATATCATCATCGCACCTTTTTCGGATTGCGGCGTGTTCGGACGACTGCCGCGCGGTGTGCCTGATGGTCGGCGAGGATTTTATGTACCGTATGGATTCGGTCGATATGATTTACCGACGCATACGCTATGGCGTCAAACTCTATGCGCGACCGGTGATAACGCTTACTCCCTCCGAGACCGGGCGAATAAAAAATCGCCTGACAGAACTTGCGCAGGCGATTGATGGTGTGAGCCACTTGTATTATAAAGAGGTGGTGCTGAACCGATTGTTCGGTTTTTACCTTGATTTGAGCGATGTGATAGACCGTCTCGACGGGTTTGCGCCGTCGGAGCAGTCTAACCGCCGCGAGAGCCTTGTCAAACGCTTCGTCGAGTTGCTGACCGCCAACTACCGCACGCAGCACAAGGTCGATTTCTATGCCTCGCAGCTCAACCTCTCGGCGCACTATCTGACACTGATTGTCAAGGAGGTGACGGGGCGCAGCGTTTCGGATTTCATCTACTGGATGTTGTACAGCGATGCCCGCGCACTGTTCGACGATTCAAAGATGTCGGTGCAGGAGATTACCGCGCTGCTCAACTTCTCCGACCAGTC
>JAFLVG010000043.1 GCA_022508445.1 Clostridiales bacterium | reverse complement strand
TGTTATGAAAGACAATTTGAATTATATCGCGCAGATGCTCGATTCCAATCGTGAATATCTGGACAGAAACACTCTGCGGCTTCCGTATGTGGACAGCCGACCGTTTTTCAGCGAGAAGATAGAGCCATTCAATATAGCCGTTGAACGTATCGAAGCACTCATTGAAATCAACGGACTCGACAAAGATGTTATCCGCCTGCGTCCGGATGAATTTGGATTGGCTAACATTGTAGAGATTGCAACCGATAAGATATGCGTTTACGATATTTTCAAAGATGCGCTGACAGACTACGCAGATTATATACAAACCCGCAATGAAGATGAAGATGAAACAGCAACTGAAAAATAACGGCCTCGCCTGTCTGCCCACAGAGGATTATTCGAACGGTCTGCTGCTTGGGGATTACAGCTCGTCAGACATCGGTTTCATTCTGCGCTATGCCGATTGTTCCAATACAAACGACATAATCCCTTGCAAGTACGCAGTATCTATTCACAAACGGGAGCTCGGCGATTGGGCACTCATAGAGTTGTCGCGGCAGGGGCTGAGCAAAGAGGAAAATATCCGCCTGAACCGCCGGATATTCGAGACGGTCAAAGGCCGCAATGTTCGGACTGCTTTCGCGGTCGGGCATTGGGACGATGCGGCCTACCCCTATCGGGCAGAACGTTTCTTGGCTGTTCGACGTCTTGACGATATGCCGATAGCGGAATTTAAGATGCTTGTTTCCGAATGTGTAATGGCAGACCAAAAGGGGCAAACACACGCGGTTGTCCATTTGGGCAGTCAGACAAAGGATGCTATCGCATTTGCAGCCGGTAGGCATAGCGGTATCTCTCGCGATATATATAAGTGCGGGAATTATCTTGTCCGGCCTGACGGTATTTGGCAAGCGTGCGATGAAACGGGTTTTGCCGATGTCTATGCACGCGAAATCCGACAAGCGGCGTGTCGTTTTGCCTTCGACGGAATCGAACACCCTGTTTGCGACGAGACGAAAGAGATGTTTGCCGCACTGGGTATTTCGTTGCCCGATTTCTCCCTATGAAA
>JAFLVG010000042.1 GCA_022508445.1 Clostridiales bacterium | reverse complement strand
CGGCAGCCGTTGTGCGGCATCGGCGTTACGTCGATGATTTCGGTAACTTCGATACCGGCGCCGTGGATTGTGCGCACGGCCGATTCACGACCTGCACCCGGACCTTTGACATAGACCTTCACTTTGCGCATACCCATGTCGTAAGCCACCTTGGCGCAATCCGCAGCTGCGGTCTGAGCGGCATAGGGAGTATTCTTCTTCGAGCCGCGGAAGCCCATCTTGCCGGCCGACGACCAGCTGATGACCTCACCGACTTCGTTGGTAAGCGTAACGATAACGTTATTGAACGTCGAGTGTACGTAGGCATTACCCTGAACGCCGACCTTAACGACTTTCTTCTTTACTGTTGTTTTCTTTGCCATGACTCAGTGATTGTTACTTGGTTGCCTTTTTCTTGTTAGCGACGGTCTTCTTGCGGCCCTTGCGCGTGCGAGCGTTGTTCTTGGTGCTCTGGCCGCGAACCGGCAGACCCAGACGGTGACGGATGCCGCGATAGCAACCGATATCCATCAGTCGTTTGATATTCAATTGTACGACCGAACGGCATTCGCCTTCGACCTTGATGCCCATCTCGGCGATGGTCGAACGGATGGCGCCGACCTGTGCATCGGTCCAGTCCTGAACTTTGGTATCGTAGTCGATACCGGCCGTTTCGAGTATTTTGCGAGCCGTCGAGCGACCTATTCCGTAGATATAGGTCAGGCCTATTTCGCCTCTTTTGTTTTTCGGTAAATCTACACCGACTATACGTGCCATAAAATTAATTTCAGTTTACGTTTGACTAAATGATTAGATTAACCCTGACGCATTTTGAACTTGGGATTTTTCTTGCAAATTACGTAAAGTTTGCCTTTGCGTTTTACGATTTTGCAATCCTCGCTTCTTTTCTTGATTGATGCTTTTACTTTCATGGTTTTCAATCAGATTTGGTTATTTGTACCTGAATGAGATGCGGCCTTTCGACAGGTCGTAGGGCGTCATCTCAACTTTTACTTTGTCTCCGGGCAGGATTTTGATGTAGTGCATGCGCATCTTGCCGGAGATGTGGGCCGTGATAACGTGACCGTTATCCA
>JAFLVG010000041.1 GCA_022508445.1 Clostridiales bacterium | reverse complement strand
GATGTTGTTAATGAGTGCTAATCTTAAAGCAACTTGGGAAGTGCAAATGTTAATCCGCGCTTCCATAACGAGTTGTTTGGATTAGCGTACTTTCCAAACCGCTTGTCGGTTCTAGCCGCGAGGCTAGTTTCTGGGGCTTGTTCAAGTACGCTGGACAAGCCTCTTTTTTTGGCAAAAAGGAACGAGAATGAACAACGAGAGCATCAAGTCCGCGCTCGGGAAACTTTACGAGTGCGAGACAGATTTCACGGTCATTATGACTGGCAAGAAGTCAAGCCGCGTTAACGGATTCTACAAGCCGTTCACGCATGAGATTTTCCTGCACAACAAGAATTTCAGGACGGACAACGAACTTATGTATACGGCTGTCCATGAGTTCACACATCACGTGCTTACGACCGAGAAAGGCGTTAGGACGGCGAAATGTCATACGGGCATTTTCTGGGCTACGTTCTACGACTTCTTGGACAAAGCCATTGAACTTGGCTTCTACACGCGGACAAGAAGCGAGGAGACGCAGAACCTCATCGAAACGGCGAGAAAACTGCAACAGGAAATCATCGAAACACAGAAAAGGCTCGGCGACGTAATCTCAAAACTCTAAGCGGTTTGCTCGGCGAACAGCGATCGAATTGAAGATGTCATAGAGCATGACTTGCAGACAACGCGGGGCAAGGCGAATGAGCTGATGAAGATGAGCGGCGACACGTCATCGAACAATGACGAAATGGCAAAGGTCATCAATTCGGCAAAAGACGAGATGGTTAGATGTATGGCGCAGAGAGCCGCCGATTCCGGGAAAACTGTCGAGCAGGTCAAGGCAATCTCGCGGAAAAAGGCCAAAGCGACAGACGACGACTTGGAAAGCCCGGAGCAACTGAGGCGCGAGGAAAAGCGGCTTGAAAGGACTATCGAGCGTCTTAACGACAGGCTTGTGCAGGTGCAGGAAACACTCTTAAACATGGGAGAGTGTGAATGATGACGGAAATCAAACTGTCAAAGACACAACAGCGTGTATTCGACTACATGAGCGACTTCGGCGAATCAAGGCTTTCCGCGCGGATTTTTGAACTTCGCGAAAAAGGGGTTCACA
>JAFLVG010000040.1 GCA_022508445.1 Clostridiales bacterium | reverse complement strand
CTTGAACCAACCACCTGCGCGTTACGAGTGCGCTGCTCTACCGGATGAGCTAAGTTGGCGAATACGGTATATTAACAAATATCCGCTTTTCAGTCAATCGGTTTGCCGCAAAAACTAATCGCGCGAAATCTGACTGCCCGCCGCAAGGCGTTTCATCTCGGCAAGGCTGTTGAGGATGACGTAGGTATCGTACATTTCGATTTTCTTGCGCGAGATAAATTTGTTCAGTTCGCTGTAAACGTCGTCCTCCGCCATGTCTGCCCAGCGGGCAATGTCGCTGACGGTCGTGTTTACGCGCCGCGTGTCGGAGTCTTTCTCTCCCTGCGTCATGCTCTCAAGCAGCACCAAGACCTCTGCCAGCCGGGTCTGCACGTCGTCAATCGACAGGATTTTGAGGCGGTGCTTTTGGTCATAGATGCGCTTGCAGAACAGTTTGAGCAGTTTTATTGCCATCTGCGGGTTGCCCGTCACGAGCAGCTCAAAGTTTTCCTTGTTGAATTCAAGGCATTCCACCGTATCGGTCGCTATGCACGTTGCCGAGCGCGGGGAATTATCGAGAATTGCCATTTCGCCAAAGAACTCACCGGGGCGAAGAATGTCAAGGTTCAGGCTCGCGCCGTTTACGCACTTGACCAGTTGCACACGCCCGCGCTGAATTAAATAGAACGAATCACCCGGCTCGTACTCGCAGATAATTACCTGCCCCGGCTCATAGGTCTTGGCAAAACGCTGGAACGCGGGCAGGTCGAACTGGCTGGGCGCGGTATCGCTTGACTGCTCGTCGTCGTGTTCCTCGGGTGCGCGCTGCGTCGGCTGTGACTGCGCTTTCAGTTTTGCGTCTGCATACAGTTTCGCCACATCGCGTTTATCGGGATAGTCGGGATAGCGTTTGAGGAAAGAGACGCATACGTCGCAGCAGGAACGGTACTGCCCGTCGGTAAAGAACGCCTGCGCCACGGACAGCATTCCCGTCATCTGGTTGACTTCACTGCCTTTATGCCGGATGGATTCGATTTTGCCGTGCACGTGCCGCAGCTGCCCGGAAAACACGCGCAGCATTTTCATGATGATTTGCTTGTTGGGCGCGAACATCGTCTCGAATTCGGGAACGGACATAGCAATGCAAACGGAATCGGTTGTCACGGAGACGGTCTCCTCGCGCGGAAAGTGACCGAGTGCGCTTTTTACGCCGAAGAACTCGCCGTCCCTAATCGCCTCATTCGCTCCGCCGCCCGACGTCGTGCTGACGGCGTGACCTTTCTGCAAAATGAAGATGCGCTCGTCGCTGTCG
>JAFLVG010000004.1:55711-120258 GCA_022508445.1 Clostridiales bacterium | reverse complement strand
ATCGTTCCTTATCTGTGGATGATTTTTAAGAAAACCGTCCATTCCAATAGATACAACATGTTGTTGGTCTGCACTTACTTGTTCGCTTGTCACGGGTATTCTTTCCGCTTTACCGCCCTTTTTTCCGACATAACTACGAACCTTAGATAGTGCTAACTTGCGCTTTGCAAGCATGTAATACAAGTCCACAGGCGAACACAACTTGCTCGGATCTTCGTTACTAAAAGCATATTTATACAATGCCTTTATATAAATTCCTGCTTGCTTATCGTCCATTAACTCCACCGCTTCGTAGAAGTTACGATAAAATGTAAAGTGTTTCATCTGTCTGTTTGCACGAATTGTTTTGTCGCTTAACTGCGCTTGCTTGTCCGCTTCAAGAAAGTCTATTATGTTGCCCCAAAGGAAGATCATCTTCTTGTCGGACAGTTCGTTTTGCTCTCCTGCGAACATATACTCGCACATTTGGCGCAGTAACTTTCCGCGTTCTTCGTCGTTAAGTACATCCATAAGCTCGGCATACAGATCATAAAAAGTTAATTGTTTTAGTTGTTTTTGTTCCATTATCCCTCCATGTTTATTTTTGTTTGTTAAATCGTCGCAAGCATTTAAAGACGGCTTGCAAGTCTCATATTAGTCCATAAGACATCACCTCCTTTAATATCTCCCTCTATCTTAACAAGGACACGAGAGTGAAAAATATTTATACCCCATCACTATAAAGCCGTAGGAAAGGGCAAAAAATCGGGTTTCAGCAAAAATCCAATCCAATTCTAATCTTCTCCCTCTACTTAACCAAAGACATTTATCTCAAAAACGTGGCGGTTAAATACAAAATTTCTCATAAAAAATTTCTATTAACCTCTATATAAACAAGGACATGAGTTTTCAAACTGTGACGGTCTAGAATAAAATCTAGTCTAACCTTTATATTTGCGCACGAAAAAAGAAGCTCAGTTCGAACTTCCTTGCTACTTATTATGAAGTTGTTGAGGAATAAATAAAAGTCCCTCTATATAAAAGCCATAACGGCCTTAAAAAATCGTACCCCCCCCCACCCCAAAAAAAAATTACACACAATTCACTACAATTAATATTACATAACAAGAAGTTGACACAATTTTTGTTTTAGATTAAAATAATATTAAATAAACAAAAGTTATCTTAATAGCTAGTTTTACAATAAATTTAAACATGTGGAGATACTAATGAATCAATTTAATCAAAATATTTTATTATACAGCGAAAATATAAGTAAAAATATTGCTATGGCTGATGTTCAAGATCGAGGATTGCTTTCTCAAAATATTTTGAATAATTTGCGCAATTTGGTAGAAGCAATCGCTCAAAGAATCTTTAGTGATATTGAGTCGATAAGTCTTAATAAATACGACGATATAGTAAAATCTTTAGAGTATATTGCTACACGTGGAGATTTGCATTTTCTTGTGCAATTTCATGATATGTTGCAATCATCCGTTTCTCACTTTACACCAGATGAAGACAACTCAATTCGTTTGATGTTGAAATATCATGAATGGTTGATAAGAATAAAAGAATATGCTCAGCGTGTACTGGGACTTTCGATTCTTGGAAATTTAGAAGATTATCCGTGGGATCAAGATGATTCTCTTATAGAATATTATGAAAAAATAGCATACGCTGTAGATAACTGTCGTTATACTCACCGTGATCCTGTTAATCGCTTCTACATCCAAAAAAGTAAGCCATTTTTTGTAGATGGACGAATATATTATGAACTCACTGTAACCTCAGCTGATGACTTTTCAGGAAAATTTGATCGTTTTACAGTATTTTCAAAAAAAGAGATTCCAGACTATTATGCAATCAAATTGGAATTTATCTCGTCGTATATCAACGTTCTCAATCGAAAAATGCCTATTATTATAGTAGATAGTTATCGTGTAGCAATTCGACCAATAGAGCTATCGGATTTGGCTGCTATTTTAAATACTCAAAAAATCGGTGCGGGGACAAAAGAATATTATGCCTTAATGGATTTTCTAACAAGTAGCGGATTTAATTTGATTAACATAATTGATATGGCTAAACCTTATTATGAACAGTTAAAAATAAAGCTAAAGCAGGATTCACGCTCTAACAATGTTGTTAAAACTTTAGATATCTGTAGAAAAATTTCAGGACAAAAACTCGATGGATATATTACTTTACGATATCTTTTATTGCGCCTAAGACATAAGATACTCAAAGAACAAATAAATGACGTCCCTAATAACTGGTTGTCAGACTTATCATTAAAAAACAGCTGCATAGCTTTTGAAAAAATGCCCTTCTATGCTTCATTAACTAAACACAATCCTTCTCTTTATGATATATTTGCATGCATAAAAAGCACCGGACGCGAACACGAATTACTGGCAAGAAAAATACGAGTCAATTCTGATCAAAATGTTCAACTGTTTAACCCTATATCTGAGTTTGAGGCTCTGGGAAATGTCCCCGCTATGGTTGCTACATACAATTCTATGTTGCCACAAAAACACATTATTGAGAGGAAACTTGTCATAGACAATAAGCATATCTATATAAATGGGTATGTAGATCATTGCCTAAATATTATCACAACATTATTAAGTAAAATAGGAACCGGTATACACGGATATAAAAACTCTATGGAAACTTGGCTTGAGACAGCCAATGTAGATTCAGACGAAAAGAAAGTTATTCTAAATAGCCTATTTGCAAAATCAAACCTTGCTCTTATATATGGCGCTGCAGGAACAGGAAAAACTACGCTAATAAAGCACATTTCTAACTATTTTGCCAACGCAAAGAAACTTTTTCTTGCTAATACCAACCCAGCAAAAGATAATTTGCAACGCCAAATTCATGTAGGCAACAGCGATTTCAGTACAATAGCAAGCTCAAAAAAATATATAGAAAAATATGAATATGATGTTGTTATAATCGATGAATGCAGTACGGTTGACAATCGAACGATGGATAACCTTTTGCAATCTATTTCATATAAATTGTTAATCTTAGTGGGAGATGTTTATCAAATCCAATCCGTTCAATTTGGAAACTGGTTTTCTTTAGCAAGATATTTTATGCCTTCAGATGTTTTGTATGAATTGACAACACCATACCGAACAGAGAATCCAGATTTAATAAATTTATGGAATAAAGTTCGTTCGCTTGACGATAAAATTGCTGAATGCTTATATCATCATGGCTACTCATCTGGTTTTGATGAGACATTGTTTTCGCGTGAAGAAGAAGATGAAATAATGTTATGCCTAAATTATGATGGACTTTATGGAATTAATAATTTAAACCGCTTTTTACAAAATGATAATACTAATCCCCCATTTCACTGGGAAAACCGAATTTACAAAGTTGGCGATCCGATTATATTCAGCGAACATAATAGATTTTATCCTACAATTTATAACAACTTAAAAGGATGGATAAGAAAGATAGAGCGAGAGCCGGATAAAATTACTTTTAATATAGAAATACCAATAGCCTTGAATGAACTTGATATTTTAAGTCCAGACCTCACATTATTGGACTGTGCGGCGAAAGGCCATTCTCTTATTCGTTTTTCTGTTAATCATTTTGTAGATGACGACGAAAAAGAAAAAAATGAAACTGAAATTGTTCCATTTCAAGTAGCTTATGCAATTTCAATTCACAAAGCACAAGGATTAGAATATAATTCTGTAAAAATTGTTATCTCTAATCAAGTAGATGAATTAATTTCACATAATGTTTTCTATACAGCCATTACGCGCGCGAGGAAGTTATTGAAAATATATTGGACTCCAGAAACGCAGCAAACCGTTTTAGATGGCATCAAACCAATTTCAAATAAACGTGACGCATGTGTAATTTCCGGAAAATTTGGATTAAAACTACTAAATCAAGTAGATTAACTTATGTTGTGACTTTATAATTAAGGTAACATAATTTAACATTTTCTATTTGTAACGCGATAAAGAATCCTTATGTAGCCTATATTTCGCCAAAAAGCACTTGTAACATATGAAGATTGAGCGCATCATTCTCCTCTTTTGTCAACTTTTTATGCGTTCTCACCTTCTCTTGAGCGGATAATAATGTAACATTATCTTTAATCTTCTCTTGTATTCTTGCAAGCTCAGCTTCATCTTCTTCAATTTCTTTTTGACGCAACTTCTCGAGATTTTCCTCCGCTTTTAGAATTAGCTTTCTTACTGCACCTTCGGTGATATGCATGTTCTTTGCTATTTCAACTTTCTTTAATTTCAAGTATGTAAACTCAAAATATGCTTGTGCTTGTCTATGCGTTAAACGTTCAGTAAGATATTTAAGTTGACGTGCTTGTTTCTTTTCTTCTTTACGCAGTTCTCTATCGTTTCGTTCTTGTTCAAGTTGCAAAAGCTCTTCACGTTCAATTATCTCATCTATATCAGCATCAGGATCTACTACTTCATACCCATACTCTTTCATAGCATCTATCGAAGTGTGCCGACGGGTATCTTTGCGATGTACTTTCTTTTCGTATTTGATTATCTTTTCGTAAACATCTGCAAGCTCGTCGCTAATCTCTACTGTTGAGCTTGTCCCGTCAACAAATTTAAATGTCATTGTTTTCATTTCTATTAACCTATTTTTTATATCTTAATGTTAAAATCCAAAACACTTTTTAATATCATTTGTATTGATTAGCTGTTTCGGATAAAAAGTCATTAATCCGGCTAATCACCGATCGCGGTGCTGTAACTTTTAACATATTACCAAATGAGCAACACCAACCAAGGAATGGCTTGCTGACTTGCACATCGGCTGAAAATATTACTTTGTTGCCATCACCATCGGCAATACTCACATCGTCACCGAACCTGTCAAAGATATGGTCAATAAGTGATTTATCGGCTTGAAATGTCACTCGTGCATCGTCGCCATTAAACATACCAAACAATCGCCTTTTGTAGCGCGATAAATCGAATTGTTTGGATTCTTCACTTTCGGTTATCGACATATCGGCTATTTGCACATCGTCCATTCTATCAATACGGTAATTACCTATGCCTTTGTGTTTATCATCAAAACACATTAAGTAGTAGTTGTCGTTGGAGAATACTGTTGCAAGCGGATTAACTACATATCGATGTTTTTCTTTTCGGTAAACACGTTGGTGGCGAACATCATAATCAAAATATAGAAATGAGATTTTCTTTTTTTGTTCGATTGCTCTACCTATTTTATCTACAGAATAATATATCATCTCATTATCGCTCTTAGGTGCATGAAATTCCACCGTATTCTTTTCTAAGACTTCTGCCTTTCTATCCCCGGCAAGTTGAGCTATCTTGCCAATGAATTGTTTGGTTTTTTTAGACGTAATAAAACTAGCAGCTTGCACAGCATCCATAAGAATTTGTAGCTCTGCTATATCAAACGCTCGATCAACCACAAAATATTCGTTGCTAATCTTACGATTACATTTAATCTCATACCCATTTGCATTTAATAATGCTATGTCATCATATATTACACGACGTCCACACTCAAACCCAGACTCTCTTAATTTAGCGCGTAGCTCCTCAGTTCCCATTGGATGATCTTCATCTGTTTCCTGATGTAAAATTTCCCATATTTTTAATGCGCGCAGTTTTTTATCTTTACCTACCATTTCTTCTCCGTTTATATTTGTGTATTCGAGCGTGTTGCGAGCGCGACATCACTTGCAAATTACTAGGTCTATTATTTCGCTTATTTCCGTCGCGATGATGCACGACTTCATGGTCATACAACGGCCTACCAAGCTTCTCGCTTGCCACAACACGGTGTTCGGGAGCATATCCATTAGCACGCGCTTCAGGACTACTAGGCGTATATATTTGCTTATATCCCTCTTTAGTATAATACGACCTATGTTTTCTTTTTCCTAACATACAGAGTACCTCCTTTATAGATTTTTACATATACACTATACCACATCTATAAATAATTGTAAAGAGCAAGGTGTACCAAAATCAGCACAGTCTTTAACAAGCGTATTTACTTCTAAAAAATTTTCTCTTTTTCAAAAGCAAAACACAATCAAATCATGAGCTTTTAACAACAAAAAAAGGAAGCCCAATCGAACTTCCTTCTTTGAAACATTTATATTGATTTAATCTATTTCTAAATCTGGATTTTCAAACAGCGGATCATCAAAGAACTGTGCTGTAGTCATTTCAAGACCGCGTATAATTTGCATTACAGTTTTCAAATTAACACCGCTATTTCTCTCGCTCATGAGAGTTTTCATCGTATTATGCGGCATAGCTATGTTCTTCTCTAATCTATACTGCGACATATTCTTTTCCCGTAGAATATTACTTATTCGTAATGCAACTGCCGTGCTTAATTTCATACGTCCTCCTACGGTTGTTTTTACAACTATATTTTAGCAAATATAATTGTAAACATAAGGACGCAAATACAACCCTAAACACTTTGATATTTTTATCATTTGTGTTAGACTATGGTTGCAAATACAACCATAAAAGGCTTAATATGAAAACAGCATTTATAGGACACAGAGAAATATTTACCAATGATATTGAGGAGCGGCTACTCAAAGCAGTTGAAGCTGAAATACAAAACGGCTGCCGGTCGTTCACGATGGGAACGCACGGGCAGTTTGACAAGCTTTCTCTTTGGGCTTGCCGGCAACTACGAAAGAAATATGAAGATTTAGATATTGAAGTAGTCCTAACGAGCCTACACGCCATAGACAAAAACGGAGAATGGGATTGCATACCCTACTCCGATGTCAAAACTGTAATGTATGATATTGAAGACACTCACTTTAAGCGAAAGATTACATTAAGTAATCAGCTGATGATTGATTCTTGCGATACGCTTATTTGCTATGTCAATGAAAAGGCATACCGCAGCGGTGCAAAAATCGCTTTGAACTACGCCAAAAAATGCGGACTAAAAATAATCAACCTCTGGCGCGACGAAGATCAACCATTCTTCGGCAAGACAAAAGAACAAATCGATTCCTATATAAAAGAATCGTTTTCAAAACTTAAGATTAAAAAATAATGCGTATAATTTGATAGTTGAAATATATTGACTACTATTTTGACAGGTAAATCTATTCCTAACATATAAGTTATAGCATTGCGTAAAAGATAAAAAACGTTTGCTAAAGTATTTTGAACTCATTCAACAAAAGCTTTATTAATTCTTTTGCCGAGTCCTTATCTATTTGTATGATTTGGCTTGCCTTTTCAGTTTCAATACGATCACTCCGGCCGTATGTATCAATCTGAAAATACCTTTCCCCGTTTTTTTCAAAGACAGTATAAGTGGCGGCAACTTCTTCTTGAACTGTGTTGCGCTCTTTGTCTAATTTGGTTATTTTTTTAACATCAATTTTTGCCATAATTCCTCCATTAAGCATATTATATAATTGCTGCTTTATAAAAAAATACTACATTATTTATCTGACTGTTTCAGATTGTTGTTGATCCTTGAAACTACTGTGTCCATAGTTTCGTTAAATAAATTCTTACTTAGCTCACATCCCCATACAGTAATAACATTCCAACCCATCTCACAAAGTTTATCATACTCTTCGGCATCTCTACGTCTGTTGTAATCGATCTTATTTGCCCAAAATTCTATATTACTTTTAGGCAAATGGGCCTTCGAACAGCCTTCATGTCCATGCCAAAAACACCCGTTAATAAAAATTACCGTTCTGTATTTTTTTAACACTATATCCGGTTTACCGGGTAGCGTCTTCACATTCTTACGATACCGAAACCCGTGTGCAAATAAATATTTTGCAACTAAGATTTCAAGTTTCGTGTTCTCATGGGGGATAACAGACATGTTTTTACTGCGCTGTTCTACTGTTCTTGTATCCATTATTTAATACCGTTTTCTCTTAAAATACGAACAACGCGATTAATATCATTGATTTGTTTTTTGCTTAACTGCGTATAAATCATTTTACAGTATTTTACAGCATCGGTTAATATTTTGACTTCCCCTGCGTTTATGACTTGCTGTTCGAGGCCTCTTTTAATAAGGTCTTCCCAATACTCATAACCTTTATTAAATATTCCAATTTCATTTTCTATAGCGTTATCAAATCTCTGATCTTTCTTAGCTCTCGTTTTTTCTTCTTCCTGCTCGTATTGAGAAATAAGAGTTTCAGTTAATTCTTCAGATAGATTATAATCCTTTTTTGAGACAATCGTCCAACATTCCGCCTTTTTACAGTAGGTTTCTATATTGGCAGTGGATCGATCCTCTGCATATATGCAGTCAAATACTAGCTTTCCGATAGCCGCAATGTCATTATAAAATATGTCCTGTACCTTCTGCTGGTCCCATATTTGACGGTAATTAACACACTTTTTAATTTTTGTTATCTCGTATATGAGTTTTGAGAATGTATACGCAACTAATTGCGGTCTGTAAGCCCTACGTTCTTGATACCATTCTTGATCGGATATGACATTTTCTATGTAAGCAAATAATATTTTCTTTCCAATTAGCTCTTTATAGAACAACTCATTGTATACTGAATTATCCTTCTCCCATTGTTCTAACATGTCATTATGAAAATGAGCTGCATTAACTTCGCCACCCCACGAAACGTAATGAGGTAACATATTAGCCGCATTCATATACTTCGCCAAATCAGTAAGAGTGAATTTTTTATTTTTCGGATGCACTAATTTATAGTCGTCCTTTTGCTTTTTAGTCATCTTCATTAAAGGCTGTTCATATTGTCCTCTTGCACGTTCAAAAAACCATTGCTGCTGAACAAGTTGTCCGCTTTCGAGAGGCGCATAAACTTTTCGTGACCATTCTTCAATGCGCACATAGAACGGATGACTTGAATTTAAGTCCGCTGTTTTAACTTTATTTTGGCTGTTAGCATAAGTAGCTATGTTACGAATTAAATCCGGATTAGGCTCTTTCAAGACTGTGAGCTTCATCTGGACATAAATACCTGATAGATCAGCATTATTTTTAATATTCGTAGCCGCCAGCGTAGCTGTTGTTTGTCCGCCGTTAATGATCTGTAAATCAGTAAAAGATGTTATTATTAAACCGTATTTCGAATGCGGCTCGGTTTGAATACTCTTCGCAGTAGTGGAGATGCCGTTATTATATGTAAAAAACCGCGATTTTTCGTTAAGTATTGTACCTCTTATTCCCTTGTTCACCCCTCCGTTAAATTTCAAAAATGAGCGAACATTAGATTCCAGTAACGATGTATCATGTTTTTTATATATTTCCGCAAGAAAACTGCCCGGCACAATAGCTAAATATGATTCGTATTGATCAGTTTCAATATCAGCTTTTATACAAGGAATACCTTCAATCCCAAAGTCTTTACAATTGATGACGACATCTTCTTTTTGAAAATCGGCTAATCTTGATCTATAAATACCCTCTATATCAAGTACATCCAAATCAATTTTAAACTTCTTACCGTTATAGACATAATCAGCCAACTCAAGCTTTTTTACAGCTTTACTAAGCTTGTCAGTGCTTATAATAAATAAGTGCAATTTATAAATTTCTCCAATATGCTCTCTTATATCATAAGAAAGCTGCACGGCCGGATTCGCTCGCTCACCGTCAACAAAAAAACCTTTAAGGCAATTTTCAAAATAATTAATTAACAATTGACTTTTATTACTTAAAAACTCATTTGTTATATTTTTAATTTCCCCACCATTAAAATCAGCGTATAATAAATTTAATGTGCTTGCCGGCAGATCTAAATAAGCCGCATCCAACCGCATATTTTTAAAAGCGCGAGTTCCTTTTGTAAACTCATAAAAACATTGCGACATATCGCTAATTAGCGAATAATCGTTCATGAGAATATCTACTGCGCTGTCAATAAAAACATCTGTCGGATAACGCGAAGTATTGATTGCTTCAGCGTTTATATCTTCGTTAATATAGCTTTCTCTAAATTCTTCAAGAGTCATCATTAGCTCTCCTTATATTTCTTAATTGCATTTACATTAATTGAATATGTTACCTCTTCAATTTCAGTATACGGGATATCTTTTTCTTGCAAACGCGGGAAATTATCGTCCACTAAATAAAAATCAACACTTTTAACAACAAATTTAGAATTCAAAACCTTATCGGATATGTTTCCAACAACCGATTTTATCTTCTTTAACAAATGCTCTTCCGTAATTTCGTCTTGTATTTTTGCTAAAATATTGCTCAATAATATGTTTATCGATGAATCTTGGCCGCTAAACTCTTCTGACACAGACTCAACCTTTATTACAACTAAATGCCCGATAACAGGAGACGATAGTTGGCTTAGCGAAGATATTTGAATTTTATTTGTGTTTGCCCCTATCGTTTTAATTTCATACCATTCATTATTAATCGTATAATCTTTACTTTTTGAATCTGCGCCCGACCATCCGTTCACCGACTCATTAGGCGAATATTTTTCTAACATGAAATTCTTTAAGAAATACAGTTCACCGAAAAGCCCTTGTATAACTTCTCTAGACACCTCTGAAGCCTGAATCTGTTTAAACATCGTCTTCCAAATAACAAATCTTTTCTTTAAAGCACTTAATGCGTTCGATTCAATATTAATATCTGCAACAGCCAACACCATATTTTCACAGAATGTATAGAAGACCGATTTTGCATCATTCTGCAATAAATCAAAACACGTCCAATATACGCCTTTACTTTCTTCACCCTGAGTGACTCTTAATAATTTCGTCGACTCAAGTTTAGGGGCAGTCAACTTTGATAAAAAAGACAACCGAAGGTATCCGTCATTACTTAATCCGTAAAACACTCCTAATGCGGATTCCACAGGAATTCTTTTATGATTTGCATTCGGTTGAGATAGAGCATTAAATAGCTCTTGAAAGTTAATCATCAATGTCCTCCTCACCTTCACCGTCGTCGTCGACTTCCAAGTTTTCGTTCAATTTATCAAGTTTAACAATATTTGCCCTATATCTTAACCTTAATGGCGATTCTTTTTTAGGAAAACCAAAAGCAAAAGCAACTAGAGGCGTTGTTGTATTACCGACCTCTTCACGAATACTTTTCTTAAGATCCTCAACAACACTTTTTTCAACATCTTTACACTCAGCATCGGATACTTCAGTTTTTAGCTCAATTGGATAAATAATTAAAATAGGGTTCTTTCTCATTTTAAGATAATCAATAGCAGAAAGCGTATCCCCTTTGTTATTTTGTTTTTCACGCAGAATCAACTCGCGCTGAGCTTCTGTAAGCCATAGCCCGTAATCAAAAACACCGGGGTCCAAGACACGGTTATTTGTTCCGCCAATTCTAATATAGCTGTCATTTAATCCGTTCACATGGAAACTACGCAAAGCAGCATTTGCTCCGTTAATTCCAAAACAATTATGCAAACTTTTCGCATCACCTGTTGCGATAGCTATATCCCAATACGGGAATATATCACTGTTTTCTATATATTCAGAGAGTCCGTCCGTGTCAAATTTCTTATTCACATACGGAATTTTTAGTTCACGTATCAACGCTGCTACATCAAATTTTGAAACATCCGATGCCATCCATCTATCACGGACTCTCTTTATTTCTACTTTTTTCAGAAACTCTTCAGCTTGTAAAATGTTATGGTTATTGACAGCAATATCGCGAGACAATTTGGAAGTATCCGCATATACACCACCGTAATTCAGCCTATACTCTACTATATCTGTCCCACGCATTTTATTTCTACTTGTTATGAGCATTGTAGTATTTAAGGTTTCCGGCGATTCCTTAATCATTAATCCGAAATCCCTAGGCCTTTTATCCTGACGTTTCATTTCAGAGAACTGCGTTTTCATATCTTCAACAGCGTCTAAAACGGCATCAAACCTATCAATGCTATCCTGTGTCAAATAGATACGACAAAGGTCCTCGTATTTCGGTCTGTATCCAAACCAACGACACATTTGTAATAATGTATCGTATGTTCCTGCATTTCGACTATAATAACTTGTCATTAAGCCTTCAAGAGTAAGTCCACGAGACAAGACCATACCGCCGATAGCTATTACTCTGGCGCCTTCGTCCTCATAATTTTCGTAATCAAAGCGCACATTCACATTGTCGCCGCTCCGTTTACTCATCTTTCCGTTTCTTGAGTTGATTACAGCAACTTGCATTTGATTAATCTCATCATATAACCCACTTTGAATTGCAGACCAACTTACAGGCGCTTCTCCTGTTTCTTGATTACCATTACGAATCACATCGTAAAACGGAGTGAAAAACAAGTCGTAAATATTCCGACACTGCTTATTTTTAATAAACTCTTCTACTGGAAATAAACTCAACTGCTCGATTGCATTTTTTAACTTTTCAATATACTGTAACACGCTATATTCGATTCTCTGTTGAACGTCATTATAGCGCGTAATATTAATCATCATAGAGCGATGCTTAGTTTTTTGGCCACGAATAGTCCTTATAACATTATTAATAAGAAATTCATGAATCGCTTCTTCCAAGCTGTGAGGCAATATCGGATACTCGCTTGTCTTATCGTGAATAACCGGCAAAAAATAAGACTCCTCTTCATTTAATAGCCGTAAACATCTAGGAAGTTTGTCATCGTCTTTAGGGAATACTCTTCTGCCCCCAAAGTAATTGTCCGGCGAGTTCAGCTGAACAATAAAATCGGACGGGAAAAGATCCAGATTATCTTCTTCGTCATGCGGATTTATAAAAATATTGGCAAACGGCGTTGCGGTGTACCCCACATAGGACGCTATTGGGAATTTATTAAAAATGGCCCTAATACTTCTGTTAATTGATGTAGGAGAATCTGCTGATCTGGTATTAATTGACGCATTATCTGCCTCGTCGTCAATAATTAATATACTTTTAGAATCAAGCACACCCTTTTCAGTCAATTCGGATTGTAATCTTTCGCTAACACTTTCCAAAATGCTTTTAACTTTTTTCACAACCAATACTACAGGCTTGTTAAAATCACTAATCGCCGCATTTAAATTTCTTTGAATAAATTTAGCGAAATCATTCGCCTGATTAGTAAACGGGACTGCAAAATGGTCTTGCGGATTAAACCCAACTCCTATGTACTCTATTGTGTTTCCAATTGAATCGCTTTTAGCTCCTATCACACCTTTATCAGTTCTTTTTTGTGTTTGCAAACGAAGAGAATTCGTCATACCGGCTAATAGGACAACTATTTTATATCCGTAATCAAATGCCATGTTTATTAGTCCAAGATAATTTGCAGTTTTTCCGGACTGAACGTCACCAACGACTAAACCTCTTTTTTTGTCTATACCACTTGTGTTCTTGGGATTAGCACAGTAAGACAAAATCTCCTCACAAGTGTATTCAATATTGTCAATCGTTTTATTAGCAAAATTTTCTGCTCTTAAATATAATTTGTATCTATCAAAATAGGCGTGCGGAATAGTAGGTTTGATTTTAGTCAACCAATACCTAGACTGCTTATCTTTAGCAATAACATCTGGAGCATATGTTATAATGCCTACTTCTATTTCATAGTAATCGATTATTTCTTTAAGAATTACACCGTACTCCGGCAATCTACTTACCGAAGAGTCAAATACTATTGGCATGAGTTGCTTCGCCTGTTCAACAACTTCAGAATGAGTACACTTCTTGCCGTTTAACAATTTATAGAGAATATCGGATGCAGTTTTAATCTTTTCCGAGTATTTTTTTAATGATTCATTCATTTTCAAATAACCGCCTATGTATAATTTCTTTTTTGGAAAACAATTTTTGATACCCTTCTGCCATAAAAATACTGTCAAACATTCGATCTCTGTCGTCAGGAGAGCACATAAGAAGGATTTGTCGAATTTCCTCGATGAGCCTTTCTTCGTCTACCCCATCCCCGCTGTTAATGATATTTAAAGCATCCATATTATCGTTAGTTATGGAATATTTTGGCAAATAACACTCTATCTGCGACAACGCTATTTCTAAAAGTCTTTTTTCATTTTCGCCTAAAGCTTCATTAAGAGCAATCAACGCCGGAATTTCTCTGTTAATTTGATACTTTATCTTACCCTCGTGCTCGTTAATTCTTTGCCAAACTTTACATTCCACCGACTGTTCTTTGGCTCCAGGGAATTTAGTTGTGCGTTTACTTCTTGAAATAGAATCTTCAATTGACATCCGAATTCGTTCTTTAATTTTATCCGGTATTTTTGCTGATGATTTCTTGACATCCAATGTCCAAACCGAATCCAATGTGGACGGTATATCGACTTGAATTCTAGCCAGTTTGTTTAATTCACTCCGTATACCCATCCGCATCCAACTACCCCATGAAATGAGTCTCTTGTTTCTGTATAAATAAAACCCCTGCTCATCGTAAATGCTTTTCGGATGCCCTAACAATGCTTTTTCTTCTGCTGTTAATGTGTTTGCAAACGGGAGCGTATACGGGATAACCGTAATGACGGAATTATCTACATCAATTGTGGAAGTACGCCCTGTTTGCTGTCTACCAACAGAGTCCAGCAAAAATGGATCACGTTTTTCAATACGACGGTTGTTGTAAAAAATCTCAATTTGATTATAGAATCTATGGAATACAAGCTCTACATGTTTCTTTGATTCAGCAACCGCCGTTCTAAAGCTTTCCTCAAAATTTTTGGCTAGTTCTTCTATTTTATCAAACTTCGTCCAAATGACCAAAGTTCCAGATTCATATTTTTTTAGTTCACTTATTTTAGGAAGTTCAGCTATTTCACTCTCAGTCAACTGTTTTAGAAACAACTTATTCTTCTCTGCTATAACATCCAAATCAAAAGACATAGCACGGATCTTTCCGAACTTCTTACTTGCTACAATAAACTCTTTGCACTGTGACAATGAGGCAGATTTTAAACCTAGCCCGAATCGACCAAGTTCAAGCTCCGAGTCCTCTTTGCCTGTCCGATCAGAGCCTGGCAACATTGCATTATCTAGTTCCTTACTGTTCATACCGTAGCCGTTATCTAAAATACAAAAATACGGCACATCCGCCAGCGGGTCTGAAAAAATATTTATTTCAGTTGCTTCAGCAGAAATACTGTTATCAATTATATCCGCAACTGCGGTAGAAAAATTGTATCCTATCGATCTCAGTCCGGTTAACAATGATTTAACTGGGAATTGTTTTTCTACTAGTTCACTCATTATACTCTCCTATGCAACTCAAAACTATCGTTACAACCCGTATTTACCTTTGAACATCACATAAAATATAGCTTCTAAAACATTTACAACAATTGAATTTCCAATAAGTTTGTTCATCTTTCTATAACTGAATTCCAAAGACAGCGTTCTCTCGTATTCTTCCTCAGTAAATCCCATTAGCAAAAAAGCCTCCCTAATTGTAGGTCTTCTAAACGACTTACCTTTTGCTCCTTCATACGGGAATAATGCAGCGCAATGAGTTCTATCCATATTACATGTTATAGTCCTGACAGTTGTGTTTTCATCTAAATTACGACCGTTAATTTCCCACATTTTCAACCTAGACGGCGTAGGATTTAATTGAGCAATGTCAGCTTCTGCTCTGAAAATTGGATTATTATAATCGTTACGGAAGAAATTATTAAAAACGTATTTTCGTTCCTTTAATTTGATATTAGTGGATACTTCTAACTTTGTACCAAGATGGCTTACTATAAATGCGCGCTCTCGGTCTTGTGGCACACCGAAATCTAGCGCATTTAACAGCATACAATTATCATTTTTATAACCTATTGATTCCAAAAATTCGAGCCATTGTTGTAAATCCGGCTTATTTGAACTCGCTTGAATTGCTCGCACATTTTCCATTAATAAATATTCAGGCAATTTGCCAAGTTCTTTTAGTCCAATCAAAATCCGCTCAATTTCCCACAAAAGACCGGATCGCGTACCAGAACCCTTTTTCATGCCTTTACCCAACCCGCCGGTAGAAAGATCTTGGCAAGGAAAACTGTAAACTAGCAAATCCGTTTCCGGAAAATTTTCAGGCTGCAAATCAACAATACTTCCAAAATTTTTGCATTTAATATTAGCTCGACACAAATCTCGTAATTGATCTTCGCTCAAGTTTTTCAAATTCGATTTATGTACAGAGTCGCCGCTGAATGTAAATTTTCCTAAATAATCTAAAACTTCTTCTCTGGTTTTAGGTACTTCAACTGAAATATCGTGTTTATGAATTGCTGCGTAACACTCAATAGCATCAATAAACCAATCGCTTATGCCTACAACTTCATAATTAATATGAAGTCTATCAAGCGCAGACGCTTGTGCGCCGATACCGGCGAACGCCTCAAAAACCCTTAATTTTTTTTTATCTTTCATGGTAAGGCTCCGTTACACTATTCCGATTTGGGTATAACTATATCGTGTTCACTGCAATAAGTATAAATCAGCATCTCATGTCTCTTAGACGGTGTCGTATGCCCTTTTTCCCACCGGTTAATGGTTGCAAACGATACACCCAATTCACGCGCAAGTGCTTCCTGGCTCATATTTTTCTTTGCTCTAATATATAATAGCTTATCTTTCATTAACATAGTATTTAACCTCATTATTATAAACTATTATAACAGTTGCTAACAAAAAAGTCAACGTTACTCCCTAAAAAAGAATTT
The DNA here is from genome assembly GCA_022508445.1 of Clostridiales bacterium. Lineage (GTDB taxonomy): Bacteria > Bacillota > Clostridia > Christensenellales > Pumilibacteraceae > Anaerocaecibacter. The sequence goes on along the minus strand of JAFLVG010000004.1, from coordinate 103,585 downwards.
TTTGTCGATATTAAAGCAATGTTAATTGAAGTATTGTTCAGTGATTTGTCTAACTGTTGCAAGTCACTGTAAATCATTTTTTAGTTATAGCCTTATTTTTTCTACCACAATAAAACAATTCATTATTTGGGTTGCACTGATTTGCGTGGTTATTCAAATTCGCCCAATACGCAGGATTGTTTGGATTGTGTTGATTAGCATAATTATCCAGCTGTTTCTGCGTATGGGTATAACTAGATACTCCGCGGTTTTTACTCATATTTCTACCTCCTTTAAAATTGTTTGCGGTATAATTTGACCGTTTTGAATGTGTCCCAGTATGCGATTTTATCGCTACGCCATAATTTTGCCAATCGTACTAACTCTTGCATTCCCTCTTCATAGATACATGCTTGATATTCGTCATACGTAAGCCTTACAAAATCGTTAAAACTAAAACTGTTTATATAATTATTTTGATAAATCGCTGCAATGTCGAACAGCTTTCGATCGTATTCCACATTTCCTTCAAATGAAGCCACAATATCTTTATCGATATGTGTCATATTCTTAACAACTATAGGATACAGAAGTTTGGCTCCATGCTCCAACAAGACATTTATAACCGGTAGCTTCATATTGAAACTGCCACTTACATATACAATTTCCGAAAAGAATAGATCTTTCGACAATGTCGGCAATGCACGAAACACAGTAGTAAAACAGTATAATCTATCTTGCTCTGTTTCAATTCTTTCATCACTCTCGATTATATCCAATATTTCCTGTAGATGTAAATTAATGTTTAACGAGAATATTTTATGCAATTCCCACTCTATTAAATTTCGCCTATCACTACTAAAGGCATTTAATAATGTTTCTTGAATATAATCATATCTCTGATTATCGTTAAAAAACACAACAGTAGTAGTAAAGCATTGGCTAGAGTAAAGATTTAAATTATAATAGCGTTTAAGGTAGTCCAACTCTATATTTTCATCTGCCGTTATTTTGGCAAAAATACGTTTATAAATCAGCTCCTCAAATCGTTCGCGCACTATTTTTATGCGTCGAAATATTTTCACTATTAGCTCATAATCACCGTTATCAACGGCTTTTTGCAGTTCATTTTTATTTATGTTATACAAATCATCGAGTCGCTCTGCAATAGGCTGCTCGGCACGCTTACCACTTAACAATTCATCTAATGTGACACCAAACAATTCCGATAATTGAAACAGTTTTTCTGTTTTAATTCCGCCGCCGTTTTCACATTGACTAATCGCCGATGCTGAAACGCCCAATAATGACGCTAATGTCTTCTGGTCCATTCCGGCAGCTTCACGTAATTCGCAAATAAAGTTACCCAACTTATAATTCTTCATATCTTTCCTCCACAGGAAAATATTTTTGCCGTATTTCATTTAACGAGAGTGTATCTATTTCTGCAAGCAATTCTGTTGTTAACTCTGCATTTCTACTTTCAAGATATTCGTCATACGACATTTCGCATAATCTCATCATAATATCACTTTCAGTTAGAACACCGTCTTCTTCTCCAATCCACTCTGTGTACTCAATTTCACCAATCGCTTCACCGGCAATCCACCGTTTTTCTAATTCATGTAGCTCACGCTCATAATCTTTATATTTACTTTCACGCTCTTTACATTCATTCCACTTTGCAATCTCCCCAACAAACATCCATTCTGCTTGCAGTAATTGCTCCTTCCGACTCAAAGTTGACCGTTCACCTTCATTATATCTTTCTAATAGTAAACTTTCAGGTAAGGTGTCGTTGGAAATAAAAAGATTGTATAGTTCATCAAACGATATTTTCTTATCCTTATTTCGACTACAGTTTATCATGTAATATAAATCAATCAGTCTATTCTTTGTATTATTTTCTACCCAATATAACTCAACAGCTTGTTTTTCTTCATTGTACGCCGAAACGAGCAATTTAGCTTCTACAGCAGCATGCAACGTTTCCATTCTATCCATAATGGAAAAGTAATCATATTGAAATAACTTATAACCCAATAACGCCGGATTTAATTGAGCGCCGCATTTAATTAACAGCTTTATGCCCTCTTTGGTTATACGCTCCTCATCATAATCAACACCGTATTGTCGAAAGTATGTAAGTTTATCGTAGAAACCGGCAATATTTTGAGTTTGGATTTGAGCGAGCAATAAATCCTTTTCCCAATTCTCCAAATCTAGTAATATATTTTCTGTAGCTGATACATTTGCCTCATACCCACATACATTTTTTCTAAAAGTAGCTCGTTTATTATAATTATAAAGCTTTTTTATTTCCCAATAAATTTCATCAACTGAGCAATCGTGCATAGAGCAAATTTCCCGATATATCTCTTGCCGCAATAATTTTACTTGTTTACTACCTGTGCAATCGAGTTCATTATTTATTTCTTTCGCATAGTCACTTACACTGTAAAAGTTGGCAAGCAAAAAATTCAGTTCATCGTTTTGCGTTTCTGTCAACGATTTCTTTTCTATAAGCTCCAATAACAAATCTTTTACTCTTGTCTTAACTAACCTTTCTTGTTCAACACGAGTTTGATACAATGCGTCCGCCGGAAAATGTTGCATCCATTCGTCATTTACTATAAAATATTTTTCATCGAATTTTTGCGGAGTATAAGGCTCACCGTTCAAAATAGCGGAAACTTTTACTCCGTAATAATCGGCTATAATAGCCAACTTATCCATATCAGGAAAATTACCTTTCTCCCACTTAGCTACAGTCTTATCCGAAACATCTATACCGTATGCGGATAAATCCATTGCTACCTGAAATTGCTTTTTCCCTTTTTGTAGCCTTAGAGTTTTTAAAAATTGCCCCACTCTGCGCTTATCCATAAACAATCTCCGACATCATTTTATCGTACTGTTTTTGTAGAATTTTCATTCGTTTCATGATATAACTTACATCTCTCTTCTTTTTATATTTTTTACTATGAGGCTCCGGACGTATTTCTCCCGGATCTACAGCCTTTAACAAGCGTTGTTCGCTCGAATTTGTTACCTTGAAATATGTATCAATACTGTTCGCTGCATTACCCTCAACAAACTCAGTTCGCGATATCTGTTCAACACTGAGAATCGCATCTTTACGATCGTGTTTGACTCTTGGCAAGTAGCGCACCTTTCGTGCTGCCTCCTTTCCTGAATGTGCTGTCACATAAAAAGTCTTTTCTATGTAATTATTTCTGCCCACATGGCCACATTTGGCTTTTACTTTATAAAACATTTCATACTCCTGAATTGTTATTTGTAATACCATTTTACCATGTAACTTTACAAACAATCTCCCCAAAAATTATATTTTTACTTAATTAAAATTATAATGATTAAGTAATAGTAGAGTTAGTATTAATATAACATCTGCCACATTCTTTGTCAACCATCTTTCACCAAACAGTTAAATTGGTTATTGTATTAATTGTAAAATTCGACATTGATTTTGAATGACGGACTAAGTGAGGACAAGGTTTTTTACGGACATTGGGGAGTAATGGGGAGTGATGACTTACTAATACAAATCAGTCCGCGGATTTTTACGGACAACAAAACGCTCTCAAATTTGGGAGCGTTTTGGGAGTAAAAGGCTGAAAATCGTCGAAATATTGGCTTATATTGTGATTGTTTTAGTGTAGAAACACTATATATTGTGTTAAATTACTTACTCTGACTCCGCGGAGTCCGAAATCTTGCTGATAGTCATTCCATTGATCTACCAAATGAGGCGGCGAAATAACAACGGTCTTACGCAAATCTAAATTATATGCTATTGCAGAAGCAATTATGGATTTACCAAGACCAACTACATCGGCAATAATAACGCCATTGTTCTTATTAATACAATCCACGCCATACTTTATAGCATCAATTTGATATTTAAAGTTTGCAAATTTACCACTTGTAATTTCTGATGGTGTAGTAACATTACCTTGATCGATTGAATTATAAAGCTCGTATAAAATCCGCACGTAAATATGATACGGCGAGGGCTTGGCAAAAATCCAAAGTTTCTTTTTCATTTCCGTTTCAAAATCGTTGTTTCCGTCTTTTACACTAATATCAATAGACTTGCTGTCGTTCCAAAGACTTTCAAACTTAACCTCATATTCTTCAAATTTAGTATTATCGCTAAATCGCTCATTCATTTCGCCCTGTCCAAGAAGTCCATTATATGTAAAATTAGATGACACCATGAACACGACACCTTTTTGATCGCCAAAACAAGAATATTCATACTTGTTTCTTATTAGATAAAACTTGCTATGATCTTGCCTGGCCGTTAAACGAATTTCTAAAGACACATCTTTAATTTTTGATAAAAACATTTTGAAAATCTCTTGATTTTCAGTAGAATCAAATTCTTCCGATAAATATGATTTATTGAACATATCAATAAAACTGCTTTTATAGTGATTCGTTTTTTGAGAATTATTTAGATTATTATAACCACGCACAGAATATGAGTTTAATTCTTCATCCGGATTGTTTTTTTACAGCAACGCACAGATTCGCAATCGCAGATGGATCAATTGTGTTTCCTACCAGAATTCTTATTTTTTTATCTTTAAGTTCTTCTGCAAGAGCATTGAACCCGGAAAAATAGAAAAATGCAGTAAGTATATCAATACTTTCCGCCTGTCTTAATGCATTTTTCAAAGACTCCAACATTGTTTTATTTCGATTATCTATAATAGACGCAATAATTGATTCCTCGCCATTTTTGTCAAATCTACAGAATCATTATACCATACTTTTTAAAAAAAACATAGTATTTCGATATAGTGTTTTAGCACAGCATAGCAAATCAATTGTTGATTGTTCTATCTTAATAGTTATTTTGCTATTTCTCGATGAATCATAGTTTCGACTAATATTTATGTGTCGCCTAACAGCACTCCACATTTAGGACATATACTTTTCAATTTCCAACCGGTAATTTCTTCTTCCAGCCTAAATGATGATATGGCATACTGTCCCATAATCGTTTCATATTTCATTAATTGATAATAATACGGACGCTCCTTGACGATATCCGTGATTTCCTTTTTCTTTAACGCAGCGTCGTCTGTATATTTTACCCACAACAAGCGTTGCTCGCCACAATTCGAGCATTTTGTTGTAGATATCCTATGCCCACATTCATAACAATCAATGTGATCCAGAAACGAGCGCACTTTATCTGAACCACATAGCGGACAAACCGAAGGCATAGTGGTAAAATCTTTATTGCGTAAGATATGCGAATTGATAATACGTTGAATATGTAAAAAATTATATCTTATATCTAAAGGAGATAAAATTTGTATTCCTGTTTTATAATAGGCCTTACTTGCCAAATCCACTTCTTCTTTAGAATAATTATCCCCGATATTGAATAATCGTCTATATAACGTCTCACCGAAATCATTTGACGCACTACAAGCGTTAATATCAAGAGAAACAAAACAATATTTACTTGACACGATATCTCTTTTTTCTCTTTTAACAAGGTTATTGACAATCTCCGTGGTTATATCCTCTATTTGTGATCTACTCTTGCCTTCAAAGTTTGTATAATCGGTGTAAATCTCAAACACATCCCATTTGTTTTTTCTTTCGTCTAGCAATAATGAAAATACTATTTTACTCTTACTCGGCTCAAGACGCATATTAACTATTGTGTCTTTTTTTGACCAAACCATATCGTTGGAAATGGTAAGCATATCTTTGCTGTCATAATCAATTGTAGGATTGTTTTGCTCATTGTATCCACTGTTATGCAAAGAAGCAACTACATTAAATACGACATAAGCATAGTAATAAGAAGCGTACTGCTTTTCCTCGTATTCTTCCAGCGAGTAATCCTCTTCTTGATGTTCCGAGTTTAAATATTCCCATAATTTATAGCATCGGTTGTAATTTGAATCGAACATAATAATATTTGTTTTAGCTATAGGGTTGCTCACCTTGCGACATTTTCTCAGTTTATTGTAAAAATCAGAATAACGTAAATTAATTATTTTTCTTTCAAGTTGCCTAACCTCTTCTAGATCCTCGCGTATATGCGATAAATATCCTTCAGATGCTCCAACATTTCCATCTTTTGATAGAGCTTTGATGAGAATATCGCTATTTGCTTGTATACGAACAAAACTATTTCTTGTACTATCTAAGACAGCACGAATATTCTCATCTTCCACGCGTCCAAATAAATTTTCAAGCTTAATACGCCGAGCAACTACATACTGAATAATTCTATCTATCAATGTTTTGACAAATCGATTCTCGTATAAATCAATCGTCTCTTCATTAATATCCGAAACTATATTTTTAGGCTTTACAGTTAAGAAAGTGCGTGCATACCAATCATTACTATCGCGGCCAAGATGCATAATAGCATTACTATTAATACGTTTTGCCGTCGCTACCAGCACCTTTTCCTCAATAGACTTTATAAATGATCGCGGTTTTTCAACAATCCGCTGAATAAATGGTACAACTTTTTTAATCTCTTCCACGCACTCTTCATCTATAACTTTTGTTCCCTCTTTTTCACCAAACTGTAAAATAATCTTTTTATCAGTAAATGCGTTTATAAGATCGCTAACGCTTGCCCCATTAGGAAAGTGGGCATAAAAATCATCAAATATTCTATTAAACAAAAACTTCTCTTCTTCTAATCGCATATTAAATCCGGTCGATCATTTTTCGAATAGTGGACTGCGTATTTTGCAGCTTAATACCTTTATTGTCTTTTCTTAACTCGGATAAGAATTCATTTAATCCGTTCTTAGTTGATTCATCATACATACCTTGAAGCTTTCTTAGTACTTTAGTTGAAAATATAATATCAACAGCTTCCTCAACGTTTCCACCACATTTTACGTATGCCGGCACAAACATATTGATTTGCTTGCTTATACGGTTGCCGAAACTTATTTCAAAGTATGTTTTCATTCTCTCATCCAACCAACCCACAAGATGTTTGATTTGATTTTTTATATCAGGAGTTAGTTGCACAGCATCGGACAAGAGCACTTTAAGCTCAGCATAACTCACCCCACGCGGCTCGGTATATCTTCCATCAAATTCTTCTGCTCGTTCTTCAAAATTGAGAACTATTGCCCTATCATACACCTTATCGGTTATTGTAAATGTTGAATCGTCTTTGTTTGCCGTACCTATAAACCAAGTGTTTTCTCCGATACGTAATTCTCCATCGACAATATATTCCGGCATCACACCTCGAACATCACGCGACACTAAGCTGATTTTCCATTTCTCCTGTTTTTCTTCCTCTAAAACAGATAAGAAATCGGCAAAGTAATATTCAATACGCGAAAGATTCATTTCGTCAAGCATAATAAGGTGAATATTATTACTATCCCTCGTTGCTCTATATAATGCTTCCAAAAATTTCGTCTCTTTATAGCGCTTTTCAAAATCATTATAAAATCCAAGTAAATCGTTTCTATCTTTCCACGACGATTGCACCTCAATCCTTTCAGTGACAGACTTCATGTAATCCTCAAACGCTTTGGGGAGGCTTGATTTACCGGTTCCGCTCATACCTTGCAATATTATAATTCTCGATGCGGCAAGTCCGGCAAAAAATGTTCTAATGCTTTCACGAGAATAATATAGAGGATTGTTTGTGCGCGATGCTAAATAATTTCTAAAATCTTCACAAATTTGCCACAATGTTCTCCCCGTACGCGAATAATTGCCCACTATTTCTTCGTCATCAATAGCACTTAATGATGCAAAAACTCTATCTTGACGATTATTATAGTTCTCTTGAATCCTATCCAATTCTCTTTGCAATTCTAATCGTTGTAATTCAAGCACTCTGATAAATCGTCTTGAATTTTCAAGATCATTACTATATATATCCAGCTCAGCCAACTTTTTATCTGACTCGATTTTTTCGGTTTTTAATCGAGCCAATTCAGCTATGACCTTTTCATATGCCTCATCGACTTTCCTCAATCTCTTAATTTCGTCCGCTCCAGGTACATTAGCAAGCCGGTCTTGAAGCAACTGATTCTGCTCTTCAAGTTGATTCCGTTCGGCAAGAAGACCCGTGGGATTATCGCCAAAGCTTAATATTTGAGTTTTGTACTTTGTATTTTCAGCTAGACACCCTTTATATAACTTGTCCAATGTATCATTATTGGCTTTCAGCAAAATAATTTGGTGTTCGAGCTCCATTAGTTTTTGTCTTCGGACATCACTTTTTCCAAGCTCACTTAAATACAGCTCTTTATCATCATTACATGCAGCAAGTTCCTGCTCTTTACATTTTAACTTTTTTTCGAGATTGTTTTTTTCCTCTTCAAGCAAAACGATAGTAGCATTAAATGCTCCTATCTGCTCTGCAACTTCTTGCAACGCATCGACCTTGTAAGATCTCTTTTTGCTTTCAAGTTCTGCCAAATCTTTAGTGTACTGCTCGATTTTGATAGCCAAATCTTCATATTGCTTATCTAAATCGCCTAATTTGGACTCTAATTCTTCCTGCTTGGTCTCAACCTCTTCTCTAATTGCTGTTGCCTCTGCAAGAATACGTTCTTTTTCTTCTTCGGCTTCTTCGATTGCCTCTTCACGAATTTCTTCTATATATTGCCGTTGAACTTCGTCAACCGACTTTTGCGCTTCTTTTTCAGCACGCTTAATAATCTTCTCTTTTTCGTCTTCGCCTTCTTGAATGAGACGTGCTTTTTCGGATTCTCCTTCTTTAATAAGTTGAGCCCTTTCTTCTTCGCCTTTAGCCCTTAACTCCTCTCTTTCTTCAGATGATAACTCTTCAGCCGGCTTTATTACAAGCGAAGGTTGCGGTTTAGGTTGCGGCTGAGGCTGAGAACGATTATTGTTACGTGCTTTATTCTTATTCTTTGCCATTTGTATATCTCCTTAGTTTATATAAGTTCAATAAGAACTCTGGTTACATTGAATAATTTGATGATGTCATTTTCATCGTAGTTGTATGTCATACCCGGATTATAGTGACTTCCTTCGTTTCGCCTGTCATATAAACTAAATATATCCTGTACAAAAGACGGGTATAATTTAGTATTGCTTTTCATTTTAGCGTTTGCGAGGAATATGCTTGCTAAATCAGCTTTTAGATGTCCCCATCCCTTTCGCCAATTTTTAAAAACATTTTCGCTGAGAAAAGGCCTATCATTTACTCCTAATTGCTTGCAAATATAGCTGATAGTTGTACAATACTGATTATAGTCATAATACTGTCTTGTAGCAATATCCGTACGGTCCACAAATGGAGATATCAAACATTCCAGATATGTACCTAAAGCGTTGAAATAACTCTTATGTTTCGACGTAAATTGTTTATCAATATCAATCAACAATTTTTTTAAATCATTATATTGGTCGGGAAGATGTTCTATCAGCCTATAAATATCGCCACACTTTGTCATTTGGTCAGCTACGCCCTTGCGATAAACAAACTGCAATGCTGCACTTGGATCTACAGTAGTTGTAACAATGTGTGTTGCTTCGAGACTTTTTAGATACTCATCTAACTCCGCGCAAACACTTCTAGCCTTTGGAAGACGTTTATTTATCCATTTAAATGTTACATCCGGATTGAACGGCGTATCAATGTACAATGTTTCACCATCTGTATACACAGCGATTTCAAGTCTAAATTCACATCTGGAATTATCTATAAAGTGCGTACTGTAGTTGGTCATGTCTTTGTTGCCAACTTTTGTAACCATGTCTGTGGGATTTGACATCTCCGGTACAAAATCAACCTCAGCATCTTCATCATAAAACTCATCCGGCTCAGCTAATGTATCGTCTTGATTGCTTGCTACCATATTTAATCGGCTATATAATAAATAAGCATTTTTTATTTGCTCTTGACTTGGCCTATCGCGAACAAGAGATTGTAATTCACAATCTCCGCTCTTTTTGGCATCTTGAACAAACAAATCGTCATCAAAGTAAGGCACCACATCGCCACAAATTCCGTCTTGAAAAACTTTCTGAACCCCGACTTGCGAACTAAATAGGTCCTCATATGTATCGAGGAATCCGAATGTTTCATCTACCAACCATTCACAATTGCTGCTTTGCGATTCATCTCTGACGGTAAAATCTTTTTCTGCCGTTGATATAATGTTATCAATAATAGTGTCATCCAATAAAGAATAAAATCTTTGCTTGATAATGTGACGAACATCATCTTTTACTTCTTTAGTGTAGCTTTTTTTATCCAAACCACGTTGCTCGTTTTGATGCACTACCAAAGACAAATATAACCATTCAAACAAATCAGTTTTAACCTGTTTCGGCATCAACACATCGTATCTTATGAACGGCCAAATTATGCTGCCTATATAATTTCTTTTACCTTGCATAATAATCTCCTTAGTTTAATTTTTTTTCGTGTACTTAATAAAGTTGTCGAAAATACTGTTGCGACCGATGGTCTCAGAATCACCTATAACAATAAGTAGTTTTTTTGCTCTGGACAATGCAACATTAATTCTACTTTTTGAATAATGAATAAAACCAAGACTTTTTTCTATTTCCACTTCCCTATTACTTCTTGTAGTGGAAAGAAGCACTATATCAAATTCTTTACCCTGATAAGAGTCTACCGTATTACATTCTATCTTTTTTAATATATCGTCCGGAAATTTATCAGAGAGAAGAGCTTTTATTAGTTCTACTTGGCCTTTATAAAAAGACATAACACCAATCTTGTACGACTTTTGCGGATTTTTTCGCACGATTTCCTGTATAATGTCGATAACTTTGTCCGCCTCGGCATGACGACTTATTTTTGACGAGACGCGCTCTTCCATTCCGGCAGTTATTGGAACATCTACCCAAACAACATTTTTTCCGTCAAAAACGTTATAATCGTTAATATTTACTCTTGTTTTTGCCCCGTTTTCTATTCTACCCTCTATAATCTCATTCCCATCTGCTTTGATAACTTTCTGCTCGTAAAATTGTTCACTTATGAATTTACCTATCACAGGATGCATACGGTGTTGCTCTTGGATACGTATATGCCGACGAAACTTAAGTTTTCCTTCTTTCCACGATTTTTCCAAGCTATCGTAAAGTACTTGAAACAAGGATTTTGTAAGCAATGTCTCATCATATGCGCTATATTTTTCTTTCTCTTTTTTAAATCTACGGACATAATCGGTTTCTACATAATGCGGTAGCTGCATCTGGTCGCCGACCATAATAACCTTAATTCCCATTAATACCGGTATCATCAAATCGAGCGGATTAGCGCGCGCTGCCTCATCAATTATTACATAATCATATTTATTACCGTTTAGTTCGGCTATATTTTTACTGCGATCAGCCTGCGCACACGTGCTTCCTATAACATTGGTGTATTTCATTATAATCGCTTTAACATTATCTACATCGTTCATCTTATATGCAAGCGCTTCAACTATATCGAGAAAGTCCTTTTTGCGGGATTTAGCCGCAGCATGGATATTATTCAACAATTTATCAAATAAATCTTTATATGTTGTAATCGCAAGTTCAAACTCATTGTGCTGTGGTACAATTTCATTAGTGATTTCTTTTATATAGTCAATGAATTTACAAAAAGTTGCTTCGTCTCTTTTATTTATAAGCTCTTCTTTAAGCACATCGTCTATCAATAGATAATTATAACCGTAATATGCAATTAGTCTTTGCAGTTCGCTTAATTGATAGATTCCGTCATCATCATAAAAGGTCACTATATCTAAACGCTGGGCATCAAGCTTGCGTTTAATTAATTCCATGCCGTCGCGTTCGTCTTCAGCGGTTATTCCGCTTGTATACAATTTGTCATTAATTTGCTCAATACAATCTTTTACTTCACTCCATATCCCAATCGTCATTGCTGACTGTGATATTTGCTTGATTTTTTCAGATATTACCATTTGGGAATAATTGCTATCTTTTATAGTTTGAATCTCGAATATCAATTTGGTTAACGCATCGGAAAATCTATCTTTTTGCGTGTTCTCGTTTAATATCGAATTACATAGTTCAAGAAATCGATCCTGAAATTCTTCGATGTTTTTCATCATTTTTTCTTCATTTTCAGACTTAGCATCCGCAGTATATCTGTCGCTAGTTACAAACGGAGGAATCGAATTACCCGAAAGCTTATCTACCACGTTATACAGTGCTTCATGTTGTTCACTGCTGACAAGTATTTTATAATTTCTGTTACCCATAGAGCTGAGCCGGGCAACAATACCGTTTATAAGAGTTGTTTTTCCGGTTCCGGGAGGCCCTTGTATTAGAGCTATATCCGGCGTATTAATAGCAATCGACATCGCTTCTCGAAATGTTCCTGTTAATTCAATATTGGTACGGCCAAACATTTTCAAAAGCACTTTTGTGGTAATAGGTTCAATATCCGATCCAGTTTGCTCATCTTTTTCGCCCGCGCTTAGGCGCATCAACATGTTTGATGTACTATTGCTTTTTCCATCAATGACCTTCATAACGCTCTTGCGCCGTCTTTCCTCAGTCATAATACTTCTGTTTGATAAGATTATATACCCCGTATTAGGAATATCAAAAGGAATATAAGGACTTTGAAAAACTAACTTATTAGTATCAAATGATTCGTTAAGAACACGCCCTAAATATATACATGATCCACGAGTTTCATCTCTTTGCTTAATTATCTCTTCTATATTATTAAAATTAAGGCCTGTTTGCGAGAACACTATATCGTATTCTTGATTCACTGCTTTTATCCTGTCATTGAACAGCGGTTCATTCTCGACATTATTATCAAACTCAAAAACAATTTCCTCACCATCATCGATGAACGATTTGTATTTAATATATCCAAGCTCGACGACTTCGTCATGAAAAATTTTTCCCTCAAAATCTATAAATTCTTGCCACGCTCTAAATATCTCATTTGTCTTTACTGTACTTACCGGCGCGTCATGCCCTTTTATCGTAAATGTATCATCAAATGTCACAAATTTTACATTACCATATATTTGTACCATACGATCTACACGGTTATTGGCTTTATAGTGGACTAGCTTCTTTATTCTGAAAATGCCAGGACGTTCTTTTTCTACATCAGCGCGATACTCATTTCCATACATTTGGAATGTTCTGATTGCGCTACCGCCCTGATATTCCACTATAAAAACGCTTTTATTAATCAGAAATTCATCTTGAAGAAATTGTACTTCGTCTCCATTTACAATCTTTCCATCGCTTTCAAATTGATTCTTCAACAGTCTTTCTAAATAAAAGTGCATTGTCTCACTTTCAAGCTCAATACGTCTGACATTAGAGAAAACGTACAAAAGAACTACAAGGTGATTATTGATTACCTTGCACTCGTAAATAGATTCATTCTCCCCATCCGGATAATCGCTGAAATTGCGTATCACCAACTCGGCATCGTCATTTAAACTGTGCAGTTCATATTCTTTAGTATTTAATACAGCAAATAATCTGCCATCTCTTTTATGCAGTTTTTCTATTTTTGCAATATCAACATTCTCATATATTGAAAAGTTTCCAACCTGACATATTTCATTAAAAGCTTTATTCATTTGTTCCTCCCACATATTATTATCGTCTTATCATCTTGATTTGTTTTTATCGGCCAATTTGCCATCATTGTCCCAAGATGATTTAAAAAAGTTTCTTCTCCGTTATTGAGCTCAGACAAACATTGTGTGATAAACTCTTCCACTTTAGCGCTCTCGATATCTTCCGAAAATCCATCCGTCGCGAGCGACAAGATTTGTATTTGTTTGTACGGAAGCTTAACGACTTGAAATCTATCTTCGTATCCTACAGACAAGATGCTTTCGGTTTGATTTGAGAAATTGTTTGCATTCCTATGTTCAAAAAAACGACCGTCTACAATGCCGATTATCCAGCCGTCACCGATACCACCAAATACAATTTCATCTTTATCTACAACGATGAATTTAAAAGTTGTATCACACGAATTCGGATTAACATCAAGCTCCTCTGCCCACTTTCTTTTAAGCACATTTGGAAAATTATCGGTAATCCCATCATCAAGGATTAGTTCTTTCGCAACTTTACAAATAGCTTTGGAGCCTATCTCAGCATTAATCGCGGAACCCAATCCATCGGCGACAAGACATATAATATGGGAATCATCACCATAAATTATAAACGCATCTTGATTGAGCTCTTTTTCCGCGCCTTTTACTGAACAACCTAACAGAGTGTAATCTACATTATTCAATTTTGATTGCAGAATTTTTTTCATAGCTATTTTCTTGACAACATCCCTATAGTTTCAATCTTCCCGACACGTGATTGAACAACGTCAAAAAGTATAGCAAATTGCTCCATTGAAAACTCATTAGCTCTTCGTAAATCATCGATTCTTTTTCTCGTTTGAGGCGAACGACGATCAATTAAGTAGCATGCCGGTATGATGGACGTATCTACAACTTGCAACCTTATAGTCCCCGATATAGTATCAACCAAAGCGATTTTTGCAAATGGATGACTTCTTTTAGTCGTTTTTTCAAAGTGTCTTAAGTAAAGATATTTATCTTTATTCTCTTCAAGAATAACCGAACAAGCTTCTACAAATCGGTATCTCTGATTTGTACCACATAGTGGATTGTCGCGCAGTATGTCAGCAATAAGCTTTTCTCTGTCAGCCTCTTCATATCCTGTAAATATTTGTAAAACAACGCGTCTTTCGGTTCTATTTTCACAATCCCAGCAAAGATTTTCTGTTTCCGGCAAATACATAAAATCCGAACCGCATTTTTCACAACTCGCCAACAAATCTTGCGCTTCATCAAATGCTTCTGCAAATTCTATAGCTGTCGGGCGCAAATAAGGATTGTTTTTTCCATCCACAAAAGTTCTATAGAACAAATCTCTTATTTTCGGAGTAACGATTTGACATTTATCAAATAATTGCACAAAAGGAGTAGACGATATATTGCTCTTATTTTTATGAAGAATATAATCTGTCTCACAACGCAAAGCAGCTGTCTCATCTTCTGCAGTCCCGTCTTCCACCGCATCACCAATAAAAGGATGTTGCAAAGTGAGTAACTGAAATACAATAACTGCGGCCGAAAAAACATCACTTTCGATTGACAGTCTTCCACTTTTAGGCAACTCAGATTTATCAAACTCAACCGAGTTGATTTTTTTATTCATCTCGTTTAATCCAATATATATTTCGGGAGCCATATATCCGTCTGTACCTACTACACTTAAATATGAATCTCGTTTGCGCCTCATATTATCGGTATCAATAAATACAAGATTATTCTTATTTTTATGTACCATAATATTGTTTGGCGATAAATCCGTAAAGAGCAATCCCGAAATATGAATCAGCTCAAGTGAGTTAAAAAGATAAGATGCAATCTGTAACCGCTTTTTAAGCTTGTAATTTAACTTATACCATTGTTCAAATTGTTGGATATCGGAAGGAAAAGTAATGTATGATTTAAGACTATCATGTTCAGTTGCTCTGTACATAATATATCCAATATCATCGCCCTCAACTAATGCTTTAGGTACGGCAAGTTTATTTTTTAAATCATTATTTGCACCGATTGTATTTTTTAGCCACATTAAGTGTTCACGCAATTCCAGCTTCGCTCGGTTACCCATGTGAGCTGTATTGATGAGCTTAATCACAAATTCAGGTCTATCTTTAGAGACAAAGACCGATCCCTCCATGCCTCCACCTAATTTCTCACCAAGTTCGTACTCATGTCCATTAATGATTACTTTATCTCCGGTACGCTTCATTAAAACTCTATTTCTCCTTTATCAAAGAGATCTTCTGTATCGCCGATAACAGGAACATCCGGATTAACGCTTATAGAACGCACACTGATTGACATTGTAACCCATTTGAAAAATTTGCTAATCGTGTCGTTATCACGCGCTTTTATTGCCGGAATAGATTCGTTATTAATAAAAGCTCTTAATATGCGGCTATCCATATCCGCACCAATGCCCATAGCAAGACGTGTGGCCTTTGAGCTTCTTATGCCATATTGAAGGCGCTTTAAAGCTTCCCATTCATAAATATCATCATCTTTCATCGTGGAACTATATCCGTCAAAATCGGTAGGGTTACCATCGCTAATAAGCACAATTGTCGGAGTATAAGCTCTTCGAGAAACAATCTCGTAATCTTCTATCATGTCCGATACGACATCGAAAGCTTTTCCCATAGGAGTGCTTCCGCCTGCAGAAAATTCGAATTGGTCAGTATCAAGGATTTTTGAAAGGGGCTTAACCACCTGCGCTTTTTGATCTCCAAAAGTAATGATACAAAGTTCAATAACCCCTATTGGATTTTCTATCTTCTTAAAAGAATTTATCATCTCTTTCAAAGCAACATTTACAGTTTCGATTTTTTCTCCACGCATGCTGCCGCTAATATCGACGAGTAGAAAAACAGGCAAAGCACGCCCTTCTTTTCGCATGTAGTTTGCAAGATCCATTTTAGTTCTCCTTTTTATCTAAAAGTTTTTTAATGTATTCCATGTCAATACTTGAGCCTTCAGGAAGGTTTCTTTGTAAATACTCCAAAAGCTCTGCACTGGTTGAAGTAGACGTTTTCTTTCTAAATATCTTATCGCATTTTTCTACAAATCCAGAATAGCCGTTATCGTCCATTCCGATTTTATCAGCATTATACTCCGCAAACAAAATGAATAGTTTAGAGAAAAGTGCTTTATGTTTATCGGATTCAATATCTTCGTTATACTGTCTAAAACCGTTAACGAAATTGAAATAATCAGAAATTGCTTTTACCAAATCAACATTGCTATTGCTGATAAGTAAATTAATAAACTCAAGTATTCCTTCCCCAAATTCAGCTTCATAAGCAAAATTCGAAATATTATCTCTAATCGTTTGTTCTTTTGATATAGATGTATCCGTGTTGTCAGACTGCAAAAAAACTCTTTTAACATAATCAAATCTTTTTGCAAATTCAATAGTTGATTGCACATCTTCCGCAAATAGATACTCGAATATTTTTCGGTATCTCTCATTCGGAATGTGTTGCCCACTTTCGTAACACTCTATATATGAGTCTAGCGTGGGACGAGAAACTCCCAAGCCCTGCGCAAGACGAGATATTTTGATATCAAGATTTTTTAGCTGTCTTTTAATCTCCATAGCTTTGCTCCATTGTTTAATATATACACAATAACACAAGTTTACGATTCTGTCAAGTATTTTTACATAAATTTTTACATTTTTGTAAAAATATTTAGTGCCAACACACATTTTTTATATCAAAACTACCAGAAAAGATTAAAATTAATTGTATCTTATACCTGAGACTAATCTTCAATTAAATTTAGGATTAATATTATATTTTATACCATAAATAATATAAAAATGGTTTATATAAAATAGGGAGTGACTTGAGATAAAACTGCAAAACATTACGGGCTAATGACGGATAAAAACCGACTAAATAGTCCGTAATTTCATTTGGTAGAATTTGGGAGTAAAAGGTCAAAAATCGTCGAAATTTACATCATATGGTAGAGTTAATCCTAATGCCTACACTGTATTTTGTGTTTCCGCTGCTCCTCTGACTAAGTTATTAGAAGATTTGAATTTTCACCATTTCAATAATTGTCACGTTGAATTTTACATTATTATAATTGATAGATTTGAAAACAAATATATGCGATATACCTAATACTATTTCTTGAACATTGGCATATGGGCAATTTTGTGAAGATTGAACCTATGCATTCTGTCGATTTTTTGCTTGACGGCGACGTCGTCGATTTCGCCTGTTTCTATATAGCGATCGAGGACGGCATAGGTAAAGCCCATATTGTCCTCGTCGGTTTTGCCGGAAAGCCCGTCCTCGGGGGCTTTTTCGATAAACTTTTTGGGTAGTCCGAGCTCATAACCGAGTGCCTTGACTTCCTTTACCAAAAGGTCGCTCAACGGGCTGAAATCGCCCGCACTGTCACCGAACTTTGTGGAATACCCAACGTAGTCTTCCGATTTATTGCAAGTGTTTGCTACCCTGCCGTTAAAGAGTGCCGATATGCCGTAAAGCACGGTCATTCTCACCCTTGCCGGCGTGTTAGAATAATAAACCTTATTTGTGCGCAAATCATTCTGTGGGATTCCACCCTCGCTGATTGCCGCGGCTAATTTTTCACACGTTTCACCGATGTTCACTACGAAGTGCCGTATACCGAGGTACTCGACGAGCTCGTGCGAAACGTCTATGTCGTGTTGCTTACCTTGTGGCATAAGTACGCCTATAACCCTGTCCTTCCCGAGTGCCTCTACCAAGAGCGCCGCACAGACCGAGCTGTCCTTGCCGCCCGATATTCCGATCACGGCATTGCAGCCATTGCCGTTTTGCTCGAAGTAGTCTCTGATCCACTTGATAATTCTTTCTTTCATATTTATGTTCCTTTACGTATATTTCGAATTTCGCATTGTGACAATACGCAATCAGTATAGCACAAAAATCCTATGATTGCAACACACTCAATCTTTTACGGCAACAATGCATGGATTTTTCATTATACTTGACGCAGTACATTTTTGTTGTTATAATTATTTTCGAGGTATAGCGTGGAAATTTTGAAAAGTCGCACATTCGGTTTTATCGTTATTATGATTGTTTATACAATGGCAACCGCATGCGGCGTAATATGTTATTTATATCTGCCACTTGATTTCCGGCTTAACTTGTTGATTGCCGACATTATAGCAACGGTAATTACTTTTATATTCAGCGTATTATTCCGCAACGCGTCGGTTTACGATCCTTATTGGAGCGTGCAGCCGATTGTCATAGTAATCGCCTATGCTATTGAAGCGCCTATACTCGGTGCGGCGCAAATCCTGCCGATGATTGCGATTTTTATTTGGGGCGTGCGGCTGACCGCGAACTGGGCGTACACCTTTCACGGACTTGAACACCAGGATTGGCGATACACTATGCTTCACCAAACTACGGGCAAATTCTATCCGCTTGTCAACTTTTTAGGTATTCACCTCGTTCCGACGCTGATAGTTTACGGCTGTACTCTTCCCGCTGTCTTTACCCTCGTTTACACTCCGTCGTTCAATGCAGGAAGCGCGGTGTTTTTCGCACTGTCGATATGCGCGGTAATTTTACAAGGCACTGCGGACTGTCAGATGCACGCTTTTCGCAAACGCAAGACCGGCGGATTTATACGCAATGGGCTGTGGAAGTATTCGCGTCACCCTAACTATCTAGGCGAAATTACAATGTGGTGGGGTGTTGCACTCGCCTTTGTTTGCATTATGCCGGAATACTGGTATTTGATTGCAGGCGCGTTTGCAAACACACTACTGTTTTTATTCATCAGCATTCCGCTTGCAGACAAGCGGCAGTCACGAAAAGACGGCTTTGCCGATTACAAAGCCGCCACACGTATGTTGCTTCCAATTAAAAAACAATCAAATTAAATGTATATCACATTATATTTCGTCGATATGAGGCATTAAACAAAGCACAATTTGCTCGCAAATGTTTGCCCGTCGCCAGTTACAAGTGCGTAAGTTCCGTTACATACCGCGCCCGGATTGATAATGTGTATGCCGTTGTTAACGGCGTCATACGGCGAATGCGTATGCCCGAAGAATACGAGCTTGCAGTTGTTGAGCGTAGCAAGCTCAATCAGACCGCTTATACCGCGCCTGACGTCTTGCCTATGCCCGTGCGTAACGAGTGCGCGCGTGTCGCCGACAGTAAAAGTCGCCACATCGTCCACAACTGTATTCCAATCGTTGTTTCCTCTTACGCATACGGTGGGCACGGTGATTTCGCCGCGAATGCTCAATAGTCCGTTGAGCCCGTCGCCGCAAAACACGAGATAGTCCGACGAATTGATTATCGGCATAATGCTACGCACTCTGTCTATGTCGTAATGCACATCGGACAAAACAATAAGCCTGTATTTCATTATTATGCCTTGCCGTGCAAAATATCGGCAAGCTGTGCGAGCGCGCGTGCGCGGTGGCTGATCTTGTTCTTTTCATCCTCGCTCGCCTCGCCGAACGTCTTACCGAGATCGTCGCTTAAAAACACCGGATCGTATCCGAATCCGCCGTTTCCTATCACTTCCCTCGTTATAATGCCGTGCGTTTCGCCTGTCGCCGAAACAACAGACGCGCCGTCATAGTACACTATACAGCAAGAGAAATGCGCCTTACGGCCTTTTGCTGTACTTAATTCGTTCAACAATTTATCGATATTATCTTTATCGTTGCCGCCGCTGTAACGCGCCGAAAACACCCCGGGCGCACCGCCGAGCGCGTCGACGCACAGTCCGCTGTCGTCCGCTAACGTCGGGAGCTTGCAAATCTCGTACAACGCTCGCGCCTTGATTAGCGCGTTGTCATAAAATGTCTCGCCCGTTTCCTCAACGTCAAAATCGACGTTCAGCTCGCGCGGAGTCAAAATTTCGTAGTCTTTCAGAATTGCGCGAAATTCGTTGAGCTTGCCCTTGTTTCCTGTTGCCAATACAATCTGTTTTTTCATACTTTAATCATACCGCAAAGCGATAATTATTTCAAGCGTTTATGCGGTTTTTTAAATAAAATGTGCTATACATTTACTTGCAAAATAAAAATGTAAATGCTAAACTATATTCGTAGTAAATAGCTATGCGAGCGTGGCGAAATGGCAGACGCGCCGGACTTAGGATCCGGTGGGCAACCGTGCAGGTTCAAGTCCTGTCGCTCGCACCAAACAAAGAAAGGGCCTTGCGCCCTTTATTTGTTTGATAAACAAGAAAGGACTTGAACCCTTGGGCGCGAGCGAATTATATGTATGTAGTGACTATTATTTCCAATGCGATTGCTATGAATACTATCCCGCCTATTACCGACGCGGCCTTACCGAAGCGCATGCCGAATTTTTTTCCGACTGCAAATCCGATTGTGTACACTACGAATGTCACGAACGAAATTATAGCCGAGCACAAAAGCGCCGCGCCTACCGAGTATTCCTCTATCGTAAACCCGACCGTAAGCGCATCGACGGACGTTGCCGCGCATTGTGCTACGAGCGCAAGCACGCCCTGTTTTGTCGGCTTTACGCTGTCTCCGCTCGTGCGCACAGACTCGACTATCATTTTTATGCCGAGGACCGATATTACGACAACGGCAACCCATGCAAAGCACAGCTCGATCCATTCAAACCGCTTGAACGCGGCACGAGCAATAATAAAACCGAGCATGGGTGCGGCCATGTGAAAAGCCGCAAAAGTAGCGGCAACGCCAAGCGTTTTCGCCGTTTTGGTCTTCGGTCTTGTCAGTCCGTTTGATATGGCGACCAAGAACGCATCGACTGCAAGTCCCACTGCAAAAAGTATACTATTAACAAAGAACAGATAGTTTACGCGCATACGTTTTTCCATTGATACCGCAATACATCAAAAGCTATTGCGGTCTTTATCGGTATATGCCGCGCCGCGCGCTGTCGCCACTGCTACTCAATTTGCGCACAAAAAAAGACAGGCCGAAAGGTCTGTCTTTTTGATATCGTTTGATTCAATTTATCCGCATTGAGTTTAGAACGGAAGGTCGATTTCGGTCGTGCCGAAGTTGGAATATCTCGTGCGCGCCGTCGCACTGACAGTCACATTCTCGCCGTCGGCCTTGCCTTTCATTGTCAATTTAACGACAACCTCGTCAAGACGAGCGTCTTTGACGTAGTAGTACGCGCTACCCTTTGTGACAGTCAAATTGGCGGCGGCCGAATTGATTTGACCGCTCATGACGTCGCTGACGAACTGTTCGAGTTTTCCGTCAATCATCTTGAATCCGCTGTCTATGCGCTCGAAGTAGCTGTGGTCGAACTTAAACATCTCTTCACGCATAAGCTGCTCCAAGCTGGTGTAATTAGACTCGCCCATACGCTGCCACGAGTTCGTATATTCGCTGTACGCATAAGTTACAAGATGATCATTTTCTGTGACGAGATAATACTCTTCGGTCTCTGTTTGTTGCATAATCGGAATGGACAAAACCATTTTGAGATACGCTTTATCCCCTGCAAGCTTGGTCGTCGCCGTGAGCACTACCTTGACAGATATACCTTTAACGGTAGACGTCGTCGTGCTAACCGTCGTTTCTGTTACGTTCATGTACTTGCTCGAATCGCAGATCATAGCGATATAGCTGTTTGTTATCGAGCCGCCCTTGGGCATGACGGGAATGTAGTAGAAATAAAGCGAACCGATCTTTATGATGATAAGATCATAAGTCTTATTATCGTTATCTGCGCTCGTTTGTACTTTTGTGATCTTTTCTTCCGTATATGTAACTGTGCAATGCACTGCGCTTTCGATGTCGTTTACGTCAATAGCGTCGCCGAGCGCGAGCTGTGCAATTTCTTCTTCGGAAAGCGCTTCACCCTCTTCGGCCTTGACGAATGTGGTCTGCGTTGCCGCGCCGTCAAGCTCTTCTGTCAAGAAAGCGCGAACGGCACTGTCCTGTGAGTCGTAAGACTCCGCAGACAAGCAACCAACGAACGAGTCATCCGCAGGATGACTTTCACCCTTTCCGTCATTGCCGCAACCCACAAACGAAAACACTGCCGCGAGCGACATTACAAGCGCCAAAATAATGGCTAAAACCGGTCTTTTTTTCATATTCTTTTTTATTTCCTTAATAAGATTTGCAATTTTATTCTATCACAATATAATCATAAAATCAACAAATTTTGACATACTTATTTGGCGCATTTATATCTATTCCATTTCGAACGCGCCGGTGTACAATTGGTAATACTGTCCCTTCTCTTCTATAAGTTTTTCGTGATTTCCGCGCTCTATTATTCGGCCGTGATCCAGGACTATGATAACATCCGAATTTTTGACGGTAGACAATCTGTGTGCAATTACAAACACAGTGCGCCCTTGCATAAGTGCGTCCATGCCGCGCGAAACGATAGCCTCCGTTCTTGTGTCGATAGACGAAGTCGCTTCGTCCAAAATCATTACAGGAGGATCGGCTACCGCCGCTCGCGCAATCGAAAGGAGCTGTCGTTGCCCTTGCGAAAGATTTGCGCCGTTACCGGAAAGCAAGGTGTTGTATCCGTCGGGAAGCCGCGTGATAAAGTCGTCTGCGCCTGCAAGCTTGGCGGCGGCAATGCATTCTTCGTCGGTAGCGTCCAGCTTGCCGTAACGAATATTGTCCATGACCGTGCCTGTAAAGAGGTTTGTATCCTGCAAAACAATACCGAGCGAACGCCTTAAATCCGCTTTTTTGATCTTATTGATATTGATTCCGTCATAGCGAATCTTACCGTCGGCGATATCGTAAAACCTGTTTAAAAGATTTGTTATCGTCGTTTTGCCAGCGCCCGTCGCGCCGACGAACGCGACCTTTTGCCCGGGCTTGGCGAAAATTGACACGTCGTGCAACACGGGCTTGCCCTTTTCGTACTCGAAATCCACATCGGTCAAAACGACGTCGCCTTCGAGCTTGGTGTATGTGACCGTGCCGTCGCCGTGCGGATGCTTCCACGCCCAGAGGTTTGTGCGCTCCTCGCATTCGACAAGCTGTCCGTCAACCTCTTTTGCATTGACGAGCATGACGTAACCGTCATCCACTTCGGGTTTTTCGTCAATAAGGTCGAACACGCGCTTTGCGCCTGCCACACCCATTACAACCGCATTGATTTGGTTGGAAACTTGATTGATGTTATTGCAAAACTGCCGCGTCATCTGCAAAAACGAGAGGACGAGCGATATATTGAACACCAAAAGATCTTTGTCGGAGACGGCGCCTATCGACACGTTTGAAACGCTTTGTAGGATAAACACGCCGCCGATTATAGCGACAAGTACGTACAGCACGTGTCCGATATTGCCGAGTATCGGCATAAGCATATTAGCGTAGCTGTGCGCTCTTGTCGACTCATTGCACAAAAAATCGTTAACTTTATCGAAGTCCTGTTTCGCTTGCTCTTCGTGGCAAAAGACCTTGACTACCTTTTGCCCGTTCATCATTTCTTCTATAAAGCCTTCGAGCTTACCTACGGCGCGTTGCTGCGAAATGAAGTATTTGCCGGCACCACCGCCTACCTTTTTTGTGACCAACACAATGCTGACAACGCCTGCAAGGACGATTAGCGTAAGCCAAATACTGTACCACAGCATTATGAAAAACAACGTGAGCACCATTATTCCCGACGTCAAGAGTTGCGGCAGAGATTCCGAAATCATCTGTCTCAACGTGTCGATGTCGTTTGTATAATAGCTCATTATGTCGCCGTTGTTGTTCGTGTCGAAATACTTAATCGGAAGATTTTGCATTCCATTGAACATACGCTCGCGCATTTTCTTCAAAAAGCCTTGCGTCATTATCGCAAGCAACTGCTTATTGACGGCACCCGAAATCAACGACAGGACGTACAGCCCTATCAAGATGAGCATGTACTTCGTCACTTCGCCGCCGTACACTGCCCATCCGCCGTTTTTTGCCGCTATGCCCACAATTGTAAACACGTTATACATAAAGATGGACGGAAGCGAACTCACCACTGCGTTAAACAGAATACAGAGTAGCGCCACCACCATCATGTGCGGATAGTACGCGAACATCAGCTTTATAGTACGCTTGATAACGCCCTTTTGCATTTTTCTCTTGGGAGGTCTGTTATTCATTGCCATCACCTCCGCCGATTGAAACTTTGTCGCTATCCGCCTTATTTTGTGTAGTATAAACCTCGGTGTAGATAGGATTTTTGCCGAGAAGCTCGCTGTGCGTACCCACGGCATTTATTTTGCCGCCGTCCATAACTATTATGCGGTCGGCGTCCTCGACCGAGCTCGTGCGCTGCGCAATGATAATCTTTGTTGTGTCCGGCGCGTACTTTTTGAGCCCGTCGCGAATCATTTTGTCGGTGCGCGTATCAACCGCACTCGTAGAATCGTCGAGAATGAGGATTTTAGGCTTTTTCAGAAGCGCTCTCGCGATGCACAGCCTCTGCTTTTGTCCGCCGGAAACATTAGTACCGCCCTGCTCTATGTATGTGTCGTAGCCGTTGGGGAAAGATGATACGAAGTCGTCTGCCGCCGCGATTTTACACGCTTCTACAAGCTGTTCGTCTGTGGCGTTCGGATCGCCCCAACGCAAATTCTCCTTTATGGTTCCCGAAAACAGCTCGTTCTTTTGCAGCACCACCGCCACTTGATTGCGGAGTGCGGTCAAGTCGTATTCCTTAACGTCCCTACCGCCCACCTTGACAGAGCCGTCGGTAGCGTCGTAAAGCCGCGAAATAAGATTGACGAGCGATGTCTTACTCGACCCTGTGCCGCCGATTATGCCTATCGTTTCACCGGACTTGATGTGAATATTGACGTTTTCCAAAGCGTTACGCTCCGCAGCCGCCGAATACTTAAAGCTGACGGAGTCGAAGTCGATTGAACCGTCTGCGACATCAAATACTGCGTTTTCCGGACTTTTCAGCGTACTCTCCTCGTCGAGAACCTCGCAGATACGCCTGGCGCTCTCTATTGACATTACAATCATGACAAGAACCATGGACAGCATCATGAGCGACATTAACACTTGCATGCCGTATACTATTAGCTGCGAAATATCCTCGACATTATAAGTTACGCCACTGACCGTCATTATGAGATATGAGCCAAGGAAAAGAACGGTCGTAAGCACGGTGTAAAAGAAAAACTGCATGACCGGATTGTTCCAAGCGAGTATGCGTTCCGCCTTTGTAAAGTCAACCTGTACGTCGGTCGCGGCACGGTCGAATTTTTGCTTTTCGTATTCCTCGCGCACAAACGATTTTACGACGCGCATGCCTCTTACGTTTTCCTGTATGGACTCGTTGAGCGCGTCGTACTTTTTGAACACGCGCTTAAATACCGGCATTGCCTTTCTCATTATCAAGAGCAACGCAACCGACAGAGGCGGTATTACGCCTACGAATATCCAGCCGAGATTGCCGCCGACTATAAACGCCATGACAATTGAAAATATCATCATGAGCGGCGCGCGTACCGCAATGCGGATTATCATCATAAATGCAAACTGCACGTTATTTGTGTCTGTTGTCATGCGCGTGACAAGCGACGGCGTTGAAAATTTGTCTATGTTTTTAAACGAAAATTCCTGTATCTTGTAGTACAAATCCTTTCTAAGGTTTTTTGCATACCCGGATGACGCCCTTGCACAGAACATACCGGAAAGAGCGCCGCACGCGAGCGACGCTATCGCAAGCCCTACGAGAATGCCGCCGTAAGTAAAAACTCCGGTCATGCCGAGTATGACGTTCATTCCCAATACAATATCCGGTTCGTTTTTGATTGCCTTGGTCAGCAACGTTATCACAAACGGAATCAAGCATTCAAGCACAACTTCAAGCGACACAAATATGGGCGACAGTATTGCCGCCGTCTTATATTCTCTTACACTTTTTGCAAGCTTTTTGACCATTACTTTCTACACTTATACCAAAATCCGATATTATATCAATTCTATCACCCATATAAATTTTTGTCAATAAAATAGTGTGTACGTAAAACAAAGATTTTGTGAAAACTGCTTGACAGCATATCGCTCTCGTGCGATAATATATAAACATACTGCAAAGGAGAATACTACTTTGGAAAACAAAACTTTAAAGAAACTGGTCTACATTTTTGTGAGCATGGTCGGATTCGGAATAGGTTTTATTGCCGTATCTATGTTTATAAGCGTTGTAGATGTCACTTCGCGCATTCCCGTACCCGGAAGCACCGGAACATACAGCGCTTCGCTCAGCTTGTTTGACGCCGACTGGGATTCTATGGACGCATCGCCTGTGTTTATGATTATATCCTTATTGGTATTGCTTGTGGGCCTTGCAATAATGGCGGTAGACGCATCCGTCAAACAGAAGAAAAAGAAGAACATAAAAGGGCTTAACTATGTCGCGCTTGCAATATCCGTTGTCGGACTTGTGCTTTTGATAGTTTCGGTTATCATCACCAAATCCGACGTGGAAGACAGCATGTCAAAAATAATTCTGGCTTCGGCAAAGGCAGAGGCAGAAGCTTCGGGCAACCACGTAACCGATGAACAGCTGATGGCGGCACTTAAATTGCTGGTTAGCTTTAAAGTCGGAACAGGCGCTGTCATGGCGATTATAGGCGGCGTCATTGCCGTAATCGGAAGCGTAATGCTGGTAGTCCCTGCACTCAATCCCATCAAGCTTGCCGCGGCGCCTGCTCAGCCTACCGAGTCCGTTCAGCCTACCGCCGAAAACACTGCCGATCTTAATAACAACAATAACGACACTGTTGCGTAACCGGTAATTTACTTACATACAAAACGGAGTGAAAAGTCACTCCGTTTTTTGTTTACAGCCATATTGCGATAAAAGCCTATCACAGCAGTATGCAGATTATTCCGCCTCTACCCTCGTTGATTATGCGAGAAAGCGTTTTTCGCATTTTCTTTTGCGTTTCGGCAGGCATGGACGACAGCTTGCTGTTGAGGTTTTCGTTTACAAGACTGTCGAGAGATTTGCCGAACATGTTTGTCTGCCATATGCCTTTGGGATTTTGCTCGAACTCTGACAGAAGATAGTGCACAAGATCCTCGCTTTGCTGTTCCGTGCCGACGACGGGACAAACCTCCGTTTCTATATCAACGCGCATGATGTGGAGGCTGGGCGCGGACGCTTTGAGCTTTACGCCGAATCGCGAACCTTGCTTGAATATCTGCGGCTCTTGAAGCGTCATTTCGTCCATGGTGGGCGTTACTACACCGTAGCCCGTTTCCGCAACTTCGTTGAGCGCGGTGGACAGCTTGTCGAACGAACGCTTTGCTTTTACAAGATCGCCGAGCGAAGCCATGAGATCGAACTCGTCGTTGATTTCCACGCCGCACTCTTCTTTGAGTGCGCGGTAGAATAACCCTTCCTTTTCTTTTACACAGTATACCGCTCTGCCCTTTGCAAGCTCGACGCTTTTGAGCTCGATGCTTTCAAAGAACTCGCTCTCGCCGAGCGTATCGGCGGCATTGCAATCGCGCATTTTCGCCTTGCTTGCGGCAAGCGCAACCGACTTTTCCACCAAGTCCGCCACGATCGGATTGTTTCTATCGAGTGCGCGAATCCAGTTCGCCGACTCGATGTACACGTCGCGAAGCGGAAATTCATAAAGCACGCTTTCAAACAGTTTGACGACGTCGGCTTTGCCGAGGCTTGCCACATTGAGCGGAATGACAGCATTGCCGTACTTATCGGACAGCGCTTTGGCGAGCTTTTTGGTTTCCTGCGAACTCGGCACCGACGAGTTGAGAACGATAATAAACGGCTTACCCAATTCTTTAAGCTCGTTTACCGTGCGTTCCTCTGCCGCAACATACGCTTCGCGCGGCAGTTCGGTCTTGATAGATCCGTCGCAGGTCATAACAACGCCTATCGTCGAGTGATCGGCTATGACCTTTCGAGTGCCTATTTCGGCGGCACGTTCAAACGGAATGGGATTATCACTCCACGGCGTTTTAACCATACGCGCGCCGTCGCCGTCCTTATGTCCGGTCGCGCCGTCCACCATGTAACCTACGCAATCGACAAGCCGCACAGATATCTTTGCGGTGTCGTTGAGCGTAACCGTCACGGCTTCCGACGGAACGAACTTGGGCTGTGTCGTCATAACGGCCTTGCCCTCCGCGCTCTGCGGCAGTTCGTCGCGCATGCGTTCAAGCTCGTAGCCGCTTGCGGACGGTATGACAAACGTGTTCATAAAATTAGTTATGAACGTAGATTTGCCCGAACGCACGGGGCCAACAACACCGATATAAATATCGCCGCCCGTCCGCTCCGTGATATCATTGTAAACGTCGTACTCTTCCATATTACCTCCCGTCCGACTCGGTTCCTACTTGATTATATGAGCAGGCATTACCGATTATTCCGACAACATTGAATACGCTTTAATGTATGCGCCACCGCTCGTCAAAATACCGCTACGCGAAATTTTTCAACAAAAAAGCCCTGCTTATAAGCAAGGCTTTTTTGTCGTTGAGGTACATAATATCCATTTGATTTTTAGAGCTAGTTAAATATCCTTCCCTTTCGGCGCGTCAATCGGCTGTACTATTAAATCGCTGACGTCATCATCATTAGGCACATCTTTATCTTCGTCCCTATCATTTTGGGATTTTACCGTATCCGGATGTCTTTTCTGTTTGCTGTAACGCTTACGCTTTTTGATATCCGTCATTTGCGATCATTCCCTATTCCGCTACGGTTACGCCGTCGAAAACTATCGAACGGTCGATCTCGGCTTTTTGTTTTTGCTTGAACAGAATTACTCGGCGCTCGTTACCCGAGAACAGCTTTACGAGATTGCTTCTGTGCGCGAACAAGCTAAACGCGTACATGGAAAACAGAATCAAAGAACAATATATGCCGAGCGGATTTTGCGCCGCCGTCAACCCCTCGACCGTGAGCGGCGCGCTTATAATGATAAACGAAGTGAGCGATCCGACCTTGGTTATCAAAAGGAACGCCACGCCGAACGCAAAAGTCGCAAGCGTGTACAGCGGTTGCATTGTAAGGCACACGCCTATAATTGTCGCCGCACCCTTGCCGCCGTGGAACTTCATAGTCACAGGATAGACATGTCCGAGTACCGCGCAAATACCTGCCACATACATGCCTATTCTGTCCGAACCGAGGCGTAAAAACTGCCCGCCGCCCATGAACAGCCAACCGAGCATACAAGGTATAACGCCCTTTAAAACGTCGAGAATGAGCGTTAAAACGCCGAGTAGCTTGCCGTAAGTACGAAGCATGTTCATTGTGCCGGGGTTTCCGCTACCGCACTCGCGAATGTCTTTGCCCTTTAATCTGCTTATTAAAATCGCGTTATTCATATTGCCCACAAAGTACGCGCCGAGCGCAACAAGCGTACCGGCAAGCGCTTGCATCAGGACTGAAATCATCATAAGTTTACTGTTCTCCTCTGCCGATGAATTTGAGTTTTATCGGGGTGCCCGAAAAATCAAACGCGCGCCGAAGCGAATTTTCGAGATAGCGCTCGTATGAAAAATGTATCAGGTTTTCGTCGTTCACCTTGAATACGAAAAGCGGCGGACAAACGTCGGGCTGCGAAACGTAAAAAATCTTGGCTTTGCGCCCTTTTCGCGCAGTAGGCTCGGTGGCCGCGACGGCCTGTCCGATAAGCTCGTTGAGTACGCCCGTAGATATGCGGCGAGATGCGTTCTCGAAAACGCCTGTCGCCTCGTCGAGTATTTTTTCCACGCGCTGACCGCTGAGCGCCGACACAGCAATGCTTTTGAAATAACTCATAAATGCGAGATGTTCTTTCAGCTCGTCCGTCTTTTGTTTAAGCGTAAACGTGTCCTTTTCAACGGCATCCCACTTATTCAGCACAACTACCGACGGCTTGCCTGATTCATGCACAAGCCCTGCTATCTTCTCGTCCTGCTCGGTTATTTCCTGTGTGGCGTCTACAACAACCAAAACTACGTCCGCACGCTTTATTGCGGCAATTGCGCGTAGTACTGAGTACCGCTCAATCGAGTTGGGCTCTATGTCGCGTTTTCTTCGCATTCCTGCCGTGTCTATGAGCATGTAATCGCGGCCGTTTACCGTTATAGGCGTGTCGATAGCGTCGCGCGTAGTGCCGGCTATGTCTGACACTATACTGCGCTCGTATCCGAGCAGTCTGTTCACGAGCGAGGATTTGCCGACATTGGGCTTGCCGACGAGCGCGACTGCAAGCGGCTTTTCCCCGTCGGTTTCCGATTCGGTTTGAAAATGTGAACACACTGCGTCAAGAAGATCGCCTACGCCCGAGCCGTGTTCGGCGGAAATGAGAATAGGCTCGCCGAGCCCAAGCGAGTAAAAATCGTAAACGTTGTCGCGGTTTGCCGAATCCGCTTTGTTGACAGCCAAAACTACGGGCTTACTGCTTTTTCTAAGTACGTCCGCAATGTCATCGTCACCGGAAAGAACACCTTGTTTCACATCGGTGACAAACACGACCACAGAGCAAAGCTCGACTGCGTCAAGCGCCTGCCGCTTTACCGATATTGAAATATCGTCATCTTTTTCGTCAATACCGCCCGTGTCGATAAGCGTAAACTCCTTGCCGCACCATTCGCAATCGGCGTACAGCCGATCGCGCGTGACGCCCGGCATGTCGTCCACGATAGCAACGCGCTTTCCGCTTATTCTGTTTATAAGAGTGGACTTGCCCACATTGGGTCTGCCCACAATCGCAACAGTCGGTTTCATACCGCGATTATATCATAAAACAAACCTATTGTAAACAATTTTAACCGTCGTGTGTTGACTATGAGAATTTATTTGGTATACACCCGAATAAATGCGTTGCTTTAACAATCGCTTTGACACCATTCTTTCCGCACGAACAGGAATTAGTGCGGTGATGACGCATAATTAATTTGTCATTCCGAGCATTTCTTGCCCTCCGAGAAATCTCAGCTTTTCATAAGGTTAAGATTCTTCACTGCGTGCTTCGCGCTTGTTCGGGAATGACAAAAAAGAATATACGGTGCATGTAGCACACGTATCCGTTTGGCTTGCACGGAATAACGTGATATTGGCTTTACTATCTCTATTCGTCGAAATACTTTTTGTATTCGTCGGCGTCAAATTCTTCGGCGGTTTCGGCATTTAGTGCGGCTTTTGCCCGAGCTTTGTTGTTCATCGTTCGCTTGATAGCCGCAATCGCCTCAAACAGCACGACTGCAAATACGGCGGAAAGGATGACCGCGTCGAATGTAGCCGCCGAGCCAAACCGCATTTGAGTGCCGTAAACATACACATTGACCGCAGACGAAATCACTTCGCCTATCGGAATGCCCAAAAACACCGCGGAAAGTGCGGCAATTTTGGTCTTGCCTACAAGAAATCCGATCGCACCGCATAAGAATCCGATAATGATGACTGTGACCGTATCGTTGGTTATCGGCTCGATAAGTAGCCATATCGCTATGAATAATGCGGTAACTACGGACGTTGTTACTATCGCACGTCCGGCTTCATGCGTTTTTGTAGCGAGCGAAAAAAACACGGCGGCAAATAGTAGCGGCGCGACAAATCCGGCGATATTGAACGACACCCTGCCGATTGTGAACGTCGGCACAAATGCACTGCCGATAAGAACACCCACAATAACGAACGCGAGCCAATACGCCACGCCAAAGCTCTTGAACACCTGTTCGGCTATTCCGAAAAACAGTAAAACCGCCACCAATCCGCAAAGTACAAGTCCTATAATCATGCTACGAATTGTTGACGGTTTAAATTATTTTATACTTGATTTATACCTAGCGCCGAGCAAAGTCTGACGCCGTATATGCCTATGAATACGCGCTCAAACGACGTCTATCCATTGCGACACGCGCCTGATTCCCTCACTGTTATTACCTTTCATGTATTTCAAGAAATCGAAGTCGCGCCACTTCGAGCTGTTGAGGTTGTAAACCTTAACGCTCGTGATCTTGATATCGGGCGTAGGCGGAGTCCATAAATATCCGGTTGTTATGCTTGGATTGCGCTGAGGATTGGCAGAAGCAATCGCTTTAATGTTTTTGATAGTTTTGGAGTTGAGCGCATGCCCTACCATTGTGGGGTTGAGCTCGTAAGTTTTTTGCGTACCGTTGGCTTCGAGACTGACGATTTGGTTTGTAGCTTGCTCTTGGTATGTGAACTGGAACTCAGTTGCCGTGTCGGAATACAAATACGCCAAAATACCTTCTTGTTCCAACAACCGCGACTCCGTGCCGCCCTTATCGGGCGTCAAACGGTAACCGAACTTGCGCGTTGCCATCGTAAACGATTTGTTTGGTAACGCTGCAAATCTTTCGCAGAATTTGACGTTGTCTTTATGATGATGTGTGCGGTCGTACGAATTGGATGATGCAAGCGTAGTTGAAGGCTGTGCCTCGTACCCTCCGAATCTCAACCAGCCGTTCTGCGCATCGTAAAACACCGTGTTGTCGAAAAAGCCGTTCTTTGCGAGGAAAATAAAATTGGTCGCCGCCGTATCGTATTTATCTTCTTCGATGACAAATTCGAGCACCATGTCGTTAGAGAGGTTAAACCGCGCTATTACCGATTTGTAACCGCGATACGGATTTATGATATACAAAATGACGGGCGCAATAAGCGCGACAAGTATCAAAATAATCGCGACAAGACACACCGCTCCGATTACAATCGCCGACCTACGCGAACGTTTTTGCGAAGAAATCATTGCACGTTCTGCCGATTCGCGCGTCACGGTTTCGCTATTCTCTACGGCATTTACCTTTGAATTGCGTTTGTTTTGTTCCGCCATGCGCTTTGCTTTGCGCTCTTTTGCGGTTAAAGAATAAGTGCGTTTTTGTTTCAAGATGACCTACTATTTCTTATTATTTAAATTTAACCGTTCTTCGCGTTCACGGCGTATGCGTTCCGCACGATCGGATATTTGCTGTCTTTCTTCTGTGCCGCGCCTAGGCGTTTCCCTGCGTAAATTGGCAGCCGTAGCGGCGCGGTCGGGCGTACGGCGCTCTGCCGTAGCACGATTGGGAGTGCGGCGTTCTGTCGCGTTTGCACGCTCGGGCGTGATGTTTTCTGCGGCATGCGGCACTTCTCTTTCCGGCTTTTTAAGCGGAACGTCTTTGCCTTGCGCGCTCTCCATATCGAACATCTTCAAGAAATCGTCGAAGTCCGAATCGCTGATCGGAGGTGCGCTCTCTTGCGCGTTTGCCATTTGCGGTGTCTCAGGAGCGAACTGATTTGTCGCTTGTGGCTGCACAGGCGCAAAATCGTCGTCCGCCGAGAAAAAGTCGTCGGGGCTTTGATTGCCTATAATGTTAATATAATCCTTAACGGGCTTTTTGCCGCCCGAGGGCGAATACATCTCGTCTATCGCGTGCTGTCTTATCGCGTCGGACGCGTCAATTTCTTGCGTGGTGAGCGTGCGCTCGGTTTCGACAATGCTAGTCCCTTCCAACATATGTCCGGACGTTTCGTCAACAACGGGTGTCGGTTGCGGCGTTACGGGTGAAAAATCGTCGGCGACATTTGCCGAAGCCTGAGGAACAGCGAGGTCTAACGGCGTGACAGTCGTGCCACTCGATTGCGTTACAGGCGTAATCGGGACTTCGCGTACGTCCGCCGCCGATTGCATAGGAGTACCGAAATCCTGCATTGCCGCATTCATATCGACCATGTCGTAATCCGCAAGGCTGTCTATCGGGGCAACGCCGTCTTGGACAGGCATTGCATTTTGCGATTGCTGCGCACCATTCGCACCGACGTTTTGCGGCGCTTGTCCTTGCTGCTGCATAGGAAAGTCGCTTACCGGCTGTACAATCGTATTGTAAACAGTCTTATCGCCTTGAAGGTTGCGCTTATAGTAAACGACCTTAACGAGATTGGTGTACGGCATAATGAAAATAAAGCCGAGTCCGAGCGTAAGCACGCACAAAATATACCAGCCAAAAAGCGACATGCACAACGAGAAATATGCGCCCGTCTTGCCGCTCATTACCTTGTTGGACGCGGAGAGCGCGGTAGACGCTTTCATTTTGGGATTTGCTATCAAAAGATAGTTCGCCATCGAGGTGCGGATTAGATATATAACGCCGGGAACAATCAGGCACAGCAATAACAAAAACCCAAACAATGT
Organism: Clostridiales bacterium; assembly: GCA_022508445.1. GTDB lineage: Bacteria > Bacillota > Clostridia > Christensenellales > Pumilibacteraceae > Anaerocaecibacter. The sequence continues at coordinate 68,858 of JAFLVG010000004.1, read as the reverse complement.
GCGCTTAAAGCTCATAAGAAGTATTTTTGTTGTTCCGCTCCTCGCAAGAGTATCGCCAAGCCTGCGCACATTGTACGGTATGCACCTATAAGTAGCGAGGTAAAAATCTGACATTGCAAAGTTAATCATGCCGATGCCGACAATCGCAATCAGCGAAAGCACAATGCCGTAGCATATCATAACGATAGCCGCGGGCGTATATGCACCCAGGCTGACACACGACATAACTACCAAAGCAATAAGCGTGACAAGAACCGTAAACTCGACGGTATACAGCACGATTGCCTGATGTATGTTCAAAGCGAGTTTTTTGCGCGCTTCTGCTTTTATGTCTTTGATAGTCATTATCTTATATTTTACAAGATTTGACGAGGTTTGTCAATAAATTTTTCTAACTCTTATTTATATTACACAAGAATATTATGCCCGATTCTAACGGACGTCGTCGCTTTGCAGAAATCCCAGGTCGAACCCGCTTTCGATTTTAAATTGGCGACCGTTCAAATACACCATTTTTCCTTTAAGCCCGAAAAACGTAAGCTCGACTGCGGCGAGCATTTGAGAGTCCGGTGCGCCGTCGAATTTTCTTACACCAACCGCGCCGTACTTGTGCTCGCCTATTATCGGGCAACCTACAAAGCCCAGATGTGCGCGGATTTGATGCGTTCTGCCCGTGTGCGGAAACACACGAAGCACCGCCGCGCCGTTACCTCGCCACTTCACCTCGTAATCGGTTACCATCGTCTTGTAACCCGGTTTCGGTTGAAGTGATACGAGCGCGAGATTTTGATTGTGCAAAAGCTTGGTGTATGCAGTGAGCGTGTCTTTGTCCTTTTGCGGTGCCGGATATACTACCGCCTCATACACCTTTTGCACTCTTCGATCCTTGAACGCGTCCGAAAGCTCTTTGAGCGCTATTTCCGTTTTTGCGAAAACTATCAAGCCCGTTGTGTTCGTATCGAGCCTATGCACGGCAAAAAGCGGTGCGCCGTAAAGCTCGGGCAAAGCGTCGTATGCCACGCGCTTTGGCTTATCAAACACCACGATATTATTATCTTCGTATACGATTTTAATATTCGGCGCCGATTTTTGCAGCTCGTCGGGTACAAATACGCTGACGACGTCCCCGTTCGAAATGACGGCGTTAGTCTTGATTCTCGCGCCGTTGACCTTTACTTCGCCGCTCTTGATTAAAATATCGGCCTTGGCGCGTGTAAGCCCCGCAACGGACGAAGATAAAAACGTCACCGCGCGCCCTTCTTTTTCGGCAATAATTTCGATTCTTTTTCCCATCGGTTTTTCTCTCCGAAATTGATCTTATGTCTTTATACTGCGCCGCGCTTTACCCTGTGCCTTCGCACGAAGCGATAAACAACGCACAAAATAATCAAAGCTGTCAAGCACGAGTATACGACGGCAAATACACGCGCGTCGGTTATAAGCAGCAGCGCGGAGCGGTAGAACACGAGCGACGCCGCGTATGCAACCATCGTATGCGTTGCCGCCGATGCGAACGCGCTCTTTAACCCACTCTCCTTTGCGAGCGCGGAAAGCGTTGCTATGCACGGCACATACAGGCATGTGAATATCATAAACGACAATGCCGCAAGCCTCGATCCGAAAACGGCGTTCATGCCGCCGAGTGTCGCTATTACCGATATAACCGTTTCTTTTGCCGCAACGCCCGAAATCAAAGCTGTGACGGCGCGCCAATTGCCGAAGCCGAGCGGCGCGAATATGGGCGCTATTACGCCGGAAAATGTGCGCATTATGCTCGTTTGCTCTCCGCCGGTAAATCCGTTTGCTATCGAGAAATTGCACAGCACCCACATTATTACGTTTACGCCGAGAATGACGGAGCCTATCCTTGCTATAAACGACAGTACGTTGCGCATGACTACGCCGAGTACTCGCTTCATTTGCGGAACGCGGTACGGCGGCATTTCCATGATAAGGCAATCGTCCTCTCCGCCCGTCCTCTTTGACAGCGCCTGCATGACTTTGAGTACGACGAGCGCGGCGGCAAAGCCCAAGATGTACATTGCCGCAACGGCAAGCCCCGTAAAACCGAAATATGCCGATAAAGCTGTGAATACTGCGAGCCTTGCACTGCACGGGCAGAACGGAGTAGCGAACGCCGCGCGTCGCCTTGCCTTGTCGCCGGCAATGCCGCGCGTTGTGAGTACCGCGGTCGCCGAACAGCCAAGCCCCAATATAACCGAAAATGCCGCGCGTCCGCTCAATCCGAACTTTTTGAAAAATCCGTCGGTTACGAACGCTACTCTGCTCATATAACCGCTGTCTTGAAGAAGCGCCGTCAAAAGGTAAAGTATTACAACTTGCGGCATGAACGCAAGCGCGGCGCCCACACCCGAAATTATTCCGTCGCACAGCAATGACGAAACCCATTCCGTCATGTCTACTTGGCGTATCGAATCGCTTATCATTTCGGTAAGCCTGACAAGCAAATCGGACAGCGGCTTTCCTGCCTCGAACGTTATCACAAACACCGCCGCCATTACCGCCAAAAATATGGGGAGCGCGAGCTTGCCGAGTACTATCCTATCGATTTTACGCGTTCTTTCGCTTATTTTAGGCTTGTCCACAGCGCCGTCGAGTAAAATGTCTATATACCGATACCGCAATCTTGCCGGCGTATCTATGTCTATGGTAGCGCAATCGGAGCAAGAAGAACATCCACTCTCGCACTGCCTTTCGCTATCGACTCCCAAAGCGCGAATGATCTCTGCGTCGCGCTCCGCAATTTTGAGCGCGGCAAACTCGGGAGAAAGCCCCGCGCGTTCGGCTTTTGTTTTTATGCTGTTCGCTTGCGACACGAGCCACGGCTCTTTTAGGTATTCGGGTTTTACCGCTTGATGTTTTTCAGCCGCAATCGCAGCTTCGATTATCTTATTCTTTGGGTTTTCGCTTTTACTCGATGTCCCTATAACCCTTACGCCAAGCCGCTTTGAAAGCCGCTCCAAATCCACTTTGCCCTTGGCCTCGTCCATCATGTTAACAATGAGAACGGCGCGCTTCCCGGCTTCCAATATCTGCATAAACATATACAGATTGCGACGAAGATTGTTTACTTCTGCGACATACGCTATGACGTCGTATCCGCCGAAAAGAATTTTGTCGCGCGTTATTCGCTCCTCCGCCGTTCGCGCGGTCAATGAGTATGCGCCCGGAAGATCGGAAAGGAGCATGTCCGCTCCGATGCTTTTCGTGCGAACGTCCACGGTGACGCCGTGCCAATTGCCGACCGGCGCGTCCGAATGTGTAAGTCTGTTATACAGCGTCGTTTTGCCGACGTTAGGGTTTCCGCACAACGCGATTTTCATGGACGGTTTTCGATCACCTCGATTTGCTCGGCGACTGACGATTGCACGACTGCGGAAAACTGCGAGCCGAAATCGGACAGTAGCGATTGTTTCTTTTTGGCGCGAACAAGATATTCCACGCCGAGAAGTCCCATATCGACAAGACGTCTGTGCGTTTCGAGATCGCCGCGTATTGCGCCGACAACGCCCGCACTTTCGGTATTGCAATCGAAAAGCGTCATACCACCTACTTGAACGCGTTGATGAACTCGATAAACGACGTCACGTCGCGGAAGTCGCGGTACACCGAAGCAAAACGCACATACGCTATCTGATCGAGTTCTTTGAGCTGTTCCATGACGAGCTCGCCTATCTTTTTGGAAGATATCTCTTGTTCGAGCGAATTGTACACGCGCTTCTCGACCGATGCCACCAACGCGTCGATGTCGTGCATGGACACAGGACGTTTTTCACACGCTTTTATGATTCCGCTTTTTACTTTCAGCGGATCGAATTGCTGGCGCGTGCCGTCATGCTTGACCACAAGCACAGGCGTCGATTCAATCACCTCGTAGGTAGTAAACCGCTTGCCGCACTGCAAGCACTCCCTGCGACGGCGAATGCTGTTGCCCTCGTCAGTTGAGCGCGAGTCCACTACCTTGCTTTCGTCGTTGCCGCAATAGATACATTTCATAATACGTTTTTCCTCTCGGTATTATGAATGATTATATCACATATTTTATTGTTTGTCTACTCCATACTTCTTTTGAAAAAGTTTTTTAACCGTTGTGTGTTTGCTTTGGTGGGTAGTTTGGCATTGCACCCGAGTAATTGTACTTCAATAATAATTACTTTGACGCCGTTTTATCCGCATGAATAAAGAATAATGCGGCTTCGCATAGATCCCTAAACTGTGCTCGGTATGAATGGATAAAGACTTTTTAGATCACTCTGCAATTGCCCAACGGGAAGCGCAATCAAAAAGCATACACTTTTCGCATTTGCCGTCGCAATTGCGTCCGCCGTTCTTTTTGGACGGCGGAGGCGGCGGAGGCGGCTCCGGCAGTCTCTCGCGCTTGTCGGATGAAACGCATGTCGGCATTCCCGACGGGAGATCGTGTATCTCGACGAGAATGACGTCCTCGCCGATTTTTTGCACGCACTGCCACGGCACGAAAAGATCTTGCGACTTGGAAAATACACCGCGTTTGCCGTAAGGCAATATGATGCCTTTTATCTTTCCGCTGTCGACCGTAAATATAAGGTCGATAATATGCCCCATGCGCCGACCGTCGCTACCGTTGATGACCTCTCGGCGTTTTAGTTCGCAATACGACATTTCACTTTCCATAGCATTTGTATATGCGCGTCACGCAGGTTTTGACAATACTTTTTTGGCAATAGCCGACGATTTCGACATTTTATGCATTATAACGCGCTCGCGATTGCGCGCACGGCGAATATTGCCGCCGATAGTTTCCCAAACTTAATTCATACCGCCCGAAAAACGACGGAAATACTTTTAGAAGAGGCGTTATGAAAACAAGAGTAGATATCTGCGGTCTTGACACTTCCACTCTACCCAAGCTCACTCACGAGGAAATGATGGAACTGATAGCAAAAGCGCAAAACGGCGACGAAGCGGCACGCGAGCTGTTTATTATGGCAAACCTCCGCCTTGTGCTTTCGGTCACACAACGCTTTGCCCAAAAGAAACAGAGCGTGGACGACATATTTCAGGTCGGCTGTATCGGACTCATTAAAGCTATGGAAAACTTCAATGTGTCTTATAATCTGCGCTTTTCCACATACGCCGTGCCGATGATTATCGGTGAAATACGAAGATTCATGCGTGACTGTTCACCGCTTCGAGTATCGCGCTCGGTGCGCGACACTGCTTATCACGCGCTACAAGCGCGTCAGCAAATAGAACACGATACCGGCGACGCGGCTTCGCTCGAAGACATCGCCGCCGCGCTCAACTTACCCATATCCGACGTTGTGTATGCGCTCGACGGGATTTCCGATCCGATTTCGCTGTTCGAGCCGGTATACCACGACGGCGACGACACTGTACTCGTAATGGATCAGCTCGCGGATGACGTTGACGAGAATCGGTTGAGCAGAATCGATATCGACGACGCCGTATCGAAGCTCGGAGAACGCGAGCGCAAAATCTTGATGATGCGCTTTTACGACGGCAAGACGCAAATGGAAGTCAGTAAGGAAATAGGTATTTCACAAGCGCAGGTCAGCCGCCTCGAAAAAACTGCAATAGCGACCATTCACAGTAAAGTCGCGGAATGAATTTTACCTCCCAAATACCACAATTAAAAAGGATTTTTTGCCCGTCGGTAAAAAATCCTTTTATTTTAGCGCGATTATGCTTGCAATGCCTTACTTATATCTTTTTTAAGTCGGTATATAATCTTCTTTTCCAGCCGCGAGATGTACGACTGCGAAATGCCGAGAATGTCCGCGACCTCCTTTTGCGTTTTTTCGTTCGCGCCGCCGAGTCCGAACCGCATTTGCATTATCGACCGTTCGCGCTTATTCAGTCTTTCGAGCGCATCGTTCAGCAGTCTGCATTCGGCTTCGTTTTCGAGTTCTTTTCCAACCGTATCCGGATCGGTGCCGAGAATGTCCGCCATGACAAGTTCGTTTCCGTCCACATCGACGTTTAGCGGCTCGTCAAGCGACACCTCGGCGCGAAGCCGCACCACCCTTCGAAGGTGCATGAGTATCTCGTTTTCTATACAGCGCGAAGCGTATGTGGCGAGCTTGATGTTCTTGTCGGTATCGAACGAATTGACAGCTTTAATCAGCCCCACAGTGCCGATAGATATCAAATCCTCGACATCTACGCCCGTGTTGTCGAACTTTCGCGCGATGTACACCACGAGTCTTAAATTGTGCTCGATAAGCAATGTCTTGACCGCCGGATCGGTTTTGAGCCGTGCGAGCGCCGCCGCCTCCTCTTGCGGTTCGAGCGGGTGCGGAAGCCCGTCGCCCGAAGTTATGTACTCCAAATCGCATTCGTCGTCCGGCAAAACCGACAACGCGCGCTTTATAGCTTGTAAGATTCTTCCGAAAATCATACTCCCTCCGATAGCGCCGCAGGATTGAGCAGCATTTCATGCTCCGCCGAAAACCTTTTGCTCTGCCCGCCGACAAGTCCTATCATTGCATTTATTTTATGCCCGAGCCTGTCCGAATAGACCGTTATCTTTGTAGGCTTTAATATGTAAACCTCTGTGCTTCCGCCATGAGTTTTTGCGGCTATCTTGCGTATTGTCGGCAGGCTCTTTGCAAACTCAATCGCCGCCGCGCCGTCAAGCTTTGCCGCAAAGCTTTCCACATCGGTTATCACGACCGGCAATCCGGTGCGGCTATCGAACACGCAATTGCCGGTGTCTAAAAATGCGGCGAACTTAATGTGCATGCCGAATATTTCAACGTCAGTGCTGTACTCATACGGCGCCCTTGCACGCGGTAGGCGCATACGCTTAATGCAATACCGAATACACACGTACACCGCGCCGCCCGTGCCGAGAACGAGAAACAACGGACACTTGCGCGTGAACGCGTCGGCACGTGCCGCACTTGAATACAGAATAAGCCCGAGTGCGTAGCTCGCGCCGCCGAATGCGAACGTACTGCCCAAAAACATCAAGCTCGCTACAAACGCGCGGTTTGTCTTGTAAAACATTATCACACACAGAACAAGGTATAGCGATATCTTTACCGCGAGCTCCGCAAATATGCCGCCGCGCAAAAACGGGTAAAGCACGGCTATGCCGGTGCCGACCGTCGCCGCCGCTATAAGCCGCCAAACGTTGACCTTATTTCGACATAAACGCGTTGCCGAAGAGCCTGCAAGATAAGTCAGCAAGAAATTATCGGCAATAACAAACTCTATGTACATGACGATATTGTATCAAATGCTTTCGCCGTTGTCTTTCCGTTTGTGTCGAATCGGTAAAGAGTTTTTACGAATTTAACACCGATTTTGTCAAAACCGCAAAGCGCCGTTACGCTCTTCATGCATAAGCGGCATTCATATAAATGTGCTGTGATATGGATTTCTAATTGTACGGAAACAACTGTGCGTAATAATATTCTTTATGCTATTGTCTTTCTGCCTGATTTATGGTAAAATGTTTGTACGAAAAATCCGACTAAACGAGTTAGTTATGGGCAAGAAACTTTGTGAGATGACGCTTGAAGAATTATGGGAGCTTTTCCCCATCGTGTTGACAGAGCATGATGATTGCTGGGCAGAATACTATGCGGAAGAAGCCGACAAGCTCAAAAAGATACTGCCAAAAAACGCCGTTATCAATCATATCGGAAGCACCGCAGTTAAAGGGATTTGGGCAAAGCCGATAGTGGATATTCTTGTAGAGGTCAGCGGTAATTTAACGGATATTGCGGCAAATCTCATTAATAGCGGCTATATCAAAATGCGTGAAGATGAAAATCGCATTTCATTAAACAAAGGCTATACCGAAAACGGATTTGCCAAAAAGGTTTTTCACCTGCATTTGCGGCACAATGGCGATAACGACGAAATTTACTTTCGGGATTATTTGAATACGCACAACGAAATTGCCAAAGAGTACGAAGCTCTTAAACTCGGATTATGGAAAAAGTTCGAGCACGACAGAGACGGTTATACAAATGCCAAAGGCGAGTTTGTCAAAAAATACATGGCAATAGCAAAGCTAAATTAAAATAATAAAACCGACTTCCCTTATTAAACGTGAAACCCGACCGCTGTTGCAGTCGGGTTATTACTTAAAATTTTTACACCTCGCCCGAACGGGCGTCATTGTGCGTTAATATTTGTGTCTATTTTCTGTTGTTGAGCTTTTGAAGCCAGGAATTATCGTTATCTTCGTCAAGACTGACATATCCGTTATTCTCTACTCTGCGCGGCTGTTGCTGCGGTTGCTGATTGAAAAACGATTGTTGCACATTGCGCTGCGCGTAACCATTCTGCGGCTGGCCATATACGTTTTGCGGCTGTTGCTGATATCCGCCCTGTTGTCCGTACATATTGTTCGCGACGTAATTTTGCTGCTGTATTTGCGGCTGTGCCATTCTTTGAGCTTGTTGTTGCGCGGGCGCGGCAGGCGCGGATTTATTAAAGCCCGTCGCAATAATCGTGACCTGCATTTCGTCTTTGAGCGACGGAACAATCGCGTGGCCGAATATTATATTGGCGTCCTTCGCGCAGATGTCCTTTACGAGATCGGCGGCCTGCGAGACTTCGTCCATCTTGATTTCTCTGCCCTCGATATTTACGATAGCGCGCGTCGCGCCCTCAATGGAAGTATCGAGAACTGCGTTATTGACGGCTTTTTTGACTGCCTCGATAGCACGGTTAGCACCGCTCGCCCTACCGATGCCCATAATGGAATCACCGCCGTGTTCGAGGATGGTGCGTATATCCGCAAAGTCGACGTTAATCCTGCCGGGGTTTGCAATAAGGTCGGTCGTTGCTTGTACGCCTTGGCGAAGGATATCGTCCGCATACTTGAAAGCGTCCTGCGTGGTCATGTCCTTCGCGACGCTCGCGAGCCGCTCGTTTGGAACGATTATTATCGAATCGACGAATTCGCGCAATTTTGCAATGCCCATTTGCGCGTTACGCATGCGCGTTTCGCCCTCGAACTTGAACGGCGTTGTCACGAAAGCAATCGTCAGTTTGCCGAGGTTGTGCGCAATCTCGGCAATGACAGGTCCGGCGCCTGTACCGGTGCCGCCGCCCATGCCTGCGGTGATAAACACCAAGTCCATATCTTTGATGAGGTTAGTGAGCGTTTCGCGGCACTCCTCCGCCGCCAAACGGCCTTTTTCGGGGTTAGCGCCTGCACCGTAGCCCTTGGTTATGTTAGAACCGATCTGCACGCGCTTTTTAGCCTTTGACACGCGAAGTGCTTGACGGTCTGTATTGATTGCCATGAATTGATCGACATTAACGCCTGCGGCTATCATGTTGTCCACGGCATTACTGCCACCGCCGCCTACGCCTATAATTACAACCTTTACGGGCGAGGTATTTTCTTCCGATGCGGCGGAATTACCGCTGTTACGCACGTTTTCGAATGTCATGATTGTCTTTTACTCCTTTAATTCGTTTATCGTTTGGAAAGCCAACGTCTGAATCTGTCAATAAGTCCGCTCGGCGGCTGTTCACTCGAAAGCACCATGTCCAAGAGCCCGAGCGCAGACGACAATTGCGGTCTGTCAAGCATCGGAAGCGACGATTCTACCCTGTTCACTTCGCGGTTAAGGCATTCGGAAAGATATTCCGCCGCGCCACGAATATAATTTAGTCCGCCGCCTGTTATCGAAAGCGGCGTAAACTCCGGATAGTCGTAATCGCAGTTTTTGAGCGCTTTTTCGATGTACCGCGCAAGCCGCTCTATTTCCAATCGAACTATTAAATTTGTTTGAGAAACATCGAACGTTTTGATTTCGTTGTCTATCTCTACTTCGTACTCGGTCTGCATTAAGATAGGCTCTGTATCTTCGGTCGGAACGTAATCCGGCTCCAATGAAAGAATTACTTGACGCTTTAAAAGTTCTGCTTCTTTCGGAGATATTCCGAGCTTTTCGGCTATCGCGCTCGTAATGCGCGCGCCGCCCCACGAAAAATAATACTGCCTACACACGCCGTCGCCGCGACCTATCGAAAGCGAGGTTCCGATTGCGCCGACATCCGCTAACATGACGCAGTTATCGCGCTTGTAGTCATCGAACAAGAACAGAATTTCGGCAAGTGACGAAGACACATATTCGGTTTCGGCTATGCCTGCGGAGTTTATCGCCGCGTCCACTATTTCTATAAAGTCCTTTCTCGCGAGCAGGTATGACAAACTGCCGCCGAGCTTGGTGGAGGTCATTCCGACCGGCTCTACGAGCTTACGGTCGTCATCGAGCGTAAAATATATGGGTTGAATATTGATAACCGTCCAATCGGGATCGTTTTCATAAAGATTTGCGCTGTCGCGCAATGCGATTACGTCTTGCTCGGTTACTCTGCGCTTTTTGCTCAACGAGATTGCGGCATCGTTTATTCTGCATAACGAAAAATCATTGGGTACGCCGATGTACAGCTTGTCCAATTGCACACGCGCACTGCTCTCCGCACTCGAAATGGCATGAGAAACGGCGGAAGCGAGCCGTTCTGCGTCAAGCCACTTCCCACCCGAATATCCGGCGTATTCACACCTGCCGATACCGTCTATACATATCGAGTCATTGATGCCTCGGCGACCGACCAAAACGGTTATCTTGCTCGTGCCGAAATCAAATATCGCAACGCTTTGTTTCAAAACATAACCTCTATTTATACTAATAATGATTATACATTACATATATACGTTTGTCAAGTAGACTTCGTGAAGTCACGCGCATCCCACCTATCGGTTACGCATTGCGCGAGTAATACTCTGCGTAATAGGTTTCGTCGGAATAATGCTTTACCGTACCGTCCTCGTTCTTGCCGAACTCCTTGCCGACGCCGATGTATGTACTTTGAAGCTTGCCGTTAAGTTTGAGTATATACACCTGTATCAAGCCGGACGTGCGCGACGTAACCGGAGAATCGGGATTGGGATCGGCAAATATGTTCCACCCGCGCTCGATAAGCTTATTGAACTCGGATAGCTCGCCGTGAAGCTCGATAGAGCATCCGGCGGCTGTGCGGATGTAGATGTATCCGTCGCGCGTCAAATCCACAAAGTCTATGCGTTCGTTTATCTGCCTGTCGTTAAGACCTTTTGAATACATGAACTTAATAAACGCTACAACGGCTTTGCGGTCGTATCCGCCGGAGCCTTGAAAATACTCGCCCTCGCGAGTCGACGTAGCGTTTTTGGGTTTGAGCGTAAAATAACCGCTCATTTTGCGCTCGCTCGATCCGCCGATTCTGCCCGACGAATAGCATTGATAATATTTTCCACCGCGCTCGTATTGGAACGAGTTTTCGTAAATTACGTAGTTTATAGACACTCTGTCGGGGAACTTGCGCTCGACGTTGACTACGCGAATATTGGCAAACGCATTTTCCACTCTGTTCTTGACCGCTTTTTCATCAAGAAAAAATATCGAGCTGTTCTTCTTTATTCCGGACGCCTTGACTACTAAATCGTCGTAGTTCACGCCGTTGTATTCTACGTCGCCGTAATAGCTGTACGCGTCGATATCGCGAACAAGAAACGTAGCGCCGCATGCCACAATGACAAGCACGATCGTCACCACGATACTTAATAAAACGATAAGCCTCTTGTTCCGCATAAATAAATTATATCAAACACTATCTTAAAAATCAAGTGTTTATATAATAAATTTGTCGCGATACCCGGAGTCGGACTTCCTCCGCGTTTATATTTGCACTCTATGTATAGTAGCCGCAAGCTCACCGAATGTGCGCTCTATATTCTCGTATCCCCTGTCGATATGCTCGGTTCCGAACACTGCCGATCTTCCTTCCGCCGCAAGCGCGGCAATGACGAGCGCCGCGCCGCCGCGGAGGTCGCTGGCGCGAAGCGAAGCGCCGTGAAGGCTAGGTACGCCGTTTACTACGGCTATCCTATCCTTGACGGTGATGTTCGCGCCCATTTTTACGAGTTCGGACGTGTACCCGAATCGGCTTTCAAATAAGTTTTCCACAATCACCGAGCTACCTGTCGCACGCGTCAGGAATGCGCAGAACTGCGGCTGCATATCGGTCGGGAACGCAGGATACACATTAGTTTCGAGCTTATGTAGCGGCTTCGGTCTATTCGTCATTGTTATCCGCATCGAGTCGCCGTGCACGGCAAGCCGCGAGCCCGTTTTTTTCAGGCGTTCGGTAACTCCGAAGATGTGCTCCGGAACCACGTTTTTGATTGTTACGTCACCGCCTGTTGCCGCAACTGCTGCAAGCACTGTGCCGGCGCAGATTCTATCAGGTATCGGTCTGTATCTGCAACCGTGTAATTTTTTCACACCGACAACGCTTATGACCGATCCGCCTGCGCCCGACACCTTGCCGCCCATTGCGTTGATGAACTCGGCAAGATCGACAATCTCCGGCTCGCGTGCGGCATTGACTATCACTGTTTCGCCTTCTAGGAGCGCGCCCGCCATCATGAGGTTTTCCGTCGCGCCTACCGATGCGAAATCGAGATTTATTATATTGCTCTTCATTTCCGAGCCGTCGCAGCATATAACGCCGCAATCGTCCATTATCTTTACCGACAGACCTTTCAGCCCCGAGATGTGTAAGTCTATTGGGCGAAGTCCGATCTCGCACCCACCGGGATGGCTTATGTACGCCTTTCTGCACCGCGAAAGAATTGAGCCCATGATAAATATCGACGAGCGCAGTTTGCCCGTCAGATCCGAATTTATGACGTTTAGCTCGATGTCGCGACAACATACCGTCAAGTCGTTACCGTTAAACTCCGCTTTACAGCCCAAATGCTTGACGATATCGAGCATCGCGTCGATGTCTTTCAGTTTCGGGCAATTTTCGATTACTACTGCTTCGTCGGTAAGTATACACGCCGCAATAATAGGCAGTGCTGCGTTCTTTGCCGTCTGTATAACAGTTTCGCCTTGCAAAGGCTTTCCACCGTCTATGACCAGTTTTTGCATAAGCATTCCTCTTTCTTTGATAGTATATGTGAAGGTATGCTCATGCGTTCCCCTACTTTTAACCGTCGTGTGTTTGCCGAGGTACACGGTTTTGCGTTACACCCGAATAGTTACACTGCAAGTGTAATTGCTTTAACGCTATTATTTTTGGGCTTTGATTTACCGAGGCACGC
>JAFLVG010000004.1:0-55611 GCA_022508445.1 Clostridiales bacterium | reverse complement strand
TAATTGCTTTAACGCTATTATTTTTGGGCTTTGATTTACCGAGGCACGCGGTTTTACGTTCCACCTGAAAAATTGCGTTACAAGTGTAATTGCTTTAACGGCGTTCTAAACAGTGCAAAATCTAATCATTCGTCGTTTCGACTGAAATGAGCTTGCGAGCGTTTTCTGCCCTTCGGAGAAATCCGGGAAAATCGCGCTGTCAAAAATTATTTAATATTTCTCATACAAAAACAGCGTACCGTTTTGTTCGGTACGCTGTTTTATTAGTCTACATTATTATTCTTCGTCGTCATCGGAAGTGCGTTGAGCGTTCAGGCGCGAACGAAGCTTATCGAGTACAAGTTGATTTGCAAGACGTCTTACTTTATCGGACGCTTCGGTTTCCGCTATCGTAGTGAACTCTTGCGGAAGGATGTCGCGGAGAATTTCATCGACGCGTTCCTCGCTGACACCGCCGTCGCCGAGCTGTTCCACGAGCTGTTCCATTATCAGCTTGTTTGCGACTTGCTTTGCGAGCTTGTCTGCAACGTCCATGGCGTCTGCCGTGGTCACGGCTTGGAGGTTGAGCGACATTTCGTCGTCACCGCCGAGGTAAGCCAACTGCTCATCAATCTGTGCGTCTAAATCCGTAACAGACGGTTCGGTCTTTACTTCGGGCATTACGGCAACAGGTTCGGCTTGCGCCTTGGGCTTTCTGCCGCGTTTTGCGCCCGTTGTGGATTTGCTTGCGGTGGAAGCTCTATTAGCCGCGGCGTTTGACTTGCTCTTCGGTCCGGGTTTTCTGCCGCGTTTTGCGCCAGTTGCAGGCTTATTCACGGTCGATTTTTCCGTCGCATGCTTCTTTTCCGTCGGCTCTACAATGCCTGCAATCTCGTTGAGCTGTTCTCTTAAATCGGACAGCGAGTCGGAAAGTCCGGCATCCGATTGCATATCGCGAGCTTGCTCGCGCTCTGCAATCATTGTTACTTCGTTGCGGAGGCGTTCGATTGCGTCGAGAATGAGCTCGTTGCCACGGCTCGGCTTTTCGCGTTGTAAATCTTCGCGCAATTCGGCAAGCTCGTTCAAAATGGTATCGTTATCGGAGGAATTACCCGATTGAGTCATAATCTCGCGTAGCTTTGCCACCTCTTCGGCAACTGCATCGGACGACGCAATTTCGGCTTTGAGGCTTTCTATTTCGTCGCTGATATTCGTTCCGGCATTTTCTGTGAGGTATTGATTCTGCCGCTCCACAAGATGCGCCATTTCGGACATGAAGTTGAGCGTCGTCAAGTCTGCGTCGCGTTGGTTAGCCATATCGGTGCGCAGGCTTGCAAGCTCTTCGAGAATCTTGTCGTTTGCCGTGTTGTTATTGAGCTGAGCAACGCGCGCGGCAAGCTCGTCGTATTTTGCCTCGCGCTTTTCGAGCGTGGCTTTCAATTCGTTGAACTCGTCGGTTACGGCGGACAAATCGATTGAACTGCCTGCCGTGTTGACTTGGTCGCGCAACGATGCAATCTCGTCGAGTATTATATTGTTGTAGCTCTCGTAATTGGACTCACCGGACGCAGGATCGTTCACATTGGCCATGCTGATGGCAAACAGCTGATCGCGCAAAGACTGAACCTCGTTCATGAGCGAATCGTCAGCCTCTCTATTCGTTTCACCTGCTATGCGCTTGACATCCTCAATCTGCTCGCGCAAGGATTGGAACTCGTCGCGAAGCGCAAGAATCTCGTTCATAACGCCGAGGTCAGGCTCTTCTTTCAAGGTCTGAACATCGCTCTTGATAGCGGTAAGGTCCTCGGCAACACCCATTAAGTGACCGGAGCCCGAAAGCATCTCTTTGAGTTCGGCAAGCTCGTCGCGCATTGCCGCAACTTCCGCACTGCTTCCGTTCTCTGCCGTCAAAGTGGTGAGCGAACGAAGCTGTGCGATTTCGTCGCGTATTTCCGCAAGCTCATCGGCAAATACCTGCTCTTCGGGTTGAGCGTTGAGTGCGTCGCGTATTGCCTGCAAAGTCTCTTCGTTCAAAGCACCGGAAGTAGCCGCAAGCGATTGTTGCGCCGTTGCGGCGACCTGCTCTTTGAGACCGCGAATTTCATCAATGAGCGCGGTATACGCGCTGTCGTCAGTCGCGGCGGCAGGAGTAAACGAAAGCGCCATATTGCGTACAAGGTCTTTGAGCTCGGCAATATCCGATCCGAGCGCATCGGCGCTCGCCTGTTTGAGCTGTTCGTTCTCTGCTTTGAGTTCCGCGATTTCCGCGCGAAGCTCCGCAATTTCGTTGGAATAATCTTGTTGCGGTATGGCAAGGTCTTCTATCGTCTGCTTGATATCGTCGATATCGTCACGAAGCTCATCGAAACGCTCGTCAAGCGTGCTTTGCACCACGTCATTCTCGACGCCTGCTCCGACCACTTCACGGTTAAGCCTAATATCGTTGAGGGCGGCGTTGACCGCTTCGAATTGCTCCATTATGGGAGTAAGGTCAACAGCAACGGCTTGCTCGTCCACCGCGCTCTCTGCGGATTCGACTCCGCGAAGCTCTTCTATGATGGCGCGAATGTCATCCACTTGTTCGGAAATTGCATTGAGTCTGTCGCTGCCAACACTTTCTTCTATTCTGACTATATCGTTTTTAAGATTGATGATTTCATCGAGAACGACATTGAGCTCACCCTCGGCATTATTAGCACCATCTTGTGCTTCGCCTTCGGCATGAGAAATGCTCGTTCTGCGGCTGATCATGTCTTTGAGCTCGTCGAGATTGTCGGTGAGCGCGGTCTGATCGGCACGCAATGCCGTAAGCTCGTCGAGAATCGTATTGATTTCGTCGCCCTCGACATGCTCCGTCTCTTCGCCTGTCTGCTGAGGATTGATATCTGCGGTTGCATTGAGTACTTCGTCTTTGAAAGCAAACACTTCGTCGCGCAAAGACACTATCTCGTTGAGTACGAGATTGATCTCGCCTTCGGTCGGAGCGGATGCACCGTCGCCGCCGGGAAGATTGACTATGTCCTCGCGCAATGCACGAATCTCATCGAGAATGTTGCCCGAAGAAATGGAGGCAAGCTCGTTCTTGATGGCTTCGAGTTCGCTCGATATTTCGTCTTGATCGACTATGCGAGCGGCTTTGACATCTTCGCGAAGCGCAAGAATTTCCTCGACTGTGTCGTATTCGGTACCGGCATCGAGTTTTTCTTTAATAGCCGAAAGCTCTTCGATAAGGGCTTGCATGTTTTCGCCGGACAAGTCTACTGCTTGCGCAGGCTCCGCCGAAGTTACGCGTTCTTCGAGCGCGGCTTGAAGCTCTGCGATTTTCTCGCTGATACCGTCAAGCGATACGGCGTTAAGCTCGCTGACCGCTTGCGTAGCGCTCTCGATATTTACAAGGCGCTCACGAATATCCGCAATCTCGCCTACAAGCGCGTCGCGCGTTTCGGCGTCCATGCCCTCCGCAGACATTGTCTCGTCGAGCGTGCTGATGTGTACTTCTTCTCTTATACCGCTTACGGCTTCGATAATCTCTTGTTTATTGGCAACAGCGGTACGCTCATACTCTTCTATCTTGTCGAGGACAAGACCGAGATCTTGCATGATATTCGCAAGGTCTTCGATTTGATCTTCGGACTGCGGCGTCTCTTCCAATTTCTGACGAATGAACTTAACGTCCTCGCTCGTGGCGTCGACAGCCTCGCGAAGCGCCGTAATATCCTCTGCGACCTGCTGATTACCACCTGTACCGAGAACAGCGTCGATACTGTCGGAAAGCGACGTCAATATATCGAGCATTGCCGAAACATTGTCGCGTGTGACAGATACGTCTTCCGATTGCGGCATGAGCGCAAGTGTATCGAGAATGGAGTACGTGTTGTCGCGTATAGTAACTACGTCATCCGCTTGCGGGAACAACGGGAGTGTGTCGAGAATAGTATTGAGCGCGTCTTTAAGCTCGACCAATTCCTCATCGGACATAATTGCCGTCGCGCCCTCATTTTCGGCATTTTCACCCTCTTCCGCAAAATCCTGTGCGGTATTTGCCGAATCGAGTCTGTCGATAATGACATTGAGCTGTTCGGCTATGGGCGTTAATGCGTCGAGTGCCGCAGTTGCCGCGTCGCGTGAAGCAAGCACGTCTTCTGCGATCGGCGTTAACGCGTCCAGCGCTGCTGTCGCCGCATCACGTGAAGCAAGCACATCTTCTGCGATGGGAGTTATTGCGTCCAGCGCTGCTGTCGCCGCGTCGCGTGAAGCAAGCGCATTTTCGGCAATGGGCCTGACCGTATCGCCGAGTGTCGCAACACTGTCACCGAGTGCCGTAACACTGTCGGCGACCGCCGATATATTATTGTTGATCGCCGTCATATTGTCGGCAACCGTCATAATGTTATCGGATACGACCGATAAGTTTTCGTTAATGACGCCTACCGTTTCCTTGGTTGACAGTACGTCTTCCGCAACGGTGGCGAGATTAGTTACTTGCGATGAGATATCTTCGAGATACCCGATCATCTTATCGCCGTCGGCAGAAGTTGCAGCCGCCTCGGCCTGCTCGCTCTCCGTGAGCGCAAGCTCGGCTTGCTCACGCAAGAAAGCTACATCGTCGAGTATTTTAAGCCTATCCGCCGTAGCCACGTCGGTGTTGCTCGTGATGAGCTCGGAGAATGCGGCAATATCGGCACGAAGCTGCTCTACCGAGTCGGTAAGAAGCGGCGCCGACGAATTTTCGGAAACGGTTAGCAACGAGTCTCTTATAGCCTGCGTTTCTGCGAGTATTTCGCTCTTTGCGGCCTCGATAAGATCGAGCGTGTTGTTTTCGCCGTTCTCGCCCATGCGAGCAATGATATTGGACTCCGATTCGATAAGCACATTGGAAATGTCTTCATACAGCTTATCAAACTGAGCGTTGATTTCGGCAATAACCGAATTTATTTGCTCCGTCTGGTCGACAACCTCGGATTGTGCATTCAAGCTGACTATATCCGCACGGATGTCGCCTATCTGGTTGATGAACTCGTCGTGTTCGTCGAGCTTAGCGCGAATGTAAGCTAGGTCGTCAAGCGCCTGTTGTCTTTCCTCATCGGACATTGCAGGCGCTTCCGAATCGACTTGAACGGAAACGGGCTGCTGAATTTTTTCGGAAATATCGACGAGCTTTTCGGATATTTCGACGTAGTTGCCGCGGATAGCACCGAGCGCACTAGCGACATCGGATGCGTCCGTAACTACGCCGAGCGAAGCTTTAAGCTCTTCCATTGCGGCGAGCAACTGGGCGGCCTTGTCATCGTCTATATCCAAAGTAACCGGCTGCGCTTGCGGCTCTTCCGCAACGGGCTTGGGTTCTTCGGCCGCAGGCTGTGCCTGCGCCTGTGCTTGTGCCTGCGCCTGTGTCACTTCCGTCGCAATTTTGCTACTCGCTTGCTCGATTGCGGACATTTGCGCGGACATGCTGTCGAGTAATGTAGATTTAAGCTCGTTAAGCTTTGAGATTATGCTCTCATCGGCAGCGGTATGCACGGGCGTATACGTCTTTGGACCGTCTATAAGCGGAAAATCCACAACTTCGGAAGCCGAGACGTCGACAAAGCTGGTAACTACCGCTTTGATAGCGTCTTCGTCACGCTTTTCATCGGCGAGTGCTTCGATTACCATAGCAACAGTCTTTGCGTTTTCGGACTCGTTTCTGTTATTCTGCAAAATATTGATTGCAGAATTGATATCCGTCAAGCTGTCGGCATAAGCACTTACCGGTGAAGAGGCAAGCTTTTCTTTGAGGTTGAAGAAACGCTCTGCGCTGTCACGCATAGCCGTGGTTATCGACGCCGCACCGCTCTCCGAGCAGTACGCCACGAGGTCGGCAAATGTAGAACGCGTGAGCGGTTGCAACGCAAGCTCTGTGATAATATCGTTTGTCGCGTTGACAAAATCAACAGCGTCTTGCTCATTGCACTCATTGAGCTTCTTCGCGTAACCGTATACGGCTGCAAGCTTATCTTTGTACAAAGCAGAATGCGAATGAACAATGAAATTGACTTTCTTGAAATCGTTTACGAGGTCGGACAAAACCTGCGTGCGTTTTACCGCAGCCTCGGAAACGTTGCCGAGGACTGTTTTGATGTCATAAAGCTGGCGCAAAAGCTCGCTTGCATCGATAGCCGGCGAAGCCTTTTTAGGGGCATTGGCAGTGGGTGTCGCAGGCGCGGACATTACTTCCTTCTCATCAAGTGCAGTAAGAAGTGTGCCGATATCACCCGAAAGTTTATCGAGCGTTTCCGCGTTCAAGCCACCGATATTGCTCGCCGCTTTTTTGAATGCCGAAACCGCGCCGTTAAGTTCTTTTAACGACGGAATCTCGTCAAGCTGCTTTTTGAGCTGACTGATGTCCGCTTGCAATCGAGCGTCACTGTCGCGCATAGCGCGAAGAACTGCCTCGTTTACAGAGAGAATCTTATCAAAATCCAATGTAGAGTTTGCGCCCTCAACGTGTGCCGATTCTTGATCGGACAAATAATCACCTTGAGGGCTTGACGCGTTTTTTAGTAAATCGTCAATACGACTCTGCAACCGTTGGATTTCGGCATTATATTGCGATTCGGCGAACTTTTGGTCGCGCGCCATATCGTCTTTAAGCCGAGTTAACTCTTTTTGCATTTCAAGGCTGCTTTGGTTCTTCGCAAGCTCATCACGCAACCGAGCAATCTCGTTGTATATAACAACCTCGCTGCTCGCAGGCGGAGCAGTCGGTTGATAGATATACTGCGGAGGCATAATCGGCGGCAAAGGCTGCTGCTGTTGCTGTTGCACAGTAGCCGGAACCATTCCGCGTTTAAGCTCTGCGATTTCGTCGAGAACCTTGTTCAGAGGATCGTCGTAGCCGCCATCGTCGTAATCGTCGTCGTAGCCGTCGTCATAATCCTCGTCGCCGTAGTCTTCTTCGTCGTACTCTTCATCATCGTACTCGTCATCGTACTCGTCGTCGTAGTCCTCGTCGTCCTCGTACTCTTCGTCGCGTTCGATAACTTCTTCCTCTACGACTTCATCGTCCAACGAAAAAGTTGTCTTGTCCTGATTGTCCATAAATGTTCCTCGCATTTGTATTTATAATAATGCTTTATTCTAACCGCAAATGTGTGCGTGTTGAATCTTTTTTAGCGCTATTCGCGCAAGCTACTACCTACTATTGCCGCGGTCTGGGCGGTCTTGCTCCCGGACGTGCGCCCGGTCTCGCGCCGGGTCTTGCTCCCGGACGTGCGCCCGGTCTTGCTCCCGGTCTTGCTGCCGACCGTGCGCCCGGTCTTGCCCCCGGTCTCGCGCCGGGTCTTGCTCCCGGACGTGCGCCCGGTCTTGCTTTCATACGCGCTCCGTTTTTGCCGGCACCGGGACGACGTTTGGGAATACGGTTTACACGCTCTGTGACCTTGCGAACAATGCGCTGAGGTTTCTTGGCATTTTCGGCTTTTAACCTTGCAATCTCACCGCTGTTCTGAATATCGTCCATGGTCTTGTTGTAGAAGTCCATGAGCTCCGTAGAACCGCGTTCGTCTTCGTCGAAGGCAAGCTGAATGTTGTACAGTCTTTCGCGCAAATGTTTCGCGTCTTCGTCGCCTTTAAGCTCTTTCATATCGTTGCGGATTGCTACGATCTGTTCTTTGCGCATAGCGACTTTCTTTGCAATAGCTTCGTTGCGCTCGTTCTCGGCTTTCTGGCGTTCTTCGTCTTCCTTGCGCTTGTTTTCTTCTTCCAAACGCTTGGCTTCCGCCTCTTCCTCCGCTTTGCGGCGCATTTCATCTATTTCTTCCTGGGCTTTGCGCTTCGCTTCTTCACTCTCTTCCATTGCCAAACGTTTGGCTTCTTCGGATTCTTCTTGAGCTTTGCGCTTCGCTTCTTCCGCCTCGGCGGCAAGAGCGTCTGCGGCTTCCTGCTTGGCGCGTTCCGCGGCTTCTACGTCGGCACGTGCCTTTTCCTCCGCTTCCAAACGAGCTTGCTCTGCGCGCTCTATCGCCTCTTGCGCAACACGCTCTGCTTCCAAGCGGGCTTCTTCTGCCGCGCGTTCCGCTTCCATGCGAGCTTCCTCTGCCGCACGCTCTGCTTCCAAGCGGGCTTCTTCTGCCGCGCGTTCCGCTTCTAAACGAGCTTCTTCTGCTGCGCGTTCCGCTTCCATGCGAGCTTCTTCTGCCGCGCGTTCCGCCTCTAAGCGAGCTTCTTCTGCCGCGCGTTCCGCTTCCAAGCGAACTTGCTCAGCTTCCATACGCGCTTGCTCTGCCGCACGTTCCGCATCGGCACGGGTTTGCTCGGCTTCTTGCTGAGCCATTTGCGCCGCGAGTCTTGCCTGTTCGATCTCGTTCTTTGAACGTTCGAGCTGCTTCTTGTAATTTTCGGCTTCGAGCTTCTTCTGATCCTTACTGATAATACCACTGCCCGAAACAATGAGGTCGAGCGGATCGGTATTGTTTATAAGGTCGTCGCAAGCCGCACACGCTTTCTCGAATTCGGCGTTGACTTCGTCGAGATGTTGACGTGCCTCTTCGAGCTGGGCGTCGTGATCGCTCTGGGCTTCCATCTTGCGTTTTGTGCCTTCGACATTCTCTTGTTCAAGCCTGGATTTAAGCTCTTCGAGTTTATCGGACTTGTCGCCTTGATCGACCATAAGGAGAAGTCTTTCGTCTTCTGTTGCGCTTTCCATCTGCGCGTTGACAGCGTCGAGCTCGGCCTGCGCAGCTTCGATCTCCTCTTCCAACGCCTTGATATTTGCCGCAACTTCCATGGCGATAAATGTCACATCGCTGGACGAAGCGTTGAGATCCTCGAACACCGCTTGTGCGTTTGCAACTGCTTGTTCGGCTTCCTCGCGATCTTTTTCGCGCGCGGCTTTGAGAAGCTCAAACTCAATGTCGCCGATGACCTTATCTTCGGCTTTAACGACCTCTTCGACCGGAATATCGTTCTTTTCGACGAAATCGTTAGCCTTGCGGCGTTGAGCGTTGAACTCGATATTGAGTTCGGATTTGCGTTTTGTCGTTTTGGTAACTTCTTTGTCGAGCTCGGACAACCGTGCGTTTGCATCAGCAATCTGCGTGTTGAGATCGTTGATGACGTCAAAGTCGGTAGCCCCCAAAATATGCGACTTGGCGGCGGCGACTGTGGCTTTGAGCGATGCGCGCTCGGTCTCCTGCTTTTCGTGTTCGGACTCGATTTTGCGCAACTCGTAATCTGTGTTGTTTACATCAACGAGTAGCGGCATAAGCCCTTCGACCTTGGCTTCAAGCTCTTGACGCGCTTGAACTTTGGCAAGTCGATCCATGTACGCATCGTAATCGGCTTTTGCCTTTTCGAGTTCGGCAGCGATTTTTTCTTGCTCCGCGATCTTTTGAGTTTGAGTATCGTTGAGTTGCGAGCTGACGGTATTGAGCTTCTCGCTGTTTCCGAGCAAGGCGTCGAGCTGGGCACGCAATTTGTCGAGGTCTTCGAGATTGCGCTTCTTCTTCTCTTCCTTGATACCGATGTCGCGAGTGATGCGATCTTTATCTTTGCTCTTCGCCGAAGCGAGCTTGAATTCGAGCTCTTCGATATCCTTAGAGTACTGCGAATCGTCGTTTTCCGCTTTTTCGATCTTCTCGCGAAGCTCTGATTCGAGCGAGCTTGCGCGATCGATTTGGGCTTGAACCTTGTTGATACGCGAACGAAGCTCGGCAAGCTCTTTCATGATTATCTTGTTGCGGCGCTCCGTATCTTTGAGCGTGCTTTCCTCGGGCGAAGAATCGAGATCGATCTTCTCTTCGGAGAATTCGTCGGGCGCGCTCTGCTCTTCGACGTACAACGGTGCGTCGGGATCGAAATCGAGCTCGAACGACTGCATGACTGTCTGAGGTTCGGAGGTCTGCGGCGCCGCTTCCTCGGGCGACGAGGACTGACCGTTGTTCTTTGCCTCGTTCTCGCTCATAATCGCCTCGTCCATAGGCATGGGCGATTTGTAGCGATCGATAATGCGTTTCTTTTCTTTTTCGAGCTCGCGCGCCTGCAAATCCTTGGATTTGAAGAACGTGCGGCGAATCATGCCCTTCGGCTCGTACTTTTCTGTGAAAATGCGTTCCAAAAGCTCTTCGTCCGAAATGTACTTGGCAATCAACGCTTCGAGATCTTCGCCTTGATCGGGCGGAATCGCCGCTTGCGGCTCGCTCATGACAGGGGCCGCAGGAGTAGAAGGTGTTGCCGGAGCGGAAGGCATACCGGTCGCAAGTTGAAGCGTATCGGGCGGAGGCGCGGCAGGATTGTTCGCAGCGCCTGCGCCAAGCAACATTTGCGAGCTCATTTGCGATATGGCCTGATTTTGCATTCGCTGTTGAGCCTGGTTTGCCGCAATCGTCGAATTGAGCTTGATGATGTACGACGATACCGGCGCTTGCGTTGCGAGCTCGTCTTGCTTATGCTTGGAAATGGAATGAATGAATATCCAAACGATGATCAGTATCACTATGATACCGCCTATTGCGGCACCGGCAATAATGAGCCACGCCTGCCAATCTTCGAACCTGGCAAACAAGCTACCCGCATTTACGTCGATATTGACATCTCTCGAATCGAAAGTAATCGTTTGGTTGTTGTTGTTTGTAAATGTCAGCCTGATGGAAACAGTCGCTTGACCTTTTATATTGTCAACATTGGGAGTAAGCGTGAGAACATTGTTTTCGAGCGTCGCGTCAAGCACCTTAGTGTTGTTTGAGTGCGCGTCGGTAAGCTGGTAACCGTCTCTTTGCAAATCGGCAAAAACACTGGACGTTAAGATATTATACGTAACGGCCTTTTTGCCTTGAATCGGAGAGAATTGGACATCATAACCGCCGTAGATTTCTATTGCGATTGAAATTTCCTTGTCTTTGACGTCCGCAGCTTTATCAGTGCCTGTCCCGTACATTACACTGAATGTGCAATTGTACGATCTGTTGGTGATATTGGTATTCTTCTTCACCGTAATTTTGTACGCCGTGGGAAGAGGGTTTGTGGTGTCGGGTTGCAAATCGCCGGTTATCTTGACAACGTCCAACGCCGAATCGTCATAAAAGGTATTTTCGTCCACAAACGCCATGCTTCTGTATGTGGTGGGACAAGAATACTCAATCAAGTCTTCGGGCTGAATTATGATAGAGTTGTAATCGCTGGCTTCAATCGTCGAATTGTTGTCTGCGTCGAAGTATGCCCTGTCGGCCAATCTGTAAGTATAATTAGATGTGGCGTTCAAACGCAACCGACTGGACTGAATCATTTTAACCTGCGGATTGGCAGGAATGAACTTGATGGGTATATAGATATGGTACGACGACTGTGAATTGCCGATTTCTTTGATTTCGACCGAAAGCCTGTGCGTAGCTTCCCAGAAGTGCGGAGCATCATCGCCGACAAGTGCATTGTAGCGGTTTATCGTTTCGGAAGTGACTTCCAATCTTCCGGTGACGGAAGGCGCAATGCGCACGGGGCGAACTCCTTGCGCATACGGAGTGGACGAACGATAAATGGGGTTTTTGAGTCCGAAACCGGTAAGACCGACGAAGGACACACCCCCTACCGGAATTTCAAAGTTGGTAACGGAATTAATCGACCAAAAATGATTGCTTGTTGCGTCTTTGACAACCTTTACGTTGTCGCTGTAAAGCGCTCTTCCCTGCAAAAGGGTACCCAAATCGATAGTAACGCTCGAATAGTTATATACATCCAAAATAGACGTATGCACCTCGTTTGAAAGCGAAGGCGTTGTTTCCTCTGTGGGATTATCGGGATTAACCGGATTGCCGACGTAGAGCGTTGTTTCAGTGATATTTTCCGATCCGCCGGCTTCGGTTGCCAAAAGCGGAACGAATGTATCCGTTACCGTAACCGTGAAATATGCGGTAACCTTAGAACTGTTATCTCTGTTTTTCCATAGTTGCACAGAGAAATTAGCGGGAGCAGGCTCTGACAGTGCAAGTGCCTCTATTATGATAGTATCGTTGCTTCCGCCGCCCTCTAACTCAACGGTAAAATAGCGGCTGCCGTTGACTATTGTTTCCGGAACAAACGTGTAGTCGGCGTTATCGCCTCCGTCCGGTCTTACTCTTCCCATGACGGCGTTTGCCGTGACATATCTCGTTTTGTAATGCTTTGCGTTATTATCATTGATGATTTGAGAAGTATTGTCGCGCGTGTTGTTTGCCGATCTACCGTTGACATCCACCGATATTGCGATAGTATTTACAGATCCGCTACCGGCATTGTTGCCCTCGGCTTTTGCGGTGCTCTGACGAATGAGAATAAAGCTCGCGAAAAGAACGGCGAGAACTGCCATGACACACAGTAATATATTACGCTTAATAGTTGTAAACTTTTGCATTTTCGCGCCCTCCATTACATTCCGCCGCCGATATCGGACGCATCGAATATGATTTCATTGCCATCGATGTTTTGGGCACCGAAATCTTCTACGGGTGTGGCAAAGCCGTCAATAGGCTGCGCCTCGAACCCGCCGCCCGCGGCGTCGAACGGTGCTTCGCCGCCAAACGGAGCTTCACCACCGAACGGAGCATCGCCGCCAAACGGGTTGACGGGCTGACCGCCCTGCTGTGCGGCCGCGAACGCTGCCTTTTTCGCCTCCAACTCGGCTTTGAGCTCGGCAACAGACTTCTTGCCGCCCTTCTTCTTTTTCTTGGACTTGGAACTTGCGGTTGCGGCAAGGTCGGAGTTTGCAAGCACAACGCCGCTCTCCTCTTCCTTGCTCTTGCGCATATCGTTGAACAATTTTGCGTACTTGGGATCGTCCATCTTCATCTTTGTACGCACAACCTGCTCTTTGGACGCAATATTCGCTTTATTGTGCATGCGGTCACGCATACGAATAAGTGCTTGATTGCGCTTGATGATGGCGCGTTGCTTTGCGCGTCTTCTGAAATAAATTATAAATCTGATTATAAATATTACGGTAAGGACGCCGAACACTATGATGAACGAGTACAGCCATATATTGGCGTAACCGATTACACCGTCATCATCCGTCTTAACGGGCAGCTCTGTCAAGATACCTCTTACGGAAACGTCCAACGAAAGAACGTTGTATTCGTCCGAACCGGCTCTCGAAACCGTTATGTTGAGCGAATACGGCTTGACATCCTTCTTATAAGTATCGGGCGTATTGTAAAGCGGCTCTATCTCTATTTTGTCCTTAGCCTTGGAAATGGAATAGTTGAAGTAGTGAGCAGCCTCACTTGAAGCCGTTATCAGAATTGCACTGTAATCGGTACCCGGAAGAACGTCGTTTACGAGATCTTCAACCTTGATAATAACTCTGATATCGATGCCCGAGCCCTCGGTAGTCCACCAGTTGCCATCTTTCTTCGGATTTTTAACGTCGATATCAACCGATTTCGGCAAAGAAACTCTGCCCGACTTTACGGTCAATATAGCTTGAAGGATTGTGCCGTTGGGGGCATCGGCATATTTGGCGCTTGTATCTGTCGAATCTGTAAATGCGTTAGTGAAAAGGATGTGCAGATAGTAAGATCCGCTTTCGGTAACCGACGTGTCTTGCGCGAGTATTCTTATCGAAGGATGTGACGTTCCTCTATCTTCGATGATGACGTTTTTGACAAACGGCAACGAACGCAAACGAGGAGCATTCTCATCGAGACTTTCTGTAAAGTATACCGCATTGAAAATCTTTTCGGAGTCTTTTACACCCGGATTATCGATGTCGTTAACAAGCACGATGTAATTAGAAATATTGTTATCGCCGAAGTCGTTTGCCTGTTCGAGCTTGTTTTTGATGTCACTGATATCGATAGTTTGATCTTCTACGACTGTTATAACGCGCGCTTCTTGTGACACGCCGTTCTGCGTCCTTACTTCATCATAGATAGTAGTGATGTAAGAAACGTTGAACGTGAGCGAGAACGTCAGTGTTTGACCGTAAGCAACTACCGTGAACTGCACAACGCCCGTACCGGAAGAAACGGGAATTATTCTGAACGACGTGCGGTCAATCTCGGAGTAGCGGAATATGCCGCTTCCCGAGCTTGAAATATTGTGTATTCTTATATCGTTCTCGATTGCAGCCAACGATCTCTGATCGGCGACTATGTTTACAAACGCCGCAGGATTTTTGATGCCGTCTTTCCTACCGAGAATATCAAAGGTTTCTTCCTTCGTAATGAGATACGTAGTAACCGTAGACTGTCTTACAAGCTCGAAGCCTTGAATCTTTGTGAATATAAACCTTATTGTGATTGTTTCGTTGGGATGTATTCCCGGCGCCTCATATCCGTTAGCAAAATATGTGTTGTTAGTTATATTCGTAAACCGCTGTACTGTAACGGTAAAGTCAAGAGGCTGAGCTGTCGTCGGGGTTATTTTGATGTACGTTCCGGTAAGCTCCACGACTCTGGTGGTCAGACCCATACCCATTTCGTCGGCGAACTGATTCATGAAGTTATTGTATTCCGCCGCACTTGTGCTGTTGTTGTATGAGAATCTGATCTGATCTCCGTAAATGGGGACATATTCCGACAGGTTAATCTGCACAGACGTTCCTACGGGGATAGCGGTGTCATCTCTTACCGTGATGGCATTACTGCCGCTTCCGTCGTTCTTACCCGTAACAATGGAACCGTTGTTTTTAATGCGAAGCGACGGAATCGAGTATACTGCCGCGATGTTTCTTGCGGGAATCACGGGGTCGCTGCCGGACGGTTGCGGAACGTAATCCGTATTGTAATTAGTATACGTTGTCGCCGTAACAGTAGCCAAAAGGCGCGGATTGGTGTTTGTTGTTTGATAGTCCGCCACCCCTTTCGTATCTTTGTAATTGATCGGACCGGTCGCACCCTTTGCTTCGAAAAGCAACACGTCATACGAGAATTTCAACACGTTTTCTTCTACGGAAATATCGTACAATCCATACTTGTTGTCGAAATCGGTCGCCAGCGCATCAATCATGGACTGATTGAGCTTGCTCGAATACGCGGTAATATCCGCAATTATATTAATTCTTTCTATGGTTGCGGTAACCGCTCTCAAATCTGCATTTGCGGCCGATTGAGCGAGTATTCCGCCGCTCGGGGAGCTGATGACTATTCTGTCCGCATCACGATCCTCGAACAAGAACTGATATACGTTCCTGTATTTTAACGCCGCGTCACTGCCGAGATAATATGTGAGATCGCCGGCGCTTATTTTGGTATCGCTCGGGAAACCGGGATCGCCCTTTATTAACTTATTATTGTTATCTGCGTCGCGCTCGACAGCGTTTGCGGCAGCAAGAACGGCCGCCTTAATGTCGGAGTCGGGCTGAGCGGATGTTTCCGACGTTTTGCCCGTAATATACTTTATGAGGCTGTCGATACCGCTTGAAACGTCTTGAATAGCGAGCGAATAGAATTTATTG
Organism: Clostridiales bacterium; assembly: GCA_022508445.1. Classification (GTDB taxonomy): domain Bacteria; phylum Bacillota; class Clostridia; order Christensenellales; family Pumilibacteraceae; genus Anaerocaecibacter. The sequence goes on along the minus strand of JAFLVG010000004.1, from coordinate 40,226 downwards.
TAATCGTTATTGGGATCGAGAAGAGGTATATTCGAATTACCCTTGCCCACACCGTCGTCGCCCTCGACGGGTTCTCCGTCGCGGAATGCCTTATAGTGAATTACCGACGGGGTGTCCTTTATAACAAATGAAATCGTGCAGTGCTTGTAATCGTAATACAGCGCAGTGTCGGTAGAGCTACTGAAATTCTCGTTGCAATTGTAGCGTCCGATATAGAACTCCACCGTCACGGTCTTGCCCTTTGACGATTGTTTGGGCGTTATCGTGATACCGACGCCGTTACCGCTTGCGTCGGTTGCTACCGCCATTTCAAACATGTTCTTCTGTTGCGTGGGCGTCATAACTTCGCCGTCGAACTTGAACACCGGCGCGAACGACGGGTTTTGCACCTCATTATCGACGCTCAAAAACTTTTTGCCGGCGTCATCTTCTTTGAGGATTCGGTAAATGTCACCGTAGTCGTTTCTGCTTACGAGCGAATCATACACGCCTTGCGTCCAGCCCGAAGAACTCTCTCTGCCGTTGATCATGACAGTGTCGGCAGTCGTAAACGCATTCCATATATAGAATGTGGCGGAGCCGAGGTTGGGAGACTTTATATCGTCATCGGAAACGCCATCGCCCGCCGTGGGAACGACTACCGTAAACGTAGCAATATTCTCCTCCGCCACTTCCCACTTAACATCTTGGAGAGTGCCCTCGGTCGAATACTTTTTGAAATTATCGTGTATAAGTTGAGTATATCCGGAAGAGCTGTCGTCGTAAGAAATTTGTACAAGCTTACCTATTTTAGTAATCGCGAATATAAAGTTGCCGTAACCGGAATAGACCGCTATGAATTTATCCGCATCGGTAGCCGTACCTTCATCGCTAAGGCCGTATTTGATTTGTTTGGGCGTAGAATTTTTATTGCTCCACACAAACAACTCGCCGTCTTCCGTTACGGCACCCGAAATGAATGCAGGATCATTTTGAACAGATGTATTAAATGCCACACTGCCCTCTGTCACAAGGGTACTGCCAGTAGAGCTTGCCGCCGTGTAGAAAGGTTTGGATGCTGCGGAAAGCTGCTTGCCTGCCGCAACCGAATCTATACTTTTGCCGCTTAAAATCAATTGCGGTTTATCTTTATTTCCGGTAACGGCATTCGTGAGCTGACCGTAGGCATTGTCACCCCAGGCGTAAAGCGCGCCGCTCGAAACTCCGTAACCTATGTCGTTGCCGAGCGAAACGCCAAAGCGCACCACCTGCCTTGCGGCAGTAGAAGCATCAGCACTTTTTAGAGTAAGCTCACTATTTCTCGAATTATATACATTGATAAACGAATTCTGATTGTATGTGATTGAAGAATTGCCTTGCTGTCTGCCGTAATATTCTTCGGTATTGTAAGAAGCAAGACCACTGCTGAGTTGTCCCATGTCGGCACCTGTGGCATGGGCGCCGATAATACCGCCCGTTACATTATATGCCGTGCCTTGGCTGTACTTCAACGTCGAACTGCCCGCGCCGGCTACCGCTACGGTATTGGTATAGGGATACGTCGAAGTCAACACGTTTCGGCCGCGAAGCTGCAAAGTCGTGGCGTTAGACGAAGAACCCACGCCAGAGCCGTTATACCCTACGGTGTAACCGCCCGCAACTACCGTCATTTTATCGCCGCCGTTATCGTATTGCGTTTTAAAAACGTTCCTGACGCGTCCGCCGTACAAAACACTGCCCGAAGAACCGGCGGTATACTCATAACCGTCGTTATCCACTTGCGTATTGGGTACCGAGTACATCAGCGAACCCCAAACGTAAGTGTAAAATTGAGCGCCGTCTTTAAAACCGACTATATAGTTATACTCACCGGCAGCGATAGACATCTCGCTGAAATTTCTGCCGGTCTTGGTAGGAATAAGTCTTTCGAACGCAGAATCGTCAACTCCGCCCTGCATATAATAATGATAATCTATTATATACGGCTCATACCAATTGCCTCGCGTGGTATAATCGCGCAACAATAAGTAATTCGGATTGCCGGCAGCCGCCTCGCCGAGAGTGACGCCCTCCTTTCCGGAGTCGTTGCCCCAAGTATAAATGAAATTGTCATCCGTAATGAACGCCGCGGTCGTGCGAGTTGCCGCAATGTATTTTATATTTCCGCTTGCAACCTCGGCATGGTAGTTGTTTTCACCCTGCGTATTTGCCCAAATATTGGTACCGCTTCCTCCGGGGCCTGCCCTGAACGTGACTTTAATCTCCGTAGGCACGGTAGAATAGTATCTGCCGAGTGTGGATGTGCTTACATCGGTGTTGCCGCCGTTCGAACCGGGGAGCAAGCTCCAACCGTAGAGTTTGCCGTCATAGGTAAGACCAATCGCAAAGTCATCACCTGCCGCTACCTGAACGAAGCGTATTCCGTTTTCGTTCTTAACGGTTTCCGAATTTCTGCCGACATGTTCCTTATTTGCCTCGGCCGCATAAGTCTCCGTATGTCCGATGAAAACAAACGAAAACACGGCGCATAGAAACATCGCTATGCTAATAGCAATCGACACTGCACGTGCTGCAAGATTCTTTGATTGTTTTGTCGACTTCATATCGATCATCAACCCTTTTTAAATGAATGTTTTGCCGAAAAAGTATGAGATAATGCCGAACGTGTATACTATTCGACATTATTCATTTGATAATTATAATACATTTACTTGCAATTGTCAATATAAACCGCTTAAAAATTTGAGCAAATTTTTAGGCTATATCCGTAGTTTATTCATAATCAAACACTATTATAAAGGTAAAAACGGCCTTTTTGCCTTTATATTGATAAATTTACCGTAATCCAGCTCGCCGAACACTGTTTCATTCCCCGCTCGTTTGCCATCATAACCGTTCATTATAGCGGCGCAAGTGATTGATTTTTACTCGCCGTTGTGATATAATATCCGCATCATTATTGTAGAGGTGTGAATATGCGAGTTTACAACTTTTCGGCAGGGCCCGGAATGCTTCCGCTCGAAGTACTCGAACGCGTGCAAAAAGAAATAACCGATTACGACGGATCCGGTATGTCGGTTATGGAGATGAGTCATCGCTCCAAGCCGTATCAAAAGATAAACGACCGCACGGAAGCTCTGTTGCGCGAGCTGATGCGCGTTCCCGATAACTACGATATCCTGTTCGTTCAGGGCGGCGCGACAAACCAATTCTCCGCCGTTCCGCTCAATATCGGAACACAAAACCGCAAAGCCGACTACGTCGTCACCGGAAACTTTGCAAAGAACGCATACAAAGAAGGCGCAATCCATCTCGACGCCGCCGTAGCCGCGTCGTCGGAAGATAAAAATTTCACTTATATACCGGAGCTTACGCCAGACATGTTCCGCCGCGACGCCGATTTCGTGCATATTTGCTACAACAACACGATTTTCGGAACGCGCTACGTAGCTCCGCCCGATACCGACGGAATCCCCTTAGCCTGCGACATGTCGTCCATGATACTCAGTCAAGAGGTTAACGTTTCCGATTTTGCGCTCATTTATGCCGGCGCGCAAAAAAACATCGGACCTGCCGGCGTCACGCTTGTAATAGTAAGACACGATCTGACGGAGCGCGCCGACGCCAAATGCCCCGTCATGCTCCGCTACGATAATCAGGTCAAAAACAAGAGCCTTTACAACACGCCGCCCTGTTTTTCCACATATGTTGTTATGGAGGTGTTAAACTATCTCAAAGAGCGCGGCGGCATTTCAGCTATACAAAAGGTCAATGAGAAAAAAGCGAAAAAACTGTATGATTACATCGACAACTCTTCCTACTACGTCAATTCCGTTCAAAAGAAGTACCGTTCGATAATGAACGTGCCGTTCGTATCGCCGAGCAAGGAGCTTGACGAGAAATTCGTCGCCCAAGCGGCTGAAAACGGACTCGTGTCGCTCAAAGGACACAGGCTTGTAGGCGGCATGCGAGCTTCCATTTATAACGCAATGCCCGAAGAAGGCGTGGACGCACTCATAGCGTTTATGGAAAAATTCAAAAAGGAAAATAAAGCATGATGAAAGAAATTCTCAAACTTAATTCTATATCGCCACTTGCCGAAAAGATACTCGGCAAGGACTATAAACTCACCGAATCGGCGAAATCACCGGTAGCCGTAATGCTTCGGTCGTTTTCTATGCACGATTTTGCTCTCCCAGACTCCGTTCTGGCAGTAGCGCGCGCCGGCGCAGGTACGAACAATATTCCCGTTGCCGAATACGCCGAAAAGGGCGTTGTGGTTTTCAACACGCCAGGAGCTAATGCGAACGCCGTCAAAGAGCTGTGTCTTGCCGCTCTTCTTCTCGCCTCGCGCGGAATAATAGACGGCGTGCAGTGGACGAACAAGCTGACTGGCGACGACGTTGCCAAACAAGCGGAAAACGGAAAAAAGCAATTCGCCGGTCATGAAATTATGGGAAAAACGCTTGGCGTTGTCGGACTCGGTGCAATAGGCGTTCAAGTGGGCAATAATGCAGTCCGTCTCGGCATGAACGTTCTCGGCTACGATCCTTTCATCACCATCGACTCCGCTTGGAAGCTCAATCACAATATTTCCAAGATAGAAAGTCTCGACAATCTGTTCGAGGACGCCGACTACATCACACTGCACGTTCCGCTCACCGACGGCACACGCGGACTCATAAATGCAAAGACAATCGCCAAGATGAAGGACGGAGTGAACATCGTCAACCTGTCGCGCGGCGAGCTGTGCGTCAATGCCGACATTATATCCGCGGTCAAGTCGGGCAAGATCCACTCGTACATCACAGACTTTGCCGCGCCGGAGCTTCTCAACGTCGCAGGTATCACCGTGCTTCCCCACCTCGGCGCGTCCACCGAAGAGGCCGAGGACAACTGCGCTGTTATGGCGGCGCAAGAGCTTGTTGATTTCATAGACAACGGCAATATCAAAAACTCGGTCAATTTCCCCGCATGCTCATCGCCGCGCGCAGGCAAACAGCGCGTAACGGTCATTCATCGCAATGTCAAGTTTGTGCTCAATTCAATAACAGATATCGTGTCGAACGCAGGCATCAACATCGAGAACTTTGTTTCACAATCGCGCGGCGACTACGCTTACACCATTCTCGACATCGCGAACATGGCGGACGATAAGCTCATTTCGGCTATTGCCGCTTGCGACAACGTGATAAAAGTGCGAAAGATATAGTACGGCTATATTATATAAGGATAGAAAAACAACCGCCGAACGATTTCGAGCGGTTGTTTTATTTTGAGATTTTATTGGATCATTATTCCGATAATTGTTATCGTTAAAGCACGTTTTCGGTGGGCGGCGTGAATACGTTGCTGTCGATATAGTATCTTTTGCCCGTTTTATTATAAAACTCCGTGCTGTTGAGATAGCTCATGCACGCCACGGCAAAAGGAACGGCCACGACAAGCCCCACGCCGAGCGTGAACACCAATAAAAACAGTCCGCACGCCAACATCAACAACTCCACTACAAAGTACGTAGAGTATATCGAACCGAATCGTTTAAAGCAAATTTCGCAAGAACGCAAAAATCCTCTGACTACACCCGTTCCGTCCACTATGCACGGCGCCCAGCACGCAAGCAGCGAGCGTTTGAACGCCGTGAACACGAGTATTACCGCAATCACTACGAATGGCAATGCCACGTTTATGCCGATTGCCATGCTCAAACCGTATATCGCTCCGTACATCAGCCCGTCGAACAATATTGTTATCGGCATACGCGCAAGCGTATACCGCACAGACACCGAAAGCGTCGAAAAGAATTTTCCGCCGAAGCCGTACTGCGCATTGCACGAAAGCCGGCCGTCGAGCACGGTCGCGAGCGGTATTTCGTACAGTCCGAAAAGGAAGCGAAACGCCAAAATGACTATAAATATAAGGAAAAACATGGTAAGCGATTTCACGCGTCCGTTATTCTCGAACACGCCGACAATCGCCGCGTAAACTCCGTAAAGCTCGTCCCAAAATCCGTTCCATCCGCCTTCGTTGAAAAGCGACGAAAACGCGTTGCCTATCCCGTCGAATACGCCAGCTTCGCCGAACGCTTGCGCTATCGGAAGTATGAACGGCAAGCTCAATCCCACGATTATCGCCGTACATATCACTATATAGAGCAGTAATGCCCATACAATGCCGAAATGCGTAATCAGATTCTTAAACGCATTTTTAAACGCCATTCTCTTCCCCTTTGTCCGATGATTTTCGAGTGCGTTGCTTTGTTGCCGCGGTCTTTTCGGTTTTTTCTTGTGTCTTGGCGTTAACTGCCGTATCGGTGGTTGCGACATCGGAATCAGTTTGGTTGACTTTCAAAGCCTCATCTGTCGCGGCTATACTGTTCTTTTCGTGCTTTTGTGAGGATTTGCGCGTCTGCTGATGCTTTTGCGGCGATTTTTGTTGCCTATCGGCGTCCGCTTCCGTCTTGCGAATGGGCGGAGGCAGCGGCGCATTGTGATACGGCTTTACGTCACGGCGGTCAAGACCGCTTATTTCATTGAACACCATCATTGTGTATACAATCGCGTACACGTTGGTTACGAGAAACACAAAGAAGTTGATGATGACGGCTACCGCCGTGTGAGCGTGCAAAAATCCGACAAGAAGCTGTACACCCACGCACACCACCATCGGCAAAAACAGCTCGATAAACACGCGCTTGCCGGCGAGCATTTTAAACGACGTCGCGGCGGCGTCGCGAAACCCGTAACCGTATACGAACATTATGGGCGCCCAGAACAGCATGGGCGTTATAATCATTACATGCAGTATGAACATTCCCACCGCAACGGCGGAAATAATAGCAAGCGCCGCTCCCGACGGCAAGCTCATCGCCGACGTAGCTACTTGCACGAGCGTTACAAGTCCGAACAGCAAAAACCGCCACAGTATGGAAAAAACGCTCATGACTATAACGCCGATAGCGAGCGGAAATATCGAATTGTTTATAAGCCGCAACGGATCGCGAAGCGACAGCCTACCCGTTCTGAAATGTCTGTCGATTGCGGACATGACGAGTGAAGCGCCGAATACCTGCACTGTGGCTATCACCACGACCGGCCACAGATACTGCCACGAATCGCCGAACATTATGCGAAATGTCTGCGCAACCGAAATATACGGCGCGTAGTCGAACGCCGCCACAAACGACACTTCCCAATACGGCGTGGACAAAAAGCATGCTACAAGCGACGGCACGAGCATGGCTATCACGGGCAAAAGAAAGTTTCTTTTCAGATATGAAAATGTCTGCCCAAAATATTTCACATCTGTATTATACCGCTTTCGCAGTCAAAAATCAACAGTTTACATACATTCGGCAGGCTTTATACTTTTACCGTCTTTTTCTCGCGGTTAATGTCGTGTTTACGCAATTTTACCGATCTTTCTGTTTTCGAAACGCGCGCGAAAAGAAGCTCGCTGCTCTTATGACTGCGGCGCTTCACACTGTTGAGTACGCCGATACTCGACATGAAAACGATAAGTCCCGAGCTTCCGCTGCTTATAAACGGCAACGGAAGGCCCGTGGGCGGAATGCTGCCCGTCACCACCGCGATGTTTACCATAACTTGTATAGCTATGATTGCGGCTATACCCGAACACAAAAGCGAGCCGAATCTGTCGGGCGCGCCCATCGATATCTTCAATGCGCGGCGAATCATAAATAAATATCCGCACATCACTGTCATACAGCCCAACAGTCCGAACTCCTCGCCTATTACGCTGAATATGAAATCGCTTTCTGCAAACGGGAGAAAAAGATACTTTTGACGCGAATTGAAAAGCCCAACGCCGAAAAATCCGCCGGCACCCAATCCGTAATACGACTGAATCAGCTGATATCCCTCTTCGAGCGGACTTTCCCACGGATCGATGAACGCCATGAGCCGAGCAAACCTGTACGGCTCGACAAGTATAAGAACGACAGCCGCCGCGACGAGCGGCAAAATTATTGCGAGTAAGTGCTTTATTTTAGCTCCGCCCAAAAACAGCATAACTATCATGAGCGTAGCCATGCAGATAGTAACCGACATATTCGGTTCGAGTATTATCAAAAGACAAATCACTCCGCCGACGAGTACGACGGGCAAAATCCCTTTGAAGGTCTGTATCTTGTGCTCACGCGAGCCTATGTACGACGCGGCAAATACTATAAACCCGAATTTGGATATTTCGCTCGCTTGAATGGTAAAAAACGGCAGGTTTATCCACCGCCGAGCGCCGTAATTTGTTATGCCGACGCCCGGGATAAAGACTATTGCAAGCATGATTATCGACACTGCGAGTATAACATACCGCAGTTTGTGAAGTACTCGGTAATCTATGCGCGAAAACAAGAACATCGCCGCCGCTCCAAGCCCTGCGCCCATGAGCTGCTTGTACACGTAGTAATACTGCGTGCCGTATATGCGTGCCGCCGTATACGATCCGGCAGAATGCACCATTAAAACTCCGAAAAGTATTAGCGCCGCCGTGACTATGATGAGCGGAACGTCAGATTTGCCGACCGTATTTTTTACCTTGCCCGAAAATAATTCGGGTGCGAACGACTTTTTCATTTGCAGTCACGCTTACAGAGCGATTTTACTTCCTCTTGGAATTTTTCGCCGCGCTCGGCATAGCTTTTGAACTCGTCGAAGGACGCACAAGCCGGTGACAACAGTACCGTTTCCGCGCTCGACAAAGCAGCCGCGCGAACGGCGTCGGCAAGTCCGTTCACTACGGTGATTTTAAGCTCGGGCGTGATACTCGCCGCACTGTCGCGAATGGCTTGCGACGTTTCGCCCATCGCCACTACTTCTATCACGCGCTTATCTATATTTTCGAAAAGCTCCGAAAAGTCAGTCGCTTTGCCGCGCCCACCGGCTATAAGGCACACCGTCCCTACCGTTTGCGCGACAGCGGCAAGGCACGCCGAAACGTTTGTGCCTTTTGAGTCGTCTATCCACACTTTTCCGCACGTGCGTCCGACGTACTCTATTCGGTGCGGCGACGGCGCAATCGTCGAAAGCGCGGAAAGCACGGCGGAGTTGTCCGCGCCGGCGCACATAGCGGCGGCTATCGCGCACAACGCGTTTTTGACGTTATGAACGCCCGGAAGCCTTAAATAGTCTGTCGGACACACGCGTTTTCCCATAAAACAAAAATAATCGCCTGCGATATACGCCCCGTCGCACATAGAGCTAGAACTGCACCGCACTATTTCCGCGCGCGTAGACAGCGAAGATATAGCGCCTACCGGCACATCCTCGCCCAAGACAAGATATCCGCCGTCCATGTTCGCGGCGATATTGCATTTGCTCGCGCAATAATTCTCGAATGAGCCGTGCCAATCCAGATGATCTGGCGCGATATTTGTTATGACCGCCACATCGGGCGAAATATTTGCTTTGTTAAGCTGAAAGCTCGAAAGCTCGCATACGAGGGTTTTGTCGGTTTTCATAGCCGCCGTCGATATCGGATAACCGATATTTCCGCACGCCACGCCGCCAACCATGTCGGCTATGAGCCTTGTTACGGTGGTCTTACCGTTAGTGCCGGTCACGCCGATGATACGACGCTCACCTGCTATCTCAAACCCAATCTCGACCTCGCCGAGTGTGGGGATTGCTCGCTCTTTGCAGTACTCGTACACCGCGTGAGTGGGTTTGATGCCGGGGCTTATAATTGCTCCGTCGTAGTGATTCTCTCGCGGTGCGATAAACCTACCGCGGTCGTCGGCAAACAGCTTTGCCTTGCCGCCGTTCTTTTTGATTGCGCGACATGCCGATTTGCCCGAAACGCCGTTGCCGTAAACAAAATATCTTTTTCCGTCGAAAACGCCCATACCGTATTGTATGACGGAGCATGTTATTCCATGCCCATTTGATGCCTATATTTAACTTCACAATTACGGAATATGATTCTTTTTAATATAGCGTTAGCATAAGCGCAACTGTCACTGCGCCGCAGACAAACGTCACAAGCGTATACACAACGGCAATTTTACCCTCGAACACTCCCTTGCGCTCGAAGTGATGATGTAAAGGCGCCATCAAAAATACGCGTTTTCCGCCCGTCAGCTTGAAATACGCTACTTGAATTATCACAGATACGCTTGTCACGATGTACATAATGCCGACGAGCAGCATGGAAAGCGACATCTTCCCAAGCACCGCAACGCACGCCAAAAATCCGCCGAGCGCGAGCGATCCGGTGTCGCCCATAAAAATTTTCGCAGGGTGCGTATTGTAGCACAAAAACGCACAAAGACTTCCGCAGAGCGCGGCGCAAAGCACTATCATGTTGTACGCGCCGTCGCCGACAAGCACGCCGGCAAAAAACGCTATGCCCAGCATGACCGAGCAAAAAAGCGCGTTGGTTGCCGTCACCGACGCGGCAAGTCCGTCAAGCCCGTCGGTCAAATTTACAGAGTTGGTAAACGCCAAAAATATAAAGATATAGTAAACGGGCGCAAATCGACCGAGCTCTATTTGTTTGGGCGCGAACGGCGCATAGACCGAAGACCCGACTGTTTCCGTGTAGTACGCATACACCGACACTATCGCCGCGAGAAGAAGCTGGAATATTATTTTTTGGACGGGCGAAAGCCCTTTGTTGTTCTTGTATCTGACCTTTATGAAATCGTCGATAAACCCGACGAGCGCGTATCCCACGGTCACGATGATTATTACGTATGCGGTCTTATCGCCGTGACGAATAAAAAACAGCGACGCAAATATAGCTATCACTATGCTTGCCCCGCCCATTGTCGGGGTGCCTTGCTTCGCCTTATGGTTGTCCACATACGACAGTATGGGTTGTCCGGCTTTGAGTCGCTTTACGAGCCGAATATTGAGCGGCAAGATGAGCATGCCCACTGCAAACGCCGCCAAGAATCCGCAAATAACGCTTATCAAAATCCGAATTCCCTCGCAATTTCAAGCACATACTGCTCGTCGTTGTACGGCTGTTTGACGCCCATAACGTCGTTGTACCGTTCCGCACCCTTACCTGCAATAAGCACTATGTCGTCCTTTTCCGCCATTTCGAGCGCCGCCTTTATCGCCTCTTTTCTATCCACAATTGCCGTGTAATTTTTTCCGCCTATTTCCTTTATGCCCGACACTATCTCGCCTATGATTTCCTGCGGCGGCTCGAATCTCGGATTGTCGCTCGTGACAAAGCAATAGTCACTCATTTGTGAAACTATCTTACCCATGACCGCGCGCTTGGTCTTGTCGCGGTTGCCGCCGCAGCCGAACACCGTAATTATACGTGCCGGCGCAAACTCTTTGATCGCGCGGAGTATGTTCGCTATTCCGTCGTCGGTATGCGCAAAGTCGATTATAACACTGCATTTGACGGTGTTTATTATGTTGAACCGCCCGTCTATCTTTTTGATGTTTCGAACTCCGCTTATAACCGAAGGAAGAGAAAATCCGAGCGACTGCGCTATCGCCGCGGCGCACAACGTGTTGTACATATTGAATCTGCCCGTGAGATTGAATTTTATTTTTCCCACACTGTCGGACATGTTTATCACGTATTCCAGACCGTATGCGCTCATTTCGAGGTCGATTCCGAAAACGTCGGACGGGTTTTCTACGCCGTATGTCACTGTGGACAGCTTTGTTTCGTGTGCGATTTCATCGCCGAGCGTATCGTCTACGTTAATCACCGCCGAGCGTGCGTGTTCGGTGGTGAAAAAGCTCTTTTTCGATTCCGCATACGACTGCATATCGCCGAAAAAGTCCAGATGGTCGCGCGAAAAATTCGTAAACGCCGCCGTTTCGTACATGATTCCGTTCACTTTTTTGAGTGCGAGCGCGTGCGCGGAAACCTCCATGACCACGTACTCGACACCGGCGTCCGCCATGTCTTTGAGCGTCGCGTGCAGTTCGATCGGGTCGGGAGTCGTAAGCCATGCGTCAAGTTTGTTGCCATCATACTCTATCGCGTTTGTGCCGATGAGACCGCAACTGTGCCCTGCCGCCTCGATTATGCTCTTTACTATATACGTTGTGGTCGTTTTGCCGTTCGTACCCGTCACACCTATCATTTTGAGGCGCTTGGATGGGTGACCGTAAAACGCCGACGCCGCAAGCGCAAGTGCGTGCCGAGTATCCTCGACCTCGATCTGTTTTACGTCTAGCGCAAGCCGCCGCTCCACCACTATCGCCGCCGCACCGCGAGAAACGGCGTCCGCCGCAAAAGTATGACCGTCGTTCTCGCGCCCGACAAGACAAAAGAACAGGTCGCCGTGCCGCACCTTCGAGCTGTCTATCGCAAGCCCCGTTATCTCGGTCTCGTCGTCACTGAATCCCAATTCCGATAAACGCATAATAGTTCTCCTTGACGTTAGTATATGTCTATTGTAGCCTTCAAATATCGGCACGGCACAGTTTTGCAAACATTAGCATTATTCGACAAGCATAGCTTGTTTCACTTGTATCGATAATATCCACTTCACAACTTATACTTAATAATTATTAACTATTAACATCTTAACAGCACCGTGTCGTTTACTGCGATTTTGGTATTGGGTATAGGCGTTTGCGCAGTCACGGTCTCGCCCTCGCCCACAAGCTCCACGTGAAGCCCCATTTGTTCAAGCTCCGAAACAGCTTGCTCCGTTGGCTTACCTATCACGTCGGGCATGATTGTGTACTCCGTTTCGGGAAGGAGCGTCGGAGGGAGTGCGGTATAGTCGAATATTTTGGCAAACACATTGCCTGCATACGGTGCGGCGACAAGACTGCCGTAGTACACATATCCTTGCGGCTCGTCTACAATCATCAAAACGGCATACTTGGGATCGTTTGCAGGCGCAAAGCCGATAAACGAAGAGATGTACTTGCCTTGCGCAATCGATCCGTTTGCGTATTTTTGCGCGGTGCCCGTCTTGCCGCCCACCGCGTAACCGCTCACGCCTGCCTTGCTTCCGCCGCCGTTTGCCACCACGCCGACGAGGTACTCGCGCATTTTTTTGGACGTGCTTTCACTCACCGTTCTTCGCACTGCCTGCGGAGTTCTTGTCGCGAGGTTAACTCCGTCGTACGAATCTACCGAAGCGACCAGATATGGCTTATACAGCGTGCCGCCGTTTACTACCGAGCAAACGCCCGATATCAGTTGCAGTGGCGTGACGGCGACCGCTTGACCGAATCCGATACGCGCAAGGTCGACAGTTTTCACGTTGCCCTCTTTCATGAGCATGCCCTTGCTTTCGCCGGTGAAATCGACGCCCGTTTTTTCGCCCAGTCCGAACGATTTGAGCGCGGAATAAAACCTAGACGTGCCAAGCCGAAGCGCCAAGTCCATAAACACGCAGTTGCACGAGTTTTTAACGCCGTCGGCAAGGTGCTGACTGCCGTGACCTATCGATCTCCAACAGCGTATTCGCTGACCGTCCACCGTGCGCGATCCGGCGCAAAAAAACGAATCGTTGTCGGTCACGACGCCTGCTTCGAGCGCCGCCGCCGTAGTGAATATCTTAAACGTGGAGCCGGGCTCGTACATATCGACTATCATGGTGTTCCGCGACAGCTCGTTCAAGAGATCGAGGTCGTTGCGCGGCGGATTGTTTAGGTCGAACGACGGGCTTTTTGCCATTGCGAGTATTCCGCCAGTGTTGACGTCCATTACTATCATCGACGCCGATTTTGCCGAAAATTCGGTCGCCGCCGCAGTGACTGCGCTGTCCGCAAAGCTCTGAATGTTGCTATCCACGGACAGTGTGACGTTACAACCGGGTATGCTCGGCACATACCGCGTGACGCTCGAATCTATTTCGCGCCCCGCCATATCCGTCGAGGTGTACGCAAATCCGTCTACGCCCGTCAAATACTTGTCGTAATAGCTTTCCAGCCCCGACTGCCCCACGTTGTCGATATTGGTAAAACCGAGTATTTGCGACATCGAGCCGCCGTAAGGATAATTGCGCGTCGTATCGAGCGTATAGTACAAGCCGTCGATGTTCTTTTTGCGAAGCGTATAGGCGTCGTTTGCGGCTATCTTGCGCTTTATCGTCACTTCGCCTACATTGGTATTCAGCTTGTCTAATATCGTTTGATATTCCATGCCGAGAGCTTCCGAAATCTCCGCCGCCGCCGCCGACTTATCCTTTACCGCGTTTGGCCGCGCGTACAGCGTGAACACGTCGCGGCTGTCTGCAAGCACCTCGCCGTTTCTGTCCAAGATCTTGCCGCGCGCGGCTTTGAGCGGAAGATCGCGGTACCATTGCTCCGCCGCCTTTGAGCGCAACCACGCGCCGTCGATTACTTGAATGTAAAACAGCCGTCCGAACAGCGCGGCAAAAACAACCGCAAGCGCAATGAACGCTACCAGTATTCTTTTTCGCATAAGCGACGCACTCGCTTTCATATACTTCACCTCTATCGGTTATGTATATGCCAACGGGCGCAAGTTTAGCAATGGATGTACCATCGACTTTTATCGCTGCAAAATAAAAACCGCTGTCGTATGCCAGCGGTGTTTTATTATTTTAATAACCAAACATTTAACCGAACATTTTTGACATCCAATCGCAAAATTCATCGAATGCGTTGGTGTGCTCGGTGGCCTCGGGATACTCGACAGTTTCGGTCGAAGGCGCGGTATACTCGGGATCGCCTGCCTGTACCATGCCCTGCTCCATAGCCTTGGCGCGAATCACGTCGTCGTCGAGTAGGCCTGCAAGCGCCGCTTCTTGTTCGCGGATTATCGATTGCTTTTGCACGACTTGTCTTGAAATCATGTCGGCTTGCGCGCTCGCTTTGGAAATGGATACGCCCGTTGCGATAACCGCTATTGCAAGCACGATTGCAACCGCAATGTACACGCACAGCAAAACCTTTGTGCGCGCGTCGAGCGCACGGCGTTCTCTTCTAACGGGCGCCGCCGCCTTTTCCTCGCTCGCCGCTACATTTTCGGTGGCGTACTTGCGCGTTTTGACCGTGGGAAGGATATCTTCACGCTCTTTCGGCTTCTCTTCCTTAACGGGGCGCTTAGGGAGTTCTACACTCTTTGTTACCGCGTTTTGGGGCGCGGCGATAGTTGTATATAACGGCTGCTTGATTTCGGTATTTTTGATATTCATATCGACTTCCGCCACAGTCTTGCCGCTCCCGACGCTGTTGCTCGACGTTTCGGAAGGCTCGACATTTCTTATATTGTCGAATTTGGAAATAAGCGGAGAACGGTTGTTCTCCGTAACGTATCCGCCGAAGCGGTCGGACTCATTGCGTATTTGACGCTTTGTAGTAATCATTATGTAACCTTCCTTAAAGTTTTTCCGATACGCGGAGCGTAGCGCTTGTGCTACGCGGATTTTGACTTTGTTCGAGTTCGGACGGCTTTTGCTTGCATACCGTTTTTCCTATCGCGCGGTGGTTGCATACGCACACGGGCAATTGTTTGGGACAGATGCAGTCTGTCGCGAACTCCTTGAATGCGGATTTGACTATGCGGTCCTCCAATGAGTGAAAGGTCAGTATCGCTAACCGTCCGCCGCGGACTATTAGTCCGAAAATCGAGCATACCGCGTCGTATAAGCCTTTGAGCTCGCCGTTGACCTCTATGCGAATCGCTTGAAAGGTCTTCTTTGCCGGGTGTCCGTTCTTCCTGTACGGCACCGACGCGCGTATCAGCTCCGCAAGCTCTATTGTGCGCTCAATCGGCTTTTGCTGTCTGCGCTTAACAATCTCTTGTGCGATGCGCCTGTAAAAGCTCTCCTCGCCGTAACGCCTTATGATTTCTTCCAGCGTTTCTTGCGAATAACCGTTTACGACGTCGTAGGCGCTCATCTTTTGCGTTCTATCCATTCTCATGTCGAGCGCACCGTCGTGCATGTACGAAAATCCGCGCGCGCCGTCGTCAAGCTGGTGCGACGATACGCCCAGATCCATGACCGCTCCGTCAAGCTCCGTAATGCCGACATTTTTAAGTAGCTCTGTCGCATTCTCGTATGTGCCTTTAATGTACGTAATGTCGCCCGAAACATGGGCCTTGCAATATGCTATCGCGTCGTCGTCGCGGTCGATGGCGACCACCCTACCGCCTGCGTCGAGTATCGCTTGCGAATGTCCGCCGCCGCCCAGCGTTGCGTCCAGATACAGTCCGCCGCGCTTGACGTTAAGAAGCTCGACAATCTTCTCGCGCATTATCGGAATGTGATACATCAATTGTTCCTTGACGTGAACGGCGCGACTATCTTCTTGTAGTCGAGAGCTTGCATGTGCGCTTTGTAGACTTCCTCGTCCCAGATTTCCACGCGGTCGAGCGCGCCTATCGAGATGATGTTCTTGCCCATGCCGCATTGCTCTATGAACGAAGAATTGAGCGAAACCCTGCCCTGCTTGTCCTCTACAAGAGGTTGTGTGGAGGCAAAGATAGCACGCTTGATGTCGTTCATGTCGGTGTCAAGAAGATCGGCATTGCTGAACCGCTCTTTGACGAGCTTGTCGAAATCCTCTCCCGTATAAATGAACAAGCACTTTTCGAAGCTGCAAAACAGCATGGGATTGTCGCCGAGCAGCTTGCGAAAAGCGGGCGGTATTCTAAGCCGTCCCTTATCGTCTAATTGGTGATGATACTGCCCGTAAAACATTGTGCTTGTCAGTTCCTTTGGCGTAATGCGCCCACATGGATGTATTTTAGCATACTTGATGACCACTGTCAACCCTTTTTAACCAAATTTAATGCACTTTTTTGCATTCTTGTCCGCGCAGAATACAAAGTTCGGCATAATACCCTAACGAACGGTTGTGTTTACAGGGGAAAACGGTCGAATTACGGCGGTTTTTCGGAAAAGTATGTCGGTTCGCCTATAAGCGGTTGAAATTACTCGTGATTTTCGGAATGACAACGAGATTGCGGTATTTGACATTTAACTTTTTGCCTACATCTTTTACAAAGTGGCGTCGAGCAATTTGCACAGTAACGCCATTACTCGGCTGCAAACTCTAATAAACTATCACAGCCCGTACACGACGGTTAAAAGTTTCTTGCCTACTTCTTTTCAAAGAAGTAGGTTGACTTTATTTTTAGAGTATATTATAATGAACACGTTATGGAGCTCAAAGACATATACGAAGCACAAAAGCGGCTCGACGGGACTGTTCACCACACGCCGCTCGAACTGTCCGAAACCTTTTCGCGGATTTCGGGCGGAAAGGTTTATCTCAAATGCGAAAACCTGCAAAAGACCGGATCGTTCAAGGTGCGCGGCGCGTTCAACATGATAAGCAAGCTCGACCTCGACGACAACGCCAAGGTTTTCAGCTGTTCCGCCGGCAACCATGCGCAGGGCGTGGCATACGCGGCGGCGCGGCGCGGCGTGAAAGCCGTTATCTACATGCCGCTTTCCACGCCGATTGCAAAGATAGCGGCGACCGAGGGATACGGCGCTGAGGTTGTGCTTTGCGGCGACGTGTTCGACGACGCGCAAGCCGCGGCGAAAGCGGCGTGCGACGAACAGCACGGCGTGTTCATTCCCCCGTTCGATCACGAGGACATCATTGCGGGCCAAGGCACTGTCGGCTTGGAAATATTGAACGACATGCCGGACGTTCAGACAATTCTCGTTCCGGCCGGCGGCGGCGGACTGCTTGCCGGCGTAGCGTATGCCGTCAAAAGTCTGCGGCCTGACGTAGAGGTTTACGGCGTGCAAGCGAGCGGCGCGGCGGCAATCGCCAAGTCGTTCGGGCATTCACCCGTCGGGCTTGATAATATTTTCACCATTGCCGACGGTATTGCGGTCAAGCGCCCCGGAAACATCACGATGAAGTACATCAACGATTGCGCCGACGGCATTCTTACCGTCACCGATGACGAGATCGCATCCACTATTATTTCGCTCATAGAGCGCGCAAAGGAAATAGTCGAACCGGCAGGCGCGGCGGGGCTTGCGGCGGTGCTTTGCGAGCGCTATCCGTTCTTGCGCGGCAAAAAGACGGTGTGTCTGCTCTCGGGCGGAAACATCGACGTCAGCTTTATACACAAAATCATCGAGCGCGGTCTTGTTAGCCGCGGCAGACAGGTGCGGCTTTCGGTCATTCTGTCCGACAAACCCGGCTCGCTCGAAGCGGTCAGCCGCATTCTTGCCATACACGGCGCAAACGTCATTGCCATTCAGTACGACCGAGTGAACGCCGAGCTGTCGCTAAATGAAACCATACTGCACATAACGTGCGAGGTTTCGGGCGTCGAACACGGTAAACGCGTTATAGACGCGCTCAAAAAAGCCGGCTATAAATTGCAATAGTTTTCAGTGCAAAAAATGCTTGCGAGTCTTGTTCTCGAACTCGCAAGCATTTTTATTTGCTTTGATATAGCGCCAATCGCTTAAATATCGATTCTCACGGCTCTGTTCCCTACTTGGTCGCAGGATGTCAAGTAGTATTTGATTCCGTTTTTGACGATGTGTTTTTTTGCGTAACAGTTTTTACCGTGAAGATGACCGTAGACCACGGCGTTTACTTGGTATTTTTCGAAAAGCTCGATCACGGGCGAGCTTTCAAACCGAACATTGAACGGCGGATAGTGGATCATGAATATCACGCGGTCGTTCGGCTCGCGTAATTTTTGCATGGCCTGCAACGACATTTCTATGCGCAGTTGCTCGCGCGCGTACAGGCGCTTTCCGTCCTCGCTCCTATCGTCCACGCTCCAACCTCGACTGCCACATACGATGATATCGCCGAACTTGATGCAGTCGTTCTGCACGGCGTACGTATTGTTCGGCAATGCCGCGCGGACTGCCGTAATGCCCTTCCACCAATAGTCATGGTTGCCGCGCGTGATTATCTTTTTGCCGTTGTATCTGCCTATGTATTCAAGGTCGGGTTTTGCCGCGTCCAGAGTCATTGCCCAGCTCAAATCGCCGGCTAAAAGCACGAGGTCGTCTGCCGCAACGCTTTCGAGCGATTTTTCTATGTCGTCGAGATAGTTATCCCACACCGCACCGAATATGTCCATCGGTTTCGGGTTGTTTATCGATAAGTGCAAGTCGGATATTGCGTATACCTTCATACGCGTTATTTTACCACTGCCCTATAAAAAAGTCAACCTACTTCTTTGAAAAGAAGTAGGCAAGAAACTTTTAAGCGTCGTGTGTGGGCTGTGGTGATTCGTTTGAAGTTGCACCAGAATAATGGCATTTTTATAATAATTGCTTTGGACCCCACTCTGTTAAGCAGTGGCAAGAAACTTTTAAGCGTCGTGTGTTGGCTCCTGTGATTCGTTTGAAGTTGCACCCGAGTAATGGCATTTTTATTATAATTGCTTGGATGCCACTCGTTCGATAGTCTGTGCGAGTTTGGTTTTCATCCGAATAAGTGCGTTATTATTATAATAATTGCTCATCGCCATTCTTGCAATGAAGAAAATTCACTAAATCTACTCGTCAAACGACGGAAATACGTTTGTTCTTATTCCGGGACACACACTGCCCGTGCAGGGCGGATACTTGCAATATCCGTATGTCGGAATGAGAATATCCACGGGCGCGGTTACCTTGATTATTTGGAGCAGACACCCCGATACGCTCACCGCGTTCGGACCTATTATCGCGCCGCTGCCTATCGCCATGTTGGACTGCACCTCTATTGAATACGGCACAAGCGAATTGCCGCTCGGCAGGCGCAGTAAAACGTTTCTGCTATCGCGGTGCGTCGCTTGAACGGTGGTCAGAACACCGCCCGACGAATAGGTCACCGCAAAGGTCATAACAATGTCGCCGATAACGTTACTGCAACCGTCGTTTCCGTTCGTTACGATAAAATCGACAAACTCGCTACTCACTATTCGCGCAGATACAAACACCGCGTCTTGCGGTATTTGTTGCTGTGTCGTTAATGTGAGCGTGATATTTTCGTCGGTAAACGCGCAACCGTCGAACACGCGTTTCGTTTCGATAACCATGCGACAGCACAAGCCGTCTTCGAAATTTCCACCGCAACCCGCTTTTACTGCCATACGCGATTCCGCCTTTAAATACTTTTTCTCGCCTTACGGCTAAAAATTTATATGCGAAATAAAGCGGTGGCGTTACTTAAAACTCAATCGGATCACCGATAAACTCGATTATATATTCGGGAGTTATCGTATCCTTGTTGGCGATAAACACGTCCACGAGCGTGGCGTAATCGGCTTTTTGTTTGTTGAGAGCTGCCGTGGACACTCCGACGCTGATGTTCACGCCGGAATTAACACTTGCCACGTCGCTTGCGAGAGTATCGTAAACCTCTTCTTGCACAAACAGCATGGGTACCTTTACTTCAACCTCGACAACCTCGCCGTCCTCTTGCGCGTAGAAGTACTGCGAGCGGAACTCTATATCGAATCTGCGCGACGCGGTTTTTGTGCTGATTCCGCCCACCTTTTTATTTTTCCATTCTGTTGACGAGCCGTTTACGTAAAAGTTTTTCCCGTTGCTGTCGTATTTGATTGAATTTATTCCTGTTATATCGGCAAGGTCGAACCACAGTGTGTTGTACGTGATTGCCGATAGTGTTTCGCGCACCTCGTAGGAAATCAGCTTGCCTGTATTCTTGTTGTAAAGCTCGCTGATATACCCCGTAAATCCGGGAATGCCGCTCGCCTTGTTCCCCACTGCGGAAACGTAAGCTCCGTCCACGTAAAAGTCTGCCGCGCTCGCTACCGCCTTGTCTGTGACGCCGCTCGCCGTCAAAAACTCGTTGATATGTCCTGTGACCTTGCCCGAAGAGTCGCGCGACACGTCGAACATTGAGCGGCGCACTCCGAGCATTTTGAGCGCAAACGTATATCCGTCGTCCTTTATCGTGTACGCAAGTACATTTGGGTTGCCGAGCTGTATGCGCACTTCGCGCTCGCCGCTCAATATTCCCATGCTTAACGCTATCTGTGCTTTCTGCTCACCGAATACAGGGAATGTACCCGAAAAGTCAAGAACATAGTAGATTTTGCCGCCGCTGCAATCGATAGTTACGTCGTATATTCCGTGCTTAAACGCATAGTGCGCGTAGTCGGCAGGATTGCTATCTACATGATTGTTGAATATCGTGACCGTAGCGGTGCTTATCGTTTCAACAACGGACAATGCGTTAAAGAAAGTCTGCGACTGTTTGAGGTTGTCGGCTATCATGTGCCACTGCTCGCCGAATCCCCTGCTCGGCATTTGCGCCTTGCTAACGAATGACGAATAATCGGCTTCACTCTTCTTTATCGTATCGGCGTTTATGAAGTTTGCCGTATATGAAGGAAGCATAGCTTCGGGAATGTACGAATACGGATCGAGCTTGTATCCCGAAATAAGTGAGTTCAACAGCGCCTTTACGTCGATATTATCCCCCCAAGCCGCATAAAGAGTTATGTTGCCTCTGACTGTTATCGGGAAAGTCACAACGTTTGTTCCGTCCGCGTTATAGCACCATGACAAAAATCGTTTGCCGTTAAGAGTGGGTTTAGCGGGCTCGTCCACCGTACCGCCGTACTCTTTGTCCACGGACGGAACTTTACTTCCGCCGAGGCTGTCGAATGTTACGGTGTAGACTTGCTTGACCTTGCTGACCACCGCGTAGTACGATGCGTCGCCGCTGACGGCAGGCAAAGTTTGAAGCACAGTGCCGCCTTTTGTTTCGCTCCAACCCTCGAACGTGTAATCCCACTCATCGGTGTCCTGCTTATTGTATGTATACGAAGGTGTGGCGCCCTCTTTTAATTGTTGCGTTGCAAGAAGGTTTCCCTCCTCGTCGTACCATTTAACTGTATATTCGGGAGTGGGATCGTCCTCCCAAATCGCGTACAACGTGATGTGGCCTGTGACGGTTATCGGGAAAGTAACGGCATCTGTTCCGTTTTCGGTTTTGCACCAACCCAATAACTTCTTGCCGCTAAGCGTTGGTGCATCGGGCTCGTCCACCGTATCGCCGTATTCTTTGTCCACGGACGGAACTTTACTTCCGCCGAGACTGTCGAATGTTACGGTGTAGACTTGCTTAACTTTTCGTACTATCGCGTAGTAAGAAGCGTCACCGCTGACGGCAGGCAAAGTTTGAAGCACCCTGCCGCCTTTTGTTTCGCTCCAACCCTCGAACGTGTAGTCCCACTCGTCGGTGTCCTGCTTGTTGTATGTGTACGAAGGTGTAGCGCCCTCTTTTAACTTTTGCGTTGTAAGAAGGTTTCCCTCTTCGTCATACCAAGATATATTATACTCAGGCGTCTTATCGCCGTCCGGTTTGTCTTTATCACCACCGCCGCAAGCGACAGCGCAAAGCGCTAACAATGTTGCCGACAAAATTACGGTTATTACGGTTAAAAATTTCTTCATAGTACTCTCCTTACTAATTAACCGATATTTACAATTCCATGCCCTTATTGAGCTTTAACAGTTGCGGTACGAACGTGAACGGCGCAACTAACAATGCGACAAATATCATAAACAAGAATGTTAGTATAAAAATGAGCATTTTGATTATTGCAAACAAGATTTTTACGCCGATCAAAAATACCAATCCGTCGAGGTCGAGCGTGAATATTACGCCCGGCATGCCCACTATCTTTCCGCCGCACAAAATGATATCTACAACGGTTCCGTTCCAAAATAGCTGTGCAAAGAACGTATACCCGAAAATCAGATTAGTGATAACAAGTCCTGCGGTCGTTCCTGCGCTTTCCGAATTCGTGATTGAAGTTATAACGGTCACCAGCAAAAACGCCGCAGTAAGAAATATAGACGCTATAAGGCCGCGGTTGCGGCGGGCTAATGCACCTGCAATCACAGCTTGCTGCTTCGCCTTTATAGCGCGTTCGGCCTGCTGTTTTTGCTGTATACGCTCCTTTTCTTGCGCTATCTTTATATTTTCTCTACGAAGAGCGCATTGCTTACAGATGACCACGGGCGTAGTGCAAGACTCCTCGCCCGTTCGCACGAGCTTGCCGCAGTCCTTGCAGAACCCGACAACATTGCTCGTTCCGTCGAACGCTTCGTTGGCGATTGCGGCAGTTTCCGTAACGTTTTCGCCGCCGTCTTCAAAGTAACTAATCGAAACTCCGAAAATCTTTGCCATTTTCGACAGAGTCTCGAAATCGGGATACGATTCGCCGCGCTCCCACTTTGACACCGCTTGGAATGTGACGTTCAGCTTTGTTCCAAGCTCTGCTTGCGTCATATTATTAGACTTTCTTAATGCGGATATTTTTTCACTTATTTGCATTTTCGCACCTCGAATACTGTCAAATTATATCATGCTCGCGAGAATATGTAAACATTTCGGGCTAAACTGTCGGTTGAAATCGCTTTACTTTCAGTTGAATTTAGGTATTTCCGTAATTTTTTTACGAAAAAAACCGTGAAAACTTTGTTTCCGCGGTTTTTCACATAACTCAACCGAAAGTTGATTATCATGCGACTTTTTTTGACAACAACTTATCTGACGTTATATGTCGGTATCAAGTCGATTCGTGTGCGGATAGGATTTCATAAAGCCTGTCTAAAAGCGCATCCCTGCCCGTACCTTTGTCGCCGCTCGTCACAATGAGGTTATCGCGCGCAAGTCCGAGTGCGGCGGCGATTTTCATTACCGAAACCCCTGCTTGCGCTCTACTCAACTTATCCGCTTTTGTCAACACAACCGTGAACGGCAAGCCGAGATCGCGCAGATAATTTATGAGAGCTTTATCGAGATCGGACGGATCACGGCGTATATCCATAAGGCAGAGAGTTTGCGCTATATCGTTGCCGCAACGGAAATACTTGTCAGTGCGCTCGTTCCACTCCGCCGCTTCGCTTTTCGTAGCTTTGCTGTAACCGTATCCCGGAAGATCGACGAAATAAAAAGGTATGTCCGCGTTTACCTCGAACACGTTTATCAGTCTTGTGCGCCCCGGGGTTTGCGACGTTTTACACAGTCTTGCGCCCATCAATAAATTAAGAAGCGTGGACTTTCCGCAATTTGACCTTCCGGCAACGCAAATCTGCGGCGTGAATTCACACGCCGCAGTAGGCTCGACGCAACTTTTTACAAACCGCGCCGACTTGATTTTCATTTCACAAGCACGGTCGAGAACACTTGATCGATATTCTCGACGGGAATAATTTGTATTTTTTGCTTGACCTCGGCAGGAACGTCGACTAGGTCTTTTTCGTTGTCGCGCGGAATAATCAGCCGTTTATATCCGGCACGGAACGCCGCGAGTGATTTTTCTTTCAGTCCGCCGATAGCGAGTACTTTTCCGCGAAGCGTAACCTCGCCAGTCATCGCGACGTCGTGGGCGACCGGTATCTTGGAAAAAGCGGACATAAGCGCGGTGGCGATTGTAATGCCTGCGCTCGGCCCGTCCTTGGGCGTCGCGCCCTCCGGGAAATGCAAATGCACGTCATTATCGGTAAAAGCAGATTCATTGACGCCGTACACACCTGCTCTGGACCTTACGAGCGAAAGCGCGGCAAGACACGATTCTTTCATTACGTCGCCGAGACTGCCCGTGAGTTTGAGCTCGCCTTTTCCGCCCGATATGATTGCTGCTTCGATTGAGAGAGTAACGCCGCCCACGCTCGTCCAAGCAAGCCCCGTAGCCGCGCCGACCTCGTCGGTCTCGACTGCCGAGCTTTCTTTGAATTTTTCGGGGCCGAGGAACTCCGCCAAATCCTTTTTGGTGACTTTAAATGACTTGGGCTGTTCCTTTTGCTCTACGACTTTGAGCGCGATCTTGCGCATTACCGTCGCTATTTCGCGTTCGAGATTTCTGACGCCGCTCTCGCGTGTGTACGCCGAAATGATGTGCGATATAACCGCGTCGCTCATTTCCACTTTGACTCCCGAAAGTCCGTTTGCCGCTATTTCTTTGGGTTTGAGATAGCGCTTTGCAATCTGCAATTTTTCTTCGTAGGTGTAACCCGAAAGCTCGATGACTTCCAATCTGTCGAGTAGCGCCGGCGGAAGCGGATCGAGTGAGTTTGCGGTAGTTACGAACATGACCTTGCTCAAATCGAACGGCATGTCGAGATAGTTGTCTTTGAAATTATAGTTCTGATTGGGATCGAGCACTTCGAGAAGCGCCGACGCCGGATCGCCGTGAATATCCGCCGTCATCTTGTCAATCTCGTCGAGAAGGAACACGGGATTGTTAACCTTTGCTTGACGAATACCGTTGATGATACGCCCCGGCATTGCGGCGACATAAGTTCTGCGGTGACCGCGTATTTCCGCTTCGTCATGTATGCCGCCCAGCGACATCGTAACAAGCTCCTTATTCACCGCACGCGCAATAGAGCGCACAATAGACGTTTTGCCCACACCCGGAGGTCCCACAAAACACAGCACAGGCGCTTTGAGATTTTGCGTCAGCTTGTACACCGCGAGATATTCGAGTATTCTGTCCTTGACCTTTTCAAGCCCGTAATGGTCCTCGGCAAGCACCTTCCTCGCCTTTTCGAGCGAAATGTCGTCCACAGTCGATTGCTGCCACGGCATATCGAGGAGAAGCTCAATATACGATCTCGATACGCTCGCCTCGGGCGTTGACGAATTCATTTTTTCGAGCCTGCTTATTTCCTTCTCGGCTTTCTCGTATGCGATTTCGGGCATCGCGTCTTTCATGCCGCGAAGTTTTTCGCGCAGCTCGTCAATCTCGTCCGCGTCCTCGCCGAGCTCCTCTTTGAGCGCGCGTATCTGCTCGCGCAGGTAATATTCTTTTTGATTCTGGTCGATGTTCTGGCGCACCTTTGCCGAGATGCGCTTTTCCATTGCGCGTATTTCCGTTTCCTTTGCGAGCGCCGTAAGAATCTGCTCGTACTGGCCCGAAAGCGTTTTGGTCTGTAACACCGCCTGCTTCTCGCTGTCGGTAGAAAAGATATAGCCGGCAATCGTGGATACAAAACGCTCGCCGTCGTCAACGGACAGCGTGCTCAAAACATCGCCCGGCATTTTCGTGTCTATTCTGCGGTATTCTTTGAATTGCTCGTCGAGCCGACGCTTTATCGCCTCCAAGTACAGCGGATCGTCGGGCTCGTACTCGTACTCTTTGAGCGTTACTTCGAAGTACGGCGTAAGCGAAACATAGCTGTCTATCTGCATGCGCCGTCCTGCCGTAAACACTACGCGCATGGCGTCGCCCGGCAAGCGCTGTGCATTCTTTATCGTTGCAAGAACGCCCACGCGGTAAATATCCTGCGGCGCCGGATTTACCATTGTCGCACGCTTTTGCGCAACGAGGAACACGCTCTCGCCCGATTCCACGGCTTGCATGATTGCGGTGTACGATTTGTCGCGCACCAAATCGAAATGCACGGACTGTCCCGGGAAAACAACTTTTCCGCGGAACGCTATCATCTTGTACGCCTTGACAGGCTGCATTATTTGCGTTTCTTCTACATCGTAAGCTATCTTATTTTCCATTTCTTTCACCTAAACACAATAAACTTGCCATATCAAACAAATTTACTCCTTGAATAAGTATAGCACATTTACGAACAAAATACAACTGTTTGCCGTTAGCTGCAATAGCTATTCTGCGCCGCACGTCTCACCGCTTTCGGCTTTTGTTTCACACTCTTCGGCAAGACCTTTAACATATGCCTCGGCGTTAAGCCCGATTACGATAAACGCAAGCGCGACAAACGCCATGCCTATAAAGACACCTGCCGCAATATTGATAAACATCGCCGCCACGGTGAACGCCAACGACAGCAAAAACACTATTGCGTTCGTAACCGTCAACAATAATATATTCTTGACGTTTACAATTTTTTTAAATCCTATTTTTCCTCTTCCGTGTACTATGTACGCCCCGACAAGCGAAATCGCGCCGCCCAAAAGTATCATGGCGACCGTAGTTATAAACACGCTCTTCCACCATACTGCGGCAAGCCACAAAGTTCCTGCGATAAGCGTAGCGGAAAGAATTGTCTCGACAAAGGTCACCGCTATAAACATGCGGAACTTGCGCTTTGCTATTCCTCGCCTTACAAGCCATTTCGTGAAATAGAATCCGCCTATCAGACCGAGCAATGTCAATACGCCGAAAGCCACAACGTATCCGAAGATAGCGTCGAGGCAAGTTTGAACGGCGGAAAGTATCTGCGCCTCGAATTGCGAAGTGTCGCCCACTAGCGCGTCCAAAAAACCGCCTAGTTCGGCAGTAAGCCATTTCTGCGAAAAAATCGTTTTGACCGCTTCGATAGGATTACTCCAATCGAGCGCTCTTACGGAGCTTAAAACAAACGTTCGCAATGCGTCAACATCGATATCGGTAGAGCTTACTACCTTGACGATATCCTCGTAAAGATCGGAAAAAGCCGAAATCACACCCGGTATGAGAATGCTCAAACCGAAAACCACACCGAGCGCGAGAGTACCGAGTATGGTGAATACATATTTCAAGCTGATAAAATAATTTTTGATGCCGCGCTTTATCACAGCGCCACCTCACAATCGATGAACGCCGAAAGCTCGTCGAATCCGCCGTGTGCGTAATTATCGATATTTACATTCGATTTGTTTATCAAACACCTTGTCATCAAAAACACGCGCATTCCGAGCTTTTCGGCAATCATGTCCTCGGTGACGTCGTTACCCACCATAACACAATTACGCGGATCGAGGCCGAAAACGTTCATTATCTCGGAATAGTAAAGAATGTTCGGCTTGCAATAACGGGAGTTTTCATAAGAGGTTATGTAATCGACGTCTCTTAAATCAATCCCTGCCCATTGCAATCTACTTTGCTGTGCAATCATGGGAAAGAACGGATTTGTAGCCACTATAATCTTATAGCCTTTTGACTTCAAGTTCTTAATCGTCTCGCCGGCTTTTCTATCGAAGCCGCAAGCGTTCTTGATGAGATTGAAATCGGTCTTGTAGAACTCATCGAAATACGGAATATCCGAATAGGCCTTTTCGCCGAAAATGCGCGAAAACGCCGCCCAAAACACCTGCTCGTTTGTTTTTGTACCGTCGTTTTTGACCATTGCGGCGGTGCCTCGCCAAATCCCGTCTACGAGCTGTTTGGGCTCATATCCGCGCGGTGACAGCTTTTTCGTAATGCCGCCGAAATACGCCTTCATAAAAACATTTTGATCCATCGGCAAAAGCGTGCCGTCAAGATCGAACAGTACCGTCTTCATTTCGAGCCGCGACTATTTGCGCGCAACGCCGCTTTTTTTCGCCGCCTCTATGACCGCCGCCGAAACCGCAGGCACGACGCGCTTATCGAGCGGATTGGGTATTATATAATCGGCGCAAAGCTCTTTTTCGGTTACGAGCGAAGCGAGCGCATGTGCCGCCGCACGTTTCATCTCATCGTTGATATCGCTCGCACGCGCGTCAAGCGCGCCCCTGAATATACCGGGGAAAATAAGTACGTTATTTATCTGATTGGGCTGATTGGACGCGCCCGTACCGACGACCGCCGCGCCGCCCGAAAGCGCTTCTTCGCGCGTGATTTCGGGCACCGGATTTGCAAGCGGAAAAACGATAGGATTTTTCGCCATAACTCTTATCATATCCCGGCTCACTATCTTGGGCACACTGACGCCCAAAAACACATCCGAGCCGCGCAGGGCGTCCGTGAGCGAACCCTTTAATTTGCTTTTGTTAGTGAGTTTTGCTATCTCGTTATGTGCCGGATTGGGGTAATTTTGATCTTCTGTAATAACGCCGTATCTGCCGACGCATACGACATCACCTACCCCCATATCCAAGAAGAATTTGGCAATTGCAATGCCTGCACTGCCTGCACCGTTTATAATCACGCGAACATCCTGCATGCGCTTTCCCACAACGCGCAGTGCGTTGATCAGCGCCGCGCCGGCAACGATTGCCGTGCCGTGCTGATCGTCGTGGAAAATAGGGATATCGCACAGCTCTTTGAGTCTGCGCTCCACCTCGAAACAACGCGGTGCCGAAATGTCTTCGAGATTTATACCACCGTAGCTTTTGGAGATTTTCGCAACGGTATTAACTATCTCGTCTGTATCTTTGGTAGCAAGGCAAACAGGGGTTGCGTCGATATCGGCAAACGCCTTGAAAAGGGCGCACTTGCCTTCCATAACGGGCATCGCCGCTTCCGGTCCGATATCGCCGAGTCCCAAAACCGCAGTGCCGTCGGTTATTACCGCGACTGTATTGTGCCTTCTTGTAAGCTCGAATACTTTGCTCTTATCCTCTGCTATTACTGTGCAAGCACGCGACACGCCCGGCGTGTAACAAAGCGCAAGATCTTCGAGAGTTTCTATCGGGGCGCGAAGCGTCGTTTCGAGCTTGCCTGCCCATTCGTAATGCTTTTGCAATGATTTTTCGTAAACGTCCATAATAAACCACCGAACACAAAATTAGCGGCAACAACCGTCACCGCTAATAATTTTAACCGAATATTCGACAAATGTCAATCGATTGATTTGCACGTGCTGTGTTTAATATTTCAAATTCATTTGTCATTGCTTTTTTCCGTTTGAATGACGGCGAAAGCGCGACGCGAGAACTTGCTTATCATAAACCTATTGCAAAAAAGAAGTACTGCCGCAATCACGCCGAGCATAACAACGGCAGATAACCCGACAAGAACAAGTTTAAATAACGCAACAGCGTTAGTATCGAAATAGACGTAGACGCTTACGTCGGCAAAACGCCCGTAAACAATCATGAAAATATAGTACAAGCTCGGAAAAACGAGCGATGTGGCAATGCTTGCTTTTCCGCACTTCGTAGCGTCGCAAAACAAAAAGAAGAACGACATCATGCAAACGGGCGTAACGATATGCAGCAAAACAGAACTACCGACAAAGCACACCTCGGGCGCGAATATCGAGCACGCGCACATCACCGACGCCATAAGTACTGCGCAATCGAGATACAGAAATTGCGGAATATCCTTATTTGTTATCAGCAGCTTTACGCCGGCGCACAACAATAAAAGACCGATTGTTACGTTTGATAAAAACGTCATTTCGACGCATTTGCCAAGGCAGTCTATATAACAGAAAACCACAGCGCCCAAAAACAATGCCGAAAGAACAATACTGACAGTTGCTTTGATTTTAATATTAGAGCCAAACATATCTACTATGATTGGCTTTTAAAGATATTTTAATTCGGTTATTTATTTATTGCAAACTGATTGTAACTTGGAGCGCGCCCTTGCCTGCGCCGAGTAGAGTGGCAAGCTCACTCGCCGAATATCCTTCGATTCTGCCGAGCCGAGTATATGACCAAGTATTACTTCCGTAAAACAGCACGATTTGATTGCTCGAATAAAGTATTACGTCTCCCGCAGTAGTCGTGATTCTGGAATCGTTACTCGGCAAAGTGTGTCCCAATGCTCCTACTTTCTCGAATCCGCCGTAATCGTCAGCAGTGTACACGATATCGCCCTGTTCGAGTATATCCATAAGCGCGGCGACGGCGGAGTTATCCGCAAGTGCGACATCGAGCTTATTGTCGTTAATCGTAATATACATTTTGTCTTCCCCGAGCTGTCCGCCATTGTTCGGTTTTTTGCTATTGTCTGTGCATCCGCAAACTGACAAACACAAGAGCAGCGCGACTATTAAAGATATTGCATTTTTGAGCATTGTTTTGCGCCTCGCATTTAACGGACTAACGGACGTGTTTGCGTATCCGCATGTACAAGCCCCTTATATCGTCTTTGCTTAATTTCAATGGGAAATTCCCGAGCCTCAATAGATTGACCGAACTTACGAGAATATCCATTTGCTCTTCGCTTATATCGAGCGCGCTGTCAAGACCGAGATCGTTATATATTTCGTTGAATTCAGTGACGGTAATATTCTCGTACTGTAAAGACTGACAATCGGCTTCAATCAGCAATTGCCACAGATACGGCAGAGTGAGCGCCACGGCATGACCGTGCGGAATTTTGTAAAGCGAAGTGAGCTTATAGCTCATTGCATGCGCCGCCGTCGTTTGCGAAATATTGATTGCCCTGCCTGCAAGGTTTGCCGCTTTTAGCATTTTGGGAATAACCGATGCCTCACCCGACACATACGCTTTGTAGTTTGATTTTATGAGTTCAATTGCCTCGCGTGCGTACTGTCTACTGTCCTCCGTTGCATTTACCGACCAGATCGATTCGATTGCGTGGCATAATGCGTCAAGCAGTGTGCATTTCTTTTGATACGGCGGCAACGACTCCAACAATTGCGGGACTAATACTGCAACGTCCGGGAAAAGCGCGTCATGGGTAAGGGTTTGCTTGACGCCGTCTTTGTAGATAACGGCATATCTCGTAGATTCGCTTCCCGTACCTGCCGTTGTCGGCACCGAATAATGCTTGATATTTTTGTAAACAAAGTTGCCGTCCGCGTCCAAGCACAAAAAGTACTTAATGGCCTTCGCTACGTCGATGGCGCTTCCTCCGCCCACGGACACTATGCTGTCGCAACCTTCGAATGCCTTAACTCCTTTCATGACGTCTTCGTAAACGGGATTGGGCTTGAAATCGCAAAACGTCTTGTACGTTGAGAATCCATCTTTCAAAAAACTGTCGACGACCACAAGAGGATTGTTCAATGCTTTCAAAAAGTCGAGAGAATACGCCGTTTCCTGCTCGTCGAAGTCGAATATGCGAATGCATGCGGTCACTCTCGCGTAATCCTCGGGACAATCTATTTCGTCGATGAAATAGTCGTCGTAACGCATAGCTTTAATCATGACTTTTTCGGTAATTTCGTTTAGTGCGTTTTCCGCATAGCACCCGTTCGTGCCTTGGGCAATAAAATCGGAAACACGCTCCCACCAAGCGTTTATATCTTTTCTGCACAGCTTATAGAGCGGCTGGAAAGCAAAACAATCGGCGTCGAAGATGTTTATGCCGACTTCCTTAATACATCCGTTTATAACCCTCGCCTTAAAATCCTTTTCGGGCTTTTTTATTGATTTATTTATAAGCCCGACCGACGGCGCGCTGTGATTAAGCAAATCGGTAACCAGCCTCTTGTTGAACACAAGATCTCCGTGCAATAGCAAAAAATCGTCATCAAGATATTCCTTTGTGAGATAAAAGGAATAGATATAATTGGTCTTGTCGTACAATTCGTTGCGCACAAACCTAAACGTAAGCTGCGGATATTGTGCGGTGACAGCTTTGAGCTTCTCCTCGTGCGGACCTGTCGTAATTACGAATTCACGTATTCCGCATTCGGACAGAATTCTGATTTGCCGCTCCAAAATGGTTTCGCCGTCGTTCAATACGGCAAGCGACTTATGCGTATTGCGCGTAAGCTCGCCCATTCTCTTTCCGACGCCGGAATTAAAAATCAAAGCCTTCACTTGATTGCTCCCAGTTTTTTCATTAAAGCCTTTTTGTTTTCTTGCGGAGTAGTCGTAGGTCTGCCGAGATCGGCTCTCGATCCCTGCTTGGTGTGAAGCACCATAGCGACGCCGCTCTCTCTTTTAAGCCGCTCTATCCCCGCTCGTATCTGCTCTGCGGTTTCGGCGACTATAACGTCCTTGAATCCGCATGCCTTTAATATCGCGGGAATATCTATGTTTTTAGAGCAAGTGGGCTGACCGCCTACCGACTCGTGCGCATTGTTGTCGTTGACGATGTATTTGAAATTATCGGGTATATCAGAGCCGATTACGCCGAGGCTTCCCATGTGCATAATGAGCGAGCCGTCGCCGTCTATGCACCACACATTCCTGTCCGTCCCGATAGCTATGCCGTAAGCTATGGACGCCGTATGCCCCATAGAGCCTACCGTCAGAAAATCGTTGGAATGCCCTTGCTTGTTGTCTTCCCTTATTTCGAATATCTCGCGCGATGTCTTGCCTGTCGTGGAAACTATCACGTCGTCTTGCGTAAGACGCGATATAATTTCTTTCAATGCGTCCTCACGCGTTAAGGCATACTCGGAGGATTCTTTTTCCATTTTATACGGGCCGAACAAACCCTTTTGCACGACGAGCGCAAACGGACTGTTTTGCTCGTTCATGTACTTGATTGCGGCTTGAAGCTCATCTTTGTAATTGTCTGAAAGTACAACGTAACGAATGCCCATTGCGTCGAGCAACGAGCATGTGACCTTGCCCTGCTTGACGTGTTGTGGCTCGTCATGCTTGCCGGGCTGTCCGCGCCAGCCGATTATCAAAAGCATGGGTATTGAATAAACGTCCTCGTCCGCAAGTGAAAGCAACGGATTTACGGCGTTTCCCTCGCCCGAATTTTGCATATACACACAGCCGATTTTGCCGGTGGAAATATGGTATCCCGCCGCCATCGCAACGGCATTGCCCTCGTTGGCAGTTATGATATTTTTCGATTTTCGGCAGTTCGCCTTTATGCAGGCGCAAAAATCCGCCAAAAGCGAATCGGGTACGCCTGCAAAAAAATCTATTGAATTGTCGGCTAAATAATTGTAAAACGCTAGCGTGTCGATCATCTGTTTCTCCTTACTGCTTCGTTCCGGGAATCAATGACAAAACCTCTTTGATGCCGATACAATATTTTTCCGAAGCCTCCAAAGACCTGTGATGTTTAAGAACGGACTCGGCGCAATTCTTCATTGCGGGGTAAGCGCTCCGAAGCATGTGGTTTGCGTGAATAATGATGTTCGCGCCCCATTTGCACAGCTCGTCTTCCGTAAATTGATTGTAAGACGTAGGAACGAGAATGACAGGAATATCCTTGGAGTATTCTCTGAACCGACGGAGAAACTCTTTGATTTCCGCGCCGTCCTTTTCCTTTGAGTGAATCATAATGCCGTCGGCGCAACCTTCCTCGACGTAGATTTTGGCGCGCGTAATCGCCTCGTCAATGCCGTACCCGGCAATCAATGCCTCGATGCGTGCGAATATCAAAAAGTCTCTCGTGACCTGTGCGGTTTTGCCGGCCTTGATTTTCTTTGCGAATTCGTGAGGATCGTCGAGCACTTGTTTTGCGTCTGTGCCGAAAAGTGAGTTCTGCTTCAAGCCTGTCTTGTCCTCAATTATAATAGCCGAAACGCCCAAGCGCTCCAAAGTTTTCACATTGTAGGTAAAGTGCTCGGTCTTGCCGCCCGTATCGCCGTCCAAAATTATGGGCTTTGTGGTGACCTCCATGATTTCTTCGATTGTTCTTATGCGCGACGTGAGATCGACAAGCTCGATATCGGGCTTGCCTTTAAAAGACGAGTCGCAAAGAGAGGATACCCACATGCCGTCGAACTCTCGCGAAGTGCCGGCTTCTTCGTCTACGTATTTCGAATTCTCGCAAATAAGTCCCGTCAGTCCGTTGGAGGCTTCCATCACATTGACATAAGGTTTTAGCGCGAGCATTCTTCTGAGCTTTGCTCGGCGGTTATCGGGGGTGTTTTCCAATATCCTGACCTTTGTTTCTATTTCGGAACAGCTGACGTTTTTGGTGTACGCGACTTCTATAAGCTTTCCGCCCCATTTTGCAAGCGTTGCTATAACCTTTTCGCGTATGATTTTTTGAACGCCCGAGCGCCAGTCGTCACCGTGAACGACGTAATCAGGCTTTAAAGCTTCGAGATTTTCGGTATAGTCGAGCGTTTTTTGCGGTACCACCTGCGACACGCCCTTGATATTTTCGAAAATAACTTTGCGCTCGTTGTATGAAATAATGGGAAGCCTTTTATATGTGGCAATTGCCTCATCTGTCAAAAGCCCGATAATGACTTCTCCGTATTTTTGCCCTTCGTTAATTACGTTTATGTGCCCTTGGTGAAGCACGTCCGCACTCATTGCGATATATACTTTCGGCATTGTTTTTCCATCCTATCATTTGAATACTGCGATTTGTTCTATTATATCACGCGCATATTATTTTATCAAGCGGTTTATTTGCGCTCGTCTGTTTTTCAGCCTTTTCTCGTGAGAATAACGAGCGTTTCCACATGGTGCGTGTTTGGAAACATATCGAAAATACAGCAGTCCGAAATTTCGTAGTCGGACGATACATCGAGAAACGCGCGAATATCCCTGCACATGGTGGCGTGATTGCATGAAATGTATATGAGTGTATTGGGGTGAAGCTCCGCAATTGATTGCACAACCTTTTCCCCACAACCCTTGCGCGGCGGATCGATAAGAACGTCAGTGCCACCGTCACAATTAGGCAGTCCTGACAAAACCTCTTCAACCCTGCCGCAAACGTTTGTTATTTTTTGCGCGTTGCCGTTTAGCTCAGCCGTTCTGTCGGCGTCTTTAACCGCTTGCGGCACGACCTCGACCGCAAACACCCTCTCGCACTTTCTCGCGGCAAGGTTGCTCGTTATCCCTATTCCGCTGTACAAATCGATAAGTACGTCAGACCTAACGGCTCCTATCGCGGCGGTATAAAGCTTGTCGCGAATGTCGTCGTTCACTTGAAAAAACGACAGCGGCGACAGCTCGGCCTTGACGCCGAGAACGTTAACGTCTATGCAAGGCTTGCCTTTTATCAGACGAACGGTATCGCCTAAAATAACGTTATTGCGTTGCATGTTCGGACATACAAAGAAATCGGCATGATCGGGAAGACGGCGCGCGAGCTCGTTCTCGCCGTCGAACTTTGTATCGTTTATGACAAGTGTGACAGATATACGCTCACCGATTTCGCGCAACACGAGGTGGCGCAAAAGCCCTTTTCCGCTACGTTCGTCGTACACGGAAAGACAGCGTTCGTTTGCATAACCGCACACAATTTCGGCAATCGAATTGGAAGCTTTTTTGCCGAGCGCACATTCGACACGCTCCACAGCGTGCGTATTTTGCCTATAAAGCCCCAAAACCACCTTGCCGCCCTCATACCCGAACGGCATTGACAGCTTGTTGCGTAGCGACGATTCATCTGAACAACGCACGAATTTTTCGACACGCATGTCGATGCCGGCTATTTTTTTGAGATTGTTTTCAAGCTCGGCTTTTAAAATACTTTCGCGGTACTCGGGCGAGATATGCCCCATATCGCAACCGCCACACTTGTAGTAATACGGACATTCGGGCGTTATTCTGTTTTCTGACGGGGCTAAAACCTTGATGACCGAGGCTACGGCGTATTTCTTTTTCACCTGCTTTACGACCGCGCGGACGCGCTCGCCTTTTAGCGTGTACGGCACAAAGACGACTTTGCCGTCGCACCTTGCAACGCCCTCGCCGTCCATGCCGTTTGAAAGTATTTCGATTTCGATTATATCGCCGATGTTCATCTAATAAGTCCGATATGCTATGTAACCATTGTTACGTCAAATTCGAAGATGCGGACATAAGCCGCAGTTTTTCTTTTAATACGGAGTACGCGGTTTCCGGATCGTCTACTTCAAATACCGCTTTTTCCATAGGACACATGTCTGTGCCTGCGCGGTTTATTATTTTGTCCGTCAAGGTTTCGTACTCGTAATGAATGCCGTATTTTTCAAGCACTCTTTTGCCGCTTTGTGAAAGCGTTTTCGCAAACACTTGCTTTATGCCGCACTTAACGAACAGCATAGCCGCCGCCTTTCCGACAACGATATCGGCGACCGAATATCCTGCAAGATCGATTCCGTCCGCGATAAACGTCATCATGGGAGAAATGCCCCGTTTTTCGCTGAACAAGCAATTACCGTCTCTACATAGGCAAATCGTATGCCCTTCGAGATTATTTTTAGCTACGTTAAGATCAGTCATTTCCGCCCCTGTCCAAAAGCAACTTCAAGCCCATAACGACGAACGGAACAAGCACAGCTTGAAGCACCATGCCGAGTAATCCGGCTTGAATCTGCGACCATATCATTGCAGGAGTAAACGGCGTTACCGACTTGAAAATTAAAACGAGTAGCATGAAGACCGTTCTTCCCGATACTTGGGCAAGCAGTACGGCAGGAAACGCCATCCAGCCGTTTTGCGCAATCTTTTTCGTGAACAAACCCGATACCGCGGCGAATACGGCAAGCTCAACAATCATAAACGGAAGCCGTGCCGCAACAGGCATAGGATTACCGAAAGCAAGCGTAATCAAAAAGCTGACTATGGGCGACGCAATGCCTACACCGAGTCCCCACGTCCACCCCAAAAGACATCCGCCGAGCAGCACGGGCAGATACATGGGAAGCCACTGTACGCCGCCCGCCTTTCCCAAAGCGAGGTGAACGAGCTGCGGTAAGACTACCGCGAGCACTACGATTCCCAAAGATATAAGGCTCTTAACCGTTATCTTCAATTTGAAAGACAAGTTTTTTCTTGCCAAAACATTTTCAATCATAATCAAACTCCTTTGCCGAAATACTCGGCGATTGATTTCATTTTGCTTTGTTGTTTGACCTTGAACGGACACCGCTTGTCGCAATGACCGCATTTGATACACGCGTCCGCTTTGACCGTAAGTTTGTCGTAGTGATTAGCCGCCATATTGTCGCCGACGAGCGCAAGATCGTAGTACTTATTGACGATACCTATGTCTATCCCCACAGGGCAAGGCTGACAATGGTTGCAATAAACACAGTTACCCACCGCCGCTTGGGGCGTGAATCCACCGATCAAAGAGTAATCGCGCTCGGAGCTTGCGGAAGTCGGATATTCGAGCAACTCCGTGAGATCGCTCATATTCCTGACACCCGGCACTACGGTAATAACGGCAGGCCTATCGAGGCAATATTGAATGCATTGATTTCTCGTAAGAGCTTTTTTAAACGGTGACGTTTCATCCGATAAAAGCTGTCCGCCGTGAAAAGGCTTCATTACCGATATGCCAATTCCTTCCGCTTCACAGCGTTTAAGCAACTCGGCGCGCTCGACAGTCGTGCCTATTCCGTACTCGTCGCCGCATTCCAAATCGTAAGCGGGGTTTATCGAAAACATCATAATGTCCGCTATGCCAGTGTCGAGCATCATGTTCGCGACGCTCGGCGTGTGCGAAGAAAATCCTATATGCCGAACTATGCCGCTATCTTTCAAACCTTTGACATAGTCGAAAATGCCGTTATCTATAACGTCTTTAAAGTCGCTCTCCTCGTCTATACAATGCAAAAACCCGAAATCGACGTAATCGGTGCCGAGCGCTTTCATCTCCCACTCGAAAGTGTTTTTAATTTCGGTTAGGTTGCGAGACCAGCCGTACTCGCCGTTTTCTTTATACACCGCGCCGAAGTGTAGCTGAAAATACACTTTTTCGCGCTTACCCTTTATCGACTTGCCGAACGGCTCGAACATGCGGTTAGAACCTGCGGCCAAATCGAAAAAGTTAATGCCGCTGTCAATAGCTTTTTCTATAATCGCTTGAATCTCGTCGGGCGCGCTCTCGTGAATACTGCTCGTTCCGAGCCCGAGCGTGCATATCTTCTCACCGCCGCGCGGCAATTTTCTGTATTCCATTACTTTTCGAATTCCTTTGCAACGTCTTTCAATAATTTTCTAATCTGCAAATGCTGCGGACACGCGCTTTCGCATTTTCCGCAACCGATACATGCCGACGCTTTTCCGCCGGCTTTTGTATACACGTCCTCGTAATAGTAATCTGCGTTCCAATCGTGATAGATGTTCTTTGTGTTCATGCACGCAAACAAATCGGGAATGGAAATGCTCTTGGGGCAACCTGCCGTGCAATAGCGGCAAGCGGTGCAAGCAATTATGTTCTTGCCTTTGAGGACTGCGCACACACTTTTTACTGCGCGCATTTCTCGCTCGTCAAGCGGCTTAAAGTCTTTCATGTGCGAAATGTTGTCGTTCATTTGCGCCATATCGCTCATTCCCGACAGCACCATAAACACGCCTTGCTGTCCTGCGGCAAAACGAATGGCATAGCTGGCAGAGCTGTTGCTCCCAAGCTCGTCGAAATACCTTTTCGCGTCCGATGTGAGATTGACGAGGTTTCCGCCTTTGACCGGCTCCATTACGATGACCGGCTTGTTGTGCTTGTTGCAAACCTCCAAGCACATTCTCGACTGCACGGCCGGATCGTCATAGTCAACGTAGTTGAGCTGGATTTGTACGAACTCTATTTGCGGATATTCGGTCAAGATCGCGTCGAGCACGTCGGACGTGTCGTGAAACGAAATCCCGACGTGCTTGACCTTGCCCTCTTGTTTTAACTCAAACGCTTGCTCGTAGGCCAGACAGCGTTTGTATTGCTTGTAATTGTGTTTGTTCTGCGCGTGCATAAGATAGAAATCGAAATAATCGACGCCGCAGATTTTAAGCTGACTCTCGAAGAACGGACGAACGTCCGATTCCGAATTGAAATAAGAATCGGATAGCTTATTTGCTAGAACGTATTTTTCTCTCGGATAGCGCTTTACAAGGCAGTCGTGAAGAGCGATTTCGCTTTCACCGTTTAAATACCCGTGCGCCGTGTCGAAATAATTAAAGCCGTTTTCAATAAACGCATCAATCATTTTATTAAACTGATTGTACTCGACTTTGCCGCCGCGCATGGGCAGGCGCATACAACCGAACCCCAAATTTTTATGTACTTCACTAAACATAATGAATCTCCTTTTTTGATTATAGCATAGAATCGAACCGTAGGCAAGATATTTTTTTACAATCAAAAATGCTATCGTCGTTCCGTTATCGCTATTCCCACCACACCTACAATTAAACGAAAACGACACGCATAAGCGTGTCGTCTATATGGTGGCGCATTGTTATTATAAAACTAATATTCTACTATAAATTGAAATTTATTTTTGAAAACGGCTTTTCCCCCACCAATCGGGAATTAATTCTTTCAAGCGTATCGTCGTACGACTTTCGTAGTTTATAAGTATTTCAATTTCTCCACTGTCGTTCGATAACTGCATCATATACTCACGACAAGCCCCGCATGGAGAAACAACACTTCCGTCTTCTTCGATTGCTACGAATTTATCTATCTCATGTTCACCGTTTGTAATCATATTGGCAATCGCATTTCGCTCGGCGCACATTCCAAGCGTGCATGCAGTGTCAATACACACCCCAACATAGATATTTCCCGCTTTGGTAATAAGCGCGGCCGCAACACCACCAGCCTCTATAAAAGGAGAAATCGTTCGCGCATTTTGAACACGGCGTGCCTCCCTATATAGCTTTTCCCAAATATCTGTGTTCATGTTCGCTTTAACTCCTTTAAATTTAATTTATCGTACTATCATTATAGCGTATTTATAAAGTCAATGCAAGTATAAAACACAAATGACACTATGGCGTGTGCTTGATAATAATGAGTGCGCCGCGCGTTCTCACTATCCTTTGCTTATCTCCACCACGAAAAAAGCACCGCATAGCGGTGCATTTCGTGGTGGAGATAAGCGGGTTCGAACCGCTGACCTCTTGAATGCCATTCAAGCGCTC
>JAFLVG010000039.1 GCA_022508445.1 Clostridiales bacterium | reverse complement strand
AAGTCCTCCCGCCGCCGACAGGAGGAGTGGATAACTACAAACTACTGACAATAGTTGTAAATACTTGAAAATAAATGCGATAAATCTGCGGAAAGACTTGCGTGTTCCAAATAGTGATGTTATGTTTGCACTACGATAAACAACTAAAACAGAGTGAATTATGAAAACAAAGAACAACCGCAACAACCGCCGCAAGATTGAGAAATTTCTGAAGAACTTCCCGACCGATGCCACCTGCTGGTCGCAGGCTACGGATGAAGTTCTCGATTTGAGCCGCAAATCGC
Source organism: Clostridiales bacterium (assembly GCA_022508445.1). Taxonomy (GTDB): domain Bacteria; phylum Bacillota; class Clostridia; order Christensenellales; family Pumilibacteraceae; genus Anaerocaecibacter. Next base: position 1,064 of record JAFLVG010000039.1, on the reverse strand, counting down.
GCGAGTACCTCGAGGAGTACGATGACATCGTAGTCGAGCCGGTGGACTTTCGAGGCATCAACACGCCTGCCGAATGGAACACCCAAGGTCGCGAGTCGATACTGCGCAATTACGATATGATGAAGCCGCGCACTAAGGAGTTATTCTTCGAACGCTTTGAAAACTGGTTTAACGCATAAAAACGACAAACTCTATGGATGTAAAAGTTGGAGACAAGATTCGCATCAACCATCTCAAAGACGAGGATGACCGCTACGACGGTCGTGAGGGTGTCGTGGAGTATATCGATTCTATCGGTCAGCTCCACGGCACTTGGGGAGGGCTGGCAGTAATCCCCGAAGTCGATGATTTTATGCTGCTCGAAAAGGCACATAAATAGTTGAAAATAAAGCAGATAAATCTGCCGAAAGACTTGCGTGTTCCAAATGATGATGTTATGTTTGCAGTACGATAAACAACTAATACAGAGTTAGATATGAAAACGTACAGACTGACAAAGACCGCAGTAAAAAACGGCAAATTCCTCTATGAGGTTAAAGACGAAAACAACAACACCATTTCAAAGCGCACATCGGCTCGGGAGTATGTGGCTTGCACGATCGACGGCAAATACTTCTTCGGTCGTCGAGACCTGATTGGGAAGGGCGAACACGGTCGCTGCCTGAATCACGCAAGGGAGGCTCTCAACTACACTGTCGAGCAGTGGGACAAAGATCGGGAGAACTTTCGCAGGGAACTCTCACGCTGCATAGCCTGTGAGCGAAGCATCCAGCGGATGTCAAACCGACCGGCAGAGTGGCTTGAAAAGTACGAAGCCGATTGCCGGGCTACGCTCGAACAGTGCTACCCGGTAGCAGAGCGCGAGGAGCAGGTTGCCAAGAAACGGAAGATGGCAACAGACCTTTACGAAAGACTGTCCGAAATAGCATATCTTGAGGCATAAAAAGGGAGGAGTGAGCCGACCGCAAAGAGGTCGGCTCAAACTCTCTAAATAGTTGAAAATAAATGCGATAAATCTGCCGAAAGACTTGCGTGTTCCGAATTATGATGTTATGTTTGCAGTA
>JAFLVG010000038.1 GCA_022508445.1 Clostridiales bacterium | reverse complement strand
TTTTTCCAAAATCGGCGAGCCGTTTCTTGTCGGTCAGTTCATCCATAACTTATGGGAATTATATCGTTTGTAGCCAATAGTTCAACGGACTATAGTCTACAAGGCAACTTCTGCACATAGCAATCGAATAAGCTCACAGCGCATAGCCCCGTAAAACTGGCGGACTACGCATAGATATGATATAATGCAAACTAAGGAGGAAGTGATGTCCTATGAAGCAGTCGTGGCGCAGATAAAAGCCGCCCCGGAAGCGTGCCTTGACGAAATCTCGCAGGTAATCAGCGCTGTCGTGCGCCGGTACGAGCAGGAGACGGCAGACACGCAGAAGCCAAGCCCCCGACTTGCGGAAGCGATGCGCGAAGCCCTGCGGATAAGCGCAGACCCCGCCGCAAAAGGCTATGCCGACACAAAGGAATTGTTCGAGGCACTGAACGCATGACCTACACCGTGAAGATGACCTCGCAGTTCAAGAAAAGCTACAAGCTCGCCGTAAAGCGCGGACTTGACATCTCGCTGCTTGAAGAAGTCGTCAACAAACTGAAAAACGACATCGCCCTTGAGGAAAAATTCCACGACCATCAGCTCGCGGGCAGCATGAAAGCGTTTCGTGAATGCCACATACAACCCAACTGGCTCTTGGTCTATTTGAAACAAGAGTCGGTGCTGACGCTGACTCTTGTCGATACTGGCACGCATTCGGATTTGTTCGGCAAATGAGCGAACCGGCGGATACGCCATGCGCATAGCGCATCAGATATAGTCTTTGCATTTCTCTTCCAGCAGCCTGAAATCATTGCAGCGTCTGGAGAGTTTTGATTTTCCGTCGTTCAGGATTTTATGGTCATAGACGGATTTCGCATTGGCGAGTATCAGCGCAGATTTCTGCCTGATGATACGGTATTCCGCGCGGACAAGGCTCTTGTAACGCTCGTCCTGTATGGCATCGATTATCACTTTTGTGCAGAGGCTTATCGGGGCGGGGAGCATATTGTTCAGATTGATGACCGCATACGTTCCTATTTTCAGGAAATCGACGGTCTCGCAGAGCCTTTTGTGCTTCGGCTTGAACGAGGAAAGCGGAGCGAAGTAATCGAAGCCGTTTATGCTCAGGACAACGCCGACGTATTTCCTTGTGAAACTCTGGGAGATTTTCTTGTTTTTGAACAGGCGCTCCTCAAACTGGGAAAGATAGTCGATGTATTCTGGGTCGATTTCGTAAAGGGCTATTGTTTCCATAAAAAACGCCGGAACAGCGAAAACTGCTCCGGCCGTATAAATTTCGCAGTCAAAGGCGCGATATCCTTATGCGCATATCGTACAGCACCATTCCCCTGCTGTCAAGCGAATTTGCAGGTCACGAGGAACTTTATGCTGTGCCGGTTT
>JAFLVG010000037.1 GCA_022508445.1 Clostridiales bacterium | reverse complement strand
CGCCGTGGCAATTATCTCCGTTAAAGAACGGCACGGCTTTTTCGTCGGAATAAACTTTCAACAAGTCTTCCGCGTCCGCCATGGTAACACCGCGCAACAAAAAATGCGCGCTTGCAAATGCCGGTAAGTTTTTGTAAACGTCCAAAAAATATCCTCCCGCGATACGCTCTAATGAGCGAGATGCCAAATAAAATGTTACAAAAAAGACGACAAGTATATGTTAATTACCGAGCATATCCTTTAAATTGTCAATAATATTATTTAAAACACTTTCAATCTTTTGCGGTTCGGTAAACATTACCGAGAACAGCTTATTCAAATTCTCCTCGAAATCGCGCGGAAGCGCTTTGCAATCAAGCTTGCAAAGCGCGACAAGGCGCTTTTCGCCGGGATGAGTGAGCCGGTTGTAAGCAAACAGAACGTCGAAGTATGATTCGAGAAACGCCGCAGTTCTATGGTTTATGCTAACCTTATCGTCACGCTTGACTGCCTTTGCGATTTGCCCGTCGTATGACGGCATTGTGCCGTGAAGCAAATTCATATTGCGCGTTATAATGTTTTGCCTTAGCTTTTCCGGATACGGTACGTTAAAACGCCTTTGCATCTGCGTCAATCTGCCGTTTTTATCAAAAAGAATTTTACAGGTTTTGATATTGTGCCAAATACAGGTTGTGTACCCGTTGTGTGCGTTATACCGCTCCACCACCGATGCCACTTGCTCTGTAATGTCGTCGAGGTTGCGGTAAAGAATATCTATATCTATGCCGTTTTTGAGTGTGCAGTTATCTTCTTTTTCCCAATAAGAATTGCCCAACTCTATGTACGAGCAGTATTTTGTCAAGATTGCGTTCCGTACGTCGTCCGCAATTTCGCCCGTGCAGTACAGATAAACGTCGTAGTCGGACTTTTCGTCGAAAGCCGTTCCTGCGCGCGAGCCGCCCAACGCTATCGCTTCCACCTGCGGCAATTCCGCCAATTCCTTAAACAATTTTTCAACCATGTTGCAGTACCTCAATTTGTCGAAAATCATTATAGCATAACTTTTACAAAAGAACAAACAGTTTATCATTCTTTGGCTTTAAATTTATGCAACGATCTGTAACATTAATCGAAATTTATCCCATATAGGACGGCAACCGGATTGCCCACAAACAGCGTGGGCAGGCTTCGGCTTCGCCGAGCGCCTAGCGAACCCCCGCTGAACAAACATAATGATTTATCATGTTTAACGTTTCATCGATATTGTAAATTAGTTTTGCTCAAACTTACTGCGTGTGTTTCACGCAAACAGTTGCCGTTACTAAAAAGCCCCTCGCTTATGCGAGGGGCTTTGGTAGCGGCAACTGGATTCGAACCAGTGACCAATCGGGTATGAACCGAGTAC
>JAFLVG010000036.1 GCA_022508445.1 Clostridiales bacterium | reverse complement strand
TCGATGGAGTAGGAGATATCCGCTACATCGAAAAAGAACGCTATACCGTTATATCCGAACGCCCTGTCGTCACCGGGAGCAGTGTAATGATGGAAACCGTCAAACATAACGGCAACCATAATGAACCTGTCTTTCTCGCTATAATCGTTTCTTTGCTGCCCCTTAGGTGCTATAACCGAGCCGTATTTATCCTTAACTTCTATGCCTGTGCCGGGGATATAAGTACGCATACATGCAACGGCGACGTCTTGCCCCTCCTTGAACAAATATTGGGGCGAACGCCTTAGTTCAAGCAGATATCGTCTGCCGTCTCTGTCCATTGCGTATATTTTGTCCTTGTCCTCGTCGTCCTGCGGAAGAGACATATTCCTAGTATTGATAAAAGAAAACCTTGTAACGTTCAAGTTCTTTTTCTGTTTGTCAATAAATCTTTCGAACTCTTGCTGCTCATTCTCGTCGGGACTCTGGGCCTTTTCCAAGATATAACCTTCCCAGCTCTTCATAACAATACGGTGGGAAGTTATTCTCTGTTGAAGGGCGGCATTCGTCTGCCCGTAAACCTCGGAAAGATGACTTGCGCTTTCATCAAAAATTCTGCCCTGCATAAATATTGCATATAACACAATGATGACGATGAGTGCTGCCGACATTGCCGCAATTATTAAGCCGTTGATAATTTTTCGCTTTGATAGCATATTGACCTCTTGTAGTGTTGCACTTAGTTGACAATTCAATCTTTAACAATATACAAAATCAAATTGCTTAGGTTAGTAGTAGTCAAACGCCGTTTTTTGTGCTATTTTGCTCCTTATGTCGTTTGACGTATCAAAAGGGGAAGGCCGCACGCCATAAGTGTCAAACTATCTACAAACCACGGCGTTTGGGGGCGAGCGGTGTTAGTGAGCGGAACGCGGCGTCAGACAAGTAAAAGTACGCGAAGTAGTTTTTCGTACGTCGAGCGTGCTTTTACGCAGTATCACGCCGCTTAACGCCGCTAAAACCTTGTGGATTCGACTCCTACGAACTTAATGAAACCTTGATTATCCACGTCATAACCACTGGTGTCCGCATTTTCGGGCAAATTGTTAACAGCCCTTATCCAAGCCTTAAATTTTTCTTCATAATAGGCTTTATATAGCTCTACGGATGAATAGTATTTGATAAGCTGCTTATACAAATTACCGATATTGTAAAACGCGGTTATCGTTTCGTTGCCGTTTTTATCGTGGTCCAGCAACGTTCCGTTAGCATATCTTCCGCTGATATTCGTATCACTGTCTATAGCGGTATCTACCGTCGCAATAACAAACTTGATATCGACTGACGGATCGTAACCCGTATAGGTACCCGAAGACAGGCCGCAAAGCGAGATGTTCACACCGAGATATGCCAAATTCTCGGCGGCAGTACCAAACGGGATCAAACCGATATATTTACCGATTGAATCCTGTTCGTGGAACG
>JAFLVG010000035.1 GCA_022508445.1 Clostridiales bacterium | reverse complement strand
TAACTGGTACGGCGGATTGCCTATAATAACGTCGAATCGCATATCGGAAAATAAGTTTTCGGGGTTGTCGGTATGAATAAATTGATAGGCGTGGCTCTCCATCGAGGCATCACGCTCATAGACCTCGCGGCTTGCTCCGCAGTAACGGCAGCGACCGTTCTGCCATTCGTGCAGCATAGGCTCATAGAGAATATTGCCCTGCTCGTCATCGAACTCCGTGCAGACAGAATATCGCCCGTTCGCCGTCTTGGAGCAATAGACCGAACGGCGGGAGACCAATCCCGTAAGTTCCGTAATTGCCAAACCGAAAAGCTGATGCTTGAAGATATGGTTGGCTCGCTCCTGAATATCGGGTATCTGCTCGGCAAGTCCCGTAATCAGGCGACGCGCTATCTCGCGCAGAAATACTCCCGTCTTGCTTACGGGGTCGAGGAATCGTGCCGACGGATTGCTCCACAGTTCGGGCGGCAGCAGGTCGAGCATACGATTGACCACATCGGGCGGCGTAAAGACCTCATCATTGCTCAAATTTGCCAGACAGGTCAGCACATCGGGGTTATAGTTCGGCTTCATCATTCTCCTATTTTTAGAAAGTGGACAAGCGGATATTCGGCAACGGGCGTCGGGATAAATGCCTCGTCGCCCAAATCGGAAAAAAGATTCAGCCCCTCCATCGGACGGGTTTCGAGGATATTTGCCAGCGTATAGTCGCGCCGTTTGAACAGACCGTCGCCGGTGTCGGACCACTCGGCAAAGACTATCGGTTTCTGCGTGCTGTCGGGAGTCTTCAAAGTCAGCGCATCGCCCCAGACGATATTCAATTCGAGAATGCGCCGCACGGTACGACGGCATTCAGCCTTGCAGGCATCTCCGAACAGGCGTGCGTACTCGGTATCGAAAACATCGAACAGATTTTGGCGACATATTTTCACATTGTCGGGCAGTATCTCGACGCCATACAGCGAGCAGACGGCAAGTGTGGCATATCGTTCCCATTCTATCTGCGGATGCGGATAGCGGGCAGTAACGACAGCCATCTTGCGCCGTAGTATTTCGATAAGGAATGCACCCTGCCCGCAGGCAGGTTCGAGGAAACGCGACTCGATGCGCTCGGTTTCATCGCGCACAAGGTCGCACATAGCACGAACTTCACGTTCAGCCGTAAAGACCTCGCCGTGTTCGGCAACACGACGGCGGGATATGATTTGTGATTGTTTGGTATTGTCCTTTGGCATCTTCGACAGCGGTTAAATTTGTATTAACCCTGTCTTGCCATTCAGATATCTGCATAAAAAAGCGCAGACTCTATTCGGATTATCTTACTGAGGTCCTAGGAAAACCTATAGCGAATAAACGGAATAAAAGCCCACGCCATAAAGCGTGAGCACCAACTTCTATTCCCTTCGCTAAATGTTGAAATTTCCTAGGTTTCAGTAAGCGAGAATCAAAGTTAATACTAACTCTTACAATATGTTATGTTTCTTTTCTTCTATCTGTTTCTTTGCGTTGTTTTATATTTTGTCGTAAAGATATATATTTTTCTCGTCATATAGGCTATAAGTCATCGAAATAGTCGTCCATCTCATCGAGTTCGTCCTGCAAATCATCTATTCTGTCTTGCAGCTCGTCATACCTGTCCGAGAG
>JAFLVG010000034.1 GCA_022508445.1 Clostridiales bacterium | reverse complement strand
CATTTGGTTCGCAATCAAAGGGTGGTCGGTTCGAGTCCGATCGTCTCCATGGTAAAGACAAACCCCGCCGATACATCGGCGGGGTTTGTCTTTGTTTTTATCACACACCGTGATAAGCGCGCGAAAGGCGGTTGAGGTTCTCAAAACTGCCAAAGCGCGGTATAATTCTTAGACTGACTAAAACGAAGAGAGGTGGGAATATGCTTTATCCATATATGACATTGCCTGACGAGACGGAAATCGTACATTCAGAAATCATAGACAAAGACGGCAAGGAGCAGGTGAAGATTTATATAGAACGCCCGGTTGACGGCGGCTTTGCCAATGCGACCTGTTGGCTTCCCGATTACAAATGGGAAAACATAAAAGGCTTCTCACAGAAAGACATCGACTATTTCTCAGACATCATAAGGACAGGCGCACATTTGTTCTTCGAATTCGCGCGAGGCGGAGGCTTTGACAATGCCGCAAATCTTTAGTGTAGGTTCATATTTGGTTTATATATGGACTAATGAGGGAAAACCGATAGAGCCTATTCATGTTCATATATCAGAGAAACGCCCGGAAAAGAATGCGACAAAAATCTGGATAACGAGCAGCGGAAAATGCTTGTTGGAAAACAATAGCTCAAAGATACCGACATCAACGTTGCATAACATAATGAGGATTATTGAGACACGTTCGTTTGAAATCATGGCGAAATGGAAAGAGCTTTTTAACGAGTTGAGATTCTATTGCTAAGACCGAGCGCGTCCAATCAGCGGTTGAGGTTCTCAAAACTGCCAAAGCGCGGTATAATCTGTGTAAACTTTCAAAAAGGAGGCCGACATGAAGAACGCAGTCGAGACGGTAGGAAAGATGATTGACAAGTGCAGGACGTGCTACTTGGGCTACCTGGACGCGGAGGGATTCCCCGCCGTCAGGGCGATGCTCAGGCCGCGCGAGCGGGTCGGCATCCGCGAGATTTTCTTTTCCACGAACACCTCGTCGAACAAGGTCGCCCGCTTCCGCGAGAATCCGAATGCCTGCGTGTACTTCGTGGACACGCGCTTCTTCCGCGGCGTGTGCCTTTCGGGAACGGTCGAAGTCCTGGAGACCGCCGAGGCAAAGGAGCGCGTCTGGCGGAAAGGCGATACGCTCTACTACAAGGGCGGCGTGACGGACGAGGACTACTGCGTCCTCAAGTTTACGGCGAAGAAAGGACGCTACTACAGCGCGTTCAGGTCCGAGGACTTCGCTATTGCGGAGCAGGAAGGCGCGTAGGCACAAAAAAAACCGTCGGCACAGTACCGACGGCTCTTGCATACGGCTAGTTCTTTGCCGGCTCGCCCCATTCGTTTGCGGCGGCACTCGGCTGAACCGCAAAGACGACGAATACGATGAAACCGACAATCGGAACCAAATTAATCAGAACCCAAAAGCCGGATTTGCCTACGTCGTGCATCCGCCGGATATACAGCGCAACGCTCGGAACAAGTATGCCAAGCGAGTACAGCCCATCAGTTCCTTGACCCGAATGCGGCTCTCGCCACGTCATTCTTTGCGCGGTGGCAGATTAGGGTGCATTCTGCTGACACGGTGATTTTGCGGAAAGAACGGCACCATTGCCGCCGCAGTTCTTTCATGCTATCATGCCTGTATGGACACAACGACAAAGACAGCCGAGTTCGTCTCGTTCTGCATAGAGATGTATGCCCGCGAGTACGGTATTTCCGGCGCGGAGGTCGCGCA
>JAFLVG010000033.1 GCA_022508445.1 Clostridiales bacterium | reverse complement strand
CTGAACAAGTTCCTCAAAGACAATCGCTTTACCAAAGTGCAACTCATCTATGCCGGATGGGAAGCGCTTAAAGAACTATGCGAATAAGTCAAATCTTGAGAACAAGGAGGAATACGCTATGAAAAGAGAACATAGTATTCACGGCTATAAGGACGCGAAGTAATTCGCATTGAAAGTCCGAATAAGGCAAAGTGGAACAAAACAACGCATTACAATTGGACAACACCGTTATGCAGCTACTCGAATCGGTGAAACGACAGAATGAGTTATACGAGAAGGTGCTGACGGGGTTAGTCCCTAAAACAAGGAAAAGTAAATCTGGAAATCGTCGGAATGTGCTGAAATTTTCTAAAAAGGAGATTTTACAAATGCCGACAAAAATACAAAACGTGTTTGCGGCGGGCAACATGCTCGTCCACTACCGTTTAAGAAAGGACGGAGTCTACGAGGCTCGACTGCACAGACAGGGGATAGACATCGAGGTATCGTCCAAAGATCTAAGTGTACTCAAACAAAAATTTCTCGATAAGCTCCACAATATCAAGTCTCAGAAAAACGACAACGTCGTTAAAACCTTTGCTCAATACGCAGAGGAATGGCTGAACATTAAAAAGGTAACTACAAAACCATCGACCTACAACGAATACATGCGTATGCTCAATCACGACATACTGCCGGTGTTCGGTAAAAAATCGGTGTTGGCTATTGACCGAAGCGAGTTGCAGAGCTTCCTGCTCACTTATGTGGATAACGGCACACTGCGGACGGCACACAAGCTGTTCCTGGTGCTGCGTTGTATCTTCGACGTGGTCGCGGAAGATTACTCGGTACCTTCGCCAATGAAAAAGGTCATCGTGCCAAACTATCAGAGCAAGAAAGGCTCGGCGTTTACTTACGAGGAGGAAAAGAGGCTTGTCAACTACTGTCTTGCCAACCTCAATAAAGATACGTCGCACGCTCTTGTTGTGCTCTTGTACACGGGATTAAGGCGTAGCGAGCTTGCCAGCCTGAATATAATCGACGGGAAATGGCTTGAATGCGACACGAGCAAAGAGCGCAAGGGTAAGAACGTAGTAAAGCGCAAAATACCGTTTACGCCCATGATGAAGCGTGTGCTACCGTATATCGACTTTGACATGGCAAGAAGGGTAAATGTCAGTTCTTTGCATACGACGATGAAAAGACTGTTCCCTCAACGGCACCTGCACGAACTGCGCTACACCTTTATAACGCGCTGCAAAGAGAGCGGCGTGCACGGTGAAGTGGTTATGCTATGGGACGGACACGAGGAAGACAAAACAATTCATTCGTCAAGGATCGATAGGGGATATACGGACTTCTCGGACGCATTCCAGCTAAGCGAAGCGGAAAAAGTAGACTATCTTCAGTGGGACTTCGGAGTAGACTAATTTGAAAACTGTTTGAATACGCAATGAATACCCAACTCCCAAAAATGCTCCCAAATTTCACTCCCAAATCTGCCGAATAAAGAAATTATCAAAAAATAAAAAACACTATATGTTGTATTCGATGATAATTTGAACTGCAACATATAGTGTATTTGGCAGGGGTAGAAAGATTCGAACTTTCGAAATGACGGAGTCAGAGTCCGTTGCCTTACCGCTTGGCGATACCCCTAAATATTGTGGAATTCCGATTAAGCGGTAAAATTCGCTTAATCGGAAGTTCCGTGAATGGCAGGGGTAGCAAGATTCGAACTTGCGAATGCGAAAGTCAAAGTCTCGTGCCTTACCGCTTGGCGATACCCCT
>JAFLVG010000032.1 GCA_022508445.1 Clostridiales bacterium | reverse complement strand
GCGGCAACGGTACCCGTCGACGAGTTGTTACAGAATTCCGCACAGGTTTTAAGCGAAGGCGTAGTCGTTGAAGAACTTTGCATGAAAAACGCTCAGGACAATTCCGAGACCTGGTACAGGTTGGTCATCAATCCCCCTCAGGGCAAGTCCGGATACATGCTCATGCTCTTCGACCGTACGAAAGAGCGTCGGATGCGCGCCGATTTGGAGGCCGCTTTAACGATTGCAAAATCCGCAAACGAGGCAAAGAGCAACTTCCTGTCCAATATGTCGCACGACATAAGGACGCCCATGAACGCCATTATCGGCTTTGCTACGCTGCTTGAAAAGGACGCCGAAAATCCCGACAAGGTAAGAGATTACATACGCAAAATCTCTTTTTCAAGCCATCATATGCTCAGTCTTATAAACGATATTTTGGATATGAGTAAGATAGAGAGCGGTAAGAGTGCCCTCCACATTGAAGAGTTCGCCCTACCCGATATGCTTGAAGAAATCTATACGATTATAAGTACGCAGGTTGCAAGCAAACAGCAGAAGTTTGAAATGCACACCAAGGGCGCTATACCCGAACTTGTAAACGGCGACAGACTGCGCCTAAACCAAGTTATGATAAACCTCCTTTCGAATGCAGTCAAATATACGCCCGTCGGCGGCGAAATCGATTTGACGGTAGAGGCGCTGCCCGAATCCGTTCGTAACCACGCGCACCTTCGGTTTATCGTAAAGGACAACGGCCTTGGCATGAGCGAAGAGTTCGTAAAGGTCATCTTCGAGCCGTTCTCCCGTGAAACTACCGCATATACGAAGGAAATTCAGGGTACCGGCCTCGGTATGGCAATTACCAAACAGATTGTCGACCTCATGGGCGGTACGATATCCGTCAAGAGTAAACTCAACGAAGGCAGTGAGTTTATCGTTGAAATAGAACTTGCAAAAATAACGCATACCTATAAGGACGTTAAAGAATTCTGGACAAAACACAACATAAGAAGAATGCTTGTCGTGGACGACGAAAAAGACGTCTGCATAGAAGTCAAAGAACTTATGCGTGATACGGGCGTCAAGGTAGACTATGCTACCGGCGGTCAAGAGGCACTTGAAATTCTTTCCAAGAAGCAGTCCGGCAAAACCAAGTACGACATAGTCCTGCTCGACTGGAAGATGCCCGAGATGGACGGTCTGGAAACGGCAAAGCGTATGCACGAAAATATCGACAGCCAGTTGCCCATCATGGTTTTGACCTCATACAACTTTGAAGAGATTGCGGACGAGGCAAAAAAGACGGGTATCAATGTATTCCTATCCAAACCTTTCTTCGTATCCAATTTCCGCAATGCGGTTGCAAAACTTCAAGATGCCGAAGAGGAAAAAGACGAAGACGTTGAGGAAGCGTCACTGGAAGGGCTCAATATCCTCGCCGCGGAAGATAACCCCATCAACGCAGAAATTCTGGAAGAGTTGCTCGATATAGAGGGCGCAACCTGCACCATTTGCGAAAACGGCAAAGTTGCGGTAGAGACCTTTGAAAAGTCTGCGCCCGGCACTTATAGCATGATATTTATGGACGTACAGATGCCCGTTATGAACGGACACGAGGCGTCGAAAGCAATCCGAGCAAGCAGCCACCCCGAGGCAAAGACGATACCCATCATAGCAATGACGGCAAACGCCTTTGACGACGACAAGAAGATGGCTTACGATGCAGGTATGAATGCCCACGTAGCCAAACCCATAGATATGAGCGTACTCAAAAAGACCGTAGCTAAACTTCG
>JAFLVG010000031.1 GCA_022508445.1 Clostridiales bacterium | reverse complement strand
TCCACTGTCCCGGCTGCGAAGCGGTCAAACCCTTCCGCGGCGGCGAGGCGGTGGTCCTCCGCAACGGCATCCGCTGCCGGATCGACCGCGGCGGTCGTTTTATAGAAGAATAACTGATTCTATTTTAATTGATTATAAAAATAGACAGTATAAAAACAAAAAAGAGAAATAAAAAATCAAACAACCACAAGATTTGTTAACTGTTAATAATTCAACGAATTATTAACAGTTGACAAAAGAGGTTATAGAAAAGATGAAATAAATGTTGTTGTTTTTAATAGCTAATTTTAATTTATTTGAAATAAAATAAAAACAAAAGCAACTTTGTTAATTGTTGGTAATTCGTTGAATTATCAACAATTAACAAATGTTTCAGTTGTTGGATTTTTTATTTTTAGTTATTTTTAGTTATTTTTATTTCTAACTAACATAGCTATTAAAAACAACAACTAGAAAACCTACCGAAAAACGCATGAAACACTTGCTATGGATCGGAGCGCTGCTGCTCTGCCTCTGCGCCCCCGGCCGCAGCGCGGCCCAGCAACTGGTCTTTGCCGATACGGTGCAGCTCGTCGGCGAACTGGCCGAGAACGATGCGCCCCGCAGTTACACGTTTGTCTGTGAAAACCAGTCGGATAAGCCGATCGTTATCCTGCGGGTCGACACCTCATGCGGCTGCGTGAAGGTCTCCCATACCCGCAAACCGATCGCTCCGGGCGAACGGGGCGAGGTGGTCGTGACACTCGACCCCCGCGGCCACGAAGGGGCCCTCTACAAACAGATGCCCCTCTACACCTCCGCATCGGGCCGCCGACCGGCCGTGCGGTTGGCCCTCTCGGGCGTGATCCGTCCGCCCAAACGCCCGGCCGCACAATAAACAGCCCGCCGCGTGCGTTCCAACAGTAAGTTATCCGCAACAAAAAAGAGACAGACCATGAAACGAATCCTTTTGGCGGTGGTGGCTCTCTGCGCAGCCTGCACCGCGCTGGCCCAGACCAGCGAAGCCTTCCCGAGCTACATCCAGGTCAACGGACGCGCCGAGATGGAGGTCCAGCCCGACGAATTTTACCTTGCGGTCGTGATCGACGAACGCGACTCGAAGGGCAAGATCTCGGTCGAGACGCAGCAGCGTGAGATGATCACCGTGCTGAAGCGGCTGGGCATCAACGTCGAACAGCAGCTCAAGGTGGCCAACCTCTCGAGCGAATTTTTCAAGAAGAAGAGCTCGGTGGCACAGGCCAAGTACCAGCTGAAGCTCGCCTCGGCAGCCGAGGTGGCCCGCGTATGGCAGGCGCTCGACGAGCTGAACATCTCCAACGTCACGATCGAGCGGGTATCGCACTCGCAGATCGACCGGCTGAAGCAGGAGGTGCGCATGGCGGCGATCCGCAACGCGCGCGAATCGGCCGAGACGCTTGCCGGGGCGATCGGACAGACGGTGGGCAAGTGTTTCTACATCTACGACGCGAACAGCGACATCCTGCCGCGCTATTACAGCAACAAGCTGATGACGCGCAGCGTGGCGACGATGGATGCGATGATGGAGTACGAGCTGGACGAGGAGGAGTCGCTCGATTTCAAGACGATCAAGCTCGAGTACAACGTCCAGGCGAAATTCGTGCTGGAGTAGCAGCGGCAGGGAGGAGGTCTCCATCGATTTTTGGCGAAAAAGTGCGAAAAATTTTTGGAGGTTCGATAAAATTTGCTACCTTTGCAACCGCAAAAGCGCCACCAAAGGCAGCAACTGCGGAAATAGCTCAGTTGGTAGAGCACAACCTTGCCAAGGTTGGGGTCGCGA
>JAFLVG010000030.1 GCA_022508445.1 Clostridiales bacterium | reverse complement strand
CGGATGAAAGCGAAAATCCGCTCGTGCAGACAATGATGCAGAGCGAGCTGAGCGGAGAGCAGATTACCTACCAAGACGGCGGCGCGGAATATATCGGTGCATTTCGGAAGTTGAGCACGGGGAACGGTGCGGTTATCACTGCGGTAAAAACGTCGATTATTCTTGAGGGGGTTCGGCGGCAGACGGTGCGCAACGTGTATATCATGCTGGCAATCCTTATGATTGCGCTTATGGTCGTCTATTTTTTCGCCAAGTCGTTGAGCCGCCCGCTTAGGCTGCTGACGGACATCGCAAACGAAATCAACCGGGGCAACTTCAACACGAAATTGTTTGACGAGCTTTCTCTGCGGCGCAGGGACGAAATCGGCGTGCTTTCAAAAAGCACGATAAATGAGCGCGAGATGCTGAACATGGTCTCACGTCTTACCAACAAGGGCGTGACAAAAGCGGTCATCACCAAGGAAATTGACTTTGAGCCGCACTTGAAAGACGTGACGATTTTTTTCAGTGACATTCGGGATTTTACGGCAATCAGCGACGATTTTAAGAACCGTTTTGGAGAGCGCAGTGCGGCGGAAATCATCGGCTTTTTGAACGACTACATGAGTCGCATGGTCACGTGTATCACGCGCACGGGCGGCACGGTGGATAAATTCGAAGGTGACGCGATTATGGCTGCATGGGGTGTGTTGCGAAGGGACGACCTTGCATGGGAGCAGCGCGGCAAACATTCTATGACCTGTGCGGTGGGGCAGGACGCGCACGACCGCTATGTCCGCGAGGACGCACTGAGCGCAATTACCTGTTGCATTGCCATGCGCTATTCGCTCATGAAATATAACAAGGACGCGGCGGCGTTCACCGAAGCGCACAAGCATGACCCGATAGCGCAATATAAGCCGCGTATTCAGATTGGTACGGGGCTGAACAGCGGACGTGTTACGGTCGGATTCATGGGAAGTTTTGACAAAATGGAATTCACGGCGATTGGCGATGCCGTGAACCTTGCGAGTCGTACCGAAGCGTCCAACAAGCAGTGCGGTACGGACATTTTGATTACCGAAGATACGCTCGCGTTGCTCAAGCATGACTATATCCGCTGCAAGGAGAATCATTTTACGCTTGCGCCTGAGAACGAAAAGTACGAAATCATCGTAGAGCAGATTCCCGTGGAATTCGAGGTGAAGGGCAAGGGCAAGCAGCATTTTTACGGCGTGGTGAACATGCCTCGCTTCGACATTCAGGAATTCTTCAGCCCGACCGACCCGTCGTTTGCGATTGACGCGGATTGTGCGCATGCTGTCGGACCGAACGGCCCCAAGACGCTTTCCGAGATGCGGCGGCTTTTGGGAATTGCAGAACCGGATTTTAGCCAGGTAAACCTTAATGCAGAAGAGAACAAGATTCAAGTCGCGAATACATGACGTGCTGGTCGTCCTTTTCTGCCTTTTAATCGCGGGATTTTTTCTGCATCTGTTTTGGCAGGATTTAAACGCTTTCACGACGCGCAATGACAAGTCGAAAATCGGTGTCGTCTCGTTTAAGGAGAAAATCGCGCAGCGCAAGTTTGATGACCGCGTGGTGTGGGAGCGCGTGGCAAAGAATACCGAGTTGTACTACGGCGACACAATCCGCACGTCGGATTTTGCGCAAATGACGATTACGTTTAAAGACGACACGACGCTCGACCTGTACGAGAACACGATGGTGCAGGTGTTTTGGACGGAAGAGAACGGTCTGCAAATCAACGTGAGCAGTGGCAACGTTCAGGTGAACACGGCGACCTCCCGCACGGCGCGGACGGCGAATGGTGTATCGATTCGGTTGGCTGACGGCTTGCAGGTGGCGATGGACGCGGGGAGCGCGCTTGCGGTCAAAGCGG
>JAFLVG010000003.1 GCA_022508445.1 Clostridiales bacterium | reverse complement strand
ATAAAGGCAATAATCAAATCAAAATAAGTTAATTATAACGGTAAATTTCAATTTATAGAAGTGCAAATCTATATTTATTCAGCTATGGTGAGGTAAAATGGACATCAACTTTCTTTTTTTTAATGATTTTGAAACGCTTGACATTTTTGGACCTATCGAGATATTGTCAAGAATTGAAAATGTAAAAGCACACTTTATTTCATTTCAAGGTGGACTTATTAAAAGCAAACAGGGGCATGAGATAGAAACAGAGAATATTGCAACAGTAAATCTTAAAGATGTTTTAGTTATTCCCGGTGGTCAGGGAACAAGAATTCTTGTAAACGATAAAGAATTCATATCTCAATTAACAATCCTTTGCTCAAAAGCTGAATATGTGCTATCTATCTGCACGGGAGCTGCGTTATTAGCAAAGACGGGATTATTGGATAATCGTAAAGCGACCTCAAATAAAAAGGCATTTGAATGGGTTAAGTCAATTTCAAGTAATGTTAATTGGATAAGAAACGCTCGTTGGGTTGTAGATAATAAATTTTATACCTCGTCGGGAGTATCGGCAGGTATGGATATGGCGCTCGGATTTGTCAGTGATCTTTTCGGTGTTAAAAAAGCAAAACAGATTGCAGAAGATATAGAGTATATTTGGAACAAAAAAGATTCGTTTTAGTTTACGACTACTCCGCCAATAGCGAATAATACGAACCACTGATAAGTGAGTTCGTATTATTTTTACATTTTGTGTTTGTGCATACATTTATCATAGCCACATCAGTGCCGAATTGATTTTTCTTAATTTTCGCCTCGATTTTATAAAATGTAAACCGCAGGTTGACAAATTTCTAATCGGCGGTTGGTTGAAAAGTGTTATTTTGTTTGGTATAATTAAACCACGTTGCAGGAGGCAAGCGGCAATGAAGTTTAATGAAAAAATATATACATTACGCAGAAAAAAGGGTTGGTCGCAAGAAGAATTAGCAAACGAAGTGGACATCTCTCGACAATCCGTTTATAAATTGGAATCCGGAGAAAGCATGCCGGATATTGAAAAAATCAAAAAGTTGGCAAAAATTTTTAACGTGTCGCTCGATAGTTTGTTAATTGACGATGTTGAACTTAATTGCGAGCAATCATCCACAAAGAAAGACGAAGCAACATTAAACAGCGAGATACTCGATACAACATCCTATCAAAACGAAATAGCAACCGACGATAAGAAAGAAGCCGTCGATCGTTGCGAAGAGTTTGATGCTACATTTGAAACAAAACAACCGGCGTCTGCCGATTTCGGCAATGGTGATGTTCCCGACGAGCATACCGAGGCGGCGGAATTTAATACAGCCGAGCCGGCTAATGAAACACGTGTGGCGAAAAATGTCCCGAAGCTAATAATCGAAATTATTCAATTGTTGGTAAACTGCATTACCCTACCGTTTTTATTTATTCCGTTCTTTCACGAAGTGGCGGTCTTGCCGGGAATTACATCAAGCGGTGAACACGTCACACATAGGTTTGACCATTATTACAGCGTTTATGACAAAATCGCCCGAGAAGGTTTATCCGAGTTCTTTTGGATTGCCGTTGTAATTATATCCACGTCGATTTTATTCTGTGTTTTGAATATGTCTGTCAAAAACAACAAAATATTGAAAATTATAGGCTATATATTTTGGATTAGCTCAATGGTGCTGTTTTTTGTTCTGTTGTTTAAGGCTTGTTCCATAAGCTATGAATATTAAAATTACTTGAAAAAATCTCAATTTGACGGGCAATATCAATTTTTCATTGTACCGCTCGCCGCACAAAAAAGCCGCGTATCTGCGCGGCTTTTTTAAATTTTCAATTCGAAGAATCGGTCGCGGTACTTTCTTCGGATGATTTCTTTAATACGACTATGGTGACGATTTGAGTTATTAAGCCGGCAACATACAAAGCTCCGATAAAAAAGGTGTATATGCCCGAAAATAGGTTGATTGCCGACATTAAAAACAATTCCGCTACATATGTCAATCCCAACGCGATAAAAGGCAGTAGGACGCAAG
Organism: Clostridiales bacterium; assembly: GCA_022508445.1. Lineage (GTDB taxonomy): Bacteria > Bacillota > Clostridia > Christensenellales > Pumilibacteraceae > Anaerocaecibacter. The sequence continues at coordinate 188,691 of JAFLVG010000003.1, read as the reverse complement.
TGGCGATCAATAAGCGCTTATTGTACGAAATCAGCTTTTCGCGAGTTTTGTGAAAAAGCATGTTTATTCCGAAGATCAGCGAGACTAAAACAAACGGAATCGCGCTCGCGTATACCAATACGCTTCCGTACGCCCCAAATAAAAATATGAAAAATGCGGCGGAAAGCCCACCTTTTTCCGCGTTGTACGTTAACGTGGAAAACATAATCATAAATCCGATAAAAAGAGCGGCATTTGTAATCGCCATAATCGCCGATACTCTTGACTTTTTGTTGTACATACGCCCTCCGATATCTTTATTATTGCTCGTCTTGCTATTATTGTACCAAATTAAATAATAAATAACAATAGTATAACGAAAAGATTAAATTATTCTAGTCGCCTGCTGCGCTGTTGCACAGCGTACGCTCATCTTTTTGTCCGCTTGCTTTTAATTCACTTTCATGATATAATTTTTTCAATCAAGCGGCAATTACGAGCAATTTCATGATTAAATTAAGAAATTTCAATATTGCAGACGCCTTTGTTTTGCGACAACAAAAATTTCATAATCTTTCAATCCAAGAAATTCAAAATATGATTTGCGATTGGAATAAGCATGAATTTCAAGGCAGATATTTTGAAATGTTTGCCATTGTCCGCGATGATGAAATAATCGGCACTATTTCTTTATATCAACTTTCAAACAGCGTTATTTCTATCGGACCGGAAGTGTTTTTAAAATTTCAAAGGCAAGGCTTCGGAAAACAATCGGTGGCTCTTGCTTTGGAAACATGCAAAAGCAAAGGATATAAAATCGTTTGCCAGCAAGTTTTAGCTGCCAATTCCGCAAGCATAGCTTTGCACAAAAGTTTGGGCTTTGAAACGGACGAATATTGCTATAAAAATCAAAAGGGCGTCGATGTTTATATATTTTTGAAGTCACTAATATAAATTAAAAACCAATCGAGGTTGATGCTTATGTGTTTAATTTGCGAAAGAATAGAAATGATAAAAAACGGAACAAATCCGTACTTTGTCAAGGAATTATCTACGGGCTATGTGGTTATAGGCGATCACCAACACTTTAAAGGCTACACTTTGTTCTTGTATAAGAATCACGTAACCGAGCTTTTCCGTTTGGATATGCAAGAGCGCACGTTATTTATGCAAGAAATGACGGCTGTGGCAGAAGCGGTAAGCCGAGCTTTCGGCGCCCAAAAAATGAACTATGAGCTTCTCGGCATGGGTGACAGTCATTTGCATTGGCATTTGTTTCCGCGTAAATTCGGCGATTTGGGCAAATACGGTGTAAACGGCAACGGTCCCGTGTGGTGGTATCCGAAAGATAAGTTTTACAGCGACTCCGCTCGTCCGTCGAACGAGCAATTGGAAAGCATGCGCTCTTCATTATTAAAAGAACTGAATTCTTTTTAATTATTCTCGCTTTTCTCAATCAATATTTGATAATACTGCCCGTCGTGTCTGTCGCTTCTATCACCTCGACGCACGACGGCATGCGCGATATCAGCGCTTCGGCGTGAGTGATAACGCCGACGAGGCAATCCGAGGACAGCGATTCGAGCGCACCGTACACCGTATCGATAAGATCCTCGTCGAGCGTACCGAAGCCCTCGTCGAGGAAGAAGAACGCGTTGTTCCCGTTGCTCTGCGTGCGTGCAATCGCAATCGCGACCGACAGCGACGCCAAAAACAGCTCGCCGCCGGACAACGTGTCGGTTTTTCTCGATTTTCCTCCGTTAAGAAAGTCCGAAACGACAAAGCCGTCCTTTTCGTGATAGCTCATCGTGTATTTTCCGCCCGACAGTTCGCTCAATATCTCGCTCGCAATCGCCGTGAATTCCGCGATATATTCGGCGGCGACGTAATTTAGCATAGCCTTGCCTTTGGTAAGCTCGGCTATCGTTTCGTACAGCTTGGCGCGCTTATAATACACGCTTCGCTCCGCTTCGCAGTTTGCGAGCTTTTTGCAGTTTTCGGCAAGCGTGTTAATTTCCGTTTCCTTGACCGCTATGTCTTTTTCGTTTTCGGTTATGTGCTTTGTGAGCCGTTCGACCGCCTCTTGCGTTTCGGTGAACTTCTCTTCGTCAAACTGCGGTATATCCACCGGGCAGTCCTCGCGCGCCGCCGCAAGCGATATCTCAACCGCCGCCGCCGCGGCCTTTGCCTTATCAAGCTCGCCGATTAGCTGTTTTCTTTTTTGCTCGGTTTCCGAGATTGCTTTTTCGAGCGACTCTATTTCGACTTTTACTTCCTTTATTTTTTCGTCGGTTTTGCCGCAATTTTCGCCAAGCTCGGCTTTGTAATTCTCTACGGCATTTTTCGCTTCTTCGACGGCGCTTTTCGCCGCTTCTTCTTCCGCTTTCAGTTTGGCAATAGTGGGTTGCAAACTTATCGATTTTTCTGCCGATTCGTTGGCTTTTTTCGCCACTTTCTTCGCGTTTTCGATGATTTCGAGCAATATTTCATAAACGTTCGGCACGACGTGCGTTTGTTCGATTTTTTCTTTCGTCAGCGTAATTTCCCGTTCGATGCGGTTTTTCTCCGAATCTTCGTGTGAAAAATCGTTTTTATTCCTGTCGAGCAGTTTTGAACATTCCGCTTGCTTTTCGGTTATTTCCTTCAACGCCTTTTCCGCTTGTTCGTGTTCCGCTTTGCGTTTTTCAACGTCGCTGTCTTCCGCATCTCCGCCGCTTCTGTAAGTGCCGCCGCAAACAGGGCAGGCATCCCCGTCGTGAAGCTCCGCTCTGACCGCCGCCGCATGTGAACACAGTTGTGCGGCGGACAGCGCGCTTAAAGCGGACTGTTCTGCTTTCTCCGCTTTTTTCTTTTCTTCGTCTATTTGTCGAAGCTCCGTCGAATACTTTTCGATTACCTTTAAAATACGCTCGCACGCTTCCGCCTTTTGCGCGTACTGCTCTTGTTTGTTTTTCAGTTCGCTTGTCAATGCGTCGTATGCCGTTTTTTCTTTTTCGAGTGAAAACGCTACGTCCGCCACTTCGGAAAGCCGCACGGCCTGCGCCGACATTTTTTCTTCTGCGGCTTGCAAGACTGCCGAACGGTCTTGTATTTGATGTACAACATCCGCAAAAGTTTTACATTCGGCATAAAAAGCGCGCTTATCGTCCTCGCATTGCGTCGCGAGCTTTTTATACCGCTCCTCTTCGATTTCCGCCTGCTTGCGTTTTTGCTCGCTCACTGCCGTTTTAAGCTCTACGGCGCCGACTGCCGCCGCATATTCTTTGTCTATTGCGTTGAGCGCGCTCAAACCGTTTAACTGTTCGTGCAATTCGCCCAATTTGTCGGTTATTGAGTTATCTACTGTTCTTTCAAACTCTTCATACCGCGCATTCGCTTGATACAAGGTCTTTTTCGCATCGTCGGACTGCAACATAAGGTTTTTGACCGCGTTTTGCTTTTCGCGCACCGCAATATACTTTTCTCGTGCCTTTTCGAGCTCTTTGAGCTCGGCACGCTTAATTTCCGCTTCCTTATTAAGCGATGTCGTCTTTGCTTTGAGCGAGGAAAGCGCGGTTTTTTCATCGTGTAACTTATCGGGCGAAACATCGCCGAGGCTTTCGATTATCTTTGTTTGGGTTTCCGCCTCGCTCTCCTGCTCGCGCCGACGTTCGCCTGCCAGCTTATTCACATCGCCGAACCGCATGAGCGAGAATATCTTGCCCACCGCTATGTTTTGTTCTGACGGGGTTTTTTTCAAAAAGTCGGCGTACTCGCCCTGTTCGAGAAGGTACACGTTTTTGAACTCGCCTGCTTCAAGCCCGATTATTTCCTTTATGTACGCCGTGACTTCTTCACCGCCCTTGGCGATGGGCGCGCCGTTTTTATAAAGCATACAGTCGGTCGTTGCCGAACGTTTTTCCGCGCTTCCTCTTTCGGCCTTGCACTTGATCGTGCGCTCGACGGTGTACATTTCTCCGCCCTCGGTAAAATCGAGGGTGACTTTTGCCTGCGTGCGCGAAAGATTGACCACGTCGGCGAGATTGCCTTTGCCGCTTTTGCCGTATAACGCGAGCATAAGACTGTCGAAAATCGTGGTTTTTCCCGCGCCTGTCTTGCCGCTTATGCAAAACAGGTTATTGCGCCCAACCGCTTCAAAATCGAGCGTTTGCGGCGCGTCGAACGAGTTTATTCCCTCTATGATAAGTTTAACGGGTTTCATTGTTCAATTCCCCCATTAGCTCGATAAACGCCGCTTTTAGCTCGGCGGACGGAAGCGCGCCGCTTCGCGATTTATAATACATATCGAATATTTCGCCGTCAGATAAGTGCGCTCTTCGCTCGAACGTTTTATTCGCGCCAACGTTCGCCGTCACCACGAGATCGTTGTATGCGGGGTGCGACTTAATCTTGCTCGTTTCTTCCTTGCCGAGCGGATCGCCGCTGTACTTTAACCGCACATAGTCGTTCGCAAAAGAATCGAGCTTTGCCATGCACTCGTCGAAGTTATACGCGTCCGTTTCGGTAAGTTTCTTGCCCGAGCTCAAAACAGCTTGCGTAACGGTGCGTTTTTCGGTATCTATAATATTGACCGATTTCGTGCGGCTCTCGTCGTAAGCGTACTGCAAGGGTGAGCCGCTGTATTCGGCAAGCGGAGATTTGCTTATTCTCAAATGCTTGTGTATATGCCCGAGCGCAATATAATCGGCAGTATTCGGCAAAACCGATACGGGCAACGCGGTAAGACCGCCGAGCGCCTCCGCTTCCTCCGATTTTGTCAAGAACAAATGCGTACAAAGAATGTTGTATTGCTCGGGATTAAAAAACGCGCACGCCTTTTCGAGCGTCAGCTTAACTCTTTCCGGATACAAAATATTGTAATCCTGCTCGTACCAGCGCGAAAGCCGTCCTTCCGACGGATACGGAACGAGCGCGATATTGACATTTTCATTGCCCTTTGTGACTGTCACGCCGCCGTAATGCCCCGTGATCTTAATACGTTGCTTTTGCAAATAGTCCGCCGCGTCGAAAAGTCCGTAAAGCGACGGCGGCGGAGTCGGATCGGACAGCGTTTCCGAGCCGAGTGCGGAATAGTCGAGTTCTCCTGCCAGCACTATGCCTTGAAGATCGGCAAGCGGCTTTGCCGCGCACATGCGCCGTTCGTCGTCGTGGTTTCCGGCAAGCGCAATCACCGCTCTGCCGCGCTTCGAAAGCGTCAGGATGCTGCGGTAAAAAACGCGTTCCGCTTCTGCCGGAGGCACGGACGCGTCGAAAATATCGCCGGCAATGAGAATTACGTCGATATTCTCGCTATCCGCAAGCTCCGACAGTTCTTTTACTACTGCGCATTGCTCTTCGAGCCGCGACGCTTTATTCAACTTTTTGCCCAAATGCAGATCGGCGGTGTGCAAAATCTTCATTAAACTTTTCTCCGTGAGTTTTTGACAAAAACGGTTGATTATTTATCGTTTTAATGGTATCATATTTAATACAATATTTCAAGCAAATGAGGCTTTAAGATGTTCAAACTGTCGCCGGAAGCGAGTTTCGACGGCGCTGTTACCGTCGAAAATAAATTTATTGTCGAATACATGCCGTATGCCGACGGCGATTACGTAAAGGTCTATCTTTACGGGCTTTCGCTCGCCGCGAGAAAAGACGACAAGGACGACAGCGTAAATATGCTCGCAAGGCGGCTCAACCTCGATCCCGTTACCGTCGAGGCGGCTGTCGATTATTGGTCGGAACTCGGACTCATGTCGAAGCTCGGCGACGATATCTGCTATTTGTCGCCGCGCACGGCAAGGCCGAAAATAAAAAATATCAATGTGGACGAATATCGGGAATTCAACCGCAACGCACAGCTCTACATAACCGAACGCCAAATTTCGTCAAACGAATACAACGAGTATTACTCGTTGATGGAAAAACTGCACGTAGAATGGCAGGCAATGGTTTTTATTATTAAATACTGCGCCGATTTAAAGGGCGGAAACGTTTCGTGTCCGTATATTCTCGCGGTTGCGCGCAATCTCGCGCAGGACGGATACCGTTCAGCCGACGAGGTCGGCGAAAGACTAGAAGAATTCGGCGTTTATTATAACGATCTTTGTGCCGTACTCGGCGCTATGGGCAAAAAGCACCCCGATCACGAGGCGGTACAGCTATACAAAAAATGGCGGCACGAATATAAATTCGATTTCGACATTATTTTGCACGTCGCAAAAAATATCAAGCACGGCGGAATAGCGACGCTCGACGAAAAGCTTTCGCAGTACCATTCGCTCGCCTTTTTTACCGTCGATATCATAGAAAAATACGAGGCCGACCGCAAAGATCTTTACAAATTCGCAAAATCGGTAAATAAAGCGCTCGGCGTTTATTACGAAAACGTCGATCCGGAAATTGCGATGTACATCAAGCCGTGGCTTGGCCTCGGCTTCGAGCAAAGAGCAATCCTCGCCGCCGCCGAGTACTGCATGAAAAAGGATATGAAACGCCTTTCCGACCTCGACGCCGTTGTTCGCGACCTATCGGAACGAAACCTTACGAGCGAAAAACAAGTAAAAGAAAATATCGACAGCGAAAACAAATTCGACGGCGAAATAAAAGAACTGAACAAGCTGTTCAATATAAAGGGCGCGGTCAAGGACACACAGCGCACGCACTATGCGGACTGGGCGGAAAAGCTCGCTTTTTCGAAAGAAATTATCGATTACGCCGCAACGCTCGCCGTGGGCAAGACAAACCCTTACGCGTACATGAACGCAATCCTTCTTTCCTGGAAAGAAAAAGGCATTACCGATATCGAAAATGCAAAGGCCGCCGTCCCGAGCGTTACGGCACAGGCAGACGTCAATCCTGCTGCGCCGACGGGTATAGTGGTGGAAAACCGCTCGGCGGAAGAGCTTAACTCGCTGTTTACGCAAGTTTCGGAGGATGACTGATGAACGCATATCAACGCGCGGTTAAAGAAATCGTAGACGAGAGGCGCGCCAACCTCGACAGCGGATATGAAGTGTGGCAAAACGCTTTACGCGAGCATGCCGAGCTAAAAACGGCTTATTCGGCGTATCAAACGGAAGCGATTAAAAAAGCGCAAAAGTTAGAAAACGACATCGAGTCCGCGCGGCAAAAGCTCAAAGCGGAGATCGAGCGCTTAAAGCTCGACAAAAACGTACTCGAACCGCCCTGCCGCTGTAAGGAGTGCAACGATACCGGGTACGTTAACGGGAAATATTGCCGTTGCGTAATTAAGCGCGTGATAAATTCGGAAAGCGAAAACCTCGTTCTTCCGCTCATCGATTTCAATGAAGCGCAAAAAACCGCGCCCAAAGCAATATCCAAAGTTTATACGGAAGCGAAGCAGTACATAGAAAAATTCCCGAATGGCGATAAACCGTTCTTTATAATTGTCGGTTCGTCGGGTACGGGCAAAACAATGCTCGCTTCGGCAATGGCTACCGAAATGATGAAACGCGGCGCGGCGACCGTGACAGTCAGCGCGTTCGATTTCGTAAAACGCGCAAAGGAATATCACACGCAGTTTGCCGTCGAAGATTACGTTGATTTATTTACGCCCATGCTCGACTGCAATTTGCTCGTCATCGACGATCTCGGCACCGAAACAATGCTCAAAAATATTACGCGTGAATATCTATATACAGTGATAAACGAGCGTTGGTTGCGCAAAAAGAATACTATCGTTACGACAAACCTCAAACCCGAAACAATGCTCGAACGCTACGGCGAAGCGATTTTCTCCCGCCTTTGCGATAAATCACTTGCAAACAATTTTATGATAAAAGCTCAAAATGCAAGAATAAAAACACAAGCGTGAAATTTAAATTTATCATTTTCTTCTATTTCGATATTCAATTTAACAAAAAATCTGTTTAATATTAAACAGATTTTTTATTTGTGGTATTGTGTCAATTTAAAGTTTTTAATAATTTGTAATAATTACTTCCGCGCGACTTCCACGCGCTTTTCCGTCGTATGCAATCACGTTAAAATCGTTTTCTTGAATCCAGGCTTGCAAAATTTCGTTTTTCTTATTTTTGTGCGTCAATACGTTTGAAAGCATGAACTTGACGTTCTTTTTGTCCAAGTCTTTTAAGAAAGCCAGCATGCGGATTTCTTCGTTCTTCGACCAACCGTTGAAGCCGCGTTTACCGTCGTTGTAGCTGCCGAGCGTTATCAGGTACGGCGGATCGATGTACACAAAATCATCTGGGGTAACGCTGTCGAAAAAGCTCTCATAATCCTCCGCATAAAATTCAACGTTTTTGCTCTTTGCGGCTCTTGAAAACGAAATCAGCTTTTCCAAAACCTTATCGTTAAAGCCGGCTTGACCGACAGGATTGTTGTAGTCCAAATTTCCGTTGAATCTTATTTGTTGCTGAAAGCCGAACATTATCAGCAAAAACAAATCGCGGCAGTCCCGATCTTCTTTATTTTTTCGATTGTACTTATTTCGTAAATTTATATACGCGTCCTTGTTTTCCTTGCTAAGCCCGAGCGCCTTTATTGTTTTTTCCACATATTTATAAAATTCGGCAATGTCCGTGTTTGCAATGAATTGCAGTAGCTCTTTGACCTTGTAATTGATGTCGTTATATACGATTTTATTCGCAGTTACGTTTATTCCCACATTGAAGCCGCCGGCAAAAAGATCGTAAAACGTATTTATATTTTCGGGCATGTGCGCTTTTAAGAACGGCACCAAATCGCCTTTTCCGCCTATAAAATTAAGCGGCGACGAGTAAACGACATCCTCTTTCTTTTCGATAAAGAACAGATATTCGAGATGATTTTCGTCGTTGGTGCTTTTTCTGTTGTTGTACCGTTTGTATCCGAATTTCTTGAATTTAAATGTTTCTTTCTTGCCGTATCTTTTGAGTACACTTTCGATATATTCCTTGGACATGATGCCGTCCGAGCTGTAACTCAAAATTATGTATTTGTATTTTGCATTAGCGATAAGCTGTTCGAACGCGACTTCGGCATATCCCGACTTTGAAAACATCGAAGAGAACTTGCCCATATCGCGTGCGCCCGTTTTGCCGTTTAGCTTTGGATTATCGTAACGCGCAATCGTTTCCAATAGGTGATACTGAACGGAATATTGATTTTTGGTGTACGGCGGATCCAAATACAAGATGTCGCCGTGCGTTTTCTCTATTACTTCCAACACGTCGTCATTATAGACGTCGGCAGGTCGCACAACGTATGGATTGTCGTCAATCGGAATGAACTTCATTTTTTTAATTGCGCGAGGATCCCAAGTTTTCAGGTAAGCCCCGTATACTCCTGCGACGTTTGCCACTTTTGAAACCGATTCCAACAGCGAAGCTATCAAGTAGAATCTTTCGTTTTCGGTTATCTTATTTTGTGCAAACCACTCGTCGACCGTCGATCTTATGTAATCGATAAGCTGTGCGTTCTCGTGGCTGAAATACATTCTCTCCGATAATTCGGGCGCGAAGTTTTCGGCAACAAATCCGGCATGGCTTGAAGCGTCCGCCTCGTTAAAATATTCAAACGGATCGAAGCCGAGTTTATCGAACATCGCAGTCGGCGCGTTTAATCGTGCTTCGGCAATTACATAAGAAAAATACAGATTGTCGTTTGCGATTATTCTATATCTGTCTTTATAGTGCTGTGCGACCGACGCCGTTCCCGTGAACGCGTCAAAAAACGAAAGCCCCTCTTTGTTGAGTCCGCTTTCGTCAATCAACTTGTCTATTTCATTGAGTACAGCCGTTTTGTTCCCGATATACCGCATAAGTGCATTATAACACAATTTCTCTTGTTTATCAATCCTTTTGGACTGCTCGCGACCGCATATGAGTTTTATTCTCATGTTAAAAAATCTTGATTTGCTAAACCGCCGGTTTAGTTAAACGGTAGGGTATACGATTTCTTTTTTTCTCTGTGTAAAATTCTGTCTGACAACGCCGTTTGTTTTGCTGAATTTTTTTCGCACGCAAAAACCGCTCTTTCGAGCGGCCTTTGTTGTTCTGTTATTTATCTTCGCTTTTCTCGTTCGTTTGCTTTTGTTCGTCCTCGGCGTTTTCTGCCGTGTACTCGGTCTGTTCGGCGGCCTCGTCCGATTCGGGCTTTTCTGTCACGATATCGGTTTCCGCGGCGGTCGGCGTTTCTTGTTCGCCACCCGACTTTTTCTTTCTGTTATTCGACCAAATTATATATACGGCGAGCGCTCCGAATATCAAAACAAGAAACAGCACCCCCAAAACATAGTACCAAGGATCGCTCGGATCGTTAAACACATTCGACAAAAACGCTGTCATATTTTCTCCTTTTACCGAATTATACTAAATTTCGCGCTCGGTGTCAAGCGCACTTTCGTCTCGCCGGCGATTACCTTCTCCGCGCCTGCTTTTCCGACTGCGCGGGCGCGAGAAACTAACCGTTAAGCCCTCTTATTTCCCGCTCAGCCGTGCGCGAAATATCGCGTTCTTTTATAACCTGCTTCTTTTCGTAGTTCTTTTTACCCTTGGCGAGTGCGATTTCGACCTTGACAAACCTGCCTTTAAAGTACATTTTGACCGGCACGATTGTAAAACCCTTTTCCGCCGCCTTTGAAGCGAGCTTGTCTATTTGGGATTTGTGCAGTAACAGCCGTCTGGACCGTCGCGGATCGGGCGCGAACGCTCCGACTTTTGAGTACGGCGTGATTTGACAGTTTTTTAGCTCCAAATTGCCGTTTTCCAAATGGCAGAAGCTGTCGCGCAACGATACGTCACCCTTTTTGACCGATTTGACCTCCGAGCCTTCGAGCGCGATACCCGCTTCGATCGATTCAACAAAGAAATAATCGAAAATGGCCTTTTTATTTACGGCGACGGTCTTGTCGGTTTGCTTTGCCTTTGCGCTCGCCGCCTTCTGATTTTTACGTTCTATTTTGCTTTTCATATTATTTACCCACACAGAAGCGTTCGAATACGGCGGATATTACCTTTTCGTCGGCCGCTTCGCCGTGCAAATCGGTAATTGCCGAATACGCTTCGTACAGTAGCGCCGCGACGATTTCAAAGCCTTCTGCCCTTTTGCTCTCGACCTTTGCGGCAACCAAACTGTCAAAGCACCGAACGGCACAGTCATATTGTCTGTGATTGCAAATCGCTCCGTGGTCTTTGGGACACAAATCGTACAGTAATTGCTTCAACGCCGTTATGTTAATTCCGTTCTTTGCGCTGATTTGAAGTTTTCCGTCTTTTTTTGCCTTTTCGTAATCAGTCCCCACATCAAAGACACTGTCACACTTGTTCTCGATAAAGATAGCGTTTTCTATATCTTCTGGCAGCGAGATTTTCTCTTTTTTACCGAATTCGGTCACACAAACGACAACGTTCGCCTCGCTTGCCGCTTTGATTGCGCGGTCAATCCCTATCTTTTCCACAACGTCCGACGTTTTTTCGTTCAATCCCGCAGTGTCGGTAACCGTGAACTTCCTGTCATTATAAATAAAATCCCCGTCCACCGTGTCGCGCGTCGTTCCGGCAATCGGTGTCACGATTGCACGTTCATTGCCTAACAAAGCATTTAAAAGAGTGGATTTTCCCACGTTCGGCGCGCCGATTAGCGCAATCTTAAACCCGTCTTTTAGTATTTTGCCACCGACAAACCCGTCGATTTCCTTTTTTATCTCGCTCATGGAGCTTTCGATTGCGCCGTTCACGTCGTTTAAGAGCACGTCGTCAATCTCGTTTTCTTCAAGTTCGTCGCTGTAATGCAACACCGCCTCTATCGAGCTGAGTGCGGCGAGTAGTAATTTTTCCACATTTTCGAGAGATTTAAACCCTCCGTCAAATCTCTTGTTGCCGTAATCGAGCTGCTCCGCCGTTTGTGCGTCTATTATGTCCGCAAGCGCCTCGCTCTGCATCAAATCAACTTTTCCGTTCAAAAACGCTCGCTTTGTAAACTCTCCGCGCTCGGCAATTCTCGCTCCCGATTCCACCAAGGTCTTGATTATTCCGTCGCAAATTGTCATGTTACCGTGCGGAAAAAGTTCAACAACGTCCTCGCCTGTATACGAATGAGGCGATTTATACAGCACGGCCATTAAATTTTCCGTAAATTTTTCCGTTCTGAAATTGTTAACCTTTATTTTTCCGACGGAAAGACGCCGCGCAAGAAACTTGTTTACAAGTTCTTCGCAACCGTTGCCGCTAACTCTTATTATTGCAACCGCCGACTTTCCGTACGGCGTTGCGAGCGCGACTATAATATCCGCATTTCTGTTTATATTGTTCATAATTTTTCTACTTTGTGTGTATAACCGGTTTTTTTCGTTTAAATTATTTTTTCTTTTTCGCTCTTTCTCGAATGAGCAAAATATGCAAGTTCACAACTTTATCTTTATAAACATCCGTTCGTTCACTTCTCGGTCGGTTGTGTACATGTTTTGTTTCATAATTATTCAATCAAATAGTATACTGTTTTCTCCTAAAACACCTAATGTTGTGTATTATTTTTGTTGTACACATTTGAACAGACATTATTATCCTATCCTTTATCAAATATATAATATATAACACTACAACAACTTCGAGTAGATGAATAACCTTCGGTTTATGTTTGTTTCTGGTAAAGTATAATCCACAGTTTCGATAAGTTTTACGTTATATCTATTTGCAACTGTAATGCTTGCCGGCTCGTCGTTTTGTGTTTTGTATAAAATTATTTTCCCGTTCTTTTCGGCAAGCGGAGCGCAGAACGCCAATGCTTTGTCGGTGCAAGCGAGCGCGCGCGAGCAAACCGTATCGAATTTTTTACCGCGTTTTGAAAGCTCCTCCGCGCGGATGTGCTCGCACTCAATGTTATTCAGAGCAAGTTCTTGCTTGCAGTTTTTTATAAGAATGAGTTTTTTTCCTACTCCGTCAATGCCGGTAAATGGTAAGTCGGTGACAATCGAGAGTGGAAGACACGGAAAGCCGCCGCCGCAACCGACGTCACAGCAACTCCCGTCGAAATATTTGTATGGGTAGATGCTGTCAAGATAGTGTTTTATATAAATATCGTCAAAAGTACGGAGTGCGGAAATGTTTATCACATTGTTAACGCGCATGTACAGCTCGGTTAGAGTATCGAATTTATCTTGTACCGAACGGTCGAAGCCGTTTGCTTCAAGAAAATTGCGAAATATTTTCCGACCAAGCGATTGTTTAAGCGAGTTTGGCTGTAAATTTTCCATTATTTATTTCCGTCGTTTATGTAAAGAATGCCGAGAGTACTCTTTCCGCAGTGGCTTGTTATTGTCGATCCGGCGATTGTTTCGATAATATTGTCGGGCGAAAAGCCAAAATCAATCAGACGATTGCGGACGGCTTCGACTGCTGACTTATCCGCGTATGTGTGAGTGATAAATACGCGCGTCATGTCGGGAGTGTTGTATTTTTCGAGAGTATAATCTACGTACTTAATGATGTTTTTATTGAAATTCCCCAAAAACTTGCGCACAACGGTTATTTTGCCGTCGATGAGCTGTAATGTCGGCTTTATCGAGAAAGCCTTGCCGAAAAACGCGGAAAGTCCACTGCATCTGCCGCCTTTATATAGGAAATCGAGGGTGTTTATCATGAACGACGCCTGCACGTATTTTTTGCGTTCTTCTATTATTTTCACGATTTGCGGCGCGTCCATTCCGCTGTCGCGAAGATCCGCCGCGGCAAGAGCAAGCAGCCCCGTACCCGAAGAAAGAGATCGCCCGTCTACAACGTATACTTTTTCAAGCCGCTCGGCGGCGGTGTGCGCATATTCGAATGTGGAAGAAATGCAAGACGAAATCGCAATATGAATTACCGCAAACCCGTCGTCCGTGAAACTTTTAAAATATTCGTAAAAGTCCTCGATAGAACGAGCCGCCGTTGTCGGGAGTTTTCCTGTTTGGTTATAAAATTCGAATATTTTGCTCGATTCCAAATCGACGCTGTCGGAAAACTGCTTATCGCCGAGCATTACGTACAGCGGAAACGCGCCGATTTCACGACTGTTGAATAATTCGTTCAAATCGGAAGCGCTGTCTGTCGTGATTTTCACTTTCATTGCCATTTCACTCACCGTTAATTATCAAATTATATTAGAATATCAGTAGAACTTTTGACGTTACGCAAGATAAATTGCGCGTTTTGTAATATCTGCTGTCGCGTGAAATGTTTCTGTTGTCGCCCAGAAAATAAACGTGACTCTTTGGTACTGTAATAATGTAATCATCAAAAGACGAGTCGTATGAAGTCGAAAAGTCGATTTCCGTCAATTGCGGATTATATTTTAATAAATTAACGTTGTAATAGTTTGCCGAGTTTCTTTCCATACGTTCCTTGATGTACGGCTCGTGCTTTAATTTAAAATGCGATTCGCCCGCTTTTCTGATGTACAAGTCGACGTAATATTTGTCGTCAGACAACATGAATATTATCTGATCGCCTTCCATTCCGATTACGCGTTTTATAATCAAATTATCTTTTTCGCCTTTTGCGGCTGTATTTATCGTTACTATATCTCCGCGTTTGACATCGAAACATTTTCTCTGAACAAGACAATACTGATGGTTGAACATCGTATTTTCCATGCTGTTGCCGCTGATCGGAATGAATGACAGAAAATAAAAAAAGATCAAAAAACCGACCAAAAGAAAAATAACGAAGTAAATAGACGCGGGCGGGATAAACGACTCTTTCTCGTTGAAAAGAGTTTTTCCGGTGGAATGCCTCTTTTTCATACTATATCCAAAGCACCGAGCCTATGATAAATTCTTCTTCGGAATAAAATTCGATAGTCAATATTTGCGACCACTCCGCCAAAGGACCGTTAGCGCCCTTGAAATTCATGTGTGAAAGCGAGAATTTTTGCCAATTTTCCGAATCGGAAAGGTTAACCTGGCTACTGTACGAATTAGATTTATCTCTGCAAGTAACTGTCACAGTCTGCTGTTTGCCACAAAGCATCAATTGAAGCAACGTATCGGGCGGAACACTGAAAAGCGGATCGCCCGGCTTAAACGTCACAAGCGATTTTCCGTCGGTCGTTACGCCGTTTATGTCGAAAGGCCCTTGTACGAGCCTGATTGTACCGCCGTCGCGCGACGTCCAGCAGTCCTCACCCATACTTCCGTCATATATCTTTCTATGCCCGACTCCGGCTCGCGGAGCAATGCCGATCGTTTTCGGTACGATGACAAACAGAGGAGAAGACCTAACGATTCCGCCGCTGCTTTCCATATTCACGAATGCATGAATTGGCTTCGTATCATGACAAACATTGATTTTTGCCATGAATTTTCCTTCGCCCAATCCAATTAACGGCAAGCTCATCCAATTTCTGTATCGCGGATCGTCTATGCAAAACGAAACGAAAAGTTGAGGTTTCTTTTCGTCTGTAAGCATTTCGTAGTTCTTAGTAGTTATATTTAAATATAAACTTCCGTCGGAGTTGGACGCGGTGATTTTGGGTTGAGGGTATTTATTTTCGGCTTTGGCGCAATCGTCGAAGAACTTATCCAAATCGGGGTATATTTTCTTTATTCCGCTCGAAAATGCTCGTTCGACTGTGCGGAAAAGCGAAAGCGAAGCGGTTTCTGAGGCAAGCTCCGACATTTTGTCATACGATCCGTTCTCGTCGTTGGACGCAACCGCCATGAAAACAGGCACCTTGCAGATGGAGGCATAAGCACTGTTTTCGAGCGACGCACGGTAATTTATAATCGAATTGCCCTCGCCGTCGACCTTTGGAATGATGTTCAGAAGCGTCGCACAAGCGCATAGCCCGTCGTTGAATGCGGCGAGTTTATAAACGGTACTTCCGCCTAGCCCCATACCGAGAGCAAAAATATTGCCGGTATAGTTTTCTTTCAATAACCTAATTGCACGCCGCGCCATGCACGTCCACACGTACCACCGAGAAGAAGAAGAAGTGTCGTGAACAAGCATAAACTGCGTAAGCCCACGGCTGTTGCAGTAAGAAAGCGAGCGCGGAAAGAGCGTGTAATTGCTTAATTTTTCGGATTTTCCGAGATAATCGAGAACGGCAACCGAATAGCCGTAATCGTACAGCGTGCGTATTATCGGATCGTCACCGCCGCCGTTCGTGTCAGGCAGGTATAATATCATACCTTTTGCGTTTGGATTTTCGAGTAGTTTAATAAAGGCGCGCACCCTTCCGTCAACCGTTGTGTACCCGTCGAAGTACATTTCTTTTACGGTTGCTCCGTTTTCGTCTTTGGGCGAAAGAAACGAGATGTTCAGCGGCAACGCCGAAGCATTGTAGTCTTTCCATAAATTGACTGGACTAGTGATATCCACTTTAAAACTCCGAAAATCGAATTTCATCTATTATATATCCATTTTCCATTTTTGTCAAGCATTCGCATTAGCCGCGCTTTTCGTTAATCTCCCGATTCGCCACAAAAATCTCTAATCAGACAAAATTCCGCAAATCCGAACATTGTCGGGATCCCGGGCTTCTTTCGGCGTGCGCCGCGTACTTTTGCTTGACTTTTCGCGCCGCGCCGATTATAATATGAAAAAACAAAACGGAGAATACTATGTCACCAATCAGAAAAGGCGGTTTGGGAAGAGGTCTTGGCGCGCTACTCAGCGATATCGAGGAAGAATCTGTAATCAGTTCTACCGACACCTCCGAAATGCTCTTGTCAAATATCGATCCGAATTTAGATCAGCCGCGTAAAAAGTTCGATGACGACGCGCTTGCCGCCCTCATCGAAAGCATTAAAAAGCACGGCGTCATCACACCGCTGATTGTTACGCCCAAAGACGATGGCAGATATATGATAATTGCCGGCGAACGTCGATATCGCGCGGCCACAGCGGCAGGTCTTGTATCTGTCCCCGTCTGCGTTCGCGAATGCACACCTGTGCAGATTGACGAGCTGTCTCTTATCGAAAATATTCAGCGTGAAGACCTCAATCCGATGGAAGTCGCGCGAGCAATCAAAAAACTCATGGACGACTACGGCTATACGCAGGAAGAGGCCGCGGAGCGCATCGGCAAGGCCCGCCCCACGGTCGCCAACCTTTTGCGCCTTATCGAATTGAGCGAACCCGTGCAAAAGTTAGTAGAAGACGGCAAACTGTCCGCCGGCCATGCGCGATGCCTCGTGGTCGTGTCCGATCCCGCCCTTCAATGGGAGCTCGCCGAAAAAGGTCGCGACGATAAATTGAGCGTCCGCGAGTTTGAAAAGCTCGTCAAGAATACCATTAACCCTAAAAAGAAGGCAGAGCCCGTCAAGCAAAGCCTCGAACTCAAAGACATGATAGTGCGTATGCAGAGAACTTTCGGCACCAAAGTGTCTTTGCTCGGAAACGACAACAAGGGGCGCATATTTATAGATTACTATACGCCCGACGATTTGAGCCGTTTAGAGAGCATGTTGTCGTATTTAGAGCAAAACTACCACAGCTAATTGTTCCACGTGAAACAAATTCGAAGTAGCCAAAATATGTTTCACGTGAAACAATCCGATAAATAAGCAAGCCAATTGTTCCACGTGAAACATTCATGCATTATGTAAAACCGCCGAAAACGGCGGTTTTTGTGTTAGCTGTTCTTTTTGCGCCCTACGTCGATGTTATCCTCTTTTCTATTGCGAAGCGATTTTACGGGGTGTTCTGCTACGGTAAAGCGGTAATCCTCGCCGAACTCGTTGATATAATTATCTATGACCTTGTGGCTTGCGACCGCCGAAGGGGTTTTGTTGACGGCATTATTGTATTTGAAGTACTCGTAATCGTCGGGGACGTTGCTTAGGTCGGTATACTCTTCGAGTACCGAGGTGTTGCCGACGGTGTTCTTCAAGATGTTGCGAATATAGTGCTTGTTCCTTTCGCAATTATTGTTGAATGTCAAAAGTGTGGGGAACTCGGCGTTGGGAATGACTTGCGCCCACTCCTTGCCCTCGTATTTTTTGAGAAGCTCTGCGGCATAGTGCAGGTGCGAAAGCTCTTGCTCGAAGTGCGCCGTCCAAATCTTTTTGGCGATTTCGTCCGTTTCTTCGCTCATCGCGGAATAGTAAAGGTAGCATTCGCAATATTCGTGCATCAAAAGGCATTCGAGCCAAGTGGTTGTGGGATCCATGAGCGATTCGTACTGCGTGACGTGTTGCTCCTCCACCATGCCGATTTCGAGGAACAGCTTTCTGCCGAGGTCGGACGTCGGATAGAAGGTGCCGAGATTCATATAGAAGTTCATAGTTTGCTGTTCGGCGGCGGTGATGATCATGGTGTGAAGCTTTGTGGAAACAGGCGCGTCGGGCGTGATGCAACGCCTGACGTCGTCAAACGGGTGGCGGTGTTCTGCAATGGTCGGGCGCCCGGGCATGATTTCGGTGTAGCTTCCGACCAAACGCTCACCGCTGATACCCTGTTCCATTTCCAAAAGATCGCTGAAACGGTAAAGGTGATCGAAGTCTTCGAGCAAAGCGAAGTCGAGTGCGGCTTTGACGTATTTGTTCTTTTCTGTTTGCGCAAGCGTCGCGGTAAGGTCGACGGCAAGCTGCTCATAAGAAATGGTCGTTTCGAGCATGGTCTCGTCTTTGGGTTTAAAGAAAGAGATGCGCTTTTGCTGTTGTTGTTCGAGCTTGCGTAAAAACGCGACGTCGCGTCGCAGGTTGTTGTCTGCCGTATGTCGAGCGAGCTGATGCATAAACCAGGCTTCCTCGAACTCCGCACCGTTGAGCAAAATCGTGCGCACTTTGGTATAGGCGTCGGCACTGTTTTTGTCGTATGCCGTGGGGTAAAGCTTGCGCCAATCGCCTACGCATTTTTCGATTTTGCATGCCTTTTCGTTAAATGGATTCATGTTTAACCTCCGTACCGCAATTATAGGCAAAACATGAACTATTTAAACTGATTCGTAAAAACGATAGCATTTTTGCAATTGCTGTGCTACAATATCTTTGTGAAACCGCTTCACAGAAAAAAAGCGATAACGCTATACGAAACGAGAATGCGCGCCGGTTATGTGGTAAAAACGGTCGTGTTCTATATGCTTGCGACAATTTTGTGGTATATGCTCGCAGTGCTGTTGCCGTACACGGCAACCGTAACGGTCAGTGCGGCCGACAATGCGAGGCTAACGCGAGAAGCGTTTAGCGCGTCCGAAGCGGAAATAAATCGCGACGATAGCGAAAAAGAACGTGCGCTGTTGATGCCGACAAGCGAAAGTTCGTTCCAAAGACGGCTTAAACTCATCGAGGATGCAAAGTCGACGATAGACTGCATGATATTCACCGCCTATGAGCAAAGCTTTTCTTATCTATATTATACCGCGCTCTTTCGCGCCGCCGACCGCGGCGCCAAGGTGCGGATAATCGTCGACGGCAAAATGGGTAGCCTAAGCGGCAAGCTCGACGCTATGGGAAAAATATTATCAAATCATAATAATATTGAATTATATTATTTTAATAAAGTAAATATTTTCGATCCTGCCGGTTTAATGGTGCTTATGCACGACAAAGTTACTATTGTAGACGGTCATATTTTGATTGTCGGCGGCGTTAATATGGGTACGGCGGCATATTTATCCAATTACGACATGGAGGTCATGATAACGAACAGCGGCGAAAACGGGAGTGTTGGACAGGCCGCCGAATATTTCCGAAACATGCTGAAAAGTGGGCTTGTAAAGCGGATAAAATCGAAAAAAAGCGATATTTCGGCTAAAAACAAATACGAAGCCGAATTTAATAAATATTATGCAAAAAGCGAATTTGCAGACAAAACAATAGATTACGGCACGCAAGGCGTCGCAATAAATAAAGCAACATTTTTATCTAATCCTATTTCGACGACAAAGAAATCGCCTATTTTATTGCAGGCGGTATTTAATTTAATGGAAAGCTCAAAAAACTCGATTGCGGTAACGCCGTATATTATGCTCGAAAACGATAAAAAAGCGAGGCTAAAACGCATTGCGGCGAAAAACGACGAGGTGCTGATTATTACAAATTCGCTGTACAATTCGCGAAACGTCGGCTATGCCGATTACTATAATACGCGAGAAGACTATTTAAGCAAAAATATCGCTATTTGGGAATATCAAGCAAAAAACCAACTGCATGCAAAATTGTACTCGTTTGACGGAAGATATAGCGTGATCGGCTCGTTTAACCTCGACGAACGAAGCGCGCATATAGATACCGAAAGCATGATAGTGATTGATTCGGAGGATTTGACAGCGCAATTAAACGATTACATTCGCACGCAATTTATCGATAATAGCTTAAAGGTCGGTAGCAATAACGAGTATTTGCCGTCCGATACGGTAAAAAAAGGTGATGTTCCGGCAAAAAAGAAGTTTCTGTATACTATATACGGGGCGCTCGGCGTTATACGCTGTTTGCTGTAAAAGAGATAAGATCAGGGCGTCGCGGTTCAGCCGCAAAAACAGTAATGCGATTATATCAGCCCCCACCTCAACGCGTAGGTCTTATTAGGGGCGCCTATGAGCGGCCTGCGCACGGATTTCTCCGTAACGCTCGCTGCGGTCGAAATGATGGGAGAGGGTAAAGCCGCGCACTTCGGCCGAAATGACGGGCGGTTGGGGTTATGCCGAATAATTGTTGATAATGCATAGTAGTCAAGAAAAGCTATTTTTCCATCTTCACGAGAGCAGTCGAGGGATCCGGGTTAACCGCCGCAGAAAGGGAGTGTAACAAAAAAGAACGGAGCATGGCAGTCATGCAATCGGTAGCGGTGCGACACAAAAGCACCGCTTTTTTTGTGCGCACCGAAAAATGGCTTTGTTTTGCGCGTCATTTAGGCGGTTTCTCTCGGAATTTTACATGTAGGAGGGAAGTTTTCGCATACCCTACCGCTGCACTAAACCGACGGTTTAGTAAATCAAGATTTTGCAAAAATTCTTTATTGCGGCTGAATTTTCGTCGGCGACAAAAACGCGCTGAAAGTAAGCCGTCCGCGGCTATATGTCATGAGTTGCTAATCGTGAGCAAAAAGAACGAAATCTCTTTCGCGGTACATAAAGAAAAAGTTTTGTAAACAAATACTTCGACGATCCGAACGTTGGCTTGCTCTCCAAAGACTTCGTTCTTGCTTATTCCGCAAATAAGCCGCACAATCTCTCGGAATTTTTCATGGGGAAGGGTAATTTTCGTATACCCTACCGTATTACTAAACCGACGGTTTAGTAAATCAAGATTTTTAACATGGAGAATAAAACCGAAATTTCGGCGCACGCAACATATAAGCGCTGTAAAAAAACAAAAATGCGGTTGAAGGTGTATAAACGCCGCAACAACATCACACACTATACTTGCGTAAGATAAATTTAAAGGGGGAGAAAAATGGCTAACACGAAAAACACTGCTACGCCCAAGAAGAGCGGCGCACGTTGCTGCGGATCGAAGAAGTCGGGTACGTCTACGCAAGCGAACGCTTCTAGCAAGACCACTTCGAGCAAAACTACTTCGAATAAGTCCACACGCACGCAGAGCAAGAAAACGACTTCGGTCAAATAATAAGCTCAGAACTACATTTCAATCTTAATTTTTACGCAATCAAGAAACCGAGAAAATTCTAAACACTCGGTTTTTTGATTTTCGGAAAAATATTTGTGCGCGGCTCGACTAAAAGATATTAGGATGCTTCACAGCACTTTGCTTGTACGGAATGACAAAAGTGTTTTGTCATAATAGAAATTAAAAAGAGCATGTTAAGATAATTAGCCGTGGCATAGAGCCACGTTTTTAATTTTACCCTCGTCATGCGGAAAAACAAAATTACTTATAGCATAGCGAGATAAGGCTATACTGCACTCGCTTGTAATTTAGCCCCGAAATATGCTATAATGATTATGTGAAACAGTAAATAAGCGGAGGTTTTGAAAATGAACAAAGTAAAAATAACCGTTTTAAAAACAACACTAAATAAAGAATTGGCGGAACAATACGGAGTTGAGGGATTGACAACCTGCCCTTTCCATAAAGAGGGACAGGTGTTCTATGCCGATTATGCGAAACCCGACGGATTATGCGACGAAGCATGGAAAGCAATCTATCAGTACGCTTTTGCTTTGGCGCACGGAGCGCAAAACGGACTGTTTTATTACGGAGATTGGATAAAGGAAAAAGGTGTAGCAATTTGCTGTTGCAACGACGGCTTGCGCCCGGTCATTTTTAAGGTAGAAGCAACGACAGAAGAAGCGAAAGCATAGCTAAATTTTGATGATTTACTTATATATTTCAATTTCGGGAGAAATGTCATGATACCTTTTTACTTGAAAAATCATCTTACCGATATCAAGGAAAAAAAAGACAAAACAAAGGGCGTGTTGATTTCATCTGCGGGGAACACAGAATTAGAAATATATTATTACGGTGGATTGGTATCTGTCGGAAGAGCGCCGTATATTTGCGACGGTGAATTGCCTTGCTTGATTGTTGCAAAAGACCATTTAACGCAAGAGAAGTTTGTAGTTTTTGACGGATTAAAGCACGGATATAATGCAATGTTCTGTAATGAATCAGTTGCGGATTGCAAACGTGATTTAGAACTATATGATTATCGGAAAGGAAAGATTGCCGTTACATTTGGCTATGGCATTGATTATGATGAAGAAAAAGAAGAGTACGAGTTTAATGATAAAAACGAAATTAAACTGATCGACGGAACATATCTCGATTTTGAAAAAGCAAAATCAATAGGTTTCGATTGGATAACAATCAAATTCTTAAAGAAAAACCGTAAAATAGCAGATTTTGAATTGGCATAATGTAAAATAAAAATTCAATTTAAAAACGTCTGTTAACGCGTTTTTAGATCGAAAGGAAACAATATGACATCAAACCTATCAATGAAAAATATTCTGGAATCGGAATTATCAAAAGACAGCTTTTTTAATAAGACGTATATATCGGACAGAATCAAACTTGAATCAGACGAAAACGTCTGTTTGCCGTCTTATTGTATAAATAGTGCCGGAATACGATTTTTGCTGATAGCTCGGTTTCATGACGCTAAAATCGTACAAGCTGTTTGTAATGAAAAATACGGTAAAAACTGTATAATTATGCAAATTGATTTTAACGGCACTACAACCGAATTTAAAGCCGGATATAGAAAATTCAACATATATTTCATAAATGCAAAAAATACAGAAATTCCCAAAAAATGTAAAGATTTGCATATTATCAGTCTGGATTGCACGCAAAATTCGCAAAAATTGGTTGTTCGCATGGAGCTTGTTTACTTTACAGGCACACAAGAAAACCGGTGTTTGTTTGAAATATTGTGTGACGGAGCAGAAGTTAAACCGTTTAATTAAATCAATCGCTTTTACCGAATATATTTTATTGTTATTTTACTGCATTTAAAAATGAGTGTAAGAAAGTAGGAAATTTAACGAAGGAAGTAAAAAGCGGCGCGTTGTGCCTTTTTCCTCATCTCCCAATCGCGCTCGGGATAATGGGATACGGATTATCTTTCGGTTATTCCGAGCGAAGCGGAGAAATCAAGGCATTTTTTATTTGTCATTCCGAGCAACGCGTTCGATCGATTTGTCGAAGCGACAAGCTCGCACACCGCCAAGCTCGCGCACCGTAATATTTTATCCTTATATTATATATAGCGCACGATATAGCGCACGGCGAAAATTTCCTTATAAAAATTTTGAAAAGATACCGAAAAACAGTTGACAACGGTAAAGGTATAGGTTATAATGTTTAGGCTGCGCTAAAAGCGTGGTGATTTTTGTGACGAAAAAACGGGGCCGAAACGCCCCGAAAAAAATTCGCACAAAATGGCACGCCCGAGCGCGTGAAAGCCCCAATATGTTGGGGTTGGAGCGGCGGGTGGACACAAGGAGAAACATATGTCTAGCCAAAAGATCAGAATCAAGTTGAGAGCGTATGACCACGAACTCGTGGACAGTTCCGCACAACGCATCGTAGACGCCGCCAAGCAGACGGGCTCGAAGGTGTGCGGTCCCATTCCTCTTCCCACGCAGAAAGAGGTTGTCACGATACTGCGCTCGGTTCACAAGCATAAGGATTCGCGCGAACAGTTCGAGCTTCGCACCTATTCGCGTCTTATCGATATTTACAGTCCGTCCGGCAAGACGGTCGACTCGCTCATGCGGCTCGATCTGCCCGCCGGCGTCGACATCAAGATCAAGCTGTAAGAAAAGGAGCCTATCATGAAGAAAGCTATATTAGGCAAAAAGCTCGGCATGACGCAAATTTTCGGAGAGAACGACGTTGCCGTACCGGTAACGGTCGTCCAATGCGGTCCTATGACCGTAGTAGACACGCGCACCGTTGAACGCAACGGATACAGCGCTGTCGTTTGCGCTTACGAAGAAATCAAAGAGGGCAAGCTCAACAAGCCCGAAGCCGGATTGTTCAAGAAAGCGAAAGTAAAGCCTGCGCGCTACCTTCGCGAGTTCCGCTTCGACGACGCGGAATCGTATGAGGTCGGCAAGGTTATCGATTGCACGATTTTCGGCGACGGCGACATGGTCGACGTTTCGGGCGTCACGAAAGGCCGCGGTTTCACCGGCGTTATCAAGCGTTGGAACCACCACCGCCTCAAAATGACGCACGGTACCGGTCCCGTGCACCGCAGCGTCGGCTCTACGGGTGCTAACTCCAACCCGTCGCGTCGTATCAAGAATTTGAAGATGCCCGGTCAGTACGGTCACGAGAACGTCACCATTCAGAACCTCAAAGTTGTAAAGGTGGACAAGTCCCGCAACGTGCTTTTGATACGCGGCGCAGTCCCCGGCCCGAAGGGCGGTTTGGTTACCGTAAGAGAAACGGTCAAATAAGACGGGAAACAGCTTGTTCGGGGCGGAGCGGTAAACCCACCGCGGCCGAACGACTTAAAACCGATTTCAAGGAGATAACATGCCTACCATTAAGATATATAAACAAGACGGCAGTTCTGCCGGAACTATGGAGCTTGACGACAGCGTATTCGGCGTCGAGTACAACGAGGCCGTTATACATCAAGCGGTCGTTGCGCAAATGGCGAACGCGCGTCAAGGCACGAAAAGCACTCTTACCCGCACGGAAGTGACGGGCGGCGGCAGAAAACCGTGGCGCCAAAAGGGCACGGGCAATGCGCGTCAAGGCTCTATCCGCGCGCCGCAATGGAAGGGCGGCGGTGTGGTTTTTGCGCCTAAGCCCCGTTCGTTCCGCAAAAAAGTCAACAAGCTCGTTCGTATAAACGCGATCACGAGCGCGCTTTCCGCCAAACTTTCGGACGGAAATCTCATCGTTCTCGACAAGCTCGACATCGAGCCCAAGACCAAGAACATGGCGGCGGTGCTCAAAGCGCTTAAAATAGAAAGCCGCGTTCTTGTCGTTCTTCCCGACGGCAGCGAGAATGCGCTTCGCGCTTCGCGCAATATCCAAACGGTGCGCACTGCGGCAAGCGAACAGCTCGGAGTTTACGACATTGTTGCAAATGCGGTCATGCTCACGACCGTTGACGCTATCAAGGCGATAGAGAGCAAATACACGGCTAAGGAGGTCGCGGCGGAATAATGACAGCACACGACATCATCATTCGTCCGGTACTGACGGAAAAATCAAACGACGGAGTCAACGCCAAGCGTTACGCGTTCATGGTCGATCCGAGAGCAGACAAGGGACAGATCAAGGCGGCGGTCGAGAACGTGTTCGACGTCAAGGTCGAATCGGTCAATATCGTAAACGTTCGCGGCAAATACAAACGTCAAGGCAGAACGGGCGGTTACACGTCCAAGGGCAAGAAAGCGTATGTCACGCTGGACGCCGGATCCAAAGCGATTCCGTTCTTTGAAACGTTGTCCTAATTAAGGAGAAACAAAATGGCTATTAAGAGATATAAACCTATTACGCCGGGTACGCGGTTCAAAACAGTCATCGCCGCTCCGGAGCTTACGGGCGACAAGCCGTATAAACCGTTACTGAAAGAGCAAAACCGCAAGGGCGGACGCAACTTCACCGGCAAGATAACCGTTCGTCACATCGGCGGCGGCAACCGTCAGAAGTATCGCGTCATCGACTTTAAGCGCAATAAGGACAACATTCCCGCTAAGGTCGCGACAGTCGAGTACGATCCCAACCGCACGGCGTTCATAGCCCTCCTCAACTATGCGGACGGCGAAAAACGGTACATCCTTGCACCGCTCGGCCTGCAAAAGGGCGACACCGTTATTTCGGGCGAAAGCGCGGACATCAAAGCGGGCAACTGCTTGCCGCTTGCGAACATCCCCGTAGGTACGCTTGTTCACAATATCGAGATGCTTCCGGGCAGAGGCGGCCAGATGGCGAGAACGGCAGGTGCGGCGGCACAGCTCATGGCAAAAGAAGGTAAGTACGCGACGCTGCGGCTTCCGTCCGGCGAAATGAGAATGGTGCTTCAACGCTGCAAAGCGACCGTCGGTCAAGTGGGCAACCTCGATCACGAGCTTGTATCCTTGGGCAAGGCCGGAAGAAAGCGCCACATGGGCGTCAAGCCGACAGTCCGCGGCGTAGTCATGAACCCTTGCGACCACCCGCACGGCGGCGGCGAAGGCAAGAGCCCGATAGGCAGACCGAGTCCGGTATCGCCGTGGGGCAAGCCGACGCTCGGTAAGAAGACGAGATCCAAGCACAAGGCGTCCGACAAGTTCATTGTCAAGCGCATAAATTAAGGAGCTTTAAGATATGTCAAGATCGACAAAAAAAGGTTACTATGTTGACGCCAAGCTTATGAAAAAAGCCGAGGCGATGGCGGAAGTCGCAGACAAGCGTCCCATCAAAACGTGGTCGCGCGCTTCCACTATATTTCCGCAGTTTGTAGGACTCACGTTTGCCGTACACAACGGAAAGAAGTTTGTGCCGGTTTACGTAACGACCGATATGGTCGGACACAAGCTGGGCGAGTTCGCGCCCACGCGCACCTTCCTCGGCCACGCCGGAGAAAAGACGACCAAGGGCAGATAAGGAGTTAGAGTATGGCGACAAGAATGAAAGAAAAAGCCGCAAGAGTGGAAGAGCGGCGCGAAAAACGTCCGTTTGCGACGGCAAAGCACGTTCGGATTTCTCCCGACAAGGTGAGAATCGTGCTTGCGCTTATCCGCGGTCGTTCGGTTACCGAAGCCATGGCTATACTCCAAGCCACGCCCAAAGCGGCATGCGAACAGGTTTTCAAGGTTCTCAATTCCGCCGCGGCGAACGCCGAGCATAACAAAGGCTTGTCGGTTGACGATTTGATTGTGGCGGAAGCGTATGCGGACGCAGGTCCCACGCTCAAACGCTATCAGCCTGTCAGCAAGGGCAGAGCGCATCACATCTTGAAGCGCACCAGCCACATCACCGTCATTCTCGACACGAAGGAGGACAAATAATCATGGGTCAGAAAGTCAATCCCCACGGTTTGCGCGTCGGCGTCATCGAAAAATGGAATTCCCAATGGTATGCGAGCAAGCAAGAGTTTGCTTCTTATCTCATTGAGGACCACAAGATACGCGAGCATATCGAGAATAAGTACAAGTCTTGCGGCATTTCCAAGGTCGTTATCGAGCGTCCGCAGGGCAAGGTGCAGGTGTACATCCACGCACAGTTCCCCGGCAAGATAATCGGTCAAAAGCATGTCGGCATCGACGAACTTAAAAAGAACCTGGAAAAGCTCGTCGGCGATAAAAAGATTTACGTCAACATCATCGAAGTCAAGCACCCCGATCTCAACGCCAAGCTCCTCGCGGAGAGCATTGCCGCTCAGCTCGAAAAGCGCGCATTCTTCCGCCGCACGATGAAGCAGGCGATGAGCAAAGCCATGCACGCAGGCGCGAAGGGCGTCAAGGTCATGGTCGGCGGCCGACTTGACGGCGCGGAAATTGCGCGCGCCGAGCATTACCAAGAAGGCTCCATCCCCCTGCAAACGCTCAGAGCGGACATCGACTACGGATACACGGTTGCGCGTACCACGTTCGGCGTCCTCGGCGTTAAGGTGTGGATTTACAAAGGCGACGTTTTGAGCGCAACGCAAAAAGCCGCTCCTGCCGCCGAATTCAAGGAGGGCGAATAATGTTAAGTCCCAACAAAGTAAAGCACCGCAGAGTCCAACGCGGCAGAATGAAGGGTAAGGCTACTCGCGGCAACAAAATTGCCTACGGCGAGTTCGCCCTCGTCAGCGAGGATCCCGGCAGAATAACTTCCAACCAAATAGAGGCCGCGCGTGTCGCAATGACGCGTTACACCAAGCGTGGCGGTAAAGTGTGGATTTGCATATTCCCGCACAAGCCGTACTCCAAAAAGCCTGCCGACACCCGTATGGGTAGCGGTAAAGGCGCGCCCGAATACTGGGCGGCGGTGGTCAAGCCCGGCACGGTCATGTTCGAAATGGCCGGCGTGGCAGAGCCGATCGCGAGAGAGGCGCTTCGCCTTGCGTCGTACAAACTTCCCGTGCGCTGCAAAATCGCCAAGAAGGGCGAGCCCGGGTATACCGATGACGAGGAAACCGCAGTAGAGGCGGCTACCGAGGCGGCAACCGAAGTCAAGGAGGTTGAATAATGAAAGAGAAAGTACACGAATTAAGGGATGACGAATTGCAGCAAAAATTAGAGTCGCTTAAAACCGAGCTTTTCAACCTTCGGTTCTCGCATGCGACCGGTCAGCTTGCCAATCCCCTGCAAATACAGAACGTGCGCCGCGACATAGCGCGCGTAAAGACGGTCATCAGAGAGCGTGAGTTACGCGCGAACAAGGAGGCGAAGTAATGGCTACCGAACGCAACGAAAGAAAGACGCGCGAAGGCGTAGTCGTTTCCGACAAGATGGATAAGACGGTCGTTGTTTCCGTCGTCGAGAAGTACAAGCATCCGCTTTACAAAAAGACGGTTACGCGCACCAAGCGTTACAAAGCGCACGACGAGAACAACGAGTGCGGAATAGGCGACAGAGTGGAGATCGTAGAAACAAGACCGATTTCCAAGGACAAGTGCTGGCGCGTAAACGCGATCGTCGAGAAAGCTAAATAAGAGGGCAGACGCGGAATTCCGCGTGGAAGAGCACAAGGAGTAAATCATGATACAACCTCAATCGTATCTCAAAGTCGCCGACAACACCGGCGCGAAAGAAATAATGTGTATACAAGTAATGGGTGGATCGTTCCGTCGCAGCGGCAACATCGGCGACATCATCACGGCGTCGGTCAAGTCCGCTCAGCCCGGCGGCACGGTTAAAAAAGGCGACGTCGTAAAAGCGGTCATCGTGCGCACGCATCAGGGCGTAAACCGTCCCGACGGCTCGCACATTCGTTTCGACGACAACGCCGCCGTTATTATAGACAATCAAAAGCAGCCGCGCGGCACCCGTATTTTCGGACCGATTGCGCGCGAACTGCGCGACCGCGACTTCACAAAGATCATATCTTTGGCGCCCGAAGTGCTTTAACGGAGGAATGACGGATGAACAATCTCAATGTCAGAAAAGGCGATAACGTAAAGGTTTTGACCGGCAAAGACAAAGGCAAAACGGGCAAAGTCCTCGCCACCGACCCCAAAACGAACAAAGTGCTTGTCGAAGGCGTCAACATCGCAACGCACCACTTGAAGGCGCGCTCGGCGACCGAGCAGGGCGGCAAGAAGAAGGTTGAAGCCCCCATCGATTGCAGCAACGTGCAAATAATTTGCCCGTCGTGCGGCCAAAGCGTTCGCGTTCGCCATCAGGAAATAGACGGCAAGAATGCGCGAATCTGCGCAAAGTGCGGCGCAAGTCTCGACGCTGCGCTCAAAGCCGAAAAGACCAAGAAGAAAGCCGACAAAGCGGATAAGAAAGCCGAAAAGGCAAAGACTTCCACCAAAAAAGCGGCGGATAAAAAGACCGCGGCAAAGAAAGCGGAAGAAAACAACGTTCCCGTCGAAAACAGTTCGGACGGTAAAACAGAGTAAGGAGTAAACGGTAATGGCAGAAAAAGCGACCAAAGCCAAAGAAAAGGCACCGGCAGCGGCGAAAAACGGCGCTCCCGTGAAATCGACCAATCCGGAGCGGTACCGTCTTCGCAACAGATACAAGACGGAAATCGTACCGCAACTGATGAAAGAGCGCGGATATAAGAACGTAAACCAAGTTCCCAAGCTTGTAAAAATCGTTCTCAACATGCGCTTGGGCGATATAAAAGACAATTCCAAAAGCATTCAGCTCGCGCAAGCGGAGCTTGACGCGATAGCCGGACAAAGAAGCGTGCTTGTCAAAGCGAAGAAGTCGGTAAGTAACTTCAAGCTTCGCGAAGGACAATCGATAGCGATTAAGGTCACGCTTCGCGGCGAGATGGCGTATGAGTTCTTCGACAGGCTTGTTTCGATCGCGCTTCCGCGCGTTCGTGACTTCCGCGGTATTTCGGGCAAGTCGTTCGACGGCCGAGGCAATTACGCACTCGGAATCAAGGACCAGACAATTTTCCCCGAGATTTCTTACGAGCTCATCGAGAAAATCAGAGGATTTGACGTAGACGTGGTCACAACTGCCGAAACCGACGAAGAAGCTAAATTGCTTTTGACAAAGCTCGGCATGCCGTTCAAGAATTAAGGAGAAAATTATGGCTAAAAAAGCGATGATAAACAAACAGCAAAAAACGCCCAAATACAGCACTCGCGCTTACACGCGTTGCAGTATCTGCGGCCGTCCGCACGCTGTGCTTCGCAAGTACGGCATTTGCAGAATTTGCTTTCGCGAACTTGCGTACAAGGGCGAAATCCCCGGCGTAAAGAAGTCGAGCTGGTAAGGAGGAGGTATAAGTTATGGTTACAACAGATCCTATCGCGGATTTGCTCACAAGAATCCGAAACGCTATTACGGCGCGGCATGAAACCGTATCGATACCGGCGTCCAAAATGAAGAAATCCATTGTCGATATTCTCGTCGAAGAGGGCTTTGTGGTGTCGAGCGAGGTTGTTGAGGAGAAAGGCCACAGCAACATCAAGGTTGCGCTCAAATACAGCGGCAACAAGAACGCCATCACCAATTTGAAGCGTATTTCCAAACCCGGACTTCGCGTTTACTGCGGATGCGAGGACCTTCCCAAGGTGCTCGGCGGATACGGAATTGCTATAATTTCCACTTCGCGCGGCGTCATGACCGACAAGAAGGCGCGCGAGCTCAAAGTAGGCGGCGAAGTGCTCGCCTATGTATGGTAGGAGGTCGAAAATGTCACGTATAGGCAGAAAACATATCGACGTTCCGGCAGGAGTAACCGTTGAGTTCGAGAACGGCGTTGTCACGGTCAAAGGCAAGCTGGGCGAGCTCAAACAAAGTATCGAGTGCAAGGACATCAACGTCGTTATCGGCGCGGGCGTGGTCAACGTCGAACGCGCAAACGACGAAAAGCAAACCCGTGCGTATCACGGATTGTACCGTCAGCTCATCGCGAACATGGTGCACGGCGTTCAGAACGCGTTTACCAAAACGCTTATCGTAGCCGGCGTCGGTTACAAGTGCGCGGTCACGGGCAACAAGCTCGTCATGAACATCGGTTACAGCAAGCCCGTAGAGTACACTATTCCCCAAGGCATAACGATTACATGCCCCGATCCGTTGCAGATTGTTGTCAGCGGTATCAATAAGGAATACGTCGGACAGGTCGCGGCGCAGATCAAAGCTAAACGTCCGGTCGAGCCGTACCACGGATACGGTTTGCATTACAGCACCGAGGTCGTCCTCCGCAAAGAGGCTAAGACCGCAGGCAAGAAATAGGAGAGTGGCTAATGATTAAGAAGATAGACAAAAACAAAGTTCGCGCCAAGCGTCATGCGCGCTTGCGTTACAGCGTGAAAGGCACGGCCGCACGTCCCAGGCTTGCGGTTTACCGTTCTACAAGTCATATCTATGCCCAAGTCATCGACGACGAAAAGGGCGTTACGCTTTGCAGCAGCAGCACTCTCGTCAAGGGCGCAAACCTCGACGGCAAGACCAAAACCCAGCAGGCTGAGTTTGTTGGCGGCGACGTTGCCAAGAAAGCGCAAAAGAACGGCATTACCGAAGTGGTTTTCGACCGCGGCGGATATCTTTACACGGGCAGAGTCAAAGCGCTCGCCGACGCGGCAAGAGCTGCGGGGCTTAAATTTTAGGAGTGGATCATGGCACGCGAAGAATTCAGAAAGAAAAGAGAAAGAGAAGTCGTTGACGACGGCATCAAGACCAAGCTCGTCACCACGAGAAGAGTCAGCAAGGTCGTTAAGGGCGGCAGAAACAGCAGCTTTGCGGCGCTCGTTGTTGCCGGCGACGGCAAGGGCAGAGTGGGTATCGGCATGGGCAAAGCCACCGAGGTTCCCGAGGCGATCAAAAAAGCCGAACAAGCCGCGCGTCGCGATATGAAGAAGATTTCGCTCAACGGCACGGCCATTCCTCACGAAACAGTGGGCGAGTTCTCGTGCAGCAAGGTGTTGCTTCGTCCCGCTCCCGAAGGTAAGGGCGTTATCGCCGGCGGTAGCGTTCGTGCGGTGTTGGAGCTTTGCGGCGTAAACAACATCACGACAAAGTGCTACGGCTCGCGCAACCCTATCAACGTTGTCAAAGCAACGATGAGAGCGCTCGAAAGCCTTCGTACCGCCGATGAAGTGGCGGCCATGCGCGGCAAGACTGTCGAAGAGTTGATGTAGGAAACGTTGCGCAAGGTCTTGCGTAAAAACAACAAACAATTCGGGAATCCGAATTTACTATCGGAGGTCATTTGAAAAATGGCGAAGAAAACTGAAAAAACCGAAAATAAAAAACTCAACGTGACGCTTGTCAAAAGCACGGCGGGACGTTTGGTAAAACAGCAGCGCACTGTGGAAGCGTTGGGGCTCAAAAAACTTCACCAAACGGTGACGGTCGAGGACAACCCCGCTATGCGCGGCATGATAAGAACGGTATGTCATCTCGTGACGGTTACCGAAGCGGAGGCTTAATATGAAAATGCATGCACTTATGCCGGCTGACGGCTCGCGCACCAAAGCAAAGCGTTTGGGACGCGGTATAGGCTCGGGGCTGGGCAAAACGTCTGGCAAGGGACATAAAGGACAATGGGCGCGTAGCGGCGGCGGCGTTCGTCCCGGATTCGAGGGCGGGCAGATTACGCTTATGCGTAGACTTCCCAAGCGCGGATTCAACAACAAGTTCCAAAAGGAATTTACGGTCATCAACATCGACAAGCTCAACACGTTTGACGACGGGACGGTTGTCGATCTCAAATTGTTGGTTGAAACCGGCATTGTCAAAAAGGTCGAAGCATACGGACTCAAAGTTCTCGGCGACGGCGAGCTCACCAAAAAGCTGACCGTCAAAGCGGCGAAGTTCACCGCATCCGCAAAAGAGAAGATCGAAAAAGCGGGCGGCACGGTAGAGGTCATCTAATGTTTGAAACGCTTAAAAACGCTTTCAAGAATAAGGACGTGCGCAGAAAGTTGCTCATAACTCTCGCGCTCCTCTTTATTTATCGCATCGGTTGCTGGATACCCATTCCGGGCATAAATCCGGTTGTGTACAAAAATTCCGCATCCGGTGACGGACTTTTGGGACTTTTGAACGGCATTACGGGTAGCGCGCTCCAAAACGGCGCTCTGTTCGCTATCGGTATCACGCCGTACATCAACGCGTCCATTATTTTGCAGCTTTTGACCGTTGCTATACCTCGGCTTCAAGAGTATCAGAAGCAGGGCGATGACGGAAAGCGGAAGATTACGCAAATCACGCGGTATATAACGATTGCGCTTGCGCTTGCGCAGGCAATCGGCGTAACGGTGTCGTATGCGCGTATGGACGCCCTGTCCAACGACGTATTCGGACCCATGAATCAGACCTGGCTCATTGCGATGTTTGTGTGCGTGCTGATGGTCATGGGCTCACTTCTAACCATGTGGTTGGGCGAGCGCATCACCGATTACGGCATCGGCAACGGCATAAGCCTTTTGATCTTTGTCGGTATCATCGCCTCGGCAGGCCTTGCGATAGTCGAGTCTTTCCAGAGTGCGATTGACGGCAACGAAATGGCGATCTGGGAGCTTATCGGCTTTGTTATCATGGTTGTAGCGGTGTTCACGCTCATAGTTTTCGTGGACCTTGCGGAGCGCAGAGTGCCTGTGCAGTACGCAAAGCAGATAAAGGGCAGAAAGCAGTACGGCGGTCAAAGCACGTTTATTCCCATCAAACTCAATGCCAGCGGCGTTATGCCCATCATCTTTGCTACGGCGCTCATCACGTTCCCGCAAATGATAGCACAGCTCGTCGCACCCGAAAGCGGTTTCTACGCATGGTGGTCGTATTGGCTGGGCGCAGGTAGCTGGATTTATGCGATTTTTGTCGCGCTACTCATTCTGTTCTTCTCGTACTTCTACGCGCAGATCGAATTCAATCCCGAGGACATCTCGCGCAACATTCAGCAGTACGGCGGATTCATCAACGGCATACGTCCGGGCAAACCGACGACGGAATATCTGTCGAGAATTTCCAAACGGTTGACGTTGTTCGGTGCGATATTCCTCGCGTTCATAGCGCTTGTGCCGTCGGTCGTGTTCTCGGCGGTGCTGGATAACCCCACGCTCGTCGGCGCGTTCTCTGCGACAGGTATGCTAATCGTTGTTTCGGTTGCGCTTGAATTTAATAAGCAGTTGCAGAGTCAGCTTATGATGAAGCAGTATAAGGGATTTTTGAAGTAAACAACCGGATGCGCGGCTACGCATCCGAGGCAAGCAACCATATACGTTCTCTTTATATTAGGAGTCGAACATGAATTTAATCATAATGGGCGCGCCGGGAAGCGGCAAAGGCACGCAAGCGGCGCTCATCTGCAAGGCGCACAGCCTTCCGCACATATCGACAGGCGATCTTCTTCGCAAGAACATAGCGGACGGCACCGAGCTGGGCAAGCAAGCCAAGTCGTTTATGGACGCAGGTAAGCTCGTACCCGACGAACTCGTTCTGGCGCTTCTCAAAGATAGAATCGAGCAGGCGGACTGCAAGAACGGATTTCTTCTCGACGGCTTCCCTCGCAATAAGGCGCAAGCGGACGCGCTCGGCAAGATAGTTACTATCGATACGGCATTGAACCTTGAAACAGATTTGAACAAGCTCGCCGACCGCATGGCAAGCCGCAGAGTGTGTCTCAAATGCGGATATACCACAAGCGCGCAGGACGCGCCCGACGGCAAGTGCAAAGTGTGCGGCGACACGCTCGTAATTCGCGACGACGACAAGCGCGAAGTCGTGGAAAACAGATTGAAGGTGTACGCCGAAAACACCGCCCCGCTCGTTCAGTACTACAAAGAGAAGGGCGTACTCAAAAACATCGACGGCATGCAGACGATAGAACAAGTCAACAATGCGATCGAGGCGGCGCTTAAATGATAGTCAAAACCGACCAAGAGCGCAACGGCATGCGCGCGGCGAGCCGCGTGGTCAAAGCGGCGCTCGACGCGGCGGAACGGTTTATCAAGCCGGGAGTAACGACGTTGGAGATCGACGCGGTCGTCGAAGAAACGATACGGAGCTTTGGCGCAACACCGTCGAGCAAAGGTTATCAAGGATACCCCAACGCGTCGTGCATATCGGTAAACGACGTAGTCGTCCACGGAATACCGTCGCTAATGACGGTCAAGGACGGAGACATAGTGTCTGTTGACATTACCGCACTTTTAAACGGATATCAAGGCGACGCGGCGCGCACGTTCCCCGTCGGGAACGTCAGTCCGCAAAACCTCGCGCTTATCGCCGCGGCAAAAGCCGCGTTCGAGGCCGGCATAGAATATGCGAAGGCCGGCGGAAAAGTGGGCGACATATCAAGCGCCGTTCAGCTCTACACCGAGCTTCGAGGTTACGGCGTCGTGCGCGCGCTCACCGGTCACGGCATCGGGCATAAAATGCACGAGCCGCCCGAAGTTCCCAATTTCGGAAAGAGGAACACGGGCGCACCGCTCAAAAACGGAATGTGCATTTGTATCGAGCCGATGATAACGGCAGGCGATTGGCGAGTGGTTATCGACCGCGACGGCTGGACGGTGCGCACGGCCGACAAGAGCAACGCGGCGCACTACGAGAACACGGTGATAATAACGGGCGGCGAGCCCGAGATCTTGACCGTGTAGCCGAAGCGAGAAACGATATGCAAGGAACGAACATTTCCCAAAGGAGAGCGTGGACAAATGGAAATCGGTGACATAGTAATAAGTCTTGCCGGCCACGACATGGGCAAGCCGTTCGTTGTGGTCGCCGAGGCAGGCGAGCAGTTCGTGCTGATAGCCGACGGAATGAGCCGCGGCATGGACAATCCAAAGCTCAAAAGAAAAAGGCATTTACGGGTAGCCGACCAAAGCGGCATTAAAAACCCGACAAACGCGGCGCTAAAAAAGCGCATAAAACAATTCAATTCGGATAGGAGGTTGTATGCCGAGAAGTGACAATATCGAAACCGAAGGCACCGTAGAAGAGTGCTTGCCCGGAACAAAATTCAAGGTCAAGCTCGATAACGGCGCAATGGTGCTGTGCACGATCGCGGGCAAAATGCGCGTCAACTACATCAAGGTGTTGTTGGGCGACCGCGTCAAAGTGGCGATTTCACCGTATGATATTACAAAAGGCATTATAACATTCCGCTCTAAAAACTGACCTCGAATGCGTATATGCGTCGTTATGCGGCGTCAGCCGTCGCCCCGCACTCGGTCATGTAGGTGGTTCTACACTCCCTCGTTCGGTGCTTGGCTTCCTTGCCTAACTCGCATCTCCGCATTCTCGGAACAACTCTATACAACAAAATCACAGTGGCGAAAAGGCGTCGTTATGCGTCTAAACCGTCACAACCACTCACTCAAAACTTTAAGTCAACAATCCTTCAAAGGAGTACATCATGAAAGTAAGATCTTCCGTAAAACCCATGTGTGATAAATGCAAGGTCATTCGCCGTCACGGCAAGGTAATGGTCATTTGCAGCAAAAACCCCAGCCACAAGCAGCGCCAGGGTTGATAATACGACGGCAGTGTTGTCGTCGCGATAGCTTGTGCGATAAATCCGAGCAGGCGCAAGCCAGTTTGACGAAGTCGCAGATGTGTACTCGTCACTTGCTTATCGGCTAATCTGTGCGGCGGCTTACAGTAGAAATTACACGAGGATTTGCTCTGTGACGCTATTGTCGTATTAGGATAAGACAAACAATTTCAAAAACAACCGCGTATGCACTTTCGCGACATTCCACACGAATGTGCGTTCGCGAAAAAATAAAAATTCAATTTATTAACAAACATTAAGGAGTCAAAAAAGTGGCAAGAATTGCAGGTATTGATTTGCCCAAGGAAAAACGAATCGAAATCGGCTTGACCTACATTTTCGGTATCGGACGCCCCACGGCGAACAAAATTCTGAAAGAGACGGGTATCGATCCCGACATTCGCGTTAAGGACTTGACAAGCGATCAAGAAAACGCACTCCGTACTTATATCGACAAAAACATCAAGACGGAAGGCGACCTTCACCGCGAAGTAGAACTCAACATCAAACGCCTTAAAGATATAGGCTGCTACCGCGGCGTTAGGCATCGTAAAAACTTGCCCGTTCGCGGTCAAAACACCAAGCAGAACGCGCGCACCCGCAAGGGACCGAAGCGCACCGTTTCGCGTAGCAAGAAGAAGGAGCGTTAATCCATGGCAGTCAAGAAAACTTCTACAAAAAGGAAGATAACAAAGAACATCGATAAAGGCTGTGTCCACATCCACGCGTCGTTCAATAACACGATCGTGACTGTTACGGACGAGCAAGGCAATGCGATCGCCGCTTGCTCGGCGGGCGCGCTTAAATTCCGCGGCTCGCGCAAATCCACGCCGTATGCCGCGCAGATGGCGGCGGAAGAAGCCGCAAGAAGAGCGATGGAGCACGGTTTGCGCTCGGTCAAGGTTTTCGTCAAGGGCCCCGGCTCGGGCAGAGAATCTGCCATTCGCGCAATGGAAGTCGTCGGCTTGCAGGTCACGGAGATCAACGACGTGTCGCCCATACCGCACAACGGCTGCCGTCCGCCCAAGCGTAGACGCGTATAAGGAGAGTAGAACATCATGGCAAGAAATATTTGTGCAGATTGCAGACAGTGCCGCAGAGAAGGTCAGAAGCTGTTTTTGAAGGGCGAGCGCTGTGTTTCCAAGAAGTGCGCGATGGAGCGCCGTCCCGTTCCGCCCGGAGCGCATGCGGTTACTCGCCGCAAGAACAGCGAGTACAACACCCAGCTCCGCGAGAAACAAAAGGTCAAGCGCGCTTACGGCGTACTCGAAAAGCAGTTCAGAGCTTACTACGAGAAAGCGGTAACGCAAAAGGGCGTTACCGGCGAGAACATGCTCGCCATGCTCGAAAAGCGCTTGGACAACGTAGTGTTCCGCATGGGCATCGGTGCGTCGCGTAAGATGTCGCGCCAGATAGTCAACCACGGACACATTCTCGTCAACGGCAAGCGCGTAGACATTCCGTCGTACCAAGTAAAGCTTGGCGACGAGATCTCTATCAAAGAAACAAGCCGCGACAACGCTATGTTCAAAGAGCTTCGCGGCGCAAAAATCGTCATGCCCAAGTGGGTTATGTTCGACACCGAGAACTTTGTCGGTAAAATCGTAGACAACCCCAAGCGCGACGATATCGATCTCAATATCAACGAGCAGCTCATCGTCGAGTTGTATTCCAAGTAATAAGGAGTAGCGAACTATGATGGAAATCGAAATGCCGAGAATAACTATGGAGGAAACCGACAGCTACCGCACGGGTAAGTTCGTTGTCGAGCCGCTCGACCGCGGCTACGGCCACACCCTCGGTAACGCGCTTCGGAGAGTGTTGTTGTCCAATCTCCCCGGTGCGGCGGTCATAGGTATTATGATCGAAGGCGTCGACCATGAGTTCTCGACCGTTAAGGGCGTTAAAGAGGACGTCACCGAGATAGTTCTCAACCTCAAAGCGCTCAACCTCAAAGCGAACTACACCGACAAGGCGCTCGTCAAAGAATTGCATATTCAGAAAAGCACCCCCGGTGTTGTCACGGCGGCGGACATCGACGCCGATCCCGAAATCGACATTCTCAACCCCGACCTCTATCTTTGCACGCTCGACGAGGGCGCAAAGCTCGATATGACGTTGTACGTAGGCAAGGGCAGAGGCTATGTCGTAGCGGATGAGCTTAAAGATCCGTCCAGACCGATTGGGTATATTCCGATCGACGCAATATTCACACCCGTCAAGTTCGCGTCGTATTCGGTAGAGCCGACGCGCGTCGGGCAGTCGATGGACTTCGACAAGCTCACGCTCAACGTCAAGACCGACGGATCGCTTTCCGCAAGAGACGTTTTGAGCTTGGCGGCGAAAGCGCTCGAAGACCACGTCAAACTGTTTGTCGCGCTTTCCGACACGATTTCCGGCATGGACATTCTTGTTTCGCGCTCGGAAGACCGTCAAGCGAAAGTCCTCGAAATGAATATCGAGGAGATGGACTTGTCCGTTCGCAGCTACAACTGCTTGAAGCGCGCAGGCATCCACACCGTTGCCGACCTCACATGCAAAACCGAAGAGGACATGCTCAAAGTCAGAAACCTCGGCAGAAAATCGCTCGACGAAGTTATTGCGAAGCTGCGTGGGTTTGGGCTCGACCTTAAAGCCTCAGAGGATTAAAAGGAGATATAAACGACTATGGAACAGAGAAAACTTTCCCTTCCGACCGATCAGCGCGCCGCGCTTTTGCGCAACCAAGTGACCGCGCTGTTGTGGAACGAAAAGATAACGACCACGCTCGCACGCGCCAAAGAAGTTTCGCGCCTTGCCGATAATATCATTCAGCTTGCCGTAGACACCGTTCTCGACGTAAAGAAAGAGATCAAAACGACTGTCGACAAAAAGGGCAAGAAGGTAGAAGTCGAGACCATACTCGACGGCGAAAAACGCCTTGCCGCGCGCCGCAAGATTATGGCTATGGTATACGATCCGCCCGAAACGCGTAAAGCCGACGAAACGGCTGTCGCGTTCCGCGAACGCACGAAGGACATTCGTCACCCGTTGATCGAAAAAATCTTCAACGTGTATGCCATTCGCTATTCCCAGCGCAACCGTGACAACAATTCGGCCGGCGGATATACGCGCGTGCTCAAACTCGGCGCCAGAAGAGGCGACGGCGCGGAAGAAGCGCTCATCGAATTGGTGTAACAACCGAATTATAATTAAAAGCAATAAAAAGCCCGTTCATTTATGAATGGGTTTTTTGTTTATGGTATTGACAGAATTATCTATACGTATTATAATAGCAATATCGAGATTGTTTAGTAAGCAGGCGAGGAATAAACAGTCTAAAAAACGAGATTTTAGGAGAAAGAAATGGGCAAGAAGATAGTGGTAATTACGGGAAGTCCGAGAAAAAACGGCAACAGCTTTGCCATGACGGATGCATTCATTAAGGCCGCGCAAGCAAAAGGTCATGTCGTAGCAAGGTTTGATGCGGCAATGCATAAATTAGGCGGTTGCCATGCGTGCGAAACGTGCTTCCAAACGGGCAAGCCGTGTAGCTTTGACGACGACTTTAATAAGTTTGCGCCGGCAATATTAGAGGCCGACGTCGTGGTGTTCACAACGCCGGTATATTGGTATTCTTTCCCTGCGCAAATAAAGAGCGTTATCGACAGACTTTATTCGTTCTGTGTAGGCGGCAAAAACATTGCAGGCAAAGAGTGCGCGCTTATTACGTGTTGCGAAGAAAACGACGTGTCGGTTATGGACGGCGTGCGCATACCGTATGAGAGAACAATCACGCTGTTAAAATGGAAATCTGTCGGCGAGGTGCTTGTCCCCGGCGTTTTGAGCGAGGGCGACATCGAAAACACAGACGGCTGTCAAGAAGCCGCCGCACTCGCAGACAAACTTTGATAAACAATCAAAAACACCCCGAGGTTTGCTCGGGGTGTTTTGTTATGTAAGTTTTTATTTGTTTGCGTCTTTCGGCGCGGGATTCAGTTTCTTTTCCAGAAGATACATCACAAGAAGAGCTATTTGCGCAAAAGCGAATATAAATCCGAACACTATAAACAAGATGGGCATTGCGCCTACGTCTAAGCCGTCAGCGCCGAGCTTTGCCGCAAGCACGATAGCGGTTATTGCCGCCCCAAGCTTGAAAACAACCGACGCGATAACCGTTTGTGCCAAGCGGTTCCTGCCGTCACTGGTGAGGTTGCCGAGGCTTGTCAAAAGCGAGAAAACAGAGAAGAACGCAATCATCATGGTCGTTATGATGAGGTAGTTAGGGCCGCCGGGTCCGCTCATCATGTCACTCATATTTTGGAATACATCATATCCGTTTCCTATGCTCAACCCGATAAACGGGATTTTTGCGACCGGTGCCGCAAAAAACGCGAACGCCAACGCGGTAAACAGAAGGCTCAAAACAAGAATGCCGGGAATGTAGTATTTTTTGAATTTGCTCAATATGCTCGATTGAGCGGGCGTGGCCGCCGTGGTAGCGGAAGCCGCAGGCTGGCTGCCGTCCATCGCCGCTCCGCAATTGGAGCAGAATTTTTCGCCTTCCTTCGCTTCGGCGCCACAGGCCGGGCAGCGCGGGACGAGGGATGTACCGCATTCCGGGCAGAATTTTCCTTCGAATTCGGCACCGCATTTTTTGCACGTGTTCATCTTAACTTCTCCTTTAATTTTTTGTAAATGTTACACGACGCAGTGGTCTTGTACTTACGCTCTAAATTATACATATGTCCT
Organism: Clostridiales bacterium; assembly: GCA_022508445.1. Classification (GTDB taxonomy): domain Bacteria; phylum Bacillota; class Clostridia; order Christensenellales; family Pumilibacteraceae; genus Anaerocaecibacter. The sequence continues at coordinate 147,023 of JAFLVG010000003.1, read as the reverse complement.
GCGCATTTGTCAAGGAGAATGAAAATAAAAATTACAAAAAAGCTTGTTTGTTGTAATCGCCTAAACCGTAATTCGTTCGAAATCAAAACACGAAATATCTTAACAGCGCAAACATAACAAGCAAAGCAACGACCACTGCGCCTACTATTATTGCGGCGACGTTTATTTTGGCGACCGTAGCTTCACCGCCGTTCGCTTGTTGCTTGCCGTAAATTTTGTGGTTTACGCTGTTTATAAGCCGCGATATGTGTTTATAAACGAGCGTTGTTATAAGCGAAGCGACAATGCACCGCAAGAGATTGAACGGAAGCACCGACACCCAAAGATAGAAGGCGTAAAACGTCTCTTTTGTGCAGCTCGGGAAAAGCGGCTTCATCATGCCGACAAGCGGCTGCCAATTGCCGCCAAAAAACACCTGAACGTAGAAAGGAACAAGCACAAGCCAATTGAACAGTATCGCGACCGCCACCTCCGCGACCGTGCCGACGGCCATTGCGACGAGCGCGCCCTTGAAAGTACGGTGCTTTTTGTAAATGATTCCTGCGGTCACGGCAAACGTGCAGGAGGTGATAAGGTCGGAAAGCTCGCCTACGAAAAAAGTAGTACTACCTTTTATAACCAGCTTGATGAGTATTTCCACAACGACGATAGCCGCAGCAGGAACGGGCCCGAGCGTGAACGCGCCGATAAGAATGGGAACGTCGGAAAATTTAAATTCCAAAAATCCCGGGAACGCGAAGGGTATGGAGAAGTTGAGGATATAAAGCACCGCCGCGATTGTTGCGAACATCGCGATAAACGCTATTTTCGTAGACGAAAAGTAACTTTGCTTTGTGCTTTGCGATTCGGTTGTTTGTTCTTCCATAACAGAACTCCTTTAATTGGATTTACAAGTATTAAAGTCGTTCTTTATAAATAAAACGCCCCGACAATATCGGGGCGAAAATAACGATAGACGCATTTCTTTTAACATCCGGACTTTAACCGTCGGTACGGGAATTTCACCCGTTCGGGGAGGCGAGAGCTTTGTGCCGTAATTTCGCGCTCTTCGCGACCTTCGCAGACTTTACTGCCGGTGGGGATTTGCACCCCGCCCCAAAGAAAGACTTTAAATTGTAATTGTAGTATAAACCGCGCGACGGTATTTGTCAAGCGAAAAAAGGTCGGTGAAAGGGAAAAAGCCGCAATGAAAAAACTCTACGCGTATGACAGATAAATTAAGTGACATACTATAATTATGTTATTTATAGATAGACACGGCGAGGCGGCGTTCGCGCTCTCCGAGGCTCTTTCGGGCGAAAATATGGTCGCGCGGTTAGAGGGCGAGCTTGCGTCCGCGCTCGGAAAAGAAGCCGTCGCGGTCTGTTCGACAGACGCGGCGTTACATACGGCTTTGCACCTTTGCGGCGTGAGTGACGGGGATTATGTTTTTGTGCCGACGTTCACGTTCTATTCGTACATTGCAACGGTTACGCACAGCGGCGGCGTGCCGGTGTTTTTGGATTGCGATCCCAATACGCGCTGTGTATCCGCGGCGGCGCTCGAAACGGCGCTGTTGTGGTCGGAGCTTCAACGCAAGCCGCCCAAAGCTGTGGTTGTGGATAATGCGTTCGGATCGATTGCGGACTACGACGTGCTTGTCCCGCTTTGCAAAGCGCACGGCGTTCCGCTCATCGAGCTTTGCTGCGACGCGCAAGGCGGTCGGTACAAGGGCAAGCCGTGCGGCGCGAACGGCGACTACGGAGTAATAGGCTTTGATAAGAGGCTTATGGGCGGTGGCGGTGCGCTTGTGTGCGGCGACGAAAAAGGGGCGGCGCAGAAGTTTACGAGATTTGTTTATTCGGACGGGGAAAATCACGATTACAGAATTAACAACTGCGTTGCCGCGCTCGACCTCGCACAAAGGGACGCGTCCGAAAAGATAACCGCACGTGCGCGGAAAAACCTCGCCGCGCTTTGCTCGTCTACCGACTGCGTTGCGCAACCGACCGACGGCGACGCCGGAATTTACGCGCTCGTTAAAGCCGCAAGGCTGACGGCGACGCTTATCGCGAACGGATATGACGTAAAAACCCCACCGCCGGTGCATTCTCTTCCGCAGTACCGCGACTGTTTTTATTTCGAGCATGAGCAAGGATATTCGGTGTGCCGTACGTTTGACGATTACTGTTTGATAGGAATGGACATATCGATATTCGCTCGCTCGCGGCTTATTCGCTTTCTCAACAGCGGCGCGTGAGTCGTGCAGATTAAACGTAGCCGCAATCGACACAATTGACAAATGCCCGAGCACTGCTGTATAATGAAGTGAACAATATCAATCGAGGCGTAAATTGGACAGATACATAAAGATAAGCGGAATACAAAAGCTGACACTTCTCGACTATCCCGAGCATACCGCATGCACATTGTTCGTGCCGGGATGTAATTTCAGATGCCCGTTTTGCCATAATAGCGAGCTTCTCGGCGGAGATGTGGAGTTTTATGACGAGGGCGAGATCTTTGCGTTTTTGAAAAAGCGCGTAGGCGTGTTGGAGGGCGTGTGCATAACGGGCGGCGAGCCGACTATATATACCGACCTCGACAGACTCATCCGAGCCATAAAAGAACTGGGATATCTCGTTAAGCTTGACAGCAATGGGTTTTTGCCCGAAAGACTTCAAACGCTGATAGGCGAGGGGTTGCTCGACTATATAGCAATGGATATAAAAAACTCGCCCGAGCGGTACGCCGAAACGGCAGGGCTTCCGATAGAAAGATTTGACATAACGCCGATAGAGCAGTCCATAGAAATAATCATGAACTCCGGCGTGGACTATGAGTTCCGCACGACGGTGTCTACCGAGCTGTTCGACGAATCGAGCATAATCGGCGCGGCGAAGATGATACGCGGCGCAAAACGCTATTTCCTGCAAAGCTTTGTAATGCGCGACACCGTTCCGTCAAAACGACTCACGCCGCCGCAAAGCATAGTGATGTCGCGCTATCTCGACGTCGTTCGCGAATATGTTCCGTCTGCGCGAATCCGCGGAGAATAGAAGCGGCAAGACAATTAAAGAAATTTAAAACCCCGATTGAAAGGCTTTTTCGTTCGGGGTTTATTATTGCGAATTATTATCTGCGCGGTCTGCCGCCTCGCCGCGAAGGAGCTCTGCGGCCGATGGGACGACGTCTGCCGCTCGGGCGTCTTCTTGCCGCCGGCCGAGCGCGGCGAACAGGCTTCTTTTTGGGCGCCGGTGCGAGCTTTTTGGGCTCGATGGTAGGCGACGCGGTGGCGGCGCTCGACGCAGGAGTCATGACGTATATTTGTTTGTCTTTTATCGAATAAAAGACGCCGTTTGCAAGCTGAATGTACTCGCTGCCGAAGTTCATGTTCTGGTTGTATACGGGAGCGACGTCGCGCTGTTCGGACATTTGCACATATTCGGGGCGAACGTCCTTGACGCTCTCGGCCTCTTTCTGGCGGCGGTCAAGCTCTTTCTCGCGGTCGCGCAAATCCTTTTCGAGGATTTCACGGCGCATGCGGTCAAGCTCGCCTTCGAGCTTGCGGTACTGCTCGTGATCGGCGCCATAGCCGTAGCCGGGCGGCGGAACTTGCTGAACGTTTTGCTGTGCCGAGTTGGGCGTTTGCGCGAGAGAGAACGTCAATTTATTAACGATATCGCGCATGCCGTCAAGCTCGTTTTTGAGTCTGTCAACTTCCTTTATGGCATAAGGATCGGTGGTCTGTACGGAGGACGGCGCAGTCCTTGCCGCTTGGAACGCTTGCGCTTGGAGTTGCGCTTGCTGTGCGGCCTTTTCGGCTTGCAGTTGCGCCTGCTGTGCCTGTTGCATCATCATTTGCGCCTGTTGCATCATCATCTTTGCCGCTTCGGTCGTGGCGTTGTCGGCAGGTTGCGGCGTCGGCGCTTGGAGCTGAACGGGTTGCGATGCGTGGAACTGCGCTTGCTGTGCGGCCTTTTCGGCTTGCAGTTGCGCCTGCTGTGCCTGTTGCATCATCATTTGCGCCTGTTGCATCATCATCTTTGCCGCTTCGGTCGTGGCGTTGTCGGCAGGTTGCGACGTCGGCGCTTGGGGTTGAACGGGCGGAGCCGCCTGCATTTGCGCTTGCTGTGCTTGCGCTACTTGCGCTTGAATCTGTGCCGCTTGCATTTGCGCCGCCGCCTGCATTTGCGCTTGTTGCGCTTGTTCCATTATGCGTTGGGCCTGCTCCATCATGCGTTGCGCCGCGTCTTCCGTTGCGGTCTGCGCTTGCGCCACTTGCGGCTGCTGTTGCGCAACAGGCTGTTGCTGCACGACAGGCTGTTGTTGCACGACAGGTTGCTGCTGCGCAACAGGCTGTTGCTGCACGACAGGTTGCTGTTGCACGACAGGCTCCGTTATTATCGGCTGCTCTTGTGCAATCGGCTCTGTGACGACGGGTTGCTCTTGCGCGAAAGCGTCCGTAATAATCGGTTGCTCTTGCGCGAAAGGTTCTGTGACGACGGGTTGCTCTTGCGCGAAAGCGTCCGTAATAATCGGTTGCTCTTGCGCCGGCGGTTCGGTCACGATGGGCTGTTCATTCGTAAAATCGTCCGCCGCGGCAGGCTGATCTTCCTCAGCCGGCTCGGTTATAATAGGTTGCTCATCAGCAACCGGCTCGGTTACGATAGGTCGATCTTCCGCACGCGACGCAATTATGATGGTCGGCTCTTGCGTCGGCTCGGAATCAATCGGTTGATCCTCGGACTCATCCGTCGTGTCTGGCGCGGGATCGCTTAACAGCTCATCCAATTGAGCTGTGAGGTCGTCTATATTCGTCAGGTTTTGTTCGTCTTGCGAAGAAACATCGGGCTGTACTTCCGCCATGAATGCGGCAATCTGATCGTCGAGATCGTCGCCTTCGCCGCCCAATATGACAGGTTCTTGCATAATAGGCTCTTGCTCGACAGGCTCTCCGAACAGAATAGCGTCGAGCTGTGCGTCAAGCTCTGCGGCCGACGGCGCGGACTCGACAATAACGGGATCGGCGGGAACGGGGTTATCCGGCTCCGAGGGCATGACAAGCACCGCGTCTAAATCGATAGGCGGAAGAGTCCCCTCTATTGTCTGATTGCCGAGATCGGCATTGTTGTTTTTGTGATTTGCCATAGTTATTCCCGCATATATGTTATTTTAGTACATTATATAATACAATATTCGGCGCGTTTTGTCAATACTTTTACAGATTTTTGTTGACTCGGGCATGAGCGTGAATTCGCCGAAAACTATTGACAGCCCATGGCAGTTGTGTTAAAATATAAAATACCATAATATGGGGGTGAGAGATAAGAGATATGGGAAAGATGAGAAGACTCGGCGTTCTTGCCTGTATCGCCATGCTGTGCGTTGTTATGGCGGCGCTGGCGGCATGCGGTAAAGATGTTTTAAAACGTTCCACGCCGGGAGAAGAAGAGCTGCCGGAGGAAGGCCAGCTTGCAAGCGTTGTCGCGTCGAGCGTCAAGCTGACGAATGTCGCGACAAAATTCACGGTTTCATGGTCGGCGGTTCCGCATGCGCAAAGCTACGAGGTTAAGAGCGGCAGCGCGGTCACGACCACCGCTACGACCTCGGTGTCGCTTCGCGGCGTGAGCGGATTTGTCATTCCAGACAACGGAAAGATGACGATAACGCTGATTGCGAAAGCGAGCGAATATAAAGACTCTAAACCCACGACGGTCACACTAACTTACAACACGGAGGTCACACAGTTGCTCAATCCCGAAATTATCTCATTTAACAACGGCGTGATCGAATGGAGAAAAGACAGCGGCGTTTCGGCGTTTATCCTGCGCGTCAACGGAGTGCCGGTTTCCGATTCGTCCGATAATTTATATCACGGCAACACATACAACACGAGCACTTTAAAGGCGGACACGCGTTTCGATATCGTAGCGGTTTCGTCCGAAAGCAATGTTATGGATAGCGACGCAACGTCGTTTATGTACACTTACTCTAAAAAGGCGCTAACCTGCCTTCCTATTCAAGATTACACAATCAACGACGGGGTTTTGAGCTGGGGCGAAGTCGAAGGCGCGACGGGCTACCGCGTGGTCGATCTCGACTTCAACGTGACGCACGTGACCGAATGCTATTACGACATGACGGGCAGAAACATAGTGTACGGCGTATACCCCGATCTCGACGGTTCGGGCATTCTCGGCAGTGCGGAGATTGCGCCTGTCGAAATAAATTATCTTAAAGGAAACGGCACGGCGGCAAGCCCGTACCTTATTTCGTCGCCCTTTGACCTCCGCACGATTGATTATTACGAAGTGTACCGCGCCGAACTCAACAAATCGCAAATCAACTATTACCGCATAGAAAAAGATCTCAACTACAACGCGGTCAGCGCGCTTGACAATGATTCGAACATATACACTCTTCGCAAACCGTTCTTCGGCGTTCTCGACGGCAACAACAAAAAATTGACCGACGTTCGCGTCAATTACGACGGCGGCTATTGGGCGCTTTTCGACTTTGTTGCGACGGGCGCGACCGTCAAGAACATGGTGTTCGAAAGCCCCGAAATAAAGAACGGACTTCAAAGCAACAGCCATCCGCTCAACGCTACGATTGCCATGATAGCTTATTTCAATTACGGCACGGTGACGGGCATAACGCTTAACAGCGCGAAGTTCACCGCGACGGCAGGCGAGATAGGCGGCATAGTCGCGCACAACTACGGCACCGTATCTTCCTGCACTGTGTCGGGCACGTTCAGAGAAGCGAGCACTTCGAGTACCGGTACCGCCACATACGAGATAGCCGGCGTAGTGCTTGAAAACCTTTCGGGCGGCGTTGTGGACGGCAACACCGTTAAAAAGCTCGAAATAGCCGGCACGGCCACAAACATCCGCTCGTGTGCGGGCGTTGTTTCTATCAACCGCAGCGGCGGCGTTGTGAAAAACAACAGCTTTGAAAACGTTGCAATCACCGGCATGGTGGCATCTTCCGAGTACGGCGGCGTCGTCGCTTACAGCCATAAAAGCGGCACGGTCACAAAAGGTACGGGAACGCTCGGCACGTTTACGTGCGGCGGCTCACAGGTGTCCGTCGAGAACGGAACAACATCTACTTACCGCCGCGGCAAGCTCGTCGGCAATTACAGCTAACGAACGCAAATAATAAGAGAGGCATAGATGATGAGAATAGATCACGTTAAACCTATAAACAAAAAGAACAGGAAATGGTTTGCGGTCGCGGTCGCGGTCATGATTGCGCTTCTTGCGACTGCGTTCGGCACGTTCATTCACCGCGAGCGCACAGCGCCGCAGGCGGCGTCGGCAAACAGCGTCACCGTACACATCTACGATCCGAATTCGCAGTACAGCAGTTGGGGCGTTTGGGCATGGGTGGAAGGTAGCGACGGCTCCGCATATTCACCCACGACTTCGTCGGGCGAGCAGTTCAAAGCCGGTTCAAACACCGCGCGCATAGTCACGATTACGGTGACGGACGCGCAGAGAACGGCGCTAAACAACGGATCGAAGAGGCTCGGACTTCTCGTATGTCCCTCAAACGGCGGAAGCGGCGGCTTCTGGGATTCGCACAGCTCCGAAACGGGCGACGTCATGGTCAATCTTTCGGGCAAGTTTACAACGAGCGGTGCCGACGTTTACTATATCCGCAAAGAGGGAACGGCTTACACAAACTTACAGGAGGCAATAAACGCTTTGAACAACATATCAGGAGTGCGGTTTACGGCTTTGACGAGCTCTTCCGTTACAATCGGGTTTGACGCATATGTGTCGTTATCGGGCACAAGTGTTTCCGTTTTGAAAAACGGTTCGCAGTTCACGACCGGCACCGTGCAACAGAGTGGCGGCTCTTCTTGCACCGTTACGCTTTCCGCGCTCAACGGTAGTAACTTCGACTTCGGCGCGACATATTCCGTGAAATTGTCGATTAACGGCAAGCAGATTGAAAAGGCGATAGCCGCGACGCCGCTTTTGGATAGCTCGTATTTTATCAGCAATTACGAAACGTCAGCCGCCCAAGACGCGGTTCTCGGCGCAACCTACACCAAGCAAAGCACGACGTTCAGGCTTTGGGCGCCGCTTGCGGCTTCCGTTTCCGTCAAGCTCTATGCCGAAGGCGGATACGGCAGTGCGCTTGCCACTCACCCCATGCAAAAGAAAACGAGCGGATTGTGGGAGCTTGTGCTTTCCGGCGATCACTGCGGTGAGTATTACACATACTTAATAGACAACAAAGGCGCGGCGATTGAAGCGATGGACCCCTATGCCAAGGCGTGCGGCGCAAACGGCAACCGCGCCATGATAGTCGATCTTAAAGCCACCGATCCCGACGGCTGGACAAACGACAAGCATTTGTACGTAAACAACTATACGAATGCGGATACCCCCATTGTTTGGGAGGTATCGGTAAACGACTTTTCCTCGTCGCCCGACTCGGGAATGAAGTACAAAGGCAAGTACCTTGCGTTTACCGAAGAGAACACCACCGTTCCCGGCAAGGCCTCGCTCAAAACGGGCGTCAACTATCTTAAAGACCTCGGCATTACCTACGTTCATCTCAATCCCGTTTACGATTTTGCGACGGTTGACGAAGCCGAGATGAGCAAAGCCGACAACACAAAGGACAGCTATAACTGGGGCTACGATCCGCAAAACTACAATATTCCCGAAGGTTCGTACTCCACGGATCCCGCTAACGGCGCGGTGCGCATCACCGAATTCAAGCGCATGGTCATGGCTCTTCACAAAGCCGGAATAGGCGTCATCATGGACGTCGTGTACAACCACACCTATTCGACGAGCGGTCAGGCTTTGCACGATACGGTGCCGTATTACTACCACCGCACCAACAACGAGGGGTATTACACCAACGCGTCGGGTTGCGGAAACGAAACGGCGTCCGAGCGCACAATGATGCGCAAATACATCGTCGAGTCGGTCAAGTATTGGGCGGAGGAATATCACATTGACGGTTTCCGCTTCGACCTTATGGGCGTTCACGATCTCGAAACAATCGCGGCTGTTCGCTCGGCGCTCGACAAGCTCAATAACAACACGGGCGCGAGCCTTTTGATGTACGGCGAGCCGTGGTCTGCGGACGGCAGCTACGTTCCCCCGTCATATACAAACCGCGTAAAAGCCACGAGCTCGGCGAGCGGAACATACGCGCGCAATACCACTAACAACAAGCTCATTAAAAACATGTTTGCAGGATATAACAACGACTATCCGCGCAATATGAGCGATCTTCCCGCTCGTGTGGCCGTGTTCAACGACTCGGGTAGAGAAGGACTTCGCGGCGACAACAGCCCGGGTAAAGGCTGGGCAAACGGCGGCAGTGTAACAGAGGGGCGCAAAGGCATTTTGCGTATGCTCGAAGGCGGAATCGGCGATTCCGGAACGGGTATGTATACGGGCGCCGGATCGCGCAACGTGGCGTATGCCGCCGCTCACGACAACTACACGCTGTGGGATCAGCTCATCGGCGCAAGGTTCGGCAACGAATCGGCGCTCTCTTACGACGTCGCCCATGCCGAAACGGTCAAGCGCGCGAAGCTCGTCGCATCTGTGTACTTAATGAGTCCGGGCATAAGCTTTATGCTCGCCGGCGACGAAATGGGCAGAACGAAGTACGGCAACGAAAACTCATACAACTCGCCGGTCAAGATTAACCAGATAACCTGGTCGCGGCAAGCGGAATTCAACAGCTTACGCACGTACTATAAGAATTTGATAGCCTTGCGTAAACAATATTCGACGCAGTTGTTCTCGTACACCAAATGCACGGACACCGGAACAAGCTCGAATTTCTGTTACGGCAGTTTCAGCAATCATTACGGCGACGACGGGGCGTTTACGTTTACGCGTACGAAAAACAGCGCGACTCTCACAATGACGCTCAATCCGACGACGCTCACCGGCTCGGTTAGGATCGGCTCAACCTCATACTCCATTTAAGCACAACAATAGTGAAGAGGAACAAAACAATTAAAAGCGACGAGACAAACTCGTCGCTTTTTGTATATAATGCGGAGATCGTTTGTGTCCAAAATGACGAAAAACAATCTGCGGCAAACGGTGTTTTTTTGTCATTCCGAGCGCGAGCGATGAAGCTCAACCGCATTTTCATTTTTTAACGCTTTTCGCTTCCTTTTTGCTCTAAAATTCGATTTTTTGGCTTAAAGGGTTGCAAAAAGCGGTGCGGTATGTTAAACTAAATAAGCTGAAAACGGCATTGCCGCACATTTTCGCCTATGAGACGAAGTTTTCGCAAAGAAGGAGCTTATGAAAGAAAACGAAGAACCCACCGTTTTGTTCGGCAAGTCCAAGTGGATCTGGGCGGCGGACGCCGAGAAAAAGAACAGCAATATCATTATGCGGCGCACGTTTAGCTTCGGACAGGAGCGTCCGCCTGCGCGCGCGATTTGCCGCGCCGCGTGCGAAACGCACTACTATTTGTTCGTAAACGGACATGCCGTTGTGTGGAACGGCGGCATGAATCGCAGCGGCAAAACCGCGTATTATGACGAATTCGATATAGCCAAATATCTCGTCAAGGGCGACAACGTCATCACCGTTCACTGCCAATATTACGGCAACAGCGGACGCGACCTCGTTTGCGCAGACCGCGCAGGCTTCATTTTCGAATGCAACGATCTTAATATATTCAGCGACAAGAGTTTTACGGTGTACGAGAATATCGCGTTCAAGACGCCGCGCACGACAAACTGCTGTTATGCAGGCTATGGTGTTAATTACGACGCGTCGCTTGAAGGGCCCATTCAAAACATGCTCAATCCGACCTTCAACTTTTCGCAGTTTTCGCCTTCGATCGAGCTGTCCGAATATCCCGACACCGTGATAGGCAATCTTTCGCCCCGTCCGATGCCGCTCGAAAGATTTTCTCCGCAACCGGTTATCGTAAAGCCCAAAAAGTCGACCGATCAATTCGACGGCGATACGTATATTGTCAATTTTCCGCGCGAGATGTGCGTTACTCCGTACATGGAAGTAGCTGGCAACGGTCAAGAAAAAATAACGATAACCACCGACCGCACCGATTGCATGGGTTGCTTCGGCGACGAGAACAGCATTTACAGCGCGCACTCGGTGACTTACACGACAAAACCCACGCTCAATATTTACGAGGGCATGTTGCCCATGACGGGCAATGCGCTTGTGTTCACAATGCCGCGCACCGTCAAGGTGTTGAAGCTCGGATACCGTGAAATAGGATATCCCATATCGCCGTCGTGCGAGTTCCAAACGAACGACGACAAGCTTGACGCGCTTTTCGAAAAAGCGCTCAACACACTGTACTGCAACATGGGCTCGACGCTCACCGATTCGCCAGAGCGCGACCGCACGATGTGGCTTGGCGACGCGTCGCTCGCGGCGCGTGCGCTGTATCTTTCGTATGCGGACGCCGCACCGCTCGTAAAAAAGGTGATTGACAACATTATCGAGTACTCGCAGGACGACGGCGTTTTGTATTCGTGCGTTCCCGGCAATATTCCCGTAGACATCCCGTCGCACGGACTTCTTGCGCTCGGCGAGTACGGATTGTTTGCTCAATATCTCAATTTTACGACCGACGTTGCGCTTGTCCGCGCAGAATACGAAAAGCTTTGCGATTATTTATTGAAGTGGGACATGACCGAACACGGCGTAAGCCTGCGAGAGGGTACTAGGCGTTGGTACGATAATCTTTACAACATCGACGAAGCGCTCGTCGAAAACGCCCTGTACTATTCGGCGTGTAAGTTCATAAAGGAATTGGGAACGAGCTTCGGAGAATACGACTATGAAGAGACGTTCGGCGACCGCATGGCGAACATCGCGGACTTTATAGAAAGCACGTGGGACGGACTCGGATATACCGCTTGCGGCGGATTCTACGACGACCGCGCAAATGCGTTCGTGGCACTCACCGGTCTTGTTCCGCCCGAGCGCGAGGCGGCGGTAGCGCGCATTCTTTCCGCAGTACACGGCGCGTCGCCGTACACCGAATGGGCGGTGCTTGAAGCGCTCGATAAGCTCGGCAGACGCGATCTTGCGAGAAAACGCTTCGATTCGCGGTATGCGCTTGCGGCGGCGGACGAAAGCTCCACGCTCGGCGAGGACTTCAACGGGTTCGGCACGGGTTGCCAGAGCTATCAATCGGCGGTAATATTCGAGGCAATACAGCTTTTCGGCGGCATAAGAATAAGCTCTGGCGCGAGCAAAGTTAAAATCACTCCCGATTTCAGAGCGATTCAAGATTTTCGCGCGAAGCTCCGCCTTGTCAGCGGCGAGCTTGACGTGCGTTACAAATATTCGCCGACGCGCATCGACATTGTTATAGAAAATCACTTGAAAGGCAAAGTCGAGCTTGAAATTATGCCCGAGCGCGTAGGGCGAAATGTCGAGGGGCGCACTATCGCGCTGAATGTGGGTAAAAATAAGTTTACCATATAACGGCATCGGAAATAATAAAACCTAAATGAAGCAAAAAGTACTGATCACATATATTGAATCGGGGTTTGGTCACATATCCTCGATGGATAGCATATCGGTTGCGTTCGAAGAAAAATACGGCGACAGTTACGATATAGAAAAAAGCTATATTCTAACTGACGACGGTTTTACCAATCTCGAACACATGAATCGATTTTTGATCAAAGAAACGCAGTACACCAACAAAATCCCGTACTTCGGCAGAATTGTTTTTCCCGTTATCTCTTTGCTCGGCGGACACAAGGTCATGCGCTTTGTGCACAGACAGGTTGCGCATAAATCGTTTAGGCAAGGCTTGGAGGCTATAAGACGGCGCAAGCCCGACATTATAGTTACAAATCATTATTTCACCGACCTGTTGGCGGTCGAGTATAAAAGGCGGTTTGATCCCGACGTCGTGGTCATCAATTATAATCCCGATCCCACTCTGCATACATTCTGGGACAGGCGCGACGGCGTGTTTGTCGTGAACAATCCGCTCGCGTATAAGAAAGCGCAAAAGTACAAATTCAAGCAGGAAAACCTTCGGCTTGTGACGCCGTGCGTGCGCTCATGCGTAGAGCAAAACGAGCTGTCGCGCGAAAAGCTCCGCGAAAAGCACGGACTGCCGCAGGACAAGTTCACCGTAGTTGTTGCGGACGGCGGTTATATGCTGGGCAGAGGCCCTAGGTTTGCAAAAGCGCTCATAAAGAGCGGGCTTCCCATTACGCTTTGCGTTATCGCCGGCAAGAACAAAAAGCGGTACGACGAATTTTGCGCAATCGCGGAAGGCAAAAGCAAGCTCAAACTGTCGGAGGGCATGACGCTTAAAGTGTATGAGTTTTTGGAAAACGCATACGAGCTGTACGGCGCGGCCGACGTGTTCTTGACGAAGGGCGGGCCGAATGCCGTGCTTGACAGCATTTACATGCACACGCCGGTCATTATCAACTACTGTCCGCACGTTATGGAAGCGGGCACAGTCAAGGTGTTTATCAATAAGCACGGCTGCGGCGAAACGGCGTATTCCAAGCGCAAGACGATAAAAAGAATACGCGCGCTCATGAAAGATAAAACACCGCTCGACGAGTACGAGCGCAATATAGAGAGCCTTATCGCCGAGGGCAACGGCGCGACGGCGGTTGCCGACATAATCGAGCAGGAAGCGGCAAAGCAACGGTTCATGTACGAGGCGAAAGGAGTGTTGTGCGAAAACGATTGCGAGCCGCAATCGGCAGAGCAAGATAAAGCAACGAGCGACGAAGCGCAAGAAATCATCGCGGAGGCGCAAGCAGAAAGCATACTCGCCGATGACACCGACGCCACGGTGGGAGTCGCCGCGACGAGCGAGCAAAGCGAAACTACAAGATGAACACGAAAAAGTACATGAGCTTTTTCGGCGAGCTCGCGGAAAAAGGCGAGCTGCCGCGCGACATATACGATATTGTCATGAAAGAGATAGCCGCGGACGGCAAGATGACAAAGCGCGTGTATAACATCTATCTGACCGAGCTTGAAAAACGCAGGCTGTTCGACGTGGACGGAGCGCCGTTCGACACAAAAAAAAGCGCAAGGACGGACGGCACTTTTGTTTATAAGCACCCCAAAAATCCGTTTTGGCACATTGCTCACGCGATATGGAACACGATATTCAAGCTGATAGGATATTTCGGCGGCGCGGTGGTTTTCGGCGTTTGGCGCGTAAAGGATAGGAAAAAACTGAAAAAGTTAGGCGCGTACATCACGACCGCAAACCACGTCGGGTATCTCGACGGCGTTCTCACCCTTCGCGCAACGGGCATGAAATCGCGTTACATAGTGGTAGCGCCGCACAACTGCAAATCGACAGTCGGCGGCAGAATACTCAAAAGCGCAGGGGTGATACCGCTTCCGATAAGCATAAAGGGCGCACGCCCATTCAACGACATGCTTGAATACGTGAAGGAGCGCAAAGCGACGATACATTTCTACCCGGAAAAGAGCATGTGGATAGGGTATAAAAAGCCGCGCCCGTACAAGGACGGAGCGTTCTATTACGCGGAAAAGCTCGACATCCCCGTAGTACCCATGCTGTACTGCTTTAAAAAGCCGACAGGCCTGCGCAAGCTTTTCCACCTGCCCAAAGCGGTGATTAAAATAGCCGACCCCATATATGTTGACAAAACGCTCAAACCGTTTGAAAGAAAAGGGGATGTTGCGCGTCGGGCGTACGCGGCGGCGACGGAGATGTACGAAAAGTTTTACGGCATTCCGCTCGAATACGAGAGCGCGGAAGCCGAGCGCGAAACAATCGAAACGTCGGAGCAAATCAACCACGAAAATAACCAACAAAAGGACGAAAGATAAGATATGGCGAAGACAATAGCGATAGCAAACCAGAAAGGCGGCGTGGGCAAGACCACGACCTGCGTCAATCTTGCGGCGTACTTTGCCGCGTTCGGCAAGCACGTACTCATAATCGACAACGATCCGCAGGGCAATGCGTCGAGCGGACTGGGGATAGAAAAACACAAGGTCAAGCAGTCGGTGTACAGCCTCATCATCGGCGACTGCACGGCGGAGGAGGCCATACTTCCTACGGGCGTGGACGGGCTCGATATAATCCCGTCAAATATCGACCTTGCAGGCGCGGAGGCCGAGCTGGTCAGTCTTGAACGCCGAGAAAGCTCGCTCAAACGCGCAATCGCGCCGATAAAGAACAATTACGACTACATATTTATCGACTGTCCGCCGTTTATCGGGCTGCTTACTCTCAACGCGCTCACTGCGGCAGACAGCATACTCATTCCCATGCAGGGCGAGTATTTCGCACTCGAAGGTTTGAGCCAGCTCATGAACACAATCAAGCTCGCAAAAAAGATACTCAATCCGTCGCTCGAAATAGAGGGGGTTGTGGTGACGATGTTCAGCTCGCGCACCAATCTCGTCAACTCGGTCGCCGAAGAAATAACGCATTATTTTGGCAAGAAAGCGTTTTCTACGCGCATACCGAGAAGCGTTCGGCTCGCCGAAGCCCCGTCTTTCGGCATGCCCATAAGCCAGTTCGATCCGACATCGGCAGGCGGAATTGCGTACAAGAACCTCGCCGAAGAAGTGCTTAACCGCAATCGCGACAGCTTTACCCAGATTAAAAACCTGTCTGCGCTTAAAAAGAAAATATAGTAATCATACAATTAAAAGTGCGGTTTTCGCCGCACTTCTTTTTTGCTAAAAAGCAAGCGAGAAACCTCGACTTTTTATTGCGGTAAAATAAAAAGTTTTAAAAAGCGTGCAAAAATCCCATGCGGTTTTCATATAACGTATTGACAGCGCTTTGTGTTCGTGTTACAATGTACACATAAGTTAGGGGAAACTCTGACAAAAATTTTAATATAGAGGGGAAAAGATGAAAGCAAAAAGGATAGCAGCGGCCACCTTGGCCGCAGCGATGTTTGCAACTACATGTTGCGGCTCGCTTATCGCGTGCGGAGAAAAGACGCCGGAGCAGTCGGGCGAGAAGGGCGTGTACACAATCACGTTCGACGCGGTCGGCGGCACGGTAACTCCGACCTACGCAAAGACGAGGAACGGCAAACTGTCGTCGCTTCCCGATCCGACGATCGACGGCGATTTTGAATTCGCCGGTTGGTATCTCGAAGCGTCGTATTCGGGCAATGCGCTTACCGTGCAACACGTCTACGATAAGAGTCGTACCATTTATGCGAAATGGGATCCGACCTCGCCGGACATGGAATACACGATCACGTTTAACGCGAACGGCGGAACGCTCGCGTCCGGCACGGCGCCGATGACTACCGAGAACGGCAAGCTCGCCACGCTTCCCGACGATCCATATCCGACCGATACCTATCACAGATTCATCGGATGGTACACACAGCAAGATGGCGGCGATAGGGTAACTGTCGATTACGTGTTCAGTGGCAAAGAGCAAAACATAACTGTGTACGCTCACTATCAACGCGAATTTTTAATCGAGTTTATCGCAGGCGAGGGCACTGTTTCCGAAGCGTCGCGCATGACTTTTGACGGCGTGCTCGGAACGCTTCCCACACCTACGAACATACCGCAAGGTACGAGGTTTGCGGGCTGGTACACGGAGCAGAACGGCGGCGGCAAAAAAGTTACCGCAACCACCGTTTTTGAATCGGACGGACCTATCTACGCATATTACGCGTCTACCGAATACAGAGTAACGTTTAACGCAAACGGTGGAACGCTCGCAGACGGAACAAGCCCGATGACTACCGAGAACGGATCTCTCACGGCGCTCCCGAGCGATCCCACTCCTCCCGACGAAAAACACAGATTCATCGGTTGGTACACAGAACAAGAGGGCGGCGAAAAAGTTACGACATCTTATGTGTTCGGCGGCGAAGACGAAAACATAACCGTGTATGCGCATTATCAAGAGGAATTCAGAATTTCGTTTGACGCAAACGGCGGTACAGTTTCCGAAACCTCGCGCATAACCGTTGACGGTAAACTAGTGGGTACGCTTCCCGAGCCCACAGAAGCGCCCGACGGCAAGAGGTTTATCGGCTGGTACACCGAACAAGCGGACGACGCGGGCGAGCTTGTAGACGCCGATTATGTGTTTACCGCGGACGGCACTATTTATGCTCACTACGAGCAAAACGACGTGGAATACACGGTAGCGTTTGACGCAAACGGCGGCACGCTTGCGGACGGTACAGTGGCTTTGACCACCGAGAACGGCAAGCTTACGTCGCTTCCCGACGCTCCCACTCCGCCCACCAATTGTAGATTCTTGGGCTGGTATACCGAACAAGAGGGCGGCAAGCACGTAACGACAGACTACACATTCACCGGCTCGCAAACCGAGATTACGGTGTATGCCCACTATCAACAAGAATATATGATTACGTTTGACGAAGGCATGGGCACTCTTACCGAAGCCCCGCGTCTTACAGAGAACGGCAAGCTCGTAGACGAGCTTCCCACGCCTACGGCACCCACCGGATACAGATTCAAGGGTTGGTACACCGCGGCAGAGGGCGGCACGCAGATTACGGCTGAAACCGTATTCGATTCGGACGATACGATTTACGCGCAATACGAGCTGATTGAATTCATCGTCACGTTCGACGCAGGCGAGGGCACGCTTGAAAGCACCGATACTGCGATGACCGTAGACGGCAAGCTCACTTCGCTTCCCACGCCCACACCGCCCACGAATTGCAGATTCTTGGGATGGTACACCACCGCCACCGAGGAAGAGGGCGGCGAAGAGGTAACGGCCGAGTATGTGTTCACCGGCACGCCGGATGAAGTGACGATTTATGCGCGGTACCAACAGGAATATATGATTACGCTCGAAGTGGGCATAGGAACGCTTACTGATGCCGAGACGTCTATTCTTACGCTCAACGGCAAGCTCACTTCGCTTCCCACGCCCACTTCGCCCGAGGATTACGAGTTTAAGGGCTGGTACACATTGCCCGACGGCGGCGGCGATAAGGTCACGGAAGACACCGAGTTCACTGCGGACGGCTCTATCTACGCGCACTACGAGGAGATAATCCCCGTCGTTTCAGTTACGCTCAACGGCGCGGGGCTTGAAATCGTGAAAGTTCCTTCCGGCGACACCGCTAAATATCAGTTTACTTTGGCGAGCGGCACGACAATCGATCTTCATAAAGACGACGTTTTGACCTTCCTCATCGACGGCGTTTCTCCTGCGCCCAACTTCGGCGGCAGAAACACCAATCACGGCGTGGAAATACAGGAAAATAAGGTAACTGTTTTAGCCGACGGAACATTCACATTCTATCTGCGCTTCTACACCGATAACAGCTGGTGGGAAGTCGAGATGACCGACGGAAAGACAGACGCCGACTTGCTTCAAGTAGGCGAATGGTATATTGTAGGCGGTATGAATAGTTGGACCTGCGCGCCGGCTTATCATCTCGGTGCAACCGGCGGATCCGTAACAAAAGAATTGTCGGCCAATATCGAATTCAAGATTGCAAAATGCAAAGATACAACGGGCACGCCGAATTGGACTAGCGGTGTACCTAATTACGGTTATAATGCTGTAACCGGCAGAGGTCTTGGTTTTGTAAGCAGTAGCGGCGAAAATATTAAAATCAACAAAAAAGGCACTTATACAATCACGTTTAATGCATCTGAGGGAACGATTGATATAACAAGCACCGATGTTGACCCTGTTTATGATTTCGCATATTCGGTTAATGTAACCTTTGCCAATAACGTAAAAGTTACGCTTATATTCAATATGCCTTTGGATTGGAATCCGAAGCCTGACACTTCAAGCGGAAAAATAACAATAGCCGGCAAAGTATTTTCTCTCCAATCTACGGGTTCGGTTGACGCTGATTTAAGCTCTGTTAGCGCAAATGATGTGTCAATCAAAGTCGAGTTCGTCCAGCTGACGCAAGGCACCAAAGCCAGTACAGTATCGACGCAGTCGTTTGAGAACGGAGATATTTATATGCTTTCAATTGGCGGTTGGAGCGGCAGTAATTTCAATTTGGCTTTCTCAAAGAAATAACCCTAACGTATTAAAACAACAACGTAAAAAGTCCTGTTCGAAAGAACGGGGCTTTTTGTGTGCAAAGACGGCGGCGCTTACGCGCCATTAGGATTAAGATTTCTCACTACGCTCGGAATGATATAATTTACTCGAAAAAACGGTTTTGTCAGCCTGAACGAATCGGATAATCTCAACTTCTTTTAGGCATACGGCTCCGCTTTGGTTGACAAACGCAAGATAATATAGTATAGTATGGTTATAAGATGCAGGGGCGCGGACGAGAAAAGTCCGCTGAGATGTTGCATAGTACTGCACGGTCCCTTTGAACCTGTTG
The DNA here is from genome assembly GCA_022508445.1 of Clostridiales bacterium. Lineage (GTDB taxonomy): Bacteria > Bacillota > Clostridia > Christensenellales > Pumilibacteraceae > Anaerocaecibacter. Next base: position 127,702 of record JAFLVG010000003.1, on the reverse strand, counting down.
AGTTAGCACTCGCGTAGGGAGCCGTCGTATAGTTCGGGTTTTCATGCGTTCATGCTAAAAAGCAGGGACGCATTTTTTTATCCACAGAAAAACCTTTTCGGGAGGAATAATAAAATGTTAGAAGACATCAAGTACTACTTCGCCAACTTCGACGACGCGACCAACGCGTGCCGCACGATCGCGCTGTGGATAACCGTCGCGCTCGTTGTTGCGTTTATCGCGTCCAAGCTGTATGTGGCGATATACGTGAAAGCCACGGGCAAGTACGACGGCGGCGAGCTCGCTAAATTCAACAAGCTGTTCAACGGCGCGTGGATTACCGTCGCATTAACGGCGGCGGTGTGCTACATAATAACGTTTTCCACATGTTATTTTGTAGACGTGGCGCACGATGAGGACGTGCTTGTCCCCATACTGTTCTATCCGTTGCTTGTGCTTGCAATAGCGATTGTAGCGAGCGCAATAGCGATTTTCGTTAAGCCCGTCAAGCTTACCAAAATCGTGAGCGCGGCGGCGATAGGCGGAGCGTTCATAGCGGCACTGGTTTGCCTTATAGTTTACTACACGAGCGGAGACGCCATCGAAAACAACGGAACGGACGTATTCAGCAACCTCGGACTGTATTTGAGCGCGGTGTTTGTTGCGGCGGCGATAGTGGTGCTTGCGTTTTTCGTCGATAGGACGAAACGCCCGTTCGACACGCGGACGATAACGTTTGCCGCGATTTGCGTTGCGCTGTCGTTTGCGCTTTCGTATGTAAGAATTTTCAAAATGCCTATGGGCGGAAGCATAACGTTCGCGTCCATGTTGCCGCTCATGCTGTTCGCGTTCATGTTCGGAAGCCGCAAGGGCGTGTTTGTCGGGCTTATCTACGGCATACTCCAAGCGGTGCAAGATCCGATGATAATTCACCCCGCGCAGTTCGCGCTCGACTACGCCGTCGCGTTTGCCGCAATCGGGCTTACCGGCTGCATTAGGGATTTGGGGCTTTATAAGAACAACATGCGCGCGCAGTTTGCATTGGGTGCGGCGATTGCGTGCTTATTTAGATTCATAAGCCACTATTTTGCCGGCGTGTTCGCTTTCGGCGTGTGGAGCGGGTATTATGCCGGCGTGTACAACATGCCCGCGCTCGCCAACGAGTATTTCTACTCTTTCGTGTATCAGTGCATGTACTTGATTCCCGAGCTTTTGATAGTGCTTGTCGTGAGCGTGCTTGTGCTGTCGTCAAAGAGCTTCCGCAGACAGATAGAGATATACTCGGATAGAAAGGAAGTGAAAAGCGAAGAGATAACGGAATCGGCAAAAACCGAAGAAGTCGGGGAGCAAACTAGTATAGAATAAAAAGGATGAGATTGCGCGGATGACAGGAAACGCACTTCGCGCTTCATTCGAAATGACGGGACGCGGCTATCATCCCTCAAAAACAGGATAGCGTAAAAGCAATTTTTAATGTTACGACTTTGCTCGTGTGCAACGTAAAATAATTCACCGAAGCAAACACACGACTGTTAAAAAGGAGCCTATTTCTTTTAGAAAAGAAGTAGGCTTCTTTTTCAAAAGAAATAAGGAAAAGGCTTGATATTTTACCGTCAATGATGTATAATGTACGGGTACGAATATTCGATGCCGACGCGGTATGGAATATCTAAATACCCGAAATAAAAGGAACAAGGGAGGCTTTTATTATGGATATTAAGCTACTTGACGCTTACCATCACGGCGACATGTTTGACGCCTACAAGTACTTGGGCTGTCATTACGACAAGGCGAGCGGCACTGCCGTTTTTCGCGTATGGTCGACGCGCGCGACCTCGATTGCGGTCATCGGCGACTTCAACGGTTGGGATGTCAATGCCAACCGCATGAAAAAGATCACCGAAGCCGGCATTTGGGAAGCGACAGTCAAAGGCGTAAAGCTGTACGACAACTATAAGTTCTATATCGAAAACGGCTTCTCTTATCCTATCTACAAATGCGATCCGTTTGCGTTCCACCGCGAAACGTTCGAGGGCACGAATGCAAAGGTCGTGGATATCGAGCATTACAAGTGGACGGACGCCGAATACATCAAAAACAAGCCCGATCAGTATTCCTCGCCCATGAGCATTTACGAAGCTCACATCGCGTCGTGGCGCAGATATGCGGACGGCAACACGTTCGACTACCGCAAGTTCGCCGACGAAATGAGCGAATACCTCAAAGAAACGGGATATACCCACCTCGAACTTTTGGGCGTTGCCGAATATCCGTTTGACGGATCGTGGGGATATCAAGTAACGGGATATTACGCGCCCACGTCGCGCTACGGCACACCCGAGGACTTTATGTATCTCGTGGACAAAATGCACTCCTGCGGAATAGGCGTCATTCTCGACTGGGTGCCCGGGCACTTCCCTAAGAACGGCGACGGACTCTATGAGTTCGACGGCGGCCCTCTGTACGAGCATAGCGATCCGCTTCGCATGGAGCATAAGGAGTGGGGGACTCGCTGCTTCGACTACGGCAGGAACGAGGTTAGAAACTTCCTCATTTCAAATGCGTTTTATTGGATGGACATGTATCACATCGACGGCCTGCGCGTAGACGCAGTCGCGAGCATGCTGTATCTCGACTACGGCAGATACGAGTGGCGTCCCAATATCTACGGCGGCAACGAGAACTTGGAAGCTGTTGACTTCCTCCGCCGCTTGAACACGGCGATTTTCGCCAAGTACCCCAAAGCGCTCATGATCGCCGAGGAATCGACGGCGTGGGGCGGCGTTTCGCGCCCCGTAGACATGGGCGGTCTCGGCTTCAACTTCAAGTGGAACATGGGCTGGATGAACGACACGCTGTCGTACATAAAGGTCGATCCCGTATTCCGCAAATACCACCACAACACGATTACGTTCTCGATGATCTACGCGTTTACCGAGAATTTCGTACTTCCCATTTCACACGACGAGGTCGTTTACGGCAAGGGCTCGCTCATCAATAAAATGCCCGGCGACTACGACATGAAATTCGCAGGCGTACGCAACTTCTTAACGTATATGTTCTCGCACCCCGGCAAAAAACTTTTGTTCATGGGCGCGGAGCTCGGACAGTTCAACGAGTGGAACTTCTCCAAAGAGCTCGATTGGAACATTCTCGAATACCCTGCGCATTCCGACCTCAAAAAATTCGTCTCCGTGCTTAACGGCATATACAAGAACTACCCCGCAATGCACGAAATCGATTACGATTGGCGCGGCTTCGAGTGGCTCGTCGCGGACGATTACCAACAGAACATTCTCGTTTACGAGCGTCGCGACAGCGCGGAAAACCGCATGCTCGCCATAATCAACTTCGCGCCCGTAGCGCACAACGGATACCGCTTCGGCGCGCACGAGGGCGAGTACACCGAGCTTCTTCGTACCGAAATCTTCAAGTGGAATCAATCGGGCGCAAAATACAAGACCGAAAAAATCGCGAGCCACGGCAAGGAAGACTCGCTTTCCATCGACGTTCCTCCCATGGGCGGCATATTGCTGTATTGCCCGAGCGGCAAGAAAGTCGAAACGCCCAAGCCGGCGGCAAAGCCCGCGGTCGAAGATAAGCCGGTGGCTAAAAAGCCTGCGGCGAAGAAACCTGCGGTGAAAGCCGAAAAAGCGCCTGCGGCGAAAAAGCCGGCGCCTGCAAAAGCAAAAGCAGAGGACAAGCCCGCAGCCGCCAAAAAGCCTGCGGCGAAGAAACCCGCGGCGAAAGCCGAAAAAGCGCCTGCGGCGAAAAAGCCCGCAGCTAAAAAACCTACCAAATAAATAAGACAAATTTGTACATAATAACGCCGAAAACGATACAAGTAAGACTGTCTTAGACGACGGAAAGCCGACACAATTATGCTATAATATAAGGCGTATCTCAAAAAGGAGAGAAAAACAATATGGCAAAAGCAAAAATCCACAAGGTGCTGTTTGTTACGACGGAGGCCACACCTTTCGCGTCTACGGGCGGCATGGGCGAGGTTTGTTCCAGCTTGCCGCGCGCACTCAACAAGACGATGAAGGCGGACGCTCGGGTAATGCTTCCTTTGTACGAGGAGGTTGCCAATCGTTACAAGAGCGAAATGACATTTGTATGCAATATCAATGTCGATTTGTCTTGGCGCAATCAGTACTGCGGTTTGTTCCGCATGGAGCGCGACGGCGTTGTCTACTATTTCGTTGACAACGAGTATTATTTCAAGCGCCCCAATATTTACGGATACTACGACGACGCGGAGCGTTTCGCGTTTTTCTCGCGCGCCGCGCTCGAACTGTTGCCGTATCTCGATTTCAAGCCGGACATTTTGCAGTCAAACGACCACCTTACGGCGCTCGTTCCTATCTATTATTCGTTCGAGTACAAGGACAGAGCGGGATACAAAAACATCAAGAACGTTTTTACGCTTCACAACATAAATTATCAGGGCATATATCCGCTTGTAATTGCCGGCGACGTGTTCGGCATTGCCGACGAGAATACTCACGTCGTGGAATTCAACGGCAAGATAAACCTCGTCAAGGGCGCTATTGCGACGTGCGACAAGATAGCCACAATGTCGCCGCAGTATGCGCGCGAGATTCGCTTGCCCGAGTTTTCGGGCGGTCTTGACGGCATTCTCATCGAAAACCGCTCCAAGATTATCGGAATTCTCAACGGCATCGACGTTGACGAATATAACCCTGCGACGTCGGACTCGCTGTTTGTCAATTACGACGCGAAAACGCTCGATAAAAAGAAGGTCAACAAGCTGGAATTACAGCGCATGCTGTCGCTTCCCGAGGACGGCGACGTTCCGCTCGTTTGCATGATCGGGCATATCGTTCCGTATAAGGGATACGACCTTGTACGCAAATCGATAAACAAAGAAAGCGCCGACGGCAACATTCTCGACACAAATATTCAGCTCGTCATTCTCGGCAAGGGCGATCCCGACATCGAAGGATATCTCACGCACGTGCAGAACATGTACAGCAGAAGAGTGCGCGCAATCATAACGTACAACGAGGACCTTGTCAAAAAGGTGCTCGCGGCGGCGGACATTTGCTTGATACCGTCGCGCACCGAGCCGTGCGGTCTCACGCAAATGCGCGCTTGTCGTTTCGGCACCGTGCCTATCGTTCGGGCGACAGGCGGACTTATCGATTCGATTACCGACTGCGGTAAGGGCGACGTAGGCAACGGGTTCGTGTTCGAAGAGTACGACTCGGACATCATGGACAAAACCATTACGCGCGCGGTCTCCATGTACTACTATCACAAGGACGAGTGGCGTGCGCTTTGCGAAAGAGCAATGGCTTGCGACTTTTCGTGGGATAAATCCGCGCTCGAATATATCGTGCTGTACCGTGTGCTGACGGCGTAAACGCTAAACATCGACAGCAACACAACAAACTACTACTATAAAAATTTGATATCTGCAACGGAGGATGTATGAATAAGACAACAAATGAAGTGCAGGAGCTTATTCATGATAAACTTGCACGCTATTTTGCTATCACGCCCGAGCGCGCCAACGAGGATCAGATCTACAAAGCGGTAGCTTTGGTCGTTCGCGATTTGCTTTTGCAGAAAAAGCAAGAGAACAACAAGCGTATCGCGGAGGGCAAATACAAACGCGTTTATTATATATGCATGGAGTTTTTGATCGGCAGGTCGCTCAAAAACAACCTGTTCAACCTCGGGCTTACAGAGCAGTTCGCCGAATGCCTTAAAAATATGAACTTCTCGCTCGAAGAGCTTTTTGAGCGTGAGTCGGACGCAGGACTCGGCAACGGCGGTCTCGGACGGCTTGCTTCGTGCTTCATGGACAGTCTTGCAACGCTCAACTACCCGGCAATGGGCTTTACCATTCGTTATCAGTACGGACTTTTCCGTCAGCGTATAGTGGATAATCAGCAGGTCGAGCTTCCCGATATGTGGCTGCCGAGCGGCGAGGTTTGGATGATGCCGCGCTCCGATAAGCGCTTCACAGTCAACCTCGGCGGCAGAGTAGAGGAGTACGAGCAGGACGGCAAGTTCCGTGTTCGTTATGTGGACGGCGATCCCGTAGACGCACTTGCATACGACGTCATGATATCCGGTTATGGCGACAATGCCGGCGTGAGCGTTTTACGCCTGTGGTCTGCAACTTCGTCAATGCAGTTCGACATGCGTTCGTTCTCGCAGGGCGATTACGAAAAGGCAATGCAACGCGAAAACGAGGCCGAGCTTATTTCCAAGGTTTTGTATCCGTCCGACGATCACAGCCAGGGCAAACAGCTTCGCTTGCAGCAAGAATACTTCCTTGTGTCTGCGTCGTTGCAGAGCATTATAAAAGACCATTTGCGGCTTTACAAGAGCGTAAAGAACCTGCCCGACAAAGCAGTCATTCACGCAAACGACACGCATCCCGCGCTCGCAATCCCCGAGCTTATGCGCCTTCTTATGGACGAATACGACCTTTCTTGGGACGAGGCGTGGGACATCACCATACGCACGGTAAACTACACAAACCACACAGTCATGGCGGAAGCGCTCGAAAAGTGGGATGAAAACACTTTCCGCAATGTTCTTCCGCGTATCTACGCTATTATTGTCGAGATTGACCGCCGGTTTGTCGCGTCGGTTGAGGAAAAGCATGTCGAAGGCCGCAAGATCGACGCCATGCGCATAATCAACAACAACCAAGTAAAGATGGCCAATCTTTGCGTTATCGGCTCGCAAAAGGTCAACGGCGTGTCCGCGCTTCACAGCGAGATCATCAAGGACACGATTTTCAGCGAGTTCAACGAGATTTATCCCGACAAGTTCACTAACGTCACAAACGGTATCACGCACCGCCGTTGGCTCATACAGTCCAACCCGCGCCTGTCCGCACTCATCGAAGAGCTTATCGGCCCTAGCTTCTACACAAAACCCGAGACGCTTTCGGGGCTTATGAAGTACACTCACGACAAGACCGTGCTTCAAAAAATCGGCGAGATCAAACAGGCGAACAAAAAGGATTACGCCGACTACATCAAAAAGACGACGGGCTTCTCGCTCAATCCCGAATCGCGTTTCGACACGCAGATCAAGCGGTTGCACGAGTACAAGCGTCAGTTGCTTAACGTGCTCAAAATCGTACATTATTACCTCGAACTTTTGGACAATCCCGAAAAGAATGTAACGCCGCAAACGTTTATTTTCGGCGCGAAGGCCGCAGGCAGCTACATGCACGCAAAGCGCATAATTCAGCTCATCAACTGCTTGTCGCAAGAGATTCAAAAGAACCCCAAGATCAAGCAAAAGCTGGACGTCATGTTCGTAGAGAACTACAACGTAACGCAAGCCGAGCATCTTATCCCCGCATCCGAAGTCAGCGAACAGATTTCGCTTGCCGGCAAGGAAGCGTCGGGTACGTCCAACATGAAGTTCATGATTAACGGTGCGGTCACGCTCGGCACGCTCGACGGCGCAAACGTCGAAATCGGCGAGCGCGTCGGCAACGACAATATCTTTATTTTCGGCTTAAAGACCGAAGAGGTCGAACGCGCGTGGAGAGCGGGATATAACTCCTCCACAATTTATACGCACAACAACGAGATTAAGCGCGTTGTCGACAGACTGCGCGTCGGATTTGACGGCGAGAGCTTCTCCGACATTGCCAACTATCTCATTGCCGGAAGCTATCAGGTCGCCGATCCGTACATGTGCTTGCTCGACTTCGACGACTACGAAAAGGCGGCGGAGAAGCTGGACGCGACATATATGGATAAGCAGAAGTGGAACAAAATGGCGCTCGTCAATATAGCTCAGGCCGGAATTTTCTCGTCCGACCGTTCTATCGGCGACTATGCCAAGAATATTTGGAATCTCAAAAAAGTCAAAAAACCCCAATAATCAAAAGAACATAAATTTTATTTCATAACGCCCACACAAACACTCGCGTGTGGGCGTTAATCGAGGTAACTATGAATAAGACAGTATCGTTTTTCCCCAATTGCAAAAAGTATAAAACGCCGGTAGGCGCGGCAACGGTAGGTGAACCCATCAGCTTGACGTTGAAGTTTACCCGTCCGCAAAACCCGTCCGAGGTGTATCTCGTCTTGACAAAGGACGGCGAGGATCCTGTGCGTTACGCCATGAACCTCGTAAAGGACGAGGACGGCGAGTATACATATTCGCTCACGGTCAAGGTCACGTCGTCCGGGCTGTACTTCTACCATTTCGACATTCAAAACGAAGAGCAGCTGTTCAGAGTGGGCAGTGACGTCAATCTTCACGCGCTTCTCGGCAAGGGCAGTGATTGGCAGCTCACCGTCACGGCGGACGAGTACAAACCGACGGCGCTCGACGGCGGCGTTATGTACGAAATCATGCCCGACAGATTCTTTATAGGCGGCACACGCAACAAGACAAAGAGCTACGCCTCTTACCGCGAGGATTGGGGCGGCGTACCCGAGTACAAAGCCGACGAGAACGGCAAGATCGGCAACACCGACTTTTTCGGCGGCAATCTGAAAGGCATTGCAAGAAAACTTACATACCTCAAAAGTTTGGGCGTGACGTGTATATATCTCACCCCCATTTTCGAGGCGCATTCAAATCATAAATACGACGTCGGCAACTATATGCAAGTCGACCGCGACTTCGGCACGACGGCCGACCTTAAAGATTTGATAGAAAAAGCCAACAGGCGCGGAATCAAGATAATCCTCGACGGCGTGTTCTCGCATACGGGCGACGACAGTATTTATTTCAACAAGCAAGGGAACTACGGCAGCGTCGGTGCTTATCAATCGGTCAAGTCGCCGTATTATTCCTGGTATAAATTCAGACAGTGGAATAACGATTATGAGTGCAGGCACAATATCGACATCATGCCGAGCACCGACGATACCGACTCGCTGTTCGACGAGTTTGTAAACGGACAGGAGGGCGTCGTAAGATATTGGACGCGGCTCGGGCTCGGCGGTTGGAGGTTGGACGTTTGCGAACAGCTTTCCGACGGGTTTATCGAGCGTTGCGTAAATGCGGCGAAGAAAGAAAATCCCGACGCGGTCATGTACGGCGAAGTGTTTATGGACGCGTCGAATTTGACGGTGAACAACAAGCGGCGCAGTTTGTTGTCGGACGGTAAGCTCGACAGCGTGACAAACTACCCGTTCAAGGAAGACATTTTGAACTTTGTTCGGTGCGGCGACAGCAATAGGCTCAACAACACGGTCGGGTTTGTTATAAACAACTACCCGAAGCACGCAGTGGATTGCCTTATGAACGTGCTCGACAACCACGACACGGCAAGACTCATGACAGTGCTGGGCGATAACGGCGAGATAACGTGCAAGGACGACAAGGCGACGGCGACCGTCAAGAACAAAAATGCAACCAAAAAACTCGTCAAAATGGCGTCGGCATTGCAGTATACACTCCCCGGCATTCCGTGTGTTTACTACGGCGACGAGGTCGGCATGGAGGGCTTCGAGGATCCGTTCAACAGAAAGTGCTATCCTTGGGGCGGCGGCGACAAAGAGCTTTTGAAGTGGTACAAGGCACTCGGCGCTGTGCGCGGCAATGAACGAGCGGTATTCGCGCACGGCAAGTATTGCGGCATCGATACCGATCACGGCGTTATGTTCTTTAAGCGCAAAACCGAAAACGACACGGTATACGTGATTGTCAATAACTCGGGTAGCGAATATACCCCCGAGCTTCCGCAAGACGACTATACCGACCTTATCACGTATAAACCGTTCAGCGGCAAAGTAGGAGACAAAGAGGTCGCAATCGTAAAGGCGACAAAGTCTACCAAGTTCTCCGTCAAGCCTATGAGAAAATAAGTTAATAAACCGAATCAATACAACATAAACCGCCGAAAACTCGGCGGTTTTGTTATGTTTTGTAAGAGAAGCCGTAACACGATAAAAATATTTTGTCATCCCAAACGCCGTGAAGGCTCTCAATCTTATTTTTCGGCTCGCGGCGACGAGAGAAAAACCGTATCAAATAACTTGATTTTTCACGTCGACAGTGATATTATGAATATGCCGAGCTAGCGGAATATAATTACAAACACAATCCGCTCGCAGTCCAAAACAAAAATAAACAAAGTACGCACCCGTAGCTCAGCTGGATAGAGTATCAGATTCCGATTCTGAGGGTCGCAAGTTCGAATCTTGTCGGGTGTACCAAAGCCCCCATGCAAATGGGGGCTTTGCTACGCTCGGCGAAGTCGAACCTGCTCGCGCAGTTCGCGTGCAATCTTATTGGGGCATATCGTTTTTAAATCACACATTGCACCTTAATATTCGCGTCCGCTCGATTATACTTGCAAAACGCGCTTTGGTGTGGTATAATCATTGCATGAAAGTTGTAGTATCTGTTATAGGAAAAGACAGGACGGGCATTATTGCCGCGGTCGCAGGCGCGCTCGCAGAGCGCAATATAAATATTGAGGATATTTCGCAGACAATCATGCAAAACAATTTTGTCATGATTATGCTTGTCGATGTCGAGAACTCGTCTGTGCAGCTCGATAAGCTCGGCGAGGATTTGCAAAGGTCAGTCGAGCATCTGGGCGTTACCGTACACGTTCAGCACGAGGATTTGTTCAACGCTATGCACAGAGTGTAGTCGGTTTATTCGCATCGCATTCAACGTAAAAGGGATATCATGTTTACCGAAAACGAAATACTCGAAACAATAGACATGCTCGACAACAGGCATTTGGACGTGCGCACCGTCACGGCGTCGCTGTCGCTTTTGGACTGTATCGATGCTAACGGCAAGAAGTGTGCCGATAAGGTTTACGACAAGATAACGCGCGTGTGTGCGCGGCTCGTGCCTGTTTGCGAAAGCCTTGCTTCGCGTTACGGCGTAAAAATCGTGAACAAGCGCATTGCGGTCACGCCTATTTCGGTCATCGGCTCAGCGAGCGGAGATTTTATCGGGCTTGCGCATGCGCTCGACCGTGCCGGCAAAAACCTCGGCGTTGATTTTGTGGGCGGTTATTCCGCGCTCGTGCAAAAAGGTGCGACCGAAAAGGAAAATATGTTTTTGGACACGCTGCCGCAGGCGCTTTCCGAAACAGATATCGTGTGTTCGTCGGTTAATGTCGCGTCGAGCAAGACGGGTATCAATCTCGACGCGGTGGGTAAACTCGGCAAGGTGATTAAAGACCTTGCATACCGCACGCGCGACATAAACTCGTTCGGATGCGGCAAGCTGGTCGTTTTTTGTAATGCCGTTGACGACAATCCGTTCATGGCCGGCGCGTTCACCGGTCTTTCCGAAGGCGAGTGCGCCATTAACGTAGGCGTATCCGGTCCCGGGGTTGTGGAGTACGAGATAAAAAAACACCCCGACTACGATATTACACAGATTTGCGAGCTTATTAAACGCACGGCGTTCAAAATAACTCGGCTCGGTGCGCTTATCGGCACGGAAGCGGCAAAGGAGCTCAACCTCTCGGCAGGCATTGTCGATCTTTCGCTCGCTCCCACGCCGGCAATCGGCGACTCGGTTGCGCGCATTCTCGAAAGCATCGGGCTTTCGTCAGTCGGATCTTGCGGCACGACAGCGTGCTTGGCGCTACTCAACGACGCAGTCAAAAAGGGCGGCGTCATGGCGGCGAGCCGCGTGGGCGGACTGTCGGGCGCGTTCATTCCCGTGTCCGAGGATGCGGGCATGATCGAAGCGGTGCGATCGGGCGCGCTCGGACTTGAAAAACTCGAAGCGATGACCGCGGTCTGTTCGGTCGGGCTCGACATGATAGCCGTGCCGGGCGACACGACCGCCGCACAGCTTGCCGCCATGATAGCGGATGAGTGCGCAATCGGCATGATAAACAACAAGACCACGGCGGTGCGCGTCATTCCCGTTTACGGCAAGAAGGTAGGCGACGAGGTCGATTTCGGCGGACTGTTCGGCACTGCGCCCATAATGGCGGTGAACGGCGGCAATCCCGAAATGTTCGTAAATCGCGGCGGCGTCATACCTCCGCCCATCCACGCGAATAAGAATTAGTTTTATCCGTTGTGTGTTTGCCTTGGCGATTTGTTTGGCGTTGCTTCCGAATAATTGCTTTGTGATAATAATTGCTTTACGCCATTCTAACCGCATTAACAGAAAAACAATCCCACAAAAACATAAAAGACTGTTCATTGCATAAAGCAATTCACATACTATCGAATATAAATTTAACAACGAGGTGTTTTATGAAAAGAAGCGAAGTTGACAAAAAGTATTTTTGGAATCTGTCCGACATGGTGGACAGCGTAGAAACTTTCGAAAAGCTGTTTAATGAAATAGAAAACGCTCTGCCCGTACTCGAATCGTACAAGGGCAAGCTCGCGAACCGCCAAGACGCGCTTGCATGCTTAAAGCTTGACGCCGAGGTTTCGCAAAAGTTCGAGCTTATCTATATATGGTCGCACATGTACAAGGACGAGGACGCGGGCAATTCGGTCGCTATGGGACTTTCGAGTCGCACAGACGGGCTTGCCGGTAAATACGGCGCGGCGGCGTCGTTCATGAGCAGTGAACTCGGCGCGCTTTCCGCCGACGTGCTGGACGGCTATATTGCCGACGCTGAGTTTAGCGACTTCGACTTTTTGCTCAAAGAGATTGCGAGGCAAAAAGCGCACATTCTTTCCGACAAGGAAGAAAAGCTGATTGCCATGAGCGCGGAGGCGCTCAACACCTCGTACAACGTCGCACACATGCTGTTCGACGCGGATATGAAATTCAAGCCCGTCGCCAAGGACGGGAAAAAGGTCGAGCTTAACAACGGCACGTACGGCGAGCTTCTCGGCGATCCCGACCGCAAGGTGCGAAAAACGGCGTTTAATAATCTTTACGACGGTTACATCGCGCACATAAACACGCTTGCCGCCAACTATGCCGGCAACGTAAAGGCGGACAACTTTATCGCCAAGGCGCGCGGTTATTCGGACTGCTTGGAAAAATCGCTGTTCGGCGACGGCGTGCCCACGTCCGTTTACGAAAACCTTATCTCCGCCGTTAATGACAATCTCGGCACTTTGCACCGTTACATCGCACTGCGCAAAAAGCTGCTCGGCTTGAAAGAACAGCACATGTACGACCTCTATGTTCCGATCGTGGAAAATGCGGAAATGAAATTGCCGTATGCCGAGGCGTGTGAGCTTGTCAAGACGGCGCTGTCTCCGCTCGGCGGTGAGTACGTCGGACTACTCAACAAGGCGATGACCGAGGGTTGGATTGACGTTATGCCAAACGACGGAAAGCGCGGCGGCGCGTACAGTTGGTCGTCGTATTCGGCGCACCCGTATGTTCTTTTGAACTACGCGCCGACGACCGAGGATATTTTCACGCTTGCGCACGAGCTTGGGCATTGCATGCACTCGTACTACTCGCAGAACGGTCAGCCGTATTCGAAGTGGGATTATCAGATTTTCGTCGCAGAGGTTGCGTCCATTTGCAACGAGACTCTTCTCGACGATTATCTCATGAAAAACGTCAAGGACGACAACGTCAAGAAATATCTGTTGAGCCTTCGTCTTAACCGTTTCCGCACGACTCTGTTCCGTCAAGCGATGTTTGCCGAATTTGAATACAACGCGCACAAAATGGATCTCGAAGGCAAGCCGCTCACCGTCGATAATCTTTGCGGCATGTATCTCGACCTCAACAAGAAATACTACGGCGATGCCGTTGTGTCGGACGACCGCATAGCTTACGAGTGGGCGCGTATTCCGCATTTTTACAAGGCGTTCTACGTCTATAAATACTCGACGGGTATGACCGCCGCGACGAGTATTGCGCACAACATTCTCGCGCGGCCCGAGTATACGGACATTTACAAAAACAAGTTTCTCAAAGCCGGCGGACACAAATCACCGTATGCCATTCTTTGCGACGCCGAAGTCGATCTTGCAACCAAGAAACCGTATGACGACGCGTTCGCATTCTTCAATGCCGCGCTCGACGAGCTGGAAAAAATGTGCAAATGAAAGGCGAGCGTTCGAAATTCCGAACAAAACGCGTCTTGGCGCTCATAGCCTTATGCTTTGTCGCATTCGCACTTTCGGGCTGCGGCGCGAGCCTTACCGTGTACGACTACACTGAGGACGGCGTTAGGTATAACGAGTACGAACTTACGATAGACAACGACATCGTGCAAAAAATGGAGCGCACCGCTACTCTCGACCGCGACGGCAATAAATACACCGTCAAGAGCTATTTTTATGCGCTGTTTACCGGATTCGGATACGAGCTTGCAGGGGCGCAAAAAACCGAAACGGTTTACATCGTTAGATACCGCAAGGTCGTGACCGACCTGTCCGATTTGGAAAAGCTGGGCAGTCCTGTTAAATTCGTGACCACGCACACCGAAAATCCGTTTGTCAGAACGTACCGTGCCACTTCGCAAAATCCATTTAACGGCGTGCGCGAGGCGTTCGACAATATCGCGCCGTTGACGTCGACCACTATTCTCGAACAGATCAAAAACGGCATAATTGCGCGCAACGAGTATAACGAGCTTGTCGTCGTTTTTCCGTCTATTTACGACGCGTTCCCGTACTTGAAGGGCTTGGATGCGAGCGGACTTTTGCTCAACTATGTTCGGACGGGTGCGCGGCGAATGGAGTCGTCCGGGCGCACGGTGGCGATTGATGACAAGACGAGCAATTATGTTTTTTCGCGGTACTTCGACGATACGAGGACGACAGTCGATTTCGAATACAAGCGTCCCGTGTCATACGGCTGGTATATGGTAGCTATCGCGGCAGGCGCGGTCACGCTCGCAATATTTGTGCTTGCGACGCGGACCAAAAAGCAAAAGCCCACTCTTCTCGACAGATTTCCGTACAACCCCGAAACATATCGCGACTACGACAGCAATCTGCCGAGCAAACTTTAATCACGAAAGACGAACGCATAAACGTTAAGGAGAAATCATGCCCAAGCAAGACGAACGCGAACAGTTCATAAAAAATCATCCCAACGTAACGGCGCGCGAAACGCCCAACAGCTACGAGGCGGAAACCGCGCTTATCGGCGGCATGCTAATCGACGGATCGACTGCGACCAAATACATGCCGCAGCTTTCGGCGGACGATTTTTATACGCCTGCGCATAAGCATATCTACGAAGCGATTGCCGCTTTGTTTACCGCCGCAAAGCCTATCGATCTTGTAACGGTAGTCGGCCAGCTCGAAAACCAAGGCACGCTCGAAATGAGCGGCGGCGTAGAGTACATATCGGGGGTTGTGGCTGCCGTTCCGTCGGTTGCCAACTCCGAATATTATTTCGACATTGTAAAAAAGCACACGCGGCTTCGTGCGCTTATAGATATTGCGCGTACCATGGCGGACGAGGCCTACGCGCTCGATCCCGACGATCTCGCGCTCACGCGTGCCGAGGCGGCGCTGTACGGGCTTGCGGAGTCCAACCGCAGAGGCAAGCCCGAAAAGCTCGCCGGTTATGTCAAAACGTTCATGCAGGACTTGATGAACAAGTCTACGCAGGACAATGTGTTCCGCGGCGTGCCGACGGGATTCCCCAAGCTCGACATGATGCTCGGCGGCGGATTCCAAAAGAGCGACCTCATCATTCTTGCGGCGCGCCCCGGTCAAGGCAAGACGAGCTTTGCAATGAACTGCGCGGTAAACGCGGCGCGGCGTAGACGTCCCGACAACGGCAAGCATTACGCCGTTGCGGTGTTCTCGCTCGAAATGAGCGCGGTGCAGCTTGCAAAGCGCATTCTCTGTTCGGTAGGCGATTACGACATGGCGCGCGCCAACCGCGCTATCGTTACCGAAGCGGAGTGGGATAGGTTATATGCCGCGCGCGACGAGCTTTCTCAAACAAATCTGTATATCGACGAGTCGGGCAATATAACGCCTGCGGAAATACTGTCGAAGTGCCGCGCACTCAAACATTCCACGGGGCTTGATTTCGTCATGATCGACTACTTACAGCTCATGCAGAGCGGCAAGCGCACAGATAACTTCGTTCGCGAGGTCGCCGAGATAACTCGCGCAATCAAGCTCGCCGCAAAAGAGCTCGACGTTCCCATCTTGTTGTTGTCGCAGATGTCGCGTAGCATAGAGCAGAGAAAGGGCGCGGACAAGGAATCAAAGCTGTCGGACTTGCGCGATTCGGGCGCAATAGAGCAAGACGCCGATATCGTCATGTTCATCGACCGCAAGGACGCGCCGACCGGCGATAACGGCACAAGCAAGGAATATTCAAGACCTGCCGCGTCCGAAGTTTACCTCAATGTGGCAAAACACCGCAACGGCGAAACGGGCAATATAAAACTTATTTGGAATGCGCCGACCGTCACGTTCAAAGATCCCGATCCGAAAGGCGAGCCTACGCCGCCGCCGTACTATTCGGGACGCGACAGCGGCTTCGAGCAGTCCGCACCTCCGCCGAACGATGACGCTCAGCCCGAGAGCGGCATGAATGCGTTCGAAAGTGGACTGTTGGACGAGTAAACCAAAAAGATAAAAACCGCGCTACATAAAAAGTGTAACGCGGTTTTTTGTAGAGAATTCGGTCAGTCGGGCTTGTATTTATCGTTTTTGACTTGTTGCGATTCGACTTGTGCTTGAATTTTGTGCGCAATATAGTCTGTGATAAGCTGTGCGCTTTGCTGTACGCCGATTGAACCGTCCACGGCTAAATCGTAATTGTGGACGTCGCTCCAATTTCGTGCTGAAATCGCTTTATAGTACGCGGCGCGCGCCTTATCTGCGCGTTTTATGTGTTTTTGCGCTTCGGCACGACTGTCGCCGTAAACTTCGGCTATTCTTGCGATTCTGTATTCTTCCGGCGCATAAATGAAAACACGTACAACATCCGGATTATCGCGAAGTACGTAATCGGCGGCCCTTCCCACTATGACACAGCTACCGCGCTCGGCAATGGCCTTGATTGCTTTGTCCTGTGCGATAATTGCTTGGCTCACCACATTGGTACTCATGTAGAGCGAATATAACGCGTTGGTTGCGGGGTCTGTAATGTCCGAAAGAAATTCTCGGTCGAGCCCGCTTTCCTTTGCCGCGATCGCTATCACATCCTTATAATAGAACGGGATGCCGAGTTTATCCGCAACTATTTTTCCTATTTGCTTGCCCGAGGATCCATGCTCGCGCGATATAGTAATAATCGCGCCTTTTTCGGTCGCCGATAAAATAGAATGCTCGTCCGAGTCGAATTCGGCGGTGTTGTTCGTGTTTTTACGCGATTTAATAAAATAGGTGAGTGTAAGCGCCGCGGCGACAAGCATTGCTATACCGTCCGCAATAGGCGCCGCCCACAATATGCCGCCGATTCCGTAGAAAATCGGAAGCACGCAGATGAGCGGAATAAAGCAGACAATATCGCGTATCATGGACGCTATTATTGCGCGTATCGGCTTGCCTGCTGCCTGGAAGAATATAGACGTCATTTTGATAGTGCATGTGAACGTGACAAGCATGAGAAATATACGAAATGTCTTTGTCGCAAAATCCCAATAGAGCGTGGGATTGGAGAATTTAGGTGCGCCGAATATCCCCACAACTTCGCGCGGCGCAAGCTCGAATATCAGTGTTGCAATTAAGCCGACAGCAACGGTACTAACTAAAATATTGCGGTACAGCTTTTTTACGCGGTCGTATTTTTGTGCGCCGATGTTGTAGCCTATTATGGGCTGACAGCCGAGCACTATTCCGACCACGATGTTTATAACTACCGTAAAGACCTTGCTTTCTATGGCTATGATGGCTATTGGGATATCTTCGCCGTATTGAGACAGGCCGCCGTACTTTTTGAGCATGATATTACAAACGAGCGATATGATTACTATTGTCATTTGCGTAATAAATGAAGAAAGCCCGAGTTTGGCTGCGTTGCCGAATTGTTTCATATCGGGGATAAAGCTTTTAAGTTTGAGCTTGAACGTCTTGCTTTTTTTGATTAAGTAAAACAGACAAACGGCAAACGACACGATTTGTCCGATGACGGTTGCCCATGCTGCTCCTGCCATTCCCAAGTGCAATGCGAGAATGAACACCGCGTCGAGAACGATATTGACTATCGCACCCGTAAGCATGGACGCCATAGACCAGCCAGGACTTCCGTCGGCTCGAACTACGGCATTTACCATGTTCATGGCCATGAATACCGGAAAGAAGGCGAGAACTATGTTAAAATATTCGACCGCCAAGTCAATGCTGTTTTCGGACGCGCCGAACATCAAGAGCAACGAGCGTTTAAGCGGAAAAAACAAAATCATAAGAACGGCGCTTGCGCCCACTGTAAAAACAATTCCGGTGCCGATTGCGCGGTGTGCTTCGTCGGCCTGTTTTTTGCCCTGACAAATATTCAGGAACGCCGCACATCCGTCGCCGAACCACCACGCAAACGCTTGCGCTATTATGAATATGGGGAACACAACGCCGGTCGCGGCGTTGCCGAGATCGCCAAGCTCGCTATTGCCGATAAATATCTGGTCTACGATATTATAAAGCGCAGATACAAAAAGCGACAGCACGCAGGGGATGGAAAATTTGAGCATGAGCTTAAAAAGTTTTCCTTCGCCGAGCGCCGAATTAGATTGTTCCATAAAAATAAGGACCTCCGTAAAAGAAATTTTGTGGAGTCCTTATCAGAGAAAAGCTACCTAAAAACTACGAAGGCACATCGCGTGCCGACAAAAACAATTATAGCAAATCAAAAATTAAAAGTCAAAAAATTTTCGGTCTGTGCGCGTCGAAAATTTTATCAAAATGGCAGCTTTTATAAAAGATGAGGGGATAGCTGCGAAGAATTAATGCCCCAAAATGACTTCGCCGCCATTCGTGTAAACACGTGGCGGCGGTCATCAATTTTGGAGCTGATACCGGGATTCGAACCCGGGACCTCCACCTTACCAAGGTGGTGCTCTACCGACTGAGCCATATCAGCATATCTGTTTTGCTTTATATTTGATGTATAAACAACAATTGAGCTTATCTCTAAACCCGGTACATTATACTATATTGTCTGTTTATTGTCAATCTTTTTTGCGCATTAAATTTTTACAGCTAATACCGTTCGACGCGCCTCTCCGTTCTGTTTGCCGCGCAAAGTACATACACTTTTCTCCGTGTTATAGAAAACACCATATTGACAATCGGCCGAGTATATGATAAAATTGTATCATGGGCAGTAAGCCCAAATAAAATTAAAGAGGTAATATAATGAGAAGTTTCACTACATTGGATTTACAATACGCTCACAGATTTTACGGATTTAAGGGCGAGGCGCAATACTTGCACGGACACACCGGCGTTTTAACTATCGAAGTGGAGGACACTGTCGAAAACGGCGTCAATATGGTTTTCCCGTGTAACGAAATCAAAAAGACTGCGTGGGAGGTTTTGCAGAACTTCGATCATGCGCTCGTTCTTCGCGAGGACGATCCGCTTCTTCCCGCAATCTTGAAAGTTTACGAAGAGCAGGGTATTCGCAACGGCGCACCCACCAACAAGCAAAAAGGCCCGGCGTTCAAGACCGAGCTTGCTACCGCTTACCCCGAGTGCAGACTTGTCGTGACCAAAGAGACCATGACGGTCGAGGGCATGATCAAAATCGTCTATGATCTTTTGAAGGATAAGCTTAACATCGTAAGGCTCACATTCACGAGCGGCGTTAACGGCGCGACGGAGACCTATGAGCCTCGGAAGAGCATCGACCGTTGCCCGTTGTGCGGCATTGCGCTCAACGAGAATGGCGTTTGCCCGAAGTGTGGTTATAGAAAACAGTAGTATAACAGCAATGTTGCAAACGGCGGTAAAAGCGGCTTTACTTTTACCGCCGTTTTGTTTGTGGACAATAAGCGCATAAAAAGCGAGTAAATTGTTTGCAAAAAAGATTGATTTTCGGGGCGCCTTGTTGTAAAATAATACAAGCGCACAACGATAGCGCAAAGAGGAATTTATGGACGTAAAGAAACAACTTGCCGAGGAATTTTCGCTCAAAGAAGAGCATTGCTCCAACATAGTCGACTTGCTCGATCAAGGCGACACCGTGCCGTTTATTGCGCGTTACCGCAAGGAGATGCACGGCGCGACGGACGACCAAGTGATACGCGAGCTTTCAGAGCGTTACGAGTATCTCAAAGGACTTATCAAGCGCAAAGAGGAAATTAAGGCCTCTATCGAGTCGCAGGGTAAATGGACGGACGAACTCGCAATTGCGCTTGACGCCGCGAAAACGCTTACCGAGGCGGAGGACATTTACCGTCCGTACAAGCAGAAAAAGAAGACGAGAGCGTCGGTCGCGATCGCGCGCGGACTCGAACCGCTTGCGGATATCATCGAGGCGCAAGAGCTTAGCTCTTACGACGAAAACGAGCTTTGCGCGCCGTACATAGACGCCGAAAAGGAAGTCCCCGACGCGAAAGCCGCGCTCGACGGCGCTTGCGACATAATTGCAGAGCGCATATCGGACGACGCGGCGCTTCGCAAGGCGCTACGTGAACAAGCAATGACCGAAGGTCGGCTTGTTGCCGCGCAGAACGAATCGTGCACCGACGACGAAAAGAAGAAGGTGTACGAAACATATTTTAAGTTCGACGAAGCGGTTGCCACCGTTCCAAGCCACCGCATACTCGCGGTTACGCGCGGCGAGAAGGAAGAGTGCTTGAAGGTGAGCGTTGCGGTTGACGAGGCGAAAGCGCTCGAAATAATTTCCGCCGCTAAAAAGAAAAACTCGGCGTTCGATGCGCTTATGGATAGAACGATCGAGGACAGCTATAAACGTCTCATTCAGCCGAGCATAGAGCGCGAGGTGCGCACAGAATTGTTCGACCGCGCGTCCGAGCAGGCGATAAAAACATTCGAGCGCAACTTGAAGCCGCTCTTGTTACAGCCGCCGCTCAAAGGCAAGGTCATTCTCGGCCTCGACCCCGCATACCGCACGGGCTGCAAGATTGCGGTCATCGACGCATCCGGCAAGTTTTTGGACAGCGCGGTCATTTACCCGACGCCGCCGCAAAAGAAAATCGAGCAAGCCAAAGAAATACTTAAAGCGCTTATCAATAAGCACAACGTAGACTGCATTTCAATCGGCAACGGCACGGCTTCCAAAGAATCGGAGATTTTCGTAGCCGACCTCATAAAAGAGCTTGACCGTCCCGTGTCGTACGCCGTCGTTTCCGAATCGGGCGCGTCGGTGTACAGCGGTAGCAAGCTGGGCGCGGAGGAATTTCCCGAACTCGATCTTACAATCCGCAGTGCGATATCGATTGCGCGTCGGCTTCTCGATCCGCTCGCAGAGCTTATCAAGGTCGACGTGCGCTCACTCGGAGTAGGACAGTATCAGCACGACATGCCGCAAAAGCGTTTGGTTTCGTCGCTCACCGCCGCAGTCGAGGATTGCGTTAACAGCGTGGGTGTGGACCTCAACACGGCGTCTTATTCACTGCTCGCGTATGTTTCGGGACTCAATGCCGGCACTGCAAAGAGCATTGTCGAATACCGCTCCAACAAGCCGTTCGGCTCGCGCAAGGAGCTGTTGAACGTGCCTAAGCTCGGCGCGAAAGCGTTTGAGCAGTGCGCGGGATTCTTGCGCATTTCTGGCGGCGAAAACGTTCTCGATAACACCGCCGTCCACCCCGAGTCATACGAAGCGGCGCAAAAACTAATTCAAAAATTCGGATATACCGAGGCGGACGTAAAAGAGTGCAAGCTCGGCGACCTGCCGCAAAAGGTCAAGGCCGCAGGCGAGCAAGAAGTTGCCGCCGAAATCGGTGTGGGCGTTCCCACGCTCAACGACATAGTAACAGAGCTTATCAAGCCCGGACGCGACGTGCGCGACGAATTGCCTCCGCCCGTGCTTCGTTCCGATCTCATGGACATGAACGATCTCAAAGAGGGTATGCGCATCCAAGGCGTCGTGCGCAACGTGACCGACTTCGGCGCGTTTGTGGATATTTCCGTTCACCAAGACGGCTTGCTTCACATATCCGAGATTTCGGATAACTTTATCAAGCACCCGTCCGACGTATTGAAGGTGGGCGACAAGGTGAATGTGTGGGTGCTGTCAGTAGATAACGCAAAGCACAGGATAGCGCTTACCATGCTCGATCCCGCTACTCGTGACAGCCGCAAGGCGGAATACGAAAAGCAAAAGCAGGAACGCGCCGAGAAGAAAGCGGAGTGGCAAAAGATCAAGGCCGAGCGCGAGCAAAAGCACAAGGAATGGTTGGAGCGCCAAGCCGAGCGCGAAAAGAGAAAGGCCGAGCACGAAGAGCGTGAGCGCCGCGGTGAAAAATTCGAGCGTAGAGAACAGCGCCGCGACGGTGAAAGACCGCAGTTTAACAGAAACGGCGAACGCCGTCCGTTCGGCGAGCGGCAGAGCGGATACCGCGACCGCAACGACGACCGCGCGCCGTCCCTTGATAATATGAGCATGGAAGAAAAGCTCGCCGCGCTCGCAAGTCGGTTTAACAAGAAGTAATACAATAACGAAAAATGCGCTATTTCAAATGGCGCATTTTTTCGTTGAAAAAAGCTGTACAGTGTGATAAAATACTTTTATGAGCGAACGAGAGCTAAAAGGTAGATTTGCGCCGACGCCGAGCGGGTTCATGCACGCAGGCAATATTTTGTGTGCAATGATAGCATATCTTTCAGTCAAGAGCAAGGGCGGAAAGTTTATCATTCGCATCGAGGATGTGGATGCCTCGCGCTGTCCGAAAAGTGCGGCAAAAGATATTATAGAAACGCTTGCGGCGCTCGGCATGAAAAGCGACGAGCCGATAATCTACCAGAGCGAAAGGACGGACGCGTATGCCGCGGCAGAACAAATACTTAAAAGCAGAGCGCACGTTTATCCGTGCTTTTGTTCGCGCGCCGCGCTTCACGCCGACGATATAGCGCGGCTTCCCGACGGCGGAATTTTGTACGCCGGAACTTGCAAGACGCTTTCGAGCGAGCAAGCCGCAAAGAAAGCGGTAAATTCGCCGCCGTCATACAGAATAGAAGTAGATGACGAGCCGATAGAATTTACCGACGGCGTTTTCGGCAAACAACGACAGAACTTAAAAGAGGACTGTGGCGATTTTATCATTCGCAGGCGCGACGGGGTGTACGCATATCAGCTTGCGGTGGTGACGGACGACGGATATTCGGGCATAACCGAGGTAGTGCGCGGTGCAGATTTACTTTACGACACTCCGCGTCAAATATACTTGCAACGGTTATTGGGGCTTCACACGCCCGAATATTATCACATACCGCTCGTTTTGGGACACGACGGGCGCAAATTGAGCAAGAGCGCAGGCGACAGCGCGGCGCGATTGTTAAAGACAAAATCAAAGGATGAGATAATAGGCGCGCTCGCGTTTGCGGCTAACATCATAGGCGAGAATAGACCGATTGCGCTCCGCGAGCTTATTCCGTTGTATTCGGAAAAAAAGCTACCGCGCACCGATATCATTTTACCCGATAATCTGTATTAAGAGAAAATAAGTCGGAGACTCATCGAAGGCGAAATGCTCGGACTGACAAATAACAATTACATTATATATCGGTGGCATTAAAGCAATTACAATCGCATCGCAATTATTCGGGTGTAACGTAAAACAAATTACAAAAGCAAACGCACGACGCTTAAAGTTTTCTTGACCACTTCTTTTACAAAAGAAGTCGGTTGACAAGAACAGACGAACGATATATAATAGAGCAAAACAAAAAAGGAACGGAAAAATCATGGCAAAGATATTTTACGGCGAGGATTGCAATCTCGATTATCTCAAAAACAAAACGGTCGCTATAATCGGTTACGGCAGTCAGGGCCACGCGCACGCGCTCAACCTCAAAGAGAGCGGAGTCAAGGTCGTTGTCGGACTGTATAACGGCTCGAAGTCGTGGCAGCGCGCAGAGAGCGCAGGGCTTGACGTAATGACGGCGGGCGAAGCGGCAAAAAAAGCCGACGTAATCATGATTCTCACGCCCGACGAAAAGCAGGCCAAAATCTATCAGGCCGACATTTTGCCCAACCTTAAAGCCGGCAAAGCGCTCGCGTTCGCGCACGGCTTTAATATCCATTTCAAACAGATAATTCCGCCTGCCGACGTGGACGTGTTCATGGTCGCGCCCAAAGCTCCCGGCCACACCGTGCGCAGTGAGTACGTCGAGGGCAAAGGCACGCCCTGCCTGTTCGCAGTGTATCAGGACGTGTCGGGGCATTGTCGGGATATAGCGCTCGCTTACGCCGCAGGGATAGGCGGAGCTCGCGCCGGTGTTCTAGAAACAACCTTCAAGTGCGAGACCGAAACCGACCTGTTCGGCGAGCAGTGCGTACTGTGCGGCGGCGTGACCGCGCTCATGAAAGCCGGATTCGAAACGCTCGTCGAAGCAGGGTACGATCCGCAAAACGCGTACTTCGAGTGCGTTCACGAAATGAAACTAATCGTCGATCTTATCTATAAAGGCGGATTCGAGTTCATGCGCTATTCGGTATCGGACACCGCCGAGTACGGCGATTACACCGTCGGCGAGCGCCTTATCGACGAAAACGTCAAGAATAAAATGAAAGGCATACTCAAAGAAATCCAAACGGGCGACTTCGCGTCGCGCTGGATCGCCGAAAACAACAACGGCAGAGCGTACTTCAACGCCAAGCGCAGATTGGAAGCCGAGCATCCTATCGAAAAAGTCGGCAGTGAGCTTCGCAAAATGTACTCGTGGTCCAAAGACGATAAGTACAAAGACTGAACAGCACGATAAAAATAAAAATATATTTATGCGTATATTCAAATGTAGTCATGTCCATAATCATGGGCATGATTACTTTTTGTTTAGGCTCTGCGCGGCAAAAGCGCGAGTACTTTAAAAAAATGAAAGACGCGGTCGTACTCGACAACACGGAGGTCCTGTTCTGCGTAAGCGAGAACGGCCGAAACTATTTCGCAATCGGCAAAGTGCCGTTTTCGTCGTTTACGACCGAGGCATACTTGAAATATCGCCGCGCACTTTGCGGCGGCGAGCCGCCGATTGTTGAGCTTTCACGCTTCGGTATTTCGCCGCGCAAGAGAATAGGCAGGCTTTCTCCGGCGCAAATGCGCTGTGTGACGTTTCTCGAAAAAACATGCGGTAAAACCGAAAAGACCGTTGTTATCAACCTCGACGGTGCAAAGTATACGCGCAAGAACGCAAAAGCACTAAACCGCCTTCTTTCCGCATGTCCGTCGGCATACGTTTCCGTCACCGACCGCAGGTTTTTGCGTGGCCGCCCCAAATACAGTCAAATGCTCACGTTCGGCAAACCCGTTAAGAACGTTCGATCGGCGTTTTACACCGCCAAGCTCCTCGCGGAAAAATTGAACGCCAAGCTCGTCGCAAAATTTTAATGCGAAGTTAAATATGGAAATCGGATATTACGCCGCGCAAGAAAAACTCACGGAACGGAAATGTGAGCAGGGAAATTTTCAAAAACGCCGATTCCCCGAAATTTAGCCGTTACGGTAAAAAACGCAGAGGCTTATTAAAACCGCGAATAGGCACGCGCGTGCCAAATAGCGGCATTTGACGGCATTTGACGGCATCGCCTAAAAAATAATTCGTTAAAATCGGCCGAAATGGCACTTAAAACGCTTTGTTTTCAAAGCGTTTTATGCTATAATGATAGAGCGTAAAACAAAAATCTATTTTTCTTGATTTCACGGAGGGTTTTATGGCGAGAAAGACTGATAACGGCAATTACAGTTCGAGTTCCATTCAGGTATTGGAAGGGCTTGAACCGGTACGCAAGCGCCCCGGCATGTATATCGGTTCTACCGACGAACACGGGCTTCACCACCTCATAACCGAGATTGTCGACAACTCGGTCGACGAAGCGCTCGCCGGTTATTGCGACAAGATCGTTGTGGAGCTGACGCGCGACGGCGCTGTCGCCGTTACCGACAACGGCAGAGGCATACCCGTAGAGCTTCACCCCAAAGAAAAGGTGTCGACTGTCGAGGTCGTTCTCACGAAACTGCACGCCGGCGGCAAGTTCGGCGGCGGCGGATATAAGGTGTCGGGCGGACTGCACGGCGTAGGTCTTTCGTGCGTAAACGCGCTTTCGGAGTGGCTTGACGTCGAGGTGTACAAAAACGGCAAGATATACCGCCAGCGCTACAACCGCGGCGTTCCGATGAAGCCGCTTGCCGAGGTGGGCAAGACCGACAAGACCGGCACGAAGATAACCTTCTTCCCCGATACCGAAATTTTCGAAACGATAGATTTCACATACGACACCGTGCGCACGCGCCTTCGCGAGGTGGCGTTTCTCAACAAGGGCTTGGAGATAGAGCTTGTCGACAACCGCAAGGGAAGAGAGGCGCGCGATATGTTTCGGTTTGACGGCGGCATAAAAGACTTTGTCGATTACCTCAACCGCAACAAGCAGACCATGTTCTCCGAGGTCATTTACGGCGAAAAGGCGTTCAAGGACAGCGAGGTCGAGTACGCAATTCAGTATAACGACGGGTACAACGAGCTCATTTACTCGTACGCCAACAACATAAACACCGAAGAGGGCGGCACGCACCTTGTCGGATTCAAGAACGCGCTCACAAAGGTCATAAACGACTATGCGCAAAAGCAAAAGCTCATCAAAGAGGACGAAAAGCTCTCGGGCGAGGACGTAAGAGAAGGCATTACCGCAGTTCTTTCAGTCAAGCTGACAGAGCCGCAGTTCGAAGGTCAGACCAAGACCAAGCTGGGCAACTCGTCCATGCGCGCACAAGTGGAAAAAGCGGTCGTTGACGCGTTCGGCACATACCTCGAAGAAAATCCCAAAGAGGCGAAAGAGCTTGTCCTTAAAACGATAATGGCGCAACGTGCACGCGACGCGGCGAGAAACGCGCGCGAGCTTACGCGGCGCAAGGGTGTGCTTGAAACGACGACGCTCCCCGGCAAGCTA
Organism: Clostridiales bacterium; assembly: GCA_022508445.1. Taxonomy (GTDB): domain Bacteria; phylum Bacillota; class Clostridia; order Christensenellales; family Pumilibacteraceae; genus Anaerocaecibacter. The sequence goes on along the minus strand of JAFLVG010000003.1, from coordinate 100,807 downwards.
TCCGACTGCACCAACCGCGATCCCGCGCATTGCGAGATATTCATAGTCGAGGGCGACAGCGCAGGCGGCACGGCAAAACAGGGCAGAGACCGCAGATTCCAGGCGATACTTCCGCTTCGAGGCAAGATACTCAACGTGGAAAAGGCAAGGCTCAACCATGTTCTCGAAAACGCCGAGATCAAGGCCATGATAACCGCGTTCGGTTGCGGCATAGGCGACGAGTTTGACGAGAGCAAGCTTCGCTACGACAAGATCATTTGTATGACCGATGCCGATGTCGACGGAAGTCATATCAGAATACTTTTGCTCACATTCTTCTTCCGCTTTATGCGTCCGCTCATCGAGCGCGGACACGTGTACGCGGCGCTTCCGCCGCTGTACAAGGTGGCAAAGGGCAAAAAGGAAATATATTGCTACGACGAGAAAGAACGCGAAGAAGCGTTAGATCAGCTCGGCAGAAAAGGCTGCGAGCTTCAACGCTACAAAGGCTTGGGCGAGATGAACGCCGAGCAATTGTGGCAGACTACGATGAGTCCCGAACAGCGCACGCTCAAACGCATAACAATGGAAGACGCATTCGAAGCGGACGAGATATTCAGCGTACTCATGGGCGACATGCCGGAGCTCCGCCGTCAGTTCATAGAAGAGAACGCCAAGCTCGTCACCGAGTTGGATATATAAGGGGTGTGGATAGATCATGGCAAAACGTGGAATTTTAGGAAAAAGCAACGACGGCTCCGGCAAGGACTATGTCGATAATACGAAAATAATCGAAACTCACGTCGTGGACGAGATGAAGCAGTGCTTCATCGCCTACGCAATGGCGGTCAACGTTTCGCGCGCCATACCCGACGTTCGCGACGGACTTAAACCCGTTCACCGCCGCATACTTTACGCAATGGGCGAATTGAGCTTGTGGTCGGATAAGCCTTACCGCAAGTGCGCGCGCGTAGTCGGCGACGTTCTCGGTAAGTATCATCCGCACGGCGACTCGTCCGTGTACGATGCACTCGTTAGGTTTGCGCAAGATTTCTCCATGCGCTACACCCTTGTAGACGGTCACGGTAACTTCGGCTCGGTGGACGGCGATCCTCCCGCGGCTATGCGTTACACAGAGTGCCGTCTTGCAAAGATTTCGTCCGAAATGCTCCGCGACATCGACAAAGAAACGGTGGACTGGACGAACAACTTCGACGACTCGCTGCAAGAGCCGACGGTTCTTCCGTCGCGCTTCCCCAACCTTTTGGTTAACGGCTCGGACGGTATCGCCGTCGGTATGGCAACCGCCATTCCGCCGCACAACCTCGGCGAGGTTGTTTCCGCTATCGACGCTCTCATAGACAATCCCGAAATAACTATCGACGAGCTTTGCAAGTACGTGCCTGCGCCCGACTACCCGACGGGTGGACTTATCATGGGCAGGGCAAACATCAAGCGCGCCTACAAAACTGGTAGGGGCGGCGTTGTCATTCGCGCCAAGACCGAGATAGAAGAATACCCCGTGCGCGAGGGCAGTGACATCATGCGCCAGCGCATAGTGGTCACCGAATTGCCCTATCAGGTCAACAAAGAAAAGCTCATTATACAGATAGCCGATCTCGTCAAGGACAAGCGTATCGAGGGCATTGCGGACATCAAGGAAGAATCCGACCGCCAAGGCATGCGCATTGTTATCGAGGTCAAGCGCGACGCGCAGGCGCAAGTCGTGCTCAACATGCTGTATAAGCACACAAATCTTCAAATTTCGCAGGGCATAACCTTCCTTGCGCTTGCGGACGGCGAGCCCAAGATTCTCAATCTCAAAGAGATGCTCGAATACTACCTCAAACACCAAGAGGAAGTTATAGTCCGTCGCACCAAGCACGACCTCGCGGCGGCGCAAGAGCGCGAGCATATTGTCGAAGGTCTTGTCAAGGCGCAAGCGAATATCGACAGGGTTATAAAGATAATCAAGCAGAGCCGCGACAACGTCGAGGCGGCGGAACGACTTATGGCGGAGTTCTACCTCTCCGACAAACAGGCGAACGCAATTCTCGAAATGAAGTTGCGCAGACTTACGAGTCTCGAAATCGACGCTCTCCAAGCCGAGCTTGTTGCGCTCCAAGAGAAAATCGCCGACTTCAAGAGCATACTTGCAAGCCCCAAGCGCGTCACCGATATCATTCGCGACGAGCTTAACGAGATTAAGGAAGCGTACGACAATCCGCGCCGCAGCGAACTCGTCATTGACTACGACGAAATCGACATAGGCGATCTTATCGACAAGGAAGATGTCGTAATTTCCATGACTCACTACGGATACATCAAGCGCTTGCCCACGACCGAATACAAGGCACAGCACCGCGGCGGCAAGGGCATTACCGCGCACCGTCCCAAAGAAGAGGACTTCGTGGAAAAGATGTTCGTCACGAACACGCACGACACGCTGTTGTACTTTACCAACTTCGGCAGAGTGTACGCGGACAAAGCGTATGCGGTTCCCGAAGCGGAGCGCACTGCGAGAGGAAGGGCGATTGTCAATCTGTTGCAGCTTGGCGACGGCGAAAAGGTCAGCGCGGTCATTCCCATCAAAGAGGACGAGTACAAGGGCAATCTCGTCATGGCGACAAAGCGCGGAATGATTAAAAAGACGGCGCTCACCGAGTTCAAGCTCATACGCAAAGTCGGCAAGGTCGCAATCAAGCTCAACGAGGGTGACGAGCTGATTTCGGTACAGCAGTCGGGCGGAATAGACGAAATTCTCATCGCGTCGCAGAGCGGCAAGTGCATACGCTTCTCCGAAGAGAACGTAAGGTCAATGGGTAGAGATACGCAGGGCGTCAGAGCCATGCGCCTCGACGAGGACGACAACGTTGTCGATATGACCATCGTCAAACCCGATTGCGACGTATTGACGGTCAGCGAAAACGGCTTCGGCAAGCGCACCGATATCGAAGAATTCAGACTTCAATCGCGCGCAGGCAAGGGCATAAAGGCCGGTACATTCAACTCGAAAACAGGTCGGCTCGTCAACTTGAAGCTCGTCGATCCCGAAGAGGACGTAATGGTTATTTCGGACAACGGCACGATTATAAGAATGCTCGTTAAGGAGATATCCAAGATAGGGCGCGGCTCGCAGGGCGTCAGAATGATGCGCGTGAAGAACCAAGGCACCGTCGTTTGCGTCGCCACCGCGCCGCACCAAGAGGTGATTGAAGACAGCGGCGAAGGCGAACCCGCCGGCGAATAATAAGACGGCATTGTTAGGGAAATCAAATGGTGTAACGATGTAAGTGCACTTCCAACAGAAAATTTATGTAAACCAAAAAAGGCGTGGCAAAAGCCACGCCTTTTCCGTGCTTTTGCCGTGCGTGATACGGATAACTCGTCACGGTTGCATTCTCTCTTTTTGTATGATAAAATGATTGCGCGATAAACAATAATTTAACGGAGAAGGCTTATGCCAAAAAACGTGATACATATATTTGGAGCATCCGGCTCCGGAACGACTACGCTTGGTAAAAAAATAAGCAGTGAACTGGGATATAAACATTTGGATAGTGACGACTATTTTTGGCTACCGACGAATCCTAAATATACTGCAAAGCGAGACGTTAAAGAACGAGCTTTGCTCATGGAGCGAGATATTGCAAGCGCCGATAACGTGGTAATTTCCGGCTCGCTGGTTGGTTGGGGTGACGAGTTGATTCCATTGTTCACGTTGGCAATTCGTTTGGAAACGCCGACGGAAGTACGTATCGAACGATTGAAAAAAAGGGAAAGGGCAGAATTCGGTTCGCGTATTGACATCGGCGGTGATATGTATATAAATCACAGAGATTTTATTGAGTGGGCGATGTCTTACGATACAGGCGATGTCAACATCAGAAGCAAAGCAATGCACGATCGGTGGCAGAAATTGCTCGGATGTAAGCTTCTCGAATTAAAAGGCGCAGATGACTTGGATAAAAATTTCGCAATAGTCAAAAGAGAATTACAGTTGGGGTAAATAAAGATTATACGAATAGTAGTCAGAACGACGAATATAAACAGTAATTTTATGTTGAGCCGGCTTAACTGCTAAAAGGTCCCCCTTAATAAGTAGAGCTAATGCGGCTTCCGCCTCGAAGAAGATGAGATTCCTCGTAGGGCAAAAAATGCTCGGGATTACAAATGTGCAACAAAAAACTCTCGATTGTTCGAGAGTTTTTTTCGTCCGAAATTCACTTATATTAAATCTTCTTCTCTATTGAATAGCGTATATAAGCTATACTTTTTTGATGGGATAGGCTATTTTTTAATGAAAGTGAGGCACTCGGCAATGCCGTCCTCGGCGGTGGATACGGTTATACCGTTGGCGATACATTTTGTGGAATGATTGAAAAGGCAAGGCGCGTTGCAGGAAACCGCGGTGTCTACGCTGAAATCGGGTTTTGAAAATTCCGCGGCGCTCTCGGTGTTGATGTTGCGCCCCTCAACGTCCGACTTGCAGTAAGTCGTGCAGCAAGTGCCGCTCGAAACGGCGATGTCTTTTGCACAGCAGCAATAGCCGTGGTTGTATCTGCAATCCTTTTGTCCGCATTTAAGATCGTACATGATTAACTCCTCGATAAGTCGATATTATCATTAGTATTGCCAAAGGCGTTTTAAATATACGCAAGAGCTTTAATTGTATTGATTTAATCGAACAAGTAAGCTATAATATGAGCGTGCGATTAGGTCTTGACAAAATTAAAATAAAAAGGCGGCAAGCAATCGACGCGAACAAAAAGGCGGATGAGCTGAACAAAGTACCGCAATGCGCCGTGTCGGTATGCGAAATACTGTCGTATGCCGTTTTGCCGTTTTTGTTTATGATGGCAGGCGCGATGCCGTCGGCGGCGCTGTTTATTTTGCCTATTATTCTTTGCATGCTGTTTTTGCTGTATCGCAGATTCGGGCTGTATTTGCCCGTTTCGTGTATTGTCGGATACGGCGCGGCCGCGCTCGCGCTGAATTACGACATCCTCACCGTCATTTATGCCGTGACGTTGTTTTTCGCGTTTTGCGGTCTTGTATTATCGGCGCAAATGCAGTCATACCTTGCATGCGCGGCGACGGCGGCGGTGCTTGCGATTGTCGGCGCAATGTCGGGAGTTGCGATAGTCAGGCTTGCAGAGGATAAGCCCATTTCGGATATTGCCGCAGACTACGTTATGAGCGAGTACAACGATCCCGTCATCGGATTTTTTGCGCGCGACTATTACGAGGCTGTAAATCTTCCCGAGGGTGAAACGAAGCTACACAAAGGTGACGACGGATATATGCTGGCGGCGGCGAGCAAGCTCGCAGATTGGGCAGGCGACGAGTTCGGGCTTTACGTGTGGTATTATTGCATACATTACGGCGCGGTGTTTGCCGCCGCGGCGTTCTTTGTCGCAAATGCGATATCGAGGCGGACTGCGAGTCCGCGTGACGTCGGGAGCGATGAGCAAGAATTGAAGTTAAGCACGCGCGCGCTCGGCGGCGTGCGACAGCCTATAACTTCGGCGTCGGAAATGAAAATGCCGCGCGCTTATTTGTGGACGTGCGTATTGCCGGCGGCGATAACCGCAATTGCGACCGAGTTTGTGGGCGGATACGACGCGCTGACATCGACGGTTATGCATATGTTTGTCACGCTTCCTTCGGCGTTTACATTCTTTGCGCTTATGTCGTTTTTCGCGTCGCTGTTTCGCGGCAGAGCGCGAGTGGCGGCGTATGCCGTACTGTTCCTGCTCGGCATATCGATGGTGCTTTTCCCGATAGTGCTGTTTATCGGCTCGATAGTGGGAATATGCGACTGCATTCTCAACCTGCGGTTTTGGACGCGATACATTATGGAGGATTAGCGGTGCGAACGCATTGCCGCCAAAATGCACATTTCCCTTGACAAACCGGTTGCCTTTTGATAGAATATAACATATGAACATGCGGTAACGGACATCGATTATCGGTTCGCAATAAATTTACATAAAAGGAGAATGATATGTCAGTCAAAAGTGAACTCGCGGAACGGCTTCGCGAAATTGAGCTCGATATGAGAGAGCTGGAAGCAAAGCGGTCGCGTTCGCAAGGCGCGCTCTTGGAAGCGCTCATCAGCCATCAGGAGCCGGACGCAACGGAAATAAAGTATTTTCGTCAATATTCCGCGGAGATAGACGCAAAGCGCGAAGAGCTCATTGAGCTTACCAAACAAATCGAAGAGCTTTTGTAATACACATAAGTCGCAATCATCGGTATTGCGACTTTTTATTTGACGAAAAGCGTCGAAACGAATGAGCGGCAAGGCCGTAATTGTGCCGTTACCGCTTGACAAACGTATCGGCGTTTGATAGAATAATTCGGGAGATAAAACGATGAAAGTTATACTGTTAAAAGACGTAAAAGCACAAGGCAAGAGCGGTGATATCATAGAGGTTTCGGACGGTTACGCGCGTAACTACTTGATTCCGAACAATCTCGCAAAACCGGCAACGGCCACGGCGCTCAACAGCATTAAGATTTCCAAAGAAGCGGAAGAGCGTCGGCGCAAAATCGAGCATGACGAGGCGGTCGAACTCTGCAAAAAGCTCGCCGGAATGACTGTCACGGTCAAGATAAAAACGGGCGCGAACGGCAAGCTGTTCGGCTCGCTCAATACCGCCGCGGTTTCGGAAGCGCTCAAAGAACACGGAATAGAGCTTGACAAAAAGAAAATCGTCATCGCAGAGCCCATCAAGGCGCTTGGGCGGTATACCGTCACCGTTAAGCCGTTTGCCGAGGTTTCGGGCAAGCTCAACGTCAACGTCGTTTCGGAATAGCGCACGGAATTAAATACATAATCGCAACGCGCATAAAGCGCGAACTCAATTAAAAATCGGAGGACATATATTATGGCAGTCAAAGACGATAACAAAGCGGCAAACAGAAAGCTGCTCAACCGCAATCTTGCCCAGATGCTCAAAGGCGGCGTCATCATGGACGTCACGAACGCGGAACAAGCGGTCATTGCAGAGCAAGCGGGCGCGGTAGCGGTCATGGCGCTCGAACGCGTCCCCGCAGACATCAGGCGCGACGGCGGCGTTGCGAGAATGTCCGATCCCAAAATGATTTCGGAGATTCAAAAGGCTGTGTCCATTCCCGTTATGGCAAAAGTGCGTATCGGGCATTTTGTAGAGGCGCAGATCCTCGAAGCAATTAAAATAGACTACATAGACGAGAGCGAGGTGCTTACCCCTGCCGACGATATGTACCATATCGACAAGAGCAAATTCGAAACGCCGTTCGTGTGCGGCGCGCGCGATCTCGGCGAGGCGCTTCGCCGTATCGCCGAAGGCGCGTCCATGATTCGCACAAAGGGCGAGGCAGGAACGGGTAACGTTGTCGAAGCGGTCAAGCACATGCGCAAAATGCGCTCGCAGATTGCAGAGGTTGCGGCACTTCAAAGCGAACAGCTTGCCACCTACGCAAAGGATATCGGCGCGCCGCTCGATCTCGTCCGCTACGTCGCAAAGAACAAGGCGCTTCCCGTTGTCAATTTCGCCGCGGGCGGCATTGCCACTCCTGCGGACGCCGCGCTCATGATGCAGCTCGGCGCTGACGGCGTGTTTGTCGGCAGCGGCATATTCAAATCGTCCGATCCCAAGCGCCGCGCGGAGGCGATTGTCAAGGCGGTCGCGTACTACGGCGATCCGGCCATTCTCGCTGGCGTCAGCTACGGTTTGGGTGAAGCAATGCGCGGACTCGAAGTGGAGAGCATGCCCGACGAACAACGCCTTGCCAAGAGAGGCTGGTAACAGAAACACTTTGTATTTCTATAAAAAAGTTTACGACTGTTTGTTTTAAGTTAAGAGTAAAAATATCGACTGTTTAAAGAGGGCTTGTTATGAACGTAGGAGTTTTGGCTTTGCAAGGTTCGGTCGCCGAACACTTGAAAATGATTCAATCGGTTAATAAGAAAATAGGCGCCGTTCCCGTGCGCACGATAGACGATCTTGCAACTGTCGACGGGCTTATAATTCCGGGCGGCGAAAGCACGACGCTTCGTCGGCTTTTGGACGATTTCAATCTTCTCGTGCCCATAAAAGAGCGCATAGCCGCCGGCATGCCCGTATGGGGAACGTGCGCAGGTCTGATACTGCTCGCAAACCGCGTGGAAGGTGAGCTGCCGTGCTTCTCGCTTTTGGACGTCGACGTCAAGCGCAACGCTTACGGTCGGCAGATAGACAGCTTTGTGACCGAGGGCGACTTCGACGGAATGTATATCAACATGGTGTTTATACGCGCGCCCAAGGTTACGCGCGTCGGCGACGGGGTTAAAGTTCTTGCCGAGCATAACGGTGAGCCTGTCGCCGTCAGGCAGAACAATATTCTTGCGACAGCGTTCCATCCCGAAATGACAAGGGATAGCCGCGTGCACAGATATTTCTGCAACATGATAGAGTCCAAGGAATAAAATGGGAATAATCAGCCGAAAAAGACCTACCGAACGTCCGGTTGTCGGTCTGGTGCTGGGAGGCGGAGGAGCGCGCGGGTTTGTTCAAGTCGGCGCGCTTAAAGCATTTAAAGAGTGCGGAATAGATTTCGATATTTGCGTCGGCACATCGGTTGGTAGCATAATAGGCGCGCTGTACTGCGCCGGCATTGAGCCGGACGAAATAATGCGCGCGGCGGAGAGCTTGGAGTTCGGCGATCTTCACGGCAAAATACTGTTCAAGCCCGACAATCCGCGAAAGATAGGCGACGCGCTGTACAGAATAATCGGTGACGCGCAAATAGAAAACCTGCATATAAAATATGCGGCGGTGGCGACCGATCTCAAAACGGGCAAACAGGTGATAATGAACAGCGGCTCGGTACTAGACGCTGTTTCGGCGTCGTCTGCGTTCCCGATTGCGTATGCGCCTTTGCAAAAGGACGGCATGAATCTTTCGGACGGCGGACTCGTAAACAACATTCCGGCCGACGTCTGCCGCATGCTCGGCGCAAAAAAGACGGTCACGGTTGACGCGCACGGCTCGCGTGGGAGCGGCACGGACGGCACGGGAATATTCGACATGCTGAAAGCCATGTTTTCCATAATGAGCGCCAACGCGTCTGTCGTCGGGCTTATGCATTCGGACGTTGTGATAGCGCCCGATACTTCGGCGTTCAAATCGACGAGCAAGAGCGGTTATATGGAAATGTACGAGCTCGGATACCGCGCCGCACTCGAAAAGTGCGACGAGATAAAAGCGCTGTTCGAGCCTTTGCCTGCAAATAATTAATTGAGTTAGGGATAAATGCAAAAGTCGGTCAAGAAGGTATTGATAATAGATATTGCGGTGCTTATCGTCGTTGCGATCATTCTTGCGGTGTCGATGAAATGGGCGTACGATATCGAGTTGAAGCTCGGACTGTTGTACTATGCCGATAAGAGCGAGGTAGAAGAGTCCGACATCGTAGAGCCGCGTAACCTTGGCGTTCGTGTGTCGGCAGACGGCGCGGAGAACGGTGCGGCGGAAGGAAAAAGCCTCAACGTTCACTTTGTAGACGTCGGGCAGGGCGATTGCACGATTATCGAGTTTCCGGACGGCAAGACGATGATTATCGACGGCGGCGAGAACAACAAAAAAACAGAGGCGGCGATTAAAACCTTTGTCGATAATACGTTTACGTCTAATTTCAAATATTTCGATTACGCTATACTCACTCATCCCGATTCCGACCATTGCGGAAGCTTCGATTACGCGCTGAACAGTTACCCTGCGCGGTTCGTTTACCGCCCCAACGTCGAGGCTGTCGGAACGAAGTCCAATCCGTATGTCGATCCCGGCAAGTCCGCTTTGAAACCGAATGCAATCACAAAGAGTACGGCGGCTTATGCCGCGTCGATAAAAGCGATGTATCAAAAAACGGACGACTTCACGTCGGTCGTTTACATAACCGATCCGTCCGACGACTCGCAGACTATAAAGGGATGCGAGGGTGAGGACGACGAGTATTCGTTCACGTTCTATTCACCGCTATCCGACAATTACGGCACGAAGGAAACCAACGCGTCCTGGAACGACTATTCGCCCATAATGATTCTCGAATACCGCGGTTTCAAGTTCGCAATGTCGGGCGACGCCGAAGAGGAAAACCTCGGCGAGTTTGTGCAAAAGGTGCAAAAAGCTAAGACGGACGGCGTGACCGACAAATACGATGTGTTCACCGATTCGTATTGCGTAAACGTTATTAAGGCAGGGCATCACGGTTCGAGAAACGCGACAACGTCCGACTATCTCGAAGTTCTTACTACCGATATCGGCGCGTCCGGCGTTTATTGCGTGGTGTCGTGCGGCAAGGGAAACGGCTACGGACATCCGCACAAAGAAGCAATGGAAAGATATAAAGCAGCGGGCGTTAAGGACGAGAACATTTTGCGCACGGACATAGTCGGCGATATATCGTTCTCTGTGCATATCGACGAAGAGGGTAACTATAATCTTTATTACGGCAGTGTAGTGACGAGAGTGCCTGTGCAGGTGCTTGTCTACCGCAAGCTCGGTTCCGTCAAGCTGAAATGGGCGCTGGTCGCTTGGGTGGGCTATGCCGTGCTCGTAGTAGTCGCGGCGGCGCACATAGTCATAACGTCTATGCACAGCGGCGGACAAAACGGGCAAAGCGGGCAAAACAAAGACAAACGGAACAATAGGCGTCAGCAGTGATTGTAACCGAGATAAAAGTTAAGGACTACCGAAACGCGGCCGAGCGCACGATAACGCTCGCGCCCGAACGAAACGCGTTTGTCGGCGCGAATGCGCGCGGCAAGACCAATCTTTTGGAGGCCGTTTATTTTTCGGGCGTCGGCAAATCGTTTCGTACGCCGCGCGACCGCGAGCTTATTAAAAACGACAAAGATCGGGCTTTTATTTCCGTCACGGCGGAAAAGGATACGGGCAGGGAAACCGTGCGCATAGTTATCGACAGAGCGGTCAATAAGTGCGTTGCAATAAACGACCTGCCCATATCACGCATGAGCGAGCTTATGGGCGTATGTCCTGTCGTGCTGTTTTGTCCGGACGGGCTCAAAATCGTCAAGGACGCTCCTGCCGACCGCAGGCGGTTCATGGATATTTCGCTGTGTCAAATATCCAAGGCGTACTTTTCCGCGCTTTCGCAGTACGACAAGATTTTGACGAGCCGAAACAAGCTCTTGAAAAGCGGCGGAGCAAACGACAATACGCTCGCGCCGTGGGACGAGCTGCTTGCCGACGTGGGTGCAAAAATAGTAAAGAGCAGACGCGGTTTCGTTAAATCGTTAGTTCCGATTGCCGCGCAGTATCAAGAGTATTTATCGGACGGCAGAGAAAAGCTCGATCTCGAATATGAGGGGGAGAGCGGCGACACCGTCGAGATTATAAAGGCCGAGCTTTTGAAGAGATTTACGGCTGATAAGGAAAGCGATTTGCGGTTAAAGTATACGCACAGCGGACCGCACAAGGACGACATCGGGATTTCGGTTGACGGAATCGATCTCCGCGCGTTCGGCTCGCAAGGGCAACAGCGTACCGCCGCTCTTGCTATGAAGCTCGCCGAGCTTAAACTGCTCACAAACGTGCTCGGAACAAGCCCCGTTCTTCTTCTCGACGATGTGTTCAGCGAGCTTGACGGCGTGCGCCGCAAAAAGCTGCTCGCCGCGCTTGACGGGTTTCAATCGATCATAACGGCTACCGACGATACCGATTTCGAGGGATTCGACATAAACGTTGTTCGGATTTAAGATCAATCACATATACATACGTATATTATGTAGAACGCTGAAAGCATTTTGACACAATAATCGCGACATCGACATTTTAAGGCGACAATTTAATAAGAATGCCGACCGAATACGGCCATTTCCTTGTATATCGGAGAAGGTTGTGATATAATTGAATTATCCGAAACAGATAAATAAGGAGTATGATAAATGCACGTTAAAAAGCAGTCTAAAAAAGTGAGCGGCTTCGGCAGATATGCGATAGTCGTTATATTGAATATTTTTTTGATATTCGGCGTCGTTTTCGGCTTTGTTGCCTGTGGAAAATCGGACTCCGACAGCGGCAACAAAATAGTGAATAAATATCCGGCAATGACGCAAGTGGGATTTTTCGGTAAAATCACAAACGACAACGTTGCGAGAAGCAAGCCCGAGGTGAACAGCAAAAAGGGCCCTGCCGCAGTTGTCGGCACCGACTATCCCCGTTACGGCACAAACTACAACGGAAGCGATAAGGACGAAATAATCGCCGAATCAAGTTCTTTGACTGCAACAGGCACCGCAAACGCAGGCGGCGGCGGATATACCTGGATGGACGAACACGGCAATCTCTACGCCGGAACAAGAGCCAAACCCGAAGCTACGGGCAGAAAGCTGTATAAGCATGTTGCGGCCGCAGGTAACTACCACGGCGACGTGGATGACAACGAGCCTGCCGTAGAAAAAGTCGTTACAATGCGTCCGCGCGGATACAACAGTTACGGAGTTACAGGCATCTACGCGCCGGCAGGCGAAGTAATTACCGTTAAAATCAGCAAAGAGGACATGGACGCGACGGGCGGAATAACCGTACATATAGGGCAGGCGCTTTATAACGGTCAGGCTAATAATATTTGGTCCGGCAAGGCAATGCCGCGCATGCCGCATGTTCTTAATACTATGCAGGTAAACACGAATACAGCGGTGCTCGGCCTAGACGGCATGTACACCGCCTATGTTGGGTCTTTCCTCGGCGGACCGCTTTATATCCGCAATAACGGCGCGAAATTCACAGTGACTATTTCGGGTGGCGTTGAATATCCGCACTTTATTTTGGGATACACCCCCGAAGAGGAATATAACAGGCTGAAACAAAACTGCTCCGCGCCGTACTTCGATTTGGAAGTGTGGAATTACGGCGTGCTTCACTCCGGGCCCCGGACGCAAGCGGAGAGATTTACATACGACGAGCTTTACAATGCGGCCGTACTTTGGGAAAAAGTTTCTCTTGTAACAACGACCGGCAACAATCAGGGCATTGTATTCTTGTACGATCCGTTTGTTGCGGCGGGCGCGGCGGTTGCATTCCCCGGAAGAAGCTCTGTCAATTGTCCCGAAGGCTGGATGGCAAATTCGCTTAACTACAACGGGATTGTGACGTCGGGTGCGTGGGGCAACTTCCACGAATACCATCACAACTTCCAGAACTTCGGCGTAGGCGACGGCGGCGAGGTCACAAACAACGCTCTAACTCTCGTTTCTTACTCGCTCTTTACGAAAATTTCATCGTCGCGCACGCTGACAAATTACGGCGGCGACGGCTTGGGCGGCGGCTGGAACAGATACACCAGCGCGACCTGGGCATTGGAAGAAGTGTTAAGAATAAAGCAACACAACGGCACACCGAGCAACGGCGCAAAGGGACTCGCGCTTTATGCGACGCTACTTCATAATTTCGGGCCGGACAATTTTATTAAAGCGAAGAAAAGCAGCGGTGCCTACCAAGCGTACATGAACATATGGCAGGATGTCACTCACAACAACATGTACTATTACTTCAACAACCTCTTGGGCGGATCGGTCAACGATAACGCAGACGAGGCGTATCCCATGTTTGTACCCGTTTCGTGCGTGTATCAGACGGGCAGAAGCTACATGTATGACGGCACAGAAAAATTCGTCAAGACCATGCAGCCCTATATGATTAAGGACGGCGAACCGTTTGACGTGGACCTCACGCCGTACACGGTAAACAGCGCAAACGGTCAGTACCAAAGCGGCAGTATAATGATTCCGGACGGATTCAGTTACGAGCTGAAAAACATTTCAAAGCCTGCGCACGGCTCTATCAAAAAGACGGCTACGGGATTTACGTACACGCCCGACAAAAAAAGTAAGACTTCGGGCGAGATTGTCGTAACCCTTTCGGTCAAAAAGAACGATAACGCCTTCAAAGTGGACGACGTTGACTTGCTGCTTGAATTCGAAACAACCAAAGAATTGAATAAAACGGTATTGGAACGGACTATTTACTCTTACGACGCCGACAAAATGTACGCGGACGCGACCGAGGCGTTTGAAAACGGGTTCAAAGGTTTTAATAGCGTATTGGAAAAAATCGATCATTCCAACCCTACGCAGAATTCAAACACCGATATATGGTACTGGGCCAACACGGATGCCAATCACAACGCGCATCCCAACGCTCCCGATTATTATTTTGCAAACGACAACAGAGTAGAGGTAGTCGACGGCAAGCTGTATTTCCAGAGCGACGGAAAGTACCGCATATATCTTCGCGGGCGCAGCAACTGTGCGCTGTACTTCTCGTTAGACGGCAAATCCTATGAGCTTGGGGCAAAAATAACGAAAGACAGTCCTCCCATACAAAACACCGCAAACTTCCGTTTAAGCGATCCCGACACTTATTTGGATGTGACGTATAACAGCGGCAAAGTGACGGTCGAAGTCAACGTAAACGACGGAAAGACTTTGTCGTTTACGCTTGCCTCAAAAAAGGGTAAAGAGGTTGTAAATTGGCTATACGTCAAGGAAGTGATGATTGCGCATACGTCGCCCACGATATCGTACATCGGCTTGGGAATGAAGCAGTGGACGGAATCTATGTACACGATGCGAGAAACACATTACGCCGACAGCAGCACGCCGGTCGACGGTCCGGACAGCCCGAACTACGCGTACACAGAGGCTATGTACGTCGATAACGGTACTCCGGTTGCGGCAAAAAGAACGTATAAAAGCGGCAAGGTCGAGTTTTACGCAATAAGCGGCGGTAAGTATACTTTGTCTACGGCGGCGGAAGTGGAAAAATTGACGGCGCCCAAGTTGACCGCGCCCAATTCGGCGAGCTACGTAAACGCATACAGAAGCAGCTACGAATTCCCCGATAACAATCAATTCGAAAGCGATTATTTCTATACTCGCGGATATGCTTACAGTTATAGAGATAACATTTGGCAAAATGCAGAGCAGACTTTGATTTCCACCAACTATGTGCCCGGCAACAGCTGGAACTGGACAAATTTTCCGCCCGGCAACCTTGTCGACGGCGATAGAAATACGCATGTCCATACCAAAACGCCAGCCACTGCCGAAAATCCGGTTGAGTTTGTATTAGACATGGGTGGAATAAAGTCCGTCAACAGAATGACGATATACACGCAGTACCGCGGCGGCAACGGCGATTGGCTGGCGCCAAAGGACTTTATGCTTTACGGCAGCATCGACGGAGAGAATTATTTTGTTGTCGGGGAGTTTATCAATGTTCCGCGCAACAATACGGCAATAACGGTGGATTTCGACGAAAGAACGTTCCGCTATTACAGATTGGTAGTAACACGCTCCGACAGACTGCTGATAATAAGCGAAATCGAGATGTGGCGTATGTTTGAAGTAAACGGCGGAAACCTGATCACACCTGACAGCGCGAAATTCAGTGGCGGCTGGAAGGTAGAGCAGGCGTACAGTAGTTTCGGACACGTGTATGTAGGCAAAAAGGGCGCAAAGATGTCGTTTACGTTTACCGGCACGAGAGTAGGCATACTTACGTCCTCGATTACCGATAACAAATACGACGTGTACATCGACGGAATAAAGGCGACGTCCATTCCCGTCAAGTATGACGACGGAGCGATAGTCCTCACTTATATAAACGGCGGATTAAAGAACGGAACTCACCGCGTCGAAGTCAGATGTAAGGGGGCGGTACATATCGATTCGATTGTGGTATTCCCATAGACAACGAATTCTAAGAACAAACAAAAAAGGCTGTTTAGTGTTTTGCTAAACAGCCTTTTTGTTTGTTGAGTTTCTATTTATTGTCCGATGCGCTGTTGCCATCGGAAGGAACATCGGAATTCGAAGATGACAGGCCGGACGAAGCGGCGAGCTGTGCGTATTTTGCCGCGAGCTCGGCATCCGGTTTTGTGCCTATGCCTTTTTCGTAGCATGCGGCGAGCTCGGCGTATGCAATGGGGAATTGCTGATCGGCGGCACGCTTAAACAGCGAAAACGCGCGTTCGGGATCGGCTTTTGCGCCATTGCCGTCGCGCAGGCATTTTGCGAGATTAAACTGTCCGGGCGCGCTGTCGGCGTCGGCGGCAATTGTGTACAGCTTGACCGCTCTTTCGGCGTTCTTTTCCACGCCTCTGCCCGTTTCGTAGCAGAAGCCGAGGTTGGCGACGGCTACCGGATTGCCGAGCTTTGCGGCTTCCTCGAACCAATGAACTGCCTGTTCGAAGTCTTTTTTGACTCCTCTGCCGTTGAGATAGCACATACCCACATTGTTCTGCGCAACGGAGTAGCCGTTTTGTGCCGCTCTGTAATAGTAGAGATAGGCTTTTTCGCCGTCGGGCTGTACGCCTCTGCCGAAATTATAACAATCGCCGACGTTGTTTTGCGCGGCTGCGAATTCTGCTTGTGCCGCTCTCATAAAGCAATCGAACGCCTTTTCGAGATCGAGCTCGACGCCAAGCCCGCGTTGATAGCAAAAACCGAGATCGTTAAGTCCACCCGGATGATTTTTGTCGGCAGCGGCTTGAAATATCTTTGCGGCCTTGTCGTAATCGCGCTCGACCACCGAGCCTTCGAAGTAAAAATGACCGAGAGTGAACTGCGCGTCGAGGTTGCCCATTTCCGCGGCTTGGTTGATCAGGTCGTAAGCGCGTTTTTCGTCGTGTTCGACGCCCACGCCGCGAATGTAGCAGACGCCGAGCGAGAAAATTGCCGGGGCGTAGCCGAGCTTTGCGCTTTGCGCATAGCCTGACGCCGCTTTTGTGAAGTCTACCGGAACTCCGTCACCCGTGAAATACTTTTCCGCTTGATCGAAGTATTTTTTTGCCAAGAAGTCGGTGGGCGAAAGTTGCTCGCCGTTCGAATATTTTTTGTCCATGACTGCCTCTATCGAATATTGTGAGTACGTTCATTATACTATATTGTGTATGTTTGCGCAAGTAAATGAGCCGAAAATGCACGGCGATTCTTTCTCTTTGATAGGAAAATGAAATATCCGAACGCATTACTTTGTTTTGATTGACTAATCATACGGATATGTGATAATATGGTGATATATTCGGATACTATGCGAATTTGACACGGTAATTCAGTTATGGCTAAAAAACTGTCCAAACGGACAACAAAGCAAATACTCAACATAGCCTTTCTCGTTCTCTTGATCGGGGTTACGTTTACCGTGCTTTTCACAAGCCAGGATATCAACCTCGGCGACATTGGCAGTTTTCTTTCGAAGTGTAATCCATGGTATATAACCGCGGCGTTCGGCGGACTTTTGGGATATATCCTTTTCGAGGCAATCAGCCTGCACGTTATAACGCGCACGCTCAAACATAAGACAAAGTTTGTTTCGTCGGTTGCGTATTCTACGAGCGATCTTTATTATTCTGCGATAACTCCGTCGGCGAGCGGCGGTCAGCCTGCGTCCGCGTTTTACATGATGCGCGACGGAATGAGCGGCGGCACCGCGGGCTTTTCCGTGCTTTTCAATATAATAGCGTACACAATCGCAACAATACTCGTGGGACTGTTCGGCGTGATAGCGTGCCCGCAAATGTTCGGGCAGGTCGGGCATTGGCTGGCAAAAACGCTCATAATCTTGGGTTTTGTCGTTCAACTGCTTCTCCTTGCCGTGCTTCTGCTTTGCTTGTTCCGCGCGAGAGTGATACTCGCCATAGGCAATTTCGGAATATCGTTTTTGGCAAAGCTTCACGTAGTCAAAAAGACGGACAAGTGGCGCAAAAAGTTAGAGGGCGTTGTCACAAAATACCGCGCGTGCAGAGGCGTGCTTAAAAAGCATCCGATGTTGTTTGTAAACGCATTGCTGTTAAACGTGGCGCAACGCGTTTCGCAAACTCTCATACCGTGCTTTGTCATCATAGCTGTAAAGCCGGACGTCGATTTCCTTATGCTGTTTTGCATGCAGGCATACGTCATGATAGGGTACAATTCGATACCGCTCCCCGGCGGAACGGGCGTTTACGAATATCTGTATCCCAATGTTTTCAGTATAGGCGGAATGTTCGACGGAATGAAGTTCGTGCTTTCCGCAATGATGGTTTCGCGCTTTATTTCGTATTACATCTGCATGATAGTTTGCGGTCTGTACACGCTCGTGTACCACGCGGTCGGCATAAGAAAGATCAAGCCGCCCGATCAATCGGCGCCTGTCGACGAAGCGGTCCGCGAGGCGTTCGAAGAGGCAGGCAATATATTCGAAGCGCCGACTGACGAGCCCGTTAGGACGTACGTCAAAAAGCGCCGCGTAAAACGACAGCAGGAAAGCGCGGACGCGCAAATCGAAAACGACATGCAACAGCAGGAAAGCGCGGAAGCGCAAATCGAAAACAACGACAACGGACAAGCATTGTCCGATACAGATATTCCGTCCGACGATTCAACGTCGAGTCAGCCGAACAATTCGGAACAAACAGGAGAGGAAAATGGAAACAGAGAATGTGAATGACGCGGTTTCGGAAGAAAGCGTGCAGACCGAACAAGAAAGCACGCCTGCCGAGCCTAAAAGAAGATTCAAGCCGACGAGCAAGTATATAGTGGGATATTGGCATTACGGCGTTATCCTTACATATCTTTCGCTCGCGCTGTCCGTTTGCGGCATTTGCTTTGCGGCGGCGTCCGGCGGGCCGAGAAGATCGGATATCGCCGCGTTCTTCGTATTGCTCGCCGGACTTTGCGACGCGTTCGACGGCATGGTGGCAAGCACGCGCAAGAACCGCACTGCGGACGACAAGATGTTCGGCATGCAGATAGATTCGTTGTGCGACATAGTGTCGTTCGGTATTGCGCCCATTATGGTGGGCGTTGCCATGGAAATGACGCGCTGGTACTACTGCATAGTTTACGTGTTCTTTGTACTTTGCGGACTTGTTCGTCTTGCGTATTTCAACGTTGACGAAATCAACCGCACGAACGTAAAGGACGCAGGACGGCGCGAATCGTACACGGGACTTCCCATAACAAACGTGTCGCTCGCTTTGCCTGTGTTCTATCTTTTTGCCACAATGTTCGATAAGCACCCGGAATGGATAGGGCTTAACAAAAATACAATCATAATCTATCAGAGCATCATCATAATGTCGTGCTATATTATTTGCGGATTGCTTTTCGTCATCAAGTTCAAGATGTTTAAAGCGCATGCAAGAGGACTTATCATTACGGTCATTACGATTACGACGCTCGTCATAGGACTCGCGCTTATTCGCTATTACGTGTGCGGCGTTGTGCTGTTTGAACCGCTCACAAAGTTCAGTTGAAAAAATGAGAGAAACGGTAGAAAAGCCGCCTGTTCCGAAGTCGTTGCGGTTTTTGTATTACAATAAGTTCGGGGGGCTCGTCCTGCGCATGATAACGCGCAGGTGGGTGAGTAGGCTTGCCGGGAGTTATCTCGACAGCCGTCTTTCCAAGCGCAAAATAAAAAAATACATCAAAAAGCACGGCATAAACATGTCAGACTTTATCGAGGAGGACTACCGTTGCTTCAATGCGTTTTTCACGCGCAGAATCAAGCCCGAGCTTCGTCCGTTCGATCTCACGCCGTCGGCGCTAATATCGCCGTGCGACGCAAAGGTGTCCGCGTACAGGATAACCGAAGATTGCACGTTCAACGTTAAAGGTTTTGACTACACGGTGGAGTCGCTTCTCAAAAATGCCGAGCTCGCAAAAAAATACGACGGCGGCATTGCAATAGTGTTTAGGCTGACCGTTACCGATTATCACCGCTATTTCTTTTTCGACGGCGGCACGGCGGAGTGCAACACGTTCATAAAGGGGCGGCTTCACACCGTTCAACCCGTCGCGCTCGAAAAGCGCAGGGTGTTTACCGAGAACTGCCGCGAGTACACTATTCTCAAAACCGACAACTTCGGCGACGCCGTTCAAGTCGAAGTGGGCGCGATGATGGTCGGGCGCATAGTCAACGACGTCAAAGAAGGCAGGTTTGAACGCGGCGAAGAAAAAGGCAGGTTCGAGTTCGGCGGCTCGACGGTCATACTGCTCCTCGAAAAAGACAGGGCGGTGCTTGACGAAGAGTTTTTCGAAAACACCGAAAAGGACGTCGAAACGATTGTCAAGTGCGGCGAAAAAATAGGCGTAGCCGCGACGGGAAAGAACGAAATCGCTTGATTATTTTCAGGCTGTTTGCTATAATACATTTCGGTTGAAAAAGGAAGAACTATATCGATGACAACAAAAACAAAAAAACGCTTAAACAACTTTTTGGTTGTGCCGCTCGTGATACTCTTGTCGGGCTTGTTGCGCGCGGTCATAGTTAATATGTTCGTAATGCCGTTCGAGTTTGCGACAAGCGGCGTTACGGGTATCGGCGTTCTGATCGAGCATGCCGTTCCTTGGTTTTCGGCGGGCTACACCACGCTCATTCTCAATTTTCCGCTATTGGTTTTGGCGTTTATCTACATCGGGAAGAAGTTCACGCTAATTTCGGGCATAGCGATAGTGTTTTCGGCAATCGGCATGATTGTCATGAAGCAATTCGACGTTCCTACATACGCAGGCGGCGAACCAATTTTTGCGGCGCTTATCGCAGGCGTACTGAGCGGCGTCGGGTTTGTAATGATGATTCGTATCGGCGGCTCAACGGGCGGCAGCGACATCATCGCAATGCTCATACATAAAAAATACTCGGCGACAAACATTTCTTGGTATGTGTACGGCGTGGACGCGCTCATCATATTCGCGTCGATATTCGTTTTCAACAGAGGCGGACACAGCACCGTCGCGTCCGTCATGACGCCGGTATTCATGGCGCTCACCGAGGAATTCAGCCATGCAATGATAGGCGACGTAATTCTTACCGGCTTTAAGACCGCACTCAAATACGAGATAATCACAGACGAGCCGGAGGAGTTAAGCTCGGAGATCATGACCAAGCTGGGCCGCGGCGTGACGTGTACGGAGGTCACCGGCATGTACTCGCACGACAAGCGGTCGCTGCTTGTCTGCGTTATCAGAAAACGTCAGCTTTCCGAATTCAACAAAATTCTCAAAAAGTATCCGAACGCCTTTGCATATCTTATCAGCACACGCGAGGTCATCGGTAAAGGTTTCAGTAATTAGTCGGGCGGCAACGCCGTTCCATAGGCGCGGCATATGTCGCGCTTTTTATTCGGAAATATAATCAAGGAGAGTTACTATAATGAAAGAATTTAAGGCACAGTCGAAAAAGCTATTGGATCTTGTAGTCAATTCCATTTACGTCAACCGCGAAATATTTTTGCGCGAGCTTATTTCCAACGCGTCGGACGCGCTCGACAAGCGCAGATTCATGTCGCTTACCGACAGCTCGCTCGACGCCGAATTTTGCATAGAGCTTAAAGTAGATAAGAAGGCGCGAACGATAACCGTAAGCGACAACGGCGTGGGCATGACCGACGTCGAGCTTGAAGAAAATCTCGGCGTGATTGCGGCGAGCGGCACGGAAGCGTTCAAAAAGCAACAGGGCAAGACCGATGAACAGCTCATCGGTCAGTTCGGCGTGGGGTTCTATTCTGCGTTCATGGTAGCCGACAAAGTGACCGTAGTAAGCCGCAAAGTAAAGGAAAGCAAGGCGTTCAAGTGGGAGTCCGACGGCGTCGAGGGTTTTGAAATAACCTCGGCGGAGCGCGGCAGCGCCGGAACGGATGTTATAATAACGCTTAAAAAAGACGGCGACGAAAACTATTCGGAATTTCTGGAAGATATGAAGCTTCGACAGCTCGTCAAGAAATATTCGGATTACATTCGCTATCCCATACGCATGCTTACCGAAAAGCAAGCGGACGGCGGCGCCAAGGCCGAAGAAATGACAACGCTCAATTCGATGACGCCCGTTTGGAAAAAGCCCAAATCCGAGCTCGGCGAAAATGAGCTCGACGAGTTCTACATGCACGAATACCGCGATTTCCGCGCGCCGCTCATGAACATAAGCACGAGAGTGGAGGGTGCGGTCGACTACACGGCGCTTCTTTTCATACCGAGCGAACCCTCTTTCGATTATTATACCAAGGACTACAAGCGCGGACTGTCGCTTTACTGCAACGGCGTTTTGATAATGGAGCGTTGCGAGGAACTTGTTCCCGAATATCTCGGGTTCATCAGGGGCGTTGTGGATACGCCCGACCTTGCTCTTAATATTTCGCGCGAAACGTTACAGCACGATCGCAGGCTTGTCGCAATCGCAAACGGTCTCGAAAAAAAGGTGCTGTCCGAGTTTGACAAGCTAATCAAGAACGATAGGAAAAAGTACGAAAGCATTTTCGAGCAGTTCGGCAAGGCGATTAAGTTCGGCGCGTACGACAATTTCGGCGCGAACAAGGACAAGCTCAAAGATTATCTGTTGTTTTATTCGGATGCAAACAAAAAGCTCGTCACAATCAAAGAGTATGTCGAGAAGCTGGAAGATAAAGCGCCTATTTTGTACGCTTGCGGCGAGACGTCGGACAAAATATCGATGTTGCCTCAGCTTGAAGGGGCGAGAGAATCGGGCAAGGATGTTTTGTACTTTACCGATACGGTGGACGAATTTTTTGCGCGCTTGCTTAAAGAATACGACGGACATAAATTCGAAAACGTCGCGTCGGGAGACGACGGCGCCAAAGCAAAGACCGACGGGCATGAGGAATTATTGAAACGCATGGAAAATAAGCTCTCGGGCAAGGCGACGGTTGCGGCGACAGACAAGCTCAAATCGTACCCGGTTTGCCTTGCGGCAAAGGGCAATATTTCGCTCGAAATGGAAAGAGTTATGGAAGCGATGGGCGGCGGCGGAGTCAAAGCCGATCGCGTATTGCAGGTCAATCTCGAACACCCGATTGTCCGGAGTATGGAAGGCATGGACGACGCCGACTTTGCCGACATGGTGACGGTGCTTTATAACGAGGCGCTACTCGCCGAAGGGTACAAACCCGAGACCGAGTTCCTGACCGCGCTTAACCGCGTGCTCGGCGGCAATGCGGCGGTACCCAAAAAACCGGCGGCCAATAAAGCGGCGCCGAAAAAGCAAAGTACTGCTAAGAAAGCCTCCGCGCCTAAAAAGTCGACCGCGAAAACAGCCGATGAAAAATAAAAGCAAAGAGCCGAGAATAGTAGTAATTTCGGGTTCGACGAGCGGCATAGGCAAAGAGCTATGCAGGCTATACCGCGAAAAAGGCGACACCGTGATAGGCATTGCGCGTAGCGCGTCGGAAGAGCAAGGCGATATTGCCGCAGACGTCACCGACTACGAGAAAACGGCGGAAGCCGTCAAAGCAATCGGCGAGAAGTACGGGCGTATCGACGTGGTGATCGCGAACGCCGGCGGCGGATTGTCCGGCGCTACCGAATATCTGCCGATAGAAGAAATACAAAAGCAAATATCGCTCAATTTCACGGGCGCACTCAATCTTGTGCAGGCCGCGCTCGGGTTTATGAAAGAGGGCGGTAAAGTTGTTTTCATTTCGTCGGCTTGCGCGCTTTTTGCGCTCCCGTACCGCGCCATGTACTGCGCGAGCAAGGCCGCTGTCAATATGGCGGCGTTCGGGCTGTACATGGAGCTTAAAAATCACGGCATACGCGTATCGACGGTTTGCCCGGGCGATATAAAAACAAACTTCACCGCAAACAGAGTCAAGTATGCGGACGGCGGCGAGCGCTACGGCGACGCGCCCTTGCGGTCGGCTCAAAAAATCGATTCACGCGAGAACAAGCGCATGAATGTTAAAAGCGCCACCCAAAAGATATATAAGTATTGCGAAAAATGCAAAAAACCGATGTATATAGTCGGTTTCAAGTATAAGCTACTCAATTTTCTTCGGCATATTCTGCCGCAAAAGCTTTTTCTCGATATTACCGCAAAGCTGTTTTAAGGAGCTGTGATGATAAAAACCGAAAACAATGTTTTCTATATGACTGCCGGCGAGGCGTGCTGTATTCTCAAAAACGATGACGGAGCGCTTCGACGCATACATTTCGGCAAGCGCGTCGAGTTCGAGGACGACGTGATTTCGCTCGGCGGCGCGTCGAACGATGTGTTTGCGCTCGGCGACGGGGCATATCCGATCTCTTGCGGCGGCAAAGCTCTCAATGTTCGATTCACGGTTGACGGCGCGGAAATACTGCCCGAAAAACCTAATATCTGTCCGTCTGTAAACGGCGGTCAAACTCTTAAAATTTCGCTGAAAGGGATCGAAGCGAGCTTGCGCGCCGAAGTATATATAACGCCGTATTCGCGCGGCGGATTTGCGACAAGAACGGTTATTTTCAACGACGGCGAAAAGACCGTGACGGTCAAGGCTTTGCCGACTGATATAATGCAAGGCGATTGCGATATCGTGACGATAGGAAACCGCGGAGATATCGTACGCGAAAGCGGTGCGGCTTGCTCGGGCGAGAGCGAAAATAAGAAAAAATCGGCGGTACACGGCGTTTACGGATTTATTGCGGCGACAGACAGCAGGGCCGACGAATGTCACGGCGACAGCTACGGCTTTTTGTGCGTGCACGGCGACGGCACGGTTGTCGCGGAACGGACTATTGACGGCGTAACCGTATATTGCAAAGATAAGCAGGGAATCAAGATAGAAAGCGGCGGCAGTTACTATTCGCCCGAAATACTGTCGGTGTATTCGGATAGCGGACTCGGCGGCATGTCGCGCGTGTTCCACGACATTCTTCGCGAAAACTTGGACGGCAAAATGCTCACCGAGCGGCGCCCCATCGTGTTGTTCTGCCCGGAAATACCTGAAAGCAAGCTGTGCGATGCGGCGGTCGCGGCGACAAAGCTCGGCTGCGACGTTTTCGCTGTCGATTGTTGCAAGGTGTCACATAAAGCTATGGAAAAGCTCGCGCAGGAGTGTAAGGCGGCGGGAATCAAACTCGGCGTTACGGCAAAGCTGTGCGAGATAGACAAAAAATCGGCGGCGTACTCAAAAAGCGGAACGAAGCAAACGGACGACGGCATGTTTGCCGCAGACTTCGGCGATCCGCAAGCCGCGAGCGCATATATTGCCGCTTTTGCGGACATGGTCGAAAAGTACGGCGTGGAATATGTCTTATTCGACATTCCAAACGGCAACAGCGTATACGCTCGCGGCATGTATGCGCTTCGCGGCGAATTGTCGGCGAGCTTCGACAATATCACGGTGGAATTCGGCAATCTGCAATCCGATATGCGTTACGGGCAGACGCTTTGCTATCCGCTCATCGCAATGCGTAACGCCGTTTCGGTAAACGGCGGCGAAGCTTTAAAAACCCGCTTCGACTTGGCGACGCTCGGTTGTCTCGGGTATGCGTTCAATCCGCTCGAACTCGGCGACGACTTTAAACGCGCCGTTCGCGCGCAAGTTTTCTCGTACCAAGACAACGCATCCGAAATACTCTTCGGCGATATTTACCGTCCGCACGCCGCAGGCGGCGACCGCTGTATAATGACGGTCGCAAAGGACAAGTCAAAGGCGTACATAGTGTATGAGCGAAGCGAAAAGGGGAAAGCCGTGATAAAGCCGATCGGCCTCGACGAGCATAACATCTATTATGTTGCCGAGCTCAATAAAACTTTTTCGGGCGCGGCGCTCATTTCTCGCGGCATCGCCGTGCCGCCGCTCGATAACGGCACGTTTGTATTGCACATAAGACAGGTCGCCGACTTCGAGAGTTAGTATTTAAGGAATCATATTATAAAGCAAAATCAATCGGTTGAAAAATGTCGCACTCCCGGCGAGTACGGCGTTTTTCTTTGCACCGATCAAAACCGACGGTTTAGTCACGGTGTGTATTATTATCATAATTATGATTCTAAATATTGTGGTTTTTTGCCAAAAAATTTTTTTAAAAACACAATATATTGTGTTAAAAGTCTTGACAAGGGTATTTCGAGGTGCTATAATGAACGAGCTTTGGCACCGACGGGCGGAAAAGCGCAGGCTTGATGCGGTCGGACCATTACGGAGGTCACTATGTATAGGGTAGTCAAAAGGGACGGAAAACAGACTGAGTTTGACATATCGAAAATCAGTCAAGCCATTAAAAAAGCGTTCGACGCGCAGGAAAAGCAGTATAACGACGACATCATAGATTTGATTGCGCTTCGCGTTACGGCGGACTTTGCTTCCAAGGTAAAGAACGAGCTTGTTGCCGTCGAGGACATACAGGATAGCGTAGAGCAGGTACTCATTCAAACGGGCTATGCCGACGTTGCCAAGGCGTACATTCTTTACCGCAAGCAACGCGAAAAGATACGCAACATGAAGTCCACTATTTTGGACTATAAAGAGCTTGTGGACAGTTATGTCAAAGCTTCGGACTGGCGCGTCAAGGAAAACTCCACCGTCACGTATTCGGTTGGCGGTCTTATACTTTCCAACTCGGGCGCTATAACCGCCAACTATTGGCTGTCCGAAATTTACGACGAGGAAATAGCCAATGCGCACCGCAATGCGGACATTCACATTCACGACATGTCCATGCTCACCGGTTACTGCGCAGGCTGGTCGCTCCGTCAGCTCATTCAAGAAGGACTTGGCGGCATCTCGGGCAAAATCAGCAGCTCGCCGGCGAGCCATCTTGCGACGCTTTGCAATCAGATGGTCAACTTCCTCGGCATTATGCAAAACGAGTGGGCAGGCGCGCAGGCGTTCTCGTCCTTCGACACATATCTTGCGCCCTTTGTCAAGGTTGACGGGCTTACTTACAGCGAAGTCAAAAAGTGCATCGAGTCGTTCATCTTCGGCGTAAACACGCCGTCGCGCTGGGGAACTCAGGCGCCGTTTTCCAATATTACGCTCGATTGGACGGTTCCGCCCGATCTTGCCGAACAGCAGGCTATCGTAGGCGGCAAGCCCATGGACTTCAAGTACAAGGACTGCAAGAAGGAAATGGACATGGTCAACAAGGCGTTTATCGAGATCATGATCGAGGGCGACGCCAACGGCCGCGGCTTCCAATACCCGATACCTACGTACTCAATCACGCGCGACTTCGACTGGTCGGATAACGAAAACAACCGCTTGCTGTTTGAGATGGCGGCAAAATACGGCACGCCGTACTTTTCAAACTACATCAATTCGGACATGGAGCCGTCCGACATACGCAGTATGTGCTGCCGCTTGCGCCTCGATCTTCGCGAGCTTCGCAAAAAGTCGGGCGGATTCTTCGGAAGCGGCGAGAGCACCGGCTCGGTCGGCGTTGTAACTATCAATATGCCGCGCATTGCGTATCTTGCCGAAAACGAGGAGGATTTCTACAACCGCCTCGACAGGCTCATGGACATTTCGGCGCGTTCGCTCAAAATCAAGCGCGACATCATCACAAAGCTCATGGATGAGGGCTTGTACCCGTACACAAAGCGTTATCTCGGCACGTTCGACAACCATTTCTCGACAATCGGACTTGTGGGCATGAACGAGGCCGGACTCAACGCGAAATGGCTTCGCGCCAATCTCACAGACGAGCGCGTGCAAAAGTTTGCGCAAGACGTTCTCAATCACATGCGCGAGCGGCTCGTAATATATCAAGAACAGTACGGCGATCTTTACAACCTCGAAGCGACGCCCGCAGAGTCCACGACGTACCGTCTTGCAAAGCACGACAAACAGCGCTATCCCGACATCATCACAGCCAACGAGAACGGCACACCGTACTACACCAACAGCTCGCACCTGCCCGTAGGTTATACCGAGGACGTGTTCAGCGCGCTCGACATTCAGGACGAGCTGCAAACGCTTTACACCTCTGGTACCGTTTTCCACACCTTCCTCGGCGAAAAACTGCCCGATTGGAAAGCGGCGGCAAAGCTCGTCCGCACCGTTGCGGAAAACTACAAGCTCCCGTACTTCACGCTCTCGCCGACGTACTCGGTGTGCCGCAATCACGGCTACATCGCAGGCGAGGTGTACACCTGCCCGAAGTGCGGCGAAAAGACCGAGGTCAACAGCCGCATAACAGGTTACTACCGTCCCGTCCAGAATTGGAACGACGGTAAGGCGCAGGAGTTCAAGGACCGCAGAACTTACAACACGATGAAGCACGACACGCCGCACACCGGACATAAGTGCGCGGTAAAGCAGGAAGAAAAACAAGCCGAGGTGACGGGCGAGGTGCATTACTCGCTGTTCACGACTCCGACTTGCCCCAACTGCAAAATAGCCATACCCATGCTCCAAGACGCAGGCATAGCTATGGACATCGTCAACGCAGTGGAAAAGCCGGACAGCGCCAAGAAGTACGGCGTTAAGCAAGCGCCCACGCTTGTTGTCACCAACGGCACCGAAACGGCGAAGTACGCAGGCGTTGCGGAAATCCGCAAATTCTTGGAAAACAGCGGGAAGTAATTAAAAAATCATGTTAAGAAACACCATGTATGATTTTATAGTAATAGGCGGCGGAACGGCGGGTTTGTCTTCCGCCGTTTACGCATGCCGCGCGAACAAGAAAACGCTCGTCATAGAGCGTGAATCGTTCGGCGGTCAGATAGTAGACGCGCCCAACGTCGAAAACTATCCCGGAATAGTCAACATTTCGGGTGCGCAGTTCGCGTCCGATCTTTTCGATCAGGCCGAAAAAGCGGGTGCGAGCTTCAAGTGCGAGACGGTCACCAAAATCGTAACAGAGGGCTCGTGCACGACCGTTGTTACCGATATAGGCAGATACACTGCAAAAGCGGTTATCATAGCGGCAGGCTGCGATCACAGACGGCTTGGCGTTACGGGCGAGGAGAGATTGATCGGCTCGGGCGTCAGCTACTGCGCGCTGTGCGACGGCGCGTTCTTCAAGGACAAGACGATTGCGGTCGTAGGCGGCGGCAACGCCGCATTCACAGACGCGCTGTATCTTGCCGGCATTGCCGGGCTTGTGTACATTTTACATAGGCGCGACGTATTCCGCGCGGAGCAAGCGCTCATCGACAGAGCGAAAGAACTCAATTCGATACGAATAATCACAGACGCCGTAGTCGAGGAGCTTATCGGCGATGACGAGCTTACGGGCGTCACGCTCAACGTGAAAGGCGAAAAGCAAATGCTCGAACTCGACGGTTTGTTCGTCGCAATAGGTCAACAGCCCGACAATACGATTTATGCGCCGGTGGAGCTCGACGAAGACGGTTACATCGTGACGGACGAAATGTGCCGAACAAACATTAAGGGCGTATACGCCGCAGGCGATTGCAGAAAAAAAGTCGTTCGTCAGCTTACTACCGCAGCTGCCGACGGCGCAATCGCGGTCTCCGCGGCAATGAAAGACATTTTCTAAAACGCTTGTAAAGCTTCAAACCGAATCTGCACGAAGAATACAGAAATCTTCTTCAAACTAAACGACTGACTTTACATTATCAAATAATCATCAACATTAAGACCTTGTCTAACAAACTTGGTCTTTTTCTTTTATTTAGTACATTCAACTACTATACTGCCAATTTTCGGTTTAATTTCGTCCGAACTCACGACATAATTACAGCGGTCGGGTAGAACTATGCCGACGAACGCACGACAGATTATGACGAACAATTTTGTATCTTTTGTGCAAACGGCAGTTGCACTGCCATAAAATAACGATACAGTATAATAGGAAGCTCAAAATGTTAGTGTAGCGGGATAAATTCGGGTTTAACCTAACAGCGATCGACATTAAAGCATTGACAAAATAATCGGTAAATGATAACATATTATAAACAGGCAAATGTTATTATGAAAAAATTGTTTATATCTGATTTGAAAACTATCAACGAAAATATAACTATCACGATTTACGGTTGGATAGCGTCTATGCGTAGTGGTAAGACTAAAACATTTTTCGATGTTGTGGATTCCACGGGTAAAGTGCAGGTGATTGCGGACAGCGATTTCGGTTGTAAAAAGGAAGAATCCGTTTGTGTTACCGGCACGGTTTGCGTGCATAATGACGATTTGGAAATAAAAGCGGTCAGTATTACTACAATAGGAAAAGTGGAATTGCAACTCGATCCATCGCCGCGCTGTAAATTCGACGTATTTTCGTCGGACAATGCCGACAAGGTTCTTTCCAACAGGCATTTGTACTTGCGCAACGAAAAACTTATCGCCGCTATGAAGGCGCGCAACGCGGTCACACGCGCGGTGCGGGAGTGGTTTGACAGCGAAAACTATTATGAGATAACCGCGCCAATACTTTGCCCAGTCATACTTTACGACGAAGAAACGGCGATTAAAACTGATTTTGAAAACAGCGACCATAATGTTTTTTTAACGCAATGCGTAGGATTCTATTTGGAAAGTGCCGTTCATGCGCTGGAAAAGGTGTACAATATAGGCCCGAGTTTTCGAGCGCAGGAAACATCGAGCAAACGGCATTTGAACGAGTATTGGCACGTAAAATCAGAATGTGCTTTTTGCGCGTACGACGAATTCTTTGCCGTAGTCGAAAATATGCTTGCTTTTGTCACACAAAAGGTTGAAGCATGTTCCGACGAGCTTTGCGCCATACTCGGAACAAAATTTGATAACGCAGCACTTAAAACGCCGTTCCAACGCATAACTTACACGGACGCGCTCGCCCTGCTCGAAAAACGCGGTATTTCCATTCCGTTTGGTAAAAGCATTAATGCGCGCGGCGAAAAATGCTTGGCGGAGTATTTCGGCGCGCCGGTATGGGTAACGCGCAATCCCGCTCATATAGAAGGCTTTCCGTACAGGTACTGCGAGGACGACAAACGCCTTACCATGACCGCCGATCTCATTTGGCACAACAATCACGGCGAGCTTTTGGGTATTGCCGAAAAAATTACCGATCCTGCCGAGCTACGCGCTCGCCTTGCCGAAAAGGGTAAGGATAAAAACGCGGATTACGAGTGGTTTGTGGATCTTCGGCGCGTAGGTACCATTCCGCATTGTGGTATGGGTATGGGGCTTGAACGGCTGATAAAGTGTTTGTTCAATTTGAATCATGTGCGCGACGCCATACCTTTTCCGAGAAGTATCGGGCGTAAAATATATCCGTAATCTTATACAAAGGAAAAATATTATGAAATTCAAAAGAAACACTGTAAAAGAATGTAGTGATTATGAGACGAAAAAAAGCGTTCCCACGGACGGCGATAGCAACGGCAAAAAACAAAGAAGAGTTATCAGCTATATAGTACTTGTAACTTTGGGTCTTATTATGCTCGGGCTTGTCGGCGGAATTATTGCTTCCGCCGTAATTTTTGCGTACAAGCCGACAAGCGATGGAAATACAAACGTCTTTATTTCGATAGCGTCGTTACTGATCACATTATTGACGCTCGTTGTTCCGCTTACCTCATATACTCTCAATAAAAAAGAGGTGGAAAGAATTTCTGATGACATCGACAAAAAGATAAAATCAGGGAAGAAAAAAACCGACAACGCAATTAAAGCGAACTATGAGGAGATGTCTAATGCGATTGAAAAGTTAGACGAGATCGATAAGATTAAAACGGACTTTGACAATCGTTATACCGATCTTGCCGAAAGTATTGTAAACGGATTTTCGGTGGACGAAAACGATCGCGATAATTCGGAAACAAAGGTAAATATCGGGTATATCAACGCGTTGTTGTGTTACGACAGAGGAAATTACGGTGATTGTAAAAATAAAATTCGCGATGTTTGGGTAATGTTGCTGAATTTATTCGAATGCGAGGATAGTAAAGAGAAAATCGGCGCAGATATAGAGTTCGATAACAAATTTGCATTGCTTACTTATAAGGTTATCAATTTGTACAGGCACGTAGCTGGCAGGACGCGCGACTTCGAAGGCGTCATTTGGGCGGTTCGAGAAGCTATTAGTTGTGTTAAAAATTTGCCGTACGGAAAAAACAGCAAGGCGTATGTCGTTTTGAATTATATTATGGCGCGAATGGAAATAGATACTATAGAAAAGTCTGGCAACATTTCCAAAGTGCAGAACGACATCAAAATAGTTAAATTTATTAACGACAGCTACGCGTATTGCGAAATGATTAACAGCGTGGAAAAATGCGACGAGCGTCAAAGAAAATTCCTTATATGCTCCATTATGGCGAGGGTGTACCAAATAGCAACTCGTTATTCGACTAATGAAAAGACGAAAGACGGGACGCACAAAAAGGATATTTATAGTGGACTGTCCAACCTTTATGTGAGCGAGGCCTGTCATATACTGTTGCACGATGATTGGAAATCCAAATTAAATATAAGCGAAATCGATAAGGTGTTGTATAACGGCTGTAGATTCTCGGTTGCCAAAACGCTCGGAAAGTTAAGCTACAATACGATAAAAGATATCGGACCCGATATGCAACTGAAGCTGATGGGTAAAGATGAGTTGCTCGAAAAGGCAGTGGAACAGTTGCACATTGAAGGCAAGTATTTTGCGCAATTCAATATAGGTGTTGAGATGCTTTCGTATAAAGATGATTTGTTCAAAAAAGCAAAGAATTTATTGGAGAATCTTATAAAGGAAAAACGCGACCCCAAGTATTATCTTGAATTGTCCGAAATACATAAGGCTTGTAAGGAGTGGCGCGATTCCGAAAAGGCCGCACGATACGGTTACTCGTTGGCGCCGTGTGATCCTTTATTGGCGGCACAATGCGCGCATATCGGCTTACATAATTATTTAGCGAGCGGTAAGCGCAATGACTTTTATTTGAATAGAACGTTTGAATATATCGATAATGCCTATTTTACATATATCAGGGAAAAGGAGTGGCAAGATAATGATCAAGAACGCGTAAACATTAAGTTTTTGTATATTCCGTCGTTGTTTGCCGTAATAAAAGCACTTTCATATGATTTAGACAAAAAAGAAAGCGAGGATGAGAAAAATATAAAAAGCTACTTTAATGAAATCGAAGGTTATGTGCGCGAGTCTTTTGCAGGCGTACCTACATTCGCCAACAGCGTTCCGAATTATATGCGGGCATTGGTTGCGTACTACGAATTTTATAATAAAATTACCAATAGCAATGTAAGAGAAGAATGTATAAAGGGAATGGTTCATATTTGTGCGAAATATTGGAGCAATAAAACACTATGGTTTAGTTTGGATACGGATTTTTATTCTGACACTTATAAAATTTCTGAAATGTGCTTGACGTGTTATAAAATTTATAAACCGGCCGCTGCTCTTCAATTATCTAAAAACGATGATGGCATAATTACACACGTTACAAACGAAAACGGTTCGAAATTTACATTCCATGAATTTATTCAAAAGTTCACAGAAGATTTGAGCAGAGAATCGAATAAGGAGTCATTTTTTACACGGATGTTCGATTTAGCTTATGAAGATGAAAAAAATAAATTTATAGAACAAATAGGCAAGCTGATTGACGGGGCATATATAGAAGGAGAGGTTTGCGTTGATGGTGGGCAGCGATTGTATTTAAAGGTTATTTAATTCTCGACGATAGCGGATGTACAATTGCCGACAGTGCTACCGTACATGAGTAAGGGACATACACGTCGCCGGCGACTGCCGTGAAAAGGCGGCGCGCCAGCTAACCACCGCTGCCGCCGGCGCTATAGCTGTTTCCACTGCATTAAAAGAATTGTTTTAATAGAGGTGTAAAGCTTCAAACCAAATCTGCACGAAGAATACAAAAATCTTCTTCAAACTAACTGACTGACTTTACATCAGCTAATAATCATCAACATTAAGACCTTGTCTAACAAACTTGGTCTTTTTTTGTTATTTAGTACATTCAACTACTATACAGCCAACTTTCGGTTTAATTCCGTCAATTAATACGACACAATTACAGTGGGGCGGGTGGACCGAACTAAATAACGAACTGACGGACGACGACGGATGATTTTGTATCAATCGTGCAAACGGACGTCGTATGACGACAACGCTTATTACCGAAAGTGAGTTTGAAACACAAGCGCTACGCATAAACCATGCGGAGCGCTTGTGTTTTCTAACGGATATGGGATTACTCTAAGGGCAAAAAATGCAGTAACAAACGATAAAAATAATTTATAAACATATTGACAAGCAAGCGTAGATTTGATATAACATATTATGTAATATTGGCGAAGTGTATTTTCACCTAAATTTTTACGGCGAGGCGATTTCGACTTCGCTTATGTGTGCAACATGTGGCCTGACTAATTATTAGGGGAAGCGGTTATGAGTAAGTCCGAAATGAAGAGAAAAAGAACAGTTACTTCGATAATCGTAGTATGTATTTTGGCGTTATGTGCAGTATTCTGCGCGGTTTTCGGCGTTTCGCAAAACGGCGCTCGCAACAACTCAACTGTCGGCGACGATACGCCGGACGCAAGAAAGCATTTCACGTTCGGTCAAACGTACAGGATTGACGGCAAGGACTATACAATAGGCGACGGCGAGGACGAGTGCATAGATTACTACACCGCGCTCGAACTCAACAGCGAAGAGTATATCGTTAATCTTACCAAGTATACATATCTTGACGGAACTGTCAGGACGGACGAAACTACAAGCGTGCGCAACGCCGGCACATACGAATTCGAGGTGGTGCCTTTGGCGGAAGGCGTCGAGCCTTATAACGATTCAATCGTTGTTTACGGCACTCCGATTCTTATTGAAGTCAACAAGTTTAAACCGTTTGTAAATGCATCGAGTGAGTCTCAATGGCTTGCGCACGGCGATATTACCACGCTTTACCAACATAATGACGGTTGGTATTTTGTGCAGGTGGACGAACAAGCGACAATCGGGGTAAGAACGGTTACAAATTCCACTTACAACCATGATGGCACCGAAAAAACAATAAAGCTTAAAGATGAGTGGTTTGCGAATGATACTAATGAAAAGCGAAGAGCGGATTGGTTAACGGAAGCCGAAAAGCAAGCGGGCATCCAGTCCTATTACAGATACGGAGGGGATAGCGAAGGAAAAGGCGGCATTAGACTTACAACCACAAGCCGTGAAGGTGTTAAGTTTTCTAATTCCAGCGAGTACGTTGCGGCGCTCAAATTTAAAGCACCTGAAAACTATGAATTTATCTACGGCGCCGAGTCCGCGCTAATCGACAATTATAGGGGATTGAGCGTGCCCGAAAAGGACAGGACGAACACCTCCTTCACGCTCAAAAAATATTGGTATATAGTCAAAACAGACAACAACAGAGGTATCGGCTTAAACGGTTTTAAAAACGGTGGCGAGCCTTATTCCCCTTTTGCGATTATCCATCAAAAAGATAACGGAGAATACGGAAACATCAATGATTACAACGATGAGGATTTCGTCACTCCCGACAGTGATAAGCCTTTTGCCATTACCGATACGGTAACGTTCGGCGACGAAATAACGATCAATGAGCCTACCGTAGGCGCCACCGACAACGGAAGAGTGTTGTTTTCAATCGAATACGAGTCAACCGACGGCACGTTCCACTCAACCGTAAGAGAGCTCAGTCAATTCGAGCACTATACATTGTGGGTACATGACAATAGTGGTACCGGCAAGACCGACTTAGGTAACCAAAAATGGAAAGAATCCGACGACTATTCTTATGTTGACGAAAAGAATACAATTCAGTACTATTTAAACAAGTATATGCCCGCAGGCACGTACACGCTTAAAATCATATATTACACCAATGCAGAGAAGACGCAAAAAATAACCGGTGAATACAAGCTGTATGTTGTGCCTGCCGAGCTCGATTCCGGAAGCTTGACCGTGTTGCACGAAAAGATACGCGGTGACAGTGTAGACAAACCCGAACAAGCCGGGGAGCTTTATAAGTACTTAAATACATACGCCTTGGGCGCAAAGCAGATGCACAAGGATATAGCGCAAGAATTAGAGGCGCTCGGTCTATCGTTAAAATACAGGACGAAGGAATCGCGCGGAAAGTATTGGGCAACGCTGACGGACGAGCAAGCAGAGGATTATTACGATACCAAAGTAATCATAAAGTACAATCGCGAGGGGTACGGCGGCAGTGAGTACATTTATCACGAAAAAATGTTGGAATCGTTTTCCATTATCGGCACGTACACCGTGTATTACAGCATTTCCGCCAAAAACTATGTTACTGCCGGCGGCGCCGATTCTGCCGACCGCACGGATCGCAGTTTCAGATTAAGGCTGTCCACAGGCGTAAGTATTAATGCGCTGTACAAAAATATTATAGATACCGATGACTTATATTTAAATGACGGCACATATACCGGCAGAGAAGTTCACACAACCGTCAACAACCCGAATTCGTATTTCACGGTAACGTATGACGACGCCGACTACGTCAACGTCGGCCAAGTCTCCGTCACGCTCACGCTGACGAAACCGAATGAGACGACTTGGTTTAACGATCTCGATAAGTCTGTAAATTTCGATAAATATTTCGTTCTGTCCGGCAACGTGCTTAAAGTTTACTATAACATTCTCCCTGCCGAAAACGGGTGGGCAATCGCGCCGAGAATGACGTCGTGGTATTACGACAGCTTTGACAAGTCCGCAAATGCCATCACATACGATCTTCGATTCAAAGATAGCTCCACCGTCATATCCTTCCGCATAGGTCAAAAGGAAGGGGGGCAATTCAAATGGTTAAATCTCGACGGCTCATTTGATAGCAACGGTCATTACTTTACCGTGGACGGCATAGGGCAGGTTCCTGACACCGAGGAAGAAAACGTAGCAAGCGTGCTTAACCGGTTAGGCTACGGCGAGTACTATCTCGACAGCAAGGTCACCCCAATCAAAAACGGCGAAACAGTCAACGTAAAAGAGTTTTTCACAGCCGAATCAGATTATGCAAAAGTAAACGTAATGCAAACGTCCAACCGGTGGACCGAAATTCCGTACATGGTCGGTTGGTCGTACAAAGGCTTTACGAGCGATAATTTCAAAGACGGTGCGGCGTATTATAACACCGAAGGCAATACTGTTACGTACACGCTCTATACCGGCACAACCGTTTCGGGCGAAGGGGAATGGAGCTTTACCAAATTGACCGATGTGATAAACGGAGTTAAGGTTGAAGATAAACTTAAAGCCTTGCCGTGCGACACATATACGCTCGTCGCGCGTTTGATCGGCACGAAAAATTACGCGGACCTTTCGACGTCCACGATATTTACTGTTGCACAGGCGGAAAATGCTTGGGAGACTTCGCCGGTTATGGTCGGTTGGGCATACGGCAGTTTTATCGAAGGCAGTTTCCGCGCCGCCGCAGCTAAATATAACGAAGATCCGGCCAAAAAGATTACGTACACATTGCACAGGGGAATTGATTTCGCAAGTTCGCCGGATGATGACGAGGATGCAACATGGGAGATGTCGCTTGAAGTTACGGATGACGGCGGGCTCAGTGAGGAAACCGTAAATGCACTCAAAACATTGAATGTCGGCGGTTACACTTTGTCGGTAACATTATTAGGCACGAAGAACTACGGGGATTTGAGCCAGTCCGTTACATTCATCATTACGCAGGCCGCAAACGAATGGACGGGCGCTATCCCTTCGATATTGGGTTGGACGTACGACGACGATGTTTCAACGATTACATTTACAAACGGTGTTGCAAAATTCGGCAAGACCGAGTACACCGTTCAGTATTTGGATGACGACGGCAACACGGTCGAGGGCTATGTCGAAGGGTTCAATAAGCTTGAATATGAGGACTTTTTGAAAGCGCTTGTCAAAGACAATAAGCTAATTAAGCTCACTGCGGGCGGCAAATACGGCGGCAGATACAACCTGCATGCGGAAGTGCCTGAGGATAGCAAGTTCGGCAACTACGCTTCGATCTCGCGCGATATTCGTTTCTCTGTAAGCAAGGCGACTAATGCTTGGCTCGACGAGAGCAAGAAGCCGTCCATAGCAGATTGGACTTACGGAGATCAACCCAACGAACCCAAAGACAACGGAGCCAGCGCCAAGTATAACGATCCGATAGTTTATACATATTTCCCTGCGCGAAACGACGGCGGCACATGGGTTATAAACGGCGCCGAGATAGCGAAAGAAAGTCTTGCAACCGCACATGCCGGCAGCTATCTCTTGGTTGCTACCGTGCTCGGAACGGACAATTATACCGAGATTTCGGCAACATTCAAGTTTGAAATAAAAAAGAAAGCGCTTGAATGGAAACAAACTCCGGAAGCCGAACTCGAATGGAGCAACGCCGGCTGGAAAAGTTCGGTGCTTATAACAGCCGAAATCAAAGCATTCGACAACTATATCTTGACGTACACAATCGTTAACTCCACCACAGGCATAGGTCAATCCAAAACCGTTGCGGTTAATCTGGGCGTCAGAGACGACGGTCAGGTATTAGCTCTTATTTCGGCTCTCGACGAGTTATCGATAGGCACATACAATATAACCGTTATTGCGGCTTTGGCGGATACCGTCAACTACGAAGCGGTGAGCGCGTACACAACCTTTAAGGTTTCGCCTGCGGGAAACAAATGGGCGCCCGTATTTGCAATCGGCGGCAATTGGGTTTGGGGCGAATTCGACAAGTCAAAGTTGACACAACCCGGTGCGGACCACGGCATCGAAACGATAGTATATACGGTAAAAAGCAGCGTCACCACCCATACGATAAGCGCGGCGGAAGAAGGAAGTGCAAAAGCGGCCTTCGAGGCGTTGGTGCTTTATCTTTCGTCTTTGTATGCAGGTGACTACACCATAGCCGTTTCCATTGCCGAAACAATTACTTACGCAGGTCTTAAATTGGACGAAGATATTTCGTTTAAGGTATTGCAAATTACGACGAAATGGAGTGTTTCAACCGAAAGTACAAACAGCGCCAAAATCAGTTGGGTGTACGGCTCGTTGCAAAACCCCGAATTGGAAGAGCCGACGATATTACAGGAATACAAAGGTTGGAATTCAACCGCTACGTATACGCTAAAAGTCGACGGGACCGAGAACGGTTCGTTGTACAACGGTTCGTCTTGGAGCGCGTTGATTACCGAGCTCCAAAAACACGGGGCCGGAACTTATATAGCTTCCGCGCATATCGCCGCAGGCATAAACCATACCGCTCTTGACTATTCCGTTACCGTAACGGTGAGCGCAAGCGAAAATGCGTGGAAAGAAGGGAAAAAGCCTACCGATATTACTTGGACATACGGAATATATCCCGATACATTGGAGTTCGAGGCCGAACACAATAACGATAAGCTCACCATAACGTTCAACAACAACAATATAACAAGCAACTTCATGGACGTGCTTAAAGGGCTTAATGCGAACGAAACAGCCTATTCCTTAATTATCTCGATTGCAGGCGACGATATGTACGGCGGCCTTTCCGAAACTATTTTGCTTAAAATAAACCAAGCGGATAACGAGTGGGAAAAGGATGCCGATAAAATAGTCATAAGCAATTGGA
The DNA here is from genome assembly GCA_022508445.1 of Clostridiales bacterium. Taxonomy (GTDB): domain Bacteria; phylum Bacillota; class Clostridia; order Christensenellales; family Pumilibacteraceae; genus Anaerocaecibacter. The sequence continues at coordinate 61,508 of JAFLVG010000003.1, read as the reverse complement.
AGTACAGCGACAGGGAAAGCGAGATAGACACCAAATTGGCTTTGCCCGTCCCCATGCACGGCGATTCCGCAACAGTTGTTGTTACATACAAGCTAAACAACGGGGATGAAGAGGCCGCTCGCGCGACAATAAACTACGCAGACGGAGAAGTCAACGAAAACGACCTTGCCGCTCTTATAAGTAAGCTTTGCAAACTCGGTGTAGTTGCAGGCGGATATAAGCTTACGATCACCGTAATCGAAAAGAGCAATAACTACAAAGAGCTTTTCGCTGTTTCGAATGTATTTTATATCGAAAAGGCAACAAACCGCTGGGAGACCGATCCCATATTCAAGGGGACTAATGTTAAATCCACCGGCGAAAAATCGTATGAGTGGGTTTTCGGCTCGGATATCAGCGCTGTTGCCACGCCGCGTTACGGCACAGTCAAAGTGCTTTACAACACCACAGACGGCAGAGAAGATGAGTGGGCCGAAAGACAACCCGCGAACGTCGGCACATATTATGCTAAATTCTTCGTGAAGTCCGACAGCGATAATTACTCCGATTTAGCTGATTATATACTCACGTTTGAGATCACTGGTAGTGAAAACAGGGTGTTTAACGTTTCACCGGGTGTGACTTCTTGGACGTGGCATAATTACGATAAAAAAGTCAATCTGTTTACAGGCATACCCGCTTCGGGCGGCATTGTCTGGTTCGAAGTCAAGGACGCAAGCGGAAAAACAATAGGCAGGCAGTTCCGGCTTGTAAACTCAAAAGGATCCTACTCGGGTAATTTCGTTGAAGATATTTATGCGCCGGACGATATCATCGACAAGCTTAACGAGCTCGACCAAGGCACATACACATTGTCTTTATATGTGGAGGCCAAAGGCAATTACAAATCGTTTGATTTCGACACGACTTTCAACGTCGGCATTGCCGTAAACGCTTGGACCGGAACGCCCAGAATTACTCCGTGGTACTATGGCAGTTATGACGAAGAGGTAAACGTACCTATTGCTGTTTCGCGTTACGGCACTCCCGTTATACTTATAACAAATCAAAGCGACCACAAAGAATATTATAACAGCATAACGGGCGTTAATCTTCTCGCAACTGCGCCTGTCGGTACGTACATGATGTCCGTAGGCGTCGCAGGCGAGAGCAAAAAATTCAGCGGATTGAGTGAAGAAATAGAGTTCCAGATTTTCGTCAACAGCGACATAAACTTCTGGGTAGTTGTGCCCAGCATCGAGGGTTGGGCGGCAAACATCGACGGTACGGTCACTATGCCGTCCGGTCAGCCTTTCCGCGGTTCGCCGTACTTCGTGTTTTACAGCGCAACGCTCAACGGCAACGAATACGAGTTGCAGAGAGTTAATGCCGATTTCAAAGACAGCAACGGAGTATTAAGCGTTAAAAAGATTGACAAGGGCAGGAGATACGCGGAAGATTTTTACATCCCGACTGCACCCGGCACGTACTTTATGTATTCCTATGCGGTGAGCGAAAGGGATAACGACGATCTCGGTGAGAATCATTCCAGCCGTATCATGTTTACCATTCGCGACCGCGAGATTGTCTGGGAGCAGAATGTGCGCATATCTTCGGTGCTGTATCTCGGCGAAAAGAGTAGTTGGGCGAAGCCCACTGCAAAGACCAACTTGCCCGACGCCGATGACATTAAATATAAATATCTCGACGCCTTGACGAGAAGATATGTGGGCACGCAAATCCCCACCACTCCGGGCAAGTATATAGTGGTTGCTACCGTGAGCGCTCGCTACACGAAAGAGATAACGAGCGAAATGATGTTCGAGGTTGCACTCTCTAAAAACGCTTGGGTAAACGACACCTCGCCGACTATCGGAAACTGGTCGGAGGAGTTCAGCAAAAACAGTCCCGATCCCGTAGGCAAGGCTTTGCACGGCACTGTCTTCTATATGTATATAAATAAAGAAAATCCGGACATTGTTTTCACCGACAAGCCCACAGCCGCAGGACACTACATCATGATTGCTCGCGTAGAGCTTGACGGTTACGAAACGCTCGAAGCGCGTTATGAGTTTACTATCGAACCGGCTTTCGATGAGACGTTCTTGCTCATAGACATTATTTTAGGTGCAGTCGCCTGCATATTTGCAGTCGTTGTCATTATCTTTGCAATAAGGAGATATAAGGAGAACTAATGGATAACAAGACCATACTTTTGATCTTAATGATCGTTTTGATCGCGTTTATTGTGCTTTTGGCAGTGCTTGGCATTGTGTTTATTATCGCATTACGCAAGCGCGCCCCCGTCGTCAAGGTTGTAATGGCGCCACAGCAATCGGAAAAGCCGCACAACGACGTACAACCGCCGCTTGCTTCGGTCAACGCGGACACGTCTGACAACACGGCTACGCCGAGCGAAGTTCCGCCTGCGTCAAATAAAAAACCCGAGCCCGAGCCCGAGCCGGATCCCGATTTCGAGCCCGAGCCCGATGAAGGCGAAGAGGTCGATGACGAAGAGCCTACGTATGTCACCGAAGGCACGGAGCGCGTCAGCTATAACCGCAGTCTTACCGCCAAGCTTTCCCAGCTCACTCGCGAATCCAAGGAATGGTATTCCGAGCTTAAAAACGAACTGCTTTCGTACGACAGCGTCAAGTGTCGTATGAGCTGGAAACGTGAAACCTTCCGCGTCGGCCGCATGGTTGTCGCGAGATTGGTCGTGCGCGGCAAAACATTGAGCATGCTGATTGCCGTAGTGCCCGACGGTTACAACGGAACAAAATATTCGGTTGAGGACGTTTCCAATGTTGCCGTAACTGCGGACACGCCCACGATGTACCGTATCAAAAACGTGCGCAGAGTCAAATACGCAAAAGAAATGATTGCGGGCATGATGAAGGAGCTTAAAGTATTCAAAAATCCGCGCTACGAGGCGCAGGACTTCTTTGTACCTTACGAGGGTGATATGGCGTTTATGCAACGCGGACTTGTAAAACGCGTAGTATCCGGCACCACTCGTACGTTTAAGGTAGAAGAAGTGGATCCGTCAGTGCGGCAGGAAGCGGCTGCTACAAACGGCGGCAAGAATTCTTAACGTTGACGGTGAGGTAGTAAAATGTCTAAAAAGAGTCAAATTAAAAGAGCCATAGAAGATTGCGAGCGCGAAATCGAAGCTTACGAGCACAAGCGCGCGCGTTCGCAAACCGCGCTCATGCGTGCTATGCTCGCCGGCACAAAGCCTTCGCCCGAAGACGAGCAGTATTTTAACGTGTTTTCCAATCTGATCGATCAAGAGCGAGATCGCTTGCACCAACTATACGCCGAGCTTGAAGAACTGAAAAAATAACAATCCATGTTGATTGCGCTTTTTATGCGTAATAAATTTTTATGATGATGTGCGCCGGCGCAACCGAAACATTATATTGATGAGGGAAAAGATGAAGACAAGAAGATTGATAGCTATCATTCTGGCTTTTATGATGTTTACAACAACATGTTGTGGGTTGCTTTTGGCGTGCTCGGAAGAAACGCCGCAGGGCAACGGCGTGTATACAATTACCTTCAACGCAAACGGCGGCATTGTTGAAGAGAAATCCGCGACTACTGTAAACGGCAAGCTTTCTTCGCTTCCGACGCCTTTTAAGGAGAATACGGAGTTTCTCGGCTGGTATCTTTCGTCGCAGTTTAGCGGCAAAAGACTTACGGTAGACTACAAATATTCGTTTAGCTGCGTCATCCATGCAAAATGGGGCGAAACCCAATCAAATGAGTATACTGTTTCGTTCGATCCGAACGGCGGAACTCTTGCTCCCGGCACGGAGAAAATGGAGACCGTAAACGGCAAGCTTTTGGCATTCCCCATCGATCCCACTCCTCCCGAAAGCCATACATTCGTAGGCTGGTTCACCGAAAAGATAGTCGGCGAGCAAGTTGATACAGATTACGAGTTTACCGGCAAAACAAGAGAAGTCACTTTATACGCGCATTATCGCGAAGAGTTTTTGATTACGTTTGACGCAGGAGTAGGCACGATAACCGAAAAGTCCAGACTTACATACAACGGCAAATTGATGAGCGGACTTCCCGATCCAACGAATGTGCCCGAAGATGTGGATTTTGTCGGATGGTACAACCAAAAAATAGGCGGAAAAAGAGTTACTCCGAGCACCGTGTTCTACGCCAGCTGCACGATCTATGCAATGTACTTGGAAGAAGGCGAGTATATTATAACGCTTTATCCGGGCGAGGGAACGCTCGAAAACGATATCGACGAGTTGTTCACGGTCGGTGCGAAGTTGAGTATGCTTCCCACGCCGAAGCCTCGAAAGGGATATGAGTTTTCAGGTTGGTACACCGCACGAACGGGCGGCACGCCGGTAGATACCGACACGGTGTTTACGGACAGCATTCCCATTTTCGCGCAGTATAATTTCGTGGAATACAACATCACGTTTGACGCAAACAGCGGCAATCTCGCACCTGGCACAAAGGTGCTGACGACCGAAAACCAAAAGCTTGTAAGCATGCCGTACAGACCATTTGCTCCCACGGGACTCAGGTTCGTAGGCTGGTTCACCGAAAAAGAGGGCGGCGTACTGGTAGACACGAATTACGTGTTCTCAGGTAGCCTGCACTCGGTAACGGTGTACGCGCATTACGAAACGGATAACATCAGAAAAGACGTAGAAGGAGCTGACGGACTGTGGACCGACGATTTGGATCCCAATAAAGTTACGCAAAAAGGCGCGTTCACAGACAAGAAAGAGGGCGAAGTTTGGGCATACGACGTTAACTTCCGAGAAGAGGGCATCGCGCTCGAAATTTGGTACGACGGTGCGGTTGTTACCGACGTTGAACTTGACGAGTACAGCACTCCCAAAATCACATTGGGTCCCGATAAATTGTTGAGACTCGCGGAAGGCGCCGACATCAGCAATTCCATAATCAACGTGCTCTATCGATTCAGTTCGCATGTTATTTATGTAAAAGAGCTCGAAAGGGCACAAATACAAGGCAACGACGGCATTTATGTCGAGTCTGTCAAGAAAAACGATATTACGCAAAATCTTGCTGCGATGGAGGTTATGGCGGAAAACGTCGTAATCGGCTCGGGCGGCACAAAAGAGCTTACCATAGTTCTCGGCGGCAAGACAGTCGACATTGCCCATTTCGGCAAGGCCGAATTGGTAAAGGCGCAGTTGTCGTCGGATAGAAAGAACGTCATTATCGCCGCAGGAACATACACATTCTACTATAACTACGGCGCTACCGATATCACTAACTTCGATTACAAAAAGTTGTGGATCGAAGGTGAATCGACCGGCGAGCTTCCCAAAGTCGAAGAGGATCTCTCCGCTTCACCGTACTATATGGTAGGCTCTTCCGCAACATTGGGGCTTGATTGGAAAACCATAGCGAGTGTCAGCTTGATACCCGAAAACATACATCTTAAAAAGATAACCGACAAAACGTTCTCGATAACGGTTGATTTGTATGCGGGCAATGAGTTCAAGATACTCAAAGTGGGCAGTGAATGGAACGGTGCGTATGATTATACAACTCTTATCGGCAATACCGGCAATACCAAATACTTTGCAGAGAGCGGTGACGGTAACCACAATGTTGTTGTACGCACAAGCGGTAACTACACCTTGACCATAAATACAGGTACTAGGAAGCTCTCGTTTGTGCGCAACGGCGAAGCGGAGGAAGTTAAAGTAGCGTATGATATCTTTATTCACGGCTCGTTCTCCGGTGACTGGGAAGACAGGCTCGTTCTTTCCGATAAGAAGGCCGGCACGCTGACGTTTGAATTCTCGTTTACCGAGGGCGTGAAGTTCGGCTTCCTCACCAAGGCGCACGGACAGTCGCCGCAAACCGGTTGGGCCGACAACAAGCAAGTTACAGCTAATAACACAAACGGTGGAATTATAAAGGCATCGGATTCAGACAATCTGGTGTGCGAAAAGACAGGAATGTACCGCTTCACCCTTATACTTGATAACAGCGGCGGAATCTCCTCGATTAGAATCGACTTAGTCTAGTAAGTGCAAATAGCAACAATAAGAACATCTCCGCTCACAAATGCGGAGATGTTTTTGTTTTGTGCAATATTGAAAGATGAACTGCAATATGTAAGCAATCTCAAAGCCTCGACAAAATATTATAGCAATGACGTTGCTTGGGAGTCGCGTAAAATAAATGATTATAGTAGATACACGACGGTTAAAAAACTTGCCAAGCTATGTGAAAATATGGTATTATTAAATTGCTAAATTTCCGAGCAGTGAGGCGGTAAACTTATGATACACGAAGAATGCGGAGTAATGGGCGCATACGATTTCGACGGCGGCGACGTTGCAATCGATCTCTATCACGGTCTGTACACGTTACAGCACCGCGGCCAAGAAAGCTGCGGCATTGTTACCAACGATTATGTCAAGCTGTACACGGTAAAGGGCAAGGGGCTTGTCAACGAGGTGTTCAACAAGGATAATCTTCCGACGCTCAAAGGCAAAATCGGCGTCGGGCATGTTCTTTACGGATACACCGGAGAGGAGAACGACGGAGTACAGCCCATAGTTTCACGCTACTGCAAGGGTACGATGACCATTGCCATGAACGGCACGATAACCAACTACGACGAACTGCGTTCCGAACTCGAACACCGCGGCGCGATTTTTCAATCGTCCAGCCACGCGGAAATGGTGATGAACATGATAGCGGTTGCGCGTACGCAAACGCCCAGCGCGGAAGCGGCGGTTATGACAACTGTTAAACGCCTCAAAGGCGCGTTCTCGATTGTGGTCATGAGTCCCAAAAAACTGATAGCGGTGCGCGATCCATACGGATTCAAACCGCTGTCGCTCGGCAAGCGCGGCAATACATATTATTTCGCGTCCGAAACGGCGGCATTCGACGTCATTCACGCACAAACGATTTGCGACGTCAAGCCCGGCGAGCTAATCAAGATAGACGATAACGGCGTTACGCATTACACCGACGACGTTGACAAGGTGAAGCCTGCGCAGTGCGTGTTCGAGTTTGTGTATTTTGCACGGCCCGATTCGTATATTGACGGCAAAAGCGTTTATCAAGCGCGTATCGATATAGGCAGGGAGCTTTATAAAGCCGCGCCGGCAAAAGCGGATATAGTTATCGGCGTGCCCAGCTCGGGCTTGCATTTCGCGCTCGGGTATTCGTACGAGAGCGGCATTAGATATGTCGACGGATTGATGAAAAATTCTTACGTCGGCAGAACGTTCATAAAGGGCACGGACGAAATACGCAGGGAAGCGGTTTCGATTAAGCTCAACGCTCTTCGCGGCGCGATTGAGGGCAAGAGCGTGGTGCTTGTGGACGACTCAATAGTTCGCGGCACAACATGTGCGAACCTCATACGCTTGGTCAAGGACGCAGGCGCAAAAGAAGTGCACATGCGCATAGCTTCGCCGCCGTTTGTATATTCCTGCCCGTACGGCTCGGACATACCCGAACGGAAAATGCTCGCGGCGGTACGCATGAGCATCGAGGAAATCAGAAAGTCGATAGACGCCGATTCGCTCGGATACCTGCCGATAGAGGCGTTCGAGCGCGTAGGTCTCGGCGGACGGTATTGTGAAGCTTGCTTCACGGGCAAATACCCCGACGGCCACGATATGGAGAAATGCTAAGTGGAAGAAAAGGTCGAGCAATCGGCAGAACAGCCGAAAACGAACGAGCCCGACGATTTGCGCGAGCGCTTTCACCGCACACTTCGTGAGCGCGCGGAAAAGATAACGAGCGTGCGCAACGACGTGTATACAACAACGTCGTTGCAAATTTTACTCAACCTATTCATGGGAGCAAGTGCGCTTACTTCGCTCATTCTCACCATGGTGCTTCACGGTACGCTTGCCACGGTGTTTGTCATAATCGGAATTGTGCTTGTGATTACGCTCGTCGTTTATAACTACACGCTCCGTGCGGTCAAGCCCATGAGCTTTTTGCAGTACACATATCTCGACAAACAGAGCAACAAGCGGTATTGTTTTCAGGTGCTGTCCAAAACGCGTTCGGGCTTTTCGGACGGCGAATACAATATCGAAGTGGATAGGGGCGAGGCGGTAAGGCTCGCACAGATGAGCTGCTTGCAGTACAAGTTCGATTTCTTTGCCGACATGGTTGCCGACATGCGAATCGTAAAGGAAGGCAAGGAGATTTATAAGGGTACGTTTACGTTAAACGATAAACGATTCAAGAGCAAAATAGTGTTTAAAGACGGGGTGCCGCTCTACGGCTCGGTCGGCGGCGGCAGAATAAAATACTTTGACATCAACACCACAAAAGACAAATTCGTCGTGCCGGCGGATTTGAAGCGGGCGGCAAAAGAAATGGGCATATTCTTTCCCAAGCTTCCCGGGCTTTATGTGCGCGACGACTTGAAAGATCCGACAAAGCAGTAAACAATCAATAAAAAGGAGATTTCGATTATGTTAGGGAATTTCACGTATTCAAACCCGACCAAGCTGTATTTCGGCGACAACGCTTTAAACGGCTTGAACGACGAGCTTCCTAAGTACGGCAAAAACGTCTTGCTCGTTTACGGCGGCGGCTCGATCAAGAAGAACGGTATATACGATAAAGTCGTTGACATTCTCAAAGCCAACGGCAAAAACATATTCGAGGACGGAGGGGTAATGCCCAATCCGACCGTGGACAAGCTCAACGAGGGGATTGCACGGGCGAGAGCGGCAAAAGCCGATCTAATACTCGCCGTCGGCGGCGGTTCGGTTTGCGATTACGCCAAAGCGGTGTCAGTTTCTGTCAACTGCAACGAAGACGCGTGGGAGAAGTATTTTATTAAGTTCGACGATGTGACGTGCGACGTCGTGCCCGTCGGATGCGTTCTCACAATGGTGGGCACGGGCAGTGAGATGAACGGCGGCGCGGTTATAACAAACCATGCGCAAAAGTTGAAAATCGGGCATGTTTTCGGCGATAACGTGTTCCCCAAGTTCTCAGTGCTCAATCCCGAATTTACGTTCACTCTGCCCAAGTATCAAATGATTTCGGGCATATACGACATAATGTCGCACATTCTCGAACAGTACTTTTCTGGTACTGACGACAACACCTCCGACTACATTATGGAGGGACTTTTGCGCTCGCTCATTCACAGCGCAAACATCGCTGTCAAAAATCCCACCGACTACGAAGCGCGGAGTAATATCATGTGGATTGCGACGTGGGCGCTCAACACGCTTGTGGCAAAGGGCAAAACCACCGACTGGATGGTACACATGTTCGGTCAAGCTGTCGGTGCGCACACCGACGCAACGCACGGCATGACGCTTTCGGCTGTTTCCATGCCGTACTACCGATACATCATGCCTTACGGCCTTGACAAGTTCGCGCGTTACGCAGTAAATGTTTGGGACGTTTCGCCCGAAGGCAAGACCAAAGAGCAGGTCGCCGCCGAGGGATTGTCGGCAATGGAGAGCTGGATGAAGAGCATAGGGCTTGTAATGAATATTACAGAGCTCGGCGCGACGAAGGACATGCTCGAAGGCATAGTCAAAAGCACGCTCGTCATGGAAGGCGGATATAAAGTGCTTACGGTGGACGAGATTCGCGCGGTGCTTAAAGCGAGCTATTAAGCAAACGCCAATATAATTGAAGATAAATTCAAAAGCGACGGAATATACGTTCCGTCGCTTTTTATGTCTGTTGTTTTGTTTTTATGTTATTCGCTTTGTTGCTTACAAGTTTCGCTATCGATTAGCTTAATGTAATCGGTGATTGTTTCCATAAAGTATTGCGGATCGACAAGCTCTGCGCGTACTGTCAGAATGTCACCGTCCATGAGTTCGGTTTCGCCGTCGGGAACGATATCACGGTCGCCTCTTTCGAGTTCTGTAACGAGCGCGTTGTACGGCCACAGAATGTCGCGTATGAGCTTTCCGCTTATCATCGAGTTTTCCGCAATGACGCCGCGCACGGTCAAGTTTTTCGCGGTCACGGGAAGAGAAGCGTTGTGTTGAAGATCGCGCATCATTCGCTCGTATAAAGGCTCTGTTCTCGTAATGCCGGCAACGGCTGTCGCGACCGCAACCGCAATAGCGCAGGGCAGGAGGTTTGCAAAGCTCGCGGTAAGCTCGACAGACATTGCTATTGCGCTTATCGGCGCGCGCACCGACGCCGCGAAGTATGCCGAAACGCACAGCATGATTACGTTTGGCGCATATGTAGAATCGAGGCCGCAACGCTTGCTTACGTCTGCCGCGATTGCTCCGATTAGCCCACCTATCGCTATCATGGGAATGAACAGTCCGCCCGTGGCGCCGCTTCCGCTCGCCACCGCCGTGATGACAAACCGCACCAATAGAAGCACAAACATCAACCACAGCACGGGGTGTTCTATCACGCCGTCGAGCATAGCTTCGCCACTGCCTATCGTCTTGTACAAGATAAGACCGCAAACAAGCGTCAGTACGAACGCAGGCAAAAGCCTAAGCGCGTTACTTTTAATTCGTGAAAACAGCTTGCCAAGCAGTGCGATTACGCGGTTGAACGCAACGCCGAGCGCGGCGCACAGCGCACCGCAGATGACCGCAATCAAACACACCGAAAAGAATGCGCCCACGCTACCGTATGCGGTCTGGGCGAGGAAAGGCAGTACGGTAAATCCTTCACGCACGCCGATCGAATGTAAATACGCGCTTTGTCCCAATCCCCAATACAAGAGCTGTGACGTCAGTATCGCCGGTATGACGGCGGAAAAAGCCGCAAGCAAAATGTTCGGCGAAAACCTGCGGTGCGTCTCTTCGAGCGCAAATGCAACGCCCGTAAGCGGCGCATTGAACGCCACCGCAAGACCGGCGCTCGATCCGCCCGTTATCAAATACCTGCGAAATTCGGACGACGCCGATTTGTTTGCCGCCTTGCCGATGCCGTCGCCGATAAGACCGCCGACTCCAATCGACGGACCTTCGCTGCCGAGCGGCATGCCGCTCAAAAATGAAAGCAAGCTCCCTGCAATCAGTGCGGCGGCGGTGCGTAGCCACTTCACTTTAAGTATGCCTCTCGCACAGCCCTCGGCAAGCGGAATGCCGCTGCCTCGACTTGACGGAACGAGCGTCTGCAAAACGGCCATGATAAGACAGCATGTAAGTACGAGAAAAATAACGCAAACAATAGCTAGGGCAAAATTTGCGTTGCGGTACATGCCGAAAGCAAACGATATCACAATGCGCGCGCATACCAAAAACAGCGATATAACTACGCCGCAGGCTATTCCCGTCGCACAGCCGCAAAGCAAGAGCTTGAGCGTGCGAGTATTGTTTTTTGCTTTATTCACTGCCTACTCCGTTATCTGTGTTTTTTAGTGCCGACCTTGGATTTGTTTCGTTGTTTGTCGGAGGTAGTCTGTTTGCTTGCGCTCTCGGTTTTCTTTTGTTCGTTTACGTCAGGCGCGATAACGCCGAGCGGAACGGTTATTACGCCGTCGAAAATATCGGGCTCCGACTGTTTGGGCGTTTTTCTCACAGTCTTGCGTGCACGATTGTAGCTTTCGGCCTTAGTTTGTTTTGCGTGATTGTTATCGGAAGCGGACGAATGTCCTTGCTCTTCCGCCGCTTGCTTCTTCTTTGCGGTTTTTTTCTTTTTTGCGGCGTCGCGGAAGAAAAACGAGCGGAAGCTCTTGCTTGCGCACAAAAGTATGAGAACGGCGAGCAAAACCGCCGTCAGCATAACGAAGACGACAAGCGCGATAGTAAGCGAAAATTCCGACGCGCCGATAAACGGCGTGATAACGAACGCAGTGGCAAGGTTTGTCACAATCATTTCTCCGATAGCTATGCCGCCGAGGCTTGTTTTCGAAGCGTGGATAAAGTTAAATCGTCGTTTATTGATTTGAGTCTGTTATAGTATTCTCTGCCTTTGTCGGCCTTGAAGAAGTCGGCCGCGAATATGCGGTTGATGTGCGATATTTTTTCGAGCAGTCCGGTAGCCTTTTCTTCGATGTAGTCGACGTAATCCGAATCCACGCCCGGCGCTTTGTAGATAAGATTGCTCATGCTGTTAAAGTATATTTTGTCCGTAAGGAATTTATTGTAAGCGCGCGAATAAAGTATGGACTGCTCTTCGGAGAACGCGCTTACGCCGTACGTAAGATTGGAAAACACGGTAATACCCAAAAGATCGAGTATGGTGGGATAAATATCCAACACGCACGTGAACTTCTTGATATGAGGATTACCCATTTTTTGATTGCCGACCTTCATCATGACGGGAACGCGGTACAGCTCGGTGTAGTTGGAAGCGCTCGGCGAGTATATGTTCTTGACATAGTTGCTCACACCTTGATAGTAGCAGTTGTGATCGCCGAATATCGTCAATAGCGTTCTGTCGGCGAGCTTTATTCTTTTGCCGTTGGAGTCGAGTAGGGGAACGCCGTGTTCGTCTACGCAGTCTGTGTTTTCGAGGTAGTCGAGCATTATGCCGATTGCCTTGTCGAGGTCCATGCCGGCGGCGCAATAGAAGCGCAACGCATTTGCATCGTCGTCGTCTTCGATGTACGGAAGTATGCCGAGCGCGTCCATTTTGTTGTAATACTCTTTGAGGTTGTCGCGGTACGCGTACTGTCCGTGCTGGGTGATTGTGGTTATAAACGTGTTGAACCTACGGTCGTTGGGGAACATCTTTTCCTTGGTGGAATCGATCATCTGCGAATCGAGATTGCGCTCGCCGAGACCTGTGTCGTCGTCCTTGAAACTCATATCCTCGGCGGCGGTGTAGCTGTTAAAGCCGAGCGCGTTGACATGGTGAACGTTGCGGTTGTAGAACGTCCTGTATCCGTCGTGGAAGGAATTGCTCTCGACGCCGTACAGGTTTTTAAGAATGTTGGGCAGACTGAACGGCAATGTGTTTTTGGGATATGAATAGTTGATGTATTCGTAAAGCGGATAGCACCCGATAATCGATTCGTTTTCGGATATGTCGGTTTTGTTGAGCGAGTACGAATTGTCGAGAACAACAGTCGAGTCACCCTCATACAGTCTGTAAAGGTTGGGGAACAGAACTTTCAGGTTCTTTGTGACCGAATAAACATTCTTATTATTTGCTTTTACTGCGGAGCTTCGCGCATATCCGTTGGGATAACGCTCCGCATCGTAGAGGAACGTAAACCACTCAAAGCTTTCGCAAAGCATTGTAATGACGTTGTAATCGCTCGCTTTGCCGTAGCACGCCGTAGGCTCCGTTTGGCTTTGATAAATGAAGTCGTGGAGCTCTTGACGGTCGCCTATGTCTATATCGGAAAACCAAATGCCGCGAACGAGCTCGTTGTAGAAATTGCCGACAATACCCTTGTTGGAGTAAGTGCCTGTTTCGGTCTGATACAGCATGTAGCGCAAATCGTTGGAGTCGTATCTGTAATTGGAAAAGTACGACAGTAAAACGTTTCCGCCCACAACGACGGAGAGGAGAGACGCCGTTGCTATTCTGACCGAATTGTTTGTTTTGGGCGCCGGCATGCGCTTTATCATCATAAAACCGATAGTTCCGTACAGCGCAATTATGAGTCCGGAAACAAAGATATAGGTAAAGCTGAACGGTAAGCTCTCGACGATCATCATGGCGTCTTGACGAAGGTTGAGCATGGCATAGTCGAACACCGTGCCGCCCGTGCTGTCGAACACTACGATGAAGACAAGATCGAGAATGAAGTTGATAATGAGCGCCGAAAGAAACACCGCGTACCGCGATTTGTGTCCCGGCAAAAATTGCGAAATAAGGCAAACGAGCGCGAGAAGAGTGAGGTAGATCCACGGCGCGGTCATGTAGAATTTGCCGGCGGTCACAGCTATGCCGGTAAGCTCGATGAACACCGCGGCAAGGACATAAGCGCACATCAAGTAATTGCGCTTTGCGAATTCGAGAAGCGCAGTACCGAGCTTTGTGAAGAATCTGCGCGCTTTTTCTTTTATCGTGTTTTGCTCTTCGTTCATGTTAAATCACCAATATTATTATCGACGCCCAATATGTCAGGTGAAAGCTGTTATCGGTCAGCACGTATATTGCCGCATAAGCGTAAGTAAATAGGTAATACAGCCACGGGTACAAGTGCGAGGTAGTTGTCGTTTCGAAAATAAATTCGAGAAGCCCGTACAGAGTTACAAGGAATATCGCGCCCCACGGCACAGTAAACTTGGCGGGAAAGAGCTTGCTCATCGCGCGCTGGACGAGTTCCGCTGCAGCAAGACCAAGCCACAGGTGGAACGCATAGTAAAAATATACGGCTATGTTGGTGAGCGCGGTCGCCATTGTGACGCCCGTACCCATTTCCACTTGGAATTTGAGCTTAAACTTGAAGCCTGCGCTCGTAAAGAACACGGCTATTGCGGCAACGGCTATTACGCCGAGCGTGCGCGGAATATCCATTTCCGATTTTTTGGGTATGAATATTCGCTCACCGCACATTATTTTTATAAAAAAGTGCAATCCGACGATGTAGCCCGTGAACAAAACGCCGAGGATTATATAATAAACAATCTCCGAAAGCGTACCGTAATATATTTTATCGAGTATGGGCTCGAACAGCCAGATTAGACGCGACAACAGCAAAACGGCCATTGTAACGCCTGCCGCACCCAGCATAAAGAACGCACGAATCTTGTCTGTACGCGTAACGGAGGCAAACGCCGCGCGAAAATCGGCATGAGCGTGATGTCCTATGCCTGTGTCCGTTCTCGGCGGAAGCGACGCGCTTTCCGAAATTACGCTGTTTTCTTCTTGTTGAGGAGTTGTCATGGTGTTCATTATCGTATGTATGATCTTTTCTTCTATTCGCCTTCGTCTTCGAGCACGGAAATTACGTCGTGCATAGATTTGACGTACTCGGCCTCCGATGAATTGTAGAACAAGAGCAAATCGTCTTTGACGTCCGGATTGTCGAGGTATGACGGAATTGAAAAGTCTACTGTTTTAATATACTCATCCCAGTGCTTTATCTTGTAGAGATCCCTGTCGGAATTGCGTTTGAGCATGCGCTCTCTGCATACGGACGGGTTGGTTACCACCCAGATCACAGTCAGTCTTGCGTTATATTTGGCGAGCTTTTCGGTAAGCTCATTGATGTACTCGGGATTGCGTATCTCGCGCGTGAAAGGCGCGTTGATGAGCACGGTGTCGTCGTACAAAAGCGCTTCGAATCCGAGATCGAGTATAACTTGGTACTCGTAGTCGCGGATTTGCTCTTCGAAAAAGTCGGAGCTACGGTCATACGGCTTTTTCGCCACCCGAAAGATCTGCTTGGAAAGAGGAATGAGCGTGTCTTTATCCAAATACACAACGTGTTTGAGGTTTTTGGCAAGCTGCCTGGAAATGTAGGTCTTGCCGCACGCAGGCGGCGACGTTACCAAAATCATTCGTTTCATGAATTTACCGCATCATGAGTTTTCTTATTAGTTAGAAATATTTTAACAAATAGGAAAAACACTGTCAAGCAGTGCAACCCCAACAAATACAATTTGCGGAAAATTAGTTCGATTTATCACCGAGTATAAGTGCGTAACGTCGCAAATAAAAAATTCGGGTGCTTACCCGATATTACGTTTCGGATGTTTTCTGCGATTTGGTTTTGCATTTTTGTTTTTATCGGCGGATTTTGACGCTTTGCGCTTTGTTATCCAATAAGTGAACAAGTAGCCGGAAAGAAGAGCGGCGAACATGTACGGGGCGAGAACTGCACCCGACAGAATTACAAACGCGGTGAAGCCGCCGCCGACAATCAGCACGGTCAAAGCGTCCAGAATAAAGGTCACGGGCAAAAGGTCGGTGCGCTTTGCCAGCGCGTTCGCCAAAAGAAAAATCAGCCTTGCGGCAAAGCCGAGCGCGATACAGAATAAAAACGAGTACAGCTCGTTCACTTGAAAATACGCTTCAAAAGCGACTGTTTGGCCTGTGCGTACTTGACCGCGTCTATGTTTCCCGTCAGTGCGAGGTTGCCGTCGCTGTCGTCGAACTTGACGATTTGCAACGACGAGCCGTTTATGACGAGCCGACCGAGGCAGGTGGACAGGATGATTTCCGTTTCGCTCGCGCTGTCGACTTTGGCGACGCCGGTGAGCGTCGCTTTTTTGCGGTCGGTCATGCTGAACGCGTGCGACGTGAACTTGCAGGGCGGGGCTATCGGTTTGATATCTTTCATACCGTCATTGTATGCGACGATTTTACTCAATAGACTAAACGAAATAATTTAATGAAGTATTACGTCACTTTATCGGGGTTTTTCACATATCATGGAATAGACGGAATTACGGAGAATGATATGACTATCGGACTGTGTATGATTGTCAAAAACGAAAGCGCGGTGATTGCCCGTGCGCTTAACAGCGCGGCAGGGTTTGCCGACGAAATAGTCGTTGTCGATACAGGCTCGACGGACGGCACCAAAGACATCGTGCGGCGCTATACCGACAAGGTGTACGACTTCGAGTGGTGCGACGACTTTTCCAAGGCGCGAAATTTTGCGCTTGAAAAGGTCGAGTCCGAATATTGGATGTGGCTGGATGCGGACGACATTGTGCCCGTCCGCACCGCAAGCTATATTACCAAGCTCAAACGAATCGCGGACGGAACGACGGACGTTTACATGCTTCCGTATGTTACCGCTATCGATGAGCGCGGCAAGCCGACTTTTTCTTACTACCGTGAGCGGATTATGCGCAAAAGCTCACAGCTGTTTTGGCGCGGTCGTGTGCATGAGGCGGTCGTTCCGCACGGAAAGGTCGAAAGGCTTCCTTTCCATATCTTACACAAAAAACCGGAAGGGCGCGCAAATACAACGCGCAATCTCGACATTTACAGGCGTATGCGCACGGAAGGCGTCACGTTTGAACCGCGTGAAAGGTATTACTACGCACGCGAACTTTACTATAACGGTTATTACACGGACGCCGCCGCGGAATTCTCCGCATTTCTCGATATGCCCAACGGGTTCGACGTAAACAAGGCCGACGCGTGCTTGATGCTTTCGCGGTGTGTCGGAATGACCGGTAATGCAGGCGGCGCGCTCTCTTCGGCACTGCGGTGTTTGGAGTACGGTCCGCCGAACGGCGAGGCGTGTTGCGAAATAGGCTCGCTGTTTTTGGCCCGAAACGATTATGACAGTGCGACGTTCTGGTATGAGTGCGCGGTGCGTTCTAAACCCGACCTCGACGGCGGCGCGTTTATAAAAGGCGAGTATTACGGATTTGTTCCGCTCGTGTGGTTGACCGTTTGCTACGATAGAAAAGGCGATGCAAAAAAAGCGTTCCGCTATCATTTAAGAGCGAGAAAGCTCCGCCCCGATCATCCGAGCGTGATTGCCAACGACGCGTATTTTAAGGGCTTGGGCTTCAAGCTTCCGCAAACAAGAAAACAGCGCGATTGAGCTACGGCTACTATTAGAAAAAACAAACACAAAAGGAGGTCAATATGTTTTTCAATTTCTTCAACAGACAGTGCGACAACGATTGCGACGACTACGATCGTGATTGTGAGTGCGGGTGCGACGGCGATAAGCCGAGCTGCCCGTATCCGCCTCGTCCGACTCAGTGCTGCGTAGGTCCTACCGGCCCGACCGGCGCGCCCGGCCCCATCGGCCCTCGCGGATATCCCGGAATGAACGGTGTCACGGGCGCTACCGAGCCCACGACAAATGGGAAAGATTGTGAACTTGATGTGACGGGCAAGAGTCCCGTCTTTATTTTTATGCGGCTTTAATCTGCGACTGATTATCGCTAACCTATTAATATAATTGACAAACGAGTTAAAATCATGTAAAATAGTACAATATACAAAATTGCAGGTGCCCTTGGCTTATTCAGAAAACGACGAGGAGGTAAACGTCAAAATGAGCAATAGAGTGCGAAAAGTTGTACTCACCATATTGACCGTCGCGCTTTTGCTGTGTTCTGTGCTTGCCACGGCTTGCGGCTCTGAAAATGAGGACGGGAAAGTAACTTATTCGATTTACGTTACGAGTATGGGCGGACTCGGACTGCCCGACGTTTCGGTCACTGCCACCTCGACCGAATCCACGGTCGCCGCCGGTCAAACGGATAGTAAAGGTAAGTTCACATTCAAAGCGAATAAGGGCGAGTACGACATAATCGTGACCAACCTTCCGCTCGGATATACCCTTGTGGAAACAAACAGATATAAGACATCTGCCAAGGATTTTTCGCTCGTTATTTTGGCGACGTCGACGGTAATACAGGAAAAGATTCCGGACGGCAAAGTGTACAGACACGGTGACGTTATGTATGACTTTACCATAACCGACTCCACCGACAAAACCAAGGACGTCCAATACACGCTGTCCGACGTGTTGCGGTCGAAGAGAATGGTGCTTCTCAATTTCTGGAACGTCAACTGCGTTCCGTGCATGAACGAAATGCCCGAGCTTGAACTTGCGTACAGACAATACAAGGAGTACGCGGAAGTTTTCGGCATAAACGTACCCGTCATGGGCGAAAACAGACTTTCGCAGGTAAGAGAACTCAGGGCGGAGGAATACATCGACGGGGCCGGAAACACTTTCAGCTTGACTTTTCCGTTGTCCATGGACGACACCGACCGCAACGAGATGGCGTTGCACTTTGCGCTTTCGTCCATTCCCGTAACCGTGATTGTCGACCGCTACGGCGTTATTGCATATATGCACGTCGGAAGTATGGACAAAGCCACCTTTGCTTCTCTTTTTGCAAAGTACACTTCGGATGACTACGTTCAGGAAGGCGGTTCGGGCGTCGGGCCTTCCGACCCGTCGGAAGGCGAGGAGAAGGAGCGCGAAAAACCCACAGTGAGTCAGCCTGCTTCGTCGGAGATAGAAGATGCGATAAACGGCGTCGGCTTTAACGGCTCGTACTACCCCGAAACGCAGGCAAAGGACGCCGAATATTCTTGGCCGTGGCTTGTCGGCGGAACGGGCGACGAAAAGTATATTTATCCCGCAAACCACGGAGTCAATTACTCGTTTGCGACCATTTACACCGAGGTTACGATACCGGAAAGCGACATCGACAGCGCAAACGGCAAGGTCGTGCTTCTCTTCGATTTGCAGTGGTCGTGCGAGAACTTGGCCGATTACTTCTATGTCATAGTGAACAATACCCTCGTCTATGAATACACGGGCACCGAGCAGTGGGGCAAATGGCAGCCTTGCTACGCGATCGTGGCCGATGAGCCGGGCGATTACGTTTTGGGCTTGATGTACTACAAGGACGACATGTACAGCGAGGGTGCGGACACCGTGCGCATAAAGAACATGCGCCTTATATCAATACCCGAAATAGACATTCCGTCCTTGGATATGCCTAGGCAAGCGGCGCGCGGCTATGACGGCAACGGCTTCGAGCAATATATCACCGTAGTTCGCGACGCGGACGGATTTTACCACAAGGATTCCGTCAACGGCCCTTACATCTTGGCCGATTTGATGAATTATACGCAGTTTAACAACAGATTGAAAACCGAGTGGAGCGTATCCGAGTTTGCAATCAACGGGTACTTCGATTATAACACAGTGGACGTCGACGATCCCGATTACGACCCTCTTTTGGACGATACCGACGCCATAGCGCTGTGGGCACAGGCGGCAAACAGCTCCGAGCTTTACGGGCTTACGGTCGTCAACGACGATTTGATAAATCTTTTGAACAAGTTCATCGCAACGCGCGTAAAGGTGTTTGACAACAGAATGTGGTTGGAGCTTTGCAAGTATTTCGACCACTACGGCACCGACACAAACGACACGGGCATAAACACGCCCGAGCGCAATCCCGTTCGCGGACTGCTCAACATAACCGCAATTCCGACCGTCGCAGCTTACGACAGTGAGTTTTCCGATCTGAAAAACATCCCTGCCGAGTACAAGAACAAAGTTCTTCTCGATCGTCTGATTGTGCCGCGAGGAATCAAATATGTCTTTATACCCGAAAAGAGCGGCGTGTACCGCTTCCGTTCGCAGAGCAAATTATTGAGCGACACCATGGCGTGGCTTTACACATTCGACGACAAACTGCTCGTAGAAACCGATAGTCAACTTGAAAACGCGAACGAAGAGTTCAACTTCGTAATGACATACTATTTGGAAAAGGGAGTGCGCTACATCATAGCGACCTGCTTTGCCGACATAGGCGGCACTGGTGAATATACCTTTACGACGGAGTATCTCGGCGCGGAGGCTTATGTATGGCAGTACGCCTCGCGTGATTACTTTACCACGACCGACGACAAAATGACGACGATTGCAAACTATATGAACGTTCAGCCCGTGCTGGTGGATAACAAGTATTACAACGCCAAAAAGGACGCCAGCGGCAATTACGTGAAGGTGAATGGCGAGTATATCGCAAACATCGCCGATCCCATTTACGTGGATTTCCTTACGGGCGCGCGCTTCTTCGATCAAGGGTCGCTGGAACTGTGCTTTTCTTACAGCGATAAGAACAAAATTCTGAAAACTCTCAGCGAGATTTTCTCGGATATGTGGCAAGTGCTCAGACCTTCCGAAGCCGGTTGGGGAGACGATACGCGACTTGTAGATATAAAAGGAGCGAGCCTTACCGCGGAAGATTGGATTGCGCTTTTCGAAAGTCTGTATTATACCTACGGCGATAACGTGTATATCGACGACGAGCTTGTTATAGAGAAATTTACCGCCTGCACGACTATCGGCGAAATTGCAGACCTTCTTAAAGCTTTATATCTGAATTTCTTCGATCAGACCTATTGGCAGTACGACGATAAGTACGGCATTGACGAATCGCGGTATAAAGATTACACCATAATTGTCAGAAAGTATTACAATGACGCAAAGGCGTTTAAAGGCACTGCGTCGCGCGGATATGCCGATAGGGGATGCGTACAGCTTACATGGGAATTGCGCGACGCGCTCGACATGTTCTGCAAGCGCATCGGCGGCTTCCCCGAGCTCGACACAGATTGGATACGGCTTTGCGCGCACTTCGAATATTTCGGTCCCAACGCCGGATAACGGTTAATATGTTATTACCCTTTAAAGGAGATATAGTATGAAAAACTTTGCAAAGAAATGGCTGATAGTTTTGCTGACAGTGGCAATGGTCTTTTCGGTCTTTGCGTTTGTCGCATGCGGCGAAGACGAAGAAAAGAAAGCAGGCTACACCGTCACGGTTATCGGCCCCGACGGCTCGCCGTACACCACGGCGCTCGTGCAACCCTGTGAAGTCGGAGACGACGGCATTTTGTCTACTTGCTATTCACCCGTTCCGACCGACAGCAACGGAACTGTGTTTCTTCAAATAGGCAAACACGTAGAGAACAAAAACGCCAATCTCATAGAGATTCACCTGCAAAATCTTCCGGTATATCTTACATATCCGGAGACCAGAATGAAAAAGAACGAAAGCGTAACGATAAAGCTTTCCGAAAAGTCAACCGTTCCGACAACGGGCACCGGCACCGGCGGTTACAGCGAGAGCTTGGGTGATACAATTTTTGATTTAAGCATTTTCGATCCCTATCAAGTCGGAGAAGGTGCATACAAGGTCAAATTCACCTCGACAGATAACATTTACTTTGCTTTCGAAGCCGAAGAGGCAGGTAAATACAAGGTCTATTCGGTGGGTAGCGTCGACGCGTCCGTAACCCAGCTTTTGGGCTCTGTGGAAACGACCATTTACAATCCCGGCGAAGCTGATTACAAAAACGACAACGTTTCGGCGACCGATAAAAACTTCTTGTACGAGTTTAAGGTTAGCAAAGAACTTGTCAGGAACGAAGGCGGAATGTGCTATTTCGAGGTCGCGCTCGAAAACGCGGCAGACGTAGATAAGGACTTTTTGGTGTGCTTCGAGTACGTCGGAAAGCTCGAAGAGCAACAAGGTCCCGAAACGGTGGACAAAGAGCCCGCACATGCGCTTGACGCTTATGCCAACCAAGAAGGTAAGTTTATAAACATCGATATCTACGACGGTCCGTTTGATTTCGTTAAGGACGCGAACGGCTACTACCATGTCGGCGACGAAAACGGATATACGTTGGTCGCCACTCTCGGCAACGACGAACAGCCTCCGCGCTTTCTCGACGCGGGCTTTATGCAAATATACGAACAAGGTCAGTCGTTCACGTTCGGCGACGGAAAAACCTATTCCTACAACTATTATCCGCTTGTCAGCGCTTATGCAAATGCCGCAAACGATGACGGTTGCTACCCCATAACCGATGAGCTTATCGAATTCTTCAACGTTTTCATGCAGAATGCCGGATTCTTGAATCAGATGGAGATGTACGGCATTCAACTGCCCAAGGGCAAGGAATGGATCGTGTGGTGCGGTTATTATGCCCCTTCGGGAGTTATCGAAAACCCCATTGAGTTAGCAGAAGGCGAGTCGAGCTTTGACGTCAAGGTTCCCGCCGGCGGAAAAGTGTATTACTTGTTCGAAAGAAACATTCACGTTACCGTTACTATTAAGTCGGCCTCGACCAATGTCGCGTTCAAGTGGTATGTCTCTTACGATCCGACCGACGGCGACACGGCAGAGTCCACCGACACCGACTTCGAGTGCACGATTGTAGCCGATTGGTATACGCAGTATTACTTTGTATTCTCGACCAAGAACGGTGCTGCCGAAACTTATACAATCACCGTAGAGGAAGAGAGCAACGAGCCCGACGGCTCGATCGAAAAGCCGTTTATTGCGGAAGCCGGTTGGAACAGCGGCGAAACGACGGAAGAGTCGGGCAGCGTGAAACCCCTTTACTACCGCTATACCGTAAGCGAAATTGACGAAACGCTGTACTTCTACGTCGGTGAAAACACAGTCATCGTTTCCGTGCAGTATACGGACAGCTCGGAGCAATCGCACGAACTGACGTTTGCCCAATTGGAGGGCGGCTTGTCCGTGCCTACCGACACCGAGCTTCTCATTAAGATAACCACAGAATCCGGCGCGGGCGAATACAAGTTCGGAATATACAACGCACCGCTCGGAACAGCGGATAACCCTTATTTGATCGAAGAGGTTGGTGAATTCGACGTCACCGTTGCCGCAAGCAAAACGGTTTATTATAACTTCATGGCGGAGGACGATGCGGAATATACGTTCACCTCGACTTCGAACGACGTGAAGCTTGTTTGGTACGCCTACGGCGAAGAGCAAGAGAATAACAAGACGACGGTTACTTCCGACGAAACGGGCTTTACTTGCACGATTGCCGCGTCGGGATCGATCATTCTTGAATTTTCATCGAAGAGCGGCGAGGCGGCGGAGTACACCGTAAACATGGCGATGGCATACGCGTTAGGCTCCGAGCAAAATCCCAAAACAATCACACAGCTCGGGACAATTAATGACACAACCCAGTCGGGAAGGTTTGGAGTAAAATCCATATACTACACCTTTGAAGTGACCGAGGATATGACGCTGTATTTCGCAAGATCGACAACAACTACGCTTGTTGTCACTTATACCGACGAAAGCGGCGAACAAATGAAATGGCTAAACGATTATGAGGACGACCTCACAGGCGGCATTGCGCTTAAAGCAGGTACCGTCATAACAATCGAGGTGGGAAGTACGAATTGGACTGCGGGTCCCGTAGAGTTCACAATCTCGGCAACCCCCATTTAATGAAAAGCTTACAAAACAAAAGGAGAGGTATTTTACCTCTCCTTTTTATGTTGTGATATTATTCTTTGTCAAGCGCTTTTTGAACCTCTTCTTTGAGCTTTGCGTAGCTCAAACTGCCTTGCCTTACAAACGTTATTTTGCCTTCTTTGTCTACGATCAGCGTCATCGGCCATGCGGAGTTACCGCCGAGCGCTTTGAAGGTTTTGCATACACTACCCTCTATTTCGTCCTGCAAGAAGGTTATGTTGTAGTCGCGCCAGCTTTCCTTCGTGTCTGTCGCTTTGGTTATGAACCGCGCGACATCCTCTGTCGAGCTTCCGTGTATGGCGACTATCTTCGCCTCGGGGAGTTCATTCGCCACTCGGTTGAAGTGGGGAAGCTCCGCCACGCACGGTCCGCACCAAGTCGCCCAGAAGTTGATAACGACCACGCTTCCGAGCTGCTCGCTCAATGTGAACGTGTCGCTCAAAAGCTCGTAATCGCCCCAAGCGTCCTCGCCGTACTTTTTCAATGTGAAGTCCGGACATTCGCTTCCGATGTACATATCGGCAACGCCTTGCGATTTTTCAAATACGTTGAAGTACAGTATAGCGCTTGCGAATACAATCAGCGCGGCGCAACTTGCCGCAAGCTGTGACCAAAACGCCTTGGCGTGCTTGCGCCTTGCCTTGGGCGGCGGCGCGCCCGAGCGGAACTCTATTTCGTTTGAGTCGCTTTCGCCCGACGTAGGCATAACGCTCGATACTTCCGGCACTGCCGTCACTTCGAGATTGGGAGCGAAAACGGGCGCAATATTATTCGTGTTCGTATGCTTGTTATTTTGAGTCGCTGTCGTTGCCGCCGCTTCGACAACTGGAAGTTCTTGAACGGGCGCCTCAGGTTGCTTTTTCTCTTCATCGTCTTTTTTATCGAACAGGCCGGAGCCTTTCCAGCTTATTGCTTTGACGGGGCAAACGCTTATGCACCTGCCGCAATGTATGCACTCGTGGTCGCCCACGTGCTTAACGTCCATTTGGCAGTGCTTAACGCACAGGCCGCAGTCCGTACACTTGATTTTATCCACCTTTACGCCGAGGAAGGCTATCTTGTTGAAAAAGCCGTATATCGCGCCGAGCGGACAGAAGAATCGGCAGAACGGGCGGTACATGAACACGCACAAGACGATAAACGCAAACAGCACGGCGAACTTCCAAGTAAATATCGCGCCAAGCATGTTGAGTAGATTTCTGCTTCCCGATTGGTTTGCAGGGTTCAACAGAAGTCCCAAGCCGCCCTCGAATGTTCCTGCCGGACAGATGTATTTACAAAACGCCGGGACCGCAATTCCCTGCAAGCCGTACAAAAGCGGCACGGCAAGCACCAATACCGCAAGGATTACATATTTCAGATACGACAGAGCGCGCGTGACGCGGCTCTTTTTGATTTTGGGCGACGGGATCTTGTGAAGCAGCTCCTGACACAGTCCGACGGGGCAGAGGAAGCCGCACACCGTCCTCGCGAAAATAAGCCCGAACAGTCCTATAATGCCGAGTATGTAATAAGGCGTGCGCGTTCCAGATTGGGCGAATGCGTTTTGAAGCGAGCCCAGCGGACAAGCGCCCACAGCGCCGGGGCAGGAGTAGCAGTTCATGCCCGGCACGCAGACGTACTTGGTCTTGCTTTGGGAAATTTCGCCGTTGATAAATCCCTTTAAGTTGGCGTTGTAGAGCAAGGCGACGTAAAGCTGAATGATTCTGCGTTTTGTCGGTATGTGGCGTGCAAACCAGTTTTTAATCGAACGGAAAAACTTGATCATTTGCTCACCCCAACCCTATACATTCCGTGCAGATATTGATTGCTTTAATCAGCACGTCGTTCGCGCCGCCGTTTATCGCGCCGATTATTATAAACGTTACCGCAATAATGCCCACGCCTATGCGCGAAGCGAGGATGAGTATGCCGTTCACCTTTTCGGAAATGAAGCTCTTTACCGTTTGGTATACCGCAAAGCAAGCGACGGCGATAGCGGCAAAAACAAATACGAGAACATATATGACTGTTTGAGTTGCGTTCAAAGCGCTTTTTATAATGACGGGTGCCAGCCCGTATGCCAAAAGCGCGACAAGAACGACAACGCCGGCCGAAACGCACGCTGCAATCACAGCCTTTTCGGTTATTTCTTTTTGAGTGCGGAGCGAATCCCGATCGCCATTTACGATTGCCGTTTTCGCTTGGGCGATTTCACGCTTTATCAAAATTTCATCGGCAATCACGGCGGCTATTCCCACGACAAGCCCTGCCGCCGTCCAGCTCAAAACGTTTTTCACAAGTCCGAGTATGTCCTTTTTGAGCGCGTCGGCGTGGTAGTTTGCGGCGTTGAATGAGTACACGAAAATGGAAATGCCTGCCGCAAGGAACACCGCCAAGGCGACGCCCCAAACGCACATTCTGATCTTTTCGTATTTGGATACACTGTTGCTTGCCGCAGTAAAGTCTTCTCCGCCCGAAGCCGGTATGCGCACTTTGAGCTTTTTGAGCGTCTTGCCGTTATCCTTGTAGTCGGGTTTCCTTTGGGCGATGGGATAGAGCACGGAAAGAACGACTCCGCCGATTACCGCTCCGATATAGCACAGCAAAAGTATAAACGGCACGAGGATGTGCTTCTTGATTCGCGCTAGTTCAAACGGATAGTCGGGGTTTTCCGCTAAACCTCCGTAATAAACCTGCGACACCGCAACAATAAAGGCGATGCCCACAGCCACGGTCATGACCGTAAGAAATATACCGTAATATAGGCGTATTTTTTGCGATTTGACCAAGCGCTCCTCCCAATCCGAACGATGAATATAAAAATTATATCACACGAACAAGCTTATGTCAATATTAAACGTCGGCGGCGAACGAAACACAATTGTTCTATTCTCGGTTTTGCGGAAATTTTCATATATTGAATTCATATAAATTGAATGGATATGTGCGGTCAAACGAATAAAAACCCCGAACAACTGATCAAGCAGTACGCGGCTTATCCGACGGAACAAGTCACGCTTGTTATCGACGGAAAGAAGTATACCGTCACGCGGCATTTTGTGGGCGACAAGAATGTAGACCGCGTGATTTCCGAACTCGCAGTCGCGCGCGCAAACAGGGAAATGGGGTTCACGGATGATTGAAGCTCTGGGAAAAACGGGCTTGTACATGCGCCTATCTCGCGACGATGAAAAGACGACAGAGTCCGTGTCAATTGAAAATCAGCGCATTATTTTGCGTAAGTACGCAACTGAACGCGGCGGAACGGTAATAGACGAGTATGTGGACGACGGCTATTCGGGAACGAGCTTCGACCGTCCCGAGATTAAAAGACTTCTTCTCGACGCGCAGTCCGGGAAAATCGACACGATTATAGTAAAAGACCTGTCGCGTTTCGGGAGGAACTACATACAGGTCGGGCAGTATATAGACTATATTTTTCCGGCATACGGCATTAGGTTTATCGCAATCAACGACAACGTGGACACCGCGGATAGAAATAGCACCGCAATGGATATGATGCCCATAATGAACGTGTTTAACGAGTGGCATGCGGCAAACACGAGTAAGAAGATTCGGGCGGTGTTGGAGGCGAAACAGCGAGCGGGCAAATATACGAGCTGGAATTATTCTTACGGCTACAAGGTCGGAAAGGACGATAACCGAACGGCGGTCATCGACGAGCCTGCCGCAGAGGTGGTAAGACGAATTTTCGAACTGCGCGCGGAAGGCAATTCGACGCGGACAATAGCGCGCATTTTGACTGACGACGGAGTGCAAAACCCAACAAGCTATTTTACACGGTTAAACGGCGAGAAATGGAACAGACCGTGCAAACCGTATTGGTGGCCATCCACGGTTGCGGATATTCTGTCCAACCCCGTCTACATAGGCGTTACCGTTCAGCACAAAACCACCGGCGTTTCTTATAAAAACCGCAAAAAGATAAACATTCCGGCGAGCGAGCGGATAATAAAGGAAAACGCACACCAACCTATTATAAGCCGCGAGCTGTGGGACAAGGTGCAGGATATGAATAGGACGGTGTCGCGCGGAAAGGCGGATAAGTCGGGCAATATCCACGCGCTGTCGGGATTGCTTGTGTGCGCCGATTGCGGCGGCAAGCTTAAACTCAAAACCGCCGGAAAAACATATAAAGATTCGAACGCCGTCAGATGCGGTTATTATTGCCGCACTTATATAGACCTCGGAAAAAAATATTGCTCGTCGCACAGCATAACCGAAAGAGAGATAGAGAGCGTTGTTTTAAACGACATCAAGGCGATGAAAGGCTCCGTCGTCATAGACGAGCAAAAGGCAATTGAGCGTTTTGAAAAAGAAAGGGCGGTCGGCGAGTCAAAGAGCGGATGTTCGGTCGAAAAACAGCTCAAAGAGCATACCGCTCGTCTTGCCGATATAGACAAGCTGTTGCAAGCGGCGTTTGAGGATAGGGTGCTGAACGGCATGGATGAGAGCTTGTATTCAAGCCTTTGCGATAAATATCAAAAAGAAAGGGCGGCCACGGAAGAGAAAATCACAGAGCTGATAAGTCGGCTTGAAAATGCTCACAACAATCGTGACGCTTGCGAATACATATATAAATTAAAGGCGTACTGCGACTGCGAGAGCCTTACAAGAGAAATGTGTTTACAGCTTGTAAATTTCATAACGGTAGGAAAAAGAAATGAAACAGACGGCGGACGTGAGATTCACATTTACTACAACCTGTCAAGTGACTTGCGATAAAATCCACAAAAGATCGGGGCAAAAAGTTTCCCATTCGTCGTGACGTCAACGGGTGCAACGGGACCGCAAGGCGTGCAGGGCATTCAAGGCGTTCCCGGTCTGCAAGGTCCTACCGGTGCGACAGGTCCGCAAGGCGTTCAAGGCATACAGGGCGTGCAAGGCGCAACGGGCGCAACAGGTGCTACGGGAGCGACCGGCGCAGACGGCGCAGACGGCGTAACGGGTGCTACCGGTCCTACTGGCGTAACGGGCGCAACGGGACCGCAGGGCATACAGGGTGTGCAAGGCATACAAGGCGTGACCGGTGCAACCGGTGCAACGGGTGCAACGGGTGTCACAGGACCGCAGGGCATACAGGGAATTCAAGGCGTAACGGGAGCGACCGGCGCAACAGGCCCGCAAGGCATACAGGGTATTCAAGGCGTGACCGGTGCAACTGGCGCAACGGGTGCAACGGGTGTCACAGGCGCAACGGGTGTCACAGGCCCGCAGGGCATACAGGGTATTCAAGGCGTAACCGGTGTGACGGGTGCTACGGGTGCAACGGGCGTCACAGGCCCGCAGGGCATACAGGGTATTCAAGGCGTAACGGGAGCGACCGGTGCGACAGGTCCGCAGGGCATACAGGGTATTCAAGGTATACAAGGTGTGACGGGCGCTACGGGCGCAACAGGTGCTACGGGCGCAACAGGTGCAACGGGACCGCAGGGCATACAGGGCGTGACCGGTGCTACGGGCGCTACGGGCGCTACGGGTGCGACAGGTCCTGCCGGAACAGTAACTCCTGCCGCCGCGGTTGCGGACGCAACAAGCGTCGCCGATGTCGTCACGCAATTTAACACGTTGCTTGCCAATCTTCGTACCGCAGGCTTGCTGTCGTAATCGCGTAAGTGAGTTGCCGCCATCAATAGAGCGAAGGATTCCGATCTTCACGGTCGGAATCCTTTTGTGTAGTGATGAATAATTAAGGTTGGGGTTATATTGCGGCGCGGCTTGTTCGGATTTCTTCGATGGACAAAAGAGGCGATAATACGCAAACAAAAGCGGAAAATAAAATTAAAAACCGTGCAATCGGGAATAATAAGCGTATGAATACAAGCACAGCAAACAAGCTCAGAAAAGTCATTCCGTCATTGATATTGCTCGCGGTGATAGTTCTGCTCGCAGGATTGTCGTTCCTGCCGCAACTACGGTATGCTTCACGTATCGGTAATGTTACGGCGCAGGGCGTCGATCAAGAGGCGATGCGCGTACTCGGCGTTTGCAAAGCGTATGCGGCGAGCAACGATTTCGAATCGAGCATGAACGGGAAGATCAAGGCAAAGGTTTTCGGCATCCCGTACACTCAAAAAATAAAAGGCAAAAGAACGGTAAGCGGCGATAATTTCTGTGATGTCGAGGAAAGCGTTTCCGCAATCGTAAAGGTCGGTATAAAGCGCGAGTGCGTTGACGGGAAATACACCGCGTCGCGCGGCGATTATAAAAACAAGAAGTTTGTTTACAAATCGGGCAGGGAGTACGATAAAGACGGCTATGTGGCGGCGTACGGTCGGCCTTTAACGGGCATTGTCAAATATGAGCTCGACGGAGCGATAATAAGCGCGGAACAATTGAGCGAAGACACTTTTCGCTACACGCTCGACGCAAGGCGCGCCACCGCTTACGCGCGCAACGAGGTGAAGACGACGGTAGGCGGAAATGAATATCCCATATACGAGAGCGTACAGTTCACGCTGACGTTCGACGGGAAGCGCGCGGTTAAAATCGTTTCCGGTGAAAAATTCCGCATAAATAAATTCGGCGGCACGAACTGTACCGCCGAATACACCGAAATCTTTGATTATAAAGATTGAAATTTATAAGAAGACAAGACCTGTATATTGTCTTTTTTAAACGCTTTCGAGCAGCATTTTATCGGCGACAAGCGCAATAAACTCTCCGTTTGTCGGTTTTTCGTTATGATTGTAAACGCGCACGCCGAACAGAGTGTTAATGTTTTCTATCTTGCCTCTGTTCCAAGCGACTTCAATCGCGTGGCGTATCGCGCGCTCGACTTTGCTCGGACTCGTGTTGAAATGCTCGGCAACCTCGGGGTACAACTTTTTCGTTATGGAATTGATTATCTCGGGACTGTCTATTGTCATCTTGATCGCCTCGCGCAAATACTGATAGCCCTTGATGTGCGCCGGAATGCCGACCGTAATAAAAATATTGCTTATTTTTTCGTCCATGGAGCGGTTCTTTGCGGTGGGACGCTTGCTGTTTACCGCCTCTATAATGCGCTCGTCCAGCACGCCGAACGAAACGGGTTTCATCATGTAAAAATCCGCGCCGAGATTCATGGCTTTCGATATGAACGCGTCCTGCGACAGCGCGGACACGACGATAATCTTCATACTGCCCTTATTGACACGTTCGAGCACGGAGAATCCGTCGAGCGTGGGCATAACAAGATCCAAGAGCAAAACGTCCGGTCTGGCGGTATCAAGCCGCTCCAAAGCCTCCTTGCCGTTAGCCGCCGTTTCCACAAGCTCTATCTTATCCGACACCGCGAAATGCGTTCTTACGTTAGCCACGAACTCCTCGTTGTCGTCACACACCATAACCCGAATTTTCATGTCTGTTGTTAGCTCCTTTTTTCTCGCTGATTTATAAAAATTATACCATTTTCACCGAATATTTTCAAGTTTCGCATACATGCGTAAAAGCACTGCTTTTGTCGAAGATTCGGTTTATTTTGCCGTAAAACGGCGAAACGCATGTCGGCACGGTCGGAAACGCTCCGAATAAGTCATGCGAAAAAAATGACACACCATACATAATGTTGTTTACTTTTTTGTAGTTTTATCTTTATTGACGTACGGATTTTGCAAAATTATTATGAAATTGCCGCGACGTATAGTATAATAAATGCGTACAAACAACGATAAAAAAGCACATGATTTGCGGTGTTGCCGCGGTAGCACGCAGCACTTAGCCGTGCCTTTTGAAGATCATGTGCGATTTTATCGCCGTTTGAAAAGGAGGAAGAAGAATTGAAGTTCACATTGGCAACAGACACCGTTTGCGACATATTTCGCAGCGAATTGCGCGAGAGGGGAATAGAGTACGTTCCCACATACTATACGATTGAAAACGTCGAATACCGCGATGAATTTACGCGAGACGAACAGATCAAGGAGTTTTACGCTAAGATTCGAGGCGGCGAAATGCCCACAACGTCGCAGGTCACGGTAAACGACTATCAAGAGTTTTTCGGCAAGCTTATCGAGAAGTACGAAGGCGATATCGTACATATCACAATATCTTCCGGGATAACCACCTCGCCGCTTTCCGCTCGTCAGGTTGCAGACGAAATATTTAAAGAGACGGGACGGCGCATTTACATTGTCGATTCGCTCGGCGCGACGGTTGCGACGCGTCATGTAGTGGATGAAGCGCAGAGATTGCGTGACGAGGGCGTTTCCGCAGAACAGGCGGCGGCGCAATTGGAGGACTTCGTCAATCACGTTCACACATGGTTTATGCCGTACGATCTTATGCATTTGAAGCGCGGCGGCAGAGTATCGGGACCTTCTGCGTATATAGGAACGGCACTCAACATAAAACCCATACTTCGTTTTGACAAGACAGGTGCGCTTGTTGTCATGCAAAAGAAAATAGGCGCCGGCAAGGGCGTTGCGGCAATGCTCGACATCTTCAAAAACACTTGCGCGGCAAAGGCGCATAAGGTGTACATAGCAAGCGCGGACAGCGAGCTTGCGGAGGGTATGCTCAAAAAGGCGCAAGCAATAAGACCGGACTGCGACATCGAGATAGGCTGGATAGGTCCTGTCATCGGCTCGCACACAGGCTATAATGCAGTCGGTATATCGTTCGTTTCGGACAACGTACGCGACTGATTAAATATAAAAGATTACATAGGTAAACACAATGAGTTTTATTTTGTCAACAGATACTTCGTGCGATATTTTCAGAAACGAGCTTAAAGCCCGCAAAATAGCATACCGACCGTTGGTCTATACGATTGACGATAAACCGTATATGGACGAGTTTACCGTGGACGAGGATTATAAGGCTTTCTATGCGGAAGTCCGCTCGGGCAAAATGCCTACCACGTCGCAGATTAACGTCGTCGAACATGAAGAGTTCTTCGAGTCATTGCTCGGTAAACAAGACGGTGACATCTTACATATCACGCTGTCGTCGGGGCTTTCCAGTACTTATGCAAGCGCATGCTTGGCCGCCGAAACGGTAAATGCAAAGTACGGCAAACGCGTGTACGTCGTAGATTCGCTGGGCGCGACCATCACGGTCAGACATGTAGTCGACAAAGCGCAGGAATACCGCGACGCAGGATATAGCGCGGAGGAAGCGTCGCAAAAGCTTGCCGAGTATACGAGTCACCTTCAAACGTGGTTCATGCCCACAGACCTAATGCACTTAAAGCGGGGCGGCAGAGTGTCCGGTCCCGCCGCGTACATAGGCACCGCGCTTAAAATAAAACCCATACTGTTTATAAACAAAGTGGGCGGACTCAGCGTAGTCGATAAGAAGATAGGTGTGACGAAAGCGCTTAACGCAATGGCGAACGCGTTTGCGCGCGACTGCTCGAAAAATGCGCAAAAAGTGTATATCGCCTCCGCCGACAGCGATTACGCCGAGGAATTCCGCGACAAAATAAAGGCGCTTCGCCCCGACTGCGACGTGGAGATAGGCTGGATAGGCCCTGTCATCGGCGCGCACACAGGCAGCGGCGCGGTGGGGTTGAGCTTTTATTCGGATAAAACACGTGTGTATTAAACGGCGAGCGGTGTTATTTTATAAATTATGAAACTCGAAAAGCATCAAAGAGTGAGCGCGAGCATTTCCGACACTTCGGCAAATCTGTCCGTAGTCGGCATTTTTCAGGTAGTCCAAGACGCAGTTACGGAGCTGATGGGCGAACTGCATATAGACGGAATCACCGCGCGCGATAAATATTCCGCCGTGTGGGTTTTTGTCCGCACGCGCATAAAGCTACTTAAAAACATTCCGTGGGGTAAAGACGGGTTCGATACGTTTGCGTTTATTACTTCGATTACTCGCGCAACGTTATGTATAGACGTCGAGCTCAAAAACAAGGCAGGCGAGCGGTGCGTGTATGCGCGTGTGGAAATTTGCGGCCTCGACCTTAAAACTGGCAAAATCCGCAAAGTGGAAACGATTGGCGTGGACGACAAAATAAAAATCGAGCCTGCCACGGCGCAATTGGATTTTACGCACTTCGATAACGTGCAATTGTCGGCGATCGAAAACGTGCAGGTCAAAAGCACGAGCATAGACTTTTCGCACCACACGAACAACGCCGAGTACGTTCGGTTTATCATGAACACATATGCGGTGGAGCAGCTCGAAAAAAGGCCTGTAAAGGAAATGGAAGTGCGGTACGTCAACCAGTCGTTCGAAAACGACGTGCTTACCGTTTGTAAAGGCAGCTTTGAAGGTAAAGATATAGTTGTTATAAATAAAGACGACAAGACAATCGCCAAAAGCGAAATAGTATTTTGAAAGAATTTTACCGTACAAGCTTCGAATTTTTAGCAAAATAAGCAAAAATCAGTCATAAATACTGCCAAAAACCGACCGAGAGCCTAATTTTTTTACCTTTTATTCGCGTAGGCTTGACAATTTCGAATGTTTGGTATATAATTAACAAACATTGTCGCGCTTTGATAAGGTAACGCTTTGCGTTTTATCATTGTGCGCATGGATGTTATTATTAGCTGGAAGTGACATGGAAACATTAGATTACGTTCTCCATATATTCAACGATTATGTTCTGCTCCAAATATTGGGCGTTGCCTTTGGCGTACAGGTTCTTTACATTTTGCTGTTTTTCGTCAAGGCGAAAACTTACGATAAAGCGAAGGTCCAACACCGGTTCGGTATTGTTATACCGGCGAGGAATGAAGCGGACGTAATAGCCGATACAATAAAATGTATTCTCAAATCGAATTATCCGCGCGAGTTGTTCGACGTGTATGTAGTCGCAGACAACTGTACCGA
The DNA here is from genome assembly GCA_022508445.1 of Clostridiales bacterium. GTDB lineage: Bacteria > Bacillota > Clostridia > Christensenellales > Pumilibacteraceae > Anaerocaecibacter. The sequence continues at coordinate 27,087 of JAFLVG010000003.1, read as the reverse complement.
TAACACCGCCGAGCTTGCAAGAGCCGCGGGTGCGATTGTTTACGAGCGCACCGACAACGATCCCAAGCACAGAAAAGCGGGGTACGCGCTGAAATATCTGTTCGAAAAGATAATGGAAGAACACCCCGGGTACGAGGCGTTTATCAAGTTTGACGCGGACAACCTCATGGAGCCCGACTATATCTCGCGCATGAACGACGCGTTTGACGCGGGAGTTAAATGCGCGCGCGGATACTCCAACTCCAAGAATATCGATCAGAACATCGTCACAGGCATTTCGGGTTTGTGGTATATCCGCGATTGTCGGTTTGCCAGCCATTTCCGCTCGGCGATAGGTCAAGGCACCATGCTCGGCGGCGCCGGTATGATGTTCTCTGCGGAAATAATCGAAAAGCACGGTTGGGACTGTTTGTCGTCGTCGGACGACGCCGAGTTCACAATGCGCCGGCTCAATCAAGACAAAATCAAAACGATGTACGTAAAGGACGCTATCGTCTACGAGGATCAGCCGTCCACGTTGAAGGACACGTTCAACCGCTATAAACGTATGGCAGGCGCTCTGCATGCACTGTTTTACACGCAGGGCTTAAAGTCGTTCGCTCTGTTTTTCGTTCGCTGGAAATGGACGTACATGGACATGTTCCTCACGCTTCTGTTCATTCCCGTCTGCGTGTTGATGTGCATATGGTTGCCTATCTACTATATTTTCTACTTGATATACCACGGGATAATGGAATTGAAATACGGCATACCGGCAGTGGACACGAACGGCTTGGAGTACAGCGCGTTTTGGAAATGCGTAAAGCTCATCTGCATCATGCTTTCGTGCGCGTTTGTGCTTGCGTTCATCTTGCAGGCGCTTCTCGCCGTCGCTTTGGAACACAAGCGCATCAAGGCGCCCGTAAAGAAGATGTTGCCTGCGGTTTTCCTTTTCCCTGCGTTCATGATTGTTTACGCTATTGCAATCACGCTCGGCGTTTTCAGCAAGCCCAAGTGGAAGCAAATCAAGCGCAACGCGAGCAATATCAATATAGGTGATTCTCCTGTTGCCGAGAGCGCAGGAGCCGGCGAGAGCGTGAGTGCGGACGGCGCGCCGCCCGAGAGCGACGAGCCGCAACAGTAGCGCGTTTCGAAATATCTTGAAGTATAAGCCCGTGCGGTCGCGCGGACGAGGTTTGTATATAATATGGAATATAAGTACGATTATCTGATAGTCGGCGCGGGACTCTTCGGAGCGAGCTTTGCGCAAATGATGACCGAGCGCGGCAAACGCTGTTTGGTGATCGAAAAGCGCGAGGCGGTGGGCGGCAACATAGCCACCGAAACGATAGACGGAATAACCGTGCATAAATTCGGCGCGCACATTTTCCACACGAGCGACAAGCGCGTTTGGGATTATGTAAACCGCTTTGCCGAATTCAATAATTTCGTAAACAGCCCGATAGCAAATTATAAAGGCAAGCTTTATAATTTGCCGTTTAATATGTTTACGTTTTATCAGCTCTGGGGTTGCAAGACTCCTGCGGAAGCTCGCGCCGTCATCGAATCACAACGCGCCGCTTACGGAAATAACGAACCCAAAAATCTCGAAGAAAAAGCGCTGATGTCGGTCGGCGAGGACGTTTACAAAACGCTCATAAAGGGTTATACCGAAAAGCAATGGGGAAGAGACTGCAAGTATCTGCCTGCGTTCATAATCGGGCGCGTGCCGCTTCGATTTACTTTCGATAACAACTATTTCACCGACAGATATCAAGGCATTCCCATCGGCGGTTATTCGCAAATGGTAAAGAACATGCTGCTCGGCGCGGACGTCGTGCTCGGCGTGGACTATTTCGCGGACAGAAAAAAGTGGGACGGCATGGGCGAAACCGTTTTGTATACCGGCGAGATAGACAGGTTTTTCGATTACAAATACGGCGCGCTCGAATATCGGTCGCTTCGTTTCGAAACCGAAACGCTGGACGTCGAGGACTATCAAGGAAACGCCGTTGTCAACTACACCGATTTCGAAACGCCGTACACGAGAATAATCGAGCATAAGCATTTCGAAAAGACGTACGGCGGCGGTAAGACGGTGATCACGCACGAGTACCCGAAAAAGTTCGAAAAGGGCGACGAGCCGTACTACCCGATAAACGACGATAAAAATACGGAGCTGTATAAGCGGTATACCGCCGACGCGGCATTACAGAAGAACGTGCTTTTCGGCGGTCGGCTTGCCGGATACAAGTACTACGATATGGACGACACGGTCGCGGCGGCGTTTGAGCTTGCCCAAAAAATAAAGTAATGAAACAAAGCGAATTTTGCGCAATAGAAAAATATATGCAGGAGTGCATGCAGGACTCGGCGCACGACAAAGAACACGTCTACCGCGTGTTGTACAGCGCGCTAGACATTGCAAAGACCGAAACGGGCGTAGACTACGACGTGTTGATTACGGCATGCCTGTTGCACGATATAGGGCGCAAAGAGCAGTTCGAAAACGGAGCGCTCGACCACGCGGAGGTGGGCGGAGATAAGGCGTATGCGTTTTTGACGGGGCGCGGCTTTTCTGCGGAGTTTGCCGAAAAGGTCAAAAGCTGTATCGTCACGCACAGATTTCGCAAGAGCAATCCACCCAAGAGCGTGGAAGCGAAAATACTCTTTGACGCCGACAAGCTAGACGTGACGGGCGCTATGGGCGTAGCGCGAACGCTCGTGTACAAGGGCGGAATCAACGATCCGCTGTATTCGTTGAAAAGCGACGGCACGGTGTCAGACGGCGACGGAGATGAAGCGTCGTCATTCTTTCAAGAATATCACTTCAAACTAAAAAACGTGTATTCGAGGTTTTTTACAAAGCGCGGCGAGCAAATAGCAAAAAAGCGCAAACGTGCGGCCGATGATTTTTACAACAGTCTGTATGCCGAAACTACCGAGGCGTACGGCGGCGCTAGGCTTCTCGATCGGCTTCTTGACGGTGACGACGAGGAGCATTAAACAAGATAAAAAATTTCAAATGCCGCCAAAAGAATTTGACAAAGATCCAAATACGTGATAAAATAATACAGCTTGCGAGAGCTTTATGAAATTTCGATGCGGAAATGGCTCAATGGTAGAGCAGTAGCTTCCCAAGCTGAAGGTTGCGGGTTCGATTCCCGTTTTCCGCTCCACAAGGAAGCGGACAGCAAAAACCGTTTCCATATAACGAGGTGTAGCGCAGTTGGTAGCGCGCATGGTTAGGGACCATGAGGCCGCGAGTTCGAGTCTCGCCACTTCGACCAAGCAAAACCGCCGTATGGCGGTTTTTTGCTTGGTCGAAGTGGCATTAAAGGCGAGAGCATGCCGCAGAGATTATGTAATAAATGTGACATGGAAAAGAACAAATGATATAAACAATTTACAAAGATGTTCGGCATGCTGTAACTTGCGATAACACGCCTACGGCGCGCGATAAAATTATCGTTTGCTTCGCAAGTTATCGCTCGTGAATACTGCGCCGAAAATGCCCTTGCCAAGCATTTTCGGCTTGTATGTGACTGCTAGCCGCTTGTGCGAAGCGCAAAGGCCGCCGCGTAAATACGCGGCATTCTCGCCACTGTAATTACATAAGTCGACAAAAATAAACGTTTTCTCGTTGTCGCCGTATGGCGGTTTTTTGCTTGGTCGAAGTGGCATTAAAGGCGAGAGCGCGCATAATCTTAAATTCACGTGCGCGACCGTAGCAGTTTCAATTTAGTAAAACTTGTCGGCGAAGCGGTCCGACAGCTGTTATAATAACACTGCTACACATAATCAGTATGCGGTTTACGCTCGGATTCTCTGTACATGCGGACGCATTCTTTGTGAATGTTGTTGCTCAACAGTGTACATTGTGTGATAAAAATATATAAAAAGATTGACATGGTTTGTTGTTGTATGCTATATTTATATAGATGTGTGCCGCAGTTTGCACACGGCACAGTCACAGTTATACCCAAAGGAGGAAGTTCATGAAAAAGTGCAGCAGTTGCGGCACCGAAAACGCGGACGACGCAGTTTTTTGCGCCATGTGCGGTGCGACGTTGTCTTCCGATTCGGTCGAAGCTCAAAGCCCTGTGCAAGAGCAAAGCACCGAAGTCGTTTCCAACGCCGAAAAGGATCAAGGCGCGGAGAAGCCTGCCGCAAAGGGGTTTAAGGGCAAGGTTGCGTCGGTTGTCGCTTACGAAAAGAAGCATAACCTTATTGTCAACGCAATCGTGGCGGTATGTGCGCTCGTTGTTGCGCTCGTAGCACTCTTGGCTCCGATTAAGACCGTTCAGTACGTCGGCGTGTTCGAATACAACACGATAATCGAAGAATACGAGGGACGCACCGATGACACCGTCGACGGCGGTCCAAAAGTTACTTACGTCTATACAGAAGTCAATCAATCGATATGGCAGATGATCGGCGCGCTCGGCTATATTAAAGCGGACGAAAAAGATCTTGCCGAGCTTCAAAAACAATATGTCGCAGTATTAGCCAAAGCTCAAATCGCATTCGCGGCTTGGATGAGAGATAATCCGAAAGAAGCCAACGACGAGCAGGCCGCAATGTCGGCGCTCGCGGAGATCCTCGCCGATAATCTTTCGGACATGAATTATCTCGGATACGTAATGGCAACGCGCGGCAAGATAGCCGGTTCCGAATCGGGATCGGAAGGCGGTATGGACATCTCGGGTGAGTACTATTCGGCGCTAATTTCAATGGCGATCGGACTTGTGGTAACGCTTCTTGCGATTATCATGGCGATAATATCGCTCGTGTACCTCATCAAAGCGATAATAGGCATAGTCAAAAAACAGCCGCAGAAAGGATTGTTCAAGTACTTGGGCCAGATGCTCGGACTTTCGTGTTCAGCGCTTTGCGCAATATTCGCGGCACCCATGTTCAAAGCCGGCGGCGGCATGTTCGCCGTTGCGCTGTTTGTCGCGATAGCGTATGTGGTGTGCGGCGTAGTCGGCGGACTTATTGTCGGCAAGGACAGCGTGGCGCTCATCGTCAAACGCTCGGTAGTCGCGGTCGCGGCAATGGTTGCATTCTTCATTCTTTGCACAAATATTCTCAACGTCGCCAGTGGGGCAATAGCGGTCAATGCGCCGCTCGGTTATGCTTTGCAACGTCCGCTCTCGTTCATAGATGTGATGACCGGTGGCAACGCAAACGAAGCTATGATGGCACAACTGATTTACAGTGCCGTAGGGATTATATTCTACATCATCTTGGCGGCGTTTGCTGTTTCGTTTGCGCAAAAAGCGCTTAGGCGCTCGGTATCGTCGCTTGCGATTGACGGCAAGTCCAAATCTCCCAACGGCAGTATGATTTCCGCGGCCGTATTCATGCTGATTGCGATTATAATCGGCTTGTCATTAACAGACACGATAGCGAAACAGCTGATGAATTTGTTCGACGGAAAGCCCGGCAATGTTCAGGTCAAGTGGACTATGCGCGCGCAGATTTGGGTGTCGATGATACTCCTTCTCGTCGCGGCGATTTTCAACATGGCGTTCAGACCCAAAAACAAAGAGGTCGCGCAAGCGCCTGCGGAAGAGGGAAAGACGGAAGTAGCGGAAAGCTCTGCGGAGGAAACCCCCGAGCAGACCGTTACAGCGGAATAACATTTGATTTCAACTCGAAAAGAAGCTGCATTAGCAGCTTCTTTTTTGGGGTTTTTGCGCCGAATACAGCGCAACAAACATGTCGAACTTTCAATCTCAAAAAATTTGCAATAACATTGTCAAATTGCTTGACATCAAAAGAAAACGGCGCGTATAATACAATCGTTTGGGCAATGGCGCTGTAAATATTATTACGGCGTTTTTGTATTCACGGGAGGATATATTATGACAAAGGTCCCCGAGCTTTTCGGCTCTATGGTGTTCAATGAGCAGGTGATGCGCGAGCGGTTGCCAAAGGATATCTTCAAGGCACTGCAAAACACAATAAAGTCCGGCAAGCCCATCTCTTCGGAAGTAGCGGACGTCATCGCAAACGCGATGAAGGATTGGGCGATAGAAAAGGGCGCAACGCACTACACGCATTGGTTCCAGCCGATGACGGGCGTGACCGCCGAAAAGCACGACAGCTTTATTCAGCCGGCCGACGGCGGAACGGTCATTATGAATTTCTCGGGCAAGCAGCTCATAAAGGGCGAGCCCGACGCGTCGAGCTTTCCTTCGGGCGGATTGCGCTCAACTTTCGAAGCGCGCGGATACACCGCTTGGGATCCGACCAGCTACGCGTTCGTCAAGGACTCGGTGCTGTACATACCCACTGCGTTTTTGTCGTATTCCGGTCAAGTCCTCGATAAGAAAACGCCGCTGTTGCGCTCTATGGACAGTCTCAGCAAGGCCGCGAAGCGCGTGTTAAAGCTGTTCGGCAAAACGCCGAGCAGAGTGACGCCGTCGGTAGGGCCCGAGCAAGAATACTTCCTCATACCGCGCGAGCTTTATAAAAAACGTCCCGACCTCATTATCACGGGCAGAACGCTGTTCGGCGCAAAGCCGCCCAAGGGACAAGAGCTGGACGATCATTATTTCGGACACATCAAAACCAAGATTCTCGAATACATGGAGGATCTCGACAACGAGCTGTGGAAGCTCGGCATTCTCGCAAAGACTCGGCATAACGAGGTTGCGCCTGCACAGCACGAGCTTGCGCCCATATATTCCACCGTCAACATCGCAACCGATCATAACCAGCTCACAATGGCGGTTATGCGCAAGGTCGCAAAAAAGCACGATCTCGTATGCTTGTTGCACGAAAAACCGTTCGCAGGCGTAAACGGCTCGGGTAAACACAATAACTGGTCGATATCCACTTCGGACGGCGAGAACCTTTTGGAGCCGGGCAAGGACCTTAAAAACAACCTTCAATTTGTGCTGTTCCTCACAGCGATAATAAAAGCGGTGGACGAACATCAAGACCTTTTACGTCTATCGGTCGCGTCTGCCGGCAACGATCACCGCTTGGGCGCGAACGAGGCGCCGCCTGCGATAATTTCAATGTTCCTCGGCGACGAGATCACAGATCTTCTCGAAACGCTCGCGTCGGGCAAGGAGTACAACAATCACGTCGGCAATAAGCTTTCTACCGGCGTGGATTCCGTTCCGCTTATTTACGAGGACACTACCGACCGCAACCGCACTTCGCCGTTTGCGTTCACAGGCAATAAGTTCGAATTCCGTTCGCTCGGTTCGGCGCTCAATATCGCGTGTCCCAACATCATGATAAACGCCATGGTCGCCGACGCGCTCAACGAGTTTGCGGACGAACTTGAAAAGGTCAAGGCGCAGGGCTTTAAGAAAGCGGCGCTCGAACTCATAAAACGTGAATACATCGCGCACCGCCGCATCGTGTTCAACGGCGATAATTACGCCGACGCCTGGCGCGAAGAGGCCGAAAAGCGCGGGCTTTTAAACCTCAAAAGCACGCCCGAAGCGCTTTCGTACTATGACCGTCCCGAAAACGTCGAGCTGTTTAAAAGGCTCAAAATCTACACCGACGAAGAGGTCAGAGCGCGCAAGGATATTCTCTTGGAGAATTACTGCAAGATAATAAACATAGAAGCGCTCACCATGTGCGAGATTACGCTCAAACAGATTCTGCCTGCGGCCATGCAGTTCTCCACACAGCTCTCCGACAACATCATCAAGCTCACGTCGCTCGGTGTGGAGGCAGTCGCGCAAAAAGAAACGCTCGAAAACGTAGCGAGGCTTATTACCGCCGCGTACAATGCCGAGCAAAAACTGTCCGACGTTCAGCTCGCAGTCAAGAACGAAACCGATTTGCAGAGCGAGGCGAACATGTGCTTCTCGCAGGTCTTTGCGGCAATGCAAGAGCTTCGCACATATTGCGACAGATTGGAAATGCTCATACCCAAAAACCTCTGGCCGTTCCCGACATACGGCGACTTGTTGCTTTACGTTTAGAAAAGACGTACAGACATTAATGCAAAGCATAAAATCCGCGGCACTTACCAAAGCGCACCGCGGATATTTATTTGATATAGCGACAATGTTTAGCGTTTATCCATATTGACAAATCGATTAAACAGTGGTAAAATAGTTACACGGCGAAAAATCGCTTGGCTATTGGCCGATTTAAGGAGAAGGTGATAGGGTGTTTGGATTTTTGAACAGTTCAATAACGGTCGGTTTGTTGTCGGCATTAACCGCGGCACAAGCCGGAACCGCTCTATACATAATGTTCTATACCAATCTCGGGCTGATGCTGTGCGTTGTAATCGATCTGACCGCGATTATCGTGCTTTGCAAAAAAACGTCTTGCGCGTCCGTCATGGGGCTTGCGACGGTTATTGTTTACGCTTTCGGACTGGTGGTTTTCGTAGTACAGCTGGCGCTGTATGTACTCGGTCAATCTGTTACGATATACTTTGTTTACATTTGTCTTGCGACGCTTGGCAGTGGGTTTATAGTCGGCGGAATATACTGCATAATGCTTTCTCGCAATTCCCATTCGGCGCTATGCATAGCGACGGGTGTTTTTCACTTGATTCCGCCCGTCGGTTGCGTGCTGAGCGCCAGACTTTCGTACAGAATCCACCGCGACAGCACCGTCGAAAAGCTGGTGTACAACGGTTACGCCTTTACTTATGCAAAGCTAAACTCGTTCTGCGAACATAACACTGCCGAATTTGCAGACATGTCGGGCGAAGAAGATTTTGAAAATCTCAGCAAGAAGGAAATAAAAGCAAAGCTCAAAGCGCTTAAAGCCGAAGCACATAACGGTCCGAAAGAGGAATTTGACTATGCCGCCGCGCTCATGAATTATGCGCCGCACAAGTATAAAGCAGCACTCAAATTGTTTGAAAGGTCGGCGGTGGAGGACTACGTGCCGGCACTGTTCAATCTCGGATATTATCACGAAAAGGGTGTGTATACAAAGCTCGATATCAAAAAAGCGCGAGCTTTCTACACGCGCGCGGCTGAAAAGGGCGACAAAGACGCAAGACTCCGCCTTGCCATTGTCAACGTGGAGCATGACCAGATCGGCGAAGGCCTTAAAATATTCAGACAGGAAGAAGAGAGCGGCAACCTCTGCGCAAAGTACAATCTCGGCGTGTGTCAAGAGCGCGGAATAGGCAATCCCGAAGATATCGAAAAAGCGCTCGAAATATACACCGAGTGCGCTAACGCCGGACTTTATGTTGCCCAAAGACGAATATTCTCTTTGGCAAACAAGAATATAAGCTCACCGCATAACTACGCTTTCTTCCGTTTCGTAACAGACCGCGATTTCAAAGGCGATTTTGCTGTTATGATCAAAGGACTTATCAAAATCAAAAAACGTCTTGCGGCCGACGCCGCGGATTGTTTCCTCAAAGCCGTTAAAATGCACGGCAAATGGGAGGGCGTGGCGCGTTGTCTTGTGGGAACGCTGTACATCGACTGCGGCAAGCAATTGCAAGACCGCGTTAACGGTACTGAATACATAAAGTCGGCATTCGAGCTTTCGCCGAACGCGCGCGACATATACTCGGTAATACCCAAGTCGCTCAAAAGACAAGCAAATAAATCAAAAAAATAATTTGATTTTCGGTCATCTTTCGGGAATTTCGGCATATAATGTTATTGTGCCGCGCGTAAGCGGTTGGGGCATCCGGGCAAAAGAAAATCAAGTCTCAAAAAAATTTTTGAAAACGGCGTTAAAACGCTTGACAGAAAAAATATCTGTATTATATAATTGTATTGTAAGCAATGTGATGCTGTTGTGCTAAACGCTTACAACCCTAAATTCGCTCATCATTTTCCCCCTTATCATATAGCAGGACGGTCGAGATAATCGGCCGTTTTGCATTTTCGGATTTTTTCCGACAATGCAAAAAGCGCCGCTTGGGTTAATGTACGTTTTTGTACACTGCCGTGCGGCGCACTTTGGTCTTTGGGCATTTAGCCCTGGAAGCTATCCCGAATACTTATTAAGCAAACGCCCAATAGCCGAGATACACCATGATGAGGGCGACGACTATAAAGAATACGGTCATGACTACGCCCGCTCCGCCCGATTGACGGTAGGAGAGAATTGTAGTACCGATTGCAAGAGCGGTCGTTATCGACGACATGATATACGCCGCGATCGGCATGTTGTGATAGATGAAGAAGGGAGTGATTGCGGTCGCGATGAAAAGCGTGATCCAGAACGCCCAAGTCCAATTGCGCGTCATTCTGCCGTTGTCGGTGTACACGTTTTCGCGAAGCACAAAGAACAGCGAAACACCGAGGTGCAAGAACAAAATGGGCGGCGTAGCTATCACGAGCCACTTGGGGATTATGAACGGAAGCCTCGACGGATTGGCAACCCGACCGAAGATACCGGAGCAGTAGGATATGGCAAGACCTATACCTACGGTTGTGAGCACGCACACCAAAAACAGCGCGACGCCCGACATTCTTTTTTCTGACTTATAAACAACTGAATTTTCCATAGTGCCGTTAGTATGTCGCAGAAACATAATTTTATTCAAAATTAAAACCAATTATGTTGTTATGATCTTCGGAAGCACAGTAACGGCTTGCCGCACGTAAAATTCGTGCGCGTTTTCTATAATGATTGCTTGACTATTTCGGGGCGTCGGGGTTATAATTGGTGTATCACACGTAAAGGGTTGTATGACTATGCAACACATTGATTTAAAGGAAATTCATAGCGGCGGTTACGTCGGGAAAAAGGTCGCGGTGTGCGGCTGGGTGCGCACCTCGCGCGACAGCAAGAACGTCGCATTCGTAGAGCTAAACGACGGCAGCGAGCTTTCGCACATGCAGATTGTGTTTGACAAAGCGGTTTTCGACGACAAAATGCTGGCGCCTCTTCTTGCGCTCGGTGCGGCACTCAAAGTGGAAGGCACGGTAGAGCGCGGCATGAAGGACGAGAGCGTCGAGATAAGAGCGGAGAGCGCGGAGCTTCTCGGCGGTAGCGATACTACGTATCCGCTTCAAAAGAAACGGCACACCATGGAGTTTTTACGCACGATTCCGCACCTTCGCGTTCGCACAAACACGTTCAACGCGGTGTTTCGCGTGCGCAGTGAGCTGTCGTATGCCATTCACGAATTTTTCCACAAGAACGGATATTATTACGTTCATTCTCCCATAATCACCGGCAGCGACTGCGAGGGTGCGGGCGAAGTCTTTAAGGTGACGACTATCGGATATAACCCCGAAATCAAGAGCGAAGAAGAGTATAATAAAAACGATTTCTTCGGTCGCAGTGCGGGGCTTACGGTGTCCGGACAGTTAGAGGGCGAGGTCATGGCGACAGCGCTCGGCAAGATATACACGTTCGGTCCCACATTCCGCGCCGAGAACAGCAACACGCCGCGCCATGCCGCCGAGTTCTGGCAGGTAGAGCCGGAGGTTGCGTTTGCCGATATCGACGACATCATCGGCATTGCGACCGATATGATAAAGAGCATTATCGCACATCTTTTGGAACACTGCGCGCCCGAGTTGAAGTTCTTCGACGAGCGGTTTGAAAACGGACTTATAGCCAAGCTCCGACATGTGGTGGAAAGCGACTTTGCTCGTATCGATTACACCGACGCGATAGAGGTGCTTAAAAAGTCGGGCAAGCAGTTCGTGTACCCCGTAGAGTGGGGGCTGGACTTGCAGACCGAGCACGAGCGCTACCTCACCGACGAGTATTTCAAAAAGCCGGTGTTTGTGGTCAACTATCCGCGCAAGATAAAGTCCTTCTACATGAAACAGAACGCCGACGGCAAAACGGTTGCCGCGACAGACCTGCTCGTTCCCGGTGTGGGCGAGATTATCGGTTGCAGCGAGCGCGAAGCCGATTACGACAAACTGCTCAAAGAAATCAAAGACCGCGGCATGAAGCTTTCGGACTACGCCAACTACCTCGATCTCCGCAAGTTCGGCACAGTGCCGCACAGCGGATTCGGACTCGGCTTGGAACGCATGCTCATGTACGTTACAGGCATGGCGAATATCCGAGACGTCATCGAGTTTCCGCGAACCAAGGACGACTTAAAGTAAAATAGTTCAACAAAAAATTCCACTGCCACTGCGGTGGAATTTTTTTGTTGAATGCGGACCGCTTCGAAGAAGTCGAGTTTGCCCGCGCTTTTGCCGTCAGTTTTCAAGCCCTGCGAGATAGTCAATCGTCACGCCGAAAAAAGCGGAGATGGCGATGAGCTTGGACAGGGTAGGCTCGCACTTGTCCTGCTCCCAAAGGCTGATTATCGATTTGCCGACATCGAGCTGTTTTGCCAATTCTATTTGGCCCAAATTACGGCTTTGGCGCAATGCTCTTAATCGTTCGCCGAAAGTATACTTGAATTCATACATATCGCTCATGATAATATTTTCCCACAATAATGGGAAAAATACTTGACTTCCCATTATAATGGGAGTATGATAATGTTGTTTAGATACACGATTTAAATTGCATGAATATATTATTATATTGACATGCGATTTGATGTGATGTATAATTGTACACGAGATATTTCAAAGGAAGGAAATATATGAAAAAATGTGTGGAATGCGGTTTTGAAAATGCAGACGGGATGAAGTTCTGCGGTCAGTGCGGAAAGGCTTTGCCTGCCGACGTGCCGCAGAATCAAGTGTGTTCGTCGTGCGGAGCAAAGCTGCCGCCCGACGCCGTTTTTTGCGGCAAGTGCGGTGTAAGACTGTCGCCGCAAGTCGAAGTCAAAGCCGAACCCGAAAAGCCGGTGCAACCTACGCATTGCCCTTCGTGCGGAGCGGAGCTTACGCCTAATTCGTCGTTCTGCTTAATGTGCGGAGCGTCGATAGACGGCACATCGCCCGAACAAGATAGGCCGCAAGTCGTTGGCTACGCGCCAAAGACGAAAAAGCCGTTCAAGCTCGCGGAAACGAAAGATAAAGTCCTCGCGTTTGAGAAAAAGAACGGAGTAATCGTAAACTCGATCGTCGCCGTGCTTTCGCTCGTATTTATTCTCGTCGCGCTCTTGTGTCCTATTAAAGTGACAATGAGCGACATTGCTCCCACCGATTCGAACAGCTTAAAAAACAGCGGCGAGGCGATGGAAATAAGCCAATCTATATTTAAGATTTTAAGCGCTGGCAGTGCGCTCGATCTTGACGTCAACGATAAATCCGATTTAAATGAAATACAACGTATATACTCGAAATACGAAGCGGCAACTCGATCTGCTCTTGCCGAGTTCTACATATGGGCGTCAAACAACAAGTACGTCACCGAAGAAGAGGCGATGGAAAAGCTTAAAGAGATAGTCGCCGATCATTTGGGAGATATCAACTATTACGAGTATGTGTTCGCTTACACCACAAGAGGCGTGGTAGCTTTGACAGAAGGTGACGCCGAAGAGGAGGCAAACATAAGATATGCATTGAATGCAATGCGCGACACTGCGGTGGTTTCTTGGGTTTTTGCGCTCGTCGTTGCGGTCATGCAAATAATTGACGCCGCAATATCGCTCGTGTTCCTCATTCTCGCAATTGTGGGAATAGTTCGCAAAAAACCGACGAAGCTGTTTTTGTACTTTACCATAATGCTTATACTCACGGGCGTAGGGCTTGCGTCGCTTATGATAGCGCCCATGCTGTCCGCCGGCGGCGCGATGTTTGCGATGTCGCTTACCGCTGTGCTTACCTTGTTTGTGTGCGGCACTGTGAACGCGTTTATTTCCGGCAAAAACGCAATGTTCGTCGCAAAGCGCATTGCTATGTCTGCGCTGTCGATAATCGCGCTGTTCATGCTTTGCTCCAATATGATAAACGTCTCCGTCATTATGGAATCGACATCGCGCACCGAATCGGTTATTTCAATGCCGCTCGGCGGTGCGTTTGAACAGATTGTGTCGTGCTTGGAATTTAAAGCGATTTACGGTGTGCGCATCTATTATTCGAATTTGAGCATAGTGACGGCGATTATCACGCTTGTACTCGGACTTTCGGCGTTTGTCGCACTGTATACGGGCATGGCGTTGTCGCTTAAAAAGCTGGCGTTCAACGCCGAGAGCAACAGCAAATTCGACATCCCGATGCTCGTGGGCGCAATCATGCTGATATGTCTTGCGATAGTCCCTGCCATTATGTCCGCCGCCGACAGTTATCCGACGCCGCCGGCATCCGGTACATTAATGAGCAAAGCGTTTGCGCAAATGGAAATCTCGGCTCGGGTGTTCGTGTATCTTTCCATGGCGTTTGCTGTCGCCGCATTTACGTTCGGGCTTATATTTAGACCAAACAAAAAAACGCTGTCGCCGCAAGCGTAAATTAAACGCTATTAAATAAATCGATAATAAAGAAGCTCCCACGGATTTACCGTGGGAGCTTCTTTATATAAAATATTATTTTGTTTCGGTTTGTTTCGGGTGTTCTTCGTTTTCTTTTTGCTGTTCGGCAGGCGGCGGGGGAGTGGGACTCGACAATCCTACGACGTTGGTGACGGGCAGGGCGAACGCAATGCCTTGTCCTGCGGTTTTGAGTCCTGCCGCTTGATATACCGCGTGCAGAACGGCGTCCTTGATATCGGACGTGACGAGAATCATGACGACTTCCTTGTCGGGTTGAATGGAGATGTGGAAGAACTCCTCGGCCTCCTTGTTCGCCGTGCCGCGAGCGTGAACGACTGTGCCGCCGCGCGCGCCCTTGTCGCGCGCCGCGTCCATAACGACGTCGGTGAAGCCCGTATTTACTATGCACATAATCAGTTCATATGTCATGTCAGTTGTTCTCCTTGACCGCCATGCGGTTGTTGCTCAAAAATCCGAATATCAATGTTCCTATCACGCTCGAAAAAGGAACGGTGTAAGCAATGCCCTTGCCGTTTTTGATAGTGCGGAATCTGTTGTCGAGCGCTTCGAGCGCGTCTTTGAGTTTGTTTTCCTGTATAACGCTGAAAATTACGGTTTTGTCGGAGTCTGTGGTAAGACCGAACCTTTCCAGCATTTTCTTGCTTGCCGTGCCGTGACCGTAAACGACAAACTGCATATTGACGTCAAACGATTGCAAAAGGTCGATGTAGTATTCGCCCTTACTGCGGTTGACGGTGGTGATGAGAAGTTCGAGCTTGTTGTCGGTAACGGTGTTTTGGGCGGGAGCGCTCTTTGCCGCTTTGATCTTGTTCAAGCCGGCCTTGCTTTTTTGCTTGATTTCATCCACTTTCGATTTGAGTGCAGACGTCTTCTTATTTGCCATTGTTATTCTCCCAAGCAAAATTTATAATCTGCTCGTCGTCGGCAGAAAGTATGCGCTTCATGATTATGCGGTTGCGCGCTTTTGCGGACATGACCGCTTTGAAGCCGAGCGCCTGTATTGTTATGAGCGGAATCATGGCGACCATAGCTACTACGCCGAATGCAAGCTCCAAGATACCGTCGGGCATAATCATCGAGCATGCGCCGATTGCCATCGGCAGAATAAAGCCGGAGGTTAACGGACCGCTCGCAACGCCGCCCGAGTCGAACGCGATTGCCGTGTACAGCTTGGGCACGAAGAAAGACAGCCCCATTGAAATCAAATAGCCGGGAATGAGATAGCAAAGCACAGAGAAATTGTAAATAATGCGGATCATGGAAAGCGCGATAGCAAACCCCACGCCGAGGCAGAGAGCTACGAGCATTTCGCGCTTTGTTACGCCGCCTTCCGTAACTTCCTCGACTTGCTTATTGAGAATGTGTATCGCAGGCTCGGCGAGAACGACAATCATTCCCAAAACAAGCCCGAACACGACCAGCACAACGCGGTTTTCGGCGAGTTGTTTGCCCAGCTTTAAGCCTATGGGCATGAACCCGACCTTGACCGAGGTGAGGAATACGACAAGCCCGATAAACGTGTACGAAATGCCGATTATAATCTGGATGATTTTCTCTTTGGGCAGTTTAAGCACCGTGAGTTGCAGAACGACGAAGAACGCCACGATGAGCGAAAGTGCGATGACAACCTCTTTGCACGTTTCGAGAAGAATCATGCCGAAACCGTCAAGCTCGGACGCGACCGTGTATGTAGGTATCATTTCGGTAGGATCAAGCTCGCCGTTAGCCGTCATCGAAAGCACGACAACCGCGAGTATGGGCCCTATCGAGCAAAGCGCGACAAGACCGAAGCTGTTCTCATTGCTGTTCTTGCCGCCGATGGTGATAGCGATACCCACGCCGAGCGCCATGATGAACGGCACTGTAATAGGTCCCGTAGTGACGCCGCCCGAATCGAAGCACATGGCAACAAAGTCGTTTTTGCCGCTTTCTATCAAGAGCGCGCAAAGCGCAAACAGCGCCATGTAGAAGAACATCAGCATGGACGAAAGGTCCTTGCGCATAATTATTTTAAGCACGGCGAGGAGCAGGAACACCCCAACGCCGACGCCAACCGTAATTATGAGGACGGTGCTGTTCATGACGCCCTTTACTTGCTCGGCGAGAACGGAAAGGTCGGGCTCCGCGACGGTAATAAGCACGCCCATCAAAAAGCATACAACGAGAAGCACCGTTATCTTTTTTGATTTTGTAAGACCGCTTCCGACATGCTCGCCCATAGGCGTCATTGCAAGGTCGGCGCCGAGATTGAAAAGCCCGATGCCGAGAATGAGAAATATCGCGGCAACGGCAAACGTCCACATCTCGGTCGCCGAAAAATCGACAAGCGGAGTTGCGGCGAGAATGAGAACTATCACCGTGACCGGAAGCACAGATATAAACGATTCGCGCAGTTTGAGTAAAACTCTTTTCATTGTGTCATCCTTACAGTACAAACATTATAACATTAAATATTTTTTCGTGCAACAATTTTGGCGGCAATAAATAGATTGTGTTTGCCTTTTGTGCGCCGATAAGACCGTATCATAATGATTGACTATCTCTCGGTGAAAGTGTTATAATTTTTTACGGAGGAGATTATGAGAATAGGAATACTCACATCGGGCGGCGACTGCCCGGGACTTAATGCCGTTATCCGCGGATTCGGCAAGTATGCGTTCGAAAACATCAAGAACGTCGAGCTTATCGGCATTGCCGACGGTTACGGCGGACTTATACGCGGCGAGTGCAGAGAAATGCACAAGTCGGACTTTACCGGCATATTGACTTTGGGCGGCACCATTCTCGGCACAAGCCGTCAGCCGTTCAAGCTGATGACCGTCGAGGACGAGAACAGCGTGTCCCGTCTCGATCTAATGAAAAAGAACTACAAGAAAATGGGGCTTGACTGCCTTTTGACCTTGGGCGGCGCCGGAACGCACAAAACGGCGGCGCTTCTTTCCGCCGAGGGCTGTAACGTCATAGGCCTTCCCAAAACGATAGATAACGACATCTGGGGCACGGACGTCACGTTCGGCTTCCATACCGCCGTAGATATAGCGACCGAGTGCATCGATAGATTGCACAGCACGGCGGCGAGCCACGGGCGCACCATGCTCGTGGAGATTATGGGCAACAAGGCAGGCTGGCTGACGCTGTATTCGGGAATCGCCGGCGGCGCGGACATAATACTTTTGCCAGAGATTCCGTTCTCGCCCGAAAAAGTGGCAAAGGCTGTGGAAAAACGCGCGGACGCAGGCAAGGCGTTCAGCATAGTAGCCGTCGCCGAGGGCGCAATGACGATTGCCGAAAGCAAGATGAAAAAGAAAGAGCGCGCCGCTTCGCGCGGAAGCGACGTGACCGCGACCAACGCGCTCGCAAAGTATATAGCAGAGCATGCGTCCGTCGAAACCCGAGTAGTCGTGCCGGGGCATATACAGCGCGGCGGATCTCCCTCCGCTTACGACAGAGTGTTGTCCACGGAGTTCGGCAGTTTTGCCGGCAAGCTTGTGCAGGACGGAAAGTTCGGAGTCACGGTTGCAATGGTGGGCGGCAAGGTCACTTACAATGCGCTCGCCGAGATTGCAGGCAAAGCCAAGCTCGTTCCGCCCGATTGTCAAGAGGTCAGAACAGCCGAGAGCATAGGCGTTTCTTTTGGTCGGTAACAGCGTCAAATCGGCGTAAAAACACATTGCGTTGAAGGTTTATAGTTAAAGGAGCGATTATGAAATTCGCAGTAATAGATTTGAGTTCGACGGGCGTGTCGCTTGTCGTTGCGGAAGGCGATAAAAATACGGGCATGTTCACTTCGGTGTATAAGGACCGCACGAACATCGCGGTAGCCGACTACTTCGACGGTCGTTCGATTTCGGCACGCGGTATCGAAAAGCTCATCGACGCGCTCATAACGGCGCGCTCTACATGCAAGACCTTGGGTGCGGAGGAGTGTTACTGCATATCCACCGCCGCGCTTCGAAATATCGACAACATAGAAGAGGTAGCCGAAAAAATACGCATGCGCACGGGCATTGTCATAAACTATCTGGACGGCGCGACCGAGGCGTATTGCGATTTTGTTTCCAACCGTAAGTATGCGGCATACGACCGCGTTATACTAATAGATATAGGCGGCGGAAGCGTCGAGCTTTGCGATTTTTCAAAGGAGCGCAAGGACGAGATGATTTGCTTGGACTTCGGCGCAATCAAGCTTCGCAACAAGTACGTCACCGATATTTACCCGACCGAGGAGCAGGTCAAGCACATTAAAAAATATCTGCGCAAGAAGTCGGATGAAAACAAGCTCCCCGGCAAAAACAAGTTCAGTACGGCGGTGCTTGTCGGCACGATCAGCGACGCTATATATGCGGTCTACCGCGAGTTCTGCGAAAAAGAGAAGCTGGGCGTCGAGTTCAGCTACGACAAGTTCAAGCAGTTCACCAAATGGCTTATGACGTCGTCCGACCGCACGCGGCTTATCATGAAAGTCGCGCCCGAAAAAATACACGTCCTGCCGGTCGCGACGCTCGTACTCAAAGAGCTGCTCAGGCGGTTCAAGCCCGACAATATCGTCATAAGCGATTGCGGCGTCAAGGAAGGATACATGGCCCTCGTAGCGACGGGTGAGGAGAAGGGGATACCCATCGATCTCAACGCGTCTGCGCCAATTCTCGCGCAGACGGCGACAGAAGTCAAGCCCAAAGCAAAAGCGAAAAAGAAAAAAGAGCAAGCGAAATAAAGTATATCGGTATGGAAAATAAAAAGATCAAATTTATCAACGACGTGTACATGAACCGCGAGTATTCGTGGCTGATGTTCAATAAGCGCGTACTCGACCAAGCGACGGACACGACAAACCCGCTGCTTGAACGGTGCAAGTTTTTGTCGATATTCCACTCCAATTTCGACGAGTTTTTTATGGTGCGCGTCGGAAGTCTGTTGAACGACGCCAAGATGAACGCGAGCGCCAAGGACAACAAGACAGAGCTGACCGCGCGCGAGCAGGTGGACGGCGTACTCAAACTCGCGAAGGATTACTACCGCGCGGCTGACGGCGTTTATGTCAAGCTCAAAAAGGAGCTTTCTAAAAGCGGATTGCGCATAAAGACGGGCGCGGAGCTTTCCGCCAAGCAGTACGCAAAGTGCAAGCAGTATTTTGAGGCGCAAGTGTTGCCGCTTCTTTCGCCGATGGTACTCGACGCAAAGCACCCGATGATACGCTTTGAAAACATGAAAACGTACATGATGTTCGAGCTCACAAAGTCCGACAGGCTGATGTACGGCGTGATGTCGATAAGCCCGAGACTGCCGCGCGTATACCATATCGAGGGCGGAAAAAAGACGAACGTCATAACCGTAGAGGAACTTATAAGGACATTCGGCGCAGGCGCGTTTGACGGGTATAAAATACAGAGTCAAGCTATGCTGCGCCTGACGCGCAACGCCGATTTCGACGCGAACATAGACGACGCCGATATCGAGCGCGATTTTGATTTCTCCAAGTTTCTCAAACACAAGGTCGAGCTTCGCGGCACCCAAGACGCAGTCAGGCTTCAAATCGACGACGGCGCAGACAATATCAAAGCGTTTGTGCTTAAAATACTCGACCTCAAAAAGCAGTTTTGTTTCACGGTAGGGCACGGGTTTGACTATAAATTTTTGATGTCGCTCGGCGGATATTTGCCGCAAGACGAGCTTCCGGCGCTTAAATACAAGCCGCCGCGTCCGCTCGCTCCGCCTGTGCCGCATGGCGAGTCCGTACTCGAAGCCGCACTGCACTCGGACATATTTCTTGCGTACCCGTTCGACAGCATGGATACGCTCGTTCGGCTTTTGGACGAGTGCGCGACCGATAAGCGCGTAGCTTCGATAAAGATAACGATTTATCGGCTCGACCACCGTTCACGCATTGTCGAAGCGCTCAAAAAGGCGAGCGAGAACGGCAAGGAGGTCACCGTCGTTATCGAGCTTTGCGCGCGATTTGACGAAGAAAACAATCTGTATTTTTCCGAGGTCTTAAAGGACGCCGGCTGTACTATCATTTACGGAATGGGAAATTACAAGGTACACTCCAAAATAATCTCGATTGTACTGTCGGACGGCGAGAAAATCAAGTACGTAACGCATCTCGGCACGGGCAACTACAACGAGCAAACGTCCAAGCTGTACACCGACCTCAATATTATCACGTCGGACGACGCGATCGGTAGGGACGCGGTGGCGTTTTTCAGAAATATCGCCATATGCAATACCGACCACGCTTACGAGAAGCTACTCATCGCGCCTAAATATCTCAAAAGCGGACTTATTAAGTTCATAGAGCGAGAAACCGAAAAAGCTAAGGCAGGACTGCCTGCGTTTATCTCCGCAAAGATGAACAGCCTGACCGACAAGACCATAATAGACAAGCTAATTTCCGCGAGCAAAGCGGGAGTGCGGATAAAGCTCGTCGTGAGAGGAATTTGCTGTCTTGTCCCCGGTATAAAGGGCAAGACCGAAAATATATCGGTCGTGAGCATAGTCGGGCGTCTGCTCGAACATTCGCGCATATATTGCTTCGGTTCGGAGAACGATAGAACTCTGTTCATCTCGAGCGCCGATCTCATGACGAGGAACACAGACAAGCGCGTAGAGATTGCAACGCCGGTAATAGACACGAAGATTGCCGACAAGATATACGGAATGCTCGAAGTCATGCTCAAAGACAATGTCAAAGCGCGTAGGCTGACAGCGGAGGGGACTTACGTTCTGCCCGAAATGAAGGGCGATCCCATCAACAGTCAAGAGATGTTCTTAAAGGGCAAGTTCGAACTTTAATCGGTGCAATCTATGAATTTACTCGAAAATGAAAGATTTAAAGTCGAGCGAGTTATGTTCGACGACGTTGTCAACTTCGAAGGTGCGAAGTGGGTTGTTCATGACGACCGCGCGGCTGTCGTTGCCGTCGGCAAGTGGCATGTGTGCGCGTTCGAAAATTTGTCGTATTTTCACGAATATGCGAAAAAATACGATTTGTACGGCGCCGTGAGCTTGTTCGGCGCACCCATTGATGCGCCTCGAATTTTGGGGTTTGACTCCGTGCCGTGCAAATCGTTTGCATATCTCGATCCAATGCCGCCGGAGGTGAATCTGCCGCGCGGCGTTACGGTAAAACGTCTCGCGCCGTCGCTCGCGCAGACGGTCGCCTGCGCGTACTCCAACCGCGGCGGAGGATACACGGTCGAGCGCATGGCTGATATCATGAAGAACAAAGGCGTGTTCGGAGCTATCGACGACGGCAAGCTCGCAGGCTTTATAGGTCGGCACGGCGACGGGAGCATGGGCATGCTCGAAGTTTTCGACGGCTTCAAAAGAAAGGGAATAGGCGCGGCGCTCGAAAGATTTTTGATCGGTTACGTAATGACGTTCGGGCGCGTGCCTATCTGTGACGTGTATGTCGATAATCCGGCAAGCCTCGCGTTGCAACACAAGCTCGGCCTTACAGAGTCCGACGGGTACGCGTTCTGGTTTGAAACAGAAGAAAACAAGTAATAGTGAATTTTGAAGAGGTGGGGTAAGCGCGCTTCGTTATTCCGCGAAGCAAAGAATCTTAACCCTATAAACATACACCGACGGTCATATTTGATTTACAAACCTGTGGACAAGCAATTATTCTCGCCTCGAAATTGCTCGGGTGTGGAGCAAAAAAATCACAACAGCCCACACACGACGGTTAAAAATGCTTGACAAGGGTATTGTGAATTGTTTATAATATGGATTACGCGCGGAATTGCGCGTGTAAGCTCTTATTCGGTTTTTGAGTGAGAGCGGCAATACTACTAAAAGGAGGTAGAGTAACAATGCCTACGATCAATCAGCTTGTTAGGAAAGGTCGGCAAAAGGTCGAATACAAATCGATGAGCCCGATTCTCGACAACAATCCGCAAAAGCGCGGAGTGTGTCTTTCGGTTACGACGACCACGCCTAAAAAGCCCAACTCCGCTTTGCGCAAGATCGCCCGTGTGCGTCTTGTCAACAAGATGGAAGGTACGGTCTACATTCCCGGCATCGGTCACAACCTGCAAGAACACTCGGTTGTGCTTGTCCGTGGTGGCAGAGTGAAGGACTTGCCGGGTGTGCGGTATCACATCATTCGCGGTGCGTTAGACACCGCAGGTGTGGCAAAGCGCAAGCAAGCTCGCTCAAAGTACGGCGCAAAACGTGCGAAGTAAGGTAGAACCGATTCGCAAGCACTTGTGCGACGCCTTGCTACCGTTTTAGGTGATAACCGCGTTACTACCGCTCGACGTATTGTAAACATACGACTTCGCGGTAGCGCCTTGTTCTCACTCTAAAACGCCTACGCAATTTCGTCGCAACGCACTTGCTCGTCGCTTCTGCTGACTGTATTGGATTTATCTAAAACAGATTTAGCTTCATCTAGCAAATATAACCGATTTGCAAGAATGTAATTTCGTTGCATCACATTGCTCGTCGGTTCTGCGGTCTGTATGGGATTATCCGAAACAGATCGAGTTACGCTTATAGCGCCACACCGCTATCGATATACTATATAGGATAGCGCAACGGGGCGGTCGCCCCAAACAAAATCGAATAAGGAGATAATCATGCCGAGAAGAAGCGGGGTTCCCAAACGGGACGTATTACCCGATCCTATTTATAACAGCAAGGTCGTTACCAAGCTCGTCAATCAAGTTATGCAGGACGGCAAAAAGGGTACGGCACAGGCAATAGTTTACGACGCTTTTTCCATTATCAAGGAAAAGACGTCGCTCGAACCGGTTGACGTTTTCAATCAAGCGATGGCAAACGTCAAACCGCAATTGGAAGTCAAGGCGCGTCGTGTCGGCGGTTCTACCTATCAGGTGCCGCTCGAAATCCGCGCCGAACGTCAGCAAACGCTTGCCATTCGTTGGATTGTCGCTTTTGCGCAAAAGCGCGGCGAGAAGAAGATGAACGAGCGGCTTGCGGCCGAGCTTATCGACGCGTACAACAACACCGGCGCGGCGGTCAAGCGCAAAGAGGAAATGCACAGAGTGGCGGAGGCGAACAAGGCGTTCGCGCACTTCCGCTGGTAGTAGTGCGTTTTAGTGCGACTCGCGTAAAATCTTGCTGCCGATTCCGCGATAGGTGCGTTGGCACTCCCGCGACGTAGCGCTGCTACGACTTCGGGAATGCCGCCTTCCCATCACGAAAATCGCTGACGCAATCTTATTGCGCCGTCGCCCGTCTGCGGCGCGACTACACAAAAAGAATCTAACGTTTTGGTTTTTGTCATTCCGAGCGTAGCGAGGAATTTCAACCTTATTTAATTCCGGTTTCTAAATTCTGAATTTATTCATTAGAGGAATAATATTATGGCAAGACAATTTGCATTGGAAAATACACGAAACATCGGTATCATGGCGCATATCGACGCAGGAAAAACGACGACGTCCGAGCGTATTTTGTTCTACACCGGCAAGGTGCATAAAATAGGCGAGGTTCACGACGGCGGTGCGACCATGGACTGGATGGTGCAGGAGCAAGAGCGCGGTATCACCATTACCTCCGCCGTTACCACCACGCAGTGGCGCACTTCACCCACAGCGCCCATGACGCGTATCAATCTTATAGACACCCCGGGACACGTTGACTTCACAGTCGAGGTCGAGCGTTCGCTTAAAGTTCTTGACGGCGCTGTCGCGGTGTTCTGTGCAAAGGGCGGCGTCGAACCGCAGTCCGAAACCGTTTGGCGTCAGGCTACCAAGTACTGCGTACCGCGTATTGCTTACGTCAACAAAATGGACATCAACGGCGCAAACTTCTTTAACGTCATCAAGATGATGAAGGAGCGTTTGGGTGCCAATCCCGTCGCTTTACAGATTCCCATAGGCAAGGAAGACACGTTCAAGGGCATGATTGACCTGGTGACGATGAAGGCGGAAATCTACGAGGACGACCTCGGCAACGTCATCAACGAGATCGACATTCCCGACGAATACAAAGCGCAGGCCGACGAGTACCGTCAAATTCTTCTTGAAGCCGTTGCCGAAACGGACGACGAGCTCATGGAGCGCTACTTCGCGGGCGACGAGCTCACCGCGGACGAAATCCGCGCCGCCGTTCGCAAGGCGACGATCAACATGTCTATGAACCCTGTTTTCTGCGGTTCATCGTACAAGAACAAGGGCGTACAGAAATTGCTCGACGCTGTCGTTTATTATTTGCCCAGCCCCGTAGACATTGCGCACGTCAAGGGCACGGACAAGAACGGCGAGGAAGTCGAGCGCAAGACGGACGACAACGAGCCGTTCTCGGGACTCGCGTTCAAGATTGCCGCCGACCCGTTTGTGGGCAAGCTGGCTTTCTTCCGTTGTTACAGCGGTACTTGCTCGGCAGGCTCGTATGTACTCAACTCGACCAAGGACAAGAAAGAGCGCGTAGGTAGGCTTTTGCTCATGCACGCCAACTCGCGTACCGATATAGACGAGATTCGCGCCGGCGACCTTTGCGCGATAGTCGGTCTTAAAGATACGACTACGGGCGATACGCTTTGCGATCCGTCGCACCCGATCATTCTCGAAAGCATGGAGTTCCCCGAACCTGTTATTCGCGTTGCCATCGAGCCCAAGACCAAAGCAGGTCAGGAGAAGATGACAATGGCGCTCATCAAGCTCGCAGAGGAAGATCCCACGTTCAAAACGTATACCGACCAAGAAACAGGTCAGACCATTATCGCAGGCATGGGCGAGCTTCACCTCGACATCATCGTCGACCGCTTGCTCCGCGAGTTCAAGGTCGAGGCCAACGTCGGCAAGCCGCAAGTCGCATACCGCGAGACCATTCGCAAAAAGGTCGAGGCGGAAGGCAAGTATATTCGTCAAAGCGGCGGTAAAGGTCAGTACGGACATTGTAAGGTTATTATGGAGCCGCTCGAACAAGGCAAGGGCTATATGTTCGAGGATAAGACCGTCGGCGGTTCGGTTCCCAAAGAGTATATTCCGGCTGTCGATAACGGCATTCAAGAAGCTCGCATGAGCGGCATTCTCGCCGGTTACGAGTGCGTGGATTTCAAGGTTACGCTCTATGACGGCAGCTACCACGAAGTCGACTCGTCCGAAATGGCGTTCAAGATTGCAGGCTCTATGGCGTTCAAGGACGGCATGAAAAAGGGCGACGCGTATTTGCTTGAACCTATCATGAAGGTTGACGTAACCCTGCCCGACGAATACCTCGGTGACGTTATGGGCAACGTAAGCTCGCGCCGCGGCACGATTTTCGGCACGGACCTTGTCAACGGCAGTCAAATCATTCACGCGGAGATTCCGCTGTCCGAAATGTTCGGATACGCAACAGACCTCCGTTCGCGCACACAGGGACGCGGCAACTACACCATGCAGTTCGACCACTACGCCGAGGTTCCGCGCAATATAGCCGAGAAAGTAATAGGCGAGCGCGCCAAAGCCCAAGCGTAAGAGCGAGCATATGCTTCCAATACGGGTTACGCGCCTTCTCGGCGCTCCGTTATGTAGGTTGTTCTAAACTCCCACTCGCCGCCGCTCGGTTGCCCGGACTAACTCGCATCTCCGCACTCTCACTCGCTATGCAAGTCTTGCACATCGGTAGCACCTCGCAAGTGTTCGTGCGACATCTTATTAGCGATTTCCGCACAGAGCGCGCCATGCCTTGGGCGCACTCAAAATCTTTTCAAAATCGCCGTCAAAACGGTTGAGATTTTGCAAAAGGCGTGTTATAATAAGGCAAATAAATAAAAAGAAATTCTCTTGGAGGAATAATAACAATGGCAAAGGCAAAATTTGACAGAAGCAAACCGCACGTCAATATCGGTACCATCGGTCACGTTGACCACGGTAAAACCACTTTGACCGCGGCAATCACCATGGTCCTTGCGGCTAAAGGTTTGGCGGAGCAAATGCGCTATGACCAAATCGATAAAGCGCCGGAAGAAAAAGCTCGTGGTATCACCATCAACACCGCTCACGTCGAGTATCAGACGGCTAACCGTCACTACGCTCACGTTGACTGCCCGGGGCACGCGGACTATGTTAAAAACATGATTACCGGTGCTGCGCAGATGGACGGCGCAATCCTCGTTGTTGCGGCTACCGACGGCGTTATGCCCCAGACTCGTGAGCACATCGTTCTTGCACGTCAGGTCGGCGTTCCCAAGATTGTTGTTTTCATGAACAAGACCGACCAAGTCGACGACGAAGAAATGCTTGACCTCGTCGATATGGAAGTTCGCGAGCTTCTTTCCAAGTACGGCTTCGACGGCGACGGCGCTCCCGTTGTTCGCGGCTCGGCTCTCAAAGCGCTTGAAGCGGCGCAGAACGGCAAAGCGGACGATCCCGCTTGCGCGTGCATTATGGAGCTTATGGACGCTGTCGACGCGTACATTCCCACTCCCGAGCGCGACGTAGACAAGCCCTTCCTTATGCCCGTTGAGGACATCTTCACGATCACAGGCCGCGGCACCGTTGCTACCGGCCGTGTCGAGAGAGGCACGATCAAAGTCGGCGATCCCGTAGAAATCGTCGGTATCAGAGCGACCAAGAACTCGGTTGTTACCGGTATCGAGATGTTCCGCAAATCGCTTGATTTCGCACAATCGGGCGACAACGCAGGTATCCTTCTTCGCGGCGTTGACCGTAAAGACATCGAGCGCGGACAAGTTATCGCAAAGCCCGGTTCGATCACTCCGCACACCGCTTTCAAGGCTGAGGTGTACGTTTTGAAGAAGGAAGAGGGCGGCCGCCACACTCCGTTCTTCAACGGCTACCGTCCGCAGTTCTACTTCCGCA
>JAFLVG010000029.1 GCA_022508445.1 Clostridiales bacterium | reverse complement strand
TTTCTCGTCTTGTTCCATATCATTAAAGATACCGCAAACTATGCCCGTCGGCAAGTTTTTTAAAGCCCTACGGGCACTTTTTCCGCTTGTAAGCGAAAGTCCTCAAACTCCTGCGCTCCCTTTTTCCGCCGCCGTATCGAATCGATTTTGCAGGGATTTCTCAATAGATTTCCATTCAGAAGTGTCTTGGGGCGGCATTTCGTCGGTGTTGCGATGAAGCCGAGCGTAAAAGAGTTTTCCGAAACCGCCAAGGTGCAGACAATCCTGCCTTTCACGAAACTTTCTTCGGCAAGCGTTTCAGATGAAAAAATGTTTTCAAGAAAAGACAAATGCTTTACTTTGCCGCGGATGCATCCTTTCACATCTTTTTCAGTTCGTCCTTTCTTGGAAAAATCAAAATCGTTCACTGTAAGCGATTTGTTAAAGGCTCTGTCAAAAAACTGTTCGGCGGAGAGGTTTGTGTTGACACCAGTCAGATGCAGGAAATTAGATTTAGCCGCTGAAATGATGTATGATTTTCTCTCTGAGAAGCCTTTTGAAACAACCTCGTATTCGTAATCAAGGAAAAGCGTCTTGTATTTCCGCGCGCCGTCGCAGATTGAGGCGAGAACATTCTCTTTGAAGTCGATTTGCCGCTTTTCCATGTCAAAAAAAGAAGCCGACTTGAAGTCGGCTCTTTGCGGTTTTAAGGTCTCCGCGCTGACCGCGCGTATAGGGTTTTACGTCTCCTACCCGACACTTTGAACATATCGTATATATGACAAAAAGTCAAGTTTGAATTTTATACAAACATTCACTTTGAACATAGTTTTCTCCTTTTTGCACCCCGCAACGAAGCGGGAAACGGCGGTTTATGTCAAAGTTTGCGACGAAAACTGTTTTTGCCCGGTGCAGATTTTTTACGGCGCGCCCGCTGACCGCTATTCCTCCGTCGTTTCGCTCTTCTTCCCCCGCTTGGCCACCGCCTCGTTCACGCGGGTAATCTCGCTTTCCACGCCGTTGGCGAACGCGGCGCAGTTCTCGTTTGCGGCAATCTGCATCGCGCCCAGGTACGGCACGAGCTTTTCGTTGATGACGGCGAGGAGCGGCTTCTTGAACGCGGACGCGCTCGCACCCTTGCTGCCGCTCGCGGCGGTGTAGGCGTCGTTGGCGGCGGTGAATGCGTCCTGCGCGGCGCGGATTGCGGCGATTGCCTCCGCCACGCCCTCAAGCGCGGCGATGTGCGCGACGAGCGGCTCGGCGGCGAAATCCTCCAAAAGGCTTTCTATCATCGACGACTCGCTGATGTAGCTCGCCTTCGTTATTCCCGCCTTGGCGTACTTCGCGTACACGGTGAGGAGCGGCTCGGCGGCGGCCTGCTTTGCGGGGATGGGGAGCGCGGCGTAGCCGGTCAAGACTTTGCCCAGCGCGGTGATTGCCTTGTCGCGCTCGGTGTCGGCGGCCTCCAGCGTGGACACGGTCTTGTCCTGCAAGATGGCGGTGGTGATGTCCGCGCTCAGTTTTTCGATTTCCGCCATCGTCGCGGCGACGAAAGCGTCCTTTGCGGCGGTCTCATTCGCCTTGTACAGGCGCACCAGCGTGTCGCTCAGGCCGTCAAGCTCGGTGACTCGGGCGTTGGTTACTAGTTTGTTCATAATATCTCCTTGTTCGATATGATATATTTTCCACCGAGTCCACGAAAACGTCAAGAGATATATTTTGCACTTCGCTCAGAATTCGCGTTGGCGGGCAGATATATTTTGTACTTTGCCCGGTACGTGCATCGGTGAGAAGATATATTTTATACTTTGCTCGATACTCGCGTTGGCGAGAAGATATATTTTGTACTTTGCCCACAACTCGCGTCGGCAGAAAGATATATTTTGTATTTTATCCACTGCTCGCGTCGGCGGGCTTGCAAATCATTTTCAATGTCCACAATTTGTGTCGGCGGCAATGCAAAGAATTTTCTTCGTTGCCGACGACGGCGTATGCGGTCAGTTACCCCGCCACTTTTGTTTGCTGAAATCGCCGTCAGAGCAGTGGACAGCAAAAGTGCCAATGTCTCCTACACCAAAAATACCATCTTCCGCCTTTTTTATCGCCTGCCATTGCTCTTTCGTGCCGTCAAATTGGACAATAAGATTATCACAATTTTCGAACGCATATCG
Source organism: Clostridiales bacterium (assembly GCA_022508445.1). Taxonomy (GTDB): domain Bacteria; phylum Bacillota; class Clostridia; order Christensenellales; family Pumilibacteraceae; genus Anaerocaecibacter. Next base: position 271 of record JAFLVG010000029.1, on the reverse strand, counting down.
ATAGATATGTGTCACATTCCTCGGAATTGAGATACTCTTTAGCGAGACGCAATCATAGAACGCACTGGAGCCGATGTCAGTCACACTTCTTGAAAGCGTAACAGTCTCAAGCGACTTGCAGTTATAGAACGCGCTCTCGCTGATTCCCTTTATGCCTTTCGGAATTGTTAGCGTCTTAAGTCCGCTCCCCTCAAACGCATTCTTGCCGATTTCCTTTACACCCTCCGCAATTGTCGCACTTGCAAGCGATTTGCAGTTCTTGAACGCACCC
>JAFLVG010000028.1 GCA_022508445.1 Clostridiales bacterium | reverse complement strand
GACGGTATCGTTCAAGCCAATGCGGGTTTCGTCGGCGTGGCGGTTAATGCCGATGTATTCGAGTGAAGCATCTTCGTAGCGTTTGAACTTGCCTACGGCGTCGTTCATCAGCGTAGAGTTGAACAAACCGAGCGATACAAGCAACTCAAAGTCCCGAATCGACAAGCCAGTAACCTTTCTAAATAATCCCGGTTCGAGTTTGGTTATGACGTCGCGCAGGCACTGTTCGCGGTAATCCGTGAGATACATAAATATCGGAATCCGCGTTGCGAACTTAATCAGTTTCTCCTGTATCTGCTTGCGCAGACTCTTGTATTCCTTTTCCTCCTCTGTCAACTCCCGTTTACGCTCCTTTGTCAATTCCTCGTCGCTTGTCTCGCGTTTTGCTTTCTTGACCGATTCGGATTTGTTTATGATAGTTTCGATGTCTCTGTTAAGGTTGCGGAAGCCCTCGATATTCATCAGTGCAGCCATTGCATCGTTATTCGACATCAGCCGTCTTAATGTGTCGTTATCCACATTGACAAGCAACGCACTCTCCCATCGACGGGCTAACAGCGTCGCCGATGTTCCGCTGGTGGCAATATCGAGAATGCCGGCGGCATCTATCTGTTTCATCGAGCTGCCGTCGTAGGCCAGCACTGGCAGGAAACCGATAAACTCGGCAACTTTCTTTTCGGCACTTGTCTCTTCGACATTCAGTCGGCAGCAATAGTCGGCTAACTGACGCAAGGCGCGGTCGGGAGCGAAGTCGAAGACATAGCACTCCTGTTTGAGTATCTCCACCTTATCAGGGGACAATCCGTCGGGATTGCGCACCGTCCAAGGGGTTTGCACGCGGAATGCAGCCTGAAAATAGGTTTCGGGACTTGACGAGTTGCGCAGCATAAAGATTCCCGACCAGGGCTTGACTGATACGCCGGTAGTAAGTTTGCCGCACGACAATGTAATCGTCTTTGTCCCGATAGGATTGCCCATAGCCTTTTCTACGGGTTTAAGTGCATCGACGCCGATACCTGCCTGTGTGCCAGCTGCGACAACGACGGTATAGTCGTGATAGAAACGGTTCTGCCGTTGAGCGAGAAGATTACGCATTGCATAGCACGACGCGACGGTCGGCAGAAACCAAAATGTGTGAGTTAGGGTCGCCAGCAACGGCGCGTGTGAGAATGGCATCGGCGGACGCTCGGTGCGAAGTTTGAGGTCGCTGACAACATTCTCGGAATATGCACCGCGAATCAGGTCGAGCCACTTCTGCACCTCGTCTTCATAGCGGAATCGGGCATCATCGCCCTGTCCGTCGGCAGCAAAGAATACATTGAGGTCGAACTCATTGAACTCACCCTGTTTTGCAACCGCCTGCAATGCGTCGGGCAGTTGATAGGTCATCATTACCATACGCGGCAATGCGGCGTATGGGTTTGGACCGTCGGCATCGTTCCACTCGGCTTTTGCCCGTTGTTCGTCGGAATAGGTCCACGCGAAAATCTGCTCCTCGATAAACTCGCCCGAATGCAACGCCCGAAACGGAGTTCCCGACAGATATAGATAGGCTCCCGTCGTGATGGGCATCAACTCCTCGTCGAAATAGTCCAGTCCGTTGCCTTCGGCGAATGCCTGTTCGCGGCGGTCTTCGTTCTCGAAGAGTTCTTTGGCATTTTCGCGCCACGCGCCGAAATGATACTCGTCCAATATGACACAATCCCAGTTGATGGCGTGTACCCACTCGTTGCGGGCTTTGATACCGCCGGCTTTGGTGCGACCCAGATAGTCCTGAAACGAGCCGAAGCATACAATCGGGCGCGAACGGTCTGCCGTTTCGTAGGTCAGACCGTTGTCGTGGGAGATAAACTGCCACCCTTCGAAATCGACGTGAGTCCGCAAATCGGTCTCCCACGCACTCTGCACGGCAGGCTTAAAGGTCAGCACCAGCAACCGCGTCCAACCCATCTCCTTTGCTAATTGGTAGGCGGCGAATGTCTTGCCGAAACGCATCTTGCAGTTCCAAAGGAAATGCGGCGCACGGGTTGCGTTCTCGGCTCGGCAAGCGCGGAAATAGGCACTCGTTTTCTCGACGGCGGCACGTTGTTCGGGTCGCATTCCGAATCTCTCCGTGCGGAACAACTCGGCTTCGCGCCGCTCACGGACCGCACGCACGGCGGCACGCACCTCTTTTACCGTGCAGCGAAACCACTCGCCTCCGGGATTGTCGATACCCATCTTGCGCAGCGTGTCGTGTACTCCGCCGCGCTCGTTGTCGGTGAAGACGGTTCCGTCGCTGCGCACCGCCGACTCTTCAAGCACGATGCGATAGGGACGCTCGCCCGGACGCACAACGGGATACTGCTGGGCGATACGCTTCTGCACGCCGACGGTCGTATAACCGACCTTCAACAGACCGGGATACTGCGAATCCTCATAGGCGTATATCATCGGCTCGACCGACGGACGCAACGG
>JAFLVG010000027.1 GCA_022508445.1 Clostridiales bacterium | reverse complement strand
TTCTCCTTCTTTCCTTTCCTTGTCCCCTTTCTTCTCTTTCTTGCTCGCTTTATCTATATCGCGCTCGTCCACGGGAGCGGTACTTCCAATCCCACCCGAAATCCTCGTAATATGAGTTTTGCGCCTTAAATTGAAAAATATGAACGCTACGATAAGCACGGGCAAAGCCACGGCAAGCGTAACACACACGTACATCGTTTCGGACGGCGCGAGCGAAAACTCCTCGAAGCCGTTGGAATCGAGATAAGTGTACAGCGCGCCTACGAGCAGTGCGCTCACTATGACAAACGTCACAATGCAGACGATGTATTTGATTTTGCGTCCTTTACTCATTATCTTCCGTCTTGTCGTCGTCCTTCGGCTCGGGTTGTGCGCTCTCTTCGCCGACTGCGCCGCCGCTCGGTTGCGCCTCGGCATTTTCTTTTAAAGTTTCCGCGCCGCTCGGCTTTTCGGGCGTTGACTCCTGCTCGCGCGCTTTCGAAGCTACGCCGATTTCGTCATCGATTCTATCGTTGCCTACGGCCTTTTCTTCCTTTGCTTCGCCCTTTATATCTTCCTGCTCTTTATTGCCCGTCTCTTCGTTTTTAGGCGGCGCGTCTTGCTCTTTCTTGCCGTCCGAGTGATCGCCGCCGGCAACGCGGTACGCGCGCATAAGCTCGTCGCGTATCTTCTTTTTGGTCTTTTTCCACTCGCCCTTAAAGAATGAGCGGAACACGTCGTATTGATGTTCAAGCTCGTTAAACGCCTTCTCCGACGTGAAATCGTCTGCGCTTGTCATCAGCCCGTGCTGATGGCGCAGGGCGTTGAGCCGCCCGTCCGACAGAGTTTTAAGGTCGTTTAAGAGTCTGTTTTCTTCCTTGATGTCGTTTATCGTTTTGTCCTTTTTCTCAATCTCCTCGGCGTGTTTTTTAACCTCTTCCTCGTGCATGTCGGAGTACTTTTTATCGAGTCTTGCAAATGAGGCCTGCATCTCATCGTGTCTTACGTTGAGCGCGGCAATCTCCGCCGCTTTGCCGTCAAGCTGTTCCTTGTGTTCGGTGTTGAGCTTGTCAATCGTTTCGCGGTGCGCGGATTCGATATCGGTGATTTCACGCTCGTACTTGTCGCGCTGTTCGTCGAGCAAGCCGCGGTGCTGTTCGATGACGTATTCGATTTGAGCCTTGCAATTCGCATTGAGCTCTTCGATTTCCCCTTCGTATTTATCGCGCATAGCTTCAAGCTCTTCGCCGTGCCGCGCTTGCATTTCGTCTATTTCCGCCTCGTGTTCGGCTTTGAGCGCCGCCATATCGTCTATGTATTTCTTTTCGAGTCGCGCTATCTCCGCATTAAGCCCGTCTATTTTTTCGTCGCGCTCAACAATCTCGGCTTTAAGCTCGGCGTTCTCGTTGTTCAGCCGATCGACTTCGGCGAGCGCCTCTTCGAGCTTGGTGTATATCCCCTCGAAAACGCGCAACTGCTTTTCCAAGAGCAGCATGTATTCTTCGGGGCTTTCGCCCGACTCCATAATGCGCTTTCTTAGTTTGCGAAGCTGTTCTAGATGTTGCTGTTCGGCGAGCGCCTTTCTCCTCGCTTCTTCGTCCTCGTAACGGGTTTTGAGCAAATCCCTTATGCCCATGCCGTATTGATAGGTCAAGTACGATGTAATAGCATAAAGCTCGGCATATTCGTCGGATACATACTCCGAAAAGCGCATCTTCTTTTTTACGATTTCTATTGTGTACCCGTCTCTGTCGTAAGACGAAATGAATTCGTACAGCGCAACCGCACCCTTGAAGTTCTTGTCCATTTTGAGGACATTGGTTTTGGTAATCGGCGGTTTAAGCCTTGCCGCCTTGGAAACCTCTTCCATGAGCGGCGTGGACTTGTAGTGATTGACCGTTTTAAGAAGCATGCTCATTCGTTCGAGAATATCCTTGCACGGATTGATCTCCTGCATGATGGGATCGTCGCGCAACTTTTCGTCGAGAAAGAGCTTGAACGTGATGTTCTTTTGCCGCGTGTTGACAGTCTTATCAAACGTCACACTGCCTTCATATGTGTTGGTAAGGTCGAGTATGCGTGTATAACGCATGCCGATAAACTCTTCAAGGTAGCAAAGGAGCATGTACAAAAATCTATTCTCGTAAACGGCATAATCGTTAAGCCGTTCCACGGTGTAGATTTGCTCGGGGATAAGATTGTCACCCTTGCTCTCTTTGGTAATGAGATTGCTGTGCCGTGACAAATGCTCGACAGAATCGCGCGACACGCGCTTTACCTTTTCTATCGGCACAATCTCGCCGTCGGCGCGAATAAACTGCCGCTCCTCGGCGAGCGCTCTTTCGACGTATTCAAGACCGGACTCGATAGCGTCCAACCAGTCCTCTTCAATCTTACAAACAACGCGCGTAACCTCGACGCAGTCGTTTTCCGCGTCGGCCTTTGCAATCGGATTGCGCTGTTGCACGCAATCATGATCGCTCGCAGTATTTTTGCGGTAATCGAGGTATGCGCGGTAGATTGTGTCCAAATAACTCATCGAAAAAGAATTTTCTCCTTGATGTCCTTTTGTTTATGCGTTACGCCCCGCAGAGCGGATTTATTATTGCTGTGATTCTTATCTTGACTTTTACACGTTCTTTTCGAAACGGCGCATAAGGTCTTTACACAGCTTCATCTTGTCG
>JAFLVG010000026.1 GCA_022508445.1 Clostridiales bacterium | reverse complement strand
TATTCTCCGCTCCGCTTCGCGCGTGGGGGCGCCGCCAAAGGGCCCGCCCGCCAAGCAGAAAAGGAAAGGGGGGAGGGAGCAAGGGCAGCAGCAGCAGCGCGCGACAGCGAGCCGCGCAAGCGGCTGAAGGGCCCCGCGGGGCGACAGCCCCGCCCTCTCCCGCCCAAAGGGTGGGCGGGTGGGAAAAAAACCGCCGGAGGCGGCGCGATCTTTGCAATTTTACCCCCCGCGTCATTTGCGCTCCCGCCCAGTTGCGCCCCGTTTCCCGCTCCGCATGGCTCCGCGTGCCCCGTTGCGCCCGCTGGGCGCTCGCGAGTTTCCAAGTTTGCGGCTTTCCGGCGTAGGTTGCAAGTTTTTGCCTTGTGCGGTGTTCTTGCCTCGCCGCTGCGCGGCGCCTCGCCTTTCGGTCCTCTCCGCTCTCTCTCCGCTTGCGCTCCGTTCTCGCTCCGCGTCCTTTTCGGCGGCGTTGCACTTCGTTTCCGCCGCCTTTTCGGCTCGTCGCCGCTTCGCGGCTCGGTAGGGTATCTTCGGTCGGTTCATTCATTCATTTTCTGCTCATTTTTTGTATTACTCTCTTAAAAACTCTTGCCATGTCTAACGAAAGCAAAAAGTTAATTTGGAAAATCGTCCGTCAGGTGCTGGTCGTGATACTTTCGGCCATAACCGGCGCCGCTGGAACGTCTTGCGCCCTCTCCGGCAGTGCATTGTCGGTGTTTGGTCTGTAAATTTTATGTTCTACAACACATTCCATTCGTTTTTTTCCTGCACATTTAGTGTTAATTCATGATTTTTGGTTAATTTTGCCTTTGCTGCCTGAGAGGGGTCGCAAGGGCTATTTTTTTTAATGTAAATTCAAAACCGAAAATCAATGAAAGCGTTTAATCCTAAAATTGAGGTTCGTCTGCCTCAGAAACAAAAAGACGTACTTTTCGACTATCTCCGCAAGTGGTCCGGTTATTCATTTCAGACCTTGTCGGATTGTCTCTCGTTTCTTTCCAAGTGTGAAAGTGTTATCGGGTGCGTGTATGGCGATTTTTATACGACTCGCATTCGGTTATTCCGTTGTGGGACAGTTTACACGCGTGAGTGCGTTGGGTATGGTTGCGATGATCCTTTCGCCATTCTATCAGTTGTGGAGGTTGAGTTATGACAAGTGAAGAGTATCTACAAGCATATGCCCCCGCCAACGCGTTCAGGTATGCTCAGCATGAGCAACGGTGCCATACCGGTTTTGCTCCCACTCTCCGCGACACTGCCGGTCTCTATGGCCACGAATTTGCGGTCGGGTACATTTGTACGGTCGTGAGTGATTTTGTGGCTTATACGTCGGCTTCTAGAGGCCTATCTCCGGAACAATTACGGCAGTTGGCAAACATTATCATTTTGCAGTACGGCGGTATGAAGGTGACCGAGTTACTCTTATTCTTCATTAAGTGCAAAAGTGGTGTCTTTGGTAAGTTTTACAGTACCATCGACACGATGGATATCACTGCGGCTCTTTGCAAGTGGTACGCCGAATGTAATCGCATTAAAGGTGAGCACTACTACCGTACCCAGCAAGAAGAGAGGGAGAAGGCGCTTCATGTTGATGGCGAGGAGCGGCTGACCTTCCAAGAAGCATACGACCGCGGGTTGTTCAAAAATCCGGAAACGCGCAAGTATATTGAGAAACTCTTAAAAGCAAGGGGGGGTAATTAACCCCCCCAATTATATGAGCAGCGGCGAGGGAGGGCGGAGCCCGACCGCGCCGCCTCTTTGTTCATGCCATGGCGGCACAGAACGCCAGCCATAGCCAGGCCTCATAAAGTAAGGCTATGGCTAAAACTATCTTCAGGAAAGCAATAATTTTGTCGTACATTTGTCTGCGGATTTTTTGGTCTGATTTATACACACTTGTGTATTTCAATCTCGTATTCGAACTTCATTGTGTCAGTTGTCACGTATATTTTTAGATCGTTTTTTTTGTCTATTTGTACAGTTCCATAGTTGAGTAGGTGTCCATATTTTATTGACTCCAGCATAGAAAGGGCGTCTTTCTTGTTTGCATGGACTGAAATTACTCTACAATTGAAGAATCTACCATGATAATGGCTCCGGTACATGATAATGTAAACTTTTTTGTTCATGATTTTTGATTTTAGTGTGTTATGTTTATATTATATTTTGATATGTAAAGTTACTAAATAATATCCATAATATCAAGTATTTAACATTAATTAACTTGCGGGGGTAAATCGTGATCATTTTTTAGATCGTCTGGCATAACCAGATGGCATGACAATACCGTCCATGAATACCGTCCATGAATACCGTATGCCGTATGAATGATGTATAAAGAATGGCTACCTGATGCCGGATGAATGACTACAGCAGCGGCAAGGGAGGGTGAAGCCCGACCGAGCCGCCACGATGAAAATACCATGACGGTATGTCAAAAATAACCATGCAGACCGACAAGCATAACTGGATGTCATGATAATACCGCTATGTGAATGCACCGTAAAACCTACCGGCGAACACACCAGCGAGCACACCCGCGCGGCCTACCGGCCGCGCTCTCTGCGCGGCCTACCGGCCGCGAGTCCACGCGCGGCCTACCGGCCGCGAGTTCATGCGCGGCCTACCGGCCGCGAGTGTTCCACGTGGAACGGGCGGCACCCCACCGCCC
>JAFLVG010000025.1 GCA_022508445.1 Clostridiales bacterium | reverse complement strand
GGGCGGCGGAAGTTCTACGTCCGCTCGCTGATGATGTAGCGCGGACGCGCTTTCACCTCAAGGTAAATTTTTCCGATGTACTCGCCGAGAATGCCGAGGCTGACGAGCTGCACGCCGCCGATAAAGCACACGATGCAGACCGTGCTTGCCCAGCCGATGACCGATTCGCCGAGAAAATAGTCTATGACCGTCCACACCACGCCCGCAAAACTCAGCAGCGAGACGAAAATGCCGAGCATTGTGATGATGCGCACCGGCTTCACGCTCAGGCTCGTAATGCCGTCGAAGGCGAGCGCAAGCATTTTTGCAAGCGGATAGTGCGATTTCCCCGCAATCCGCTCGTGCCGTTCATAGGACACGCACGTACTTTTGAAGCCTACGAGCGGAAACATTCCGCGCAGAAAAAGGTTCACCTCGTGGAAGTCCGCGAAGGCTTCAAGCACGCGCGACGAGACGAGCCGATAGTCAGCATGATTGAACACGACCTCCGCGCCCCAATGCCGGAGCAGACGATAGAACGACTGCGCCGTGAAGCGCTTGAAGAACGTGTCCGTCCTGCGGCTGGAGCGCACGCCGTACACAATCTCGCTGCCGGCGCGGTACTCGTCCACCATTTTTTCCATCGCGCTGATGTCGTCCTGCCCGTCGCAGTCGATAGAAATCGTGATGTCCGCGCGGTCTTTCGCTTCCATCAGCCCCGCGAGCACGGCGTTCTGATGTCCGCGGTTCCTGCTCTGCCTGATTCCGGCAAAACGCGCGTCGTCCGCCGCAAGGCGCGTGATGATGTCCCACGTGCCGTCGCGACTCCCGTCGTCCACAAACAGAATCTTGCTCTGCGCGGAGACCTTGCCCGAGGCGGCCATGGACTGCAACTGCGCAAGAAACTGCCCGGACGTAATCGGCAGGACCTCCTGCTCGTTGTAGCACGGGACGATGATGTACAGGACTGGAACGGACGCGCGCTCCTTCATATTTACCTCCGCAATTACTCGATAATCTTGTACCGCTCAGAAACACCGTCAAACGCATCGATGAGCGCGCCGTGGTTCGCGTAGTCGTACACCACAAAGCCGTCCGCGTCATAAATCTTGTTGCCGTTGCGGAAGGCGGGATTGTCCGGCGTGTTCTTCGCGTCGTTAGTCGCCATCAGCAAAAACGCGCGTTTTTCACCGCCTCAGTCGAAAAGCGAGATGAACTCCTCAGGAGACTCATAATCAAAGACAATATACGACTCATCACGATACACAGGCGGCTTCGCTATGACGGCACTGGAACTGCTCATTGAGACCTGATATTCGTTTGTTCTCATAACGAAGAACACGCGCTTTCCGCCTTTGTAATAGTCTTTTTTTTCAAAGCGTTTTGGCTCAAGCCATTTGTGAATCGAATATTTTTTCGGAATAACATTGATGCCGTTCACCTCATCGCTGTCTATGCTTGCAACCTCGATTTTTCCGTTCGTGCAGAACCAGATGGGGTTCGCTATGTTTGAGAACGCATAGCCGAATTCATAGCCGTTCTTTTGAAGGAACGCGCAAACGCCTTCGAGCCTTGGCGAGCCGCGCCTGTCCGTCTGCACGTTTCCGAAGCACAGATATGCGTTCGTCATAATCATGATAGCGGAGCTTACGCACAAAACCCATTTCTTCACAGCGGAAACATCAGACTGCTCAACCAAAATCGCAAGGAACGGAATGAAGAGCGCGTACACCATCGTAAAATAGCGGCCGGTCATTTCCGTGCAGACGTTCGTGTACAGGTGGAACAGGAAAAAGAACGCGGAATATTGCAGGAAGAACTTTCGGCCATCGTCTAGCCGTGCCCGCATCAATGCAACGACAGCAAGGAACATGAACACAACCACCACGAGGAGAAGCACGTTCGCCACGCCGCCCGGCGTGAACACGCTGACGTTTCCGTTGTAGCCAGCCGTATCAAGGAGCATATCCTTGATACCATCCAGTCTCATTTCTGAAAGCGGAAGAAAACGGAGCTTGTTCATATTCTTGAACGTGAAAATCGAAGCGAGGACAACGGAGTTGAAAACATAGCCGACTCCGCTCGCAAGAAGTCCGAGCGCAGAGAGCCGCACCGCATCATCGGCGATAAAAAATTCTTTCGTCCTGAACGGGGATTTGTCTTTGCAAAGCGCATAGAATTTTACGCCCGCCACCACCGCAAAGACCGGGAACGTAAAGTTGAGGATATACCTGATTGTCGAGACTCCGCTCAGAAACGCCAGCATTATGAACAGCCCGAAAAGAATCCTCTGCTTTCTCTGAGCATGTTCCTTGCGAACGAGCGAAATAAAAAGCCCCGCATACAAAAAACTGAACACGATATGCGGTATGTAATAACTTCCGCCCTGGACGACATCAAAGAAAGCACGCGAGACGGGACTCACCATCAACGTGCAGCACAGAAGTTTGAGCCATGTTTTTTTTACGGCAAGCTCGTGCAGGATAAACCATGTGCCGGCGAACAGCACGACCTCGCACAGCACAGCCGTAATCGCACGAACGAGCGCAAGATTTTTTGTAAACGCGAAAAGCGGAGCGGTGATGAGCTGTGTGTTCAAAAAGCGGAATTCCATCGAATAATACCAGCGCGTCGGCCAAAAAGTCTTTGCCCTAAAACACTCAAACCCGAAGAGCGTCTCCGAACTCAAGTCTTGGGAGGTCAAAACATTCGCGCACGTGTACTGCGTTATGCCAAGCGTGAGAAAAATCGAAGCAAGGTAAAAAAGCGTGATGGTGATTTTCTGCGCATCCGAAAACTTCATAAAGCACAGCGCGTCAATCACGATTGCGATGAAGACAGGAAAAAGGACGAGCGACACCATCGATTCCCTGTAGCCTTCATGGTTGAACGTGCGGTGAAAGACATGGTTTTCAAGGAAGCCGGGAAGCCAGTCAAGAATCTGCGGCATAAAAAGAACCAAGCCCGTGCCGAGCAGTACAAGCAGAATCGAGATGACGAAACAACAAGTGATTATTTTCTCTTTTTTCATATACATATACAGAACTATCCTACCGTTTATGATGTTTTTTTTCAACAGTCGCGCAATGCCTTTCGCTTCCCTCCCTCATACACGCCTTTCACCGTCCACTGCGGCGTTCCGTTCTGGTCAAGGTAGTTTTTCCCGATGTATTCCCCAATCAATCCGAGGAAAAAGCTCTGAAGACCGCCAAAGAACAGCACGAGCACAGAGAGAGATGTCCAGCCCGCGGAAATCTCAGGATGCAATGGAAAAGTTTATGAACATATAGTATACACGCTTTATTGAAAAAGGAAGGACGCTCTCAATTGTTGCCCCTCCTGTCTGTCATACACGGAGAGCAACATGATAAATTGCGACATGCAAGTATTTTATATCCTTTTTGTGCATATTGCAATATAATCTATGGCAATGAAAAGAAACGGATTTTTGGTTTTCCTGCTGATGCACGGCATTTTC
>JAFLVG010000024.1 GCA_022508445.1 Clostridiales bacterium | reverse complement strand
TCAATGCGTTTTATTTTTACCTGCTTTCCGGTTGCTATTTGGAATTCCCCATTTTTAAGCATATTTTTGAACCGTATTTCTACCGCGAGAGAAATCGGTCGGCTGGCATAATATCACACCGACGCATTTGTTGACAAAAGCGACTTTCCCGATAAACGCTATCGGAACGCATAAAGCGACATCTGTTGACAGTGGTTTACGTGCATTGACGGATTTTCGGCGACGGCAGAGAGACAAAAACGGTCAAAAATGAGCGAACTATGGAGGTAAAACGAGTATGCAAATGGTGCGGAAAGATATTCATCGCACAGAAAACGACGACCTGCTTTTGCAGCCACGCCTGTGCGAGCAGAGGTTACAAAGAACGAATCCGGGAACGCAAACAGCAACTCAAAAAGAACGAGGAGCTGATGCAGATACGCCAGTCCTTCGAGGGGCAGGATTACTTCTCATTCGCCCAAGCCGCAAAGTTGATGGGTGTGAGCCGGCAATACATATATAAGTTGGTACATTCGGGCAAACTCCGTGCTTCGCGCCTCAGCGACAAGATGTCGATTATCCGGCGGGCGGACATTGAACTGATGCTCAAAACCAATCCCTACGAGCGGCTGATGCCCGACACCAAAGATTTCGATATCGGCGATTACTATACGGCAGAGCAGATAGTCGAAAAGTACAAGGTCGGCGTCAAGTGGGTATGGACCTACACCCGCAAGCACAAAATCCCCAAAGTCCGCATCCACCAGTTCAACTATTACAGCCGCAAGCATATCGACGCTGCCTTTGCCAAGTATGAGGTAGATTCCGCGCTGACCGAGTGGTACACGCCCGAAGATATCGTCGAGAAATACGGTATGACCCGTGTTGCAATCCGCAGTCAGGTCTATCGCAACAACATTCCGTCGAAAAAGGTACACGGACAGATATACTACTCGAAACTCCATTTCGACCTCTCGAAGACTTCGGAACAGGAGAGCCGTGCGGAGTATTACACCGTGCAGGAGGCAATGGCGCAGTACAACATTTCCCGCGATACGGTTTACGGCATTCTGAACTTCCACCAGATAAAGCGATTGAAGCAGGGACGCTATGTCCGCTTCCTGCGCATCGACTTCGACAAGATAATGGGTGCGCGGTTATAGCCTTTTGTACCCGCTCCATAATTATTTGCAAATTAGTTTGTGCTGTGCGGTTTCAGCAGCGATTCATTGACGAGGTTTGCCGAGCAACAAGCAATAATTAAAAGTATTTGAGTATGCACGAATGTAAAACAGTAACATTGAGGACGCGCCCTTTGAAGAAAGGGATGCTGTCGTACTATCTGGATTACTATCCGGGGTACAGAGACAAAGAGACGATGAAAGTTATCCGTCACGAATCGCTCGGCATCTATGTATATGCCAAACCAAAGAACAAACGGGAGCGGGATTTCAACGACGCTATGGCAGAGAAAGCGGAGGCGGTGCGCTGCCGCCGTTTTGAGGCGATTGTCAACGAGCGTTACGACTTCCTCGACAAGAATCGCCTCAAAGGGGATTTTCTGGAGTTCTTCCGCAAGCAGCTGCCCAAGCAGAACCCCAAGTGGGAGTATGTCTATCTGCACTTCAAGAAGTTCGTTCACGGCAAATGTACCTTCGAGGAGATAGATGTCGACCTCTGCAACCGCTTCCGCGACTATCTGCTCAACGCCCGCCAGCTGAAACACCCCGACCGGCTCATATCCCGAAACTCCGCATCGGGTTACTGGTCTACTTTTCGCGGTTTTCTTAATATGGTATATAAGAACAACTTGCTCCGCACCAATGTAAATGATTATTTAGATAAAATCGAGGCGGTGGATGTCAAGAAAGATTTTCTTTCGGTCGAGGATGTCTACAAGCTCGTGGAAACACCCTGCGATATACCTGTACTTAAAACCGCTTCGCTGTTCTCCTGTCTTACGAGTTTGCGCATCAGCGACATACTGGCTCTGCGTTGGGAGGATATCGTCGACTATTCGGCTGGCGGCAAGTGTGTCCATATCATTACGCAAAAGACACAGACCGAAGACATCATTCCTATCGGCGAAGAAGCATTGGAACTTATCGGCGGCAGCGGAACAGGACTTGTCTTCAAAGGGCTGCGGCGGAGTTGGACGCAATCGCCGATGAAGCGTTGGATTCGCTCGGCGGGCATCGACAAGGATATTACCTTTCACTCCTATCGCCGAACTTTCGCCACCTTACAGGCGGCTGCCGGAACAGACCTTTCTACCATTCGCAGTATGATGGCACACAAAAGCATTACCACCACACAGCGATACATCAAGACCGTCGACACCAACAAACGCGAAGCGAGCAACCGCATTTCACTCACCCGCAAAAAGGAGGCTTAATCGCCTCTTTTTTGTTGTCCGGGAAAATTTGAGTTCAATTTTTAGTTCAAAATCAAACATTCGCCCTAAAAAACGCTAATTTTTTGTCGAATATTCGGGAATATTTAGGAACAACCATATTTGCCGCTCTAACTTTGCATCAGCAAACTATAACAATTATAAGCATATGGCAAAAAGTTCTCAAATCATTCCCCAATTCGGTGGCCTCGTTTGCGTGGTCATCGCAAGTATGTCGGCACTGGCTGCATACAATTTCAGCGAAAAGTTCAACCACAACATTTTGCTGGACATTACCACATTCATTATCTCCTTCGTCGTACTTGTCTTGGCATATGGTCTTGTCAGCAAGTTCCTTTCGGGAGTCATCAAAGACTTGAACGGCTCGACGGCTCCGGCTCTTGCCGTAACGGTCGTATCGTCCACTGCGGAACAAGTCCCACAGCCGGACGAGCCTCAACCCTCCAATCCCGACCTTATCCGCTCGTGCCTGAACAAGTACGAAGATATGCTTGCGGAAGCGCAGCGCAAAGATGCCCAAAAGCGGCTCGACACTTTGCAGGCTATCAACGAATACATTATGAAGAAGATGACCGACCGTCTGTCGAAGAAGAGCATCGCTACGCTGCTCAGCAATATCGAGCGAATGGCTTACAACCGTTTCGACGAATACGAGCCGCTGCGTTCCGATATGGAGAAGAAACTGAAATCTCCCGACCTGCGGCATCTGTCGTGGAATATCGGCGAGCGTCTCGGAATCCCCCACCGCGAAAGAGCCGTTTTTATCAAGGCATCATTCCCTGTCGAGTTGCAGAACGCCTCCATCGAGTACCTCGAAGCCAATCTGCGCGACACCGTCCCCAGTTATATCCGCATAGATGTTCCCGACGATGGCGATTACCGCTTCCATTATGAGGATGAAACGGGGTTGAGAGTTGCCGTTTAGAGGGCTTTATAAGGTCATTGACAATTAGTTGCCGCTGACAACGCAATTAGTTCTTACATTTCTTTTAAGCATTGATTCATTAGGTTGGTTTGCAGCGAGTTAAACCAATTAAATGTTTCAATTATGTGTAAGACAGAAATCACATTCAATGACCTTCCGATGGTCATCAGCCGACTTGTCGACAAGGTCGAGAGTCTGGAAGAAGTGCTGCGGCAGAAACTCGCTGCAATGCCGTCAGCCGAGAAAGAGAACAGGCACGTTCCTCTCACAGTCAAAGAGGCGTGCGAATATTTGAAGATGCCTGCTGCCACATTCTATTACAAAGTGGAGCGCGGCGAGATACCCGCCGTCAAGCAGGGCAAGCGTTACTACATCTATCAGGACGAGCTGGACCGTTGGTTGGAGTGCGGACGTAAGAATCCCGTACCGCTTACACCGGAGGAACAGAACGATGTGCTGCTCGCATCGCACCGTCGCAAACCCAATCCTAAAAACTGGTAGGCTATGGAGTATCGTGAAAGAAAGCAGCTCACGACAGAAGATGCGCTTCTGCTGTGGCAACAGTCCGTACTCAGCGTATCGGGCAACTATGAGAAGTCTCCCGAAGTGTTGAGAGTGAACGATACCGTTATCGGGACGCTGGGGAATTTCAGCGCGTCGATTGGCAAGGCCAAGAGCAAAAAGACATTCAACCTCTCCGCTATGGTCGCGGCTGCGTTATCCGGCGGCAAAGTGTTGGGATATTCAGCGGAGCTTCCTGCCGACAAGCAAAAGATTCTTTATGTAGATACGGAGCAAAGCCCCTATCACTGCTTGAAGGTGATGAAGCGAATCCTGCGACTGGCAGGTCTGCCGCCCGAAACGGACTGCGACCGCATTCAGTTTCTCGCCCTGCGAAAGTTTACGCCCGATGAACGTATCGCCATTGTCGAGACTGCCATATATCAGACGGAGGGATTGGGACTTGTCCTCATCGACGGCATACGCGACTTGGTCTATGACATCAATTCGCCCGGCGAAGCGACCTGTATTATCTCCAAACTGATGCAGTGGACTGACGAACGGCAGATACATCTGCACACCATTCTCCACCAGAACAAAGGCGATGAAAATGCACGCGGTCATATTGGCACGGAACTGAACAACAAAGCGGAAACTGTGATACTGGTCGAGAAAGACAAAGTGGACAAAGACATCAGCAAAGTAGAGGCACTTCACATCCGTGCGATGGATTTTGCGCCTTTCGGATTTCGTATCAACGAGCAGTCGCTGCCCGAACTTGTCGAGGATTACGAGCCGAAAGAATCTCACGCCGGACGCCCGAAAAAAGAGCCGTTCGACCCGTACAAAGAGATTCCCGAAGACGCCCACCGACAGGCGTTGTCCAATGCGT
>JAFLVG010000023.1 GCA_022508445.1 Clostridiales bacterium | reverse complement strand
ATTCCGCGGGCGTGGCGAAACTTCTGCTCGCGGCCGGCGCGGACATGAACGCAAAGGACAATGACGGCGATACCGCGCTTATGTTCGCTGCATCTAGCAATTCCGTGGAAGTGGCAAAACTTCTGCTCGCGGCCGGCGCGGACATAAACGCAAAGGACAATGACGGCAATACCGCGCTGATGATTGCGACCGACAACGGGGCAACGGACGTGGCGGAACTCCTCAAAGCCGCAGGAGCACGGTAGCGGACAACAAACTGCTGTGTACAAAGCAAACATGTAGCAAATCATAGTTTGCGAATAAGGCAAAATCAAATCCGTAACCCAAGCGGACACAATTTGTTTTATGAATATATGGACTTGCGAAAAAGAAGGCTTCTTCGAGCGGGCTAGCGAATTCAAAACAAATCTTCTTGCGCGAGCGGCGAGTTAAATAATTTCCACTAATGCTACGGCACGAAGTGGCGATGCTCAAGCCGCAAAAGCGGCGAGGCAAATAATTTCCATTGATGCAACGGCACAAAGTGCCGATAATTTTATTTGAAATGAATTTTTTTAAAAAGCAAATCTTACTTTTCTCTTGCGCCGCGTGCGCGTTTTTTCACGGAGTTGTCGCCGAGGAAAATCCGACTGCTGAATACCAAGAAATCGTCATCGATGACCCCTCCGAACTCTCCGCAGCAAAAAAAACTAGCCTCGCAGGAACAAGCCAAGTTCCCGCGGCGAAGCGTCCGAAATCTCCCGACGCGGAAAAATCCCGCGCCGCTTCCGAAAAGGACAAAGACGATGCCGACGAAAAACGCCGCGAGACGATTCAGTTCGGCACGGAAAGCGAAATCGTGAGCCTCGTTCAGAGTCTCATCGCGAACGACGACCCGCGCTATTCGGACGCGCTATACGATGTGTTCGGAAAGTCCAGGAGTCCCGCCGCCCGCGAAAAAATCCTCGAATATTTTGCCAAATTCGAAGACCCCTGTCTCGAAGACTACGCGGTAACGATTTTGAACGACCCTTATGACGAAAGGAATTCCACGGTGGAACAGGCGTTCCGCTATGTGGCAGCCGTCAAAACAAAGGCCGCAGTTCCCGCAGTGGCGGCTCTCTTGGAAAGCGAAAAAGAATCCTATTTTTTGCCCGCGCTCACGGCTCTCGGAGAAATCGGCGGAGAAGAAGAGGCAAAATATTTGGTAGACTTCCTCGAACGCTCCGACCTGACAACTCCGCAGAGGCAGCAGCTGATGCGCGTGCTTGGAAAATTGCAGGCAGTTGAAACTTGGGACAGCCTCGTGGAAATCGCGCAGGACGAAGGCGAAAACGGCTTTGTACGTGCGTATGCGGCGGAAGCAATCGGCGCGATGAAAAAGCCGGAAAGCGTAGAAATCCTTGCAAAACTTTTCGAAAGTTCCGACGCGAATCTGCGCTGCTATGTCATCAAGGGCGTTTCGAATTTGGAAGGCGGAGAAGCGAATGACCTTGTGATTCAAGGCATCAAGGATTCTCAATACAAGGTCCGGCTTGAGGCGATTTCCGCCGTGGAAAAAATGAAAATTTCGCAGGCAGTCCCATACTTGATTTACCGCGCGAAAAACGACAGCGAAAGGCAGGTGCAGAACAAGTCCTATGAAACGCTTGCGAAACTTGGAACAAGCGAATGCAATTCTTTTTTGTTTGAACAACTCGCCGACAAAAAGACTAGCGACACGGTAAAATATACCGTAGCCGAAATCCTTTTGAAGCACACGAAGTCAGGCCGAAGCGAAATCGCAAAACTTGCAAGCGAACTCGTGAAGGACGAGCGGCAAAAGCCGTTCTGCATCACAATCGGAAAGTTGCTCACAAAATATCCTGAAAGCGCGTTCGCCTCGGTCTGCGAAGAATATCTTTCTTCAAAGGATTCTGCCGTGAGCGCAATCGGGCTTGACATCTACAGCGCGGGAAAATTCCCGGGCGCGGAAAGCGCGGTGCGAAAAATCGCGGAAGAATCAAAGCCGAGCGCGAACCAAAAGAAGGCGCGTAAAATCCTCAAGATGGACGCGGAGGAAAAGGAATAGGCACGGATGGGGAAGTGCCCCGACGCTCTGCATCGGGGCGTGTTGATTACTCGTTTCGTCTGATTTCAATGATTCCGTCTAGCGCACATTCTCTGCGGTCTGACACCGTGGTGTGACCTGAAAAATGTGTCCTGACAGCCACTGCGTATTTGCCTTCTTCAAGTTCGGCAGGCAAGTAGAACTCCAATTCGGAAGGCTTGTTTCGGTTCATCGCCTCTTTTGGCACCATGATCCACTTAGACTCGTCGCCGCTCGTGTTTCCGTCCGCATCAATCGGCTTGAAGATGACCGCCGCCTTGTCGTCCTTGTAGTCGTCAAGCCTGAGTCGTTTCCCCAAAATCCTCACGGAATGCCCAGCCGTAAGCGTTCCCGTATCGAGTCGCGTGAATAGGTCAATTATTGAAGTAATTATGGGATGGTTTGCGATGGCATCCGCCACGGTCGCATCGAGTTTTTGGACTGCGGCGACGCTTTCTGCGGAAGGCGTGAAGTCTACTCCTAGATTCGTATTTCCGTCTTCGCCTAGGGCAGCGTTTATGTACATCACGCCAAGCCCTAAAAGATTCACCGCTCTTCCTGTCTTGAGTTTTTCGATGACCGCCCTTTTGAACAGTCCCAGACAGTACTGAACCATGAGGCGATTCACGCCAGTGTCGTATTTTCCGATGAGCGTAAGAATGCTGTCGATGTCGGCGGTGGATCTGCCCACCCGCGCGAATTCGATTTCATTCGCTCCCATGACGCGTCTGTACTTTGTGACTTTCACGCCGCTTTCGTCCTTTTCATTGTTCAAATAAAAATTGTTTTGAGTTTTCATTTCAAAACCTCCAGTTTTTTTGCCAAATTTTCTATGCTTGTTTTCCAAAAAAACAAGCCCATCCTATTGACGCTGGAGCAATGGCGTGATATGATAACATAATCCTTTGCATCGTGCCATTGCCAGACTTTGGCGCCTGCTTCCGGCCGTCCTTCAAATGCCAGTTTGAAAGACGGCTTTTTTTTACGCGCCTTGGAAATGTCCAGCCATTGTTTTCCAAAGCGCGTTGTGAACAATTTTCACTACGTTTTTCCTCCTTCTCCTTTTTTTGCGTCATCTTCCGAATCTTCCGACTCCAGAAGATATTTCATGAAGTTCGGGTTTGGCAGCGCGCACAGAAGCCCATGCCTGTACTTTTCGACTATGTCCGAAGTGTCTCCACGCACGCCCTTGCTCGCAGTGAACACGGAAAGCGGGAAGATTTTTGCGCCTTCTTCGTCTTTTTCCACGAACCAAATCTGCTCCTTCCTGAAAAGCGTCTTGCAGTCCAAGAGGCTCACATCGTGCAGCGTGAAAATCAACTGCGCGCCCTTGTTGTGCCCGCTGTTGAACAGCTCCACGATTGCGCGCGTGAGCCTGAAGTGGAGGCTTGAGTCCAGCTCGTCAATCAGCAGAATCTGATTTCTTTCCATCGCCTCCACTACGAAACTTGCGAGCGCGACGATTTTCTTCGTTCCCGTGGAGTCGAACCTGAAGCTCTGCACCTTGCGTCCTTTGTAGACGGATGTAAGGCGCAGCTGATCCTCCAAATTCTGCGCTTGAAGTATGGCCTCCTCGGGCAGGTATTCTGGGCTGTTCTGCGGAACTACCTTTATCCTCATCGTGTCGGAATAGAATATGTCGTCAAGGTCGAGGTCGGCGAGCCTTATGAATTCCCTCACCTTGCCTTCCAAGCGCGAGTGTGTTTTCAGCGTCAGGATTGTCTTTTCGACTGGAATGTTGTTCATGTCAACAATCACGATTCTGGAGGCGAATGCGGAAAGCAGCTTTGCGGTCTTCTTGAGCGCGGGAAAATGCTCTGGATTCACGGCATGCATGATGATGTCCGAATTTGACAGGGCGACAAGAATCGGGATGGCGAGTTTGTCCTTGCAAAAGAAGTCCGCTTTTTCGTAGTCGCGCCTGTAGTAGGTGTCGAGGCTTTCGTTGCCGTATGAATCCCTCTTTATTTGCGAAAACTCCTCGTAGACGTAGGTTCTGCTTTCCATGTCCAGTTTGAACGCGAAACGCCATTCCTTTTCCTGCTCGATGAAATTCACCGCGAGCGAGACTTTCTTGTTTCCGGAAAACATGTTCGCGGACATCTGGAATGGCCGTCGCATGATTATGCCCCAAATCGCCCGGACGCATTTTATGAGACAGGTTTTTCCCACGTTGTTCGCGCCGAAAATACAGGCGGTCTTCAAAATATTTCCCGCGCCGGTTTGCGCCACGTTGTCCGCGAGAACTTTCGTCCTCATGTCCGCATTCATTGAGAAAATCGCGTTGTTTTGGTAGATGAACGCGTTGTCCATCTCGACTCTGGTTATCATGCCTTTATTATATACTCGAATATTAATTGTGTCAACAGTTTTCACGAAAAATAATTAAAAATATTTTTCGTGAGATTGGAGAGCACAAAGTTTTAAGTTGTGCCAGACTGAATTTACTCATATCGCATGTCGTGATACATGCATAAGTGTATATGGGATATGTACATAAGTGTATGTGAGGTATGTGCATAAATGTATGTGGGATATGTACATAAGTGTGTGTGATGTATGTGCATAAGAGTATGTGGGATATGTACATAAGTGTGCATGGTGTATGTACATAAGTGTGTGTGGGATATGTACATAAGTGTGGATGGGATATGTGACGAAAAT
>JAFLVG010000022.1 GCA_022508445.1 Clostridiales bacterium | reverse complement strand
AAATCGCGTTTTCGACAATGAAAAAACTTGAAACTTTTTTCATTGTCGAAAATATCATGGATGATTGACGCAGGCGAGTATTCGGTCAAAATGCTCGCGACGCTCTACGGTATGGAGTATCTCGGCATGGCACAGAACGAGCAGGACGCGAAGCGGCTCGCGGAGAGGATGTGAACTTTTTTGCTGTCGCGGCGAGCCGAGGCGTTCCGCCGGGAGAATCGCGGCAAACCCGCTTGCGCTTTTCGATAGAACCGCGTAAAATATTCGTCCGCCTTTGCGGAGATTGATTTTTTTTGCGGCGGCACATTGCTTGGAGGAATCAGATTATGCGCGAAAAAATTATCAGGGATTGGTTTCAGGCGTGGATTGACGCGGACATCAGCGCGGTGCGGCGCACTTTCACCGAGGACGCAGTTTACACAGAATGCTACGGCTCGAAGTCCGAGCACGTCCATCCCTACGGCATTTAGTTTTTTGGAGAAATCATGGCAGAAAAATCATTCGACATTGACTCATGGATGCGCGAGTACGCGGACGCGGTGCGGCGGAAGTTCGGCGGGCGCGTGCAGTTCATCGGCTTGCAGGGAAGCTTTGCGCGCGGCGAAGCGACTGACACAAGCGACATCGATGCGGTGCTGATTTTGGATTCGCTTTCGGCGCGGGACTTGGCGGAATACGGCTCGCTTCTGGAATCGCTTCCCGAGCGTGAGCGCGTGTGCGGCTTCGTGTCGGGCAGGGCGGAAATCGAGGCGTGGGAAAAGTCCGAACTTTTCTTTTTCTGCTGCGACACAGTTCCGCTTTTCGGCTCGTTGGAAAATCTTATGCGTGGCGTGACGGATGACGATGTTCGGCGGGCGGTGAGAATCGGCGCGGGCGCGGTCTATCATGCGTGTGTCCACAACTTTCTCCACGAAAAAAGCGCGGAAATACTTGGCTCGCTCTACAAACAGGCGGCGTTCACCCTGCGGGCGGAGGCGTATCTTAAAACCGGCACATTCGAGCGCAAGTTGGCACGGCTCGCCGAGACACTCCCGCCGGACGATGCCGCACTTGCAAAGGACTGCCTGCGGTTTCGGCAGGGCGGGGAAATCAAACTGACGGACGATGACTTCGCGCGTCTTTCGGAGCGGCTGATTGCATGGGCTTCGCGCACGATTCAGTCCGTCCGATAAAATTGCTTTGAAAATCATATTGACAAATCTAAATATGTCTATATAATTACACATAGACAAACTTCAATCTGACTTTTGGAGGAGCGCGTGGAAACTCTGCGGCTTGCGTGGGATTTTTTTCAGGACGAGATTCTCGGCATGGCGTGGCTCAGCCGTCTGATTGCCAGTCTGCTGCGCACGGCGGGCATCGACACTTCGGGGCGGCTCGGCGGAAGCGTCCTGTTTTTCATCTACGACTGCATCAAGATTATGACGCTGCTCTGCGTTCTGATTTTCGTCATCTCGTACATCCAGAGCTACTTTCCGCCCGAGCGGACGAAGCGGATTCTCGGGCGTTTCCACGGCATCGGTGCGAACTGCGTCGCGGCATTGCTCGGCACGGTCACGCCGTTCTGCTCCTGCTCGTCAATCCCGCTTTTCATCGGCTTCACGAGCGCGGGGCTTCCGCTCGGCGTAACGTTCTCGTTTCTGATTTCATCGCCCATGGTGGACTTGGGAAGCCTCGTCCTTCTGATGAGCATTTTCGGCTGGAAGGTCGCGCTCGCCTATGTCGCGCTCGGGCTTGTGATTGCGGTGGCAGGCGGCACTCTGATAGAAAAACTTCATCTTGAAAGCGAGGTGGAGGACTTCATCCGCAACGGAAAATCAGCGGGGTTGCCGGAGGAGAAGCCGCATTTCAGGGAGCGGATTCGCTACGCATGGGAGCAGGTTGCGTCCACGGCAAGAAAAGTGCTTCCGTATGTGATTGCGGGCGTTGCGGTGGGCGCGGTCATCCACAACTGGATTCCGCAGGATTTCATCGTCGCCGCGCTCGGCAACAACAATCCGCTCGGGGTCATCCTTGCGACAGCCGCCGGCGTTCCGATGTACGCTGATATTTTCGGCACGATTCCGATTGCGGAAGCCCTGCTCGCAAAGGGCGCGCTGCTCGGCGTGGTCCTCTCGTTTATGATGGCGGTGACGACGCTCTCGCTCCCCTCGATGATAATGCTGCGAAAGGCAATCAGCCCGAAACTGCTTGGGATTTTCATCGCGGTCTGCGTGGCGGGTATCGTCATCACGGGGTACGCCTTCAACGCGGCGCAAAGGTTTTTGGTGTGAGGGGTAGCGAAAGGAAAATGAGCGGAAATACAAGATTTTCTGAAAACCTCGCATTTCCGCTATACAAATGTTTTGAAATATGATATAATCTCATTATGGCGAACAAAAATCTTTCGGCGGCAAGGAGTGCCAAGAACGACGAGTTCTACACGCAGTTTTCCGACATCAGCAACGAGATAAACGCTTATATCGAATACAATCCCGATGTATTCCGCGGAAAGACTGTCCTCTGCCCATGCGATGACCCAGAATGGAGCAACTTCACCAAATTCTTTGCAAAGAAGTTTGACGAATTCGGGCTGAAAAAACTCATCAGCACATCTTATGCCTATGACTCCAAGAACCCCAAGCCCGACTTTGACTGGCAGCCAACTCTTTTTGAGACGGAAAATCCGAATTACGATGCGGCAAAGTCGCCGCGGCACGGAAAAATCTTCACGCTCACAGACCAAGAAGAGCCTCCGCGCGATGTTGACAAGCTCAAATGGCACTACCTTGATGGCGATGGCGACTTCCGCAGCGACGAGGTGCGCGCCCTGCTTAAAGAAGCGGACATTGTGGTGACGAATCCGCCATTCTCGCTTTTCCGTGAGTTCATCGCGTGGATTTTCAGCGAGGAAAAGCAGTTTTTAGTCATCGGCAATAAAAACGCAATCACTTACAAGGAGATTTTCCCGCTCATAAAAGAAAATAAAATGTGGATTGGAAAAACGCCCATGTCGCAGGACATTCTTTTTGATGTTCCAGACCAGCAGAAGTTTTCGCAGGGCAAAAAGCTCGGCAGTGGTTACAGGATTGTGGACGGAACGGTGTACGCGCGAGCGCAGGCTGTATGGTTCACGAATATGGAGCACGGACGGAGGCACAAGCCTTTAGAGTTAAAGACGACCGACAAAAATATAAGATACTCGAAGCACAAGGAAATAAAAGAAAACGGCTATCAAAAATACGACAACTACGATGCGGTTGAAGTTCCTTTTGCGGATGCCATTCCTTCCGACTACGACGGCGTGATGGGCGTTCCAATTTCGTTCCTTGATAAATACTGCCCCGAACAGTTCGAGATTGTAAATCTGAGCCGCTATTTGGACGACTGTAAAGGAATGTCCAAAGAATTCGTGGAGACATATTACGCGCAAGGAAACAAAGGTCAAATCATGGAAGGACATCCTGATTTGTGCTATTATGATAAAGATGGAAAGGCGATAGTGCCGTACATGCGAATCCTCATCCGCCATAAAAATCTGCAAAAATAGTGAAAATTTTCCGCTTTTATTGTCAAAAATGTGCGATTCGCGTCTATATATATAATGAGGAATAAAATCGCAAGGAGGCATCATAAAACTACATCCGTGTATTTTTATGATGTCGCAGACTTGTCCGCGTTGCGGTCAAGTCTGCGATTCCGCGCATCCTTGCGCGTCCGCTAACGCGGGTTTTATGAGGAGCAAAAGATGAAGACAGAACTTCGCACTGATTTTACGGTCGAGCAGATTTGCAAAGGATTCGTTTACAACGAACTTGAGGGAAAAGGACTTTACGGCTTGGGCGGCGACTTGATAATACAGCCCGAATACCAGCGCAATTACATTTATGCGGATGGCAAAAAAGATGTCGCCGTCATCGATTCCATTCTGAAAGGCTATCCGCTCGGGCTGATTTACTTTAACCGCCGCCCCGACGGAAAATATGAGATTCTTGACGGACAGCAGAGAATCACTTCAATCGGACGGTTTATCACTGGAAAATTCGCAGTGAAAATAAACAACATGGAGCATTTCTTTTCAGGACTGAACGAGGAGATTCAAGAGAAGATTCGCAAAACAAAATTCCTTGTCTACATCTGCGAGGGCGCGGAAGAAGAGATAAAAGAATGGTTCAAGACAATCAATATCGCAGGTGTGCCGCTCAACGAACAGGAACTTCTGAATGCATTGTATTCAGGCTCATTTGTCACGAAAGCAAAAGAAAATTTCTCAAATTCCAACAACTCAAACATCGATGTTTGGTCTTGCTTTATAAACGGAAGCGCGAACCGGCAGGATTTTCTTCACGCCGCTTTGGAATGGGTTTCTGCGCACAACAATCAGACAATTGAAAAATACATGAGCCTTCACCGAAACGATGACAATATCAACGAACTCAAAAACTATTTTTATACGGTGATTGACTGGCTGGACGGCACTTTCAAGGAAGTTACGGGCGAGATGAAAGGTCTTGAATGGGGCAGAATCTACGAGACCTACCACGCCAACGGCTACAATCCCGACAAGGTTTGGGAGCGCGTGTCGGCACTTCTGGCGGATGATTTTGTGACGAACCGCAGAGGCGTGTTTGAGTATGTGCTTGGCGGAGAGACGGACAGACCTCTTCTGAACATACGCATTTTTGATGAGCGCACGAAAAAAGCCGTGTACGCCAAGCAGACTGACGACGCGGAGAAAAAAGGCGAGTCCAACTGCCCGCTGTGCGCACTCGGCGCGGACGCGAACAAGGCGAAAATCTGGTCGTTCAAAGAAATGGACGCTGACCACGTAAGCGCATGGAGCAAGGGCGGCGCGACGGACATCAAGAACTGCCAGATGCTCTGCAAGACGCACAACCGCGCAAAAGGCAACAGATAATCTCGTGCTGCGGGAAAAGTCATCCTTGGCTTGATGACACAAGGCAAGCCGCAGAGTTTCTTTATCATGCTCGGTTCAATTCGGCGGCATCGGCTCAAAAATCATATTGACAAATATCAATATATCTCGCATATTATATATAGACCGATTTCTATCTAAATCCAATTGGCAGGAGGAAAAAATGGCGTTGTTCGGTTTCGGAAAGAAAAAGGAGAGTGAGAAAA
>JAFLVG010000021.1 GCA_022508445.1 Clostridiales bacterium | reverse complement strand
GCATTACCTTTCCGCCGCAATAGTCGATATGTTCGCCTATTATGTTTACCCGCCCGGCCGCAGAAACTTTGTATTCTTCGTCTGCCTTATCCGGAATATTATACATAATCAGTCCTTTTTATAGCCGTTGGGATTTTTTTGCTGCCAGTTCCAGCTACTTGCGCACATCTCGTCTATACCGAGCTTAGCTTCCCAGCCGAGTTCCTTTTTCGCCTTGCTTGCGTCTGCGTAGCAAGCCGCAATATCGCCCGCCCTGCGTGGCTTTATAACATAGGGCAGCTTACGTCTGCAAGCCTTTTCGAATGCGTGAATTACGTCCAAAACGCTGTATCCTACACCCGTGCCGAGATTGTAGGTATAAACGCCCGGAGAGCAAATTTTATCAATCGCCGCGACGTGTCCCTTTGCAAGGTCGACCACGTGAATATAATCTCTCACGCCCGTGCCGTCGGGTGTGGGGTAATCGTTGCCGAATACTCCGACCTCTTTTAATTCGCCTATTGCTACTTTGGCTATATACGGCGTTAAATTGTTCGGTATACCCTTAGGGTCCTCGCCTATAAGACCGCTTGCGTGTGCACCGACGGGATTGAAATAACGTAGAAGTACTACCGTCCATTCGTTGTCGGCTTTGTATACGTCGTTTAACATTATCTCCTGGAAATACTTGCTTGTGCCGTAGGGGTTAGTAGTGCCGCCCGTCTTACATTGCTCAATCAAAGGCAGAACTTCCGGGTCGCCGTATACGGTTGCGGACGACGAGAACACGATTTTTTTACAGCCGTGTTCGCGCATGGCGTGAAGCAATACGAGTGTTCCGTACAAATTATTATCGTAATACTCAACGGGTTTTTCACAGGATTCGCCCACGGCTTTAAGACCGGCAAAGTGAATGACCCAATCTATCTTATTTTCTGCAAAAATTTTGTCGAGCGCATTCTTATCGCGTACGTCTGCGTTGTAGAATTTAACGCTTTTGCCCGTAATTTTTTCAACGCGTTTAATACTTTCCTCGCTTGAATTCGAGAGATTATCAACTACCGTAACGCAATATCCGCTCTCTAAAAGTTCAACGCAGGTGTGCGAACCTATATAGCCCGCGCCGCCGGTTACCAGAACTCCTGCTTTCATTTTTTATTCTCCTTAATATTTTTTCAGTTTACAATATACTCCAAACGCAAACCAAAGTCAATAGAAGGGTTTGAGCGAATTGATAATCCGCAATATCAAAAAACTAAATTTAACAAACAATGAAATAAATTTTCAATAATCTATTGACAGACACGCCTGCCTGTGATACATTTTAGATAGTGAACATATCAATATGATAGATTAACTATCAAGACAGGGAAGAGAAATGACGATAAAAGACGCAAAGAATAACTTTATAATAGACGAAACGCTCGCTTTGTTTTTGGAGCGCCCGATAAGCGAAGTAACCGTTCACGATATTGCCGTGCGCGCGAGCGTAGGCGAAGCGACCATATACCGTTATTTTTCCACAAAACACAATTTAGTCTGCGCCGTTGCCACAAAGCTTGAACAGCATATTTTCGAAACGTATTTTGACCTCAGTCAGGCTGCGAACGGGTGGGAAAAACTTGCTCTGTTTTACAGAAGCTATTTAAAAATTTTTTCCTGTCACCGCGAGTTTTTCAAGTTCATAAACGAATTTGACGCATATATGCTTAGCGAAGGCAAGACGGACAGCAACGAATACGCCTTGGGACTGGATAATTTCAAAGCGCTCTGCTCTGACTCATACGGGCAAGGTGTTGCCGACGGCAGTATTGCGCCCGTAAGCGATTGGGATACTTTCTACTATGCCACTACTCACGCGCTGATGGAACTGTGCAAAAAGCTTTCCTCAGCCGATATAGTGCGGCAGGATTCAAGCGCAAACAAGGAAAAAGAAATTTCCACTCTCACAGAGATTATTCTCCATACGCTTAAAAAGCAAAATTGAAACGCAATTAAAACTTGCGTGTCCGGCGCAAGAAGAAAATAAATAAGGGGAGGGAGAGTGTTAACAGGACTAAACGCTCGGAACAGTTATGAAAAGACTTTCAAAAAAGCAAATGTGGATTTTTGCGGTAGGGCAACTCGGTTGGTCAACGCTGAGCGGCATAATCAGCGCTTGGTTTGTTACCTTTTATCTGCCTACTTCATCCGATATCGCGGAAGGCGGCGCTATACAATACGTCGTGCCCGGCCTCGTTATCGGCGGATTCCTCACCGTATTGGGTTTGGTGACGGCATTAAGCCGTGTGTTCGACGCGGTTTCCGACCCGTTGATTGCGTCGCTGTCCGACCGCAGTAAAAACAAGCGCGGACGCCGCATTCCCTTTATGCAGTATGCCGCAATTCCTCTCGCCGTTGTAACCGTGTTGCTTTTTTGCGCGCCGGTACAGAAAATAAGCGGTTGGAATATCGTTTGGATTTCGGTATTTATCGTACTGTTCTATCTGTTCATGACGATGTATTGCACACCGTACAACGCACTCATATCGGAGTTCGGAAAAACGCAGGATGACCGTATGTTTATATCGACGGCAATATCGCTTACATACTTTGCGGGAACGCTGCTGGCTTATACTCCTTTCGTATTTGCCGGCTTACTGCGCGGCGGCGTCGGATTTGCCTGGAGTTACCG
Source organism: Clostridiales bacterium (assembly GCA_022508445.1). GTDB lineage: Bacteria > Bacillota > Clostridia > Christensenellales > Pumilibacteraceae > Anaerocaecibacter. The sequence goes on along the minus strand of JAFLVG010000021.1, from coordinate 3,394 downwards.
CATATGCTTTATCTTGCTCGCGGTTATAGCCTCTGTCTGCATGCTGCTTCCCACTTTCCTGATAAGAGAAAAGGACTTCGTCGATACCGTGCCGTCAAACGCGAACATGTTCAAATCCCTTGCGGCGACTTTCAAAAACAAGGACTTCCGCACTTTCTCTTGCTCGGATATAATGTATTGGGTAGGATTGACTCTCTTTCAGACGGGACTTCCTTTCTTTGTAAAAGTATCTATGAACATAAGCGAGTCGTTCACTATGTACTTCCTCGGAGGCATGACCGTTCTTTCCGCGGCGTTCTATCCCATAGTATCAAAGCTCGTCAAAAAGTTCGGCAAGAAGAAACTGACGATTGCAGGTTTCCTTGGGCTTGCGCTCGCTTATGTAATAGCAATGCTTATCGGTGTGTTGGGAACTGCCGAAAATCCCGGGCTGCTCGGCATCGGAAAAATACCGGGCGTCGTGTTCGGCGTGCTCATCTGCGTAATTGCTGCATTCCCCATGGCTTTGCTGGGAATTATCCCTCAATCCATTGTTGCCGACGTTGCCGAAGCTGACGGCGTCATCACAGGTGAAAACCGCGAAGGTATGTTCTTTGCGGCACGTACGTTTGCAATGAAATTCGGTCAATCGATCGCCATGCTTTTATTTACTTCCCTAGCCATTATCGGCACAACGCAAAACGCAGACAGCAACGACATAACCGCTTCCACCTTAGGCATGACAATTGTGGGACTCGTAGCCGTCGCATTCTGTGTGTTCGGTGCGGTTATTATGATTTTCTATAACGAGAAGAAGGTTATGAACACGATTGCCAAAGATGAAACGTCCGGCACTGCCGAACCCGAAGTTTTAGGCGGTGCGGTATTGTCAAACGCAGAGATGTCGCCCGAGGAACCCTCCGCGGAGGAAAGCGAGAAAAACCAATGAGTCCGTTTACTATTAATTACACTGTTTCGGGCAAGCGCAAAAGCGCCACCGAAAGCAACGAAGATTTCGAGCTTTTAACAAAGAGAGAAAACAACCGATGCACGGTGACGCTACGCGCAAAAAAAGAAACTTGCCTGTCGCTTTTCACGCAAGGCATACCGTTCTCCACGGACAAGGACGATTTGTATTTTTTAAACGGCTATCAGTCCTGGACGGACACCAAGGAATTCACTCCCGCCGAGAGGGAACGCAGTCTTAATAAACTTCCACGCTTTCTTGTTAAAGCCTTTTCATTCGAAAGCTACGGCGACTATTCCTTTTACAACTACGGCAAGCATCTCAAGCACGGCTACGATTTGTTTTACTGCAAGGGCAAAAACGAGAAGTATATTCTCAACCTGAACTATACCCGCGCATATCTTCTTATCGAACTCGATAAAAAGAAAAATACGCTCAATCTCTCTTACGATTTCAACGGCTATAAGGTTGCCGCAGGCACGGAATTCACCGTTGCGGATTATTACATTTCGGACAGTGTTGCCGACGGAATTGAATATTTCAATACCGTATTCCCCCGCAAAAACACACCTAAAATTTTCGGCTACACGTCTTGGTATAATTATTATCAGAACATCACCGAAGAAATTCTGTTGCGCGATCTCGGTGCTCTCGACAAACAGTTCAACTTGTTCCAAATAGACGACGGTTACGAAACCAAAGTAGGCGATTGGCTGTCGGTTGATGAAATTAAATTCCCGCACGGACTGAAACCTCTCGTTGATGCAACGCATCAAAAAGGATTGAATGTAGGTATCTGGCTTGCACCCTTCGTTGCCGAAGAAAAGAGCGAACTCTTCCAGACGAGAAAAGATTTATTCAAGCGTAATCAAAGCGGAGAGTTTGTGAAATGCGGGTCGAACTGGAGCGGGTTTTACGCCCTCGACTTGGAAAATCCGGACGCTCGGGCGTATATAGAAAAATGCCTTCGCCACTATTCCGATATGGGTTTTGACTTTTTTAAGCTCGATTTTCTGTACTCCGCCAATCTTTCGGTGAGCGAAGGAACAAGCCGCAGTATGGCTGCCGAAAAAGCTTACTCGTTCTTAAGAGAGTGCCTCGGGAATAAAGTTATCTTAGGTTGCGGAGCAACGGTCTTCAACTGCATAGATAAGTTTGACTATCTGCGTATAGGTCCCGACGTTTCTCTGATATTCGACGACGTATGGTATATGCGGCGTATGCACCGCGAGCGCATATCGACAAAGGTAACTTTGCAAAACACAATTTACCGCTCCTTCTTCAACGACCGCTTGTTCGGAAACGACCCCGACGTGTTCTTGCTTCGTGACGACAATATAAAGCTTTCAGCAAAACAGCGCAAGGCGCTCATTACTCTGAACTCGTTGTTCGGTAGCGTCTTGATGACTTCCGATAATCTTGGGGAATACGACGAAGAAAAGCGTAAATTGCTATCCGACGCGCTGACCCTTTTCTACAACGCACAGGTTACGGGTTACTCACGCAAGGGCGACGCAATCGAGATTACCTATACCGTAGACGAGAATGCGCAGACAATAAAATACGACACAAAGAGAGGTATATTACTTTGAGCACGGATAAAACGAGCGTAATTTTCGGCAATAAAATAGATAAAAAGACGATTAAAAAGGCCGCAAAAAGCAAGAAAAAATATCTCAAAAAATACGGTGACGACGCCGATAAAGACTATAAGCTCACATTTTTACCCATCGACACACTCGATTTTATCGATGCGCAAAAAATAGTTTTCGGCGAACGGAACGATAAGTTTGCCGATAACGCATTGATCGTCGGCAATATACGTATGGGGTTCGGGCATTATCGTATTTCTATTGCAATGGCCTCGTGTGCCCGTGCGCTCGGCTATACACCCTACTGGTTGGACCTGGCATCGTTTGACGCCACGGGTTCGAAAATGATTAGGGCGCAGAACGACTTGTATTCCCTAGCCTCGCGTATTTCACAGAAATCAAAGCTGTTCAACTCTTTGGTTTGGGAGCCGATGAACAGCGAGGGCTTCAAGAAAATCACATACAACGCTGTTGACCAAAAAAACAGTGAGTTGCTTGTGCCGATATTTAAAAACATAGACAAAAATATCCCGTATATAGCTACGCACGTCTGGCCGTCGCAAGCAGCCGTACACGCAGGGATGAAAAACGTCGTCAACGCGATTCCCGACAACTGGCCTATGGGGTTACATCTTTCGGAAGGTGCGGTTCACGCCGTGCAAACTCCGTTTGCTTATCTCGGCTATAAAACGTTGGACAGGTTCGCAAAAACGTCGCTGAAAGGAATTCCCGAAGACCAGATTAAAATGGTCGGACGGTTTATCGACCATGAACTTTTAGCAGACCTTGAAAACGACAATCGCCGCAGAAAAGAGCGTATTGCAAACGGCAAACCTTTGCGCCTTTTATTGACCGT
>JAFLVG010000020.1 GCA_022508445.1 Clostridiales bacterium | reverse complement strand
GCGATGACGGCATGAGCTACAACCCCTTTGCCGCCGCCTTTGCGAAGATGAAGAAGTGAAAGGACGTGCGCACCAAAATGGTGCGCATTTTCGTCAGTTTTTCCGATATTTTATTGAAGAAAATCGTAATGTGGAGAAAGAGATGAAAAAAACATTGCTTACTATTGCAAGTGCGTTGTGTTCGGTCGCGTTCTTTTTCTCTTGCAGCGATTTAACAAATCTTTCTACGCCCAAAAAAGTCGTGGTTAAGCCGGGCGACGCGCGGTATTCATTTCCGTTTGGTAACGCTGTCATTGCTATTGATGAATATATAAACAGAGATAAGTTGATGGAAAACTTAAGTGTTGACGGCGATAGCTCGACGCAGTTATATGTGTACGACTATCAAGGGCAAAATGATCCGACCTTGCAGCAGTACATCATCGAATATCCTATTGCAAAAATATCTTTGAATTCGGACGATTATTTGAGTGATGTTACGGATTTTTTGCAGAATTTGGACTCAGGAGTTGAGGGTGGTGGAGCAATTTCCATTCCTATTGCCGATGCCTTTAATACAGTGGCGAACGGGCTTTCGTCATCGTCTATCCGAGTAAATATTCCACTGGGAAATCTGAACAAAACAATTAAGAATTTGGGAAATGGCAACCGCACGATTACGGGGCTGTCAATTCCTGCGATTACGGAAAGCATTCCTGAGACAGCGATTGATTTCAACTGCAACGGCTACCTGAAATCAGCGATTATCGAGCGTGGCAATTTCACCATTGCGTGCGAACTTCCTACAGGCTGGAGCGGCGTGACGGCGGACGTTACGATTTCGGTGAGCGGCGCAATTGATGGCGTGGGGCTTCAAGATGCTAGCAAAAAGCGTGGTTTCTTGTTCAACAAAGAGGCGGATTTATCGGGCAAGACGATTAACGGCAAAGCGGCGAAACTGAAAGTCAACGGCAGCATCACGCTGAGATTCAATAATGCGACCATTGCGTTGAATAATGATGGTTCGATACCTGATTTGACGCTTGTATGCGGAGCAACCATTGAAAAAATCCGTGACGTGAAAATCTACTTAGAAAAAGTGCTTGATAAGGCAACGCTTTCTATTGAAAAACCGATTCCTGTGACTATTCCAGAATACGTCGTGAATTGCAAGGTCGTCAAACTTAATATGCAGGCGGCAATAGACACAAATCTGTCTAATATTATTGCTAATTTGTATATCCAGCCCAGAATTCTGTCGAATAATATGGGCTTTGATGCTTCGAGCAATACGGAATATAGCAGTGTTTTTGACAGTGGCGGCGGGTTGCGCATCATGCAAGACGTAGATAACGGTTGGAGCGGTTTCTTTATCGCAAACAAGGCTGCGAGTACTCGGATGACCGAGATGGATTTTAAAGTTGACTTTGATATGCGCGGAGATGGGCATGACCCCAAAAACCCGGGCGCGTATGACAGAGCGAATGACACGATAACCGTAACGGAACTCGATTTGACAAAAACGTCGAGCACTGACTACTACATCAAGCCGACATTCGGTGCACCAGATAACGGGCATATATTTGAATGTGATGACCTCATACTGGAGATAGACGAAAGCATTATTCCGCACAAGCCGATTGAAACGGGCTTGAGCATTGGCGAGATATTTGATGATTTTGTGGAAGCAGCTGATAACGACACAACCAAAGAACAGATTCGGGCATTGGTAGACGCAATCGAACTGATGAATATCAACGCCTATCTGTATGTTACGGCACCAGAAACGAGCGACGTAAATTTTCAAACCATACTTCCGAATATTACTGGTTACGTGAAAGCAACGTATAAAGATGAGCGTGGTATCGACAGGCAAGAATGGCTGATTGGAGATGAGAATAAAGTAAAACTGGAATTGAAGAATAACCTTCCCTCGTTTGCCTCGATTGCTCAAAACGGATTAATAACAACCGATAGCCACTTTGGCAATGGTTATTATTCGGCCAAAACTCAGGGCAACACTTTGTGCGACATCGTTAATGCACGGGCAAACGATTTGGCATTTGATTACGATATTTCGCTCGGTATCAGCGATAAGAAAACCATTGCATTGTCTCGGGCGCAAATAAATGCTTTGCAAGATGCCGCAACGCAAGTTGCTTCAGATAGTGCGAAAGCGGAAATCTCAATATCAATTGCCGTTGTGCTTCCGCTACAGTTGAGGATTACGGAAGACGTGCCAGTTGACATCATGGCTTTTGCAAGTAATGACGTTGGCGACAATGATTTGCTCGGCGGCGAGGGTTCAGACACGGATTATTCCGAGTATGCAGATATGGTAGATTATATCGAGTTGACCTATTATCTTAAAAATCCGATAGGTCTCAGGCTAAAAGCTACGCTTTCTGAAGCAAATAACGTTATCGGTGAAAAAGAAATGGAGTTTAAAAATGCGGAACAGAAACTAAGGCTCTCGTCGGACGAGGCAAGTACGATACTGACGAAAAATTCTTTCATTCCGAACGTCAATGCGACGCTTGAGAAAACTACGATTTCTATCAAGCGCAACACGGAAATCAAAATGGGGGCTGCGTTGGTTATTGCTACGAATGGCGATGGCGGCATTGAATTTGATTTATAGGAAAAATGATGAAAAAGTTGATGTTGTCCTGTGCTGTATTATGTTTTTTTTCGTCTTTAGGCGCGGAGTTGTATATTCCTCAGCGTTTTATTGAATTCGGTGTGGAAGTGAGCGCGGGTGCGTCGAACAATCTGTACGGTGTTCCCGACATTTTGACCGAAACGATTACGATTGACCTACAGAAAGTTGCGGACAGCCTTGGGCGTAACGGTTTTGTCATGGATGCCTTTGCGGACGCGAATGTATTTTTCAATCTCAATTTAAGTGAGAAATTTCGTTTGGGCTTTTTTACGAATATCAGCGGTTCGACGTATGTGGGCATCGGAAGAGGAATGTTTGACCTGCTTGCATCGGGTTGGGATTTTGGTGAGACAAAGAAGTTTTCCGCGACCGCTTATGGCGACCTGTTTATGAATGTGGGTGCGTCGTTCCATACGACGATTCTGCAAAATTACGGCATCACCATTACGCCTACGTATGTCGTGCCGCTTGCCTATGCCGACAACGCTTCCGGGAATATCACGTTCCTTACAGAGCAGTCGGGAACGATAAGGGCGACCGCCGAAGCGTCGTTCACGATGTATACGGCAATGGACATGGAGGATTTTTCAGCCGATGACGTGGTTGACAATATTTTTTCGGTCATGTCAAAAGGCGGTTTCGACCTATCTTTTGAGGTTGAGCGGCCGGTTCTGAAACGATTGGACATGGGCATTTTTGGGCGTGTCCCCATTATACCGGGACGGCTCAGTTACAAAATGTCTCGCACGATGTGGGCATGGTTTGAGGAAGAAAATCTGTTTAACGACCTGCTGAATTCGTCAGGCGATAATCCGTTTGCAAACCGATACGATTATGACGAAGGTGAAATAGAATACGGTCAAAGTACGAAATATGTGTTTCGTCCGTTCAGATTAGGTGTGGAAGCAGCGTGGCGACCGTTTGGCAACTGGTGCGTTTTTCGTCCTAAGTTGGGCTTTGCCGTGCGTCATCCGTACAGTAGCCATGCAGTTTTTTATCCTGAATACGCACTTGATGCGCACGTTACGCTATTCAAGGTAGTCGGTTTTCAGTTCGGCACGGCGTATGAAGACCGCATTTTCGTACAACGTGTCGGGCTGATGTTGAATACACGCATAGTGCAGATTGACGTGAAAGCATTGTTCCGCAGTGAAGATTTTATCAATAGTTTCCGCCTTGCAGGGGCAGGGGCGTATGTGGGCGTTCGCTTCGGCTTCTGATTTCCGTTACGAATAGTAGTCGTGAATCTCGCCGTCCGTGCCGGGAACGAACGCCCTGCTGTGCGAGGGATTGGCGAGCGCCTTGCGCGCCGCGTCGAATTTTGACCACATGAGGGCTTTTGCCTTTTCGCTCACCATCTGGTAGATTTTTTGCAGCAGGCGCGAATGCACGTCGGGGTTAAGCCCCTGCTGTCCGTTCGCGTTGGCGAACACGAACACGTACAGCATCGTGCCGTTTACCGGCCGCTGCATGAGCAGAATCGCGTCCGTGCTGAAATGAAAGCCGTTCACGTTAATCATGATGTTCTTGACTTTCTCGTACAGTTTGACGCTCAGCGGGAAGTCGAACGAGCATGAGAAATGGCTCAGGCTTACGTCGAGCACGTTGCCCTTGGCCAGTCCGCGGTCGGTCATGAAGTTCACCTTGCTGTTCGCGTCGCAGATGGCGCGCACGTTCTTGCGCCGTCCCGCCGCCTGGTTTGCGAACATCACCTTGTCGATGAGCGCAAAATTCTTTGTCCGCTGGTATTCGAGCGAGATGCAGCCGCACTGGATACCCACGTCGAACAGGTAGTATTTTTCCAGCCGTTTCTTCTGCTCCTCGTTGGTTCGCTTTGCGTACAGCACGCCAATCAGCACGTTGTTGCCGTAGCGGTTCTGCAAGTCGCGGATATAGGTGTGCCATTCTATGTCAGCAACGTCCGCGTCGATGTAGAAAAAGAGGATGGAATCGGTAAAGGTGCGGATAATGATTTCGATTTTTACGCTGAGCGGACAGTAGCGGTCGTCGCCGATGATGTAGGTCTCGTAGCCGCGCGCAAGGAAGTCCTCCAGGTACGATTCCGGCAGAAGTGCCGTGTCTGGCACGATGAAGAACGTCTTGCGCCCTTCCACAATGTTCTTTGTCGCTTCGTCAATCATACGGTTCTTTCCAAACTCCTATAGAAACTGCCGGAAGTCTTCCGCCCGGAACTCCGTCCGTGCGCCCGGGTCGCGGTCGCTGCGCCCCAGCTCGTCGAACATGAGCTGAAGGATGGTCTTCACTTTGTTTGTCACCAACTGGTAGATTTTCTCCGCAAGCCGGGGCTTTAGGTCTTCGTCAAGCCCCTGTTGGTCGTTCGCCTTGACGAAGATGAACATGAGCAGCGTGTTGTGGTTTGTCAGCCGCTGCATCATCAGAATGGCGTCCGTCTTGAAGTGCAAGCCGTTCAGGTCGATGAGCGCGTCACTGACCTTTTCGTACTGCGGGATGTAGGATTCGCCGCCGATGGTGCAGGAGAAATGGCTGAGGCTGATGTCGTTCAGTTGGCAGCTGTAGTTCGTGTTGTTGTACGAGAACGTCACCTTGCTGTTCGCGTCGCAGATGGCGCGCACGTTCTTGCGCTTCCCCGACGCCTGGTTGGCGAACATCACGCGCTCGATGAGCAAGAAGTTCTTTGCCTTTTGGTATTCGAGCGCGATGCAGCCGCACTGAATGCCCACGTCGAACAGGTAGTATCTCTCCAGTTCCTTGCGCTCGGTCTCATTGTTCCGCTTCAGGTACAGCACCCCGATAAGAATATCATCGGCGTAATGTTCCTGTAGGCTCTTGATGTAATATTCCCATGAGATGCCCGGTATCTTTGCGTCGATATAAAAGAAGAACATCGCGTCCTGAAAAATCGAGATGATAGCCTCTACTTTTTTGTGCAACGGGCAGTTGCGGTCATCGGGAACGACGTAGATTTCATAGCCGCGCGCAAGGTAGTCCGCAAGATAGGAATCCGGCAGGAGGGACGGTTCGGCTGCCACGAAGAATGTCTTACGCCCCTCGATGATGTCATCGGTCGCTTTGCTCATCACGATGCTTTCCCCACGCTGCTACAAAAGCCGCCGCAAGTCTTCCGGCTTGAACGACGAGTGATAGTGCGGGTCGCGTTCGCCGCGTCCCACCTCGTCGAACACGAGCTGGAGAATCGTCTTCACCTTGCTCGTCACCAGCTGGTAGATTTTCTCCGAGAGACGGCGCTTCAAGTCCGCGTTAAGCCCCTGTGACCCGTCCGCCTTGGAGAAAATGAACACGAACAGCGTGTTGTGGTTTGTCAGCCGCTGCACGAGCAGAATGGCGTCCGTCTTGAAGTGCAGCCCGCTCAGGTCGATGAAAGCGTCCTTGATTTTCTCGTACAGCGGAATGTAGGATTCGCCGCCGATGGTGCAGGAGAAATGGCTGAGGCTGATGTCGTTCAGCTTGCAGTTGTACTGCACGTTCCCGTACTCAAACGTCACCTTGCTGTTCGCGTCGCACAGGGCGCGCACGTTCTTGCGCCGCCCGGATGCCTGGTTGGCGAACATCACGCGGTCAATGAGCGAGAAGTTCTTTGCCTTTTGGAACTCAAGCGCGATGCACCCGCCCTGAATGCCCACGTCGAACAGGTAGTATTTCTCCAGTTCCTTGCGCTGCTCCTCGTTGTGCCGCTTTGAGTACAGCACGCCGATGAGGACATGCTCGCCGTAGCGTTCTTGCAGCATCTTGATGTACTGCTTCCAGTTGATGCCCGGCACTTCCGTATCAATATAGAAGAAAAGAATGGAGTCCTGGAAAATCGAAATGATGGAAGCGACTTTTTTGTGCAGCGGGCAGTTGCGGTCGTCGCTGATGACATACGTCTCGTAGCCGTGCACAAGGTAGTCCTCAAGGTAGGACTCCGGCAGGAGAGACTGTTCGGTTGCAATGAAAAATGTCTTGCGTCCTTCAAGAACGTGGGTGATAGCGTCAGCCATATCGTCTCTATTATATCTGATAAGGCGTGTCTAGGTCAAAGAAAAATTGTTGTTTCTTGCGCAAAAATATGGTATTTTGGGATATGATTCTCTGTCCCGCCCAGCCGTTCGATATTCCCGCGATTATGCAGATTGAGCGCGGCGCGTTCATTCCGCCGCTCCAGGAAAAGCAGAAGACCTTTGAAGACCGTCTGCGCGTCTTTCCGCAGGGCTTCTTCGTCCTTTCCGATTCCGACGTGGAGACCGTAATGAAGGCGGGACGCGCGGTGCTTGCCGGGTACGTCTGCGCCGAACGGTGGCGCGACGTTCCCGCCGACGACAAGCCGTTCAAAATCAACCACCGCGCGTCAAAGAGCCACGTGCGCGACGGCGCGGTGCTGTACGTCTCCTCGTTCGCCCTGCACCCCGAATACCAGGGCAGGGGGCTTGCGCGCGCGTTCTTTTTGTCGTCGCTCGCGGCATGGTGCGGCGCGTTCCCGCAGGTTCGGACGGTGCTGCTTTTGGCAAGCACGGAATGGCGTGCCGCGCTGCGCGTGTATGAATCCGCCGGCTTTACGGAAGTGCGCCGCATTCCGGCGTTCTTCCCCTCGCTCCACGAAAAGGCGGGCTGCGACGGCATCGTGCTGACGTGTTCCGCCGACACGTTCCGCCGCGAGGGTATCCTGCGCCACAACGGAAACGGCAGCGTCGTCATCGGGGCGGAGCGATGACCGAAGGGCAGTGGCAGGCGTTCTGCGCGTTCCGGGACGCATACAAGGCGCAGTGCGCCGCATGGGACGCGCAGTTCGGCGCGGCATTGCGCCCCTTGCAGCAGGCCGCCGCGCGGAAGGACACGCCCGACTATCCGCTTGAGACCGCCGTCGTCTACAACCGCGCCTTTGACGACGTTATGCCGCAGGACGTGATTCGCTATCTGGTCGTCGGCGACAACCCCGGCAAGGACGAGCAGCTTGCCAAGAACAACCGCTACCTCGTCGGGCAGAGCGGCAAGATTGCCGCCGGCTTCTTTGCCCGCAACCCCGACTTTCAGACCGACTTCCGCAAGAACGTGCTGATTTTGAACAAGACCCCCGTGCATACCGCCAAGACCGCGCACCTGCGCCAGCTTGCACGGAACGGCGGCGCGGACATCCAGCAGCTTATCCGCACAAGCCAAACCTGGACTGCCGAGCAGACTGCCCGCTTGCACGCCGCCCTGTGCGCCGCCGCCGACGCGGATAATCCTCCGCCCGAACTGTGGCTCGTCGGCTACGCGGAGCTGAAAAGCAACGGCATCTTTTTGCCCTACCGCGACGTGCTGCGCGCCGCCTGCCCCCCCGACGCATGGCAGCGCGTGTTCGTCTACCAGCACTTTTCAATGAACCGCTTTCTGATTGACCTTAAAGACTTCCGCACTGCCCACGCCGAATGCACCGTGC
>JAFLVG010000002.1 GCA_022508445.1 Clostridiales bacterium | reverse complement strand
GGAACAATAGGACTCGAACCTATGACCCTCTGCTTGTAAGGCAGATGCTCTCCCAGCTGAGCTATGCTCCCATGCAGTGCTTATCTATAATATCAAATCTTATATCAAAAATCAACCTTTTTGCACCGATTTATTTAAAAATTTTATTCTTTTTTGTTTGCTATAAGATTGATTAAATTGCTTTTCCGTGCGTAAAACGGCGTCACTATTCATAAAATAATCAATGTGACCGCCTATGTCCGCTATTCATTTTGCGCGCCTATGCCGGTTACACGGATCGAAAGGAGAGCTATGTATCAAATTACCGTTAGTGTCGACAGCGCGAAAGCTGATTGGCTGTACTCGGTCGACGACGTGATCAGAAACAAACTCAAAAATTGCATTGCCGTATCCGCACTCGATATTTCGGGACGCAGGTTATACTGTTCGTTCGGTTGCGAGCCGCAGTCCAAAGGGCAATTGCTGGCCACAGTTAAAGAGTGTTTGGTAGACATGTACGGTGTTGTGGGAAAATTCGATTTTATCAAGCGCAATCTTACTATCGGTCTGTCGCAAATGAATTATGAGCTTTTGTTGCACACTCTGGTAGCGTTTGATCGAGAAAACGAGCGCAAGTTGCTCAACAAGATTATTCGCGTAGAAAACGGTATGACTATCGACGGGGTATTCAACTTCAAGCTCGGCGAATTGAAGGAGCGCTGGCTGGAAATTTGCAACCTTACACGCAATAACGGCGCATATCTTTACGATGACGAAACATACAACGAGCTTTTACGCTTTTTGATAAGCGCAGTAAACCCGAAGATAAACAGACTGACAGTGTGTGAAAGCGACGGGAAATACCGCCTTACCGGTTCGCTGAAAAACAACGTTCTCGATCTCGATATTATAAGCAGTGCGGAGCTTATGTATTGCCTTATCGATCTCGCTCCGCTCGAACTGATTATCGACGGCAGAATAACCAATCGCGAGCTTTCAAAGCGACTCATCGGAATCTTTGACGCAAAAACGACGAACACCGCTGAAAATAAGACAAAAAAATAGAAAAACGTACCGAACAAAAGCGATATTTGATTGCAATTTTTTAAACTGTATGATATAATCAATCTAACAATTTCAAGGAGATTAAAAATTATGGTATCGTTTTCGTTCCTTAACGCGGTCGATATGACAACTATAGTATTTATCGTATTACTGGTTTTGCTTATCGTAGCGTTGCTCGTCGTACCGATGTTCACCAATAAAAAGCGTGCAAGACAGACAGAGGAATTGCACCGCTCGCTTCAACCCGGCGATTTGATTAAGACTGTCGGCGGCATTATCGGCACGATCAAGGAAATTCGTCAAGTTTCACCGGTTGACAGAGAGATGGTTATCGAAACGGGCGACGGCGACAACAAGACTACCATGGTTTTCGATATTCAAGCGCTCTATCAAGTAATGAGTCGCAACAGCACCGTAGTGTCCGCCGCAGACAATGCGAACGAAAATGAAGCGGAATCGACCGAATCGGTCGCGCCTGTTGTTGAAGAGAAGGCACCCGAAAATGTCGAGAACGAGGCGGTCGTCGAGGAGAAGACCGAAGAAAAAGTTGTGGCCGCTCCCGAAGAAGAAAAGACGGAAGAAGCAACGGCAGAACAAGCGGCAGTCAACGGGCCTGTAAAGGTCGAGAAAGCTCCCGCAAAGAAAAAATCCACAAGCGGCGCAAAAAAATCGACTAAAAAGTAATACGCTTAAAAAGTTATATCAAAGGTTTCCTCCGCATACTGTAAAGTGTACGGAGGTTTTCTTTTATGCGTATTTTCACAAAAAAACAGCGTACTGTCGAACGTGACAGAGGGTATGTTTTCGAGATTGTTAAAGCAAACATAATAGCGCTTATCACGGCTCTTATAGCAATATTAATTTCCGCGTTAATAGTGAAGATCTTTGTGGTATCCGATAGTGCGATACCCATTATGAATCAAGTAATTAAAAGTATATCGATATTTATCGGCTGTATATTCTCGCTTAAAAAGCCAAACAACGGATGGTTGCGCGGTCTCATTTGCGGATTTACATTTGTATGGTTGTCGTTCTTGGTGTTTTCGACGCTCGATTCGCGGTTCCTTTTCGGGCTCTCACTGTTTAACGACTGTGTTCTCGGCGCATTGGCAGGAATGATCAGCGGTATTATTGCAGTCAATATAAGAAAACATTGATAATTGTTTTTCAGATTACTCTCAATCACTTGATTTTCTTTTTAAAGTATAGTATAATCATACAAAAGAAATTCGGAGGCTTAATCATGGCTCATATCAAGGTTATTAAGAAGTCGACTATGGAAAACGGTTGCGATACTGCGTGCGGCGAGTGCCAAACAAGCTGTCAATCCGCTTGCAAAACAAGCTGCACAGTCGGCAATCAATCTTGCGAACGCAAAACTGTCAAAATCCTCAACGCCGACAAGAATCAAAATAACTGACAGATGGTTCATACTTTCGGATTGCTCGGTCGGCTGTTTGCGCTCGATACGGAAAGCGGATCGTTCTTTGAGATCGATCCGATAGTCAAAGCAATTATAGACGGCGACGATATGTCGCCGTTTTCGTCGTGTGAAATAAATGACGCAAAGCAAGAGGTGGAGCGACTCAAAGCCGAGGGCGTATTATTCTCTTCGGAGGTCAAAGCCGAGCTTCCTCCGTTTTCTCCTGTTATCAAGGCGATGTGCCTTAACGTTTCGCACAATTGCAATCTTGCATGTACATATTGCTTTGCGGACGGCGGCACATACAGCGACGAGCGGCGCAACATGTCATTCGAAACAGCCAAGGCCGCAATCGATATGCTGGTCAAGTCGAGCGGCAATAGAAGAAATCTCGAAGTTGACTTTTTCGGCGGAGAACCTATGCTCGATTTTGACGTCGTCAAAAAAACGGTGTTATACGCGCGTTCGCTCGAAAAGTCAAACAACAAGAATTTTCGCTTTACAATAACCACAAACGCTTACAGTCTGAATGACGAAGATATCGAGTTTTTCAATGAACAGATGTACAACGTCGTCATAAGCATCGACGGACGAAAGCAAGTGCATGACCGCGTTCGCAAGACAGTTGGCGGCAAGGGCAGCTTTGATAGAGTCATCGAAAACGCATTGCGGTTTAAAAAGCTGCGAAAAGGTCAGTATTACGTTCGCGGTACGTTTACAAGAAACAACCTCGATTTTTGCGAGGACGTGCTGTTCTTAAACGACCTCGGATTCGATCAATTGTCGATTGAGCCGGTCGTATTGAAGTCAGATAATCCGCTCGCGATCCGCGACGAAGATTTGACTCAAATTCTTGCGGAATACGATAAGCTTGCCGCGGCGTATGTCGAACGACGTAAGACCGATAAATGGTTTAATTTCTTCCATTTTATGATAGACATGGACAATGCGCCGTGCGCCGCAAAGCGACTTAAAGGCTGCGGAGCGGGCGGCGAGTATGTTGCGGTCGCGCCGAACGGAACGGTGTATCCTTGTCATCAATTCGACGGTATCGAAAGCATGGCACTCGGAAATGTGTGCGATCCTGATTTTAGGCTTGACGATTCGCTTCGTAAAAAGTTTTATGAGTGTTCTGTGCCGACCAAAGAAGACTGTTCAAAGTGTTGGGCAAAATATTACTGTTCGGGCGGTTGCATGGCTAACTCTTACAAGTTCAATGGCGACATCAATTTGCCGTACAAGCCTGCGTGCGAGTTGATGAAAAAGCGCGTAGAGTGCGCACTTGCAATCAAAGCTATCGAACAGGACGTATAACAAGCCGGCAAACGGTCGAAAATTTTATCGTAAAATGCTTTGCGCGCATAAAAAGTTTAAATAATTTTGAGTTAGGCGTTTGAAATATTTGACTTGCGCCGTTGTATTTTATATAATAGTTAGGTATCATATCGGTAAAATGGATTAAAAGTATTTTCACGATAAGCAGATACCGCGGAGAAAATCTATGGACGAAAAAAATTCTTTGACGGATATTGAGCAGGAGGTAGAGCTGACGCCCGCTAAAAAGGCGCCCGTCGTAGCTCCCGCTCATAAAGCCATCAAGAAAAAATCTACAATAACAAAGCTTGTGCTTATCGGCGTAGCAATGGTCATAGGCATGATTTTCGCTTTTGTTCCCATGCGCTTCGGATTAACGCTATATCATCCGTTCCTTTCCAAAGAGGCAATCAGCTTGGGACTTGACTTGCAGGGTGGTGTATATGCCGTTTATCAGGCGACAAATACCGATACCGATAATTTCGACAGCAAAATGGAAGGCACACGCTCTGCGCTTCAAACGCTCTTGGCGAACAAAGGTTATACGGAAGCAACAATTGTAAGAGAAGGTACCGACCGTATTCGTGTCGAGGTTCCTGACGTTAACGATCCGAGTGGAATACTCGAAATCATAGGCGAGCCCACGTCGATTAAGTTTGTTTTGGACAGTACGGGCGAGACCGTTATAACAGGTGATAACGTTGTAGATGCAACAGCATATTACGATCCGTCTAACGGTTATGTTGTAAGGCTGCAACTTGACTCTGCCGGAAGAAAGAAATTCGGCGAAGCTACAAGCAATAACATAGGCAGCACGATGAGTATTTATCTCGGCTCGTCGACTACGCCTATCAGTTCTCCTACGATAAACTCGGCAATCACAGACGGCAACGCCATCATCACCGGCTTTTCGTCACGTGAAGAAGCGGAAGAGCGCGCTAACCAAATCATGAGCGGCACGTTTGACGTCGCACTCGAACTCAGAGAATCGCAAACAATTTCGCCGACGCTCGGTGAGGACGCTATGCTTTACGGCTTGATAGCCGGTATCGTAGGTTTTGTCCTTGTCATCGCGTTCCTTTGCGCCGTTTACAGATTGCTCGGCGTTGCGGCGTCGTTGGCTCTCATTATCTACTTGATAATTTACTTGTTCTTCCTTGCCGTTTTACCGTGGGTACAGCTCACGCTTCCCGGTATTGCAGGTATATTGCTGAGTATCGGTATGGCAGTAGACGCAAACATAATCATATTCGAACGTATCAAAGACGAGTACCGCGGCGGCAAGTCGATTATGGCGGCTTATCATGCAGGCTTTAAAAAGGCGCTGTTCGCAATTCTCGACAGTAACGTCACAACCGTTATTGCTTGTGTGCTGTTGATATTGCTTGGCACAGGCTCGGTCAGCGGCTTTGCTATTACGTTGCTTGTCGGCGTGCTTATATCGCTCTTCACCGCACTCGTCGTTTCGCGCTTGCTTGTCAAGTATTTCATCAATCTGAACTCTTACAATGCAAAGCTTTACAACCTCAAACGCAGTAAGCAGTACGAGAACCTCGACGCCGATGCAACCGACGCAGTCGTTATGGCTATGATGCAGCGCGAGCAGGACGAAAAAGATCAGATGAAAGAAGAGAAATTACAAAACAAAGAACGCAACAAAGCCGCGCGTCGTTCCAAAAAGAATGAAGGAGGCGAAACGGCATAATGAAATTCAAAGATAAAATCAGCAACCTCCTCGATAAAGACTTTCACATCGCGGAAAAACGCAAGATAATTTTCATAATTCCCATTGCCATATTGGTGGTCGCCGCCGTAATGATGATAATTTTCAGATTCACGCTCGGCACGGCGCTCAATCTCGGCACCGACTTCACAGGCGGATATTCTGTCGATATCGTACTTGGCAACCAGCTTACCGATTCAAATTATCAAACCTATTATAGCAAAATCGAGGATGTTTTCAGATCGGTCGAAGCTGACAACGGCAAAACTTATAACGTTCGCATTTCCGGTGCTTTGCAACGTCAGGGCTCGGGTGACGAAAGTTCTATACACGTCAAGTACTCCGCAGTCAACGGCGTAAGCGAAAACGAAATGAGCAAGGTAGTCAACCCTGCGATAATTTCTGCGCTCGAAAACAAAATCCTCAATAAAGTCCCCACCAAAATCGAGTTCGACGGAAACGTAATAACCGTTTCTTACGACGAGGTCATAAATAACTTCGGTAAGGGCAGTGCCTTTGACGAGTTGAAGACAGCATTCGAGGAGCTTATAGAGGATTACGACGGAGTATCTGTTACAAGCATCGAACCCGACGGAAAGAAAATCGTCATAACCTGTGCGTCCGAAATCGATAGCGCAACGGTTAAAAAGCTTACGTCCGAAATCCGTAGCAAGATGAATTTGCGTGATATTTATTCGGGCGAGGTCAAGGGCGGCGATCTCGTGGGCGCCACGGTATCTACCGAATTGCTCTTCAATGCAATCCTTGCGGTTTCTTTGGCGCTTGTCTTTATGTTGTGCTACATCGGCTTACGCTTCCAGCTTTCGAGCGGTCTTGCATGTATCATAGCGCTATTCCACGACATTCTCATCATGTTTGCATTTATGGCTATATGCCATATCGAGATAAACAGCACGTTCATCGCGGCGCTTATCACAATTCTCGGTTACTCGATTAACAACTCGATTATCGTGTTCGACCGTGTACGTGAAAATATGCGCTCGGTTTACTCGAAAAAGATGTCACCCGAAGGCATTGCCAACAAATCGGTCAAAGAAACGCTCATGCGTTCAATCAACACCACGATTACTACTTTGATCATGATTTTGATGGTAGCTATAATAGGCGTCAGCGACATTAAGATATTCGCTTTCCCGATTATCATCGGCTTGCTTTCAGGCACGTTCTCGTCTATTTGCATTGCTCCGTCGATGTGGGCCTTGTTCCAACGTGTAGGTAAGAAAAATAAAGAGAATTTCAACATTCAGCCGAAAGAAAAGAAGTCAAATAAAAAATCCGCGAAGCCGTCTGAAATCGGCGCATAAATCCGATTATATTTGTTCAAAAGCCTTCCGCTGCGAAGGCTTTTGCCGTATAATAATTAAGAGAAATAGACATGGCATTGGTAACGCAACAGATTAACAACGTTACACCGAACTCGGAAACGGTGGAGCGCATTAGCGAGAAACTCGGGCTCAACAAAAAGCTCGTAGAGTTGTTGATGTTGCGCGGATACGATAATACCGATGCTATCGACGTGTTTTTACATCCGAGTATAGATAATTTTTATCCGCCCGAAACAATGCTCGGCATGACCGAGTGTTGTGACAGACTTCGCGAGGCGATGGAAAACGGCGAAAAGATTGTCGTTTACGGCGATTATGACGCCGACGGCATTTGCGCCGCGTCTATTCTTGCTCTGTATTTATCAAATCACGGCGCGGAAGTTTACACACATATCCCCGACAGGCTATCCGAAGGGTATGGACTTAACTTGGAAAGTATCGAGCGCATTATCGAGAATGTTATGCCCGATCTTATTCTTACTTGCGATTGCGGCATATCCGCAATTGAGGAAGTAGAGCTTGCAAAAGAATTGGGCGTGGATATAATAGTCACCGATCATCACGAGGTGGGTGAATCGCGCCCGGATTGCATAACCATCAATCCGCACCAAACTGAATGTAAATACCCGTTTAAGGATCTTTGCGGTGCAGGAGTCGCGCTTAAAATCGTCCAAGCTCTCGGTGGAATCGAAGCCGCCAGCGCGTTCTACGATCTTGCGGCAATAGCAACAGTTGCCGATCTTGTTAGCCTTACCGACGAAAACCGTCTTATTGTTCAACTCGGGCTTATGAGCATGGCAAAAAGCAAGAATTTCGGTGTCGCCGCACTAGTTGATTCGCTCAAACTTAAAACCGTTACGTCATCCGATATTGCTTTTCGCATTGCGCCGCGCATAAACGCGGCCGGAAGAATGGGAAGCGCATACCGCGCTTTTGAGTTGTTTACATCGAGCGATCCTGCCGTAGTTAGCGACAGACTCAATCAGATAATCAATGCGAATAACGATCGGAAAACTTTGTGCGACGATATTTACGCCGAAGCAATCGAAATTTTGCGAAAAGAGGATTTAGTTAACAACCGCGCAATAATTATCACGAGCGATAAGTGGGAGAAGGGCATAACCGGTATTTTAGCGGCGCGGCTTGTGGGCGATTTCAAGCGGCCCGTATTTGTTTTGGTAAAAAACAACGACGATTATAAAGGCACTTGTCGCAGCATTGATGGAATCAATATATACGATTTATTGAGCAAGCAATCGGACATCCTCAAAGAATTCGGCGGACACAACCAAGCCGCCGGTTTTACGATTTTTCCGCAATATTTAGAAGAGTTTAAATCACGTATATTTTCGCTACTTGAAGAAGTTGACGACAATATGTTCTTGCCGCTTCTTAAATACGATATGGAGCTTTCGGAAAACGACGTTAATTCCGATTTTGCCGCGTCGCTCGAATTGTTGGAGCCGACAGGGAATAACGGCAATCCCAAGCCGCTCTTTATGACGAAAACTTCTTCACTGACTGCTACGCCGTTAAAAACAAACTTAAACCATACGCTTTTGAAATCCTCGGGTGGATTACAATTCTTTGCATATAATTCCTACAAATTGAATACGTTTTACAACGGTGTAGCAAACCGAGAATTGGTTTATGAACTTTCTGACGGGGATTACTCGCCGCGACTTGCCTTGCGCGGCTGCGCGGTTGAAAAGCTTGCCGTCAACGATTCATTGGCGCGTGCAGGGTATTTGCGCATGCTCAATTATCCCACTGCGGAAAGTGCAAAATTCACGCAATACGACACAGACGAGCTTGACGGCTTGATTGACAATAAATTCGGTATTTTGATAATTGCAGGCAGTAAATCCGCATACGAAAAGTGCGTCGATCTCAACAATAAAAATATCGTTATGCACGAAATATTGTCCGAAACGTCATTAAATGTTTATACGCGTTTGATGGTAGCGCCAGAGCTCGGCAAATCTTTTATGCTCGAAAACTATAAAAAAGTTATTTTCGTGGATTATCCGCCGTCGAATAACGTAATCGCATATATCAATCGCAGAACAGACGCAACAGTTTACATTCCGAAAGTAGATAACCGCAGTGAATTATTTTCGTGCGTAAAATCGGACAGAAAAATTTTCGGCGAATATTTCAATGCGATGAAGGCCCATGCGAATATCAAAACGCCTAACATTTACGCCTATTTTAAGGCATTGCACAGTAGGGTAAAAACTGTCGAGCTTCCGCAGTTTATCGCTTGTCTTTCGGTGTTTACGCAGTTGAAACTTTTATCATTCAAGCCGGATGGCGGAATAACAGTGCATGGCGGCAATACGTCGCTCGAAAATTCGGAAATTTATAATACTATCGAGGCATGGCAAAAATGACCGAGGAGGCGCAAAAAATCATTGACCGCGAATGTGCGCATTTACGGTCGAGATATACGTTGATGTACACCGATAAGCAGATTGAGCTTCTCGACAACGTGATTGCGTATGCCGTAAAAATGCACGACGGTCAATTTCGTGCGTCCGGTGAGCCGTATATAACTCACCCGATTGCCGTTGCCAATCTGTTGCTCGATATAGGCATGGATAGTGCAACCATTGCCGCGGCACTTCTTCACGACTGTATCGAAGATACAGCGTCTACGCCCGAAGAAATCACGGCGATGTTCGGATCGGAAGTTTGTCTGCTTGTTAATTCAGTTACAAAGCTCGCAAAGATAGTATTCAAGTCCAAAGAGGAAGAGCAAGCGGAAAATTTCAGAAGAATGTTTTTTGCCATGGCAAAGGATATTCGAGTTATACTTATAAAGCTTGCTGACAGGCTGCACAATATGCGCACTATCGAAGCCTTGTCACACGATAGGCAAATCGCAATAGCGACCGAAACGCTCGATATTTACGCGCCGCTAGCTTCGAGACTTGGTCTTTCGTTCTATAAATGCGAGCTCGACGACCTGTGTCTTAAAACACTTCATCCGGAAGCATACGATAAACTTGTAAAAGATGTTTCGCTAAAACGCGCAGAGCGACAAGACCTTGTAACGCATATTTGCGAATCGCTTAGAAACACACTCAAAGACCTCAATATAAACGGGCAGGTCAGCGGCAGACCTAAGCATTTTTACAGCATTTATAAAAAAATGGTCGGGCAAAACAAGACTTTCGACCAAATTTACGACCTTACGGCTGTGCGCGTAATAGTGGAAAGCGTACGCGATTGTTATGAAGTTCTCGGCGTGATTCACACGATGTGGAAGCCGATTCCCGGGCGGTTCAAAGATTATATCGCCGTTCCCAAACCCAATAATTACCAATCGCTTCACACGACCGTCATGACGACATACGGCGCTCCGTTTGAGATTCAGATCCGCACCTATGAAATGCACAAGATTGCGGAATACGGAATCGCCGCGCATTGGAAGTACAAAGAAAACAGAAACATCGATTCCGATCTCGATGAAAAACTCGCCTGGCTGCGCGGAGTAATGGAGATTGAAAAAGAGCAGACGGCCGATCCGGAGGAGTTTTACGAATCGTTAAAGCTCGATTTGTACAGCGGTCAAGTTTTTGTCTTCACGCCGCGCGGTGACGTTATAGCATTGCCCGAGGGCTCTACGCCCATAGATTTCGCGTACACCGTTCATTCCGAAGTAGGAAATAAGTGCGTAGGCGCAAAGGTAAATAATAAGATTGTTCCGCTCGAAACAAAGCTTCAAACGGGCGATTACGTAGATATAATAACGTCCGCCAATTCGAAAGGTCCGAGCAGAGATTGGCTTCGAATCGTCAAAACTTCTACGGCAAAGAGCAAGATACGCGCGTTCTTTAAGCACGCAATGAAGGACGATAACATCAAGCACGGCAAAGAGCTTTTGGAGCGCGAGGCAAAGAATCGCGGTTATAATCTTTCCGATCTCATGGTGCAAAAATGGCTGGACGTTATCATGCTTCGTTACTCGTTCTCGTCGATTAACGACATGTATGCGTCGGTAGGATACGGTGCATATACGCCCAATCAAATATTACTCAAACTTATAGATTTTTACAGACGCGAGCATCCTGCCGAGCCGACGCAAATAGTCAGCACGTCGTCATCCAAAAACGACGGACAGGGCGTCATCGTAAACGGACACACTGATTTGCTCGTTCGCATGGCAAAGTGCTGTTCGCCCGTTCCCGGAGACGGCATAGTCGGATATATTTCGCGCGGCAGAGGCGTGACGATTCACCGCGACAATTGCCCGAATATTAAGAATGCCGAGAGTTTCAGACTGATTGAGGCGCATTGGAGCGGAAAAATTTTCGCGCCGTTCGTCGCATCGCTCACAGTCGAATGTAAAGATACCGACGGAGTGCTCGCAAGGATAACAAAGGCAGTATCCGATATGAAACTTTCCATCGAATCGCTTACCGCAAGAACAATAGATAAGTCGCAACGTGGCTTAATCTCGTTAAACGTTAGAATAACATCACCCGAGCAACTAGATCTTATTATTAACAGAATCAAATCGGTACGCAATGTCGACAAAGTGTACCGCACTATGAATTGATCGGGAATAAGTATGGAAATATTTACGCTAACGCTGGGATATTGCGCTACAAATACGTATATTATCATCGATAGCAACGAAGCTATTGTTGTCGATCCCGCAGATGACGGGGAATATATAGCCGAATTTATAACAAGCCATAATGCCGCTATAAAATATATTTTGATTACGCACGGACATTTTGACCATATAGGAGCGGCGCGCGAATTGCAAAAGCGCGGAGCTTTGTTGTATATGTCGGAAACCGATTATAATCTTGTGGATTTCGAAAACCGTAATAGCATTTTCTGCGCACCGCCGGATAAATTCTTGTTGGATGTCGCGGTGCATGACGGCGACGCGTTTACGCTTATCGGTCACACATTCAAAGTTATTTCAACTTCCGGGCATACGCCTGGCGGCGTTTGCTATATCATGGATGATAAAACTATCTTCTCGGGCGATACTCTGTTTAGGTTGAGTATCGGTCGTACCGATTTCGCATACGGGAATCGCGGCGATCTTTTGATGTCTATTAAAAAGTTGTACGAGCTTCCGCATGATTACGAGGTATTGCCCGGACACGACCGTCCAACCACACTAGATTATGAAAGAAAAAACAATCCCTATGCTCGTTACTGATATACGCGAAAATGCCGAGCTATCCGATGTGGCAAAGCTGTTCTTCGGCGATAGTTTTCCGCTCGCATCCGTATCGGCAAATGGTGATAAGTACGAGGTTATGGTCGATGATAATAAATATCAATTCGATTATTCAGCTCACGAGTACGACATAATCCCAAAGGCTCATGCTGTCCGAAGGATGTCAAAAATTGCGCTGTACGACGCGTTATGTCTATACACGGGGAAAAATATGCCGTGGGGCGCTTTGACAGGTGTGCG
Organism: Clostridiales bacterium; assembly: GCA_022508445.1. GTDB lineage: Bacteria > Bacillota > Clostridia > Christensenellales > Pumilibacteraceae > Anaerocaecibacter. The sequence continues at coordinate 273,769 of JAFLVG010000002.1, read as the reverse complement.
TCCGTCTAAACTGTTTTATGAGTGCTTGCGCGCAGGAAAAAGCATAACGCAAGCACAGGATATAATGACAAGCGTATATCGAGTAAGCGAAAAGCGTTCCGAAATTCTTAAACAGATAATAATCGCTCAAAGTGGCAAGGTGAATTTTCTGCCTGAATTTTACAATCTTTACGTTCACATACCGTACTGCACTACGCGCTGTTCGTATTGCTCGTTTGTTTCGGCACCGATCGGCAAGTACAAATCGCAAGCGAATGATTACGTTTCGCTGTTGTGCGATGAGATTAAGCGCTCGATAGAACATCTCAAAGTGCGCGGAAAAAAGATTTTGTCTATATACATCGGCGGCGGAACACCGACGGCGCTCGACGAGCGGCAGTTGGATATGCTCCTCACGGCAATAGGGTTTCACGATTGCGAATACACATGTGAGGCCGGAAGACCCGATACCGTCACGAAAGAAAAGGCGGATATCATGAAAGCTCACGGAGTTACGCGCGTTTGCGTTAATCCGCAAACGCTTAACGAAGCTACGCTAATTGCAATAGGAAGAAGCCACTCCGTAGAACAGTTTTTCGACGTTTACGACACGGTCAAGTCGTGTGGATTCGATATCAATTGCGATTTAATTGCAGGGCTCGAAAATGAAACACTCGATGATTTTGTCAATAGCTTTGACGGCATTCGTAAGCTCGCACCGCCAAACTTAACGGTGCATTCGCTTGCTAAAAAGAACGGCAGCGCAATACGCTACGACGACGGTGAAAATTCAAACGCATACGCCATGATCGAATATGCGTTAAGTCATCTCGGTGCGTACAGACCGTATTATCTATATCGCCAAAAAAGGCAAGCATGCAATCTCGAAAATGTAGGGTTTTCGCTTGAAGGCAAAGAGTGTATCAACAATATAACAACTATGGAAGAAACCGTGGGCGTAATGGCGTGCGGCGCAGGCGCAATATCCAAATTCATAGCTGACGGCAGTATTATGCGCTTTGCGAACATGCGCGACGTTCCTCTATACATTTCGAGATATGAGGAAAAACTCAAAGCCAAGCTCGATGCGTTTGATAGCATTCATGCGACGAAAAATACGCACGTTTGACAATTATAACCAAATTACTGTACAAATTTGTTAATTTAGTGTATAATTCAACTAATGAATAACAGATATCACATTCAAACATACGGCTGTCAAATGAATGTCCACGAATCCGAAAAAATCGCGGGTATTTTGGAGGCGCGAGGATTTACTTCGTGTGACGACGTTTCGGATGCGGATATTATCGTGCTTAACACGTGCTGTGTCAGAGAAACGGCGGAAACCAAAGTCTATGGACATTTAGGCAGGATCAAGAGCCAAAAAAAGAACGGTGCAATACTTATTGTAGGTGGTTGCATGACGCAGCAGGACGGCGCGGCAGAACGGCTTGCGAAGCGCTGTCCGTTTGTCGATATAATCGTAGGCACATTCAATCAATCACAAATCGGCGAGTATATCGATGAGTTTTTGCACACGGGAAGCCGTGTTATCGATATTTGGAAATCGGAAAAAGACGGGGGAGCGCAAGGCGTACATAAAAGTGTCGCCGCACGAACTTCGGGAATCAACGCTTGGGTAAATATTATGTACGGCTGCAATAATTTTTGCACTTATTGCATAGTTCCGTATGTGCGCGGAAGGGAGCGTTGTCGTCCTATCGACGAAATTATCGCCGACGTAGAGGCTCTGCTTAAAAGCGGATATAAACAGATTACGCTGTTGGGGCAGAATGTTAATTCGTATAAATACCAAGACAAAACATTTGTCGATTTACTCAAAATGCTCGAATTTGACAATAAATACCGTCTTAAATTTATGACGTCGCATCCCAAAGACATTTCACTCGAACTTGCCGAGCTCTTTGCCACGTCCAAAGTTTTGAGTAAAAACTTGCATTTGCCCGTGCAGTCGGGAAGCGACCGCATTTTGCAAGCGATGAACAGACACTATACGAGAGATCAGTATTTCCAAAAAATTTCCGCTTTCCGCGCGCTTGTTCCCGACATCGGTTTGAGCTCCGACGTCATGGTCGGATTTCCCACGGAAACCGAAGAGGATTTTTTGCAAACCATCGATCTTGTGGAAAAAGTCAGATATAACAATTTATTTATGTTCATCTATTCAAGGCGAAGCGGTACGCCTGCCGACAAAATGCCGCAGCTCGACTACACAACCAAACAACAGCGCATTGACAGATTGATTAAACACCAGTTCGAAATTTCCAAGCAAATAGCGAGCGAGTGGGTAGGGCGCACGGTCGAAGTGTTGATTTCGGAAAAGAACGGCAGTAAATGTTTCGGCAAAGCTCAAAACGACGCGGCTGTGTCGTTTGAAAGCGAAAGCGCAAACGTCGGAGATTTTGTAAATATTAAAATTACATCGGCAAAAAACGCCAACTATAAAGGCGAGGTAGTTTATGAGTAAAAACAAAGACGGCCTTTCGCCGATGATGATGCAGTATAAAAAAATTAAAAATACCTATCCCGACTCTATATTGATGTTTAGGTTGGGCGATTTCTACGAGATGTTTTTCGAAGACGCCGTTACTGTTTCACGCGAGCTCGATTTGACTCTTACGGGCAGGGCGTGCGGACTTAGTGAGCGCGCGCCCATGTGCGGAGTGCCGCACCATTCCGTTCAAACGTATATTTCGAGACTTCTTAAAAAAGGTTACAAGGTAGCTATTTGCGAGCAAATGCAAGATCCGAGTACGGTTGCCAAAGGCGACATTGTCGATCGCAACGTAACGCGCATAATAACCGGCGGAACTATTACCGATACGGAAAGTTTAAGCGACGATAAGAATAATTACTTAATGTCGCTTTACCTCGACGATAAGGGCGTAGGCGCAGTATGGACTGACATCACAACTTCGGAAACATATAACCATTATATACCGTATCCCGTCAAAGTCAAATTAAATGATTTACTCGTTCGCATAAAGCCTGCCGAGATTATTTGCAATTCTAAAATGCTGCAAGAGAGCGTCGAATTGTCTGCTGTTAAATACGGCTCGGTTTGCAATATGACTCAATACGACGACGCGATGTTCGAGTTTGAATGTGCAAAGAATGTGCTCGTAGGTATTGTGGGCGAACGCGAACTCAAAGAAATATGCAAAACTCCTGCGTGCGTGTGTGCGGAAGGGGCGCTCATTTCTTATGTTCAAAGTTTGCACTTCCGTAAGGATGTTAATATCGGATCGGCGGAAAATTTCGAGTCTGATATTTATATGGATATCGACGCAAACACCGCCAAAACGCTAGAACTCGTCGAGTCCCAGAGCAAGAAACGCGGAACTACACTGCGCGACGTCATAAATAAGACGAATACTCCTATGGGCGACAGGCTTTTGCAAAAATGGATTGTTAGGCCTCTGTGCGTCAAATCGAAAATCGAAGAACGCCTCGACTCAGTAAATGAATTATACGGCGACACCATAACACGTGAAAGACTGCGCACGTCGTTATCAAATATCAAAGACATAGTTCGCATTTCCGCAAATCTCGCGCTCGGCGAAATCAAGACCAAGGATGTTCTTGCACTCGGCGCTTCGTTCCGCGCTCTGCCGGACATTAAGCAATCGCTCGGTGAAGTCAAGTCGGTTTTATTAAAGACCGTGAATAACGAAATCGATACTCTGTCCGAGCTTGCAACGCTTATCGACAATGCAATTGTAGCCGACAATCCTCAAAACGGCAAAGACGGTAAGGATAATGAAGATAGCTTAATTAAAACGGGATTCGATTCGCAATTGGACGAATACCGAGCGCTTGTCAAAAACTCGCGCGAAATAATAGCCGGAATAGAAGCGCAAGAGCGTGAAAAAACTCAAATAAAGAATCTGCGCATTTCGTATAATAGACTTTTCGGATATTTTATCGAAGTGCCGCGCCAATTCGATTCGCAAGTACCCGAGTATTATCAGCGCCGCCAAACCGTGGCGAATGCAGAGCGGTATATTACCAACGAGCTTAAAGAATGGGAGTTTAAGGTATTAAATGCCTCCGAGCTTGCCGAAAAGCGTGAGCGCGAGCTGTATTTAAAAGTGCTTGCGACTTTACGTAAAGATTGCGAAGCTATAACGCGCACAGGCAAGGCAATAGCGGTTTTGGACTGTATTGTATCGCTCTCGACCGTTGCAAAACAAAACGGATATTGCAGACCCGAAATTACCGAAAACGGCGAAATAACGATATCGGAAGGGCGTCATCCGGTTGCGGAGCTTTTGCCGTCGGACGAGCTTTTCGTTCCCAACAACACACAGATGAACAGCGCCGATTCAAAAATCATGCTGATCACAGGCCCGAATATGGCCGGAAAAAGTTTATACATGCGCCAAGTTGCGCTTATAACGATTCTTGCGCATATCGGCTCGTTTGTGCCTGCAAAATCGGCGCGTATCGGACTTGTTGACAAGGTATTCACACGCGTAGGGGCAAGCGACGACATTTCTACGGGCAGAAGTACATTCATGGTTGAAATGAGTGAGGTATCGCTCATTCTCGATAATGCCACCGATTCAAGTCTTGTTCTGTTGGACGAGATAGGCAGAGGAACGTCCACTTATGACGGATTAAGCATAGCTTGGGCGGTGATAGAGTACATAGCACAGCGATTAAGTGCAAAAGTACTGTTCTCCACGCATTTCCATGAGCTTACCGAACTCGAAGGAACGATTACAGGGTTAAAAAACTATAAGTTTACCGCAAAGGAAAGCGAGGGCGGAATTAAATTCATAAGAAAAATCATGCGTGGAAGTGCGAACAAAAGCTTCGGAATAGAGGTCTCCGCGCTTGCCGGACTCCCGACTTCGGTGCTTGACAGAGCCAAACACTTGCTTTCACAGCTCGTCAATGCGGACATTGCGCACAAAGCAAACGATGTCAGTGCAAGACAGCTTTCGTTGTTCGACAATGTTTCGCGGTACGATGAAGTAATTCGAATACTCAAAGAGCTTGACGTAAACGACATAACTCCGCGTGCGGCGCTCGATATCTTGTGCGACTTAAAGGAAAAAACAGATAAATGAAGATAAACAGATTACCGAGTGAAATATTCAATAGAATAGCTGCCGGCGAGGTGGTCGAAAGTCCGGCGTCGATAGTGAAAGAATTGACCGAAAATGCTATTGACGCAGGTGCGACCGAAATTTCCGTTTCCGTTCGCGGTGGCGGAATAGACAGCATTCGCGTTGTCGATAACGGTTGCGGTATAGATTTCGACGATATGCCGACGGCGTTCATGCCGCACGCAACGAGCAAAATTAGTAAAATCGACGATCTCGAAACAATCGGAACTCTCGGATTTCGCGGTGAGGCCTTGCCGAGCATTGCGTCCGTCGCCGACGTCACTATGACGACGCGCACCGCAAGCAGCGAAATAGGAGGCAAAATCGTATATAAAGACGGACGTTTGATTGCGCACGAAGAGTGTGGAGCAGGACTTGGTACTACCGTCACGGTTGAAAATCTGTTCAATAATATACCTGCCAGAAAGAAATTTTTGAACAAGCCGTCGCGCGAAGAAACCAAGATCTATACATTGATAGAAAACCTCGTTCTTGCCAATCCCGACATAGTGTTTAAGTTCGACAGCGAAACAAAGAAATTCGCTTCTTCCGGCGAAGGACTTGAAAGCGCGGTATTTGCCGTATACGGTGATTCGGTATTGAAAAATACGGCGCGAGTCATGCTTGATGAGCCGCCGATGACCGTCACAGGCTTTACTTGCTTGCCCACGTTTACAAAACCGTCGAAGAATTATCAAAACATTATCATTAACGGGCGGTGTGTGGAAAGCGCCGATATACAGTATGCCGTGTATTCGGTGTATGCTCCGTATTTGATGAAGCGGCAATATCCGCTTTTTGTTCTTCACATCACTATGCCACTCGATATGGTGGACGTCAACGTTCATCCGAGCAAGCTTCAAGTAAAATTTGCCGATACTGTCAAAGTCAAATCATTGATCGCGCGCGCAGTCAAGAACGCTATATCGCCCAAACTAACGGACGCCAAGCAGCTTGATGACGATGATTTCGGAGTCAATACGAATAGCAGTTTCGGGCATTCTTCCGAGTATGGCAAATCTCACACGCTGTTTCAAACGTTTTTAAATATTTCTAAACCGCAAATGATCGTAAACGAAGCAGGCAACAAGCAAGGTGAGAATGCAGTAAACACAAATATTGATTTATACGAAGAAGTCGAACCGTCTCAAAATTCAATAGCGCAAAGCGCCGAGCGCTATTCCGATGTGTATGAAACGGTTGCCGATTTCAGTAAATCAAACGAGGTGTTTGCTCCGACCGAAAGCAAATACATAGGCAAACTGTTCAACACTTATCTTATCCTCGAAAAAGGTGAACAATGTTATTTTGTGGATCAGCATGCCGCACACGAAAAACTTTTATACGACAGACTGTTGCGCGACTACGAATGCAGGCGATTGCAAACACAACCGCTTATGATTCCGTTTGTGTTTGACGTTTCGCCGTCGGACGCGGAGCTTATCAACGAAAATATCGATTTATTCGAGGATTGCGGTTTCGGTATTTCTCCGTTCGGAGAGTTGACTTTTACGCTTTCTCATCTGCCTTATGAGTGTGTCGGAATCGATTTACAGTCTTTCGTATCGGATTTGCTGTTACTTGTCAATTCGCGCGAGAAAAGCCCCATGGTGCTTAAAGAACGATTGATGCAGGCGGCATGTAAAGCGGCAGTAAAAGGCGAGATAGATGATTTAAGCCAATCGGAAATAGATGCTCTGCTGTCCGAAATGGCACAAAGAAACATAACGCTATTTTGTCCGCACGGCAGACCGATTGCCGTTTGCTTTTCCAAAAAGGAGATTGAAAAGTGGTTCAAACGCATCGTATAAAAACGGTTGCGATAGTCGGTTGTACTGCCGTAGGCAAATCGTCGACGGCGCTTAAACTTGCCGAAATTTTCGATGGCGTGATTATCGGTGCGGACTCTATGCAGATTTACCGCCAATTCGATATCGGCACAGGAAAATTGACAAAATCGGAGTGCGGCAACGTAGAACACAAAATGATCGACGTCGCTGACGGCGACGCCGATTTTTCCGTCGGCGACTATGTCGAGCTTGCACAAAAGGAAATCGCGGACGCGGTTGGGAGAGGCAAGCTTCCGCTTATAGTCGGCGGCACGGGACTTTACGTTAACTCATTATTTTCGGGCTGTAATTTCGGCGGTGCGCCAAAGGACGCCGAATTGAGAAAGACTTTAAAAGTATTATTGCACTTTTTCGGCGCAAAAGTTATGCACTCGCTACTATCCGAAGTCGATTCGGCGTCTTCGCAAAAAATCGCCGTAAACGATTGCAAACGCGTTATCAGAGCGCTTGAAATATACACACTTCAAGGCACGCCGAAGTCCGAAGCGACAACGCAAAAAAAACCGTATGACGATTTAACAATAGTTCTCACTTTGCCGCGTGAACTATTGTATGAGAGAATCAACGAACGCGTAAAGAAAATGTTTGACAACGGACTCATCGACGAAGTCAAAGGGCTAATGCTGTACAAAGATTGCGGATCTATGCAGGCATTGGGATATAAACAAATTGCCGCAAATCCGGACGCACCGCGCTCGGAGCTTGAAGCATTAACGGCGCAAAAGACGCGTAATTACGCGAAGCGGCAGATGACGTATTTCAATAATATGAAGCTAAACAAAGTATTTATCGACGCAAGAGATTTTGACAAAATCAGAAATTGCATCGCGGATTTTTTGGAGAACTGACATGCACGAAATTATACGGCAGGCAATGGAGCTATCAAAAGCGCAATTTGAAAAAGTCGAGGAAACGGCGCTGATCAATCAACGCAAAGTTCTTGACGCTTTTATAGCCAACAAAATCGCCTTGCGGCATTTTACGCCGACAACAGGATACGGATATGACGACGTAGCGCGCGACACACTCGCGGCAGTTTACAAAACTGTGTTCGGTACGGAAGACGCATTGGTGTCGCCGCTTATTACGTCTGGCACTCATGCGCTTACGATTGCGCTGTTCGGGCTGTTGCGTCCCAATCAAACACTGCTTTGCGCCACCGGAAATCCTTACGACACGCTTAACGACGTCATTTTCGGCGACGATATAGGCTCTTTAAAGGACTTTGGAGTTAAGTGTGAAATAGTGCCGCTAAAAGGCGGTTTGCCCGATATATCGGCAATTAAAGCCGCTATACGGCGAGTAAAGCCCAGCGTCGTCATGATTCAGCGCTCACGAGGCTACGATATGCGCCCTGCGCTTAATGTTGCACAGATAAACCAGATTATTTCGCTTACCGACAAAGACAAAACGTATACTCTCGTAGATAATTGCTACGGTGAGTTTGTGGAAACGGTCGAGCCGTCCGAAGCCGACGCAATTGTAGGATCGCTCATTAAAAATCCCGGAGGAGGCATTGCTCCGACCGGTGGGTATATTTGCGGCTCGGCAAGGGCAATCCGACAAATAGAAGGGCGGCTGACCGCTCCGTCAATCGGGCGAGAGGTCGGCTCGTATGCGGGGGAGTACCGTCCGTTTTATCAGGGCTTATTTTTGGCTCCGCACACGACCATGCAAAGCTTAAAGACAGCCATGCTGTTTTCGCAAGCGTTCACTTTGCTCGGCTACGAAACTTTGCCTAAACCAAACCAAAATTTCGATGATATAATATGCTCGGTCAAGTTCGGCAACAAGGACAAATTGATTGATTTTTGCAAGACCGTTCAGAGCGTTTCACCCGTGGACAGCTTTGCCGTGCCGGAGCCTTGGGACATGCCCGGTTATAACGATCAAGTAATAATGGCGGCAGGCGCATTCGTCCAAGGCGCGTCTATCGAGCTTTCTTGCGACGCGCCGATACGTCCGCCGTATATTGCGTATTTTCAAGGCGGTTTAACATTCGAACACGGCATTATAGTACTCGAAAAATGCTTGGAAGCTATCGGCGCGAAGTGATGTGGCTGTCAATATATCCATGCCTTTTAATTAAAAATACTTGATTTTTACCAAACGTTGTGCTATCCTTTAAAAGGACAAACCAAATACATTATTAAGGAGTTATTATGTCGGAATTGAAGATCAAAAAAGTTGTCGGCAGAGAGATAATCGACTCTCGCGGCAACCCCACTGTGGAAGCGGAAGTCGAGTTGGAATGCGGCGTTGTCGGCAGAGGCGCATCGCCCTCCGGCGCATCGACGGGTGAGTTCGAGGCTATCGAGCTTCGTGACGGCGACAAAGCGCGCTTCGGCGGCAAAGGCGTTTCCAAAGCCGTAACGAACGTAAATACCGTTATCAACGAGGTGCTCAAAGGCGCAGACGCTTTCGATACTTATAAAGTAGACAAACTTATGCTCGATGCCGACGGCACCGACAACAAGTCCAAGTTCGGCGCAAACGCTATTCTTGCAGTTTCCATTGCTGCTGCAAAAGCGGCGTCCCAAGCGCTTAATATTCCGCTTTACCGCTTTATCGGTGGCAGTGCCGCAACGCGCTTGCCCGTTCCGATGATGAACATTCTCAACGGCGGTGCGCATGCTACAAACACCGTTGACGTTCAGGAATTTATGATTATGCCTGTCGGCGCAGCTTCGTTCGCGGAAGGCTTGCGCTGGTGCACAGAGGTGTTCCACGCACTTCAATCTTTGTTAAAAGGCAAAAACCTTGCTACATCGGTAGGCGACGAGGGCGGATTTGCTCCCAACCTCGCAAGCGACGAGGAAGCAATTAAAAACATTCTTGACGCAGTCAAGAAAGCCGGCTTCAAAGAGGGCAAGGACTTTGTGCTTGCAATGGACGCGGCGGCAAGCGAGTGGAAAGGTAGCAAGAAAGGTGAATATCATTTCCCCAAAGCTAACGTCACTCTCACGACAGATCAGCTCATCGACCACTGGAAAATGCTTACGGAAAAATATCCGATTTACTCTTTGGAAGACGGTTTGGACGAAGAGGATTGGGAGGGCTGGCAAAAGCTTACCGCGGCGCTCGGTAATCGTGTACAGCTCGTCGGCGACGACTTGTTCGTCACAAACGTAAAGCGTTTGCAAAAGGGTATCGACCTTAACTGCGGCAACTCGATTCTCATCAAGCTCAATCAGATCGGCTCCGTTTCGGAAACTATGGAAGCTGTTAAGCTCGCACAAAGATCTGGCTACACGGCGGTCGTATCGCACCGCAGCGGCGAAACCGAGGACACAACAATCGCAGACCTTGCTGTCGCGCTCAATGCCGGACAGATCAAGACAGGCGCTCCCAGCCGTTCCGAACGTGTTGCGAAGTACAACCAGCTGTTGCGCATTGAAGAATTGCTCGGCGTAGCTGCTGATTATCCCGGAATCAAAACGTTTAACGTAAAACGCTAATATGAAATTTTGTTTAAACGGCGTCGCAAAATGCGGCGCCGTTTTTTGTACAATTTAATCGAAAACAACAAAGTTATTATTGCAAATATTAAGGCTTTGTGATATAATAAGTAAATCACAAATACATAAGAAACCGTTATATCATGTGATTTGAAAGGAGAACTATGGATGATTGCATTTTTTGTAAAATAATCAAAGGCGAAATCCCGTCAAAGCGTTTTTACGAGGATGAGCTTATGATTGTTATTGCCGACATCGCGCCGAAAGCAAACAAGCATTATTTGGCCATTCCCAAAAAGCATTATAAGCTGTTTTCCGAAATGTCGGAAGGCGACGCGATCGATTTAGCTAAATGTATTCGCAAGATAGGAGAAATAGCACCCTCTCTCGGACTTGAAAACGGTTTTAGATTGGTTGTCAATCAAGGTGATGACGCCCAACAGACGGTGTTCCATTTGCACATGCACTTACTTGGCGGTCAAGTTTTGCCGGAGCAGAATTTTAAAGACAGATGAGCGAAATAGAGCGAAACGTATCGTTGCCTGACTGTTCGCATTTTAGGCATACAATGCTAGAAAATCACGTTTTCAATAACTGCGAAACGGCAAAAGACGGTCATTTGCAATTCGATGACGCAGTCAATGCATTCGAGCGTGAAAGCGCACGCGCATTGGCATTGAAATTTAATACAAGTCGCTTCGAATTGCCGCGTACATTTATAATTAAATTGCTTTTGCATATCGGAAAGATACCGACAGGCAATGCTTTTGCTGTTGTTTGTCGAGTAGTGGAAGTGTTGACAGATCGTCCTGATATGTCTTTCAACGATGTTATTTTGGATTTTGCAAAATGCCACGATTGCACAGTAGACGCTGTGACGCGAATTATCGACAAGTTTTTCAACATGTACGACAATGCAATGGTGGAGCGTATAACATCTGTTATTCAAACCAATCCGATGACTGCAAGAGACGTGATTTGCGATCTTGCTGCTTTCACTAGGGCGCGGTATTTCGACGGTTTTTATCAATATGAATGATTTATCAAACAGCAAATATCTTGCAAATAGGCACACTGCATTGTGCGATTATTCATTACAAGCGTTTATGCACCGCGAAACGGCGGTAGAACGCGCCGTCGATTTAGATCAAATCAGGTTATCGATTGCGAACTTGCTTGCACTGCACGGTTTCAATATTCAATTGGCAGGATATAAATTCTTGATATCGCTAATCACGCACTATATCGTAAAAAGCGATTACTCGGAGGAAGCAACAATCGAAATTATTTCGAAAGTCAACGGTACATATCCGAAATTTGTTACGGACTGTATGACATCGTGTATACGCAATAACGATAGATTTATCGATATCGCGGCTGTTTCACTCGGAAACCAAGTTCATAAATTGCCGCAAAAGCCTACTATCGCAGATGTGGTCGAAATAATAGGCGCACTGTTTAACATTTATTATAACTACACTGTATCCGACGAAACAATACATTACAAGAACGCAATCAATTTCAATAGGATTTGCTTTTAAATATGGAAAACACTGACAACAAAATCAGAATACTCATTGTTGACGACGACGAACATATTTGTCAATTGCTGTCGTTGTATCTCGCGAAAGACGGTTTTTACGCCGAGATCTGCAATAACGGGCAATCTGCGCTTGCAAAACTCAGTGCGGAAAAATTCGACGCCGTATTGCTCGATGTTATGATGCCGGAAATGGACGGATTCGAAGTGCTGTCTGAATTGCGCAAGACTTCGGATATCCCCGTCATCATGCTATCTGCGCGAGGCGAGCCGCTCGATAAAATATCGGGACTCGACAGGGGAGCGGACGACTACATCACGAAGCCGTTTGAGCCGCAAGAGCTGATTGCACGAATAAAAGCCATTTTGCGCCGTTTTAAACCGCCAATCGATGTAGAGCAAATCGATCTGTTCAATCTGACAGTCAACATCACCGATTTTTCAGTCACGCTCAACGGCACAAAAATTGATATGCCGCCAAAAGAAATAGAAATTCTCTACATGCTTGCAAAAACACCCATGCATGTTTTTACGCGTGAAGAGCTGTTAAAAGAAATTTGGGGACAAGGACATTCAGGCGATTCTCGCACCGTTGACGTGCATATCAAGCGTATACGTGAAAAGCTCGGCGATAATCCTCATTGGCGTTTGACTACCGTATGGGGCGTCGGCTATAAAATAGAAGTATTTTAATAGGCAAGGAATATCGGTTGAAGAATGTAATATCGGCAAAAAGATTTTTTAAATCTCATATTTTCAGAACGATACTGTGCGCCGTACTGCTGTTTTCCACCGTATTCTTTCCGCTTGTTTTTGCGTATCCGAATGCGGAACAAGAAAACAGATATCTGATAATCGTGTTTGTTTCGTTTGCTTGTTTAGTCGAAATACTGACTTATGTTTTGCTATTGCATTATTTGGTATACGGCAAAGTGAGATTTGCGGCGAAGCAATTAAACGATATGGCAAAGAACTATTCCTTAGAAAAAATAAGCGAAACATCAATTGATAACTCTACGTCCGATATATTGTCGGCAGTTAACATAACAGCAGACGAATACGAGCGATTGGAGCAAATCAGACGCTCGTTTGTCGCAAACGCTTCCCATGAATTGCGAACGCCGTTGACATCGGTGCAGGGCTTTTTACAGGCAATTCTCGACGGCACCGTGTCGGAAGCGGACAGGGAAAAGTATTTGAAAATTACGTTGAGCGAAACAAAACGGTTGAATTCGCTGATTACATCAATGCTAGATCTTTCAAGGCTGGATTCGGGTAAAAATCCGCTCGTATTTTCAAAATTTAATATAAACGATATCATAAACGACATTGCGGCTAAATTCGAACCGGCATTGATAAAAAAAGCACAGCAAATTAACGTCGAGTTTTCTCGTCAGATCTGCTATGTCTACGCCGATAAAGAAAAAATAATTCAAGTTATTACCAATCTCGTAGACAATGCAATAAAGTATTCCCCGGCGTATTCTCGCATCATTTTGATGACAAGCGTTCACGAAAACAAGGCGTATGTGACTGTCAAAGACTACGGTTACGGCATCAGCAAGAAAGAACAAATGCTCATATGGGATACCTTTTACATGTCCGACAGATCGCGTTCGCCTGTTAAAACAAAGGGCTCGGGCTTGGGACTTTCTATTGTAAAAAAGATAATCGAAGAGCACGGCGAAGTGATTTGGGTTGAGAGCGCTCGCGGGTCCGGTGCGACATTTATATTCACTTTGACCATGTTCGATCCGGCTAAACATAAAACAACCGAAGGAAAAGTTATCAAAGCTACCGACAACGAAAACTCAAATGATTAGTTCCGCATATCGGAGGTTATAAAATGGAATTATATTACGAGCAAAACGTAACAAATCATAATATAGACGAACGCGCAAAAAAGACCAAAACGCTTATCATTGCGCGAACTATTTTCGGCATGATAGGGTTGTTTATCTTGATTTCAAGCGCTGTTCTTATAACAATGTTTTGGGCGTTTTTGTTGATGTCGTTGCCATTTTTCGGCGTAACTATCATATTGGGAATCATTAACAAGCGCAATAACACCGAATACGACTATGTTCTCGACGACGAATACTTTAAAATTTCCGAAATATATTACCGACAACGCAGAAAACTCAAATATGCCATCCAGCTCAGAGCGATAGAATCAGTCGGCGTTTTCGATTCGGAAGGTTACCGCAAAATCGAGCGCAACGCAATCAAAAAAAATCTTGCACTCGTCAACTACGATGATGAAGATTCGATCATTTATATTCTGTACTATACTCAAAAAGGGCGCAAAATAATATTTATTGAACCGGACAGAGGATTTATGATAGCGCTTCGTCGAGTCGTTTCCGCGCTCACCGTATTCGATAAAAGCATAGCGGATTTCGAAAAACGACTTACTGCAAAAGAAGAAGCTGAGGCAGAAGACAGAATGTATAGCGAAGAAGATGACGAAAACGAAAATACAGATGAAGATGATAATAACAATTTAAATGAAGAACAAACTGTTAATGAAGAGGAAATATCGCAAGAATGATATATCTTGATAATGCCGCGACAATGCGCGTTTTCGACTGCGCTATCTGCGCCGCGGAAAACGTTATGCGCAATGAATATTTCAATCCTAACGCCACATACAAAAGCGGCGTTGCCGCGCATGAAAAAATCGAAGCGGCAAGGCGAGTGATAGCAAGTGCAATGGGCGTATTCCCCGATGAACTTGTATTCACATCATGCGCTACGGAAGCGAATAATTGGGTATTCAACAGCGGCATAAAAAATAAAAAGGGCAATATCGTTATTTCCGCAGGCGAACATTCGTCGGTTTACGAGCCCGCTATGCAATTGAAAAGCAAGGGAGCGGATGTAAGAATCGCTCCGCTACGAAAAGACGGAACTGTGGATGAAAAAGCGCTGTACGGTATTATTGACAATAATACCGCGCTGGTGTCTGTTATTCATGTCAGCAACGAGACGGGCGTAATTAACCCGATTAAATCTATTAGTGAAAATATAAAAAAGCTCGCGCCGCGCGCGCTGATTCACAGCGACGGAGTGCAAGGATTTCTTAAAACCAATGATACCGTAAGTTCGCTCGGAGTGGATTTTTACAGCGCAAGCGCACATAAGATAGGCGCGCCCAAGGGCATAGGTCTGCTTTTCATTAAGCGCGAACTAAACATTGCACCGCTTATTTACGGTGGAGGTCAAGAACGCGGTTTGCGGTCAGGCACTCAGAACACGCCGTACATCGAGGCGTTTGCCTCGGCAGTGCAGGAGTTTTCGAGGCTTTGCGAATCATCGAATATTCAATCAATCAGAAATGAGCTGTGCGAATGTTTTACTGCGCAAGGTTATCGAATTATAGGTAACGGGAATAACAGCGGATACATTCTATGCGTATGCGTACCCGGCGTAAAAGCCGAGATTTTGCAAAACATAGCGCATGATGACGGTGTAATAATAGGGAAAGGCGCGGCCTGCTCCGGAACGAAGCGCGGCAACAGAGTTTTGAGTGCAGTCGGCTTGGACCAAAAATCAATTGAAAGCTGTATTCGCATAAGTTTTGCAGTGGACACGTCAAAAAGCGATGTTAACAATGCCGCAAAAATAATTATTCAAGCAGCCGAAAGAATAAGGAGTGAACATGTCGGATAACGTAATATTGATACGGTACGGGGAATTGTACTTAAAAGGCAAAAATAAAGATTATTTCGAAAACATATTAAAGAACAATATTCGAAAAAAACTTGCCGATATAAATTGCAAACTGTACTTTGGGCGCGGTAGATACGTTGTCAAAGATTATGAGAGTGCTGACGAACCGATTATTTTAAATCGGTTAAAGCATGTTTTCGGCGTTCATTCGACTTCCGTAGCAAAGCGTTGTGGATACGATTTCGACGAAATAGCGGAGCTTGCGATTTCTATTGTACCGCAAAACGGAACTTTCAGAGTGACTTCACACCGCTCATATAAGAAATATCCTCTCAATTCATTGCAGATAAACATGCAGCTCGGAGAGCGAATTTTACAAGCGAAGCCTCAATTAACAGTAGACTTACATTCTCCGCAGTATGTTTTGAACGTTGACGTTCGTGAAAACGGAGATGTCTATTTGTACGACGACTCCGAACGTTGCGTCGGCGGAATGCCATACGGAACGGGAGGTAATGGGCTTTTGTTGCTTTCGGGCGGCATAGACAGTCCGGTCGCAGGGTATATGCTTGCAAAACGCGGAATGAGCTTATCAGCATTGCATTTCCATTCGTACCCGTACACGTCGCAAGCGGCAAAAGAAAAGGCAATAGAGCTTGCGCGCATACTCGGAGAATACTGTCCGGGAATATCGCTAACATGCATTTCTCTTACTGAAATTCAAGAGACCATCCACAAATGCTGTAAGCCAAATTACATGATCACATTGGTACGCAGATTTATGATGCGCATTGCCGAGCGCGTGGCAAACAAGCTAAACTGCGGTTGCATTATAAACGGAGAGAGCTTGGGACAGGTTGCAAGCCAAACTCTTGAAAGCATTACCGTTACCAACGCAGTTGTTAATATGCCTGTTTTTCGTCCGCTAATCGGAATGGATAAAGACGAGATAATAGAGATTGCGGAAAAAATCGGAACTTTCAAAATATCGATTGAGCCTTACGAGGATTGCTGTACCGTGTTTTTACCCGACTATCCTTTGATTAAACCTACATTAGAAAAGGTCGAAGAGCAAGAAAGCAAAATCGCAAATTATAATGAGCTAATCGAACGTGCTATCGAAAACATCGAAACCATTGTATTGTGATTCCGAATTTTCCCACGCAATTCGGTCATAAAAATCTATAATGTCTATATTCTTACGAATAGGTAAGTGCCGCTTTGAAAGCAAAGCGCGCCGACGGTAGCGTTTAGGCAAAATCGGGTCTGCTAGATAAACCTCGTGTGAATCGCTTAATTCGGTAGCATCTATCTCATAATATGCAACCGAATCGGGCATTACAAAGGTTTCATCTGTCTCGATAATGCCGTTATCACACAGTTCTTTGATTATCTTACAACATGATGCGCCGGTTACACTGTTGTCGAGAGGTTTATCTTTTGCACCAAACCATACGGCAACGGTTCGAGTGGGCGTGTACGCAATGCAATAACAATCATAATTGCCGTTATCGTTACCGTTTGTGCCTGTTTTAGCCGCAATAATTCCAGAATATTTAAGTTTTTTGGCCGTTCCGCTGTGTGCGCATTCAATGAGCATATCGGTAAGCAAATATGCCGTATCGTCTGAAATTGCGCGCCTTGTATTGATGTCTGCTCGATGAACTGTTTTATTTTGCTCCGATATTTTGTTTACATAATGAACATCGGAATAAATACCGCCGTTAGCGAGCGTTCTGTAAGCGTTTGCAAGCTCAATAAGAGTAACACCGTTTTCCATACCGCCGAGCGCAATAGGCAGAGAATTATCCGATTTTCCAAACGAAAGTCCGCATGATTGCGCTATCGATTTTGCATAATCAACGCCGACATACTGTAATAACTTTACAGCGGCAATGTTTGAAGAACTGATTAAACAGTCCTTAATTGACTGATAACCGCGATAAACATTTTTATAATTGTTAGGCGAATAATCGCCGAATGATGTCGGTTCATCGAGAATTTGTGATAGGGGATTCATGCCGCTTTCAAGCGCCGCCGCATATGACAGTATCGGTTTAATGGTTGACGCCGGCGACCTACGTGGATTTAAATAGCCAGAAATATTAGTTTCGTCGCAAATAATTCCGCCCGTCGCGTTATTTAAAATCAAAATTCGCACATTGCCGTCTATTTCGCAATTTTTTATGGCAGAACGTGCGCACGAAACCGAATTTTTATCATAGTCGGTCGCAATAGTCAAGTTATTATTAAACAGTGATTTTTCAGTGCATTTCAATTCGGCGCAAGCGTTTTTAATTAATCCGTAAACAAATTGATTTTGTTTGTCGTTGTCGAATACGATGTCCTCATTTACTGCGTCACTGTATTCAGAAGCCGAAATCAACCCTTGATTAAGCATTTGCTTTAATACGAGCTCTTTGCGTTTAGTCAGATTTTCGATATTACTGTACGGACTGTATTTCGCCGGATTATTAATTATCGACGCGAGCGCCGCAGACTGGGCGAGCGTAAGTTCAGACGCCGGAATACCGAACATGACACGGCTTGCCGTGCCTAATCCACGAATACCCGAACCGAAATATAAAACATTAAAGTAGCATTCGAGAATTTGCTTTTTACTGTAAATTCTTTCCAAATGTCGGGCTAAACGCATCTCATTGATTTTTCTACGAATCGTTTTTTCGTTTGACAAATGTGTGTTCTTGATGAGCTGTTGCGTTATTGTTGAAGCGCCCTCCTTAAAACTTCCGGCTTTGATATTACTAAGCAAAGTGGATGCAACTCGTCTGTAATCTATACCGCTGTGTTTATAAAATCGCTTGTCCTCGATTGCGATAAAAGCATTGACCGTGTTTTCAGACAAATCTTCGATTTTGACATACAGTCTGTCACCGCCGTAAAAAGCGTCGTCAATCGGATCTCCGTTAATATCGAGAACAGTCAGAGTTCGCGAATAAGAGGTCAACTTATCTAGATCCAATGTGGGCGCATTAAATAAATTGATACTCGGCTCTATCAATAAAAAGAAAAATCCTATCGCCAATGCGATAACCGTTATAAATACACATAAGCAAATAATACTAATCTTAACGGCTTTCTTCATAAAGATAGTATTAAATAGTATAAGAAGATTTATGTAAGCAGTATACAGCTTCCGAAAACGCGAAAAATGTCGAAGTCATTTAATATTCGGTATTTGGCGCTTTAAAGCACATTTGCCTATTTTTAGCACATATCACTTCGTAAAAGCTGTCTTTTGCGAAGTGATATGTTGTATTGATACAAAAGAGCCTTCTTTTGCCCTATCAAAAACAGATCTCGATTTAAATATAATCCCGGGCATCATCAAGACAGTTTAACTCCGAAGATTCCGTCTTTGAACTTATCGGTCAATCTCAAATCAACTATGTCGCCGCAATCTGCATCCGAATACACTTTGATATAGTTGGGTGTATAGCCGACATTATATCCGGATTCTTGATCCTCTACGTATACAGAAGCAACCGTATTTAAATTTTTCTCAAAAAATCTATCGCGTAAATTCGCCTTTAATCTTAAAAGCTCTGAAACACGCTCTTTAACAATTTCCGGTGGCAACACCTTATACTTTTTGGCAGCCAGAGTACCTGCTCTACTGCTGTACGGAAACACGTGAATATCCGAAAAACCGCATTTTTCTATAAATTCAACACTTTCTTTAAATAAATCATCTGTTTCCGTGGGAAATCCCACGATAACATCTGTCGTAATGCCGGCATTCGGGAAATATTTGCGTATCAATTCGATTTTTGAGTAGAAATATTCGCTGTTATAGCGCCTATTCATCGATTTTAATACATCAGTACTGCCGCTTTGCAATGACAAGTGAAAATGCGGACAGTAATTCCCCTCTCTCATGGCAGACAGCATATCGTCATCAATCACTTCGCATTCGAGCGAACCCAGTCTTTTTCTCGCCGTAAACTTTGAAAGCGCTTTTAATAATTGAGGTAGCGTAACGCCGATATCAGCTCCATAAGACGACACATCTATGCCGGTTATGACAATCTCCCCCGATGAGATACTATCACACTCAGCAACAACATCTTCGATTGATCGAGACCTACTGCGTCCACGTAAATACGGAATTATACAATACGAACAAAACCGGTTACAGCCGTCTTGTATTTTGATGAACGACCTTGTTTTTTGAAGTTCAGGATACAGTTCATAACAGTATTTTAGTTTATTTTTTGTCGAATCTAACGTATTTTTATATAGTATTATATCAGATAGAATACTATATTGATTATTATTTGCTAATGATTTAATTGTTTTAAATACGAATTCTGACTTGTTTGATGTCCCGCCTACTGCTACTACGTTCGATCTGTGGAATTTTTCGGGATCATTTTGAGAGCTACACCCTACCACTATTATGGCGCATCTTTCATTAAGGCCGCGCATCTTTGCCAAATATTGCCTGGACTTTTTATCGGCTTCCGCTGTAACAGAGCATGTATTCAAAACGTAAACGTCGGCCGGCGCAAGACCTTCCGACGCATCGTAACCGTTTGCTTTAAGCGTTGCAATTATCGAGCCGCTCTCGCATTGATTTACTTTACAGCCTAATGTAACTACTTTGACTGTCAAAGACTCCACTCTCCCATTTCATAGTATATTGCAGACAGTGCGGCTATTGCCGCTGTTTCCGCACGAAGGATTCGAGCTCCGAGTGTAACAGATTTAGCCCCGACTTGTGTCAGTTTATTTTTTTCTTCCTCGGTAATTCCGCCTTCCGGACCTATAAAGACGGACACGTCGGTTTTTGACGTATCTATTGCCGATTTCATCGTGCCGTGCATTTCGCGCTCCCACGGAAATATCATGTGAGTATTCGGCACTCTTTCAAGTAATTCTTCGAATTCAATACTGCTTTCTATTGTCGGAATACGACTTCTTCCGCACTGTTCACAAGCGGAAATTGCAATCTTATTCAGCCGCTCATAATTGATAGAGGTATTACGTTGCGTGTAGGAAGAAAAAACAGGGGTTATTTTATTCACACCGAGTTCGGTTGCTTTTTGTACAGCCATTTCAAAACGATCTTGTTTGATGACAGACAAATACAGCGATACGTTTATTTTAGACTCCCCCGCATTTTCGGCGCAGTCCAAAAGTTCGAGCAAAGTTCGATCTTTTTTAATATCTTTGACCTTGCAAGAATACTCTTTGCCGCTGCCGTCAAATACCGTTATGTAATCTCCGACGCGTATGCGCAATGCGTATGCGGCATGGGTGTGCGCGTCTCCGACCAACTCCATGCATGATTTTTTGACTGTTGGAATATAAAATCTCATAGTTTAAAAAGAAATGCACTCCATTCGTTTTTTCTTTCGGTTTCGATATGTTCAAAATGCTTTGAATACTCGGCAAATACTGCATCGGCTTTGTCAGAGATAATGCCGCTTATTATAGCATACCCACCCTTATTGAGCGAATTTAAGATTACAGGTTCCACACCTATAAGGACATCGGCGGTTATATTTGCAACGACGACATCCGACGGCGTAGTTAATTCACGAACGTCGCGCAAAAATACTTCCGGTGAACTTATACCGTTAATTTTGCAGTTGTATTCCGTAGCCGTTATCGCTTGCTCGTCCGTGTCCGCAAACAATACGGATTCGGCGCCGAGAGCCTTTGCGCAGATGCCGAGTATGCCGCTTCCGCAACCGAAATCCATCACGCGCTTGCCGTTAAGCTCTATTTTTTGCATTAAGTCGATGCACATCGACGTCGTTTCATGCATGCCTGTTCCGAACGCGAGTCCCGGATTGAGCTTTACGGGAATGTTATCGCCTATCGCAGTAAAATCAATCCATTCGGGAATCACGACTATTTTTCCGATAGAAAACGGCTTATAATACTTTTTCCACTCGTTTTCCCATTCTTCGGAGTCGATAATATCAACGCTCACTGTAATGGAGGAAAAATCAGCCCAATCCTGCGCCCGAAGCTCGAATATTTTATCGGTTATGATATCTTCATTCGTTTCAATGGTGAAAAAACCACTGACAGAGCATCCTTCGGTAGGAGTAAATAGCGCGGCATCAGCATAATCCCAACGCTTATCTTCCAATACTTGGCGGATATTTCCGTAGTCGTCGAACACCTCACCCATGCTTCCCGATTCGTGCAATGTATATGCTACGGTATCGGCAGTTTCGGGCGTGCAGGTAACGGTAACTTTTTTGAATTTCATGTCGAAAAACTATTTATTTATAAGGCTCTGCAAAGCGGTCATAGCAACGACGTTTACAACGTCCTCACTGCTGCAACCGCGAGAAAGATCGTTTACCGGACGGTTAAAGCCCTGGCAAATAGGTCCGATAGCCTCGGCTCCTGCCAAACGCTGAACGAGCTTATAGCCGATATTTCCGGCTTGAAGATCGGGGAAAATAAGCACGTTGGCTTTGCCGGCAACGGTGCTGCCCGGAGCTTTTAGCTCAGCGACCGTAGGCACAAGCGCCGCATCGGCTTGCAATTCTCCGTCAACCGCCAAATCAGGACGAGCCGCTTTTACTGCCGCAAGCGCATTTGTAACCTTATCCACAAGCTCGCCTTTTGCCGAGCCTTTCGTAGAGAAAGAAAGCAATGCTACCTTCGGCGTAATTCCGGCAATCGCCGCGGCGGTATCTGCCGACGCGATAGCTATATCTGCGAGCTGACTTGCGTCGGGATTGGGATTGACTGCGCAGTCGCCGAATACCATAACACCGTTTTCACCGTACTTGGAATCTTTATCAAGCAACATAATAAAGCAGGAGCTGACCGTTTTGATTCCCGGTGCGGTTTTGATTATTTGAAGAGCGGGACGAAGCACATCGCCGGTAGCATTGACAGATCCTGCGACCATACCGTCCGCCTCGCCGTTTTTAACAAGCAAAACGCCGAAGTACAGCGGGTTTTTCGCGAGCTTTCTCGCCGTTTCGATATCCATTCCCTTTGATTTGCGCAGCTCATACAAAAGCTGTGCATACGGCTCGATGTCGACTTCCGCTATGTTAATAATCTTTATACCTGCCAAATTAACGTCGGGACATTTGGTTTTGATGGTGTCGGGATTGCCCAAAAGTATGACTTTGGCGATACTCGCGGCTTGGATTTTTGCCGCCGCAGTGATTATGCGAGGCTCCTCGCCCTCTGCCAACACGATCGTTTTTTGCAAGCTCTTTGCTTTTTCGCGCACTGATTTAAGTAAATCGTTCATAATATCCTCCGATTTGAATTTACAATACAGTAATTATGTGATACAATATGATTGTATCTACGGTTATAATTATACTCTGATTATTGCGTAAAGTAAAGTAATTATCATGAAAAATTGCGCTATTGTTTGCGAATACAATCCTTTTCATACAGGTCATAAATATCAGCTCGATTGCGTGCGCAAACGCGGAATCGACAATATTTTTTGCGTCATTAGCGGATCGTTTGTGCAGTCCGCAATGCCGGCTTTTTGCGATAAATCGATTCGCGCTGAGTGTGCCGTTCTCGGCGGCGCAGACGCCGTTATCGAACTGCCAACCGTGTATTCAACCGCAAGCGCGCAGGATTTTGCGGAGGGTGCGGTAAAGATAATAGCAGGCATAAAAAACATCTCTCATATCGCCATGGGCGCAATTGCACAGCCTGACGATATACTTCGAATTGCCGAAATCAAGACCGAATATTCCGATCGGTATACCGCCGAACTGAAATGCCAGCTTAATAGCGGAAAAAGTTACAATGCCGCATGCGTAGCGGCTTTAAGCAAAATGCACGAAACTATTTTCCCCGACCGAAATTCAATCGACGGAATTCTTGCCGATCCGAATAATATGCTCTGCATAGAATACATAACCGCTATAAAAAAATATGCGGCAAATATCGAGCCCATTATAATCAAACGTTTAGGAGCAAAATATAACGATTACGACACGGCCGGCATTCACATTTCGGCAACTGCAATAAGAAACGCATACTCAAACGGTTGCTCCGAAGATATTGAAAAGTACATCCCATTCAAATATAAAGAGATGTATGAATATAGGATATCGCATGCACCGGATTTGACGAGTTACAAAAATATTGCCGTGTACTCATTGAAAAGCGCAGACATTAACTACATATCAAATCTTCGCAACTGCTCCGAAGGGCTTGAATATTTACTCAAAAGCAAGAGTTTTTACGATTTCGACAGCTATATAGAAGCCGCAACAAGCAGACGTTACAGTAAAAAGCGCTTGTTTCGCCTATTTCTCGATATTATTTTGGGTATTGATAAGGATTACATGTCGAAGCGATTTTGTACTCGTTTATTGGCATGCAAGAATGCGTTTGACTTTACACTACTGCCTTCTTGCGTAAAATCAACTAACGCAGATATAAAGAATGCCGCCGCAAACGATAGCGAAATCCGACAGGTATTGCAAATCGATGAAAAGGCCGTAGCGCTTTACAACACTATCAGTAAGCTCGACGGTGACTATTACAACTATTCTTTGATAAAAATATGAACACCGAATTTACCGAAGAAACACTATTTAAAATCGCGGAAGCCGCTCATAACAGCAGTCTTTGGGTGCGAGCGGCTGAAACTGTCGGAAAACATTTTCGCAGTATGCACTATCTGTCAAGCACAGTCATTTGCGATTGCGTTGTTTTGAATATTTATTTTAACAAAAATATAACGCCGTTTTCGGCGGACAAGATTATTTCTACAATCAGGCGTAACAATAAGTCACTGTACACAACAGTGGACAGCGCGTTCTTCCCTATCGAGGACAATTTCGACGAGTATGCAAAACAAGTACTCGCAGATACTTACGAGCAAACCAAAGCGCTGAATATGCGTAAAACCAACTACATCGTTTACGTTATTTCACTTGACTTACTCAATAATTGTAAAATCGACAAACGCGAAATAGACGTACTAGCTTACGGCTATTCGATTTATAAATAATACGTTTTTCGCTTACTTTATCTCGACAATTGTGACGCCCGTATCGCCCTCGCCGTATCTTCCGTATCTGAAAGTTTTAACGCGAGGTTGGCGCTTTAAATACGCTTGAATGCCCTTGCCGAGCGCACCCGTTCCTTTGCCGTGAACAATGCGAAGAACGCTTCTCGGCGCAATATCTGGCAATATCCCGTCAAGCACCTGCGTCGCTTCGTCCACAGTAGATCCAAGCAGCATTATTTCTCTGTTTTCGGGTTCGCGGTCATTTTTGATTTTTGCCCGCGTCGTTTTTGCCTTTTCGGAAGCAATAAGCGAAAGCGAAGAAATAGGTACTTCTGTTTTAATCGAACCGATGGCGACAACCACCTTGTTGCCGCGAACTGCGCTCGCAATAACTCCGTCTTTATTCAATCCCGAAACATAAACGCGCGTTCCTACGGAAATATTGTTTAGATCAAGAGGCAATTCGCTGGCTATCGGCTTAATTTCATCGGACGGTATGCCGTCGCCAATTGATTTTGCGGCCCTGCGTGCGGCAAACAACGCGGCATCGTCGCGGTTTTTTAATTGTTCTTTAATTTGTTCGATTATTCTTTCCGCTTTTTCCGAATATTCATCAGCCTGTCTTTTGATTATAGCCCGTACATTCTCGTTAATTTCCGCAAGCTTGTTCTCGTAATCCTGTTTAATCTTGCGAGTTTTTTGCGCGTTTTCCTCTGCTTCTCTGTGAAGAAGCGCGCATTTTTCTTTTTCTTCATACAATTCGTTTCGTAGCTTTTCGGCCTCGCGCATTACTGTATCGAACGCAACCTTTTCTGCGCTTAACGCCGCGCGCGCGTCCGATATAATGTCACAGCCAAGACCTATACTTTCCGCTATTTCAAGTGCATAGCTCGATCCGGACGCGCCCTGAACAAGTTTATACGTAGGTTTAAAATTTATATTATCAAACTGCATGCTTGCATTGGAAATGTCGTCGCATGCCATCGCAAATTGTTTTACGGAATTGAAATGCGTTGTAACGACCGCGGTCGAACGCGCGGAAATTATTTTTTTCAAAATAGCTATCGCAAGCGCTGCGCCCTCGTCGGGATCCGTACCGTCGCCTACTTCGTCAAGCAGAACCAACGATTTGTCGTTCATGTCGGCAGTGATTTCGGCAAGATTTTTAACGTGCGCCGAGAATGTACTCAACGATTGAGCAATACTTTGCGAGTCGCCGACATCGCAATAGAATTTATCGAACACGCTTATTTCGCTCCCGTCGGCAGTCGGCAAAAACATTCCGACAGCCGCAAGCATGGCAAACAGTCCGACAGTTTTGAGCGCAACTGTTTTGCCGCCTGTGTTCGGGCCCGAAATAAGAAGAATGCGCTTATCCGTCAATGAGATATCTACGGGAACAATTGTACTTTCCGAAATCAACGGATGACGCGCCTGCAACAGTAAAATCCGACCGTCATCGTTTATTTTAGGTCTGCATGCGTTAAGCTGTTTGGCGTATTCCGCTTTTGCAAAAATAACGCCGCAACGCACCAACACATCCTGTCCTGTATACAGCTCCGAAGAATTCGAAGCTACTTTTTTACTGAGTTCGGACAGTATTCGCTCGACTTCGTTCGCCTCTTCCGTTTTCAGAGTGATTAGCTCATTATTCGCTTCTACTATCGAAAAAGGCTCGATAAATACTGTCGCGCCTGTTGAAGAAACATCATGTACAAGCCCCTTGACGCTTGATCTGCATTCAGATTTTACCGGCAAAACATACCGTCCGCCGCGCAAAGTCACTATATTATCTTGCAGGTATTTGCTGAATTCGCTCCTGCGCGTAAAGCCGTCGAGCTTTTCTTTAAGCCGCGCATTTGACCGCAAAATAGCACGACGAAGCGAAGATAATTTTTCGCTAGCTCCGTCTTTAACTTCCGTTTCGTTTTCGATAGTCCGTCCTATTTCATAGTCCAAATCGTCACAAACGCGCACCCACGCGGTGATGTCTTTAAGAGAATCACAACCGTCGGTATTTTCCACGGCAGATTTAAGCGAGCGCAATGCCGAGATCGACGCTTTGATTTTGAGAAATTCGCTCGGATTGAGCGAAGATCCGACTTTGGCCTTTTCCAAAATCTCCGAAATACTTTCAAACGCTAAGTTGGGCTTACTTGATGCCAAAACAGTAAGAGCATCGTCTGTTTGCGTGAGTAATTTATTTACCGTTTCGATATCGCTGGACGGAATAAGTTTGCGAATGCACTCGGAAACAAGCTCGAAAGAAGCGAGCTTAGCAACCTTATCGAGAATCAAATCGAATTCGAGATTTTGATAAACGTTCATTATTTTAATCCCTTGTTCATGTTTCCGCGCGTATATTCGCCCGAATATTTGCCGCTTAACACACTTAATATAGTGTTTTTATCGACAGCCGTGCAATCGTAAAACAAATTTTCTGTCATGGCAGTGTCCTTAGCAGTCAAATAGTGCGGAACGCAATTCAGCAGTTGCCAATAACACTTATCGATGCGGTATCGACGCAATGCGAATTTTCTTCCGCGCTCATCGGTGAGCGTATCACGGCCATCGCAATTAACACATTTTCCGTACGGACAATGGCACAACGTCATAAGCGGCGCATAACCGAAAACGTATGCAAATCCGTTGCCGATTGTGTCAGCCTCAAACGAACGAATATGCGGCAAATACGTATCGCCTATTATATTATGTCCGCACCCCAGCAAAATCGGTTTGTCTGTGATATCGAGTGTGTACAGATTATTGGAAATTACGCCGTAAATCTCTTCGCGAGATATAGTACGCATGAGAATATCTTTGTCTTTTCCGCGCATAGTGACCGGCATATTCAACAGAATAGGCTTATCAATATTCGGTATATCGAAATTCGCATAGTCGATCGGATTTAACACCAAGTAGTCGATTTTGCTTATGATGTTGCCGTCGATTTGCTCGCCGCTTTCTACCATAAGTATCTTGCCATTGCCGTCAAACCTGTTATAGTCAAGCCCGACAAATTTATCTTGACTTCGCTTTATTTTATAGTCGTTAAAAATTTGCGATTTAAGCGCGGAATAAGCCCTGCGCCTTAATTCGTTAAGCGCAGAAATAGGCATAAACACTTCGTCTTCCATATCTACGGAAATGTTTGCTTTGATAGGAAAATCAGACGATTTCTCAAATGCGCGCTTTACGTCACCGGTCGTTATTGCGCGCGAAAAAGCCTTTTGCGGAATAAACTCACCGTTGATTGATACCGACGTATTGCCCGAAGAAACACTTACATTCGGCTCGCTTCCGACTTGCAGTTTAACGGCGACATCGACAGCAATCGGGCGCTCGGCATTTTTCATTTGCTCGGTAACGGCACTATCAAATGTAAGTCGAAGCTCATCGCCTACTTGACACTTTCCGCTCGCCGTAATATTGCCGCCTAATACCGAAGCGCCGCACAGTTCATTCTTATTGCGCAGTATTTTGAACCCGTCATTCGTTTTGGGCGAAAAACCGTTCACAAACACTTTATTTCCTTGTACTCTGACGATTTTACCGACAAAACGCCCTATATTTGATTGAGATTGTGGGTATATGACACGAAACTGTGCGTTTTCGCTCAAATACCCGTCACAGTAATCTCCTCTGTTAAAGACCGATTTAAGCGCCTCTACCGCTTTTTCCGTCGGCATGTCGGACTTATATACGCTGACCGAACGGTGTGCGTATTCTTCCGACCTCATTCGCCCTTCTATTTTGATTGCGTCCACACCAAGATCTTCGAGCATTTTGAGCTTATCGTACATACACAGATCCTTTGCGGAAAGATAATAACCGCTATTCCCGTGCCAAACATACGGCTTGCGGCATAATTGCATACATCTTCCGCGGTTTCCGCTGTACGACGAGGCTAGTGACGAAAAATAACAGTTGCCTGAAAAAGACACGCACAGTGCGCCTTGAACGAAGTACTCGATTTCGATACCCGTCTTTTTTATCTCTTTGATGTCCGTCGGCAATGTTTCACGCGACAAAACAGCGCGTTTAATTCCCAGGTCTTTTAGAATTTCCGCGCCGGCGGCATTGTGTATTCCCATTTGCGTGCTGGCGTGCAGAGTAAAATCCGGCAGTCTTTTTTTCAATACTTCAATAAATCGAATATCTTGAACTATTGCAGCATCAACACCTATTTTGTACGCTCGCTCCGCCATTTGCGCTGCTTCGTTCATTTCAACGTCTTTAATAAGAGTGTTAAGTGTTACAAAAACTTTAACGCCGTAAAGATGCGCAAAATCGACGGCTTCTTTAAGCGCTTCGTCATCGAAATTTTCCGCTTTTGCGCGCGCGCCGAAAAGCGGCATACCCAGATACACCGCATCGGCACCGGCATTGACGCTTGCGCGCAATCCGGCAAAATTTCCGGCAGGCGC
The DNA here is from genome assembly GCA_022508445.1 of Clostridiales bacterium. GTDB lineage: Bacteria > Bacillota > Clostridia > Christensenellales > Pumilibacteraceae > Anaerocaecibacter. The sequence continues at coordinate 244,716 of JAFLVG010000002.1, read as the reverse complement.
TACTATCTGCATCAGCGCAGTTTCGCTCCATATTTATTCTGTGCGGTTTCAATAACGCTGTTCACGATATTTTTTATGTCGTTATCTGAAAATGTTGCTTCGGTAGGCTGTAAACGCATAGAAAACGCCACGCTCTTATAGCCTTGCTCTATCTGCTCGCCGTCATAAATGTCAAAAAGTTTGACCTGCGAAATATAAGGATTTACCTCTTTAAGCTCGCCGAGCATTAAACCCACGGCTACGTCCTTTTTGACCACGAGCGCAAGATCGCGGTCAACAGGTTGGAGCTTGGAAATGGGTGTGTACTGCGCAAGCCGAATGGGCGCATTGAGCGCGTCGGTTACGTCGATATGCGCTACATATACATCACTCGGCAAATCGAAATTCTCGCAAACGAGCGGATGAATTTTTCCGAATTCGCCGCAAAGCCCTTGCCCTTCTATGCGCAAACTTTGTTTGGGATGAAGATACGAAGCGCTTGCCTCGCAATATTCGAAATTGCCGAATAACGATGCGACCTCGGATACTATTGATTTCAGCGTGTAAAAATCACCGTCATTGCATATTGCCACGCAAAGAACGTCGCGCTCTTGCGGAAGCTCTGTGAGCGGCAGGCTTTTAGCGATAAACACCTTTCCAAGTTCATAGAAGCGCAACGTATTATTTTTGCGCGCGCAGTTGCGCGACATCACAGCGAGCATGGACGAAACGAGTTGTGTGCGCATAACCGAAATATCTCTGCTCAAAGGATTTTTAAGCGCAATACATTGGCGCAAAGCATCATCGTTTCTTAACAAAAGCTTATCCGCCGCATCGGGAGATATAAACGAATAATTCAGAATTTCGTCGGCGCCGAGCGAGCGCATAGTTTCTTTGAGATTTTCGACGTTGTCGTCGTGTATGCTTAACCCGCCCTTCGTTTGGTGGGTATTTTCGGAATACGTCGAAATGATGTTATCGTAGCCGTAGAAGCGCATAATATCTTCGGCAAGGTCGGCATATCCGTCAATATCCTCGCGAACGAGCGGAATTTTGCAAATCATTTTTTTGCCGACAGTCGAAACCGATATGTCTTGCTTTTTGAGAATGGAAATTATCACTTTTTGGTCGATATCTATGCCGAGAAGCGAGCAAATTTCTTGCTTTGAGGTTTCGATAACCTTTTGAGTGGGCTCACTGACTCCGTCGCAAACACGGTTTTCACAAATTTTCCCGCATTTGAGCATATCGATTAACGCCAGCGCTCTATTGGAGCCGAGCTCCACAGACTGCCAATCGACGCCTTTTTCATAGCGTGCGGACGAGTCGGAACGCAGTCCGATTTTTCGCGACGTGCGCCGAATGTTGCTACGCTCAAAACGCGCCGCCTCCAAGAACACGTCTTTTGTGTCAGGGAAAATACTTGTAAATTCGCCGCCCATTATGCCGGCGATTGCAAGCGGCTTTTCGTTGTCGGCAATTACAAGCGCATCGTCAACACAGTATTCTTTGCCGTCGAGCGCGGTCATCTTTTCGCCGCTCTTACCTTTTCTTATCAGAACACGGTCGCATATGAATTTACGATCAAATGCGTGCAAGGGTTGACCTATCTCCAAAAGAACATAGTTGGTAATATCGACAAGATTATTTATCGGGCGTATACCGCACATTCTCAATCTGTCGCGCATCCATTTGGGCGAACGTTCTATTTTTACGTCGCGAATCACGCGGCCGATATAACGACTGCAAAGATTCTTTTCGATGATTTCCACGGGCGGAATGGCATTATCCTGACCGTAGCATTTGTATGTCAATTTCGGCATTTTGAATTTTTTGTTCAAAAGCACCGAAATTTCGCGCGCAATATTGACAATAGCTTGACAATCGGGACGGTTTGCCGTAATTGAAACATCCAAAACCGCATCGTCTAACCCAAACGAATGCAAAATATCGTCGCCGACAACGCTATCCGTCGGCAGTATCAATATCCCGTCAACACTCGCGCCGTCAACAATATCGTCGCCTACTGCAAGCTCCGCGCCCGAACACAACATGCCGTAGCTGTCCACTCCGCGAAGTTTAGCCGCAGCGAGCTTCATTCCGCTCGGCAACACCGCGCCGACGGTTGCGACAGGAACAAGATCGCCCTGCTTGACGTTTTGTGCGCCCGTTACTATTTGCACAGGCTCGCCTGCGCCGATATCTATTTGACAAATCCACAGCTTATCGGAATTGTCGTGATGAACGATTTGTTGGACTTTCCCCACTACAACGCCTTTCACATCGTTACGTGGCATGATGATTTCTTCGACTTCAAACCCGATAGACAGAAGCTTGTCCGAAAGCTCTTGCGGAGTGATATCTCCGATATCTACATATTCTCTTAACCAGCTCAAAGGTAATTTCATATATTCCTCCTACTTGAACATGTGCAAAAAGCGCACGTCGTTCTCCCATAGCATTTTAATATCGTTGATTGCGCATTGAATCATCGTGATTCTGTCAAGCCCCATGCCGAATGCAAAACCTTGGTATTCGTTGGGATCGATTCCGCAATTTTCGAGGACCTTGCGGTTGACCATGCCGGCGCCGAGAATTTCTATCCAGCCCGTGTTTTTGCACACCCTGCAACCGCTACCGTGACAGTTGAAGCAAGAAACGTCCACCTCAACGCTCGGCTCAGTAAACGGGAAATAGCTCGGACGGAAACGTATTGTCGTTTGCTCGCCGAAAATGAATTTTGCGAAGCCTTCGAGAGTGCCTTTCAAATCGCAAAGCGTGACGTTCTTATCGACGACAAGCCCCTCCATTTGATGGAAAACCGGCGAGTGCGTCGAATCGTCGTCATTACGAAAAACACGCCCCGGGCAAATCATCTTTATCGGTGGCTTGAACTTTTCCATAAGTCTAATCTGACCGCTCGATGTTTGCGTGCGCAGAAGAATATTGTCGTTTATGAAGAACGTATCTTGCATGTCGCGAGCAGGATGATCGGGCGGAACATTCAATGCTTGGAAGTTATAGTAATCGGTTTCTATCTCCGGGCTGTCGTAAACGATGTATCCGTTACCGATAAAGTAATCGGTTAAGCGTTTACGAATCTGATTAAGCGGATGCCGCGATCCGATTGCATGGTCGGGCCGATCTATCGAGAGATCGATGCTTTCCGAAATGAGCTTTTCTTCGATTGCAAGCCGATGTAACTCTTTCTCCTTCTCGTCGCACTTAGCAATCAATTCGACGCGCAAATCGTTAATCGCCTTACCTGCCTGCGGTTTCTCTTCGGGCGGCAGATCTTTGAGCGACTTCATAAGCTCGGTCAACACACCGGTTTTACCGAATAAATAAGTCTTTAAAGCGGCAAGATCGCGCTCCGATTTGGCGTGCATTGCTTTCAGCTTGCATAGGGCTTCATCTCTTATTTCGTTGAGTTTCATACTTCCTCCGATTGATAAATAAAAACGCCCCGAAAGGCATCGGGGCGTCATACATAACGCGGTACCACCCGAATTGGGTACTCGATTTTGCTCATAACGCGGCATACGCTGCTACTTACTGCTATTTCGGTAACAGTGCTCGTGCGGTGAATATCTTATGGCGCATACCGTCTTTCAGCCAAGGACGGTTCTCTGTCGGCGCGCCTTTTCTTGTGCCGCACTCAAACGCATCTAACTTTATCTTATTGTAACACATCATAATGCTTTGCGCAAATGATTTTACGCAATATTTTCATTTATTTTACCACAAGATCGAGCATATCGCCCACTGTCGTAGATTGCAAATACGTCGGCGGAACTTCTCCGACTATCACAAGCTCGCTCATTAAAACCTGCGTCGATGTTCTGATTGTGGACGGAAGCCCGGGAACGGCAACAGCAACCGAGCCCGTAATATTTATGTAAAGTCTATGTAGAGTTTGATTGATTCCGGCAGACAAAAATTCGGATATTATCTGCGTGTGAGTAGAACCTACCAAATAAATTTTTATGTTTATGTCCGGGCCCATACCAGTAAATAACGTTACGCCGCTTAACGATCCCATAGGTATCTTTATGCCGTCATTGCCCAGTTCGTTTATGTTCTGTTGAGATTTAAGAGTTATTTGTTGAGCAAGTTCATTTATTGCAGTCGTGTTCATATCAACGCTTTTTATATTTTGCTCGTCGTCGCGTGTAATAGAAAGATATTCCACAGATGAATTTTTGCTCATGACGTCTAGCACCGCAGTGCTCACGGCGTCGGTTGTAAGCGAGCGTATTCGTTCGTTTGATAGCGTTATAATCATCGGATTTACATTGTTCTTTATGAATATACAAACGCCGGCGATTATCGAGCCTAAAATAAAGAGCGCAACAAACAATTTCTTCCGTTTGCTGCGCTTGCGTTTTACGACTTTGCAACCTTTATTCATAAATAATATATATGCATAATTTAGGGCAATGATACACTTTTATTTTGCTCTGGGACTAAACACGAGCGTCACCAGATAGCTCATAACAATAGCTACACCGACGCCGTAAGCCGTTCTCACAAGTCCACCCGCGAACGCGCCTACAAATCCGACCGATCTTGCCATTTCGATAGAGCCTTTTGCGAGCGCCGCGCCGAATCCCACTATCGGGACACTTATACCGGCTTGGCATACGTCCAATATATACTTGTACACGCCTATGCCTTCGAGAATAATGCCGACTATAAGAAATATAACCAGAATGCGCGCGGGAGTGAGTTTAGTGCGAATGATAAGAAGCTCGGCAATTGCGCACAATACTCCCCCGACTGTAAATACGATTGCATAAGTTCCTATGTTTTGAAGTATCTGCATTTTATTTCCCTCCGTACGGACTTTCCACTATCACCGCGTGCGATATACACGGGATAGTTTCACCTTGATAACAGCTTTGCGTACTCATAAGCGCACCAGTTGCAAGATACGCTATGCGTTTGTACTCGCCGCTCATCAACTTATCCATGATAAATGAATTGAATATAGTTGCCGAACAAGCACAACCGCTACCGCCTTGATAGCATTTCTGATTTACGTCGTAGATTATATTACCGCAGTCGATATAATTTTGACCGAGCTTAATTCCGCGCTTTCGCATCAAATCTCGCAGAATGTCCGATCCGAGCTTGCCCAAATCACCTGTTACTATCAAATCGAAGTCATTTTCCGTATAGCCCGATTGGGTTAACATGGTGAACATGGTGTCCATTGCGGCGGGGGCTGCTGTCAATATTACACCATAAAAAAATTAAGATTTTTTATATATCAGAATGTATTTATACACTTTCTTTGTTGTAAATCCCGTTAAACACGTATTCGGTAGCCGCTAAAAATTCATTGCGACATTTAAGATGTATTTCGATTGCACCGCCTTCGTGAATATAAATGTTGTCAACAAGCTCTATAAGTACTTCACGCGTAAGTTGGGTAAGGCCGCGATGCTCTTTGAATTTGGCGATAAACTCGTTATTTTCGCCTATTCTGCTCGAATAATTTTCGACTTCCGCTTCTAACTCGGAAATCGTTTTTTCGTCGCTTTCGATTTTTCTTTCGTACTGTTCTTTAAGCGACATATAGCTTTCCAAGCTCAACAATCCGGCTTTATAGTCCGGATATAAATCTTGTAAAATTTTCTTAGTCGATTTTATTTCCGCATTCTTTGAACTTATGACGGCCAATAGTCTCGACGACTTGTTATTACACGAACTTACCTTATTTATTTCGCCGATAATCCTATCGAAATCGACGGCGATTTGAATGTACTTATTCAATACGGCGAGGACTGTTTCTTCCAATATATCCAGGCGTATAGCATGTTTTGTGCATTTGTTGTTATCAAGCTTGCGAAAGGTAGAACAAACGTAATAGTCGTATTTTTTATACGGCTGTGTTATGGTCTTTTTTTGCATAGCATGACCGCAATCCGCACACTTCAAAAAACCTGCAAATACGGACAGCTTACTCTCTTTGGGCGACACCCTAGTGTCGCGCGTCAAAAGCGACTGAACTTTATAAAATACATCTTCCGATATAATTGCTTCGTGCGTGTGTTCTACTCTGATATTTTTGTTCTTTTCTACGCTCTTACAAATATGCACTTTATAGCTGACGACCTCGTTTTTCTTTTGAACGAGATTGCCGATATAAATTTCATTGGTTAGAATGCGCCTAACCGTTGTATCGCACCACAAATTGCAGTTCTGTGATTTGTGCGCATGCTTGTAGTTAAGTCCTTTGCTCTTTTTGTATTCGGCTGGATTGAGAACTCCTTTTGCATTTAGGTCGCGCGCTATGCCTATCATGCTGTAACCGCTTAAAAATTTATCGTAAATCGATCGCACGATTTCCGCGGCCTCTTCGTCTATTACAAGCTTATGCCGATCGACATGGTCTTTTTTATATCCGTATGCCGCAAACGAGCCTATAAACTTGCCCTGTTTGCGCCTAATATCGAGCGAACTTCTCACCTTTACAGAGATATCGCGGCAATATTCGTCGTTCATGATGTTCTTAATCGGGACCATCATCGTATTCATAGACGACGGATTGTCTATGCTGTCAATCATATCGTTGACGGCTATAAACCGCACGTTGAGCATGGGAAATACTACTTCGAGATATTTGCCTGCCTCGACGTAATTACGCCCGAATCGCGATAAATCTTTGACTATTACGCAGTTTATATGTTTAGCCGTTATGTCGTCGAACATGCGCTTAAAATCCGGACGGTCGAAGTCAGTACCGCTCCAACCGTCGTCGATATAATAATCATGTATCTTTATATCGCTATGGGAAGAAATAAACTGCTCTATAATAGCGCGTTGCGACGAAATGCTCTCGCTCTCTAATTTATCTCCGTCCTCCCGAGAAAGACGAATGTAAAGACCCGCATTCCAATTTTGTGATTGAGATGCAGTATCGACAGTTGAATATTTACTTTGTCTTGCCATAATTCACCCTCTTAGGTAGCGAATAATGACACTTTGGCACAGTTTGATTATACATCGTTTTTCAGCAAATTGCAATAGGTTTAAGATTTTGAAAGCAAAATATTTCTTAACGCATTCGTGAGAGCGTCCTCCAAACTCGACCGTGCATAGCTGTCAAACACCACTATAACCGCTCTACCGTTGACTTGAAACATGTTTGATGATTTTGAATTAATAATAAAATTCATAATTCGCTCCGCAATCGGCACGTCGCAGTCTATTTTGATATTATTTAATTCCGTTAACTCACTCGGGTCAATATCTTTAATTGACAATCCGTCATTCATGTTATAAATTCTATCCTATTGAAATGAAAGATAAACAAAAAATTGCTCTCGAAGCTAACCCGAGAGCAATTGATAAATATTTGAAGTTAGATAAATTAAAAAGTTACACTCTAATCGAATTTGTAACGAATATAATGAATTTTATTTTCACCTTTTTTCAATATTGGCTTAGCAAAGCCCCGCATGTTTATTGCATTAGGGCAATATTGCGGCTCCAAGCAAAATGCCGCCCATTTATTGTATTTGCCGTTTTTGCCTTTTGCGCCGCAAAGCTGACCGCCTGTATAGAGCTGCAAGCACGGCATATCGGTGTAAACATCCATTTTGATGCCTGTGACTTCACTTTCTACATGCGCGGCGTGATCACCGTTTAACAAGTAATTATGATCGTATCCGAAAGTAGATGCAAGCTCAATGCTGTCGAAATCAGCACCGATTTGCTTTATGCCATTGAAATCGAACGGAGTGTTTTTGACCGCTTTTTTCTCGCCCGTCGGTATAAGCCCACCGTCAACAGGTGTGTAGTAATCGGCATTTATCTGCAATAAGTTATCTCGGCAATCACCGTTCTGCTCGCCGTTGAGATTGAAATACGCGTGGTTTGTAGGACACCATAAAGTATCCTTATCGCTCTCCGCGGCAAAGTCTATGTTCAGCGTTTTATCTACTACGCCGAACTTTGCTGTGAATGTAAGCCGACCGGGATAGCCCTCTTCTCCGTCATCACTTATATACTGCAAGACGATGCAACACTTTTCTGCACTCAAAACAGTAAAGAGCTTTTTGTCAAATCCGTCGATCCCGCCGTGCAAATGATTTTTACCGTCATTAGTATTTAGGCTGTATTTTTTTGCGCCGAGTGAAAACTTTCCTGCGGCAATCCTATTAGCCACACGACCTATCGTAGCGCCTATATAGCCTCCGCCGACTAGATAGTCGCGGACAGAATTATATCCGAGCACTATATCTACGCCGTTTACTCTGATTGCGTTGATTCGCGCACCCATTTCGCAAATATCAACCTCTATATTGTCGTGCGCAATGGTGTAAATATAAATATCCTTTCCGTCAATTCTGTCGTACAGTTGCCTTTGCATAAAGTATACCTATCCGATAAGTTGTTTGTACATGGCTATATACTCTTTTGCGCTTGCGCTCCAAGAAAAATCCGTGCGCATAGCCCTATCGACGAGCGACTGCCATTTTTCGGGAAAACTAGTGTACAGTCCGAGTGCGCGATCTACTGCGTTAAGCAAATCGTCCGCGGCATACCTGGAAAACGTATAACCGTTGCCGAAGTCGCCGTTGTACGCGTCGGTTATACTGTCTTTTAGTCCGCCCGTTTCTCGCACAATCGGGATAGTGCCGTAGCGACACGCCATCATTTGACTGAGACCGCACGGCTCTGTTCTGCTCGGCATGAGGAACATATCGGAACCCGAATATATCTTGTGCGACAAATCTGTGTTAAACGCTATTACCGAGCGCAACTTATTACCGTAATTATCCTGCAAGTACTTAAAATAGTTTTCAAAATCGGGTTCACCCGTGCCGAGCATGATAAACTGAATATCCCGAGAAAGCAGCTCCGGCATTACGGCTTTGACGATATCAAGACCTTTGTGCGAAGCAAGTCTTGTTATCATGGCAATGACAGGAACATTACTTCTTACCGGCAATCCCAACATTATTTGAAGCTCGGCTTTGCACTTGGACTTGCCCGACTTATTTTTAACCGAGTAGTGCGCAAACAGCGAAGGGTTTTTCTCGGGATTGTACACTTCCGTGTTGACCCCGTTTAATATTCCGCGGAGCTTATGCTCGTTCCGTCTTAAATCATAGTCGAGCGTATGCCCGTATTCCTGCGTGAGTATTTCCTTGGCATATGTCGGACTGACTGTTGTAACCATATCGGCATAATCAATCGCTCCTTTCATGAGATTGATCTCACCGAAGTGTTCTATGCTGCCGAACTCCTGCTCGGGAATGCCGAACACGTCGGAAATCATCGAGCGGTCGAACCATCCTTGATATTCTATGTTGTGTATTGTGTATACCGTTTTTATGCCTTTATACGCGTCTAAATTCATATAAAACAGCTTGTAATAAATAGGCACAAGCGCGGTTTGCCAATCGTTGCAGTGCAGTACGTCGGGTTTAAAATCGAGCCGTGGCAAAATGTCAATAACCGCTTTACAAAAGAAAGCAAACCGCTCGCCGTCGTCGCCGTGTCCGTACAGCTTATCGCGCTTAAAGTAATACTCGTTATCCAAAAAATAATAAACGGTGTTACCCTCTTGAATTTTGAAAAGACCGCAGTATTGCCGCCGCCAAGACAGCTCAACAAACGTCCAGCACACAAACTGCAAATCCTTGCGCCGTTTTTGCGGAAAACTGCCGTACAAAGGAAGAATTACGCGCGCCTCGTACTCGCCGCTGTCGTTTACGGCCTTGGGAAGACTGCCCATTACTTCGCCTAATCCTCCCGTGCCTGCAAACGGAAACGCTTCCGACGCGACAAACAGTATTTTCTTTTTTATAGCGGTCTTTTGGTTTGACTTTGTTGCTTGCTTTTTTGCTGCCATATATAGCTCCTATATTACGGCGTGTTTAGAAATAAAATAAGGATGCGTTTCATGCCCGGAGAGAGTTCTGCCTTCAAGCACAGTAACGAGTTTATCAGCAATAACGCAATTAAGGCTACTGCCTTCACCTATCACAGCGTCTTGGAAAATAATTGAGTTGGCAATCTTTGCCATCTTTGCGATTTTAACGCCGCGGAACAAAATGGAGTTACTAACTTCGCCTTGAATGTCGCAACCGTCGGCTATGAGCGAGTTGGTAATTTTTGCTTGACTGCCCACACGGCAGGGCGCGCTGTCGCGGACTTTTGTGTAGATGTTAGCGCCGTCGCGGTAAAACAGCTCGTCGCGGATATCTTTGTTTAGCAGTTCGAGCGAATGCTTATAATAATTGCTCAAACTGTCTATATTCGCAAAATAACCGTCCTGCATATATGCGAATATTTTGTACTGGTTGCAACCATTTGCGAGTATGTCGTGTGTAAAGCTGACGTAACCGAGATCTGTCGCCGTGTCGAGAAGGTTCAAAAGGAACTTGCGGTTCATTACGAATATGTTTGCAAAAACGATGTTTTCGCCGCTTGCTTTGTTGGTATTAACTACCTTAACTACTTTGCCGTCCTTGTCGATATCAATAATGGTGCGCGGCTTACAATTCGTCAAATTCTTCTTACGCGTGACAAGCGTGATATCGGCATGGCTGTCAATATGCGTCTGCACGACGTTTGCGAGATTTATGTTGCATACGTTGTCGCAGTCGCTGAATACGACGTAGTCCTCGTCGCAGTGACGTATAAATTGTTCGATATTTTTTATAGCGCCGAGGCGGTGACTGTACAAGTCCTTATCTCCGCCGCCGTAAGGCGGAAGGATTATAAGTCCGCCGTTTTTGCGCGAAAGATCCCAGTGCTTGCCGCTGCCCACGTGATCCATCAGCGATTGATAGTTGTTTTTTGTGATAACGCCGACTTTGGTTATTCCGCTGTTTACCATGTTTGACAACACAAAGTCGATAAGTCTAAATCGTCCGCCGAACGGAACGGATGCAAGAGAACGCACGGCGGTAAGTTCGCCTATATCTTTATCATGGAGATTGCCGAAAATTATTCCGAGTGTTTTCATTATTCTTTACCTCCGTTATCAATTATATCGCCCGAACCGACGGTAGTGCGAGGTTTGATGTCGGAGTTTCTGCCCACAAGCGCTATTCGCGTCTTGCTTGACTGACTGTCGCCTATTTTTGCGTTATCTCCTATTAAAACATTTTCATCGATCATACCGTAATTGATTTTAACGTTTTTGCCGATTACCGTGCCTTGCATGACTATGCTGTTTTCGATAACCGCACCTTCTTTTACGATAACACCCTCGCCCAAAACAGAGTTAATGACAGTGCCGTGTATTTCACAGCCTGTCGTCATAATTGAGTTTATAAATTTACCCGTATTACCTATGTACGAGGGCGGCAACGGTTGATTGCGCGAATATATCTTGAACGACGAATCGTCGAGATCGAACGCAGGCTTGTCCCCGAGAAGATCCATATTTGCTTCCCAAAGGCTTGTGACTGTTCCGACGTCCTTCCAATATCCGTCAAACTGGTAGGCAAACATCTTGCATTTTGCGGCGAGCATATTCGGTATTATATTTTTGCCGAAATCGTTAACCGAATTTTTATCCGCTTCGTCGGATATGAGCTCGCGCACAAGGACGTCCTTTTTGAATATGTATATTCCCATGCTTGCATGGTTGCTTTTGGGATTTTTAGGCTTTTCCTCGAAAGAAATTATATGCTTATCCGCCGCATAATCCATAATTCCGAATCTGCTCGCCTCGTCAGCCGGTACGTCTATGACCGCAATCGTGCAGTCTGCATTGTGCGCGATATGCTCGGCGAGCATTTTCGAGTAGTCCATTTTATAAATGTGGTCGCCCGACAGTATAAGAACATGCTCGGAGTCGTATTCGTTCAAGAAGTGAAGATTTTGGTATATAGCATTAGCCGTACCCTTATACCACTCGCCGCCGTGCTTGGCTTGGTAAGGCGGAAGCGTGTGAACTCCGCCGTAGCTTCTGTCAAGATCCCACGGCTCGCCGTTGCCCACGTATTCATTTAATATGAGTGGTTGGTACTGCGTGAGCACCCCAACCGTATCTATCCCGGAGTTTGTGCAGTTGCTTAAAGGAAAATCGATTATGCGGTACTTCGCGCCGAACGACACTGCCGGTTTCGCCACGCTGTTTGTGAGCGCAAAAAGCCGTGTGCCTTGTCCGCCTGCGAGAAGCATGGCGATACATTTTTTCTTCTTCATGTTAATTCTCCTTTATCGTGAGCGCATCTACACGGTTCAGTTATAGCCATTCGGATTCTTTGTCTGCCAATTCCAAAGCGATTCGCACATTTCGTCAATGCCGAGCGTAGCTTCCCATCCGAGCTCCTTCTTCGCCTTGCTCGCGTCAGCATAGCAAGCCGCGATGTCGCCGGCTCTTCTCGGCTTTATGGAATACGGAATATCCTTTCCGCAGGCCTTATCGAATGCGTGTATCACGTCAAGTACAGAGTATCCGATTCCCGTTCCGAGATTGTAGGTGTACACGCCGGACTTATTTATTTTATCTATTGCCGCAACGTGTCCTTTTGCCAAATCGACGACGTGGATATAGTCTCTTACACCCGTGCCGTCGGGCGTGGGATAGTCGTTACCGAAAACTCCCACTTCCTTTAACGCGCCTATGGCGACTTTTGCAATATACGGAGTTAAGTTATTGGGAATTCCTTGCGGATCTTCGCCTATTAGGCCGCTCTCGTGTGCGCCTACGGGATTGAAATATCTAAGAAGCACGACCGTCCATTCGTTATCGGACTTGTAGATGTCGTTGAGCATGATTTCTTGGAAATACTTGCTCGTGCCGTAAGGGTTGGTCGTTCCGCCCGTCTTGCACTCTTCCGTGAGCGGAAGAACTTCGGGATCGCCGTAAACGGTCGCCGACGAGGAAAATACGATTTTCTTGCAGCCGTGCTTTCTCATTCTATCCGTCAATACGAGAGTGCCGTATAGGTTATTATCGTAGTACTCTATGGGCTTTGCACAGCTTTCGCCAACGGCTTTAAGCCCTGCGAAATGAATCACCCAATCTATCTTGTGCTGTGTGAAAATCTTATCCAAAAGCGCGCCGTCGCGGACATCGCCTTCGTACAGCGCAATTTGTTTGCCGGTTATCTTTTGAACGCGCTCCACGCTCTTGGGCGATGAATTGTCGAAGTTATCGATAACGACTACCTCGTAGCCCTTATTCAGCAGTTCGACGCACGTATGCGAGCCTATATATCCGGCACCACCCGTAACCAAAATTTTCATAATATCCTCCTATAATTTAGTGACCGTAATGCCGTCGGCTATTTCGGCATCGTACATTTTGCAGTCATATCCGATTTTTTGCTTATATTCTTTTGCAACGGCTTGCTTGAACTGCTCTACGCCGTCTTTTCTCACAAGTGACACCGTGCAACCGCCAAAGCCGGCGCCTGTCATTCGCGATCCAACGCATGCAGGGTGACTTTGCGCGGCGGCGGCAAGGGCGTCCAATTCCTTGCCTGTCACTTCATACAACTCTTTCAACGACTTGTGCGAAGCGTTGAGAAGTGTCCCAAGCGTCTTTATATCTCCGTTTTTCATAGCTATCGCCGCTTTATTGACTCTTGCGCATTCTTCAACTACGTGCTTGCACCTGTCGTACACCTTTCCGTGCAATAAGCTTCCGTATTTCTCGAACTGCTGTTCGGTAACCTCCGCAAGACATGACACAGGAAGTGCCGTTTGCAATATGCGGAGCGCTTGCTCAACTTCCTCGCGCCTTTCGTTATACTTACTGTCAACGAGATTGTGCGGCTTGTTGCAATTTATGATTACAAGCGCATAATCACCCAACCGAAGCGGCAGATATTCGCAAGTCACCGAGTTGCAGTCCAATAGCATTACGAAGTCTTGCTTTCCGCATGCCGAGGCGTATTGATCCATTATGCCGCAGTTTACGCCGGCATACTCTCGCTCGGCTTTTTGCGCCGCAAGCGCTATTTCTACGTGATTGATTTGCTCGCCGGCAAGCGTCGCGAGTGCGGCTATCGTGCTTACCTCTATCGCGGCGGACGACGAAAGTCCGCTGCCGAACGGCACAGTGCAGTCTTGAAGCATGTCGCAACCGATCACATTGTGTCCCGCTTTTTGCCACATAAGTGCCGCGCCTGCCTGATAATTGCCGTATTTGAGATTGCGATAGCTCTCTAACTTATCTATATCGAGCGTGACTCTGTCTTCGAGCGTAGTCCAGCTTAAATTTATTTTATTTGTTCCGTTAGGACGAACATATACCGTATTTTTCAGTGACAACGCCGCCGGCATTACCTTGCCGCCGCAGTAGTCTATGTGTTCACCTATAATGTTGATCCTGCCTGCCGCAGTCACTTTATATGTATATTCCGTCATACTACAAACCCCACTGATTTGAGAAATTCGATAAAATCGTTTTCTTGCTTGAACACCGCAGTATTCTCCAATATCCTGTAACATATACTGCCGAGCTCTTCCCACATCGCAGTATCAATATCTTTATATTTTCCGCTTTCGTACAGCGCTTTTGTTTCTTCGTAAACAAGCGCGAATTGTTTGTAATTTTCGGGTAGCGCTTGCTTATCGACAATAATTTTTTTGATTTCGTTAAGCTCTTCGTCAAGCCTGCCGGGTAATATGAAAAGCCCTTGTGCTTCGATTAGCCCTATGCTCTCTTTCTTGATTGCATGGTATTCGGGGTGCGCGTGGAAAACGCCGTCCGGATACAATTCACTCGTAATGTTGCTACGCAGTATGACGTTCATCTCATACCCATTCACCGTCTTGATTACAGTCGGGCTTATCGCGTTATGCACGCCGCTTTCGTCCTCAGCGACAATGCCGAGCGCGCGGTTATCGTATTTCACCCACGCTTCTCTTATCCTGTCTGCGATATCGATAACCTTGTTTCGCTCATCGCCTTTGATTCTGATAACAGTTCCCGGCCAATCGAGTATTCCGACAGTAACTTCTTTGTGCTTTTTGTCCTTGATTAGCCTCTTGATTTTAGCTCTGTGTAACGGCAAAACCTCACCGCCGCCTTGATAATGGTCGTGAGCTAACACGCTTCCGCCTATCCGCGGCAATGACGCATTACAGCCTATAAAGTAATGCGGAAATTTATCTACAAAATCTATGATATTTTTGAGCGTTTGTTTGTCCGCGTGCATCGGGATGTGCTTGCGATTTACGGCAATGCCGTGCTCGTTAAAGTATCCGTAAGGCGAATACTGCCAAAACCACTGTTCACCACCGAGCGTAATGTCAACTGTGCGCAAGTTTCGTTTGTTTCTTGCGCCGTATCCCTCATTTTCACGACATATAACGCACTTGGCAAAGCCGCCGTCAACGCTGTTTCCCTGCACTGCCTTTTTGGGATCTTTAAATTCCGGTTTTGCCTTATTTATTGTTATGGTCAAACCGTTGGAAGTGTCATAACGCAGATTCTTATCAAGCACCGACTTTTTGACGTACATATTCTTAACGCAGTAATTGTACAGCCAATCGGTTGCCGCTTTCGCACCTTGCTTTTTATAAACTCCCGAAAACTTTTTATTCAACTCGGACGGCAAAAGCGAAAGTTCTCCGTAAATCGCGTCTTCGAGTTCCGCGCCTTCGAGTCCGCTTGCCGCAATTTCAAGCAAACGGTTGGCCTTGTACTCACGATCTCTTTCTTCAAGCGCCAATTCACACACGGCGTAGTCTATTAAACTGTTGATTTCTTGCAGGTCTAACATTTAAGCTCCTATATGACTAATCTGTTTTTTCAAGAACAAGCACCTTGTACGGCGCAACCGTTATTTTGCCGGACAACACATCGCCGCTTATTCTGTCTTTATATGTACCGTCAAGCTCTATAAAACCGATGGAATTTTCGATCTCGGCTGCGATAACAGTTTTAACCTTTCCGTCGCGTCTTATGAGCGTAACGTTATCGCTCGCGTTGAAAATAGGTTCGAGTCCGATGAGGCGCTTGATGTCTGCGTGAGTCGGCACACTGCCGAGCAAAATCACCTTGCCCATGCCTATCTTCTTTTCCGCAATCACGGTTAAGCCGTCAAATTCGCCGCCGTCGTACTTTGCGAGCGACGTTGTGCCGTCGCACACTTCGTAAGCGTCAAAGCACATCGACACTCCGCACGGCGACCCGTCTATGAATTTAGCGCGAAACACATCGTTATCAATCGGCTTTTGGTACTTTGTGTACACACCGACCAATTGCTCCAAAAACGAATACGGTGCGTCCTTGTACTTTGTAACATTAGAGTCGACAATGTCCGTCATCGGCCCGACAATCCACATGCCGCCGTTTTTTACAAACTCGGTAATACGTTCGTAAAATTCGTCCCCATTAGCATAACATAAAAACGGAGAAATTACAACCCTATATTGGCAAATATGATGTACAATTTCTATTACGTCGACGTTATAATGATTGAGCGCGGTGTAGAACTTGTCGCGCAATGTAGCGGTATAATCGAAATCTTTCAGCATGCCCGCAGCGGCAAAAGTGTTTGCAGCCGTTGACGAATAGTGCAATGCTATTTCACAGTGCATTCCTGCCGCAAGAATATCCTTGCAGCTATCGATTTCAGAGGCAGCTTGCCTGACTTCATTGCTCACATGATATTCTCTGCCAGCCGTGGAATACAGCGATCCGTGCGCAAGTTCATGCCCGTTCTTGTGCGCGCGGAACAGCCAATACATATTCATATTCGCACCGTGCGCAAACGGCAACCACGTATTGACATAGCAATTGCCGATAGGTCTGTAACCGCAATTCGCAAACTCGCTGCCGTTCCACCCGACCTGCGTTTCGGTCACCCAGAAAGGTTTATCCTTTACCGCTCGCAAAAAATCGTACCAAAATTCGGTCTGATACAGTTCGTCCGCGGTATTATAATGGTTGAACTGCACAACGTCGAGCGGTTTTGTTATATCGTAATAACTCAAATTATTGTTTGCCATCATGTCGGTGCCTATCGGCGCCTTAGTGTACTTATGCAATATTTCAGCTTGCTCCTCGACGTATGTGCGAATTTTATAGCACTGGAAGTCCCACCACGCTTTGACAAGCGAAGGGTGCTTCCACTGATCGGGTAAAGGCGGATCGACGGCGTCGAAGCTCTGATAATCCAACGACCACCGCGACATTCCCCACGCCTCGTTCAGCGCGTCGACAGTGCCGAACTTATCTTCGAGATATTTGCGAAACCCCGCAACGCACAGCGGACAATAGCAACCGCCGCCGTAAGGATAGAGCTCGTTGTCTATCTGCCAGCCTATTATTCCGGGGTGCGTGCCAAAGACCTTTGCCATTTGTGTGACAATTGCCCTGTTCTTTTCGCGCATTATGGGCGACGTCTTACAAGGATGACATCTCCACGATGTCTTTGACCTTACGCCTCTGTCCGAAACATTTCGCATTTCCTCGTACTTATCGAGCATATAGCGCGGCGGCGTGCAAGTCGGCGTACACATGACAGTATAAATGCCCGCATCGTACAATTTATCAACCACGTAAACAAGCCAATCGAAGCTATATACACCCTCGCGCGGCTCCATTTTTCCCCATGCAAACTCGCCCACGCGCAATACGTTTAGACCGAGCGATTTACAGCGTTCGATATCCTTGTCTACTTCTGCGACGTCCCACAGCTCGGGATAGTACGCAGCTCCTATAAAAAGTTTTTTCATATATTCCTTTAATAAGTGATTAATATTATTTGAATAAAGCGCCGCAAGAAATATTCTTGCGGCGCTTAACATCAGTTAGCGCTATCTGTATTTCAACCGCTTAATGCCGATTTGAAGAAGAATTGCGCGTTGTCTATGTTGCCCCAACCGCCTTTACCGGCTGTAACATTGATGCCTACCTTGACCGACTGAACATTCTTTGTGATCACGATTTCGGCTATCGAGCTTCTTGACCATTGCTTCCAGCCCGTAGCTTTAACGGTGGTTCCTCGTATAAACGCCTGCTCCGTTCCGTCGTTGTACGTGATTATGGCGTAGGAATAGATGTCCTGCTCGTCGCCGCAATCGCCGCCTGCGAAGTCAACGCTGAAACTGTATACGCCGTAGCTGTATTCGGCTATCGCCTTATCGAGATTGACCGCTTGATACAGTCTGAATTCGATCGGGTTGGAATCCCAGAAGTGGAAGGATTGAGTACCCATCTTTGCATTTTGTTCGTCGTTTGAAACGTACAATTGGATTTCGGCCTCTTTCGCTATACGCTCCACCTCCCACGGCGAAGGTACCAACACCTTTTTGTCGGTTTGAGGCAAGCCTTCGGTATCCTCAAAGCTGCCGTCAACAAGAATGTTCTTGTTCTGCACATATATTTTGCAGACTGCGACGCCGCCGTACGGGGTTGTTCCTGTGATTGTATAGTCGTCGACTATATGAATATAGTTCGCAACTTCATCGTCGTCGATGTTCCACAGCGCGTCAACCTCCAATGTAGAGCCTTCGTTCAAAATAACCTTGACCTTTTTGGGCAACGCAATCTCACCCTCGTTGACAGTGCAGAACACTTCCGCAGTGTAAATGTAGTCGGCAATAGGATCTACGACTTGCCCTGTCTTTACAAGCTTAAATACTTGAAGCGATTCCAAGGCCTTGCCGTCAATCGAGCTGAAAAATGCCTGATTGTCGATAACAACGCCGCCTGCCGCCTTAACGTCATTTGCTTGATATCCGTCACCGCCGATAGATGCAGGGCCCGATTTAGCGGACGCCCAGCCGCAACCGTAAGTATTGCACAAGCTAAGCGACTCGTCTTTATCGGTGGCGGGAGCTACCCAAGTGCCCTCCCAATAGCAAACGCCCAAGCCGTAATCGTCGAGCTTTGCTACCGTATTGATAACGTCCCATATCGCATTGGACTGACCCTGCACGGTAAACGGTCTGGTTCTGACCGGAAGCTGTGTGTTGCCGTTTCCGTCAAAATCCTCGTCTGTAAACGCATACGATGTTTCAAGCACCATAACCTGCTTGCCGCTTATGTCGTGAGCTTTTTTGAGCTCGGCGGACAAGTTGGTGAGCGAGCCGTGCCAGAACGGATAATACGAGGTTCCGAACACATCGTAATCGACTTCATGCGTTTTGAATGCAGTCGCGTAGTCCGAGAAGTTGCCCTTTTCGGGGTTTGTAAGGTGAATGGCCACCTTTGCACCGCCGTTGGCGACGGTGTTTGTAGCGGCTCTTACCGCTCTTGCACCCTCGTTGATATATGCGCAGTAATCTGCGGTAGCGGTGGCGTACGAAGCCCCGCAAATAGCGGAAGTCGTTTCGTTGCCGACCTGCACCATTGTTATCTTAACCTGTGTTTCTTTGATTTTATTAAGGCTTTCGTAAGTAAAATCGTATATCGCCTGCTTACGCCCCGCGACGTCTAAATTTTTCCAAGCCTTAGGCACAGATTGCTTACCGGGGTCTGCCCAGAAATCGGAATAGTGGAAGTCGATAATAACGCCCAATCCGGCTTCCTTGCAGCGCGCTGCTATGGCGACTGCGTTGTTAATGTCGCAGTTTCCGCCGCCGTAGCTGTACGCTTGCTCGCCTGAATGCCCTTCTTGATAAGGATCGTTCCAGACGCGAATGCGGATATCGGTAATGCCGTTTTCTTTGAGAATGACAAACACATCCTTTTTTACGCCGTCCATGTCCTTGTAGACAAAACCTGCGGCTTCGAGCGACGGCACTGCCGAAGCGTCCATGCCCATGATGAAATCGGAACGGTCTTCAAGCTCGCTTATCTTCCTTACATTCAGCGTGGAAGCTGCTTCCGAACCGGCACCGGTGACGGTGACGAAACAATAAGCATACGTTCCGTTATGCGCGGTAGCGGTTATAAGCGCGCTTCCGGGCGCGACAGCTGTTACAAAGCCCGTATCGGATACGGTAGCCACGCTCGACTTACTGCTCTTCCATGTAACCGTTTGATTGGACGCATTGGTAGGAGTTATCTTGGCTTCGAGCGGAAAGGTCTTTTCCGCTTCTACGTCGAGATTGAGATTGAGAACGTTTTTGTTGAGCGAAACTTCTTTAACTGCAACTGCGGTCTGCGACGGATCCACAACAGTGACCTCGCAGTTAGCGGATTTGCCGCCGGCGGTAGCTCTTATTTTGGCTACGCCTGCACCCACGCCTTTTACAACGCCTTGTTGTGTTACTGTTGCAACCTCGTCGTCACTCGACTTCCAAGTGACGGTTGCCTTCGAGCCGAACGGCATTACGGAAGCACGCAAAGTGCGTTCTTCATTTACATTTATCAACAGCTCCGAAGTAACGGATATGCTGTCGACTGTTGTATCGGTTGTTTCATTTTCGGTATCGGAACAAGCCGTTGCCGAAAACATCATAATAAGACACAACATGACGCTGATTAAAATTGAATATAGCTTCTTCGATTTCATAATTTCTCCTCACTTTCAGTTTGATCCTCTTCCGCGGGCGCCGGCTCTTCCGAGACCGCTTCGGTAGGTTCTGTTACATCGGACGCTGCTTCGGGCACTTCCGGAGCTTGCTCCTCGTCCGCACTTACTATGGGCATATCGACGGACTCGGTTTCCTCGGGAATATCATCAACCAGCAGGTTGCGCTCCGTTTCCGCATTGAAGAAGTGCATGACTTTACTGCGGAATGCAATATAGATGCGCACACCGGGTAGCAATGCCGCAAGCTGGTGCGGAGCTATGTCCACAGTCGGGACGCGTATAACGAGAGTTTCCTCCGTGCTTGTCGTAACGTGCAAATGAATCTCGCTGCCCATCATCTCTTTAACGCGAATCTGGCAAGGTACCGCATAAGGGTTTTTGCTGTTGGTCAAAGTAATGTGCTCGGGACGGACACCGAGAACGATGTCTTGCGACTGCACGTCCTTTTCCAAGAGCGCCGCGCCCTTTTCGCCGCTGATCGGCATTTTCACGTCGAACGGATAAACGAAATACTCGTCGCCCTCTCTTTCTATGCGAGTGCGGACGGTATTCATTTTAGGCGCGCCTATGAACTCCGCAACAAACAAATTGTCGGGCATTTCGAACACTTGCGTAGGCGATCCCACCTGCATGATAAATCCGTCTTTCATGATTACAATTCGGTCGCCGAGCGTCATAGCCTCGGTCTGATCGTGTGTAACATAGATAAACGTAGTATTTATCTTTTTGCGGAGCAGTATTATTTCCGCGCGCATTTGGTTACGCAACTTGGCGTCGAGGTTTGAAAGCGGTTCGTCCATGAGGAAAACCTTGGAATCGCGCACCATGGCACGGCCTATCGCCACCCTCTGACGCTGACCGCCAGAAAGCTCGCGCGGACGACGCGTCAAATATTCGGTAATGCCGAGAACTTCCGCCGCCTCCGTGACGCGCTTATAAATCTCGTCGTTGGGCACTTTTTTGAGCCGCAACGAGAACGCCATGTTTTCGAACACCGTAAGATGAGGATACAACGCATAGTTTTGGAAAACCATCGCAATGCCGCGGTCCTTGGGTTGCAGGTCGTTGACAACCTTGCCGTCGATTTCCACGGTGCCGTCGGATATATCTTCAAGTCCTGCAATCATACGGAGAGTTGTGCTCTTGCCGCAGCCCGACGGTCCTACAAAAACTATGAATTCCTTATCTGCGATATCCAAATTGAAATCGTGTACGGCAACTGTATTCTTACCGTATATCTTCTTTACGTTTGTTAATTTAACGCTTGCCATGAGACACTCCTTATCCTTTAACGGCGCCGCCTGTAACACCGGCGACATAGTATTTTTGCAGGAACATGAACAGTAGCGTAATAGGCAATGCAACTACAACACCGCCTGCACAGAATGTTGTATAGTATTCGCCCGCACGCGTTTCGCCTATCAGCCATTGCAAGCCGGTTGCGACGTTAAAGCCGCGAGTGTCGTTGTTAGACATAAAGCTTGCGGTAATAAAGTCGCCCCACGGCGCCATGAAGCCCATAAGAATAGTGTAAATTATGATAGGCTTGCTCATGGGTATGATTATTTTGTAGAAGATCTGGAACTTTGTCGCGCCGTCTACCATAGCCGCTTCGTCGAGCGAATGGGAAATGGTATCGAAAAAGCCCTTACATACGTAGTATCCCATACCGGCGCTTGCCACGTATAAAATAGCCAAGCCGTAAGGCGCGTTTTTGCCGGTGAGTCCCCAACCCTCCAAAAGCGTGTACATGAGAATGAGAGTCAAGAATCCGGGGAACATTCCCAAAACGAGCATCAAGTTCATCAAGAATTTTCTGCCCTTAAACCTGTTGCGTGAAAGAGCGTAGCTCATCGCCAGAATGAACAGTGTTTGCACTACCGCACAGAAAATACCGATGAGGAATGTGCTCAAAAACCATCTGGCGAACTCGGTTTCCTTAAACAGTCTTACGTAGTTATCGAAGCCCCACTTATGCGGAATGATGTAACCGGCAGGGCCTGTGGATTCGACGCGGAAAGACTCGAACAAAATGAACACGAACGGCAACAACCACACAACTGCCATAATCACGAGAAGCACGTGAATTATGCTGTTGATTATCGTATTCTTTTTCTTTTGGGACATGTGCGTCTTCTTTTCGGCGGCCTGTTCCTTGACGGAGCGGACGTGCTGGATTTGCGACTCCTCTTGCAGCTTGATATACTGCTCTACGTCGGAGTCGTCAAACTCGATATTCTCGTACTCGTTACGGTGCGAATCCATATCGAGATCGAACTCTACGACATTCTCCGCTTCTTGTGAAAATTCCAATTCCGTATTTTCCATCACGAGAAATCATCCTCCCTTTTATTTGCCGGCATAATTGTGAACACAACAAGCGAAAGCACCGATACGACTATGAAGATCATGATACCGATAACCGACGCCATCTTGTAGTTCGAATTGTTCGTCGTTATTCCGAACAACCAAGTAATAAGGATTGTCGTATCGCCTGCCACATAGCCTCCGACGTCGCCCCAAGACGCGTTGAAAGGACCGCCCCTCGTCAAGAGATAAATAACGTTGAAGTTGTTTATGTTTCCGACAAAGCTGGTAAGAAGATACGGGCCTGTGACGAACAACATGTACGGCAACGTGATCTTGGCAAACTGCTGGAAGGCATTGGCGCCGTCTATACGTGCCGACTCATACAAATCGGCGGGAATGTTCATCAAGATACCTGTCGTAATCAACATCAAGTACGGGATACCAACCCAAACGTTGATGACCAAGACCATTATCTTTGCGAGAGTGCCGTCGCCCCAGAACTTGATAGGCTTTGATATCCAACCGAGCTTCATGAGTCCGGCGTTGACTATGCCGTTTGTCGCGAACAAGTTTGATATGTAAAGCAAGGATATGAACTGCGGTACGGCAATCGTCATGACGAAGATAGTGCGCCAAAACTTTTTGATTTTGATTCCCTTCTTGTTAATCATTATTGCGACGAGCATGCCGAGGAAATAGCAGCTGAACGTCGCAAAGAATGCCCAAATAAGCGTCCAAGAAAGTATCTCGCCGAAAGCTACCTGCATGCCCGAGCCAAACGTCAACACCGAATTAAAGTTGTTGAACCCTACCCAAGTAAAGAGGTTTGAGTGCCCGTTGTGAGCGCTGTCGTAATTTGTGAATGCAACCAACACCATAAAAATGATGGGCAGCACCGTAAACATGACAATGCCTGCGACAGGAAGCGAGAGTAACGTCTTGTGGAAATCGTTGTCGAGTAGCGATTTGAGATCGTCCTTAGACGACTTAATCTTCTTGCCGCTGCGAGTGATGTCGTCGCAAATGCGGCTCTGCTTGACATTGAGCCTCCAAGTGTATATAAGCGCTATAATGAAGAACAACGTCAAAAGACCGTAAAGCAATATCTTAAACGAATCGTGACCTTCTACTTTTACCGGCCGCAATTCTCCCGGTCTAAACGGGTTTTCCTCATATTTTATGCCTTGCTCAACAGTGCCGAGCGTGCCGAACAGCGAAAGCCAATACGCGCCCGCAAGCACCATGTACAATATGAATACCGTTTCCAATAACAAGAATACTGCGCCGCGCAACCACTGCTTGTGGTAGAAACAGCCGAATCCCATTACAAGGAACGATACTTTCGTTGACCAGCTGCCGTTTTTGAATGTTTGCCAAATGTCGACGAAGTTGTTTGCAACCTTAATGCCGAAGTTTTTGAACGCTCTGCCGAGCTTTTTGAACTTCGTTGCAAACCACCGCGGAATGGCGACAAAAAAACATTGTAGCTTGTATATAAATTTCTGCCATCTGCTGAGTTTCAGATAAGCAAGAGAATCTAAATACGTCATTCCTCATTAACCTCCTTAATAGTTTTTGATTATGTAAATATTATCCTTTCAAACCGTTCAATTCTGATTTGTACTGATTGAGTGCAGCTTGAAGACCGACTTCGCTTCCCGTTTCCGCTTCTTTTATGCCGAGCGCAAGCGTTTGAACCTTTGTCCACCAATCGGTCGGATACTGGCCTTGGGCTACGGTTGCGGTTTCAAGCAATGCAGAAAGCGCCGGATGATTTTTAACATCTTCTTCGCTCTGCAAGGTTTCTACGGAAGGACGCCACCCGAACTCTTCAAAACGCTTCCACTGACTTTCCTCGCTTGTAAGATATTGTGCGAGGAATTCAAGCGCCGACGATTTGGCAACGTCGGAGTACTGCGAAACACCGAGCAATTTGCAGCCCAAGAACGAAGCGAGCTTTTTTGTTTGTCCGTCGACGGTAAAGGACGGAAGCGGCGCAATTCCAAGATTGTCGCCCAATATCTTTTTAGCCGCTTTGTAATCCCAAATTCCGCTGACGACCGCACCGGCAGGCGTACCCTCGCTGAAATCGGTCACCTTTCCGGTCTCTTTCGTGTCAAGATCGAGATATGAACTGTCTTTAATGACCTTTTGAAGTCCTTTTGCTCCGAGCATGCCGTACTCTGTTTCAAAATTATCGGTGTAATCTTGGAAGTGCCCGTTTATGTCGACATCCCACTCCGATTTTGCTCCGGCAGCGTAGAAGAACGACGCGGCATACCAACCGCCTTTAAGGTTAAAGCTGAAATACCTATTCTTCGCTCTGCATGCAGCCATAATGTCTTCGACGGTTTCCACTTGCGTCGCATCCATAACGCGCTTGTCGTAATAGAGGAAATACCCATTGTCCTCTGTGAGCGGATATGCGTAAAGCTTGCCATTAAGCGACGCCGCGTCAATCGAGCTTGCCGTATGCACGGCTTTGAGCTCATCGACCGTCGTGCCGTACGGCTCGGCTATGGCCTTATTCGAGACAAGACGCGCAAGCTGGTCCTGTCCGAAGCAGTAAATTTCGGGAGCGTCGTTGGGTTTTTTAAGAATATCGCCCGTAACTTTGCTTTCCGTGACCTCTTCAACCCTTGCATTGAACCAAATACTGTAAGGATTTGTCTTGTTGAAATCCGTGATAAGCTTTTGAGTAAGCTCCTTCGTGTTTTCGCCGACCCAAACCTTGATGCTGTACTTGTACTTTGCGTTTGCGCCCTCTTCATCGCCGCCACAAGCAACAAGTCCCGGCATACTCGAACCGATTAGCACCGCACCGAGCAATGCTGCAATTACTTTCCTCATTTTTTAATTCTCCTTGTTTTGAATTTTTTATATTAAACCTTTACGGCGTTAATACTTTTTTCGAAACTCATCGAATGCGGGGAGTTTCTTCCCTTCGTAGTCAAACAGGCATTGGTTTGCCCATTCGTTGCGTGTGGATTTGATCTCGTCGGCTCCGAAATAGCGTTGCGCTTCTTCGGTCGCCCAGCAAATTCCGTCGCCCGGAATCCACAGCGGCTCCCACCAAAGCGCCGCTTCCAGTCCGTGATCGCGCGCCCATACGAGAAAATCTCTCGTGAATTTTGCTTGTCCCTTTGGCGTGAGCGGATAGTCTTTTGCAAAGCTCATGCCTTCCGTCACCGTCGCGTCAATAACGAGATGCGCGCCGCCGTGAGCGTTCTTGATATAGTCCTCTAATGTAAATCCGTAGCCGACCTCGACAACCATAAGGCGCTTGCCGAACTTTTTGCAGTTATCGACGTTGGCGAAAAACTGCTCGAAGGTGCCGTGCCAGTACGGATAATACGAAAAGCCGATAATGTCGTAATCGACGTCCGTCATGTGCGAAAAGAACTCGTTGTAAAGCTCTTGGTCGTAGCTTCGTTCAAGGTGCAAAATCAGCGCGGCGTCGGGGGTTATTTCGCGGCAAGCCTTGACGCCCGACTTGATGAGCGCGCGCAGATTGTCGTAATTCGTTCGAGGCGCGCCCTCATGCTCGATAAGCTTTCCTATCGGCCACAGCATACCGTTTGTTATTTCGTTGCCGACTTGAATGTACTTGATAGTTATGCCGTTTTCTTTTGCGGTAAGCAAGACCGATTTGGTATACTCGTAAACCTTTGCGACGAGCCCGTTCAAGTCGAGGTTTTTCCACGACTTGGGAATGCTCTGCTTGCCCGGATCGCACCAAAAATCGGAATAGTGAATGTCGAGCATAACGTCATAACCTTTGCTCTCGGCAAGTCGCGCAAGACGAATAAAATTGTCGAGATCGCACGTTCCGCCGAGATAAGGATTACCGTTTTCGTCGTAAGGGTTTACCCACAAACGAATGCGCATCAAGTCTACGCCGTTGGCACGGAGCAACGATAACGGCTCTACTACTTTATCGCCGTCGTAATATGTCGCACCGCGATCGATTTCTTCGAAATATGTTGAAATGTCTATTCCGAGCCGCATAACTTCTATTGCTCCCCGCGCTTATGCGAAACAAAGGTGGCAGGCACGTTGTCTTCTCCGAAATCTGCCACGCGCATTTTGAGTCTGCCGTAGCGGTAACGCGCCATTTCGTTCAAAGCTTCGACCTGCGCCTCGTTGCCGTGAAAGCAGCAGCGCAAGCAGTAATACTCTTCTTTATCGCTGTCGTAAAACATATCAATGTCGATATCACGCATAAAGCACGACGGACAACGGAAGTTCAGTTTGCCTTTTGAAGATTGAGCCACGTTGTGACGCCTCCTTTTTGCAATGATTTTTTAACGCTCAAATGGTACACCGGCGAGAACGCAATTCCCTCCGATACGCAAAGCTCATCGACGTCGCCGCCCATTTCCACACGCGTCGTTACGTCGGGTATCTCAACAAAGGCTACGAGCGGCTTACTCGTTTGTTTGGAGGAAATGCTCTTGCCGAGATACCCGTACTTCATTGACGTGTCGCCGACGCCCAGCGTGAGTTTAGTCATATCCGCTTGATATTCGGTTGTTCCGAAAGCACCCGTGAAATACTCTTCAATCGTCACTTCTTCGCCGTGCAAGTCGTTCACTATTTCGCGCGTCGTGACAACTCTTCCCGATTTCTCAAAAAGATATGTGGATTTTATGACGATATCGAGCCCTTTAATGGTGACCGTAACGGGATTTGCGGTAAGCTTAACGCCGTTTTCTGTCTTTTCAAACGTCGCCATGGTCCGGCACAAGCAAAGGTCTGCGCTTTCGCCCTTGTAGCTGACCTTGCACGACTTTATCGTGCCCGCGCCCGCATAGTGCGTAAAATATCCCGCCCTGTAATTTATTTGAATAAGGTACGGATATGACGCGTCATAGACGTCGTCTGTGCCTATGCCGGTCTTTTGCGGAATGCGCGCGACATACGGTCTGAGATCAACCATTGCGCCGCCCTGATTGAAGTCAAGGCACAAGCGCTTTGTGGGATCGGCAAGCCAGAAATACTGCTTGTCGCTTCCGTAAAGGATGTCCTTCCACAGCGCGCACTCGGGCATTTTATAATCGGTATGACGACGGCGGTAATAGTCTGCGAACTCAGACATGGTAAGGTCGAGCAGCTTGCCTTGCTTTTTGAGCTTGCCGTAATACTTCATGCCGTCCTCGTATGATTTAGCAAGGAGCTCATACGGCGCTTCCCATCTGCCCGCTTTATTGAGCCAACCGGGACCGACAAACATCATATTGTAGGAATACCCGTCGTTGTACTTCTCCAAATGGCGGTACTGATCGATAAGGTTGTAAAGGTACGGATACTCTATCGAGCCGTTGTCGTTGTAGTAAATCATGCCGCGAAGAACGTTTTGCGGATGAGTGCCGAAGTTGCTTCCGTTGCCGTCAAAGCACGCCATAAGGTCGCGCGACAGGTGCGGAATGGCAACTATGCCGCTGTCGTCGTCCTTGTCGGAGGCGGGACAGTGCGAGTTGATCTTGGACGGTATCCAAGGATTCCACGGACCGCCGTCCATGAACGTATACCAGCTGTTGTTGCAAGTGTGGTAAGCCTTGGGGCCTTCCTCCCAGCACGTAGCAACGGCGCACTTGACCGACGGATATTTGCTCTTGATATAGTTGATACAAAACGCGTCCAGAAAGTAACTGCCCGTCGACTGCGGATAAAAGCCGAACTTCTCGTAAAACAGCGAGAAACAGTCGTCGATAATCTCCATTTTGGTCTTCTCGTCGAACATCCAAATGCAGAAGTCCTCGGTTTTGTACTTCTCTTTGAACTGCTTACAAGGAAGTCCCAACAGCGACATAGCAATCTCGTCGCCGTATTTTTTATTGTGTTCTTTGGCGACCTTGACTATCTCGTCGGAGAACAGCGACGCGTATGTAATATGTATGGTTGTTTTAAGCCCGTTTTTGTGCGCGGCTTGCTGCTGAAACAGAAATATTTCGAGCGATTCGTCGGTGACATCCTTTCGCCCCCCGAGAGCTCTCTCCGCATATTCGGGAGAGAGCTCGGGACGGTGAATAATGTTTAGTGCAAGTTGTTTTTCCATTTTAATTGAATTACCTTTTATGCCTCTGCAAAATTAGAGCTTGCAAATGTGACGGTGTCTACTTTACCGGCAGCAATATCTTCCGCAGTAAATTCAAGCTTGACATACAACGTCGTTGAAGCGGAGTAGAAACCGGTAGCCCAGTACAAAGAGCTATCTAACAAGCCGGCGTCATTGATAGTGTTTGCTCCGACAAAACCTGCCGTCGCGCCATTATCAGCTCCGTTCGGCTTAATTGTTACATGCGTTGTTTTGCCGTCCGTACTGCGAACTGTAATGCCGAAGTGTCTCCACGCCTTATCCAAATTCAATGTAACGAAAGCCGTGTATATTCCGGTAGTTTCATTAAAGTAAAGTTTAGGATTGGAGGCAGCGGCAGAACTTTCGGAATAACCGCTATCATAATAAAGTTCCAAATACACCGAATATGCCGTACTTTCCTCGCCAAGAGAAACTTTGGAAATTGTTACGGTGTACTCACCTTCATCGTCTAAGACTACGTCGATTTGATACTTGCCGTCTTCAAGGCACTTGAAGGTACCGTTCGCTGCCACGTAATCAAACTTTTCAAGGGCGGCACCGCTGAATTTAGTAGGATCGGTAATGTTAATCGTAGTTCCGAATTTGTTAACAGAGATGCCGTACTCGGTTTCCGCTGTGCATTCGGCAACCGCGGTCATAGTGTACTTCCAATCTTCCGTAAGTTGTGTGCAATTAACAGATGACGAACCACCGCCCGCAGAAAGCACTAACGAAACAATTCCGAGATATTTGTACGTCACCTGCGCATTCGGACCGGACAAATCCAATGTAAGTTGGAATACACCCGTGTTCGAAACCTTAATATTTCTGCCGCTTGCGGAAGCGTCCGAGCCCGGAGCGATATCGGAAGCGACAATGGCGCTAATATCCCAGCTGCTTATTCCGTCAAAAGCAATCATCGATAAGTTGCCCGATGAGAGCATTATTTTTAACGTGAACGTCTTATGAGTGCCGTCGTCCTTAAAGTTATCGCTCGATCCGGGAGTCCAACTGTTATGGTCGCCCGAAATATAAATCTTCTTCGAATAGAAGGTCACCTTCGCTTCTTCCGATACGCCGGAGCCGTCCAACGCTGTTGCCGTAATCGTATACGTGCCGAGTTTAGTGGCAGTAACTGCACCGCTATTGGCGTTGACTGTAACACCGCTGTCGTCGCAAGTATATTCAACGTTCGAATTGGTGGCAAGCTCATCGTCCTCGGTCTTGGCAAGAGCCGAAACAGTCGCCGTCCAGCCGTCCTGCCACGTGATTGTCGATACGTCGAATTGATATGCCTCTTGCGCGAACACTACTTTGTCTGCAAGCTGCACTTCGCCTTGCGCCGCAACAAGCGAAATAGTAACGCTGTCCTCTTTGCCTTTGACCTCGCATTTGACTACTGCATTACCGGTAGCCGCGTCGTCATTGACGGTAACGGTGACCGACATCTTACCGGGAGCCTCGACAAGAGTAACATCGCCGTTGGCGCACGACCACGTTATGTCATCAGCCGTATATGTAGCATTTTGCGGCTGAACGGCAAGCGTAACAGTAGTTGAATTATTTTCGGGATCACCGGCTTTAAGTGAAACCGCTCCGGTATTTGTTACGGTAATGCCGGTAACGGCAATCGAGTTGCGCACGGCATATATAACGGCGAGACCGTCTGTTAAATCAACCGTGAGCGTGTAGTTGCCGGAAACGGTAGGTTTAATGTTGTTGTCTTTGTCACCGGCATAATCAAGACCTAATTCGGTAAATGATGCTTGATCGCGTCGGTCATAGTTAAGACCTACCCACGCCCAATTACTGACATTACCTGAGAAGCCGTCGTCATGACCTATACGGAAGTTCTTACCGTTCAGCAAATCGAATGTAAGCTTGTAAATGCCTTTTTGCTCGGTTTCGGCAAAGACCATTTTACTTGCTGTAAGATTTTCGATATCGCTCGACCAAGTGGGATTACCGTAGTCGCCGTACAGATAGAACGTCGAAGGCGCAACGAGGACTTTGCAGGTTACTTTCTTCTCGCCGCCGTTTTCGAGCGTTACGGTCGCGGTAACGGTAGTCGTACCGAACGCTACGGATGTGACGGTTGTGGTTTCTCCGGACGCGGTTACGGTAGCTACGGCAGTGGTGCTGCTCAGCCATGCAACGGACTGAACAGTATCATTGGTCACGCTGACTTTGAGCGTAGCCGTGCTGTTTGTTGTTTTGTGAAGAGTTATTCCGTCCACGGCCTCGTCGTTACTGTCGACAATTTTGACAATAGCCTCGCCTGCTTCGACAACATTGATGACGCACTCTGCGGTTTTCGTGTCGTCGTCGGCGGACGTGACAGTGAGCGTTACGGTGCCGACTGTCTTGCCGGTTATAGTCAACGTTTTGCCCGCTTTGGTTACGCTTACGATATCCGCGGCATCGGCATCGTCCTCTGTCGCAATATCCCAGCTGTATTCTTGGTTTGTCGCGTCGTCCGGCGAGATAGTTACGGTAAGCGTTTCAGGACTATCTAAGCTGACGGTCAACTTGGTAGTACTGAGATCTATTCTCGAAACCGGAGTGTTAACCTTAACTGCACAAGGCAAACGCTTCAAAGTTGTATTCGGTCTTTCGTAATACGCAAGCGTTATTTCGGCTTCACCGGCGGCGTGACCGGTGACTACGCCTTCTTGTGTTACAGTCGCTACGTCTTCATTCGACGAAGCCCATTCGTAAATGATAGCGCCACCCGCAACCGTTGCGACAACGGGCTCCGACTGACCGACATTCAAAGTCAAGTCTGTGGGGGCAATCGTGACTTCACCGTTGACATGTACGGTTACGGTGTCTTCAATATCGGCGTAGCTCGCCTTGATTACGGTTGTTCCGGCGCTTACCGGTGTGATAAGACCGTTAACAACAGTTGCAACACCCGTTTCGGAGCTTTCCCACTCGATACCTTCGGAAGACGTCGATGTGTCACTGAAAGTTACGGTAGCGGTCAGCTGTTTGGGAGTGTCGTTGTATTTGAGTGTGATAGCACCCGTAACGTTGTCGATTGACACAAGCAAAGCTTCGGGGCCCGTGCCGTTCTCTTTGTACTTATACGTGATAGAATTGTCGGTCGCGTCGAACGTGAATGTGTACGTGCCCGATGCCGCTACCGATATGGCGTTGTTGCTGCCCTCTACGAGGTAGTCTTGCGAGCTCAAAAGCTCGTCGGCGCCGTAGGTTGCAGTAGATCCGACTTGTGCAATTCTTATCAATGCTCCCTCATCAAGAGCGATAACAAGAGTATAGACGGATTTATTTTGCGCGTCCTGCGTAAACTTCTTTGCCGCAGGTATGGAGCTGTCCGACGTGTAGGTCTGCCACTCACCGCCGTCGCATACGGACAGATAATATGCACCTGCCGTTGTCTTGGGCGGCGTTTTTTCGGCTTCGCCACACGCCAAAAGAGTGAAAACTGCGGTGACAATCATCACCATGACAGTCACTAACAATCCCTTTTTGCCTATTCTCATTTTTTACCCCCCCCCTTAATAGTTATTTGGTTGTACAGTATGATTGTAACAATTAGAGTTTGAAGATTGCAAGAGGTTTTTTTGACACTAATGGAAGTTTTTTTACTTGCATAATTACATTTTGCATATTGACATTTTGTTTGATTTATATTATAATATATAAATGGATACCGCACGCGAGAAATGGGTATACTATAACGGAGAGCGTATTTGGGTAGGCAAATACCGCAACTCCAAAAATATGCTCCACTGGCATGATGAGTGTGAGCTTATTTATGTCGAGCGCGGTATGATGGAAGTTTTTACTTCCGGAAAGAATTATCGTATATCGCAAGGCAATGCGATGTTCTTTGACAGCCGTATTCTGCACCAAATGACTTCTATCGATGAATCCACCCTCCTTTTGGTTTTGGTGTTTGACAGATCGATCATAAATGATTTTGCCATCGATATCACGCTCAGCTCACCGCTTATCGATAACGGCGGTGCGGTCAGCGAAGCGTATAACATCGCTTTGGACGAGTTGAAGAAAAAGCAACTCATGTATAATATTATAACTTCTGCCGCGATTACCGGACTTATGGTAAAGCTGTTCCGCGATTTCCCCACCACGCAAAAGAAACTGCGCGACGGGATTGACGACAAATTCGCCGATTTGCTTTGCGATATAGAAGCTAATGCGGAGGAGTATACATTAGATGATGCGGCAAAGTTTATGAATATGAATGCCAGCTATGTTTCGCGTTTATTCACCGAAAAAACAGGCGTCAATCTTATATATTACATCAATTGCATGCGCGTTCAAAAAGCCATTAAGCTGATAAAGACCGGCGATTATTCCATGACTCAAATTTCCGCTTTATGCGGGTTCGGAACGATACGCAATTTCAACGATATCTTCAAAAAGTATACCGGCTATGCCCCGTCTGCCTTGCCGAAAAATTATGTTTTTACGCCTACGATCGACAACCACAAATTCTCAAATCTCGATCAACGCGGATATGATCTTGTAGAAAGCTCTTCATAGCTGTCTTTCGGTGCGGCATCGAGCGCTCACTTGCGTTTGACCTCGCGCAGAACGACAGCCGATACAAAATACAGTCCGCATAAATACGGTACAGACAAGCAATACTCGAAGTCATAATCCATGCCGAGTATTTCTTTTTTTGCGTAAGTTTCGAATATCCATAAGCGCTTTTCGGCATTGTATGTAATCAGGTCGACATATCCGTCGGCGTAGTCGCGCCGCAAAACCTCCCTATCGCCCTGCATGTATGCCCTGTCGCACACGATAGCGCCCGTGTGCTTTCTTATCGGCGGAATGTTTTTCATAAGTAGTTATTCCTCTTTATATATAATTAGGCTGAATAGCCGTATCACCTCCTTTTGACGGTATTTTTGTGCCAAAGCGTCATATATTTGCCGTAATATGGTGCTATTATAACATTATCGGGTGCCATTGCCGCGCCCATATTGTTTAGGTCGTTTACGCCGTAATCTGTAATAAGTCCCGGGATTGCCATAACAATTTTGGGAAAGCGCTCGGTCTCCGCAGTATTTTGTGATACTACGGACGCCGCCGCGCCGGTCACCGTCCATTGCGCATAAGGCGGACGTTGACAACCGTATTCCAACGGGTATCTGAACTGTCGTTCTGCCGTTGCAAAATGACTTGACGCGGCGCAAATAACATTAGAAAAATATCCGCTATCGACAAGCGTCGCCGAAAGCATAAGCCCTTCCGTCATAGTCGAGCATGCACCGTAAATGCCTATATGCGGCACGCCGATATCACGCGCGGCATAGCTTGACGTTGTCATTTGGTTTAGCAAATCGCCTGAAATCATAACGTCTATATCTTCGATTTCGAGCCTTGCGTCGCGCACCGCACCGCGAACGGCCGTATCAAGCATGCGTATTTCCGCGCGCTCGAACGTTTTTTCGCCCATCTTATCGTCGGTTTCGCATTTTGAAAAATATTTGCCGACGGGCCCTTTTGATTCTTTTTCTCCGACAACGCTCATTCTGCCGACAATGCGCGGCGTATTGAAAAACCGCATTACCCTCTGACGCCGAGAAAAGCCGGTCGGCGGATTGAAAGTCTTATTATCGAATCCATCAAAAGATTCCGGTACGTTGCGTTTTAATCTTTTAAATATAGACATCTATGCCATCCCCAATATCCAAAGATTTATTAACCCTGCCAAGCTCGACCAAACAATGCCGTTTACCACAACAGGTCCGACTACCGAAAACAGCTTAACGCTCGTTCCGAAAATAAGGCCTTCCGTTTTGAATTCCATTGACGCGCTCGCCATGGCGTTTGCAAATCCCGTTATAGGCAAAAACGAGCCTGCGCCGCCTTGCCGCGCTATCACATCGAAAACGCCGAGACCTGTCAGCAGTATGGCTATCGTCACAAGAATCATCGACGTTATGTTGGATACCATATCCTTGGACATCGTGGGGGAAATCAGCATCACCACATCACCTATGCCCTGACCGATTACGCACGTTATTCCGCCAACAGCAAAACTGTGTAACAGCGCTTTCGACATGCTGGTTTTGGGCGTAACAGTCTCGACATATTCGTTATATCTATCGTTACGCGCTTTTATAGTATTAGTGCTTTCCGACATACAACACCTATCTTCCGTGTTTTCCGCGAGTCTTGCCTTGCCTAGCCCATTGCTCACGCTCTGTTACAGCTATAAGCCCCTCGCCGATACGTTCGTTTTGATTTTTCATATAACTAATTTGTCAAAAGTGCAAAGATATTATACGCGAAAAAGATGTGTTCAAAAAATTCGAACACATCTTTTTTAAGACATCTTTATTTATAGTATAATAATTCGATTACGCTTCGCCGTACTCTGACCGTATTCGACCGAGTATCTTGCTTTCCAGCCTCGAAATTTGTACTTGCGATACTTTCAGTACACGCGCAACTTCCGATTGAGTTTTATCGGCAAAGTACCGAAGGAGTATGATTTGTCTGTCGCGCGGAGAAAGCTCGCCTATAATTTTTTTAAGCATCATTTTGTCGAGCTTTTCATCCTCGTTTTCGGAGGTTTGAAGTTTATCCATCAACGACCTTGAATTGTCGTCGTTGCTGTCATAAATGGAGACAGGGTACTTTCCGGAATCGATGATAAACACGACTTCTTGCGGCTCCAACTCAAACTGCTTTGCTATCGTTTCGATTGTCGGAGAATCACAATGAACACGCTTGTATTCTTCTATATATTTGGCAATCTTTATCGCGGCGGATTTAGTGCCACGCGAAACCTTGACCGGCCCGTCGTCGCGCAAAAACCGCTTTACCTCGCCTGCAATCATTGGAACGGCATAGGTCGAGAATCGAACATCGTATTCGGTCGAGAAGTTTTTAATCGCTTTTATAAACCCTACACAACCTAGCTGATAAAGATCGTCGTACTCTACGCCCTTGTTCCTATAACGCCGAATAACCGACTTTATAAGCGGAGAATTGCAGGTTAAAAGTTGTTCGCTCGCCGACTTGTCTCCGCTTTGTGCCGATTCAATAAGTTTTAATGTTTCTTCTTTTTCCAATCCGCACCTCGAATCGTCTTTGTCATTGTCACAACGGTACCGTTAGGTGTGTTCTTCTCCACCGATAATAAGTCCATAAACGACTCCATAACGGTGAAGCCCATGCCGCTGCGCTCCTGTTCCGGCTTTGTGGTATAAAACGGCTGTCTTGCGACTTCTAAGTCGTCGATGCCTATACCGTTATCCGAAACGACGATATGTACGGAATCATCATCGACCGTAGTCGTGATGGTAATTTGCTCTTTTTCCGCGTTCTGCGGATACGCGTGAACTATGCTGTTGGTTACAGCTTCCGATACTGCGGTTTTGATATCGTTTATCTGATCGACCGTGGGATCGAGCGACACGCAAAACGCCGCTACCGCGTTTCTCGCAAACGCCTCGTTCTCCGATATCGCATTGAAAGTAACCGTCATTTGATTTTTCATAGTCAACCTGCCTTAATCATAATGTTGTAAATGCCGGACAGTCCCAAAACCCTATCCACCGTTGGCGTCGGTGACTGAATGTAAATGGGAATGCCGTGCGGCTTTAAACGTTTGTACCGCCCGATCAAAACGCCTACACCCGTCGAATCCATAAACGACAGATTGGACATATCTATATACAGCCGCTTGATATTGCCGTCGTCGATTAGCGAGTCGAGCGACATGCGGACATACGCGCTGTGATGCTCGTCGAGTTCACCGCATAATTTAATATGCAATTCGTCCGGTTTTCTGTAATGTTCGATCTTCATACTGCAAACTCCTTTTAAAGAATAACAAAAAAAATACGGACAATTTTGTCCGTATTTGTCAAAATAAAATATGAATTATCGAAAAAACAATCTATATACAATCAAAAAAGCGGCATTAAGCCGCTTTTTAATTTACTTTGCATTACTTTGCGTATTCCACAGCACGGGTTTCACGTATTACGTTGACCTTAATCTGCCCGGGATACTGCATATCTTGCTCGATTTGCTTGGCGATTTCCTTTGACATATACATAGCCTTGACATCGTCAATCACTTCGGGCTTAACTATTATGCGCACTTCGCGTCCGGCTTGAACGGCAAACGCTTTTTCGACGCCTTCATAGCTGTTGGCAATCTCTTCGAGCTTTTCAAGGCGCTTGACGTAGTTATCAAGCGACTCGCGGCGCGCGCCTGGACGTGCGCCCGAAATGGCGTCTGCGCACTGAACGATAACTGCTTCTATCGTTTCGGGCTCTACGTCGTTGTGGTGCGCGGCAATACAATGCACGACCTCTTTGCTCTCTTTGTATTTTTTGGCAACGTCCACGCCGATGGATACGTGCGTTCCGTCAAGCTCGTGGTCGAGCGCTTTACCTATATCGTGCAACAAGCCTGCACGCTTGCAAAGCGGAACGTTCGCGCCGAGCTCTGCGGCCATAATGCCTGCGAGATTGGACGTTTCTATCGAATGCCGCAATACGTTCTGACCGTAGCTTGTGCGGAAGCGCAAACGACCGAGTATACGTGCAAGATCGGGGTTGAGTCCGAAAACACCCGTTTCGTACATAGCGTTTTCGCCCGCCTCTTTAACTTTGACGTCGACCTCTTTTTGCGCCTTTTCGACGAGATCTTCTATTCTGCCGGGGTGAATACGACCGTCGCTTATGAGCTTTTCGAGCGCAATCCGAGCGACCTCTCTGCGAATGGGATCGAAGCAAGACAGCACGACCGCTTCGGGCGTATCGTCGATAATAAGGTCGCAGCCCGTTGCCGTTTCAAGAGCGCGAATGTTGCGGCCTTCTCTGCCTATTATTCTGCCCTTCATTTCATCGTTGGGAAGAGCGACCGTAGAGACGGTAATCTCCGCGCTGTGATCGACTGCACAGCGTTGAACGGCAAGCGACACTATCTTTTGCGCGCGTTTATCGGCTTCTTCCTTCGCCTCTGCTTCTATCTCGCGCACCATTTTTGCCGCGTCGTGTTTTGCTTCGTCGCGTATGATGTCGATGAGTTTTTCTTTTGCTTCTTCCTTGGACATGCCTGCGGCATGCTGGATCTCTTCCAAAATTTTGCTTTGAGCGCCGGCAAGCTCGGCTTTGAGCTTGTCCGCCTCGGCTTGCTTTTGAGCAAGTGCGTTGCGTTGCGCGTCTAAATCGTCGGATTTTTTATCGAGCAGTTGCTCTTTTTTGTCCAACGTTTCCTCGCGCTGTAAAATGCGCTGTTCGGAGCGAGAGAGGTTTGCTTGCTTCTCGCGTAGCTCCTTCTCTTGCTTGTTGCGTTCTTTTGCGAGTTCTTCTTCTGCTTCCCGCGCCGCGGTCTTGCGCATTTCTTTTACTTCGTTTACGGCGTCTTCAACCATTTTATTCGCTGCCTGCTTTGCCGCGCCGAGCTTTTTGCTTTGGTACATATGAAACACTAAAATACCAATCGCCGCACCGACAATCACGCCGATTATAGGCAAAACCGCATATAAAACAGCTTCCGTACTTGAAAGTAGCGTCATGACATTCTCCTTATAATATTTTGATTTATGATATGTCGGGGTGAATTAACCCACAACGTAAAATCTATAACGATACACAAACATTCAGTTCACCGTATCGATATTATTTTAGCACTTATTTGCCATATAGTCAAGTTATTTGTTACCGAAATCGGCTATATTTTGCACCTTGGTATCGAGTGACGGACGTTCTGGAACAGACGCAAAAGTCAAAGCGTACACCACCGTCGCGCCCGCTTTTTTGAGGGTTTTACAGCATTCGTTGAGCGTAGAGCCAGTAGTCATAACATCGTCAATGATCACAACGTGTTTGGGCGGTGCTGTCACAGCTTCGAATGCGCCGCGCAAGTTTTCCATGCGCTCATTTCTGTCGAGATTGGTTTGATTCTTTGTAGCTCTTACCTTTTCAAGCAGCTTTAAGCACGGAACGTCAACATGACTTGCGAGCTCTTTTGCAAGCAACTCGGCCTGATTGTATCCGCGCTTACGTTGGCGTTTTTTATGTAGCGGCACAAAGGTTATGCAATCGATATCCCAGTCGGACAGCAACAAAACGTCCAAAAGATATTGGCTCATCGGTCGAGCAAGATAGCGCGCCGATCCGTATTTCAAGCGTTGCACAATTTCTTTTGCGTCACCGACATAATTGACTGCCGAACGCGCCTCGTCAAAATACAAGACATGGTCGGAACAAGTGCCGCAATAATCCCCGACACCTACTTTATGCCTTCCGCACCGAACACAATAATTATCGTTAATTTCGAGTTTACAGTCGCCGCACAATCCGTAGCGATTGCCATGCATTTCTCTGCCGCATACGATACATTTGATATCGTCCGGGTACAGCGTCTGTATTATCTCGCTTACAATCGAACGTTTCAATCGTCTTTGTGCTTCAAAGTTTCGCGCGCGATATATAATTCCTCGTTAGTGGGAATTATATAGACCTTAACTTTGGATTTCTTCGAGCTGATTTCGAATTCCGTATCACGCGGTGGATCGGCGTTGAGTTTTTTGTCCAAGACAACGCCCAAAAATTCCATGTCTTTACATACGGCTTCACGAACACACACGGTATGCTCGCCTATACCGCCCGTAAACACGAGGCAGTCGAGTCCGCCCATAGCGGCGGCATACGAGCCTACGTATTTCTTGACGCGGTAGCTGAACATATCGAGTGCGAGCTTGGCCCTTTGATTGCCCTCGTTGAACGCCTTTTCGAGATCGCGGAAATCGGAGCTGACTCCGCTGACGCCCAAAACACCGCATTTTTTGTTGAGATAATCGGTCATTTGATGTACGTCATATCCCTTCTTGCCCATAAGATATTCTATAACGGCAGGATCGAGGTCGCCGCTTCTCGTGCCCATAATGAGCCCTTCGAGAGGCGTAAGGCCCATCGACGTATCTACGCACTTGCCGTCCTTTACCGCGCTTATGCTTGCGCCGTTGCCCAAATGGCATACTACGGTTTTAATCTTGTCCGTACCCATAAGTGCTGACGCTCTGCCCGATACGTAGGCGTGGCTCGTGCCGTGGAAACCGTATTTGCGCACTTTGTACTTCTTGTAATCGTCGTAATCGATTCCGTACATGTACGCGTAGTCGGGCATGGTCGAATGGAAAGTCGTGTCGAATACCGCTACCATCGGCGCATTAGGCATAACCTCACGGCACGCTTTTATACCCATGATATTGGGCGGCATGTGGAGCGGTCCGAGATCGATATTGGACTCGATTATTTTGAGCGTTTCTGGCGTGATGAGAATGGAGTCGTTGAAATCCTCGGCCGAATGCAAAACACGATGTCCTACGGCGGCAATCTCAGTCATAGATGAAATAACGCCGTAGTCCGCATTGACGAGTGCGTCGAGGACGAGCTTGATCGCCTCTTTATGTGTAGGCATGGCGGCTTGAAGCTTGACAGCGGCTTTGCCCGTATGGTTGAGCGTAGATCCGTCCATACCAATACGTTCGCAAACGCCTTTTGCCAAGACCGACTCCGTATCTGTTTCTATCAATTGATATTTGAGCGAGGAACTTCCCGCATTTATTACTAAAACTTTCATAGCTTTCTCCGTTTCGGTAGCATTGAATATTAAGGCATGCAAAGAAAACATGCACCGTTATTCTAAAACGCAAATAACCGCCGAACAAATAGGCGTGCGGCGGCTTTTGCCCAAAGTATTATTTCTTTATGAACTCACGCGCTTTATCGTATTGTTCAACTTTAAAGCTCTCGTGAAGCTCCTTGATTTTTTGTTTTTGGTCTTTTGTAAGGTTGCGGGGCAACTCGATATCGATAGTTACGAGTAAGTCGCCCTTCAATTGTTTTTTGGGGTTTTCCAAACCTTGTTCTTTGAGCTTGAACGTCATTCCGCTCTGCGCGCCTTCGGGCAACGAGAAAGCTATCTTATTGCCTCTTAATGCGGGTACGAGTACTTTGTCGCCAAGCAGCGCTTGCGTAAACGACACGGGTATGTCAACAAGCAAATCCAATCCTTTACGGCGGAACAGCCTATGCGGCATAACCGTTATCGTCAATATAAGGTTTCCCGCTTTTGAACCTGATCTCGAACGCTCGCCCTCGCCTTGTATCGTCATGATTTGGTTATGCTCGACA
Source organism: Clostridiales bacterium (assembly GCA_022508445.1). Classification (GTDB taxonomy): domain Bacteria; phylum Bacillota; class Clostridia; order Christensenellales; family Pumilibacteraceae; genus Anaerocaecibacter. Next base: position 203,767 of record JAFLVG010000002.1, on the reverse strand, counting down.
CCGGGTGGGAAAGTTATACGAAGATTGGAGTTTTTGCGCATAGAACCACGTCCACCGCAAACAGTACAAGGCTCCGTAACCTTACGACCTGTACCTCCGCAGATATTACAAGGCTTCATGCTGACAACTCTTCCGAACGGCGTCTCTTGCGCGTATCTGACCTTACCCGTACCGCCGCAATTCGTACACTTGACAAACTGCGTGCCGTTTTTCGCGCCCGTGCCTCGACATGCTCCGCACGGTTCAAGTCGGTTGACGGTAATTTCCTTTTGCGTGCCGTAAGCCGCTTCCTCGAACGAAAGCGTTACATTCAGGCTGATATCGCCGCCGTTGCTACTTTGACCGCCGTGATGGTCGCCGCCGAACATGTTTACGAAATCGTCGAAAAAGCTTCCGCCACCGGCGCCACGCGCGCCGCCCGCACCACCGGCTCCGCCTGCTCCGCCGAATCCGGCGCCGCCACCTGCTTGGGCGGCGTCGTATTCGGAGCGTTTTTGCGGATCTGAAAGCGTTTCGTATGCCTCGTTGATGTCTTTAAACTTGTTTGCGGCTACCTCGTCGCCCGGGTGTAAATCGGGGTGATACTGACGGGCAAGTTTGCGGAACGCCGATTTAAGCTCATCGTCGGATGCGGTTTTGGATACGCCCAACAATTCATAATAATTCTTTGCCATATTTTAACTCCGCATTCACGAAAGATGCCGTACCTTTACATTACAAAATTTATGCAGATAGGCATTACATATTGTTATCGTCTACAACTTCCTCGGCATTATCAATTACAACATTCTCTTCGGGTTGAGCAGTGCCGTTCTCATAGAGTTTGGAGAATATGCCGTTGGAAAGTTTTTGGAGAACTTCCACTGCGTCGCGGATAGCTTCCAAATCTTCGGTCTTGATGACCTCTCTCACGTTTGCCATTTCCTTGTTGAGCTCGTCTTTTTCATCGGCGGAAATGGTGTCGCCGTTCTCGCGCAAGAACTTCTCGATAGAGAATACAAGCATATCCGCTTGGTTCTTTGCATCGACGACTTCTTTGCGTTGCGCGTCCTCGTCAGCGAATTTCTCCGCGTCCTTGATAGCCTGTTGAATTTGAGCCTCTGTAAGGTTAGTGGATGCGGTAACGGTGACGCGTTGCTCCTTGCCTGTTCCCTTGTCCTTTGCGGAAACGTGAACGATACCGTTTGCGTCAATATCGAACGTAACCTCGATTTGGGGAACGCCGCGAGGTGCAGGCGGAATACCGCCGAGCTCGAAACGTGCAAGGGTTTTGTTGTGAGCGGCTATTTCGCGCTCGCCCTGCAAAACGTGAATATCAACCGAAGGCTGATTGTCGGTAGCGGTCGAGAATACCTGCGACTTCTTGGTCGGGATTGTCGTGTTTCTCGGAATAAGCTTGGTGAATATACCGCCGACAGTTTCGATACCGAGCGAAAGCGGAGTAACGTCGAGAAGGAGAACGTCCTTAACCTCGCCGGCAAGAACACCGCCTTGAATAGCCGCACCGACGGCAACACATTCGTCGGGGTTAATTCCCTTGAACGGCTCTTTGCCGGAAAGCTTACGAACAGCCTCGACAACCGCGGGTATACGCGTCGAACCGCCGACCATGATAACCTTGTCGATGTCGTTGTTGGTAAAGCCTGCGTCCGACATAGCCTTTTTGGTGAGCTCGATGGAGCGATCGACGAGCTTTTGAGAAAGCGCTTCGAACTTTGCTCTCGTAATCTCGTATTCCAAATGCTTGGGGCCGGTAGCGTCCGCCGTAATGAACGGAAGGCTGACCGTTGTCTTCTGCGTACCGGAAAGGTCGATCTTGGCCTTTTCCGCAGCTTCTTTAAGGCGTTGCATTGCCATACGGTCCTTGCTCAAATCGATGCCCTGATCGTTCTTAAACTCTTGAACAAGGTAGTCGATGATAACCTGGTCGAAGTCGTCGCCGCCGAGTCTTGTATCACCGGCAGTCGCCAAAACCTCGAATACGCCGTCGCCTATTTCCAGAATCGAAATATCGAACGTACCGCCGCCTAAGTCGTAAATAAAGACCTTCTGGCTGGAATTTTGTCCCTTATCGAGACCGTAAGCGAGCGCCGCCGCCGTAGGCTCGTTGATAATACGCAAAACTTCGAGACCTGCGATTCTGCCGGCGTCCTTTGTAGCTTGGCGCTGCGAGTCGTTGAAGTATGCGGGAACGGTGATAACCGCCTGCGAAACAGTTTCGCCGAGATAGCTTTCGGCGTCGCGTTTGAGCTTTGTCAAGATCATAGCGGAAATCTCTTGCGGCGAGTAGTCTTTTCTGTCGATGTTGACTTTCCTGGACGTACCCATATCACGCTTAATCGATATGATCGTTCTGTCGGGGTTTGCAACCGCTTGGCGCTTTGCAACCTGACCTACAAGACGCTCGCCGTCCTTTGCAAAACCGACAACAGACGGTGTTGTACGACCGCCTTCTGCATTGGGAATTACAACCGGCTCGCCACCTTCGAGAACGGCCACACATGAATTGGTAGTACCTAAGTCAATACCAATGATTTTGCCCATAAAATAAATCCTCCAAAATAGTTATTTATAAATTTATTTGCTTAATTGGCGACTCTTACGACGCTGTGCCGCAATATACGGTCGCCCAACTTGTAGCCTTTGTTATAGACCTCTACGATCATATTGACCTTAGAGGGATCTGTTGTCTTTGTTTGCATCACCGCGTTGTGCAGGTTGGGATCGAACTGCAAACCGAGCGCAGGTATCTCCTCAACGCCGAACGCCGTAAGAATATCGACAACTTGACGATAAATCATTTTGACGCCTTCCGCAACCTTGGGATCGGTGATGGTTTGAATAGCTTGTTTGAGTACGTCAAGCTCCGGAATGAGCTTTTCGAGTACGGCACAAATTCCGTCCTCTTTCAACTTTTTGTTGTTCTCGTTCATACGCTTGCGGTAGTTGTCAAAGTCCGCCTGCATACGATTGACCAAGTTAGACAGCTCTTCGGAACGTGCTTTCTCTTTTACGGCGATAGCTTGCGCAATGCTCAACTGTTGAGATACGGCGACCATCTGGTTTTGCATGGCCTTAAATTCTTCCTGCTGCATCTCTACGACCGGCAGTTCACGAGTACGCTCTCTGGTCTTTTCGTCGTTCATTATGTCCTCCGCATACTTAAATTATAATTTTACTCCGACACATTGTCGGTTTTTCCCGTGTCGGGCTCTTCGTCGTTTCTGCTTGCACTTTCGCCTGCCGGCAACATTTGCACAGTCTTTGACAAGTAGTCCAACACCGATATTACTTTTGAATAGTCCATTCTGATGGGACCGATTACGCCGGCATTACCGACCGTAACGCCGTCGATATTATAGCTTGCGGTTACGATAGCACATTCCGGCATGCCCTGTTTAATCTCGTTGTCTTTACCTATTTTAATCGAAATGTTCATATCGTCCGAATTTTGCAGCACCGGCACGAGTTCGTCTTTCGCGTCCAGAAATTCGAGCATTGCTTTCGCCTTTTGCAAATTGGCGTACTCTGGCTGTTCGAGAATCTTCGCACTGCCTTCGAGAACTATATCCGAAAACATTTCTTCATGCGTGTACGATTTGAAAATTCTCAAAATCGTGTCGAACACTCGCTCGTACTCTTTCTTGACCTGTTTTACTATCGCCTTCGGCTTGTTTATCTCGCTTATCTTATGCCCGGCGAACGCGCTCGTAACGAATTTAGACGCTTGATCGCAGTATTCGTCTGTCACGCCTTGACCAATATGCACGGTCGTATCTTTGAGTACCCCGAGATTGGTGACGATAACAATCAAAGCGGTGGAATCGGTTATTCTGACTATGCGAATGTTCAAAACGGTGGCGTCTTCCGGGTTTTGCGCGTACACGACCGAAGTAAGGTTCGTTATCTCTGAAATTACCTTTGCGGTGCTTTTGAGAACCTCGTCAAGCTCGGTAACTTTTTTGTTGAAATACCGCTTTACGATTTTCAACTCCGAACGTGTAAGCTTGCGACGAGGCATGAGCTTTTCGACATAGAGCCGATACGCTTCCGCCGTCGGGACTCTGCCGGACGAGGTGTGAAGCTGCGTAAGATACCCCATTTCTTCAAGCGCCGCCATTTCGTTGCGAATTGTCGCAGAAGAAAGCGCAGGAAGGTGTTTTTCTTTGATTTCGGAGCTTGAAACAGGCTGACAGTTTTCTATATACCCGTCAACAACCGCTTGAAGTATTTTTTCCTTTCTACCGGTCAAACCCATTTTAAACCCGAACATCCAAGTCCGAACAAATTAGCAATCACAACCTTTGACTGCTAAAACAAGTTTACCATATAACCCCTTCTTTGTCAATCTTTTTTTATGAAAATCTTACACCTTTTTTCAAAAACCGTATGCGCGTTTAACGCTATACGGCTTTGTTTGTTCTTATATATGTTTATCTTTTATAAGGTTATGTGCCGAATTATAAAATGATTATGATTTCTGTTCGATTTTGAGCGGAATATAAGTGACAATTTCGGTTCCGCTGTCCACAATTATACTTCCTTTCGGCGTTTTTACGGCAATTCTTATCATAAACGCGTCGGCGGCGGAGCCAAACACATTGTAGATAAGCGGCATAAACGGTAACGGGAAATACATCGCCGGAATAATGACGCAAAGCGGTATCAAGATTAAACAATAAAACACAAACGGGAATGCCGCGACAAAATAGTATTGCATTTTCGAGAAAACGATATCCGGTGATCCGCAATACGCCGCGAGCTTGCCGAATTTAACGTTGGGTACTTGGCGCTTTATGATAATAACCGCAAAAGCGTGAGCAAACTCATGTACGTAAGGATAAATTAAGCACAATGCAAATCCGCATAACGCGTATACAAAATACATTCCGCCTGCCGCCCCTATCATTCGCAGGCAGTAGTTAAGCAAAAGTCCCGCGGCGCTTCCGAAAAGTATGGCTAACACCGCAAAGGTGTTAAGCTTATGCAGCAGCCTTAATTTCGGATCGAGCATATTTAGTCGTAATGCCGATTTGTAATCGTAACATTTCATCATAGTATATTCATATTATATCAAAATAACAAGTGTCAGTCAAGCATCAATTGCTCGATGATCCCGTTCATCACAAACATACATTGCGGAGCGATGCGCACAAAATTATCGTCTGTTTCAATCAGTCCGTCGCGTTCGAGCGATTTAAGCACGTCTGCATTTTTTGTTTTGAAAGAATACCCAAATCTTTGTGTGAACTTTCTTAAATCTATTCCGTCGCTCGTTCGTAGGCGCAACATTACATATTCGTTGTACATGTCTTTGGGCGTAAGCTCGTTAAAAGTCGGTTTAGTATCCTTGATGTAATCGGATATACTGTCGGAATGAAAATACCGCACGCTATCGCCGTCATATCCGTGTGACGCTACGCCAAATCCGATATACGGATCGCACTGCCAATATTTGCAGTTATGCCTGCTTCTTTTCCCATGTTTGGCAAAGTTACTAACCTCGTATCTCGAAAAACCGTATCCATTCAGCCTCTCGACCGCACAATCATACAACTCGGCTATATAATCATCGTCCGCCGCATATCCGCTTCTGAAAAGCGGAGTACCATCCTCCACCGATAACGCGTAAACGGATATGTGCGTGCAAAAGTCCTTCAAAACGTCAATCGACCGCAACACGTCAAAGCGCTCCTGCTTGGGCAAGCCGAGAATGATATCGGAAGATATATTTTCAAACCGTGTTTTCAGTAAGCTGATTGCCGATATAAATTTCTCGAAGTCGTGAGCTCTTCCGATAGTTCGTAGCACCTCGTTATCGGACGATTGCAAGCCCATGCTGATGCGGTTCACACCGTTTTCGGAGCATTCGTCTATAAAGCAGTCCGACACGCTTTCCGGATTGCATTCAACGGTTATTTCGACGTCATTTGAAATATCGAATGTATTTTTAAGCGCACAGAAAATTGCCGTCAATGCGCCCCTGTAAAGGCAAGACGGTGTTCCGCCTCCGATATAAATCGTATCTACAAAAGTGCCGCGGAGCGAGCTACCTTCAATCTCAGAGACGAGCGCCGCAATATATCTTTGTTCAAGCGATAAATCGGCGGTCGAAACAAATGTGCAGTATGAACACTTCGATTTACAAAACGGTATATGCACATACGCGCCGTATGGCTTTCGTGCGACTTCTTTCGCGCTCATTTTTTTTCGTTGTCGAGCTTCAAAACCGACATGAACGCTTCGGAAGGAATTTCAACCGTTCCGAACTGGCGCATGCGTTTTTTGCCCTCTTTTTGCTTTTCCAAAAGCTTCTTTTTGCGCGTTACGTCGCCGCCGTAGCACTTTGCAAGAACGTCCTTGCGAAGAGCCTTTATGGTTTCACGCGCAATTACCTTTCCGCCTATCGCGGCTTGAATTGGTATTTCAAACAGCTTTCTGGGAATTACATCTTTGAGCTTTTCCGCCATTGCTCTGCCGCGCGAATACGCCTTTTCGCGGTGTACTATTATGCTCAATGCGTCGCAAATATCGCCGTTGAGCATGATATCGAGCTTGACAAGATCGCTCGTTCGATACCCTGCTTGCTCGTAATCGAAGCTCGCGTATCCGCGCGACCGAGATTTCAAGCCGTCGAAAAAGTCGTATACTATCTCGTTGAGCGGCATTGTGTACGTGAGCAAAACGCGCGTTTTTTCGATATAAGTCATATTGATGTATTCGCCGCGCTTGTCTTGACACAGCTCCATAATAGGACCGATATACTCTGGCGGAGTGTATATTGACGCAGTTACCACCGGCTCTTCCATTCTGTCTATTTCGCCTGTCGGCGGAAGATTGGACGGGTTTGTTACTTCGAGCATGCTGTTTGCCGTATACACCTTGTACACAACGCCGGGAGCGGTAGTGATTATGTCGAGATCGAATTCCCGTTCCAAACGTTCCTCGATGATTTCCATGTGCAAAAGTCCCAAAAAGCCGCAACGGAAGCCGAAGCCGAGTGCAGTTGAAGTTTCGGGTTCGTAAAACAGCGAAGCGTCGTTCAATTTAAGGCGTTCAAGCGCGTCTTTGAGATCGCCGTAACGCGAGCCGTCGGCCGGGTATATTCCGCAATACACAACAGGTTTGACCTTTTTATACCCTGGGCACGGTTCGGCGGCAGGACGCTCGGCAAAAGTAATGGTATCGCCCGGGGCAGTGTCCGCAATGGACTTTATGGACGCGCAAAGATACCCGACGTCGCCTGCGGACAGCACGTTTACCGCTACCGGTTTGGGCTGAAACACCCCGACTTCGGTAACGTCGTAGGTCTTTCCGGTCGACATCATCATTATCTTATCGCCGGCTTTAACCGAGCCGTCGATTACGCGAATCAAGCAAACCGCGCCCTTGTAATTATCGTAGTACGAATCGAAAATCAATGATTTGAGCGGTTTATCAACACTCCCTGACGGCGGAGGAACTTTTTCTGCGATTGCGCGAAGCACGTCATCGATATTGATTCCCTCCTTTGCGGAAATGCACGGCGCGTCGTCGGCAGGAAGCCCTATAATATCTTCTATTTCCTTTTTTACTTCATCCGGCCGCGCCGCAGGCAGGTCTATTTTGTTTATCACCGGTACTATTTCAAGATTGTTGTCGAGCGCAAGATACACATTTGCAAGCGTTTGTGCCTCCACACCCTGCGCGGCGTCAACGACAAGTACCGCACCCTCGCACGCGGCAAGAGAGCGCGAAACCTCATAAGTAAAGTCTACATGCCCGGGCGTGTCTATGAGATTGAAGGTATATCTATTGCCGTTATAATCGTAAAACATGCGGACGGGCGTAAGCTTAATAGTAATACCGCGCTCGCGCTCTATGTCCATGCTATCTAACATTTGCGCCGAAAGCTCGCGCTTTGTAAGCGTCTCGGTCGCTTCCATAAGCCTATCCGCGAGAGTGGATTTACCGTGATCTATGTGCGCAATAATGCAAAAATTGCGTATGAAGTTCTGTCGTTCCATGCTTGAATTATAGCATATAGTTCGTAAAACATCAATAAAAATCAATATACAGGCGAAAATTTAACTAAATTCGTTAAAATTATCAAAAAACAATTGTAAAATTATTTCAAAGATGATATAATTGAAAAGATCCCACTAAAAGGTAGTTCCATGGAAATCAAGACTTCATGGGTGTTAAATCGCCCCATCTCACATCGCGGTCTGCATAATTTCGAATTTCCTGAAAATTCGCTGCCGGCGTTTGAAAATTCCGTAAAACACGGTTTCGCTATTGAGCTTGACGTCAGAATTCTCGACGACCGCACAATTGTTGTATTCCACGATGATAAATTAAGCCGCATGTCCGATCGCGACGGATATGTTGCAAACCTCAAAGCGTCCGATCTCGGCGAAATCAAACTTCTCAAAACAGATTACGGCATCCCCACTTTCGAACGCGTACTCGAAACGGTTAACGGCAAAGTGCCGCTGCTTATCGAAATCAAAAAATCAGAACAGTCCTTCGCATTGGAAGAAATACTGACCGATATGCTCAAATCGTACAACGGCGAATACGCCGTTCAGTCTTTCGATCCGTTCTCTATGCAATATTTCTATAAAAATGCTCCGCAAATCTTGCGCGGACAGTTGTCGTCGTACTTCCACCACCCCGAAATCGACGTGCCCAGAAGAGAGCGGAACAGACTTAAAAAACTCAAATATCTCGACGTTTCGCACCCCAATTTTATTGCGTACAAGGTTTCCAACCTTCCAAATAAATACGTTAAAAACGCAGGCCTACCCGTTATCGCATGGACAGTAAAGAACGAAATTGCGGCGAAAAAGGCGCAAGATATTTGCGATAATTACATTTTCGAAGGTTTTATTCCAAAAGAGGAGTCCAAAACGGATCCTAGTATCGCAAATGACGATTAAAAACCGAGTTTTCACACAAAATTCAACCGCGCTCACATAATGCGAGCGCGGTTTTGTTTTACTTATTTACGTGCGAAAAAATGTGTCAATCCGCAAGATGCTTAATGTCGTATTCGAGCTTCCTGTATATTTCGAGAGCCTCTTTGGTCGATTTGAAGAAATACGCAACGGCATATTTCACGCCGAGAAACGCCGAGATGATATTATCGTAATCGTCAGACTTGACCGCGTGCGAGAGTCCATTCAAGCATGCGTTGAATTCGGCACGGTCGATAGCGCCCGTAATCGCAGAATTAGCAATATCTTTAAGCGCGGCAACGCAATTCAACGCGTCGGCTTTGAGATTTACTCTGAATTTTCCGTTCACATTCTCATAAGCAAGCGCAGGATCGCCGTCACGCTCCGCCGCAAGCGTTATTTTGTCCGATTGCGCGAACATCGAGCGGCAATATTTTTCGAACGGCGCAACGATTTCCAAGCAAAAACGCGCATATGATTCGTTAATCGATGTATTGTAAAAATACGCTTCAAGGAAGTTTTGCAAGGACATTTTTCCGCTGTCGATATCAAGCAAAATTCTGAAAACAAGCGCAATCGCCTTTTTAGGCTCGGACGGCAACGAAAACACGCCGTTCCCTATGCTTTCCGTAAAAGTAACCTTATAATCGAATCCGTAAAGAGCCGTACCGAACATCGAATAAAGCTGTTTATTGTCGGCTATCGCTTTCAATAAAGCGGCTATTTTGTGCTCGGCAATTACGAATTTGCAGTTTTTAAGCGCTTCGCAAGCATCCAAAAATTCACCGAGTCCGTCGGCTTTCATGGTTTCTATATAGTCACGACGCATATGTACTCCGAAAATCGGCACAATTTAAGCGGCAAGACTATCTCTTACCGCTTATAATTTCCGAAATTATTTTACGATATATTTATTGATATCTTTCAAAAGCTCGTCGCAATTGTCGTTATAAATCTCGCACACTATCGGCTTTGCAAGATCGAGTGAGAAAATGCCCAAAAGCGACTTTGCGTCAACGACGTATCTTCCGCTGTGTAAGTCGACTTCATACGGATAGCGCGAAACTGCGTTGACAAACTCTTTTACGCTTTCGGTAGATGAAAAATTAACCTTGACTGACTTCATAATACACCCTCCACCGGATTTTATCGGTAATATTTTATCATAGTAAAGATAAATTTGCAATAGTTTTTTTCAAATTCGATATAAATTTGCAAAACTTCCGATTTATAAAAGTTTTTATTTTATAATATATGCGTCGTTCTTTTTGAGCGAATTGAGTTCGGCAAGCTTTTGCTCGTAGCCCGCACGCCCTATCATTGCGAACGTTGCCTTTTTACCCTCTTCAACGCCGGGCTGATTGAACGTATCGATATTTAAATACGCACCGGCAAAAGCGGTCACATACATGAAGTACATGAGAAGCTCGCCCACCGTTTCCGCATTGACTTCGGGCATGAGAATTGTGTAGTTCGATCTTCCGGCCTTTGTGAGCGCATATTCGGTGGACTTTCTTTCCGCAGTGATAAGCTCGTTAAGTGTATGACCTTTGAGGAAATCGCCGACGTCCGCCGTTTCGTCAGACGGAATATCAACGCTGCATCCGAAGGCTTCGACGCCTATAAACGTTACTACCTTGTCGAACGGCCCTTCCGTATACAACTGAACTTGGCTGTGCTGGTCTGTTACGCCGAGCGATTTTGCAGGCGTTTGACCGTAGTTTACGGTCTTTCCGTTTTTATCTACTGCTTTACCGAGCGACTCCGCCCAAATCTGGCAGTAAAAGTCCGCCATGGTTTTCAAGCCGTCGGCATACGGCATCATGACCGAGATATTCTTGCCGTCTTTCATCGATAATACTTGCAAAAACGCCGTCATAAGTGCGGGATTGGCTTTGATATCTGTGCGTTCGCAAGCGGTGCGCATGGCACGTGCGCCGTAGAGCATGCTCTCTATATCCACGCCCATTACCGCAAACGGTACAAGCCCGACGTTTGAAAGCACGGAGAATCTGCCGCCCACGCCTGCTGGGATACCGAACACCTTGAAGCCTTCCTTTTGCGCAACTGCGTAAAGCGCGCCTTTTCCGACCGTTGTGGTGACGAAAATATGCTCTTTTGCGGCTTTCTCGCCGACCGCCTTTTTGAGCAGGTTGTAAAGAATAATGAATTGGCTGAGCGTTTCACTCGTTTCGCCAGATTTTGTTATAACATTAAAATACGTGGTTTTGATATCTATTACGTCGAGAAGCGCATTCATACGCTCGGGATCGATGTTGTCCTCCACGTAGAGTTTGGGGGCTTTACGCATCTCTTTGGGAAGCTCGTTGTGATGCAAATGCAAAAGCGCATTAAATACGCAAATGGGACCGAGAGCCGATCCGCCTATACCGAGAACAACAAAACTCGACGCCTTGTCGCGAATGGATTTGCCGAATGCATTGAGCTCGGCTACGGCAGCCTCGTCGATAAGTGGCGTTTCCGTCCATTCTTGCCAACCCTTGCCGCTGTTTCCGATAACCTCTTGGTATGCCGCTTCGTGCGCCTTTTGCGCCTTGTCAATCTCGGACTGCTTGATGCCGTGAGCGCCGATAGCACAATCCATCATGTTGTTGTAATCGAATTTGAGTTTCATATTTTAACAAAATCTCCTTGATGCAATATGGTTTTAATATATATATTGTACAACTATTAAAATGTAAAATCAAGCGTTGTAATTACATTTTTTCACACAAAAAACGCCGATATAAATCGGCGTTTTGCTTTGATTATTTTACACAACGGTTTCGATAAGACCGTAGTTGCCGTCGTTACGAACGTACAGCACGTTTATTGAATTGGTGCTCTTGTTAAGGAAAACGTAAAAGTTATGTCCTACAAGCTCCAATTCTTCGATCGCGTCGTCTATCGACATGGGAATGAGCGTGTAGCACTTTGAACGAACGACAGCCTTTTCAAGCTCGCCTTCCTCGACGATCTCCTCCTCAACCGACAAGCCCTTAGCACGGAACTTCTTGGATTTGGACTCTATCTTTTTGTGGTGTCTTATTATTTGCTTTTCGAGCTTGGGAAGAGCGAGGTCGATGTTGTTGTACATATTATCGCTCGTCACCTCGGCACGGAGAACGGTATTATCCAAAAGAACGGTAAGTTCGAGTGTGTATTGATCGTTAAAGCTTCTGGTATTTCCCTTTTTGAGCCCGATTTTGATGCGGGTGTCGTCGTCGAAAAACTTGTCGAGCTTTTGGACTTTTTTGTCGATAACGGTTTTGAGCTTGTCGCTCGCTTCATAGTTTTTGCAAAGATATTCGATTATCATAATATGCCTCCTGTATTGTATTGTTTCCGCTTTTATTATAGCAAAAACACATGGTTTTGTAAATGGGTTTTTGAAAATTACAGGCTTTACCCTATAACTATTTTTCCGTCCACGCAATCCACTCTGACATTGCTGTTGTCCTTGATTTTACCGTCGATTATCGCTTCCGCAATCTCGTCCTCTACATTTTGCTCGATTACCCTGCGAAGCGGACGCGCACCGTATTCGGCGTCGTAACCTTTATCGATGATCCAATCAAGCGCGGATTTTGTTATTGTCAGCGTAATGTTCTTGTCTTTGAGCGAATTTTCCACTTTTTGAAGCATGATTTCGGCAATCTTCGACACATCGTCCTTTGTGAGCTTGTCGAAAACACAGATAACATCTATGCGGTTTAAGAATTCGGGCCTGAACTTTGCACGCAGAGCATTCATGTACGCCTCGTCGCGCACTTCCGAGTCCTTTTTTCCGAGCGCATTGAATCCGATTTCGCGCTTTGCCGCAGCGGCGCCGGCACCTACGTTGCTTGTCAAAATAATGACTGTATTTTTGAATGACACTGTACGCCCTTGCGAATCGGTGAGCCGCCCGTCGTCCAACATTTGTAAAAGCGTGTTGAAAACATCGGGATGCGCTTTTTCTATCTCGTCAAACAGCACGACCGAGTAAGGATGTCTGCGCACTTTTTCTGTGAGCTGTCCGCCGTCGTCGAATCCAACATACCCGGGCGGTGCGCCTATCAGCTTGGAAACCGAATGCGCTTCCATAAATTCGCTCATATCGAGCCTTATTATCGAATTTTCGTTATCGAACAACGCCTCGGCAAGCGCTTTTGTAAGCTCGGTCTTGCCGACGCCCGTAGGTCCGAGGAATATAAACGAGCCTATCGGGCGATTGTCGCTTTTAAGCCCGGCGCGCGCCCGTCTTATGGCTTTTGCCACAGCTTCCACCGCTTTATCCTGTCCGATTACGCGCTTATGAAGTAGCGATTCCATGTTTTTGAGCCGTTCGCTTTCGGTTTCCGTCAGTTTGCTTACCGGTATCTTCGTCCAACGCGCCACCACGTCGGCTATATTATCGGCGGTAATCGTCATCGTGTTTTTCTCTTGCTCCGCCGCATTTTGCAGTGTTCTTGATTTTATCGTGCGCTCTATCTCCGCGCATTTTTGCTTGTATTCTTCCGCTTGCGCGTAATCGGTGCGCGCTACGCACTCGTTCATTTTCTTGGTATACTCGACAAGCTGCGCGTTGAGATCGGATACGTCGGCAGGCTCGCTCGACACGCTGACTTTTGCACAGCTCATCGCCTCGTCAATGAGGTCGATTGCTTTATCGGGCAGAAACCTATCGGCAATGTACTTGTCTGACAGCTTTGCCGCCGCTATAATAGCCTCGTCGGACAGTTTGACTTTATGATAATTCTCGTAGTTTTGCCGCAATCCCTTTAATATCTCCACCGTCTGTTCGACAGTCGGAGGCTCTACCGTTATTGGCTGGAATCTACGCTCCATCGCTTTATCGGCTTCGATATATTTTCTGTACTCGTCCGTAGTGGTCGCGCCGATTGTTTGCATTTCGCCACGGGCAAGATAAGGTTTGAGTATGTCGGCAGGCGTCACCTCGCCGTCCTTGGAGCCTGCTTGCATCAAAGTATGCAATTCGTCGATAAACACTATTATATTTCCGCTGTTTATGATGAGATCGATAGCCGATTTCAGTTTTTCTTCGAGCTGACCGCGGTATTTCGTTCCGGCCATGAGCGATCCGATATTGAGCGAAAATATGATGTTGTTTTGCAGTTGCCTCGGCACCTTTCCGTCCACAATCGCCCTTGCGAGTCCGTCGATAATAGCGCTTTTACCTACGCCCGGCTCGCCTATAAGCACGGGATTGTTTTTGGTCTTGCGGCAAAGGATTTCTATAAGCCTCGACACCTCTTGCTCTCTGCCGATAACAGGATCGAGCTTATTGGCACGCGCTTTTTGCGTAACGTCTACACCGAGATCGGCAAGCTGTGCCGGCAATTGATGCACTGGGCTTTTCACATTCCCGTCATCGGTTGTTCCGCTACTGCCGAACATTCCGGATCTGTCGCCTCCGAGCGCCATACCGCTTTGGAGCAAGGATATTATCGATCTTCTGTACGCCGCAGTATTGATGTTATACAAATGATAAAGCGCGTCCACCGCGACGCAGTTCCTGTCCTCTAAAATAGCGAGCATCAAGCAGTCCGGCGTTATGAGCGGCATACCGAACTGAGTCGCTATGCTGTACGCCGTAAACGGAATAGCTTCCTGAATACGCGGCGAATCGGTCGGCTCTAATGCCGCCTTATTTTCACTATCCTTAAAGAGCTGTACCAGATCCTCTGGCGAAAAACCGTTAGCCGCGAAAATCTTGGTGGCAAAGCAATCAACTTTGAGTATGCCGTACAATAGATGCTCTGTGCCCGTAAACTCGTCCGAATAGAACTTTGCCGTCTGTCTTGCAATGTTGAACGCTTTTAAAGCGTTGTCGTCCATAGGAAATTTCATGATATTACCTCCTAATCAATATCTAAACTTTCTTTTTGCAAATATTATTTAATGTTGTCGCGACATACTTTGCACGAAGCACGTCACGCTCGTCCACGCTCATGTTGCTTCCGCCAAGCCGTTGCATACTCGCAGGCTGACACGCGGTAACGAGCGTAGTTAGCTCGCTTATATCGGAAATGTCGAAATACCCGTAATATGCACCGAGGCGTATCATTGCCAAATATTGCATAGCCTCGCCAGTAGACAGCTTATAGGCGTTAGTGGCAATGCCGTAGGCACGGCAAATCTTATCTTTAAGCTCGGCTTCGTCGCGCTTTAATAACTGTCTTGCTCGAAGCTCAGCGTCAACGATATGGTTAATGGCGCTCTTGACCGAATCGATAATGTCCGTCTCTTTGACGCCGAGCGTGCGCTGATTGCTCACTTGATAAAGATAGCCGTCCGCTTTACTGCCCTCGCCGTACACACCGCGAACAGTCATATTGAGTCTGCCGACGGCAGTAATGCACCCGTCTATCATGTTCTCAATGGTGAGCGCGGGCAAAAACATCATGACGGAAGCGCGCATACCCGTTCCGAGATTGGTCGCGCACGAAGTCAAATAGCCGAATCTCCTATCGAATGCGAATTCGATATTTTTACTCAAAATGTCGTCTATACGGTTTACTCTGTCGTAAGCCTGATCGAGCGAAAATCCCGAAAGTATAACTTGTTCTCTTATATGGTCTTCCTCGTTTATCATGACGGACACGTTCTCGTCGGCACTGATAAGAACGGCGCCGAACGGACTGTCTTCGAGTAGATCGGGGCTTATAAGATGTTTTTCTTGCAGTATCGTGCCGTCGAGCGAAGAAATATCGCTCATGTCGTAGCGCGTGAATCTGTCGACGGGCGCAAGCGTTTTTTCCACCTTATCTATAATTTGTCGCGCGGGCATTTCCGCAAGCTTATGCGGAAACGGTAAGTCTTTTAGATTGCGCGCCAGCCGAAGCCTTGTCGAAACGATGGTCGAATTTATGGCGTCCATAGCTAATTTTCCTCCCGTTTATTGCCGACAAGCCTTTTCAGCTTATCGCCTAGCTCGCCGATTTTATAGTAATCGCCGTTGTCGATTGCGGTCTGCAACTCGGTTTTGAGCCTAGCCTCTTCGCTCGCAGTATCAAGCATGCCGACAGGAGTTTTGCCGACGTGCCGATCGGACTGTTGAAGTTTTTTTACAGCTTGAACTATCAAAGGCTCAAAAACCTCGTAGCAACGCGGACAGCCGACAAATCCCGTTTTAAGAAAATCCTCGCTCGTCGTTTTGCAGTCCGGACAAATAAGTGCGCGCGTGGTCGGCGCGTCGAATATATTATTCAAATTGGACAAAAGCCCCATCGGCGAGCCGTTTATCAGCTTGTTGAGCATATCGAAGCTCTCGAAATTCATTTCAGGTCTGTAATCTTTGGCACACTCGCCGCATAAATACATCTTTTCCACATGATTGTTATGCCGCACAAGCACTTCCGTAGTTGCGTCACGCAAACCGCATTTTGTACATTTCATAATGACCTCCGTAGCAAGTAAACAAAATCATTCTTCTTCGTTGTGATTTTTAAGCGTTTCAAGAAGCACGCTTTTGAGGATAGATCCGCGCAGCTTGCTCTTTGCAATCGTCGGCGCGATTAGCGCCTTATCCGAAATCGCCGCCTTGATAAGCAAGGCCTCCGATTTCGTAAAGACGCCGTCGGCTGTTAACCGCTCGATTATCTGGCAAGCCTTGACGTATTCGATGCCGTCCGACAGCGTTTCATCGATGTACCGCAGCAGAACGTCGTCGGCATTCTCGCTCATTCGTATTAGCGTAATCGATCCGCCTCCGCCGCGTCTGCTTTCGGTGATGTATCCCCTTTCAGGCGTAAAACGTGTTGCGAGAACATAGTTGATTTGACTCGGCGCAACCGAAAAATAAGTGGCGAGCTCGTTTCGATTGAAGTTGACCGAAAGCTCGTCGCCGAGCGTATCGAGCAGAAACCGCTCTATAATATCACTTACAGTCATGCCGACCTCCTTGGTAATTTTGATTTGACTTTGGTCAATGGTCAAAGAAAGTCAAACTATTTGATTGAAGTATATACCTCTATTATCGGCTTGTCAAGTATTTTTAACGATAATTTGCAAAATTTTTTCAAGCAAAAAGAGCGCATTATGCGCCCTTTTGAATAAATACTCGTTGTTTAATTTATTAGCCGAAAAAGCCGAACAAATTCAACGTGTTTAACGTATCGAATACCACGATGCACATGAGCAAGACATATACGAAAACCACTAAGCCAATGATAAATATTATTATGTTTTTCGTGCGGTTCTTTTCGCGCAGCTCGGGGCTTGCGGAGAGCGAAGTAATGAAATTGAAAATTCCGATTAATGCAAAAACAAGAGCTATCAAGATCGCGAACACGCCGAGCGTGATGCTAAACCCTTTCGAAACGGACATATACGAAGCGGAAAGTTCGGTCAAAGCATACGCCAAAATGCCGGTGAGAACGTATAGAATCATGAAGTTCCGCGTAAACCACCCTTTCACGTCGGGATTGGAATCTTTCGTCGATTGTTGTTGCGCAGGTTGTGTCGGTTGAGGCGTAGGTTGCACAGGCTGCGGCTGTTCTTCTTTCACAGCAACAGGTTGTTCGGGTGCTTTGGGAGGCTCTTTGACCTCTTGCACTTGAATTGGATCTGCCGTACCGCATTTCGGGCAGAATTTTGCGAAATCGGGAATTTCGGTTCCGCAATGTTTGCAATATGCCATATCATTTCTCCTTGGATATAAAATTTTATAAACCCGTCAAACCGACGTAATTTAACCTGTTATTTCTCGAATTTTTCTATTGTGACGCCCGCTTCTTTAAAGAGCTCCAATGAAAAATCATCGGGATATCCGTTCTCGTACACTACTCGCGTGATGCCGCTGTTTATAATCATTTTAGTGCAGATAGCGCAAGGCTGATGCGTGCAATAAAGCGTCGCGCCGTCTATGCAGATGCCCATGCGCGCCGCTTGTATGATTGCGTTTTGCTCGGCATGGGTTGCGTAGCACAGCTCGTGACGCGTTCCGGACGGAATGTTTAGCTGTCTGCGCAAGCAAACGCCCTTTTCTTTACAACTCTTAATTCCGGAGCTTGCGCCGTTGTAACCCGTCGTCATGATACGCTTGTTCTTTGCGATTACAGCACCGATCTGACGGTTTTCTTGAAAGCAACTCGACCAGGATGCGACGTTATGCGCAATTTCCATAAAGCGAGCGTCCCATTTATCCATCATTCATCCTCTTCCGTTAGTTAGTGCAATCATTATAACACATATTTTTACTCAAATCAAGGCATTTCGTATATTTTTTCAGCTTATTCGTCTATTTTTACGCGAGGTTTATTGGCAAACCTGCGCATAAACAGTTTTACGATTTCGACTGCCGGAATAATTGACGCAGAACATAAAATGACCGTAAGCCACTGCATGCCGCTTAACCATTGAAGTGCGAAGATGTTGTGCGTTGCCGGAATGCATGCAAGCCCGACCGTCAGCGCGCCGCCGACCGCAAACGATATGAACAGCAGTTTGTTTTTAAAGAAATTCGCCGAGAAGATACTGCCCGTCAAGCTCCTTGCGTTGAAGCTGTGGAATAGCTGAGTGAGACACAGCGTTAAAAACGCCATGGTCGTCCCCACTTCGTGTCCCCAGCCGGAAAACGCACAGCCTAGGAAAATGCCGAGAACGATTATAGTTTGGAATATGCCTTGGTAGATTATATTGACGCCCACTTTGCCTGCAAACAAGCTTTCGTTTGCCGAGCGCGGCGGAGAAGACATTACGTCCGTTTCGGGCGGCTCTACCCCGAGCGCGAGCGCAGGCAGACTGTCTGTTACCAAGTTAACCCACAATATCTGTATGGGCAACAAGAACACATACGCATCTTTGGTGAATGCGAAGATTATCGTAGCAAAGAACAGCGACAACACTTCCGACAGGTTTGCCGCCAGAAGATACTGAATGGTCTTTTGCATATTCGAAAATATCGTGCGTCCTTCTTTGACTGCCGTTACGATTGTTGCGAAATTATCGTCGCTGAGCACCATGTCGGCTGCGTCCTTTGTGACCTCTGTCCCCGTTATTCCCATGCCAACGCCGATATCGGCTATTTTAATGCTCGGTGCGTCGTTCACTCCGTCGCCCGTCATAGCGACGATCATGCCGCATTTTTTCCAAGCTTTGACAATGCGCACCTTGTGCTCGGGCGAAACCCGTGCGTAAACGCGCAGTTTCTTTACTTTTCGAACGAGCTCTTCGTCGGACATCTTTTGAAGCTGTGCGCCCGTGACCGTTTGTCGTTTATCCGTGCAAATGCCAAGCGCCGAGGCTATCGCAAACGCCGTATCGGGATTGTCGCCCGTTATCATAACAACCTCTATTCCCGCATTGCGGCACAGCGCGACCGAGTCCTTCACCTCTTCGCGCGGCGGATCTATCATGCCGGATAACCCGATAAACACAAGCTCGCTCTCGTATGTGTCAAAACTACCGTCGCGCTTTTTATACGCATAAGCGAGTACGCGGAGCGCTTTATCCGACATAGTCTTGACAGCCGCCCCGATTTCCGCGCGGTCGCTCTCGGTTATTTTGCGCACACTTCCGCCCGAAAGAATGTGCGAGCAACACTTAATAAGCTCGTCGGGCGCGCCCTTTGTATATACTGTATCGCCGTCCTTTTCTCGGTTGACTGTTGTCATCAGCTTGCGTTCGGAGTCGAACGGAATTTCATCGACGCGCGGATGTTGTTTTTCAAGTTCGGACTTTTCTACGCCGCGCTCATGCGCATAGCTGACAAGCGCGGTTTCGGTCGGATCGCCGATCGTAATAAACTTTCCGCTCTCGCTTCCTGCGGTAGTGTCGTTGCAAAAGCACATGCATTTGAGCAATCGCGACATAGAAGCCCCGTCCGCCGACGGCGAAAACGTGCCGTCCGCGTAAACTTCCGTAACCGTCATTTTGTTCAATGTCAGCGTGCCCGTTTTGTCCGAGCAAATCACGTTTGTACTGCCGAGAGTTTCCACCGCCGGCAATTTCTTTATAATGGCGTGCTTTTTGGATAGCCGCTGTACACCGAGCGCAAGAATGATCGTAATTACGGCAGTAAGACTTTCGGGGATTGCGGCAACGGCGAGCGCGACCGCCGTCATGAACGAATCTATCACGCTGTCTACGGTCACATTTCCCGTGCCTGCGGCGCTCAAAACACCCATGACAAACACGGCGGCGGCGATTGCAAGCACCGCTATCGATATGAATTTTCCAACCGCATTCAGTTTCTTTTGAAGCGGTGTAATACTCTTTTCACCGTCATCCAAAAGCGACGCTATCTTGCCTATTTCGGCGTTCATGCCGGTTGCCGTAACGACGCCCTCACCCCGTCCGTAAGTGACCGTGCTCAATGCGAAAAGCATGTTATGCTTATCGGCCGTTTGCACGTTCTCACCCTCAATCGGGCGAACGAACTTGTCCTCTGCTACCGATTCGCCCGTAAGCGCGGACGTTTCGGCTTTGAGCGACGCGCACTTAACAATCCGCATGTCGGCAGGCACTACGTCGCCCGCTTCCAACAAAACGACGTCGCCTTTTACGAGCGATGAGGCGGCAATCTTCTTTATCTCTCCGCCGCGCCGCACCTTGCAAAACGGTGCGCTCATGTTTTTGAGCGACGCCATTGCTTGTTCGGCTTTGCATTCCTGAACTGTCCCGATAACGGCGTTTAAAATAACGATAAACATGATTATGCCGACATCGATAAAATCCTCGTACTGTTTTTCGACCACGCCGACAACGGCGGAAATGATTGCCGCCGCTAACAATACTATGACCATGACATCGGTAAACTGCTTGAAAAACTTGATAACGACGCTTTCTCTTTTCGATTCGGCAAGCCTGTTTTCGCCGCTTGCAATAAGCCGCATAGCCGCTTCGCCGTCGGTAAGTCCGCGTTCGGTCGTTTCAAGCTCGCCGAAAACCTCGTCAACGGTTTTATTACAATAGTCCAAGATGAGCTCCTAAAAAATCATATTTCTATTCTTTTGTAGTATGCTTCAACCTTCTTGTATAAATATATGTTTGCGGCAGCGAATATAACAAGCGTACCGTAAATTACAGACCAACAAACGGTAATAATGGTGTTAATGTCGGTCATATCAATCAAAAGCGAAAAATACAGTACAATGGACAGTAGTCCGCCGACCATGCACAGCAACTGTCCTATCGTAGTGTGACCGTTATGCTTTACCGCCTGCATGGGATCGGTCCATTTCAGCTTGGGTGATTTCAAATCCCACAGCGCACCGAATATAACGAACATCGCCGCAAGTGGGATAAGCGAAAACACCGAAAGGAACATAAATTGGAGGTCGAACACCAAGATATTTGCGACCATAACCGACACTGCCGCGACAGGCAAAGCTATTACTAGCCAAGCGATAATTTTTGCTTTTAAAATCTGCTTAATACTTACGGGCAATATCTTTAACGACGCCATCGCACCGCCCTCGCGCGAAAATGTTGTCGAAGCGGCATTTCCGAGCGTGGCCAACATTGCCGCAAGCGTCGAAAATCCGACCATAAGGTTTCCTCTTTTGTCGAGAAACCCCACACCGTCCCCCAACGCATGCGATAGATTTCTAAACGGTATGAAAAGAACAAACACCATGATTATAGGCAAAATAAAGACTGCATAGCATTGAAACGCAACCTGCGTCGTGCGCAACGAACTGATGTATTCGCGCTTCATGAGCGCTTTGAGTCCGCTGCCAGACTTGAACTTTCCGTTTTTGGCTTTGGAATTATCCGTCTGATTGTTCGCCTTTGCCGATTGCGCGTACATGAACTTGCCGAGAACGAGCAGTATGACAAAAAGCGCCGCCGAGCTTCCGAAAAATATGACCGTATTGACAGCCGTCGACGCTCCAACGCCCAGACCGTAAGTCGGCAGCCCCGCAACCGCGCTTGCAAGCGCTCTATAAGGGAACATCACATAAGTTACGGCGGTTATGCCGTTTACGATGTTATATAATGTTTCGTCCGAAATGTTTATATCGGTAGTAACATATACAAACGCAATATACAGTCCGAAAAATCCGCCGAACAACACCAAATAAAAAATCAGCGCAACCACTCCGCGGTTTTTGAGCTTTGATGCAATGAACATCACGGGAATTGCGACAATCGCCGCAACCAAAAGCGGAAACGCCGGAATAACCGCAAGCATTGCTATCGATATCACGTAAAACCACGCCCACGCCTTTGCGACTACGCCCAAAGTTATAATGAGCGGCAACAAAACAGCAGTGACGATAACAGCTTCCGATATATAAACATACGACAGCTTTGCGGCGAACACGACCGACGACTTAACAGGTAATATCGAATAAAAGTCCGTATCCTTTGCCAAAAACAATGTTGTGACAAGGCTTACTATGCCGAAAATAAGAACTATAAGCCCTGCCGTCATCAGCATGAAAAAGAACAGAATCATCGTAGCCTCGGGAACGGCAAAAAGCTGTTTAAGTTCGACTATTATCGATATCAGCGCAAACATGACAGCAAAATACATTATCCCGATAAATATGAAAAACGCAAATACACTGCGCTTGGACTTTTCGGAAGAAATGCGCAGTTTGTTTTTAAACATAGCTTTAAGAACGGTAAAATAGCTATTCATGACTATCTCCGCCCGCTACCGACATGAATATCTCTTCCAAGCTCTCGTCGCCTTGTGCTTTTTTGATTTCGTCCATATCGCCGCAAAGCACGAGCTTGCCCTTGCTAATTATGGCGACTCTGTCGCAAATTTTTTCCGCGACGTCGAGAACATGCGTGGAAAAGAAAACAGTTTTCCCTTCGTCGCGGTGATGTTTCATAAGCTCTTTTAAGGCAAGCGCTGACGGAGGATCAAGTCCCATCATCGGCTCGTCCAATATCCACAAAGACGGGCTGTGAATGAGCGCGCCGATTATGGCGATCTTTTGCTTCATGCCGTGCGAGTATCCGCTGATGCGCTTATCGAACGCGTCTTCGAGCGAAAAGCGTTTGAGAAGCTCGGCAGAAACACGCGCGCGTTGCTCTTTGTCCACGCCGTATATATCGCCCAAAAAATCGATATATTCACGACCTGTGTACTTATCGAAAATTATCGGCGAATCGGGTACGTACCCGAAATTGCGCTTTGCTTCTATCGGATCGCTAGTAATGTCGTGACCGCAAATGGAAATGTTCCCCGATTTTATGGGGAGAATGCCCGTCACCATTTTTAACGTCGTAGTCTTGCCCGCGCCGTTCGCTCCCAAAAATCCGAAAATTTCTCCGGGTTTGAGCGACAAAGACAAATCGTCAACGGCTTTGACATTGCCGTTTGCGTAGGCCATCGATACATGACTGATTTCAAGCATAGCTACTCCTTATTCTATTTCTTTTTATTGCGGCGTATAGCGTCCAAAAACATTTTTATTTTTTGCTCGTTGGGATTGTCCTGCGGCTCGTAAAACCTCTCGCCTTGCAATCCTTTGGGCAAATACTGTTGCGTGATATAAGCCGGAGTATCGTGCGGATATATGTATTCTGCGCCGCTGTCGTTGGGCGTTTTATACGTCCTGTCACGGAGATAGTCTGGAACGACGTCGTCGGCATGCTCTCTTACCGCCGATTGTGCCGCCGCTTTCGCAAGATAGACAGCGTTGGATTTCGGAGCGGTAGTGACCTTTATTATCGCATGCGCGAGTGACAGATACCCTTCGGGTACTCCGATATGCTCGTAAGCCGTAAGTGCCGACACAACAACCGTAAGCGCGGACGAATCAGCCATGCCGATGTCCTCGCTCGAATGCGCCAACATGCGGCGGAACAAAAGCAACGGATCGCAACCAGCTTCAATCAGCCTGAACGCCCAGTAAAGAGCCGCGTCCGGATCGCAACCGCGAAGCGACTTGCAAAACGCAGACAGCATATCGTAATACATGCTATCGTCAATGGATAGCAACCTGTGCTGTGTGGATTCCTGCGCGACAGATTTATCGATGACTATTTTACCGTTATCGGACGGCGGCGTAGTGATGACGGCAAGTTCGAGTGCGTTATATGCGTTACGAAGATCGCCGTTTGCCGACCAAGCGATATGCCTATATGCGTCATCGTCGATTTGTAAGTCGAAGTCGCCGAGTCCTTGCGGACACTCGACCGCATATTTAAGTCCGCCTATAATCTCTTCCTCGGTGAGAGATTTTAGCTCAAAA
Organism: Clostridiales bacterium; assembly: GCA_022508445.1. Classification (GTDB taxonomy): domain Bacteria; phylum Bacillota; class Clostridia; order Christensenellales; family Pumilibacteraceae; genus Anaerocaecibacter. The sequence goes on along the minus strand of JAFLVG010000002.1, from coordinate 179,667 downwards.
ACTCGGCACCTTGAAACAATTGCTCGCGTCATGGACACAAACGGATTTTCTGTTGTCGATCCGATAAAGATTATACTGCCCGTTTCAATCGCCGAAAGCACGCAATCTGACTGCGCCTTGTTCCAACGGTGGCACTCGTCGAGGAGCAAATACGTGCGTTGTCCCGTCACTCTCAAACGCTCGTGAGCGTCATCTATTACCTTTTTCGCGTCCGCAACGCCGGACGAAACGGCGTTCAGTTTTACGAACGCGCTTTTCGTAGAGCTTGCGATAATGCCTGCGAGCGTCGTTTTACCGGTTCCCGGCGGACCGAAAAATATACAACTGCCCAGCTTATCGGCCTTTATAGCACGCAAAAGCAGCGAACCGGGGTGCAACAAATGCTTTTGCCCTATAAAACCCGTCAAATCGGTCGGGCGCATGCGTTCGGCAAGCGGCGCGGCATTCTTTTTGTTATCGGTCAAGTCGAATAAATCCATACGCTATGATTGTATCATAATTTACGGCAACATACAATAGTTTTAAGCGCCTCGAACGAAATCTAATTATTTTTTAATGTGTTCTGCCGCTTCTGTAAAAAATGATTTTTTCGTCGGATTTAACATCTACGCTTAACGCGTCTACCGCCGAATAGCATATCTTATCCTTTCGCATGTGCCATTCACCGTGTTTTTCGGTATCGTCTATAATGAAATGCGTCTTTCCCGAATTTCCCGCAATGTCAAATTCGAGGTGCGGAGTATTTGCCGAAATGCGAGGATTTATTTTTAGACTGCGTCCCTTAATCTTGATGCCCAAAACATATTCGGTGATCATCGAAAAGTACAATGCGGCAGTAATAGCTCCGTCGTCGCTCTCCGTCCTTATATTGCGAAATAGATACGGCGCACTATTACATGCGCACATTGTTATTTCTTCGCTATCGTGAGATGCAACGAGTTTCAGGCACTCGAACGCCTTATCGAATTCCCCCGCGCAGTATAGCGCAGTCGCAAGCGCGAGATCGGGACGGACGCGAATGACATGCGATTTCAATTCTTTTACGTTATCTGTGTAACGCGCGACCACCCTGCAAAGAGTGCGCATATATTTTTCTTTACGCTCTACGCTTATATTGTTTATTCCGGAAAAATAATGCAACAGTTCAATCAGAAGTTTATCGTAAATAATGCCGTGCAAAACATCGCACGGTCTATCGCAGAGCATTTCGTCCGCACAATCCAACACGCGAAGGCAGTGTTCCGCGGCGCTCGCATACACGGTCTGTTTTTTGCGGCCGTGCGCTCGCCCATTCTTAAACGGTATGCACTCGTTTTTAAAGGAATGATCTTGCGTATACTCGATGTAATCGACTGCCGCATGCGCTACCAACAATCCGTAGAGCTTTCCGCCCTCGAATTTTCCGTTCTCCGACTGTCTCGAAAGAAGCTCGGATATCCTGCTTTTAACTGCCCTCGGCGACACATATTTTGCCGCGCACAGAATTGTGCAAATTTCTTCTATACATCGTTTTTTGTCCTGCAAGAAGCCGTAAACATATGCTTGATACAAAGAACGTTTGTACATAAAATTCATAAGCTTGTCACTTGAACTCAAATCGATTTTCCAAAACTCCGAAAAGTACTTTTGCTCGCGCGCAAAATATTCGTCGGCATTATATTCGTCAATACCGTCAATCTCCGACACGCCGCCCTCACACGCGGCAATGCAAAACACGGCGCGTGCGCTTCCGTTCACACCGATATTTACTCGAACGGACATCGTCGGAGCTACGGTGTTGCCGCCGCGGAAAAAGCTGCTCGTTTTTCGGATTTTTCCGCGAACGAAGTATCCTTCCCGAAAAAGCGTATAGTCTGTGGGCGTCAAGGAAGAAAACAGCATAAATCCGTTTCCGTCCTCGCCGAGCGCGGCTATTCCATTTTCTGTTCGCTCTGTCGTCAATTTTCGATTCTCATGCGCAAGAGCAGAAAACATGATTTCTATTTCACGGCGCTTATTCTCGGTGTTTTGTATGTTGAGATCGAAAATCACAGCTTTCTTTTCGCGCGCGAGATAGCATTTAAACGAGCTTATAATTCCGTTATAAGCGCAACGGTATTCGGCGTGCGAATATGCGTATTCGACAGACATTTCGCCTTTGCCGAGCGGCAGAACGGTCGGCGACCACAGCACGCCGCCATCGCGCAAAACAGCAAACACGCTCGGATTTTCAATCAAGCCGCACTCGTCGGTACCCGTTATTATGTTTGCCGCCTCTCGCAAAAACAATCCACGCACGCCGCAAGTAGCGAGTTCGGCGCCCATACAACCGTCGAACAAAATATCCGTCAACGCACCGATTGCGCTTTCTTTTCGCACCCCGTTCATTAAGTACGCGCCGTCCTCCGTAAATCCGCCGCAACCGAATTTCAGCGCATATTCTTGTTTCGGAATAAGCACCGTAGCATTCTTTTCGTCGTCAAGTTCGCATTGGGCATTTAATATTTCTCCGTAATTTTCCTCATGCTCGCCGCTCAAAGATGCATTGCGTTGTTCGTCGGAACAGTATATTTTTAGACACTCTTCGGCGTATTCGAAATATCCTTGTGAAGTGGCGTACTCGGTCGAAAGCATAGCTTCACGTTCACACTCTCCCTGCGCTATAACGAGTAAAGCGGTGTTCTTTGAAAATGGATTTACAGAAAAACCGCATACTCCCGAAAGCGTTTTATAATTCCGTCCGCTCAAAACAGCTCCGTTTTTAGACGCGGCCTCGTAAGCAGTGCGACTGAAATCCGCTTGCTTATCAAAGGCAAGCGACACCGTTTTGCCGTCAATTGAAGCTATCGCTTCACGTGCGCCGTTAAAACCGATATACTCCGCATGCTTGCTTGGCATTGCGTATAGCGCGGTTATTTCGATTCGCTCTTCGCTGTCTGTTCTGTTGACTGCCGTAATTTTACAACAGCATGTTTTGCTGTCTATGGGCGATATGAATTCTGCCGAAAATTCCGTGCAAGCGGTAGAACTGCGGTAAACGGTCTTGTGGTTTTCGTAAATTCCGTTGCATGAAGACAAGTCTACTACGCCTTGCCCGTCATTAAAAAACAGATACAATCCACAGTCCTTGTAACCGTCGCCGCGAGGCGAAATAAATACGCGCCCTCCATTATCCGCACGCACGCGCATATAACCGCCGCTCGGCGAATTTTCATTGCGTTCGGAATAGCCGCAAAAATGCACTTGCGGCACATATTGCTCCGGCAATGCAATATCTTTACCGCGTTTGCGAATTGGCTTAAACTTCGAATATATCAACTCGGTCAGTCGAGACAAAATCGGCAGTTCGCTCGTCGGCGCAACAACAAGCACAGGCAGACGAAAGCAAGCGTATGCGATAACGCAAATGACAAACGACACACCGAAATATTCGGTCGGCATAAAAATTCCGACCGCAATCACAGATATAACGGCTGTCGCTATCGCCGCGGCATTGAAAATATTTACCGCTCGCCTTTTCCGTAGGTCAAGCGGCAAACCGACAGATTCACTTTCATACTGCCTTATATCGCATGCAATATCGAGCGAACGCAAAACACCCGCAACAATCGCAAAAGTCTTTGCAAGGCGCTTGTTTCTTTCATTGTATTCGAATGTGTGCGAAATGCCGTTTGCTTCGAGTAGTCTTTCGAGTGCCGCCACTTCGTTTTTTGGCGCGACAGAAAACATTCCGCACACATAGTCGCCGTGCATTATTCGGTCTAAATCTGCCTTACCGTTTTGCCCGTCGATCACGCCTTGATCGTAGGAATCGGAGCGTTTAAGGGCGAGGCTAATCGTATTGCTCAAATACCCCAAAAGACAAAATGTCAGCATATCCGAAAAAAACTTGCGCTCTACCGCATTTAACGGAGCATGCCTTTCAAATGAACCGACAGCCGTTTTGAGCTTATCGACCGTTAAATCGCCTTGCATGCATTCTACTAATTCCTTGCAAAGTAAAAACAATCGTGGGTAGCCGCCGACATGCCCGAGCGTGTAACTTTTTCGCACCGCGCGCTTCGAGCTTTGAAACGCGACTAAAATCTTTTTTTTCGACCTTATAAAGTTTATCGCCCACTCGCCGACGAATAGATTGCACGTCAGCTTCTTTTCGATTGCCGTCGTTATGTTTTTGATATCTACGCCTTTACTTGATATACCGAATCCGTTCTCGGTCACGGACAAGCGCTTGCCGAGCGCGGCGAGCCTTGTATAAAACGCCGCGTCGGACATGCGTTCTCCGCTCTCGAATCGAACTTTTCGCGGCGGCATGGCGTGTTTAAACAGCAACGCTATTGCCGTGATTATGGCGACAACTATAAATAACGTGGTCATATCCATGCGATTATTTCCTAATCGGCATGTTCGCATACCGCGACTACCCATTGTGATTTTAGCACAAAAAAATCGACGCACTGTGCGTCGATTTCAGACTTAAAAGTAATGAATGATTATTTTTCTCTGATCTTGGCCGCCTTGCCCGAGAGATTGCGCAAGTAGTAAAGCTTTGCTCTACGCACCTTGCCGTGTTTGATAACATCGATAGCCGTGATACGCGGCGAATGAAGCGGGAACGTGCGCTCTATGCCTACGCCGAAAGAAACGCGGCGAACGGTAAACGACTCGCGAACAGAGCCGTTCTTTTTGGCGATGACAATGCCTTCGAAAGCCTGAATACGCTCGCGATTACCTTCCTTAACTTTAACCGAAACACGAACTGTATCGCCCACGTTGAATTGGGGAACGTCTGCTTTCATATATTCTTTTTCGATTTCGGCGATGATGTTGCTCATGATACCTCCTATGCCGTTAAAAAACTCCGCATCCGTAATTAACGCGATAGCGAAGCGACATTACATAATTGCTGATAGATTATAACACACAATAAAGATTTAATCAAGTAAATTAAACCCGTTTTACGGTATTTTTTTAATAATTTTGGATTCTGCCGTACGGTTTTTAAGCTGACCGCACGCGCCAGCAACGTCCGAACCCATAGACCGCCTGACCGTCGCAGACAGACCGACGGATTTCAGCTTCTCGCAAAACGCGTATGCTTTTTTGCGCGGCGGCGGTTTCATATCGCAACCGTCGGTTGGATTTAGCGGAATCAAATTGATATGACAGCACAAACCTTTAAGTCGGTCTTTTAGCGCTTGTACGTCAGAGTCCGTATCGTTAAAGCCGTCTATCAAAATATACTCGATAACTACCCTTCTTCCCGTTTTGTCGAAGTACGTCCGTAGCGCGTCTATCAAGCTTTCGACAGTATACTTTTCGGCAACTCTCATTATGCACTTGCGCTTTTCGTCCTGCGCCGCATGCAACGAAAGCGACAGCGTACAGCTTGCCCCGTCGCTTGCGAGCTTTTCGATGGCACTCGGCAGACCGCAAGTGGAAACAGATATCGAGCGCATACCTATATTAAGACCGTTCGGCGAATTTACAAGCCGAATAAATTTCAGCGTGTTGTCGTAGTTGGCAAGCGGCTCTCCGCTTCCCATCATGACTATTTTGTTTATGCCGCCGCACGCTTTTTTGTCGCGCGCAATGTAAAGCACCTGCGACAATATCTCGCCTGCCGACAGATTGCGCTTTATGCCGTACCGACCGGACGCGCAAAAAACACAGCCCATGCCGCATCCGACTTGACATGACACGCACACGCTGTTCCCGTAGTCGTGCGGCAAGTACACCGATTCGATGAGATCGCCGCATTGTGTTTCAAACAAATAGCGTATCGCACCGTCGCTTGCCGTCACTCGCGTTTTTTCCGTAACGGCCCTATCGATATAACTTTCTTTGAGTTTCGATATGAACGTTTTTGGTAAGTCGGTGTATTCGTCAAAACAGTCGAACGCCACGATATGCCGCATGAGCTGTTTAGCGCGGTATTTTTGTTCGCCAAGATTTTCCACGAGCGTCGTAAGCTCGTCCATATCGAAATCGCAAAGCGGAGTTTTCATTCGGTAGTCCTTTTAAATCGCGCGATAAAGAACCCATCGCACTTATCGATATTCGGCAAAAATTTCGTTCTGTCGAGTTCGGTATATTCGGGATGCGATTTTATAAATTTATCGGCAATCTCTTCGTTCTCTTTTTTGAGAATCGAGCAAGTGGAATAACAAAGAGTTCCGCCGTTTTTACAATATTTTGCCACATTATCGAGTATGCGCAATTGAACATCACAAAGCTCCGCAATATCTTCTGCTGTGCGCTTTATCATAATATCCGGCTTGGTTTTGAGAGTGCCGGTTCCACTGCACGGACAGTCCGCAATTACCAAATCAAACGCCGAAACAAAATCGGCATTTTCTTTCGTGGCGTCGTTTAGCGCAACGTCAAACTTTGCACCCAGCTTTTTCGCATAACCGCGCATAAGGTCGAGCTTGTGCGGATAAATATCGCAGGCAGTGATATTGTATTCGCCGAGTTCGCTCAAATACACGGATTTTCCGCCGGGAGCGGCGCAAAGGTCGAGAACTCTGCCGCTTGCTATGCCGTGTATGTACGTGTTTACCGCGCGAATTGACGAAACCGACTGCACGGCGACAGTACCTTGCGCAAAATTATCGAGTGCCGCGCGGTCTACATAGCATCCGTACTCCGTGAACTGTCCGCCCTTTGCCGCCGACTTGAACTGCTCTGTTGTAATTCTCTTTGCGACGGGGCGAATATGCGTTTTCTGCGGCAGTACGGCTTTTAATATCTCCGCCGCTTCGTCCTCGCCGTAGTCGCTTATAACCTCTTTACACAGCCACTCGGGCGTATTGCAATCGTAAGAAAATTTTTGGATAGCGCTTTTGAATTTAGGCTCATAGCCTATCGATTTTTTAAGCACGGCATTGACAAAACCGCTGAACACGCCGACGCGCTTTGCAAGATCAACCGCACGATTGACAGCCGCATACGGCGGCATATCGGCATAATTGCAATAGTAAATGCCTATTTTAAGCACAACCGCCGAGTTTTTATCGGGTTCTCTGTCGCACAGTCCGCCTATGACATGTTCGAGGCGCACGTTGTTGTCGAGAACGCCGTAGAACGCACTCGTCACAAACGGGTGCGCGCGCATGTTAGTAAGCCCTTTGAGCGCCTTTGTAAGCGCCTGCGCGCAGTATGCGCCGTCAATGAACACCGCTCGCAGTGCATTGTACAGCGTTCTGTCAACTTGCTCAATCGCAAATGACGCGCCGGCTTTGGCTTTGTCGGAAGTATTACGGTTTTGCACAGACATCTCCTATTTCAAACTTTTTTCCGCGCAAAAAATCTGATATGTCGAGCATGCGCTTTGACGGCGCTTGAATCGTCAGTACCTCTATTGCACCCTTGCCGCACGCTATAACGAGCTTGTCGTCGGACTGCAATATTTCGCCGACAGCCGCGCTTTTGTCGCTTTCTGGCCTTCCCACCGCTCTTGCACGGTATATCTTGTATATTTCGCCGCCAATAACCGTCTTTGCACAAGGCGACGGCGAAAGCGAACGTATGCGGTTTACAACAGCGCTTGCTTCCGCAGTAAAATCTATGTGCTGCTCGGCCTTTGTAATAGTGCGGCAGTGCGTCGCCTTTTCGTCGTCTTGCTTTACGGGAGTAATGCAGTCTAGTTCGTCAAGCGTTTTGACAAGCAGCTCCGCGCCAAGCCTTGCAAGTCTTTCGGTTAGCTCGCCTGCCGTTTCCATGTCCCCAATATCGGTCTCTACGGTGGAAAGCATGTCGCCCGTATCAAGCCCGAGCTCGGTGCGCATAATTGTTACGCCGGTTTTTCGCTCACCGTTTGCAATCGCCGCCTGTATGGGCGACGCGCCGCGATATTTGGGAAGCAGCGACGCGTGGACGTTTAAAACACCGCGTGAAAACGCGCGCAATACGTCCTCGGACAAAAGCTGACCGTAAGCCGCAGTAACGGCGATGTCTGCGCCGAACTCTTTGAGCCGCTCCACCTCGTCGCGTATTCTTTTGGGCTGAAAAATCGGTAAGCCTTTTTCGATAGCGAGCTTTTTCACTGCGCTCAGCTCAGACTTTCCGTGTTTTAACGCCCTGTCGGGTTGTGATATCACGCCTACGACGGTATGATTTGACAAAAGCAAGGCATTTAGGCTTTCCGCCGCAAACTCGGGCGTTCCCATAAACAAAACTTTCATGCTTGTTTTATCCTTGTTACTTCTTCTTTATCGACCTGTCTGTAAACAGTATGCCGTCGAGGTGATCTATCTCATGGCAAAAGCACGACGCTTCGAACCCGTCGGCTTTGAGCTCTATCGGATTGCCGTGACGGTCGAACGCATGGACCACGACGTGTCGAGGCCGTTCAACCTTTTCTCGTATTTCAGGAATGGAAAGGCACCCCTCTGCGGCGACGCGCTTTCCCTTTGCTTTCACAATTACGGGATTTACCGCCTCTATGATTGTGCTGCCGCCGTCAAAAGTCGCAACAAATATGCGTTTAAGCACGCCCACTTGCGGCGCGGCAAGTCCTGCGCCATCCTCATAAATAAGCGTGTCGATCATATCGTCGATAAGCGCCGACAGCTTGTCGTCGAACTCGGTGACAGGCTTGCTGACTTGGCGGAGCGTATCGTCTCCCACTTTGTAAATCTTTCGTCTTGCCATGATAATTCACTCCTATAATTTTAACTCAAATCGTTGGGATTGATTTCCGTAAAGCACGTTACTTGCGGAAAATTCTCTATTACTTTGTCCGCGACCTTGTATACTGCGGTGCGAATAGCGTCCGATTCGGGCTTTATGCGCATGAGTATTTGCATGCGGTACTTTGACTGTATGCGATTTTTGGGCGCTCGCATTGCGTTCAGATATATGAATGTTTCGGGCGATTTGTCGGCTATTTCGCGAACCTCATCGAACGCCTGCTTTGTCGCTTCGAGTGCGAAATTTTCGTTTTCGCAAGATATAAGCACTCGCAAAATTTCCGAAAACGGAGGAAACGCCGTCGCTTGCAAAAGGTTGATTTCCTTTTGGTAAAAGCCTTCATAATCGTAAGCGGTAGCAAAGCGGTAAACGTAATGATTGGGTGTGTAGGTTTGCAATATTACACTGCCGGCTTTTTGTTCGCGCCCGGCGCGCCCGGCAACCTGCGTAATTAGCTGAAATGTTCGCTCCACCGCGCGGAAATCCGAAAAGTGCAAGCTCATGTCCGCGTCGATTATCCCGACAAGCGTAACATTGGGAAAGTCATGTCCTTTTGCGACCATTTGCGTGCCGACGAGTATATCCGCATTACCGCTCGCAAAGTCGCCGAGGAGCTTTAAGTGTGCATCCTTTGTTCTTGTAGTGTCGTTATCCATGCGTATGACGCGCGCTTTCGGGAACATTTTGTTCACCTGCTCGACAATGCGCTCCGTACCCATAAAGCCCTGCTTTATATGCGGACTCTTGCAATTTGGACAAAGATCGAGCATCGCATATCTGCGCTGACAGTAATGACACTTTAAAATGTCCTCGTCTTTATGGTACACAAGCGACACGTCGCAGTCATCGCATTTTGCGACATACCCGCACTTCTTACACATTACGAACGAGCTGTATCCACGACGATTCAAAAAGAGTATAGCCTGATTGCCTGCTTTCATACACTCGTCGAGCGCTTCTATAAGCGGCGCAGAAAACATGCCAGAGTTCCCGTATGTGGTCTCTTTACACATATTGACTATTTTGATATCGGGCATTTCACGCTTGTTAATTCTGTTAGGCAGCCTCGAAAGCGTATATTTGCCGCAACAAGCCGCATGGTAGCTTTCGATAGACGGCGTCGCAGATCCCATAACAAGCTTCGCGTTATTGTAGTTTGCGCGGAAGAAAGCGACCTCGCGAGTTATGTATCTTGGGTTGGATTCCGAAATGTACGAGGTGTCGTGTTCCTCGTCTATCACTATAAGCCCGACGTCCGTCAGCGGCGCAAAGATTGCGGACCGAGCGCCGACTGCCACTCTCGCCCTGCCTGTGAGGAGTCTTCGCCATTCGTCAAACCGTTCGCCGTCGCCAAGCCCCGAATGCAAAAGTGCGACATCATCGCCGAAGCGCGAACGGAATATTCGCATAACCTGCGGCGTCAATGAAATTTCGGGAACGAGCATAATCGCAGTCTTGCCGGCTTGAAGCGTTTTTTCGATACAGTTGAGATACACTTCGGTTTTTCCGCTTCCCGTCACCCCGAAAAGAAGTGTCGGACGGTCGCTGTCCATTATCGTCTTTGCGGCAGACTCTTGCTCTTCGGTAAGCATAACGCCGCTATCCCTTTGCACGATGTTCTTGTACGGTGTTCTGAATACGTTTTCTTGCCGAGTCAAAAACACGCCGTGCGCAATCAAATTTCTTACTGCGGCGGCCGAGAAGTTTGCATTGAGATAGCTCTGATCAGCACACCCTACGTCCGAAACGTATTCGAAAACCTCCATTTGCGCATGCGCGGACTTTTTTATGAACAGCGCCGGATCGGTTTCGGCATAATCGGGATTTACATACACAAACGTTTTTTCAAGCGCTTTGATTCTTCCGCCGCGCATCTTTGACGGCAAGAACAGCCTGAACACATCGATTTTACGCAGGTGAAATCGCTCCGTCATAAAATCACACAGCTGTAAAAACTCTTCCGAAACAATAGGACGGTCATCAAGCAGGCTCGTAATAGTTTTGAGCTTGTCCCGAGGCACGTCGGTAGTATCGGTAAGAGCTATGACGTAACCTTCGATATCGCGGTTGCCAAACGGCACGCTCACCCTCGATCCGCGAGTTGCGCCGTCTATTGCAACGTAGTCGAAAACTTTATCGACATCGCTTGCCGAAATATCAACTATCACTCGCGCTATCATAACTCGGCTGTTTTATCAAGTATAGCTTCCGCCACCTCGCGCTTTTGCATAAGCGGAAGCTTAGTAACGTCCTTATTTGTAATCAATGTAACAATATTAGTGTCAACATCAAATCCTGCGCCTGCCTTTGTGACGTCGTTTAAAACGACCATATCGGCATTCTTATTTTTCAGCTTGACTTTTGCATTAGCTTCCGCGTTCTCTGTTTCCGCGGCAAACACGACGAGCTTCCCGTGCTTGTTTTGCCCTATCCACGCAGCGATATCCGACGCTTTTTTAAAGTTAAGCTGCAAGCTGTCGGATTTGATTTTTTGAAGCGCAGGCTCGATTTCGTAGTCGCACGGCGCGGCCGCCATAACAAAAACATCGATAGATTGCGCGTGTTTTTTTACCGCATCAAGCATTTCCGCAGTGCTGTTTGTTTGCTCTGCAATCCAATCTTCGGGAAGCTCGAATGAATCGGTAAAGCCCTTAATGAAAATAATTTTTGCGCCGCGCTCATAAGCCGCACGAGCAATACAGTAACCCATTTTTCCGCTGGAACGGTTTGACAAAAACCGAACGGGATCGATTTCACATCGCGTAGCGCCTGCGGTCACAAGCACGGTCTTGCCCGAATAATCGGATTTTACGTCAAGCACGTCTACAATTTTATCTAAAAGAACTTCGGGCTCTGCCATCCGTCCGCTTCCCTTATCGCCGCACGCCAAGTATCCGCCTTCGCCGTAAACACAAATATATCCGCGTTTTTCGAGCGCGGAAATGTTTTGAACAGTAGCTTGATTTTCGAGCATTGCCGTATTCATGGCAGGAGCGAATATAATCGGGCATTTGCATGCGAGAATTGTAGTAGAAAGAAAATCGTCGGCTATTCCGCACGCAAGCTTTGCAATAATGTTTGCCGTCGCAGGAGCTATGACGGCAATATCGGCTTTCTTTGCGAGAGCGACATGTCCAACCTCCCACGTAAAATCACGGTCGAACGTGTCTACGGTTACACGGTTGTGCGATAATGTTTCAAATGAAAGCGGCGCGACAAATTCCGTCGCGTTCCGCGTCATGACAACGTGAACATCGGCGCCGCATTGAGTGAGCTTTGATACCAAGCTACACGTTTTGTACGCCGCTATTCCGCCGCTTACTCCGACAACAACCGTCTTGTTCCGTAAAGCGTCCAAGCCAATCAGCCTTCCTCGACGCCCTCGACCTTGCCTTCACAAACTTCTTTTGCGGCGAGCGAAATCGGGTTAACTCCCTCTTGCTCCAAATAGTCGTGACGCTTATCCATGAGTACACGCGCACGCTTGCCCAAAAGCCCGACGAGCGCGTACTTGTTGCCAACCGTTTCCACAAGTTTATCGATAGGCGGATCTACTAACATATTGAATACCTCTTAAAGATTTATTTTACTGTTGATTATTGCCGAGCAATGCGGTTATAACCGAAAGATTGTTTTTAACCTTGCGCTTTTCGGCGTTTATGATATCGAGAACGTCTTTAACCGCTTGGTCGATCGATTCGTTGAATACTATGTAATCAAACATCTCGTATTTGCCAAGCTCGCGCTTCGCTGCGCCAAGCCGTGTTTTGAGACTCGACTCGGTCTCGGTTCCGCGTCCTTTGAGCCGCTCTTCCAGAACTTCGAAATCGGGCGTCATAACAAATATGGTTATGGCGTCAACGTATTTCTTTTTAATGGATTTTGCGCCGTGAACGTCCACCTCGAAAAGTACGTCGTATCCTCTTTCGAGATTTTCAAACACGGGCGCTTTGGGCGTGCCGTAATAGTTATTGTACACCTCCGCCGTTTCCAAGAACTCGCCGGCGGCTATCATTTGCTGATACTCTTCCTCTGTGCGAAAATAATAACTGACGCCCTCGACCTCTCCGGGACGGGGTTTTCGCGTAGTGACCGACACCGAGCGCTTCATGCCGGTACGCTCTATCACTTGCTGATAGATAGTGCCCTTGCCCGCGCCCGACGGCCCGGAAATGACCACAAGCAATCCTTTGTCCATTATTCGACGTTCCTTATCTGCTCTTTGATTTTTTCGACTTCGTTTTTCATTGCTATGACGTATCCCGTGAGCGTGATGTCGTTTGACTTACTGCCCATGGTGTTGACCTCGCGCACCATTTCCTGCGACAAAAAGTCCAATCTGCGGCCTTGCGGCGCATTTTCCGCACATATGGATTTGAACTGACCGATATGCGAAGTCAAGCGCGAAAGCTCCTCGTTTATGTCCGCTTTATCGGCAAAGAACGCGACTTCGTTCAACAGCTTTGCTTCATCAGGTTCATACCCGTCGAGAAGCTCCTTGACTCTTGCGTAAAGCCCCTTTTTGTAGTCGGCAACTACGCGTGGCGCACGTTCCTTCGCCTTATTGAGATACTCTTCGAGATTGCCGATAAGCGACAACAAATCCTTATGCACGCCGTCACCCTCGGTGGAGCGCATTGCTTCGAGCTTTTCGAGCGCCTCGTTTGCGGCGAGCCTCGTAAGCTCGCAGACAAGCTCACGATCGTCCTCCGGCACCGTGACCGAAACAACGTCCGGTGTGCGCAAAAGCGCAGTCACATTGTAGTCGTCCTCCAAACGGAACTCGGCGCGAAGCGTTTTAGCCGCCGCGACGTATTCCGAAGCGAGTGCGTGATCGATATTAACTTTTTTAGCCGTGTCCGAAAGATTTTCATATGAAAAATACACGTCAAAGCTGCCGCGCGACACCTTGGACTTGATACATTTTTGAATCACGTCGTCGATGTACATAAGAGATTTCGGGAGCTTGCACGCAACCTCCAAAAACCTGTTATTTACCGATTTGATTTCCACCGACACGGTGCGTTTGTCCTTTGACGCAACGCCCTTGCCGTAGCCTGTCATGCTTTTCATCGTCACCTCAAACTTTGGCTCATATATTGTAACATAGTTTCTGCAATTTTTCAACTGTTTAACATGTTTTTAAATTGCGTTTCGTCGATTATTTTTTTGCCAAGCGATCTCGCTTTTTCCAGCTTTGAGCCTGCGTTTTCGCCTGCGATTACAATGTCCGTGAGCTTTGACACACCCGACTGAACGATTCCGCCGTTACTCTCTATAATAGAGCGCGCTTCGTCGCGAGTAAACTCGGTCAAAGATCCGGTAAGCACGAATTTGACACCGTCAAACTTTCCACCCGACCGCTTATTGAAAATCGGATTTATTCCGAGCTGTTTGTAGCGCTCGACCACGTCGGAATGCCTCGCAAAATACTCGCATATCGATTCTGCTACAATCTCGCCTACGTCTTGAATGGAAGTAAGCTCTTCTTTGCTCGCCGACGCGATCGCGTCCACCGATCCGAAATGCGACGCGAGAGCGCGCGCCGTTACGCGTCCCACGTTGTCTATACAAAGCGCGTTGATAAAATGCGGCAAGTCTACGCTTTTGGAGTTTTTTACTGCGACGAGGAAATTTGCAATCTTCTTGTCCTTGAATCCGTCTATCTTTGAAAGATCGTCCGCTGTAAGATCGTACAAGGTCGCCGCCGAGCGCACTCCCAGGATATCATATAGTTGCTCTGCGGTCTTAACGCTCACGCCGTCTATGTCCATACACTCTTTTGCGCAGAAATGTTCAATACGCGCTACAACCTGCGCGCGACAGCCGTAGAAATTGGGGCAAAACAAATTCGCGCCCTCCTCAATCACATCGTGACCGCAACACGGACATTTGTCGGGCTGTTTTATTGGCATGGCGTCTTCGCTTTTTTCCGCAACGCCGAGTATCTCTGGTATGACGTCGTTACTGCGCCTTATGAATACGCGCGAGCCTATCGTCACGTCTTTTCTCAAAATGTCGCCGTAGTTGTTTAGCGTAGCTCTTTTGACTGTCGCGCCACACAGCTCGACCGGTTCGAGCATTGCGAGCGGCGTGAGCTTGCCCGTTCTCCCCACCTGCCAAACCACATCGTTAAGCACGGTAGTTGTTTCTTCCGCCTCGAATTTATACGCAATGGCCCATCTGGGGAATTTGTCGGTGTATCCGAGAGCGGATCTCGCCGCCCAGTCGTCCACCTTTATAACCATGCCGTCGATTGCGAAATCGAGCGATTTCCTATCCACGACTTGTATTCTTTCTATTATTTTTTCGATATCGTCGGAGACAAAGCACATGTCGGTTTTGAATCTGTTTGATTTAATAAAATCGATTTGCTCGGTCTGCGACAGCTTGACGTTTCCGTCCATATAATTGACGTTGTAAAAGAACATGTCGAGGTTGCGCTTTGCGGTTTCTTTTGCGTCCAGATTGCGTATAGCTCCGGCTACCGCATTGCGCGGATTTTTAAGCGGCACTACGGCGATAGCATTGTATTTTTCGAGCGCGCTTATTCGCATGATTCCTTCACCCTGCACCTCGACCTCGCCGTTGTACGGAATTGAGAGCGGAACCGTTCTTATCGTTTTTACTTGTTCTGTGACCGTTTCACCCACCTCACCGTTGCCGCGAGTCGCACCCGTAACAAGCTTGCCGCCGCGGTACGTCAAACATATCGTAAGCCCGTCGAGCTTATATTCGAGCGTGCATTTGGGCGCATAACCGAGCGCCGTTTTCAGTTTGTCAAACCAAGCGCGCAACGCGTCAAAGCTGTTGCATTTATCGAGGCTGTAAAGTCTATTGATGTGCGTGTGCGGCACAAATTCTTTGAGCGGCTCGCCGCCCACGCGCTTTGTGGGCGAATCTGCAAGCACTTCGCCCGTTTCGCGTTCCATTGCAACCAGCCTGTCGTAAAGCTCGTCGTATTCCTTGTCGGACACAACCGGCTCGTCGAGAACGTAATATCTGTACGCAAGCTCGTTCAGTCTGTCCACGAGCTCTCGCATTGTCATCTTTTCGTTCATAATCACTCCTTCGCAACCGTGAGCGGCGCAAAATCTACCGCAAGCATCATCACTCCGCCGCGCTCGAAATCTATTTTAGCGTAAAGGCTGTCGCCCATACTTTCAAGCCCAACAATCTTACCCTTTCCGAGCCGTTTGTGCATGACCGAAGCGCCGACTACAAACTCGCCTTTATCGCTGTGCTCGCTCGG
The DNA here is from genome assembly GCA_022508445.1 of Clostridiales bacterium. GTDB lineage: Bacteria > Bacillota > Clostridia > Christensenellales > Pumilibacteraceae > Anaerocaecibacter. Next base: position 163,742 of record JAFLVG010000002.1, on the reverse strand, counting down.
CGTAGGTTTTGCTTGTACGCTCTTTCCGAAATCGCTCTTATACGTGCCGCTGAATTTTTCCGTGGAAAAGGTTGCATTGCCGCTGCCTGCGTAATCTTTTTCATACGAATTATAGCTTGACTTATATTGCAAGTTTTCTGCACTTTTTGCAAAATTATTTACGCCGCGGTACGACGGAGAATTCGTATAACTGTCTGCGCTGTTATATTTGCGCTCGACAAGTCCGCATTCGGTGAGAAATCTCGACGGCATTCCGTACCGCGTTTCTCCGTACAAAAACCGCGATTGAGCATACGTCAAGAAAAGACGTTTTCTCGCTCGCGTTACCGCCACGTACATCAGCCGCCGCTCCTCCTCGATATGCTCCGAAACGTTCTCGTTCATGCGTAGCGACGGAAAAGTTCCGTCCTCCAATCCAACGACAAACACCACTTTAAATTCCAATCCTTTGGCGCTGTGTACTGTCGCTATCGTAACGGCGTTGTCATCATTCATATCGTCGGTGTCGCTGTACAGCGATACAGTCTGCAAATAGTCGGCTACCGACGCACCCTCATTGTTTTTGACGAACTCGCGAACGGAATTGACAAGCTCGTTAATGTTTTCCAACCTGAACGAATCGTCATCGTCATCTGAAAACAAATTCGCTACGTTTAAAACATTAAACAGCAAGTGCTTGAAAAACTCGGTCACTTCGCCGTCTGCCGCCTCGTGAAGCTCGACTAAAACGGACGAAAACTCCGACAGTTTGGATTTAAGCGCTGTCGGGAACGGTGCGTCATTTGCATGAGTCACAACATAGTACGCGCTTTTTCCGATTTCCTGCGAGTATGAACGCATTTTTTCTATCGACGATTCGCCTATGCCGCGGCGCGGAAAATTGATTATTCGATACAACGCCTCGTCGTCCGACGGATTTACCGCAAGCCTTGCGTATGCGAGAACGTCTTTTATTTCCTTGCGGTCGTAAAATTTAAAACCGCCGTAAACCCTGTGCGGAATGCCGTACTGCAAAAACCGCTCTTCGTAAGGCCTCGTAAGCGCGTTCAAGCGCATAAGCACGGCACAATCGGAATAGTTGTATTCGCCGTCGTGTATAAGCTCGTAAATAGTTCGCACGACGTAATCTGCCTCGAAGCCGTCTGTCGCGGCGCCGAAGCATACAACCTTTTCGCCCTTGCCGCTATTCGTCCACAAACGCTTATCTAGCCGATTTACATTGCCCTTGATAATATGGTTTGCGACTTCGAGTATGTTTGAAGTCGAACGGTAATTTTGTTCGAGCTTGTAAACCTTGCAATTAAAATCTTTTTGAAAATCGAAAATATTTCTTATCGCCGCGCCGCGCCAAGTGTATATACACTGATCCTCGTCGCCCACTGCAAAAATATTCCCATGCTTGCCTGCCAAAATTTTTGCGATTTCATACTGCACCGTGTTGGTGTCTTGAAACTCGTCGATGTGTATGTATCTGAATTTATTTTGAAAATAATCGCGCGCCTCTTGATTTGTCAATAAAAGATAGTGCGCTTTCAAAAGCAAGTCGTCGTAGTCGAGAGCGTTGTTCTTGTACAGTACAGACTGATACTGCGCGTACGCACTTGCTATTTCTTCGGCGTCTATCGAAAACTTATGCGCCGCTTCGTAATCGTCCGGCGAAATGCCCTTGTTTTTTGCGTTTGAAATTTCGGAAAGGATGCGCTTGCACATCTCGTCATTGAGGTCGTTTTCCTTGCAAATACGTTTAATAACAGTCTTTGTTTCGGCTTCACCGTAAATGGTGAATTTGCGGTCGTACCCGATTTTGTCAATAAACTGCCTTAAAATGCGCACGCAAGCCGCATGAAATGTAAACACCCAAATCCCGTCAATATTCCCGAGCATACTTTGGAGCCGAGTGCGCATTTCTTCGGCGGCTTTGTTTGTAAACGTGATGGCGAGAATATTGTACGGCGGCACGTTAAGCTCTTTTATAAGGTGCGCTATGCGGTGCGTGAGTAATTTGGTTTTTCCGCTACCGGCACCTGCCGTAACAAGCACCGCGCCCTCAGTATCGAGCACCGCTCTTCTTTGTATATCGTTAAGTTCTTCCAGGTTGTACATATATTTCCTCTTATGCTTCGGCACGCTCCTTGTAATACCGTTCTTTCAGCTCCCTGAACTTGTCCGAAAGTTCAAGAATATACCGTTGTTTGCCCGTCGAATCCAATCCGTCGTATACATCGCGGTCGATAAGCTGACCGATCGGATTGAGCGCGACCTCACTGCTGTCGAGTATGTCGCACACTTTTTTATACATTTTTTCGTCCGCTGCCGCCGCCGCGACTCCGACCGACATATCGGATTCTCTCAAAAACCTTGTGTGGGACATTCCAACCGCCATAGCACTTGCGCGTACGCCTACTGCGGACGATTGTTGTTTTTCGAGTTTAAGCGATTCCCAATACCCCATTTTCAGTCGCTGTTTTGCCAACCAGCACCGTTTTTTCAATTCGCTTGATTTCCGAGCCATGATAGCCGCCTCCTTGACGTACATGTAGTATAGCATACAAGAAGTGAAGGATAACGGCATTTATCATTATCGACCAATCCCGACCGATTACGACACACTTCGGCATTATCGGGTGACACGAAACATTTTCGTACCTACCTATAACACTATGCGCTCTGCCGCGCGAAATATCATATCCTTTGTTTGCTCAAAGCCCAAGCACGGATCAGTAATCGATTTGCCGTACACACCGCCGCCGGGTGGTTGACTGCCTTCTTCGATGTAGCTTTCTATCATAGCGCCCTTAAACAGCCTGTTATAATCCGGGTATTTGCGCGAAATTTCCACCGCCGCCGAAAGTATATTGCCAACCTCCGACGTGCGCTTACCGCTGTTCGAATGCCCCGTGTCTATGATAACCGCAGGGCAATGTATCCCGTAATTTTCGCACAGACTGTTGAGCGACATGACATTGTCATATTCGTAATTGGGTATATTTTCGCCTCTATCGTTGACCGCGCCGCGGAGTATAGCGTGAGCAAACTCGTTTCCGTCGGTCTTAACTTGCATACCGCCGAACATGAACTCGTTATTAAGCCGCACCGCGTGTATGCTGCTTGCAAGCTCTTGTAGATTCCCGTTAATAGGATTTTTAATCCCTACGGGAACGTCAACGCCGCTCGCTACGAATCTGTGCGTCTGGTCTTCCGCCGACCGTGCGCCAACGGTCATATAAGCTAATATATCGTCGGTATATTCTACGGCGTCCGGGTATAATAACTCGTCGGCGGTAAACAGTCCGCTCATCTGTACAACGCGAATGTGTGTTCGCCGTGCGGCGACAATGCCTGCATTGATGTCAGTTTCGCACGACGTCGGATTCGGAGTATGGATCATTCCCATATACCCCTCACCGCGCGTCCTCGGCTTACTCGTAAAGACACGCATGACAATGTAAATTTTATCGGCAACCGCCTCCGCGACTCGCGCGAGCCTGACCGCATAATCTACGGCGGCGTTCTCGTTGTCGGCAGAACAAGGTCCTACGATAAACAGCTTTCGCTTGTCTTTGCCGCAAATAATATTCTCGATTGTTCGAACGACTTTTTCGCGTTCTTGTGTCAGCCCGTTCGGAAGCGGAACAAGAGCTTTTGCATCCGCCGCAGAAATAACGGGTTTTATCTTATTGAACATTTTTGCTCCGTAATTATTTGTTTCCGTCGGTAAGAGCGGCACGCAGTTCCTCGCGATTTGTTCTCACTACCGACAGCGTAGAACACAAAAAATTTTCGGTTTCTTTAAAAAGATTGTCGAGATGCGCTTTTGTGCGCAAAATCAGATTGTCGCACTGCGCGTACGCGTTTTCGATTATCTGCTTGGAAGCTGTCTGTGCGGACTTGACTATCTCCGACTCGGACACGAGCTTGTTCGCTTGCTCCTCGGCGGCACGAATAGTGTTTTTGGCAACCACGTCCGCATTCGCCAAAATTTCCTTGCGCTTTTGCTTGACGTAATCGGCCTCGTCCATTGAATCGGGCAATACTCGCGTAAGCTTATCACACAACTCAATGCACAAATCGATGTCGGGCTTTTTTGAAAAAAATCCATGACCGTTTTCGAGTTCGTTGCGCAGTCTTTCCAAAAGCTCTAACGCGTCGGCTTGTTCTTTCATAAAACCTCCTTATTGCCCATTTTTTTTCCGTAATAGTCTTTGATGATATCGGTAGTTTGCGGTACTATATACCCGTCAAGCTCACAGCCGAGCGATGCGAGCGTTCGCACCACAGTGGACGAGATGTGTTCATATTCGGCCGACGTCATAAAACACACCATATCGACGCCGCAAAGCGATTTATAGATACGCGCATGGTCGCGCTCGTATTCCGAGTCGCGCGAATTTCTTATGCCGCGAACAAGCACGCAATCGCCTTTTGTTTTAATGTAATCCGACAAAAGTCCGTCAAACCGCTCTACCGTGACTCCACTCAAATCTGCGGTCGCCGCTTTTGCAATGTCTACGCGCACGTCTACGGGCGCAGGATTCTTTTCGGTATCCGCCGCAACTGCGATTGTTACGCCACCGAAAACTCCTAGCGTGCGTAAAACCAAATCGCGGTGTCCTATCGTGAACGGATCAAACGTCCCTGCTAATATCGCTTTCACTTTCACCTCTCACAAACTCAAATGCCGAAACTCCGAAAACTCTGCTATCTATTACTCGGGCATTCGATGGAATTGTCATATCGTTATCGCTTGCGTGTTCCATAACGGCGATACCGCTATCGCCAAGCATGCCGTACTTTATTATAAGAGTCAGCGCTTGCTCGGCAAACCCACTTTTGTACGGCGGATCGCAAAACACCAAATCGAATTTAACATCGCGGAGCATGCGCAAAGTCTTTTTGAAATCGGCCTTAATCACTCTGCACGTCAGTTTAAGCTTGTCCAGATTAACTAATACGTTGGACGTGTTCAAATCCGCAAACACGCAGCTTTCCGCTCCTCTCGACAGCGCCTCAATGCCGAGCGCGCCGCTTCCGCAGAACAAATCCAAGCACGTAGCGCCTCGCAATGCGCCCTTTGCGTCGAGCATTGAAAACAAGCTACCCTTGACAATATCTGTCGTAGGTCTAACCTCGCCGCGCGGCGAAACAAGCTTTGTTCCCTTAAACTTACCCGCAATTACCCGCATACCGAAAGTATATCACTTTTTTCTCGGTAACGCAACAATCGAGCGGTACATCATTTGGACTCGGTTCAAAATTTATGCGCTGAACGTCGAACGCAAAACCTATCTTATACACCGAGTTACGCTCGAAAAACCTGTCGTAACAGCCCTTACCGTATCCTATGCGGTAACCATTGTTATTAAAACCGACAAGCGGAGTTATGCAGTAATCGAGTTTTACTCGCTCGTCCGTTTCTGCCTGCGCGTAACAGTTTTCGGGCAGGTTGCCGTTTATGTCGGGCGCAAGTGATAAATCGGATAAATAAGATAACGCGAGCTTTCGCGGCGTTATTATTCCGTATTTTGTATACGGCGCATAGAGAGTGACGCCGCTTTTTGAAAGAAGCAGTTTAATGAGCGAGTCGGTGGGCATTTCAGCACCAATCGCTATATAGACCATAACGTTACCGCTGACAATATCCGCTGCTTTATGTGCCGCTATATTCGCAAGCGCAGGCTTGTCCGCAACCGTCTTGCGAAGTTCTATAAGCGTTCTTCGCTTTTCGGCTTTATCGTCAAATGTATATTCGTTCCGCACGTCCGTTAAACCCCGTCAACACCTCGTAAACTATTGTGCCGTAGCATTTTGCAAGATACTCGGCATCTTCTTTTTCCGAAATAAGATAGGCATATTCGCCCACTCTGCACTGCAAGCCCGTAACGTCTATCATGCAAAGATCCATGCACGGAACGCCGACGACCTTGCATTTAACGCCGCGAACTTTGAGATACAACTGCTTGTCGCACCGCCGAAGCCCGTCTGCATATCCGCACCTTACGGTGGCTATGAGCGCGTCGCGGTCGAGCGTGTAATCTCCGTACCCCACATGTTCGCCGCGGTGAACTAGGTTTAGAGCGACTATCTTCGCACGCACCTTCATGCAGATATTCATTCCGCTATGATAGCCGTACATTGCAATCCCGCACCGCGACATATCGAAAAGATCGAAACCGTCAAGGTCGAGAGCGCACGAGCAATACAAATGCCGCTTGCCTTTCAAGATCGGCTCGGCAGTTAAGCGCCCGAACTCCGCGGCTTGCTCTGCTGCCGACGAGATTCCGCCGTACAGATGCGAGTAAACAGACCACGGCTTTACATCAAGCTCTTTGCAACGAGCGACTATGGCATTGAGTTCATTTTCGTCCGCACCCAGCCTGTGCATGCCGGTATCTATCTCGACCGAAAATCTTTTATATCCGGCGTTTAGTACCCAGTTTAACTGCGAGCAGTTGTACACCGTAGGAACTATTTGCGATTCGTAAAAGCGCATATACGGCGAAATATCGCCGCCAAGCACCAATACAGGCTTATTAATGACCGAAAGAAGCTCCAATGCTTCGTCCGCAGTTGCGACCATAAAGCAATCGGCAAGCGTCTCTATGCCGCATGCCGCCATAATGCCGTGACCGTAAGCATTAGACTTGACAACCGCGCAAAACCCGTTGCGCGTTCTTGCCCGAAACATCCTGACATTGTGCCGCATACGCGACAAATCGACAATAGTCTGCATGGCATTTGTTTATGCGCAAGTCGGCTTGGGCGTTACACAAAAATCAAATTAGCTGTTATGACTCGGAGCAAGCTCATGACATGCGCAAAGCACGCAGTTTCGAGCAGAGCTACTGAACACATCTATTTTGTTCTCGTCATAAATTTGCCATTGCAAGCAAATTTTTTCTCGAATCAGTCGTCGCCCTTCGATTTGTCTTTCATTTTGAGTATGGATGACGCAATACGGGCTTTTGCATACCTGTAATTGCGCTCGTCGGTCGGTTTCTTTCCGGTTTCCGACAAATGGATATCGTCATCCGTTTCGTCGCTTTCGTGTCTGCAATACGGCAAGAGCAAATTAACGCCGTTCGAGGTTAACTGCATAATACCGTCACCGCACCGCAGTTTATCGTCCACAGCCGTCGATTTAATCTCAATCCGCCCCTCGGAAACAACGGCAATGCGCGGAAGAGCGCCGCGCATGAAGCCTGCGCGCCCCGTCGGAGTGTTTACCGAAAGGTATTCCACTTCACCCGAATACACTTCGCGCGTGGGAGTATTTATGCGAAGATAAAACGTGCTCAACGGTATGCTTTCTCCTTGACTTCATCAAGATCCCCAACCATGAAAAACGCGGATTCGGGGTAGCTGTCGGCTTCGCCTTTCAAAATTGAAGAAAAACATTCGAGCGTGGTTTTGACAGGAACGTACCGACCTTCAAGCCCTGTGAAATGCGCTGCAACCGACAGCGGTTGAGAGAAAAAGCGTTGCAGCTTGCGTGCGCGGTACACGAGCGCCTTGTCTTCTTCGGACAATTCGTCCATGCCGAGAATGGATATTATATCGTTCAAATCGGCATAGCGCTGTAATGTTGCTTGCACGCCGCGCGCTATATCGTAATGCCGTTCGCCTACAACCGATTTTTCGAGCATGCGGCTTGTAGATTGCAACGGATCGACTGCCGGATAAATACCCTGCTCAACTATCTTGCGGCTCAAAACGGTAGTGGCGTCGAGGTGCGTAAATATCGCCGCAGGCGCAGGATCGGTCAAATCGTCCGCAGGCACATACACCGCTTGTATGGATGTGATCGATCCGTTCTTTGTCGTTGCAATGCGCTCTTCGAGAGCGCCAAGCTCTGTCGCGAGCGTCGGCTGATATCCGACGGCGGAAGGAAGTCTGCCGAGAAGCGCCGAAACCTCCGAGCCGGCTTGAACATATCTGTAAATATTGTCTATAAAAAGCAAAACGTCTTTATTCATTTCGTCGCGGAAATACTCTGCGACCGTGAGTCCCGTAAGCGCTGTGCGCATACGCGAGCCGGGAGGCTCGTTCATCTGACCGAAAACGAGCGCGGTCTTGTTCAGCACTCCGCTTTCGGTCATGTCTTGTATCATTTCGTAGCCCTCGCGACTGCGCTCGCCTACGCCCGTAAAAATGGAATATCCGCCGTGCTGTGTCGCAACGTTGTGAATAAGCTCCATGATAAGCACGGTTTTACCAACGCCGGCGCCGCCGAACAAGCCGATCTTGCCGCCGCGCTGATAAGGCGCAATAAGATCGATGACCTTTATTCCCGTTTCCATGATTTCCGCGCTCGTCTTTTGCTCGTAAAACTCGGGCGACTTGCGGTGAATGGAGCGGTGCGTTTCCGCCTTAATCTCGCCAAGTCCGTCGATAGGTTGGCCGAGTACGTTTATAACCCGTCCCAAAACGCTCTCGCCGACAGGCACCGAAATGGGATGTCCGGTGCCGTATGCTGTCATTCCGCGTGCAAGACCTTCGGTCGGTTGGAGCGCAATGCAACGCGCGGTAGACGGAGGAATGTGACTCATGACTTCGAGCGCGATAAAGCCTTCGGCAGCGTCGGTGCTTACCTGACTGCTCGCTATCATGTCGCGCGTGTCCACCATGATTTTTTCGTATATTTTGGGTAGCTTGGTTTCGAATTTAACGTCCACGACCGGACCTAATACCACCGAAACCTTGCCGACGTTGAGGTCTTTTTTCATTGTAAATTCCCTTGCTTTTTGAGCGCCTCGGTCGATCCGATTATTTCTACTATTTGCTCTGTGACGGCAGATTGTCTTTCCCTGTTATACTCGACGGATAGTCTGCCGATGATTTCGTCCGCACTTTCGGTCGCAGAAGACATGGCGGCACGCCTCGCGCAATTTTCAGCGGCGACGTTTTCGCATAATGCACCGTATATCTCGCCCGATAGATACATTGGCAACAGCACTTTTAAAACCTCGTCCGCGCTCGGCTCGAAACAGTCTATCTGCGTGGGTTTTTGCGATTCGCTTGTGTTCGCGGCTTTTTCGACAGGTATCAGTTTTTTGACCGTCTGCTTATAGGCCGAGCGCGACAGCAATTCCGAATAGACTATCGAAATCTCGCTCGCGCCGCAATCTATCTCTTTCATCAACGCGCTCGCTATATTTTCTGCCGTTCCGTACTCTGGCGTATACGAATCAGCGAACCGCAAATCGGCATTATTGTTTTTTCCGTAGTAATCGCAAGCCGATTTGCCCACCGCCATCACCACGGTATCGCCGCCTATTATCGTGTCCGCAAGCTTAAAGATATCATGGTCGAACGCTCCGCATAAGCCCCTATCGGACGATAGCACAATTACAATGCTTTTGCCGCCTACGCTTTTATTTACCGCGTCGAATGCGCTCATGACATCGGTTAGCATATTCACATACGCGCGACTTTGTTCGGCTTGCTCGACGGCCTTGCGCATTTTTGCAACCGACACCGTTTCCATTGCGCCCGTAATCTGCCGAGTTTGCTTGACGGACGTTATTCGACGCTTGATATCCGAAAGGTTACTCATCGCCGTTTTCCTTCAAAAAATACAGCGAAAATTCGTTGACCGCGTCCTCAATCTCTATACCCATATCCATGGATATATCGCCCGTTTTGCACAACTCTTTCATAATGTCCGAGCATTCGATGTCGAAAAACTTAACAAACTTCTCTTTGAATTCGGTAATTCTGTTTACGGGAATGTTTTTCAACAGCTCTTTCGTAGTAAGATACAATAAGAGCACTTGATGCTCTACGCTCATGGGACGGTGAACGTCTTGCTTTATAACCTCGGTCGTGCGCTTGCCTTGTTCGAGGAGCGCCGCAGTTGTTTGGTCGAGCTCCGCACCGAACTGCGCGAACACCGCAAGCTCGCGGTACTGCGAAAGGTCGAGACGGAGCTTACCAGATACTTTGCGCATACCGCTTGTTTGAGCGCTTCCGCCTACGCGCGAAACGGACAGCCCTACGTTTATCGCGGGGCGCACACCCGAATTGAAAAGATCGCTTTCAAGATAAATCTGACCGTCGGTGATTGAAATAATATTGGTAGGAATGTATGCGGATATATCGCCTGCCAGCGTTTCCACTATGGGTAGCGCGGTCATTGATCCGCCGCCCAGCTCAGGCGAAAGTTTGGCGGCGCGCTCCAACAATCTGGAATGGAGATAGAAAATATCGCCCGGATATGCTTCTCGTCCCGGAGGACGTTTAAGTAAAAGGCTCATCGCTCTGTACGCCACGGCGTGCTTTGACAAATCGTCGTAGACAATAAGCACGTCCTTGCCGGAATACATGAATTCCTCGGCTATCGCACAGCCGGCATACGGCGCGATGTATTGAAGCGGAGCGCTATCCCTAGCCGTCGCACTCACTATGACTGTATAACTCATTGCGCCGTGTTCGGTCAATGTGTTGACTATGTTGGATACCGTGGATGACTTCTGACCGATAGCGACGTAAACGCAAATAACGTCCTTGCCTTTCTGATTGAGAATTGTATCGACCGCTATCGACGTTTTTCCGGTCTGCCTGTCGCCTATTATGAGCTCGCGCTGGCCTCTTCCAATCGGGATCATGGAATCGACGGCAAGAAGTCCTGTGAGCATGGGCGTATTCACTTTGCCTCTGTCTTTGATTGCGGGCGCAGGCGCTTCTATCGGACGGTATTTATCGGGAGTGAAATCACCCAAGCCGTCCACAGGCTTGCCTAACGGATTTACCACTCTACCCAAAAGTTTTTCGCCGACTGGCACGGAAACTATCATGCCCGTGGTTTTTACGAGCATGTGCGCCGAAACCTTATCATCGTCATCCAATACGATCGCGCCGACATTGCCGTCGGAAAGACTCAATACGATTGCCTGTGCGCCGTTTTCTATTTCGAGCATTTCGCCGTACTCTGCATCCGACAAGCCGTTGCACATAATAACGCCGTCACCGCAAAACTCTACACTTCCGGCGTGGCGAACATCGAACGACCTTTTATAGCGTGAAACGGTTTTGGAAAGCTCTTTGTCCGTGCGCGCCTTGATGTATTCGGCAGTGAGCTGCGCGGCCTGCGGCGGCGCTTGCTCTTCGCTCTCCTGCGCAAGCGTGTCGGCTTGCTGTTGTTGCTTTTTCGATCGCTTGCGGCGCGACGAAGCAGCGGCGACCGCGTACTGCTCGCTCGTTTTGAAAACTTTATTGAGCTTGTCTATCTGCGAGCGAAAGGTCCCGTCATAATACTTATCGCCGTCTACGACCAAAATGCCGCCGATAAGCTCTTTGTCTATCTTATAAACAAACTCGATTTTTTCGCCCTTGCTCTTGTGCTTGGACAAAAAAACCTTTTCTATTTTTTCGATCTGTGCGTGCGAAAGCTCCGCCGCCGATGTAACCTCGATAATTCGGTTCATCAGTCGGCGTCCTCCCAATCGGAAAGCACTTGCTCTATAAGCACCGAGTTGTCTTTATCTGAGATTTCGCGCTCCAACAGCTTTTGGGCAATTTGCACGGCAAGCGTATTTACGCTGTCGCGGTACTCGCCCTTTAACTGCTCCATTTGCGTTGCCGCCTCTTTTTTTGCGGAGGAAATCATAGCCTGCGCTTTTTCCTGCGCTTCTTCAATCACCGCATTCGCGCGAGCTTGCGCCGCGTCGGCCACCTTTGCGGCTGCGCGGGCGCTTTCGAGCTTAAACTCCTCTACCTTTTTATCGTACTCGGCCTTGGCCTCTTCGCTCTCTTTTTTAAGCCTTTCGTTCTCGTTGTACACCTCGTCAAGACTTTCGCGTTTCTTTTTGAGCATCTTTTTTGTCGGGATGTAAATCAACGGGATAACGACCGCGAGCAACAAAATAAAGTTGCCGAGATAAAAAAGCATCGATACCCAATCGAGTCCGAATACGTCAAGAATGTTAGACGATACAAAAGCCATACTTACGACCTATATGCTACATAACTATGAGCATTATCGCAATAAGCAATCCGTAAATTGCCGTTGTTTCGCAAAACGCCAAGCCGATAAACAGCGACGAGCGTATCTGCTTTGTCGCTTCGGGCTGGCGCGCCATGCTCTCCACCGCCTTGCTTGTGGACATACCCATTCCGATAGCCGCGCCGACGCACGCTATTGCCGCAATACCGGCGCCAAGCGCGGTCATGCCTTCAACGCCCAAAAACGCAAGTACGGGCATGATAGAATTGATAAACGCTTGCATAATTGCCTCCTAAACCTATTCGATGGCTTCGTTGATGAAGTTCATCGACAAGAACATAAAAATATACGCTTGCATAACCGCATGGAACAAAGTAAACAGCGGTTCAAGCACTACGGGCAAGACATTTCTTAATCCCGTTTGGTACACGATGTCCATTATGAGATAACCCGAAAATACGCTACCGAAAAGCCGTAGCGCCATTGAGAACGGCACGACAAAATCGGTAACGAGCGGTATGACCGCGGCATAGTGAACAAGCCGCCTCGTATGCTTTTTGTGAAATCCGATAAACAATATCGCAAAAAACGTAATGAATCCGAGAATTATATTGCAATTGAGGTCCGACATCGGGGAACGCAATCCCAACAGCTCGATGAGAATTCCGAACATGATAAACGCCGAACAGCCGAAATATATCGCGCCCACCTGCTTGGCGTAGTTTTCGGTCATATCCTCGGAATTGCTGTCAAACATGCCGACCGCCCACTCGATAAACATGCGAAATCTCGAAACGTGCTTTAAGTCCTTTTCCCAACGCGGCAAAAAGAACAGCCTGACTATTACCGCAAAAATGATGAGCGCGCCCGTCACAATGCAAGCAGACAGCATGGTCGCGGTAAAATTAAAACCGCCTTTACTGTAAAGCACTCTCGGTGCGATTGTAGGCAACTCGAATTCCATTAACGCAAATATATCACTTTGAACGTAAAAAGGCAACTGTTTTGTGAAAGTTTATACACATTATACTGTAAATACAGTTTGTGCCTTTTCTTCAAATATGCTCTTAAATATTTTGTGTAACGCAGTTAATTATATTATTTATATCAATCAATAGTGCAAAAAACTATCGAATGCGTTTACTATGTGGTTGACAGTTCTATCCTGCAAATACACTTCCACAACGTCAAACCGCACAGGCACTCCGAAAAGCCGATACTTTTTGATATACTGCGATGTGATTTGAGATATCTTCTTTACCTTTTCATGCCCTACGGCCTCGACCGGCGTACCGTATTCAAGCGAAAGCCTTGACTTTACCTCGACTGCGACGAGCGTTTTCTCGTCGGTCACGAAAATATCGACCTCGCCTATATCTGTCGTATAGTTGCGGTCGAGTACTCTGTACCCGTGCGTTTCGAGATACTTGACAGCCAAGTCCTCGCCGCTCTTGCCGCGCTTATTCACGCGCTTTTTACGATCATGCCCCGGCATCGCTATCCTCCGTGACGGCGGCGACCTCGCTGTAAACGACGAAATTTTTAATGAACGTCCTGCGGTGTTCGGGACACGCGCCGAATGTTTTCAATGCGGCTATATGCTCTGCCGTGCCGTAACCCTTGTTTTTCGCAAACCCGTACTGCGGATACTGCGCATTAAGTTCTCGCATAATTCTATCACGCGTGACCTTTGCTATTATGGACGCCGCCGCCGTGCAATAGCTTTTCGCGTCCGCCTTTATAACGGGAGTGTACTCAACGTCGGTATCCAAACCTTTTACCGCGTCTATCACGGCATGTTGCGGCTTGATTTTTAATCCCGCAATAGCTTTCTTCATGCCGAGCTTTGTCGCTTCGAGAATGTTTATTTCGTCTATCGTTTCGCGGTCTATAAGCACCACGCAATAATCGGCAACAGCCGTAATTTGCTCGAAAAGCCGTTCTCTTTTTATCTCCGAGAGTTTCTTGCTGTCGTCTATACCGGCAATCACGGCATCTTTCGGCATTACGCACGCACAAACCGCCACAGGGCCTGCGAGAGGACCTCTTCCGGCCTCGTCCACGCCGCAAAGTCTATCTACGCCGAACGTATTGTCAAACGCTATCAAACGCTCTGACTTTTGCAAAGCGGTTTCGCGCTTTGACGATTTTTGACTATCTTTCATCGGCATACTCCAATGCTATCTTGCCTAACCGACCTTTTCTGTAATCGTCGATAAGAGCCGCCGCCGCGCGCTCGGTATCGAATGCTCCGCCGCGCATCTTGAATCCGCGAACTCCGGCTATCTCGTCCAAACATTCGACGCCGTCTATTTCTTTTCCGTACCGCGAAGCAAGTATACTCTTGTCTATTCTATTGAGCTTGCCGACAAGCGAAAAAGCGAGCTCTGTAACATCAAGCACTTCGTCCTTGATACTGCCTATGACGGCGAGATTTTCACCTACCGTTCTTTCCGTAATTTTGGGGTACAGCGTACCCGGGGTGTCAAGCACGTCGAGCGTTTCGTCCACTCTCGCCCATTTTGCGGCGCGTGTAACGCCTGCTCTGTCGCCCGTAATAAGTCTTGCCTTGCCGCAAAGGCTGTTTATAACCGTCGATTTGCCTGTGTTCGGCACGCCGACCACAACGGCTCGAATATGCTCGTTGAGTCCGCGCTTACGCTGTCTTTCGAGTGTGGGCGCGCAAACATTTTTGATTGCGGCAAGCAGTTTTTTGCGGCACGACGAGCTTGTGCCTTCGACAGCGACCGCTACGTTTCTTTCCGAATTGAGGCGCTTGATCCAAGCGTCCACGTCACTCGCATCGACCGTATCCGTTTTGTTCAAGACGTACACGATGGGAACGGTTATCATCTTGTCGAACGCGGGATTGAAGCACGACTTCACTGCGCGGCTGTCAAGAACGTACAATGCGCAATCAGCCGATCTTAAACTGTCCTCGATCTCTCGCGTGGACTTAGCCATGTGTCCGGGAAACCAGTTAATGTCCACCGTCCACCTCGCTTTCGCCGTCCGTCACTTTCAAAAGATCGGGGCGGCGCTCCGCAGTGAGCTTCTCGCTCTGTGCCTTACGGAACTTGTCTATTTCTTTGTGATTGCCGTTTAACAGCACTTCCGGGACTTTCATTCCCATGAACTCGGGCGGACGCGTGTAATGCGGATATTCGAGCAGTCCGTCCGAAAAGCTCTCGTCCTCGTGCGACACGGAGCTTCCGAGTACGCCGTCAACAAACCGACAAACGCCGTCGATAACTACCAATGCGGCAAGCTCGCCGCCCGAAAGCACGTAGTCGCCTATCGAAATTTCGCGGTCGATACAAAGATCGATAACGCGCTGATCTACTCCCTCGTAATGTCCGCAAAGAAGCAGTATGTTTTCATTCTCCGAAAGCGTCCTGCACAATCCGTCCGACAACCGCTCACCCTTGGGCGACATGTATACGCGCACATACTCGTGATTGGGATCGACTGCGTTTATGCAGTCGTAAATCGGCTGTGGCGTCATGACCATGCCTGCGCCGCCGCCATACGGCGTGTCGTCACATTTTTGGTGCTTGTCCTTCGAATAAGCGCGAATATCGACCGCCTCGAAGTCAAGCACGCCGCTCTTTATTGCCCGACCGATAATGCTTTCGTTCAGGCAGTCGAACATCTTTGGAAAAAGCGTAATCGCTCTAATCTTCATCGTACACCGCCACTTCCGAAAGTCTGTCGCCGTCCACGCTCAACGTCCGCTTTTCTTCATCATACTTTGCGCAGAGTGCTTTTACGAACGCAAAAGTCATGCCCTTGCCGTCCGCACACTCGACCGTGAACACGTCGGCCGCACCGAACGATTGCACCGACAATATCTTTCCGATTATTGTTTCTCCGTCATTTATCCGCGCAACGAGCGTCGAGCCTACGATGTCGGCTATAAAAAATTCGTCGTTTTCGAGCGGTTTTGCCGCCGCGCGGTCTATCTCGATAAACTTGCCGCGAAGTAGCTCTGCGGCATTCCTATCGTTTATTCCGGCGAACTTAATGTACACATCGGCGCCGTTTACGCGCACACTTTCGATTTTGAGCGGCTTGCCGCCTACATCGACGGTTTTAAGCACGAGAAAGCGCGACGAATCGTCGGTCATAGGTTTGACCTTGACTTCGCCGCGCACACCTTGCGGTTTTGTGATTTGTCCGACTGTAATCTGCAACGCGTTTACTCGTCTATCTCGACGGTGCAGTTTCTGCCTTGCTTGGCGGACGCCGCTTTGACGACCGACCGCAACGACTTGATTATCCTGCCTTGCTTGCCGATCACCTTGCCCATATCGTCTTTTGCGACTTTGACGACAATAACGTCACCGTCCTCTGTCACCGACACTTGGTCTTTTTCGTCTACAAGAGCAGTAACAATGTATTTAACAAGCTCCGTCATGGGCATTACTCCGCTTTCTTCTTCTTGTCGACCTTGGTCTTTTGCGTGGATTTTTTGGTTTCCAAAGCGCCGGCTTTGACCAAAAGCGCGCGAACGGTGTCCGTGGGTTGTGCGCCGTTCTTAATCCATTGCTTGGACTTTTCTACGTCGACTTTAAGCCCGTCGTCGAGGTGCGGATCGTATGTTCCGAGTACTTCGATAAACCGTCCGTCACGCGGCGAGCGCGAGTCGGCAACGATTATGCGGTAGAACGGGGATTTGTGATCGCCGAGGCGTGTGAGTCTGATTTTTACCATGATTTTTTTCTCCTTAAAGAAAGTTGATTTTTGTTTTATCTGAATCTACGCTTTTGGCGTATGATTTTCTGCGGTTGCATGGGCATTTTGCCCGAACTTGCGGCCTTCATCATTTCACGCGTCTGGTCGTACTGCTTTAACAGTGCATTGACCTCCTGAACGCTTGTTCCGCTTCCTGCGGCTATGCGTTTTCTGCGCGAAGATTTGATTATCTCGGGGTGTGTGCGCTCGTGCGGTGTCATCGATAGGATTATCGATTTGTACTTGCTTATGCGCTCGTCTATCTGTTTGGAATCGACGTTTGCGCGGCTCATGCCGGGAATCATCGCAACGACCTCGTTTATGTCGCCCATTTTGGCGATAGATTTGAACTGCGTCAAGAAGTCTTCGAGCGTGAATTTGTTTTCGCGCATGCGCTTTTCCATTTTTTTGAGTTCTTCTTCGGAAACAGCTTCCTGCGCCTTTTCAATCAGCGTAAGCACGTCGCCCATGCCGAGTATTCGCGACGCCATTCTGTCGGGATAAAACGGCTCGATATCGCCGGTCTTTTCGCCCGTGCCGCAGAACTTAATCGGCTTGCCCGTGACCGAGCGTATGGAAAGCGCCGCGCCGCCGCGCGTGTCGCCGTCGAGCTTTGTGAGAATTACTCCGGTGATGTCGAGCTCGTCGTTGAACGTCTTTGCCACGTTGACCGCGTCCTGACCGGTCATTGCGTCGACAGTCAAGAGAATTTCCGCGGGATTGGTTTTTTGCTTGATTTCTTTGAGCTCGTTCATCAACTGCTCGTTGATGTGGAGCCGACCTGCGGTATCGATGATAACAGTGTCGTAACCGAGCTTTACGGCTTCCTCTACGGCGTGCGCCGCGATCTTGACGGGATTGCCCGTGCCTTGCTCGAATACGGGGATGTTTACGCGCTTGCCCACTACTTGGAGCTGGTTAATAGCCGCAGGGCGGTACACGTCGCACGCCGCAAACATCGGTTTTTTGCCTTGCTTTGTGAGATATGCGCCGAGCTTGCCGCAAAACGTCGTTTTGCCTGCGCCTTGAAGTCCGCACATCATGATAACCGTAGGCGGCTTGGGCGCGACTTCGAGCTTGGAATTGGTCGAGCCCATGAGTGCGATGAGCTCGTCGTTTACTATCTTGACAACCTGCTGGCCGGGCGTGAGCGATTTTAAAACCTGCTCGCCGACCGCTTTTTCGGATACGCGCGCGACAAAATCCTTGACTACCGCGTAGTTGACGTCGGCCTCCAAAAGCGCTATGCGTATCTCGCGCATTGCTTGTTTTATATCGCCTTCGGTGAGCTTACCGCGCGACGTTATTTTGGAAAATACGTTGCCGAGCTTTTCGGCAAGTGAAGAGAATAATCCCATAACTACCTCACTGCTGTCGCAAACCGTCTATAATCGTTTGCAATCGCGCTTTTATGTTCGACATGCTTTCATTAGACTGCAAGATCTCTTTAAGCTCGCGTTCGAGCGCGTCCGTTTTTGCCGCAATGCCGAGCTTACTTTCGTACTCGTTCAACTGCTTTTCCGCTTGTTTGATACTGCACAGCGCGGCCTGTCTTGTTATGCCGAGGTTTTCCGCAATCTCCGCGAGCGACAAATCGCAGTCGTAATAGTCGCGTACCACTTCGCGCCTATGCTCGGTCAACAGTTCGCCGTATACGTCGCATAATCTGCTTATGTTAAGATCCTTGCTCATAATCACGGTGTAAAGCAATATTACTTTACACCGTGATTATACTATATTATTATCTTAATTGCAAGCGTTTTTGCTTACTTCTTTTAAAAAAACCTACTTCTTATAAAAAAGAAGTAGGCAAGAAATTTTTACGTGTCGTGTGTTTTCGGTGATTGGTTGTATGACGTTACACCAGAATAATGTCTTTGCGGTAATAATTGCTTGAACACCGTTCTCAAAGTTATTGCTTAATCCAAATCATCAGTCATTTCGACCGATGCGAGCAATCCGCACATTCACGGCGCAACGCGCATATATCTTCTCTACTCACTTTACCTATTACTTAATTTACTCGTCGCCCATGATTCCGTTCACAAAATCGTCCGCGTCGAAATCCTCCAAGTCGTCAATGCCCTCACCGACGCCGACGTACACGACGGGAACGGACAGCTCACCAGCTATTGCAAGCACCACGCCGCCCTTTGCCGTGCCGTCGAGCTTTGTGAGTATTATTCCGTCGATGTCTATCGCTTCGTTGAAAATATCGACCTGCGAAATCGCGTTCTGTCCTGTTGTGGCGTCGAGAACAATGTAGTTAAGCACGGTTGCATTAGGTAGCTCACGACCTACGACGCGCGCAATCTTTTTGAGCTCCTCCATGAGGTTTTTCTTGTTGTGGAGTCTGCCTGCCGTGTCTATAAGCAGCACGTCGCCGTTCTTGCTCTTTACGCTTTGCGCCGCGTCGTACACAACTGCCGCCGGATCTGCACCCTCTGCGTGCTTGATTATGCGAACGCCGGCACGCTCCGCCCACACGGTGAGCTGGTCTGCGGCGGCCGCTCTGAACGTGTCTGCCGCGGCGATCGTCACCGATTTGCCTTGCGACTTGAATTTTTTTGCGAGCTTGCCTATCGCCGTTGTTTTGCCGACGCCGTTCACGCCCGACAGCATGATGACGAGCGGATAGTTATATTCGGGCAATTCGTTTTCTTCGAGAAGCTCGACGAGTATTGATTTAAGCACGTCGCGCACCTTCGCCGTATCGCGTATGTGCTGTCTGTCTATCTCGTCTTTTAGCCTGTCCATTATATTTTCGGTTGTTTCAGCGCCGATATCGGACGTCAACAGCGTTTCTTCGAGTTCGTCGTAGAATTCGTCGGTAAGGACGCCGCCCGTAAACAGCTTATTCAGCTTATAGGCAATCGCCTCTTTCGTGCGTTTCAGTCCCGCTTTGATTTTGGAAAACAGTCCCATAACCTGCCTTTATCTCCTTATCTCGTAGTGCTACTGCTCGGCGGCGACCGTTTCCGCATTCTTCAAAGCGTCGGACAGCCGTACCGAAACGATGGACGATACACCTTTTTCTTCCATGGTAACGCCGTACAGGCAGTCGGCCTGCTCCATTGTCGGTTTTCTGTGGGTTATAACGATGAGCTGGGTGTTTATCGAGAACTTTTTGAGCATGTTTGCAACGCGACCGACGTTCGCGTCGTCGAGCGCCGCCTCTATCTCGTCGAGAAGGCAGAACGGCATGGGGCGAAGCTTCATGATGGCAAACAGTATTGCAATCGCGGTCAGGGTTTTCTCTCCGCCCGAAAGGAGCGATATGGACTGCAAATGCTTTGCCGGAGGTTGTGCTTTGATCTCCACGCCGCGAAGAAGCGGATCCTCGTTTTCGGTAAGCTCCAAATCCGCAGTGCCGCCGTTGAAAAGCTCGGAGAAGATCGCGCGGAAATTGGTGCGAATTTTCTCGAAACACGCGTCGAAGTCGCGCATCATGTTCGCCGACATCTCTTTGATAATGCGCTCCTCGTCGGCAAGGCTTTTCATCATATCGTCGCGTTGAAGCGAGAGCTTGTTGCACTTTTGCGACAGCTCCTGCGCCTCTTCTATTGCGTTCTCGTTTATACTGCCGAGGCTTGCGATACGGCGTTTGAGCTTTGCCACTTCTATCTCGCCGCTCTCCGCGTCGTAGCTCTCGTCCTTGAACTGCAAGCAGTCCTCATATCCCAAACCGTACTCTTCGCTTACGCGTTGCTGCATCATGTCCATGTTCACGTCAACTTGCGTAAGCAAAATTTCCTGCTCGTGCTTGCGCTCGGTAAGCGCCGCAATAGCGTCGTTATATTCGAGCCGAGCCTTGTCGCTCTCTACGGTCTTGACATTCAAATCGGCTTTATACTGCGACAAGCCGTCGAGCTTCGATTTTATCTCCTCTCTGCGCTTGTCGTTGCCGTCCGAATTGCTCTCGGTAAGACGCTTGATTTTATCGTCGAACTCCTGCATTGCGCGGTTGTTGCCGAGAATCGTCATGTTGTTGTTCTCAATGCGTTGAACTGTCGCAACCGCCTCGCTCTTTACGCGCGCAATATCGTTTTGCAACGCCTCCGTATCTTTTTCAAGCGTCACAATCTGCAAGTTGGCTTCGACAACACTGCTGTGCAATCTGTCGCGCTCTGCGCGAAGCTCGTCGAATTCCCTGTTAATGCGCGCGGTTTCCTCGTTGCGCGCGTCTACGCCGATGTCGCCTTGCGTTTTTTCCACCGCGTCGAGATCGGCAACAATATTGACAAGCCTCTCGCGCATGAGGTTGAGAGCATGCTCGTCCGCGGCCTTACTGTCCGTTAAAACATTCATCTCGCCGCGCATAGCCGCAAGCTCCGCGGTCCTTGATGCAATAGCAAGCTCATACTCTCTGATATCTTCGGTAAGCTCGCGCACACGCTTTACAAGCTCGTCGCTACGGCGAACGAGCTCGTCGCGCTCCGCCTGACCTTTTTCGATATTGGCTTTAAGCACGTCCACTTGCGCTGTAATCTCTTTAAGAGTGCGCTCGTGCGCAAACACATTGGTCGCGTCCGACTTTTTACTGCCGCCCGTAATTGCGCCCTGCGGCGTTACTATATCTCCGTCGAGCGTGACAATGCGGAACGCATACTTGCTGTCGCGCGCGAGAGCGACTGCGGTATCCATATTGTCGACAATGACGGTACTGCCGAGCAAGCCCTTGATAACAGGATCGAAAATACTGTCGTAAGATACTGCGTTTGTCGCAACGCCGTAACAGCCGTCACGCTCCAAGAGCGGCATTAAGCTCTGATCGATAGAGCGCGGTTTAAAGCTCGTAATGGGCAAAAACGTGGCTCTGCCGTACTTGTTGGCTTTCAAATGCTCGACGAGTAGCTTCGCGTCGTCCTCGTCTTTTGTGACGATATTGTTGACCGCGGTGCCGAGCGCCATATCTACCGCCGCCTCGAATCCTTCCTTGACGGTTATTACTTGACCGATAACTCCGACAATAGCGGCTCTTATACGCATGTTGGAGTTGGAATCGTCCAAAAGCTTGCGCACGGAATGGGTGTAGGCGTCTTTTTGGACGTCCTCCAACACCTTTTTACGCGAAACAAGTGCCGATAAGTCCTGCTTGCCGCGACCTATCTCCGCGTTTAGTACGTTAAGCCTGTCCACGCACTCGGCGTTCTCCGCCGCCATGCCGGTTTTTTGTTCGGTAAGCCCTGCGCACTCGGCTTGCAGTTTTTCAAGCTCTGCCGATCTGTTGTCGAGGTCTATGGTAGCCGTCTCGATGCGCTCGCTCAAACTTTTGATGCGCGCCGAATATTCTGCCGATTGCTCTTCGAGGCTCGCTCGCTCCGCCGTTAATTCGCCGACGCTTCGGTTGACGGCGGCACGGCGTTCCATAGCATCGATAAGCGCCTTTCTCATGGCGTTGATGCGCGATTCCTCCTCAATCACCTTGTCGGCAATTCGAGTGTACTCCGCGTTAAGCTTTTCGTATTCTTCACGAGTAGTTTTGAGAAGCTCGGACTTGATATTCAACTCATTTTGCTTTTGAGTAGCGGTTTCGGTCAGATTGTTATAGTTATCGTTAAGCGCCGAGTTGGTCGCCATGAGCGACATGTTCTGACTGCTTAAACTGTCGAGCTGTTGCCTATACAGACCTATCTGCCCTGCGACTTTTTCTTTATCGACGGACAAATCCAAAAGCTCCGCGCGAAGCTTTTCGAGATTGGAATCTATCGATTGCAGTTCCGACATGGCATTATTGTAGTCGGAGGTTGCTTGATTGTATAATCCCTGTTGTTCGGCGATTTGAGCGTCGATCCCGGAAATCACTTCGGACAGCCTGTCCTTTGTACTCGACGCCGTTTCGTATTGGTTTATGTACAGATTTATCTCGTGGTGTTTGAGCCGCTCTTTCAAATCGAAATATATTCGCGTCTTTTCCGCCTGACGCGCAAGCGGCGCCAAACGCTCTGTATCGTTTGACAAAATATCGTTGAGCCGCACAAGATTTTCGCGTGTTCTCGCGTTCTTGCGCTCGGCCTCGTTCTTCTTGTATTTATATTTGCTGATTCCTGCGGCTTCTTCGAATATCGAGCGCCTATCCTCGGGTTTGGAATTGATTATCTCCATTACCCTACCTTGACCGATAATGGTATAGCCCTCGATAGCAAATCCCGCGTCGCGCAGCATTTCGTTAATATCCCGAAGCCTGCAAAGACTGCCGTTGCGGTAATACTCGCTTTCGCCCGAGCGGAACAGCTTGCGCGAAATAACGACCTCTTCGTAGTCGTACGACGGGAAAAGCGAGCGGTTATGATTGTCGAACGTCAATGCTACCTCTGCATACGACAGCGCCTTGCGCTTTTCAGTGCCGCTGAATATGACGTCCTGCATATTCGAGCCACGCAAAAGCTTGGCCGACTGCTCACCAAGCACCCAGCGCACAGCGTCTGCAACATTGCTCTTTCCGCATCCGTTAGGACCGACAATCGCGGTTATGCCTTCGCCGAACTTTACTTCGAGTTTATTCGCAAAGGATTTAAATCCAATTAAGGAGAGCTTTTTAAACTTCAATGCTTTTACCTTTTAATGCAAAACAACTGTGTGCGCCTTACGAATAATACTTTCGCCTAAATACACAGGTTATATTATAACATGCTATACATAAAAAATCAATCGAATTTTATAGTATGAGGTCGAATTTTACTTAATTACTATCTTCGTGAAATTCTTTCGGAATTTCGTCTATTACTGCAACAATATTGTTATATCTTATATTGAAAGTTTTCTTTTTTTGCAAGCTTTGTACTTCTTCCCAAGTAAATACGCGCTTACTGCATTTTGTAATTTCACGTCCGTCAACGGTAAATTTAAAAACAACACCATGTAATGTGATACTCGACGTATAGCCCGATACGCGCTCTCCGTATACGTACTTAATCGATTTGCCGATGCTAACGAATTCCGCTATGAATACCTCACCATGCTGTAAGCATTTTAATATAAGTATATATTCGACAAACAACCAAATAAGCCCAACAAGCGATGCCAAGCCAATGGCTCCGAATATACAGTCAAACACCATCGCTATAATTTTAGCCTTTGTGCTCTCGGACAGCATAAACGCTTCCGTTAATAATGCGACACCAACAAAACAGCAATACAGTACGGCCGACAACCACAGAACAAGTCTGGCGGAAACTGTTTTGGGACGCTTTAAGCGTGGATGCTTAGGCAATAGATTATAAATAGAGATACCGTCTAATAAAACAACAAATGACAAAGCCAAATACGATGTAAACTCTTTCGGCTTTGGAATAACTACTAAATATAATATAAGCGCCGTAGTAATTACGCTTGCTATGCACAATAAAATCTTATCAAATATTCTCATTTACGATCTATTCTCTGCAAAGCGCTTTCACAGCTTTCTTTGCCGCATCGACCTCTGCGGCATGCTTTGATTTAGCCTCGCCTGTGAATGTAGAATCCCCAACGCACACATGAACTTTAAATTTACCGCCCACTTCTTGTGCGGGAGAATACTCGATTTTCAAGCCTTGAGCCGATGACAATTCCTGCAATTCGCTTTTGTAGTCGTGTTCGGGCGTAACGTTGCAATAAAAGATATCTTCGAGGAGCCGCCTTGCCGCTTCGAGTCCTCCGTCCATATATACCGCCCCTACAACAGCTTCGAAAACATCGGAGCGCGCTTTGTCCGAAAAATTGTTCTTGTCCACGCCTGCGCCGACCTGCAAAAACTCGACAAGCCCGAGCAAATCGACTATACGCGCGAGCGGCGCACGCGAAACGATTGCGGCGCGACGAGCGGACAGCTTGCCTTCGCTCGCCGTAGGATCTTGCGAAAAAAGCTTTTCGCCTACCAAAAAATTAAGCACGCAATCTCCCAAAAATTCGATACGTTCGTTGCCTATGGCTTCATGCTCATTCACATACGAAGAATGAGTTAATGCGGCAACAAGCAGTTTCGTGTTTTCGAATTTATAGTTGATGCGTGCCTGAATTGAATTTATATCCGAACTGTTCACTATTGTTCTTTCGCGGCATCCGCGCTTTCTGTTGCGGCCATGCCGGCTTTGATATCTTCTATAATATGATTCTCATACATTCTGATAATGTTGTAAATGGACGCTTTGGTGGAAACCTCGTTGGACGAGCCGTGCGTTTTGACGACGATTTTTTTAACGCCCAAAAATGCCGCGCCGCCGTAAGCGTGATAGTCCATTTTTGTTTTGAGTGATTTGAGCGACTTCTTCATCATGAGCGCGCCTATCTTTGCCTTCGTGGACGAAAGCATGGCTTTTTTGAGCTGGCTCATGACCATTTTCGCAGTTCCCTCGACTGACTTTATAAGCACATTGCCAGAAAATCCGTCGCTGACTATAACATCGTAATCGCCCGTAAGCACGTCGCGCGCTTCCATGTTGCCCACGAAGTTCAACGACGATTGTTTAAGCAGTGCGTGAGTGGCTTTGGAACGCTCGTCGCCCTTATGCTCTTCCGTGCCGACAGACAGCAGTCCGATAACCGGATTTTCGACGCCGAAAAGCGCGCGCATATACATATCCGCCATAACAGCAAACTGCATCAAGAACTCCGGCTTGGAATCCACGTTCGCGCCGCAGTCGGCAACACAAACAAGCTTGCCGTCAACCGCAGTCGGAAGAAGCGACGCAAGAACAGGACGGTGTACACCCTTGATGCGTCCGACGAGAAGTGTCGCGCCAGTAAGAACAGCGCCCGTACTGCCGCCGCTGACAAGCCCGACGGCGTCATCGGATTCGTTCAAAATTCCGATAGCTCTTACAAGCGAAGAGTCAGGCTTTTGCCTTATGGCACGAGTGGGCGTATCGTCGTTAGTTATAACGTCGCCTGCGTGTTCGATGATTAGGTTTTTGGGAACGTCAGCGCCGATAGTCGACTTGATGAGCTTCTCGTCACCCACTATAACCATTGTATAGCCAGTGAACTCTTTTGCCGCGTTCACCACGCCGACAATCATTTTTTCGGGATTGTCACATCCGCCTATATCGATTATAATCTTTTTCATAATATCTCTTTATAAGCAAAAATATACTCCGCACAAACGGAGTAAATTTTTAGTCGTTACCTTGATTTTTTTCGATTTTCAGTTCCGTATCGTAGTAGCCGCAACTGGGGCATACTCGATGTAATTGAACGAGCTGATGACAATTTTTGCATTCTACCAACGTAGGTGCGGACAACTTCCATTGCGATCCGCGCGAGTGTGTACGCTGTTTAGATGTTTTATGTTTGGGGACAGCCATAATCCACCTCCTTATGTTACATGACGATTATAACGCATATCTTCGCAGTTGTCAAACATTTTTGAGCAAATTAGCGATTTTTTAATTAAAAATGCTTGACAAATATGTTCGGTAAGTGATATATTTACTATGCTCTCTTGAAGAGCGAAAAGCAAATTTTGCGGAAGTGGCTCAGGGGTAGAGCATCACCTTGCCAAGGTGAGGGTCGCGGGTTCGAATCTCGTCTTCCGCTCCACAAAGAAAAGCACCGTTCAAATAACGGTGTTTTTCTTTGTTTTGTAATATAAAAAATATAGACGCGAAATTTATAGCGACTCGCCTATTGCTCAACACTGTCTTTGGGCTTATTTTGCTTAAAATACGTCGCGAAATACGCCACGGCTATCAGACCGCCACCGATGATATTTCCGATTGTAGGTGCCAATAAACCGTTCAAAATCGCATAACCGAAATTCAATCCCCCACTTGCCGAAGTCATGAATGCGGCCATTATGTAGTACATATTCGCTATGCTGTGTTCGAATCCGCAAACAACAAACGCAAAAACCGGAAGATATACGGCGAGAATTTTGCCGGTTACGTTCTTGCTCGCCATCGCCGCCCACACCGCAAGGCACACGAGCATATTGCAAAGTATGCCTTTTAAAAGAGCATAACCGAAATTCACGCTTTTTTTAGCAACAAGATCCACTGCGGAAATGACAACGCTGTCGCTGTACGCCTGACCGTACACGACCAATACGGCAATGATTATCGCACCGATAAAATTACCGATATATACTATTCCCCAATTTTTGAGCATTGCCGTCGCTTTGATATCTTTGTTAAGCGTCGGCGCGACAAGCAAGCAATTGCCCGTAAAAAGCTCCGATCCGCAAATCACTACGAGTATAAGCCCCAAAGGAAACACCGCGCCTTTAATAAGGCTCGCCTGCATCCCAGTAAAACCGGAGCCCGCAATCGTAGCGAGCGCGCCCGCAAGCGCAATAAATACGCCTGCCATAACGGCAAGTATGAGAGTTTTATACCAAACCAAAGAGGTTTTGGCTTTTGCGACGCCTATGTAATTAAGAGCTATTTCTCTGGGCTGATTCATAATACGATTATAAATGATGTATAGTGCATTTGTCAACAGATTTCGACACAGCAAGACATTTTCCGCAGTGACGCAATAGCTTTGTAATATCCGAACATATCAAACTGTCAAAAGTAACGCATCAAAAAACGTCGATCGCCTGTTTGCGGCTTTCGACGTTTTTGGGACCGAAGATGAGACCGGCGCGTTTTTACTTACGCAAAACCGCCCAGGGGTTCAAGTCCCAATACACCACGCAAAAAGGGTGCTATTATAGCACCCTTTAATGGAGCCGAAGATGGGACTGGCGCGTTTTTGCTTACGCAAAACCGCCCACTTCGCGGCGTAGCCGCTCGTGCGCTCGCTAAAAAATGTCACACAGGACATTTTTCTTAACGCTCACGCCCAAGGGTTCAAGTCCCAATACACCACGCAAAAAGGGTGCTATTATAACACCCTTTAATGGAGCCGAAGATGGGACTTGAACCCGCAACCTACTGATTACAAGTCAGTTGCTCTACCGATTGAGCTACTTCGGCGCAGTAAGTAGATTGTGGTGCCTCGGGGCGGAATCGAACCACCGACACAGGGATTTTCAGTCCCTTGCTCTACCGACTGAGCTACCGAGGCAAAAGTTTGGCGACCCGGAAGGGACTTGAACCCTCGACCTCCAGCGTGACAGGCTGGCGTACTAACCATCTGTACTACCGGGCCACATGGTGGACCTTCAGGGACTTGAACCCCGGACAAACCGGTTATGAGCCGGTTGCTCTAACCAACTGAGCTAAAGGTCCCTGACCACATCATTTAGCTTAATTACTATACACCATACTTGCGGTTTTGTCAACAAATTTTGCGCGGTTTTCCGAATGATTTTTAAATTTTTTCTTATGCGTTTAAAATATATATTAATTTTCGATATTGCTCGAAAATCTCTTGACATATTTTCTCCCATGTGGTAATATAACATTGCTTTGAGCATCCTTAGCTCAGTTGGTAGAGCAACTGACTCTTAATCAGTGGGTCCGGAGTTCGAGTCTCCGAGGGTGTACCAAAAAACCGACATACATTGTGTATGTCGGTTTTTTATACGTAGGCGGGATTCATAATAAAAAACCACTTCGTTCTATTGAAGTGGTTTTTACTGCCCTATTTAACAAGCTCGTTTGCAAGCTCTTGAAGCTCTTGCTCGGTGTCGGCTTTGAGTGCGGACTTGACCGTTACTGTTTTTTCGATAATCTTTACGTCTTTCATACCCTCGAAATACGCGCGAATAAGCCTTCCAGACGCAGGCGCCCAGCTTCCGTTCTCGACGATTGCAACCGTTCTGTTTTGATAATTCTTGCTCTTTAATCTGTTCAAGAACTGTTCCATAACGGGGAAAATGCCGCCGTCGTAAGTGACGCTCGCGGCGACCAAACGGTCGTAGCGGAACGCGTCCTCAACGGCCTCCGCCATATCGTAACGGGCAAGATCGGCCACTACCACTTTTTCGCCCTTACTGCGGAGCATTTCCGCAAGTTTATTCGCGGCTTCGCCCGTATGTCCGTAAATGGACGCATAGGCTATTAACACGCCCTTGTCTTCGGGAGTGTACGAGCTCCACGTATTGTATTTATCAAGGTAGTATGCGAGGTTTTCCTTCAATACGGGACCGTGAAGCGGACAAATGACCTTGATATCGAGCGTGGCCGCTTTTTTGAGTGCTGTCTGGACGGTCGATCCGTACTTGCCGACGATATTGATATAGTATCTTCTCGCCTCGCACGCCCAATCCTCTTCGACGTCGAGCGCGCCGAACTTGCCGAACGCGTCCGCAGAGAACAGCACTTTTTCAGTCGTTTCGTATGTGAACATGACCTCCGGCCAATGCACCATTGGCGCAAACACGAATTTGAGCTTATGCTTGCCGAGCGACAGCTCGTCGCCTTCCTTAACTACGAGCTTGTTCGCAATCAAATTGCCGAAAAATCTCTCGGCGATGTTGAACGTCTTTTCATTGCCGACGGCGACAATCGACGGGTACTTTTTGATAAGCGCCGCAATACTCGCCGAATGGTCGGGCTCCATGTGAGAAATTATCAGATAGTCGGGAGTGCGACCGCAAAGAGCTACCTCTACATTATCAAGCCATTCTTCCGTTTTGCGCTTATCCGCCGTGTCGAAAATCGCAATATGTTCGTCGATTATTGCATACGAATTGTACGATACTCCGTTGGGGACGACATACTGTCCCTCGAACAAGTCAATCGTTTTATCGTTGACACCAATGTATTTTATGTTGTCCGAAATATGTGTCATAATTACTCCTCCGTGATATGACAGTAGTATAGCACATGCGCCGCTTTTTAAGCAAGCACATTGCAACAACTATCTTGAATAATGCTTAAAATCCATTCCGAAAACAAAAACAAGCGGTCGTTGCTTGACCGCTTGTAGTAGCCGTTTATTCAAATAATTCTTTCTTATACATCAGCCTGTCTTTTTCGGTGATTTGCCGCACCACTCGGCACGGGTTTCCGTATGCCAAACTATTCGGCGGTATCTCACCTGTGACTACCGAGCCTGCGCCTATAACACAGCCGTCACCTATTTTTGCACCGGCCAGAACCGTGACGTTACCTGCTATCCAACAGTTATTGCCTATTACAATCGGACAACCGTATTCTTTGTCGGTTACGTAACCCTTATCGCAAACGTATAGGTTTCTATCCTCATGGCACAAAGGATGTTTGGGTGTGAGTAGCGACACATTCGGACCGACAAAAACATTATCGCCTATTGTGACCTCGCACACATCGAGGACAGTAAGATTGAAGTTTGCGTAAAAGTTCTTTCCGAGCTTTGTAAAAACGCCGTAATCAAAGAATATAGGGCCTTGCAAATACACGCCGTCGCTCTTTTGCGGAATTAACTCGTCAAGTATCGCTTTGCGCTTTTCTGTCTCGTCCTCGAAAGTATCGTTATATTTCTTACTTAAAATATGCGCTCTTCGGCGAAGCTCCGCAAGCTCGCTATCGTTAGGATCGTATATCATCCCTTTGAGCATCTTTTCTTTTTCTGTCATAAATCCAATTTACTTAAAATCAATTGGCGCCAGCCGCCCATACGGCGTAGAGCGTAGTCCCGTTAGGCACGGATACGATTTCTTCGGCAGTAAAATCCACATTGCTTCCGCCGCTCGTGCGCGACCAGCCCATGAACGTGTATCCTGCTCGCGTCGGTGCGGATATGCCGTTCTTGGCGTTCGGATTGCCTATCGACGATTCTTGTTTGGTAAACGACACTACATAGCTCTTATCCGCGGAAAGAACGCTACCCCAAACAACGGGACGGTATGACGAATTCCAACGTGACTCCCAACGCTTGAATGTTTCAAGTGCTTCGCAATATATCGTCATATAGTTATCGCCGTAAAAAGCGTGGCTACCGATAAACGTAATACTGCTACCGATTGCGACGGATTTCAAGGATGTACAACTTTTGAATGCGCAATTACCAACCGACATAACGCTATCGGGGATAGCCACTATTTGTAAGCTTGAACAGCCCGAAAAAGCATACCTGCCTATTGTTGAAAGTGTTTCACTTAAAGTCAGTTTTTGTATGTTTGTGCATCTGTAAAAAGCATATTCGCCGATGACGCCTATATTGTTCGGAATAGTGAGCTCTGTAAGCGCGGAGCAATTGGCAAACATGTTGTCGCTGATTACGGACAATCCCTCGCCCAACACCAACGTTTCCAAAGAAGAACAGTTTTTGAATGCGCTGCCGCCGATTGTCTTTACGCTGTTCGGTATAACGAGATTGAGAAGCGAAGAGCAGTTATAGAAAGCTTTATCGCCTATTTCAACAACTCCGGAACCGATAGTGGCACTTTCCATTCTTGAACAGTTATAGAATGCGTACGGAGCAATCATAGTCACACTATCGGGGATGCTTATCTCCGTCAACCGCTCACACTGATAAAACGCATATTTGCCGATGTATTTGATTTTGTTCGGCAGAGTAACACTTTGCAGGCTTATACATTGAAAGAACGTGTAATCGTCAATAGCGTCAATCTCGCAGTCTTCAGGAAAAGTAACCGTCGACAACTCCGAGCATTTGTAAAACGCGCACCGCCCCATTAGCTTAACGGAATTAGGCACTGTGACGCCGAGAGCGCGTGATGTGTAGAACGCATAATCACTTATACCTACGGTACCTTCTTGAATCGTATAATACGACGCGCTATCGGAATTGCATCCGACTACCCAATTGTCGACATATACGATGTTGGTCGAGTTTTTCCATAATGCAGTATCTTTAAACGCATAAGTACCTATCCTTTGTACGCTTTCCGGAATATTAACTATGCTCAATCTGGGACATCCAAGAAAAGCAAAGTTGCCTATTACTTGCACCGACTCACCGATTGACACCGATGTAAGTATGTCGCAATACATGAAAGCGTTGTCGTTTATCAAGACCACGTTATCGCCTATATTTACCGTTAGCACATTATCACAGTTAGCAAACGAGCTGTTTCCGATATATTTTAAACTTTCGGGTAAATCTATTCCGGTAATTCCCTTATAGCTGTAAAACACATTGTTAGCTATGCCTACCGTTCCGTCCGGTATAACCAAAGCGTCATGTTGGCTGACCTTTGATCCGACAACCCAGCCGTCAACAATAACGATATCAGATTCACTATCGCTCCAAAGTTTAGAGCCGTTAAATACACCGTAACCAATCTCCGAAAGATTGCTGCCGAAATCAACATTTTCGAGATTTGGGCAATTATAGTAAGCATAATCGGAAATTTTAATCAAGCTATCCGGGAATTTAACATTCGCAAGCAAACCGCAGTTGCGAAAGGCTCCAATTCCTATTGTTTTGAGGCGTCTTCCGAAACTTATTTCATTAAGAGCCGAGCATCCGAAAAAGGCCTGCTGTGAAATGTTTACAACGCCGTCATTTAAAACAAGTTTTTTCAGAGATGTGCAATTATAGAACGCCTCTTCGGCGATATTAGTAACGCTGGTGGGAAGCTCTACGGTTTCCAAGCTATTGCAACCGGCAAACATGTTGCTTGAAATCTCTGTAATGCCATTGCCAAGTTCAATCGTCTTTAAATTACGGCAATAGCCGAATGCACTTTCGCCTATTTTTTTAACAGTGTTCGGAATAGTTAACGTCGTCAAGTTCCTGCAACTCTGGAAAGCATAATCGCCTATTACAGTAAGGCCCTCGGCGAGCACTATGTTTTCAAGATATGTGCAATTATAAAATGCGCGCGTGGCAATTTCCGTAATAGAAGCCGGCAATGTTAATCCGGTCAAAGTAGCATTGTTGTAGAATGCCCTTTCGGCTATTCTGACAACGGGCTTGCCGCGGTAAATTTCATCAACCACAATGTTGCCTGACGCACTGCCAGCACCGGTTATCTCGTAAGCGGTATCGCCGTTAATAAGGCTGTACCGTAATCCGTTTTCATAAAATTTAGTGAACTTAATCACACTCCACGCCGAATCGCTGTATGATTCGCCGTCCCCGCGCGCCTTTACCTTGACGGTATAGTCGCCAGGATCCAAATCGGAAAGCGAAAAAGAATTACGACGAACAACATTATTTTTACCGGCGACATTGACTACATAGCCGCGTGAGTTGGCAACACCATCCCACGAGAGCGTGTAGTTATCGTTTATACTGAGATTGGTAGGTCTTGAAAGCGCCGGCGCGCCGGAGCATGCCACAAAAACTCCAAAGCTCAATATTACAAAACAAATTATTAATAATAAACAAAGTTTCTTTTTCATAGTATCTCCATTACGACAGCAACATTTAGCACGGAAGTTATTGACGGGAGTTCTTTTTGTTTCGATACTCACGAATAAGCTCATGAGGCCATTTGAACTTAAACTTGCGAACGGCGATATCAATTAAGAACAATATCAACGCTATTATAATCATCGCCAAGCGCGGATCTATAACTTTATGAAGCTTATCAAAGAAGTCGATAAACACCTCGCTTGCTCCATCAATCTCATTGCCCTTACCATATGTTGCCAATGCCGCTAAAAGCTCTTGACATTCTATCTCATCAATAAACACGTCATACTCTGCCGAATATGAGAATGTCTTATACAAAGATGCCGAAGATATAATATCACCCGACGAATTCTTCTTTTGTACCAAAATTCTGTATACGCCGGCGTCCGTCGTAGTGAGCGTTACACGACTGTAATCCTCTTTTGCTCCGGCAGTAAATGATTGCTCGACTATCTCATCCTCTCCGTCATCCGAAACTCTAAATAGCGTAACATCGATTTTTTCATCGCTCGCGAGTGTTGTGAAAATACTCATTTGCGTTCGGTAATTTTGTTCTTTTAGCTCCAACCTAATATCTGTCGGACGAATATTTCTTGACGGGAACAACACCCTTATTACGTTATTTATAAACAAGATACCTACGTCGCTCTGCATAAATTCTTGCGACCATGAATCATCGGTACCTTTTAAGTCGCACATAAAGCTGCCTACATTGCCTGCGCCGTATTTCCATTGAGCATAAATAGGAACAGCATAAGCAGGAACTTCGCTTCCCTCCGGATAGTAACCACCTATCAATACCTGTGTAGCGTCCGATTTAAGTCTTGTTCCGTAAAAGCCTCCGAGTTCGGGAAACTTCTCTGTGATACCCGCAACAGCGGCGGTATGCGATCTGATTGTAGGCGAAAATTTAGTCGGAACATATTGTTGAATCGAATCCATTGTCAAATCGTCACGAAGAACGTTTCTGAGAGTATCCAAATCGACAACCGGATAGAAAACTCCGCCGCCGAGATCCGTTGCCAAATGCGTCATGTTGATAGCGGTCGTAGTTCCCTCATTGATACCTATTCCGACAATAGACAACGTGATATTGGCATTAAAATTATTGATAACAGCCTGTTCATATAAATCTTTGTTTTCACCGGGCTGTCCGTCTGTGATAAGAATAATGTGGCGTCTTTCCACATTCTGCAAAATTTTCAAATTTTCGCCGGCCGCAATGATAGCTTGCGAAAATTTAGTTCCGCCACCCAATGTGATCTTATCGATAGCTTCCCTTATGCGCGACTTTTGAGTTGCTTGCGTAATATCGATAACGCTCTCGAAATCGGTTTCGAGTGAAATAACACCGCAGTAATCGCGCTCGCTCAAAACATCCAAGCATGCATAAGCACCTTCTTTAGCGGCATCGAGTCGAGATTTACCGGATGAGTCAGTCAAGGACATACTGCCGGAACGGTCTATGATAATTACAAGACCGAGCGGCGGCGTATAGTCGATAGCCTGCACGGGCAACATTCTCTGATAAGTCGTGTTGATCATATCATCACGATTATAAGCATTGGCCGTTTCTTTGCCGTCCACATCTATTTTATTACCGCCGACTGTAAACATACCACCGCCGGAATAATAGACGTATGAGTGCAATAGTTCGTCAAAACCTTCCGGCATATCAGCATTGGCAATATTCATCATGATGATTTCGTCGTATGCACACAGCTCGGCAAGAGAAGACGGCACGGTAGCCGTATCAAGAATATTGACTACATTTATCGTATATCCGGACTCCTTTAAAATCTCACACAATTTATCGGATTCTCCGGCATTTCTTTCAAACACGAGAATTTTATCGAATGTTTCGAGATAGATGTAAGACGTATAACAATTGTTCTCGGTAAGGTTGTCGCCATCGGCTACTATTTCAAATTTGAGAATATGCATACCCTCACGAGTAAACGCATACTGCAATGCAACATTCTTTTTGCCGATATCGAAAACAGCTTCAGTAGTAGCGGCCAATTCGCCGTTATCGTACATCCTGACGGTTGCAGTGCCTGCAAAGGAGCTGCTCAAATTGATGCTAACATTGAAAGTATCATTAACAACAATCGTATAATCTGGTAAATCGACGCCTACTATTTCGATTTCGTCTCGCGGCGATTCGTGGAAATATTTGGTATCGACATGCACACCGTCGGCGGCAATACCTCTTATTACAGACATAGCAGATCCGTCGGTTTCAATACCGTCGCTTATCAAGACTATTTTAGATGTTTCGGGATATTTCAAAAGCGAACGCGCGTATGTAAGAGCGCCCTCGATATCAGTTGCCGAAATGTCGGGTAATTTAGCGTTCAAATATTGATTATAGACCTTGTCGCCGTCATAAGAAAATGGCGCAGCATACACCTGATCGTATCCGAATGTAACAACACCAACCTTATAATTGGAGTCGCTGAAATCTATGACCGACTTGACAAAAGCGTCTTTATCGGCATCGGATTCTCTCGAACTGTGAGAAACGTCTACAAGCAACAGTATCTCGTTTTCGTCATTTTTTACGTCGTATCCAAACGTAAGGCCGGACAGAACCCATACCGACAATACCAAAATAACGCAGTGTAAAACAAGCGAAACAATGCGGTTTCTTGTGCGGCGGTACTTCTTTGCTACGCGGAAATGCGGCCACAACGCAAGGAACAATAGAGGTATTATGAGCAACAGAAGCCACGGCTGCCAATCATATTCATAATGTATTGTAAAATTTGACATCGTAGTACTCCGTTACACCTTTAACTCACGGGAATGCAACCACCATTCCGCAACCATCAACAAAATCATAACGGCCGCAAAATAAACTATCAAATCATCAAGGGCCATTTCTTTTGATTTTTTCTCTACGCGCGTTACAAATATATCGACTTCTTTCGTAATATAGCTCTCATTTTTGGGAATCTGTACAAAAAAGTTATCTGAAATAATCACGCCAGAAATGAGCTCTTGCGTTACGGTATAAGTTCCGCTACGCGACATTTTGATGATTTCGGAAGCGCCAGGGGGTGTTTTAAAAGATAATTCCAATCCGCCGCCAATTAAGTCGAGTTGCGGGCCTCTCGCGCGAAGGACGATCTCCTCATTGACATCATAAACGTTTCTTGACGACAAAATCGACGAGCTTCCTGTGCCGGTGACAGTCACAGGCATATAGTAATCGAAAATATTTCTGAACATCGTTGCTAAATGTATGCTTGCAGGCAAAGATGAAAAATTAAGGCTGAACGAGAGTATTACGACTTTGGAATCAGCCTCGTTCTTTGCCAGCATGACAGGATCGCTGCCACCATAGAGTATTGGAACAAACGAATCGTCATAGTCCAATACGCGCGTGTATTTGCTCACATAGATCTCGGTCAAATCCAAGTATTGAGTTATGGGATGAGAAACGCCGGGCGCCATCCAAAACTCACCTTTAACCGGTCTTGCGAAATCCATTGTAACGTCTAAACCTC
Organism: Clostridiales bacterium; assembly: GCA_022508445.1. Classification (GTDB taxonomy): domain Bacteria; phylum Bacillota; class Clostridia; order Christensenellales; family Pumilibacteraceae; genus Anaerocaecibacter. The sequence goes on along the minus strand of JAFLVG010000002.1, from coordinate 127,379 downwards.
TCGGCACTTTGTCGGGATTGATGAGTACAACAACACCGTCTTGCGGCATATCCTCCGGCATCGTATGCTCGAAAATATACAAATCATACCCTTCGATTTCGGGCGTCTTATCGCGGATTTGAGTTATATTTATATCGCGCTTATTCCACAATGTAAGTCTGACAGCAGACAATGCCCAAGGGATAAATGAGTTCGGTCTCGAACTGCAATATTCGACATTTATCGTGCGCGATTCCGCAGTACCATTGTAAAGATAAAAATAGTTGTCGTAGGAGAACGAGTCCTCGCTACCGTTCAACGAGAAATAGACATCTTCAAACGTATATACGGGATCGATTTCGTCGGCGGTATTAAATGTCAAGATTTTGGAATTATCGCCGACAAAAGTATCTCTTTGTGACGAGAGCAAAACCTCGCGAGTAACATATTCATCGCCTATCTTTTCCCTGTTTGCCCCGTGCACAACGCCGCTTATAGTCAATTCACGATCGGCGCCGTAAGACGCGACCTCTACTTCAAAAACGTAATAGCCGTCAATCAGTTCCGATGTACAATTTAAAATCGCCGCATTCCACTCGCCTGCCTCACTTACGTTGACGATTGTTATGCCGCTCTTTTCGATATATGTAGTGCCGGTAAAAAGCACGACTTCTGCTCTGTCGTTGTCGAAAACAATATTTTCAGCAGTAGATACGGCGCCGTTGACATCGCCTACACCGAAAGAACAATATTCCAAAACACCGCTCTCATCGATAGTAAGCAGCTCATCAAGTATTCCGTCAACATCGTTACGTTGCGAAGCATTTGCGCGCTGAATCAAAATTTCGTTCTGGGCGCCTGCCAACACAACAGAAATCACACCGTCGTCTTTACTCAAAACTTCCGACGAAAGTTCTTTGGCTTTTTCTATTGCTCTTTCGAAACGCGTTTTCCCGTTGTGTTTTGCAAGCATACTCGCAGAAGCGTCGATAATCACGACCTTTTCGGTTGCCACATCGACTTCCGACGGGATTATGGGACTCGACATAATAAACGCGCACAACAGGATAATCAAAATTTGACAAATTAAAATAAGGATATTCCTTATCTTATTGATTGGAACCTTCTTTTTTCTGTATTTCAAGCTTAGCTTCCAAACGAAAGTGCTCGAAACTAATTTTTGCTGGTAATTGGGTTTTAAAATGTAAATTAGAATTAGCAGACCTAATCCCAATAAACCCAATAATCCCAAAGGCACGAGTAAGCTCATTCCATAATACCTACCTTAAGCAATTCACCGAAAAGCACTCTTTCAATAGGCTTATCGCTCGATACGGATACAAAACCCGCTTCACGTGAAGCGCAAAAGCTACCGATATCGTCTCTAAACTCTTTTAGCGCTTCCGCATACGCCAAACGCATACTGCGTGTGATGTTCATTTTCATGTTTCTCTCATCCGCGATATCCATAGCTTCGGCGTCTATCATATTGACGCGCCCTTCGTAGGTGGGATCGATCTCCTCGGGAGAAAGAACTTGAACTAACAACACTTGACGCTTTTTAAAGCGTAAATAGTCAACCGCTTTTTTCCAATCGCACTCTGTAAAGAAATCCGAAATAATAACAGTGAGTCCGTCGTTAGAACCTATATTGACATCGCTTTTGATAGCAGAAAGTAAATCCGAATCTCCGTCGAAATCCAGATTTTCCAAGTCACGTACTGCTTTAAAAAATGTATTCTTCCCGACGATTGTTCCAAAAGGATCTTGCACTCTATCGCCTTGAACAATTCTATACGAAAGCTTGTCCATATTGTGTACGGACAAAAACCCCAACGCCGCGGCAACGCCTACGGCATAGGCCGCCTTTTCGGGATTGGCTTTACTCATCGAAGCAGAGCAGTCCAAATAGACATGCGTATGCATTTGCCTTTCGTCAGTAAATAACTTGATAAAATACTTTTCAAAACGACTGTATAAGTTCCAATCGATACGTCTTATATCGTCACCGAGCATGTATTCTCGGTAATCGGCAAATTCGACGGTTTGACCGTAAGTGCGAACAAGATGTTTGCCGCCGAAAAAACCGGACAAATCCGTGCGCAAATTCAAAGCCAAAGTCTCTAACCGACTGAAAAAGTCGTCATTTAAGTAAGAGACCTTCATTATTTTTTAGCATTTCTCCGCTTGGATTTTTTCTTGGAGTCTTCCTCTTGAACATCGGCTTCCGCAACAACGGACTCTGCGTTGTCTTCGACAACACTGTCAGAATCGGCGTCGGTCGCAACGGGTTCTTTGGTTAACGTCTTATAGCTTGTGGAAATATCGTATTTTTTACCCAGCTCACCTATGATAAGCTCAATGATTTGATCGGGAGTAACACGCTCGGCAATCGCTTCGAAATTAAGCTTCATACGATGGCGTAAAACTGCATAAGCAAGCTCATTGACATCGCTGTACGCGACATTAAATCTGCCTTGAAGCAAAGCCTTAACTTTGGCGGCAGATATGAGCGCTTGGCCGGCACGAGGGCTGGCGCCGAGACGCACGTACTTCTTCGCAGTCTCCGACGCGCATTCGCTGTCGGGGTGCGTGGCCGAACAAAGCATCATAGCGTAACGCATGACCGGCTCTGCAACAGGTATTGCATTGGCGGTCACACGCATGCGCAAAAGCTCTTCGCCTGTACAAACGGAGTCCGCGACCTCTGCCATTGTCTTTTGCGTCATATTAACAATGTCCATCAACTCGTCAAGACTGGGATTCTTGACGATGAGCTTGAACATAAAGCGGTCCATCTGTGCTTCGGGCAACGGATACGTACCGTCTTGCTCTATCGGGTTTTGAGTCGCAAGAACAAAGAACGGCTCGTTCAGTTTTCTGGAAACACCCATAACGGTTACGGTATGCTCTTGCATGGCTTCGAGCAAAGCAGACTGAGTTTTGGGCGTTGCACGGTTAATCTCGTCAGCCAAAATGATGTTGCTGAAAACGGGACCGGCCTGGAACTGAAAGCTCGAATTGCCTGCCGCGTCTTTGACAACGATATTGGTACCCGTGACGTCCGCAGGCATCAAGTCGGGAGTGAACTGAATACGCGAGAAAGGAAGGTTGAATACCCTGCCCAAGGAACGCACCAAACGCGTTTTGCCAACGCCCGGAACACCTTCGAGCAAGACATTACCACCTGCTATCATGGCGATAATCGTTCCTTCGACTACCTCTTTTTGACCGATAACGTCGCGCTCGACCTGTGCAAATATCTTCTTGCACTGTTCGCTGAAATGCATGACATCTTTTTCCGTAACCATTTAAAAATACCTCAAAAAAGTAATAAGCTAAATCAGTAAGATTTACAGCATGCCGCCGAAATACGCCTCGATAATTCTGCGAAGGTCCTCCGGCAACTCCTTGCCCTCGGCAAGCATTTTCATAGCGAGCTCCAAATACTCTTGATAGAAAGCGTCAATCGGGGTTTCGCCGTCAAGGTGCGTATTGTCCTGAATGTTTTTGCCGTCGCCTGCGCCGCCGCCTTCACCTGCGCCGTTATTATCGGACTGACCATTATTTCCGTTGTTGCCGTTATCGGGATCGCCCGGCATTCCGTCGCCGCTACCATCTCCGGGCTCGCCCTCATCTCCGGGCTCGCCGTCGCCGGGTTCGCCGTCGCCGGGTTCACCGTCATCGCCTGGGTCTCCCATTTTTCTGAACACGGCCACAACCGTCATATTGTCGATGACGTTTTCTTCGATTCTTTCGGGCACGGGGATTTCATCGTTCCACATTGACGGATAGGCAAGCCAACCCTCAGCCAAAAAATCGTTTACTTCTTCGATAGACCAACCGATGAAAACATGCCAACCGTCAAAATAATATCCGTCGTCCGCAACTGCGACAACCATCTCTGTGGATTCGCCGATAGCGACAACCTGCTCTTCGTCGCCCTCAATGTAGCCTTCGCCGTAGCAAATATATGATACGGTATAATATTGCTCTTCGCCCGACGTTATTTGATCGATAATTTCACTCGCCTTAGGCATAATTCCTACTACGCTGAAAATATTAATCAACACCATTGCCAAGCATGCCACTAAAACCGCAACAGTGACGGCAAGCATATTTCTGGGAACAGAGAGCTTTATAGTACGATTCGTGACCGCAGCAATTGCAGCCTTGGCGTCCTCGCGCTGGCGCATTGCAATATACGAGTCGTCGTTTTCGAGCTCTGTCATTGTGATGATGCGCTCTTCCAAACCGAGTCTGTCTATTCTGTGCGCAACAGCCCTGGTAGTGGGACGGAAGCGCTTATAATAGAACAGCGGCAACAACGAAGCCGCAACCGCTACGCCGATTAATACCGAAATCCAAAAGAACTCGAAATCGATAAACCAAAATACGAGTGCGAGCGCAAACGCCAATCCCAAACCGATAGCCGCGCTGCACAGAATCGATTTGATGATTGATTCCTTAGCCAGTCTTGAATAATACTTGTCGAAAACTTTTTTACTGTCCATTTTGTACCTCCTGTCCTATTTATTATAAGTTTTCGGAGAATCCGCATAAGCGGATTCGTGGGTTGCTGTTGCGTGATTAAAGTAATTTACAACCACGATGTGAGCTTAAAGTGTACATGTACACACGACTGCTAATATTTCGGCAATCGAACCCATAAAAAAGGCTATATAAAAGGCACCGCAAAATAGATTGCGACGCCTTTGTCGAATGCTTGGTTCATTATAACACAACGCGAGAGTAATGTCAAGCGTATTTATAGTATATTTTAAACCGATTTATACTAATATGATATATTATATGAAGTAAAGACCCATATATGTTTCTTTAAAAGTACAACATCCATAAGGTTGTGACGACGAAAAACATACAAAACCGAATAAAGTCGCCAAAACGTTATTAACAATTGCCTGCCATTCGCTCTCCGAAAGGCAGGCAATTGTAACTGCGACTTATGCGGTTATCTGAGTGTCGGGATTGGGACGGGTGTACCCCCACTCGATTCTGGCACCGCACACACCGTCGGGCTGAATCTCATACTCGGGCTCAACATCTTCTTGGTCGTCACCATCTTCGGGCGGTAACTCGGGAGTGATTTCGACCTGTTTCGAATTGTAGTTCCAGTACTCAGACCAACCCAAAGGAGCGATTTGATGCGTCTCGATGTAAATCGTCTGAGCGGATGTCCAACCCTGGAACACGTAATCACCCATCTCTTCGACCGCTTCGGGTATGATGATTTCGGTGAGCGAAGTGCAGTCGGCAAACGCGAAGTCGCCTATTTCGGTAACGGTTGCCGGAATGACGAGCGTTGTCAAAGCGGAGCAACCGTAGAACGCATACTGCGGAATGTACGTTATGTCGTTAGGAAGGGTAATCTCGGTAAGCGCTGTGCAGTTTTCAAATAAGTGCCAGCCGAAGTTGCCTATGGTGCCGACAAACTCGACGCTTGAAAGGTCCTTACAATCGGCAAACGCATAGCTGTACATTCTAACGCCACTCGGAATAGTTATGCTCGTAAGTCCGCTGCCTTGGAAAGCGTTTGAATCAATGTAGTCGAGCTCGACGGGCAAAGTAATTGTTTTGAGACTTACGCAGTCCTTAAACGCACTGAGGTCAACACCCTTCAAGGTGTAAGGCAATTCCACTTCCGCAAGTTTTTCACAGCCGGAGAAGCCTCTAATGTATGTGCAAAGCGTGTTGGGCTCCACCACAAGCTTGGTGAGCTGCTTGTTGTCCGCAAACGGTCCGGTACCAATGCCTGCCATATTGCTCGGAATAGTGAGCTCTTCGAAGCCACAGTTGTAGAACGACGTATCGCCAAGTCGGAAATCAACTTCCGTGGGGAATTCCACTTCTTTAAGGCTAGTGCAGTTGCCGAAGCAGAAGTCCGCATACGTGAGATTGTTCGAGAAGCCACCGCCGAACCACATTATGTTACCGAGCTTGACGGATTCGAGGTTTGTGCAGTTATAGAACATGTATTCCGGCACAGCCGAGTTGATCGTATACGACCAGCTCAAAGTAGCGCCGGCACCCTGATATTTAGTATACCAGAATCTGGTGTAGTTTATGGACGAAAGGTCAACTGTCTTCAAGGAAGTGCAGTCAGCGAACATACCTCTTTGCTCGCCCTCGGTGCCTGTACCTGTCGCAATTAAGAGGCGCGTTGCACTCTCTTCGAATTCGATGGTTTCAAGGGCGGTGCAGCCGGCGAATGTCGCGTCACCGATTTGACCGATGCCTGCCGGAATGTAAAGCGACTTCAAGCTCGTGCAGTCCATAAATACATACTTGGTTATATACCTGATGCTACAAGGATTGGGGAACTGAACGCTGACAAGAGCCTTACAGTCTCTAAACGCCGATTCGTAAACCCAATCAAGACTTGCCGGGAGTTTCAAGTTAACAAGACCACTACCACGGAATGCGTTTTCCTTAATTATCGTAACGCTGTCGGGGATGTCGATTTCAGCAAGCGATGTGCAACCGTAGAACGCGTACGCAAGAATTTGTGAAATGTTCGAAGGGAACTTGACACTTTCAAGATTCTTGCAGCCGTAGAACAAATATCCGCCTACCTGGTAATTTGTTCCGCTAGTAGTGGTTGCACCTAAGTAGTAAGTGTTACGAGTGGAAAAGTCAACCGATTTAAGGGCTGTGCAGTTGTAGAATACTCCCAAAGAACTTATCGACGTGGTACTCGATCCGCCTGCTACGGCGATTAATGTGGCAGGCTTTACCACAACCGTTTCAAGATCGCTGCATTCCGCAAATGCGCTGTTTGATAAGCCGGTCATCGCGGAGTTTATGGTAAAGCTCGTCAAGCCGGAGTTATAGAACGATCCGGTGCCTATAAGCATTGTGTTTGTGGGCAGATCAACAGACGTCAGCGATGTGCAATCCGCAAAGATGAAGTTGGACAGTCTCTTTTCGTATGTGGATGTCGTATTTGTAGGACTGTTGTAAATTACGCTTCTCGTCGAAAGGTCGACGGTTTTAAGCGACACACAATCTCCGAAAACACCGCGATTTGTGAGAGCTAGACTGGGGTTGAAGCTCGTCGATCCGGAGCCCGACGCAATGCCAAGTCCTGCGCCGCCATTATCGGACTCGAAGATTACGCTTTCGAGCAATGAGCATCCTGCAAATGCCGCGCTGTTGATTGTGATGACGCTTCCAGGAATTATTATTTTTTCGAGCAGCTTGCAATCCATGAAGGCGTAAGAACCGATTGTTTTGAGCGTATCGGGCAATTCAGCCTTATTAATTCCCGAACCGTAGAAAGCGTAGTTGTTTATCGTCGTTATTATGTCGGTCATAGGCGCTTCTTCGAGATACAAGCAGTTTTGGAAGGCACCCGTGCCTATCGACGTAATATTATCGGGCAATGTGACGGTTTCGAGATTTGTGCAACCGCTAAACAAATAATCGCAAAGCCGGTCATAATATGTCGATGTATTATAGCAATCAAGCGGACGATGAGACAAATCGATTTCAGTAAGCGATGTACAATCCGCAAACGCACCGCGAGATGTGGATGTAGCGGCTGTACCGTATACTATGTCAAGTTTATTCTCGCTCGCTTCAAGCGTGACGCTGTTAAGTGCGGAGCACCCCGCAAAAGCAGCTCTTCCGATCGTCTTTACGCTTGCGGGAATGAAGATGCTATTAAGTGATGTGCATTCCATAAACGCTACCCCACCTATCCATTCAAGTCCGCTGTTTAATGTGACCGTTTGAAGACTGTAACAATAGGCAAACGCATATGAAGCAGTTGTAAGAGACGTGGTTGCGCCTATCGATTTGACGGACCCGGGGATGTTGACTGACAAGAGACTCTCGCAGTGATAGAATGCGTAGTTGGAAATAACTTCAAGTCCTGTGCCGAATTTCACATCGGTTAATCCGGAATATTCAAACGCATAGGTGTTAAGCTGCGTCAAGCTGTCGGGCAATTCAACATCGGTTAGCGCAGTAGTGTATGCGAATGCGTAGGAGCCGATAGTTTCAAGCTTATCGTTGAACGTTATTTCTTCCAGATTCTCACAATAGTTGAACGCATAGTTGGAAATTGTTTTCAGCTCGCTTCCAAACGTAATGCCGGTTATGCCCGAATATGCGAATGCATAGGTATCAATCAATGTTAAACTGTCCGGCAATTCGACATCGGTTAGCGCAGTAGTGTATGCAAATGCGTAGGTGCCGATGGTTTCAAGATCTTCGTTGAACGTTATTTCTTCAAGAGTTGTGCACCCATAGAAGGCATATGCATCAATCGTTTTTATTCCGGCGGGTATAGTATAGCTACTTTCGCTTCCTGTATAGCGGATAAGGATTTCCCTGCTCGCATTGAGAAGAGCCTTACCGTCGTCACTCATTACGTATGCCCCACTTGCTCCGTTGATTCGGAACTCCTTGATGGCGCAACCCTTGAATGCCTGCGAATCGATGGACGTTACCGTGCCGGCAAGCACGACGGTTGTAAGACCGCTGTTTGCAAACGAGTTGCTACCGATAGTGGTAAGTCCCGTGGGGAATACTATGGATTTAAGAGAAGTGCAACCCTGGAATGAGTAGTCGCCTATCGTGGTCAACTTTGTACCCTTTCCGGTAAACGTGACTGTTTGAAGCGACGTGCAATTAGTGAATGTATAACTGCCCGTTGTTGTTAAGCCATCGTTATCGGTAGGTATCGTGATAGTCGTCAACGCGGAGCCGTAGAACGCATAGGCACCGAGAGATGTCATCGAGTCCGGAATGGTCACACTCGTTAAGCCGGCATTATAGAACGCCGAGTTTGTGGTTGAGGTAGAATTGTTAATGGTTGTGAAACCGGTCAAATCGATGCTCTTCAAGTTCGTGCAACCGTAGAATGACGCCGATCCGACTGTCACAAGCTTGCGGTCGCCTGTTCCGCTGTTGTCAAACGTGACGTTGCTCAAAGAAGTGCAACCATAGAACATTTGTGTATTTATAGACGCAAACGACTTGGTGGGAATCGTAACACTCGTGAGCGCGGTATTGTTCTTGAACAGATAAGTACCGACCGAAGTGACGGAGCTCGGAATAACAAACGACGAGATAGCCGTACTTTGGAAAGCATAGTTGCCTAACGTTGTAAGTTTGCTATCGCCGCTTCCGGTAAATACGAAACCGTGAGCCGAAGCGCCGGCGCATTCTTCGTCGGGGCATGTCTCGGAAATATGCTTGCCGAGGTTGTGACATTCATAGAATGCGTACTGACCGATTTGCTTTACGGTTTTCGCAATCTCCACCTTTTTGAGGCCGTCAAGCTGATAGCACAAGTAACCGGATATTGTCGCATCACCGGTAATTGTGAGAGTGGCAAGACTGGGGCAAAGATAGAACATGTAATAAGGCAATGTGCCGTTGGATGCAATAGTCGCCGTACGTAGATTGGGACAGTTGTAGAATGTGCCGTATTTGCCGTACGAAGTGACAAGTGTACTTGTATTTGTGGTAATCGTAAGATTTTTTGTGCTGTTGAGCTTGATTTCCGCAGATTCCAAGTTCTCGCAGTTTGCAAAAGCCGATGCACCGATAGATTCGAGCGACGAAGGCAAAACAACCTTTGTAATTCCACTTCCGTCAAAGGCATTTGCAGCTATGGTTTTAAGTCCGCGACCAAAGGTAATTTCGCTGAACAAGCTACCGGTGAAAGCATTCGACGCAATAGTTTCGACAGCGTCGGGCAAAGCAAGTGTGCCGCTGCCTGCATTGTTGAACACGTTGGCATTGATCTGCTGAATAGGTGCGTTTTTGTGTATCGTCAAATTGCTAAGAGACACACAACCGCTAAACGCATACTGGCCGAGTCCGACCGTTCTTTGCGGAAGATTGACATTTTGCAATACTTCACAGTTTTGGAACGCGCCCATTGCGTCGCCGGAAGATCCGACATTGAGGCTCATGTTCTTTGTAGTATCGTTATCCGCCTCGAAGTTGACGGTGGTGAGCTTCATGCTGCCGTAGAACGCGCCCTCTCCAATTAAGTCTACCGTATTGGGAATTGTGATTTCTTCGAGATACTTGTTGTTAGCAAACGCACCTTCGTAAATCGCGTATGTGCCGGTACGAACTGTGTACGATTTATCAGGTTTGTTTGTCGGATAATATAGAAGCGCGGTTTTCTCGGCATTGTAAACAACGCTGTCCTCGATGTAGATTTTGCTATTACCGGTGATGCTTATATCCGTAAGCGTGTCACAGCCGGCAAATATTCCGGTATCTATATCAGCAAGGCTGGAGGGCAATACTACTGACCTCACGCTACTGCCGCTGAACAATCCCGAACCGAGAGTCGTAACGCTATTGGGTATAACGATTGACGTAAACACATTTTCTGAGAAAGCTCCGCTTCCTATCGATTTAAGCTGCGAATCTTCAGCAAACGTAAAGCTAGATGTGCGAACGTTGCCGGCAAATGCATAGTCGCCAATTGTTTCGGTGGCGGCAGGAATGACTACCGAGCGGATGTTGGTACACTTGGAGAATGCGTAATTGCCTATTCTCTTAACCCTGCTGTCTTCCGGGAAAGTAAGTATTTGCAGCATCGAGCAGTTGTAGAATGCATAATCGCCGATATACGTAAGTCTTCTGGGAAGAGTTATAGACGTTATGCCTATAAATTGATTGAACGCACCCGTTGTTATTTCATCGGTTCCGTCATTAATAACTAAATCGACTTCTTCTTTATCCTCGGGTGTTTCTTGGAACGCGAACGAAGTTATGTTCCAAGCCTTAAAGAAGGCTCTCGCATTGATGCTCGTTACGTCATACGGGATAACAACCGCTTTAGTTCTGCCTATCGGGCAGTAAACCGCTTCGTTTACCAATACTTTTGTGGTGGCACCCTCGCCGGTCACATCACTGCCATCACCGTCGTCAACTGCCGCGACAGCACCTTCGACAGTATCATCTTCGCTGTCATTGACGGTTTCGGTTTTCTTGTAATAGAGAATACCGTCAACAGCATAGTATTTGCCGCCTTCTTCTACAGTAATCGTATTGAACAAAGAGCAACTGAGAAGTGCGTCCGTGCCGAATATATTGTAGTAGTCGTGAACGTAAATGTCCGCGTCGTTCTCACCCTTGGCTTTGATAACAGCGTAAGTAAGACCTTTAGGCAAATTCAAGGTCGTAAGTTTCGAGCAACCGCTGAACACCGAACCTCCGATCGTCACGGCATTTTCATTGCCTTTGGCGAACGAAACCGTAACGAGACCGGTGCAGCTTTGGAAAGCACCCTTTTCAAGCGCATTGATAATCACTGTTCCGTCGGAATTCAATGTGCTCTTAACCGAGTTGGGAATAGTGATGCTCGCCAAAGAACGGCAGTTATAGAACATGTACGCAGGGATGTATTCAATGCGATTGGGCAAATTGATAGAGCTCAACAAAGTGCAGCCCGAGAAAATACCGGTAGCAGTCGTAGGCGTGGTGTTGGGTACCGCCGCCGCAAGCTCTAACGTCTTGCTACCACCCTCTTGGAACTCGACCGTTGTGAGCGCAGTACATCCGGAGAATGCCTTAGAGCCGATATATGTAACAGTATTGTTGATATAAATGCTTTTAAGGCTTGTACAGCTTACGAACATCGAGTTGCCGATAGATGTCAAGCGCGTAGGAAGGGTTACTGTGGTAAGGGCCGAGCAGGAAGAGAAGGTCTCTGCTAAGTAGTTCGCATTTTCTTTAACCTCTAATGTATCCGCATAAACTATGCTTTCGTCCTCTTCTTCACCATCACCTTCAACTTCGGGAGCATTTTCAAATGTGACTGTAACAAGCTTTTTTGCATTATAGAATGCCCTGTAACCGAGCTCGTACACCGTGGCAGGAATGGTAATCTCATTGATGACAGTGTTGTAGAACGCATTCTCACCGATTGAAGTGACGTAATCGGGCATATCGAATTCCGCCAGTTTGCTGTTGTTATAGAACATTCTGTCGGAAATAACTTTGATGCGGTTGGCCATAGTAATCTTCGTCAGGTTGGTGCAACCTTCAAAAGCGCCGGCTCCGATTGTAAGTTCACGGTCACCGTCTTCGATTATAACTTCTTTAAGACCTGTACAGCCCATGAATGCCTCGTCACCGATAGACGTGACGTTGGAATGGATGGTTATGCCGCTGATAGAAGTATTGTTCTTGAACAATCTTGCGCCCAACGTTTTTACCTGTGAGGGAAGCGTGAAACTATCGGTCTTGCCGAGCGGATAGAACAGCATTTCTTCGAAGCCCTTGCTGAACAGAACGCCCTCCCAAGTTTCGTAGTGCATGTTTTCTTCGTCGACCAATATTGTGGCGAGCTTTGTGCAGCCTGCAAAAACGCCCTCGCCTATATGCGTTACGTGTTTGGGTATAGTGATTTCGGTTATCTTCGTGCAGCCGTTGAATGCAGCATCATCAATCAAAAGCGATCCTTCGCTTTCTTCAAACTCTACGGTTTCGAGCTTTGTGCAGCCGTTAAAAGCGTATTGACCGATCTCGGTCAGGCTCGACGGGAATGTGATGGACGCTATGGCAGTGCAACCGGTAAAAGCATAATGACCGATTTTTACAACTGCGCTTTCGGAGAAATCAACCGTCGCTAATTTAGTGCAACCTTCGAATGCATAGTCGCCTATTTTCGCCTTCATGCCGATGAGCGCCTTGTCGAACGTTACGGATTCAAGCTGCGTGCACTTGCTGAAAGCATAATCATAGATTTCGATTAAGTTTGCAGGGAACACAACGGAAGTAATTTTGGTGTTAGCTGCGAATGCCCTCTCCCCGATTTTATTGATGCGAGCCGGCAATTTCAATTCGCCGACAACGGCATTGGTCGGACAATAAAGTATCGTATCACCTGCGGCGTTGCACAAGTATCCGTCAACACTGCTGTAATTTTTGCTCGCCGGTTCAACCTCAATCGCTTCAAACGCATTACAGTTTTTGAATACCAGCGGATTGAATGAGGAAAGTCTTGCGGGAATAACTATCTTTTTTAGCTTTGAGCAGTAATAAAATGCTTCTTCGTAGATTATAAGGGGTTGAACTGTACCGCCTTCTTCGACATTACCGGCAAATTCGAACTCTATTTCGCTCACGTCACAGTAGTAGAACGCATTGCGCTCAATGGTGGTAACCGTTGCCGGAATGGTAATCTTATTCGCTTTTACATAATACAACGATCTCAAAGGCAAGAGCGTGACGCCTGACGGCATTACAAAATCCCCTATCTTTGCGCGCGGATAGATTAAAAGCTCCTTGGAAGTTATTACTCCGAAATCATTTAATGCGTCGTGATAAAGCACGCCGTCAATGGCGCTGTACGTCGGTGCAGACGAACCGGCGTCGTAAATTTCGAAAGCCTCTATATTGTTGCTTCCGGAAAACGCATTTGTATCTACATACTTGATAGTGTTGGGAATGCGCACCTTTTTGAGCATCGAGCTGTTGGTAAACGATGTGCTGCCTATTTCAGTTACACTGATAGGACGGCTGTCGTTGATGCCTTGATATGTAGCGGGAATGGTCAATTCATCGGGAGCGTGACCGGCGAAATAAGTCGAGTCCTTGGAAATTCTGTATGTGCCGTTGCTCAATTTTTCGAAAGAGAAAATCGACGCCCAACATGCGTACACAGTCATTCCACGAGTTATATTCCACCTGCTTAAACTGTTGCCGTTCTCGTCCGTATATTGAATTTCAAATCCGTACCTATCGCTGAACCAGCCGATAAAGACAGACGATGTATCGGCGGGTTCGGCTATCGGCCATGTGTATTCTTGACGGTAAATAACATTGCCTGTAGCTACGCCCAATAATCCGCCGTTATAATCGAATGTGATTTCATAGATTTCGGGCTTCCAATAAGCGTAAAGCACAAAGCCGCCGGTTCCAATGAAATACTCATCGTCGTATAATGCGCCCATGCCGTCCGGACCTGTGGGCGTGGTGTACCAACCGGAGAATACATAACCGGTCTTTTCCATGTCTGTTTTTACAGGCAAATACAGCTTGTCGCCTACGGCATAGTATTGAGTAGGCACATCGCCGATTGCGCCGCGAAGATCGAATTCGATTGCGTGCGCCACAACGGTGATCGTAGCCCAATCGGAGACCGTGCCGTCTTTATCGACAAAGTTGACGCTGATTGTGTTCACACCTTCTTGTGTAAGTCTGACGTTGGCATTGTTCGAGCCGTCCGTAATCGAAACAGCTTCACCGTTGTTGACCTTTACGTTGTAGGACACAACACCGATAACACGGCGCCAAGATACTACGCCTCCGTTGTATGTAAGGCTACTGTACATCGCATAGTAGCGCGCATCGACAACATCGCTCCACAAAGAAGATGTGTACACGCCGCTGCCTACCGACATAACTCTGATTTGGTAATCGGTCCCGGTCACCCAAGTCGTGCTGTCTGCTTGTTGCAAATCAAACGACGTGGTAGCCGAAGTGTAGGTCGATCCGCCGACATATATAGCATAGGAAGTAGCATTGTTGTCGCCGTCCCATGTGAGCATGCTGCCTACAATCCTTATATTGGACGGCGCGGCGAGCGTGGTCTTTTGCACGGTGAGCTCCGCGGGAACCGGCGAAATATATCCTTTGGTATACGGCGTTACTTTAACGGTGATATCGCCGTCACAGCTTTCGTATTCTTTTATGGAAACGCTCGTTTTGTTGCCTACGTCGATTCTGACGTTGTGATCGTGAGCGTCGTTCTCGCACGACAACAATACGGTATAACCGGCGGCGTTTGCGACGCTGTTCCACACTACCTCTTCGGTAGCGGCGTCGAAATGCAAGCCGACAACACTTTCGAGTGTGCGCTTGTACACATAGGGTTCGGAAACCGATTTAGCTTTGCCCTCCGCCGTTGCGGTAATAGTGAACTTAATGCCGCCGTCCTGCATCTTGCAGTTGACAAAATTGAAGCTCGTCAAAAGTCCGTTGTCAAATGCGGAATGCACGTGATTGCTGTCTCCGCAATTAACGCTGATGATGTATTTTTCAGCGCCTTCTACGGCGTTGTATATAAGCGTCGAAGGCTCTACAACCGTGAACAACGAAACTCTTGCAAGAGCCTTGTTGTTGTATTTTCTTATCGCAGGATCGGAATTATTCGCCGTGTTGCCGCTTGCTGAAATTGCGGTCACCGATATAGTGTACTGTCCTGCCGCCCACTCGGAAAACGGAAGATCCATAGTAGTGGAACCGCGATCCTCATTGATAAGCGTCTCTCCGTCGGGGCCTTTGACTGTGACACGGAAAGTGCGAGCGTTTGCATTGCTTCCCCAGCTGATACCGTTGGACGTAACGTCTACTATAGGCGTCGCCAATTTGCTAGAAGTCTCCGTGCTTTGCCACATTGCGTAAACAGTGGTATTCTCAGCAAACACCGTGTCTTCTGTCACTCTGTAAGAATACTCGCCGTCACACATCACCCACCAATTTCTGAATGAGTAACCGTCGCGAGGAGGCACGGGCAAATCGTACAGCTTGCCGCCGATTGTCTTTTTGCTTTCAACTGTCTCGTCGGTCTCGTAGTTCAAATCGAAATCAACTGTAAATTCGGATTGACCGAAAACGGGCTGTACCCAACGGGCATACAGCGTCGTGTTGCCGGTGATTGTATCCGATTCAAATATAAACGGGGTGGTATACTCTTTATCTTTATACCATCCTATAAACTCCATAGCGCCGTTTGTAGGCGTAGCGGGACGCGCTAATTTTTTGCCGTTGACGACCTTTACGGATTCAACTGCCGAAGCGCCTGCGCCGACGTCAAAAGTTACGGTATATGTAATTTTCTTCGTAAACCGTAATTCCGCTTCATCTTCACCCATGCTTACGATAAGAATATCGTTGTTAAGCACCGCGGTGTATTGCTCGTCGGTGAATTTAAACGTCAAGTTATTTCCGGACACGGTGTATTTACCCGTCTTGTCGGTTTCAGTAGTTATTAACGTAACTACATCCCCGCTTTTCAACGTAATCAAATACTCCCCATCTTCGGCATCGTAATAATAAATGCCGGTTTCCGGTCCTTCTTTGACTTTTTTAGGGTTACTGTTGCCGCAAGCAATTGAAATAGCTCCGATCAATGCGACTACGGCTACAATAATTATGTACAGTAATCTCGGTCTTTTCATATAGGCCTCCTAAGCTAATACTCTTAAAAAACAAAAAAGGGCAACGCAAATATTTGCGACGCCTTTGTCACTTTTATGAAGTATATCACACTTGCTGTATAGTGTCAAGCGTTTTATATATGCTTTTTGTATACCGACAACTATATATGTGTCGTTTTTTGTGGGCATATACCCACCACGCTACATTATATGCCGCCTGCGGTGGATATTTTACTGCAATCGTGATATAATAGTTCATATGCATAATGTATAAAGGCAAGAGGAACACGCGCTACTATGAATGCAACCATACGACACGCCGTACACGACACAGTCCCACCTATCGTGGATGACAAGTGTCACACGCTCATACTCGGATCTATGCTCTCGCCAAAATCAACCGCGGCGCGGTTTTACTATGCGCATCCGCAAAACAGATTTTGGCGCGTTCTTGCCGCCGTTTTAGACTCGGAATATGTCACCGAAAGCGACGAGCGCACCCACCTCGCCCTATCGCACGGCATTGCTTTATGGGATGTGATATACAGTTGCGATATCGTCGGCGCGTCAGACAGCACTATAAAGAATGTTGTTTTTAACGATATCGAAGGATTGCTCAACGCTCACCAATCGATTACCAGAATATTCACGACGGGCGGTACGGCATACAGACTACTTCAAAAATACAACAAGGCTGTTGCTAATAAGCTGATAGAATGTGCAATATCGCTCCCTTCGACAAGTCCGCAAAACTGCAAGATTTCGCTTGAAGAGCTCATTTGCGCATATTCAGCAATAGCAAAAAATTAAGCCCGACATCGGTCGGGCTTTTTTATTCATGTGTACTCACCGGCAATCCGCTTTCGAGTATGTCAGCCGCGGAGTTTAAGTAGCCCACGTCGCAAGCGTCGAGCTTGCCGGCGTCCGCCGCCCTGACGATTTTCTCGTCATACGGGATTTCGGCAATTATGGGCAAGCCGAACTTTTGCGACACGGCTCGCACTGCTTTTCCGTCGCCGAACACGTTTATCCGCTTATCGCAATGCGGACACACGACGTAGCTCATATTTTCCACTATGCCGAGCACGGGTATCTTCATCATGTTTGCCATATTGACCGCTTTTTCGACTATCATCGAAACAAGCTCTTGCGGAGTCGCAACAACGACTATTCCGTCAACCTTGATCGACTGAAACACCGTAAGCGGCACGTCGCCCGTTCCCGGCGGACAATCGATAAACATGTAATCGACGTCGCCCCATATGACGTCCGTCCAAAACTGTTTGACCATGCTTGCAATGACAGGTCCGCGCCAAACAATGGGATCGGTTTCGTTTTCAAGCAAAAGATTGGACGAGATAATCTTTATGCCCGTAGACGAAACAGGCGGATATATGCCGTTTCCGTCGCCGTTTACTTCCCCCGCAACGCCGTACATTTTCGGAATGGACGCACCCGTAATATCGGCGTCGAGTACGGCGCAATTATATCCCTTGGCGTTCATAGCAGAAGCCAGCATAGCCGTTACCGAAGATTTACCGACGCCGCCCTTGCCGCTTACTACGGCAATGACGCGCTTAATACGCGAAAGCTCATGCGGATCGTCCTTTTGGGGCGCATCGCACTTTTGTCCGCACGTTTTGCAATTGTGAGTGCATTCGCTCATACTTCACCTGCCGAAATGTTTTCATTGACTTCGCCGCCGTCTACGCTATTATTGACGCCTTCGCCCGCTTTTATTTGCGCTTTCGTTTGGGGCGACGTTTGCGCTTTTGCCTGTTTAGCGTCACATTCGATTAAGGCAAGCATTATGCCGTAGTACAATAGATGCGTCGGCGATGTCATCGCTATGTCGAGAAGTGCGTTACACAGCATGGCAAACACCGTTAACGCCGTAAAAACGCGTTCTGTGGTCAGTTTCGCCGAAAACACGAGCCGCGCAGTCCTGTACCTATGATAGGCATACGCCAAAAATCCGACGATACCGCCGCAGAACAAATATGTCAACGGCGTACAATGGAATGAATAATACCAATAGTCGTGGAACGGCAAGAAACCCAATCCCACGCCGAACACGGGATTGTCCGTAAACGCATTGAATCCGCGCTTCCACAGCCGCGTCCGACCACTGCCGGTGAAATCCCTGTTGAACAGTCTCATGAGCAAGCTGTAAATCTTGTGTCTGAATACGATGCAAAATACAAGAGCGGCGGCGACGGCGATACAAAACGCTATAAGATATCCGCGCCTACCTTCCTTCTTTTTGAAGCATAATGCAACGGCAACAATAATCGTTCCCGGCACGGCAACTACAAGCGAGGCGCGAGAGAACGATGCGACAATAATAAATAATTCAAGCGCGACCAAGAGCATGAACAAAAATCCGCGCTTGTAAATATACACCAAATAAAACGTCATGGGCAACGCGAGCGTTACGATTGCCGCGCCCGTATTGGGCCCTACAAAGCCCAAAGCCAAATACCCTTTGACATACGTTTGAAGATTGAAATCGTTTATTATATATTGTTTTAGATAGCAAATTCCGATTGCGAGCGCGGCGACAATGACCGCCCATGCAAAATACACAACCGTTTTTCTGCCCTCGTATTGTCCACAATTAAGTAATAAAGCATAAGGCAGGATTGTTGCAGCGGCAATCGCTATCGCCGTGCCTACGCCGCCGAACGAGAATGTTTTGGCGCCTATTCCTCCCATGAGCAATGCGCCCGTCAACAAGGCCAACGACACTGTCAAATACGACTTTTTGAAAATGCACTTCCATTTTCCGTAGTAAATCAAATTGAAAAGCAGTGCGATAACGATAAATACAAGAAGGATGCAAAGCACCGCTATGCGCGCCGGGGTGTTGTAGTATCCCGTATCCGGCTTTGTTTTTTCGGAAAGCACGAACGAGCACATCATTAAAAACGGCATGAGCACGAACGAATTTTTGCAGAACAAAAGCGCCGGAACAAGCAAGAGCGTGAGCAATGCCGCGCCTACGACGGGGATATCGAACGAATGACTTAAAACGCACGCCGCTCCCATAACGACGATATACCAAATCGAATTGCAAAATTTATCGGCGCATGTGCCGAATTTGCTCTCGACTATCTTTTGGAACTTCTCTTTCATCGTACTCATTATAAACTTAATTGCGTCTGCCGTCAATCGATTGCGCCGGATTGCCTATCCAATTTTATTTTATCGGAAGCGAGTCGCTTTGCAAACGACAATAATAGCTCGTTGGCCGCCGCCGCGTCCTCGCCACTCCAAGTAAGAGAAAAACAGTGATTTGAACGCTGATGTCTTGCGCAGTAATGCTCGGTATACACGCCTTCCGATTCGAGCTTTTCAAGCATGGCGTCACCCTGCCCTTTACAAAACGTATCGTTATCGGAATAGATTATAAACGTCGGAGGAAACTCGGCAGTAACAAGCTCGATCGGCATGCACACATTCCTGTATGCGTAGTCGTCGAAGTCGCGACAACGTACCCCCATCAAGCTCAACGCGACGCCGTCGGCAAGATTGAACGGGTACTTGGTTTTGAGCACGGTATTCATATCGTAAACGCCGCAGTTGAGCAGTGCACCGAAAAAGCGAAACTCGGGTGCAAACCCGAAAATATTTTTCATGTTTTCGTTGCCGTTGAACGCCGCGAGCATTGCGGCATAGTAACCGCCCGCGCTGTCGCCGCCCACTAATATTCTGTTTCTGTCTATATTGTACTTGTCGGAGTTTTTGTAAATGAAATTCGCCGCATTGACTACATGTTCAAGCGGTTTTGGAAAAACACACTGCGGAGCAAGCCCGTAATTCACAGCAAACACCGCAAAACCGTGTAACGCGAAAAACTGCGCTCGCCCCTTTCTGTATTTTTTATCACCCGCCGAAAAACCGCCGCCGTGTATCAAAATAATCGCCGGCAATTTGTCTTCGGTTTTATTTCGGTAGAAATCGAATTTGCAAATATCGGGTTCGTTTTCGTCGTACACAATATCGTTTGTGGCTTCTATCAATCCGATGTTCGATTTATCGACGTACGGACTTTTGTTCTGCGCCGACTTGTATAATACGTCTATTGCGCGAAAAAGAAATTTCGTGCGGCGTATAGACTTATTGCGCTTTTTTATCTCCGACTTTGAAAGCGTTTCTTCGGGTTTTTCCGCATTTCCACAATCGCTCAAAACGCATTGATTCTCACTACGCTTGATAGAACCTTCTGTCGTATCTGCTTTATCGCCGCATTTAGGCTGCTTTTCGTTATCTTCTTTCATCCTATAAGCATTTTACTATAAGTCGCACCAAATGTCAAGGCTCGTATTATTTCTTTAATCAATTGTGAAGAATTCATAAAAAATCGGCGCCGTTTATAGCACCGATAAAAAATTTTTTATTTTATAAACCAACCGTTGAGCCAGCAAACCAATAAGCCGACTGCCAATCCGAACCCTACCAAGACGGCGAGGACGCGCGGCGCATAGGCGGCAAACCACGCTTTGACCATTGCCCAAAATTCCTTGCGCGTAGGCTTGTCCTCTTCGCTGATCTTTTTGTTCCTATCCAGATTGGGCTGATACCACGGCAAACCTTCGACATTCATGTTAGCAATAACTCTGCCGTCGTCATCGTCGTAGTGTTTTTTCTTCTTGTTCTTTTTGTCCTTTCGTGACATTTCTTTAATCTTGCGGATACAAGTGGCATGCGCACATGTGTCCGTTACCGTAATCCTTGAATTTAGGCTCGACACTCTTGCATATTTCCATGCAACGCGAGCATCTTGTGTGGAACTTACAGCCTTTGGGCGGATGAGCAGGGCTGGGAATGTCGCCGTGAAGTATGATTCGATTGCCCTTGTAGTGCGGATCCGGCACGGGAACAGCCGACAAAAGCGCGTGAGTATAAGGATGCATCGGGCTGTCGAAAATATCCTTTTTATCGCCAAGCTCGACAAAGCTTCCGAGGTACATGACGCCGACTCTGTCCGAAATGTGCTGTACTACGCTCAAATCGTGCGAAATGAAAAGGTACGTCAAGTTCATGTCGCGCTGTAAATCTTTGAGCAAGTTGATTACCTGCGCTTGTATGGAAACGTCAAGCGCCGATACAGGCTCGTCGCAAACCACGAATTTAGGCTTTACCGCGAGAGCGCGCGCTATGCATATACGCTGTCTTTGACCGCCCGAAAACTCATGCGGATACCTGTCGTAGTAGAAGTCCTGCAAACCGCACTTGCGCATTATATCGATGACGTAATCGCGGTAATCGCTTTTAGGTACGATTTTATGCACTTTGACGGCCTCGCCGATAATCTGACCTACCGGACTTCTCGGCGGAAGACTGCTGTACGGATCTTGGAATATTATCTGCATTTTTGTACGGAACTTGCGCATTTCGCTCGGTTTGAGCTTTGTGATGTCCGTACCCTCAAAGAACACACTGCCGTCGGTTATAGGGTGCAAGCGAAGAATGCTTCTGCCCATCGTGCTCTTTCCGCATCCGCTCTCGCCGACTATGCCGAGCGTCTCGCCGCACTTCATATTGAAGCTCACGCCGCTGACAGCTCGAACATAAGTCTTCTGGCGCACAAGCCTATACTTGAATTTCTTTTTCTCTTGGGACGGTTTTTCAGATTGTTCTTCGTTGTTTTCGGCGTTATTAACGTCTTTATCGTTTTCGCCCTCGAAGGCCTCTTGCTCTGCTTGTTCGCCGACGTTTTCTTTATCGCTAATTTCGGCATTGCCTTCTACGGCTTCGCTTTCTTGCTCTTGCGGCTCGACAGGCTCCTTGACGATTTTCCATTCTTTCTTGGTCAAAAAGAACTTTTTAAGGTCTTTGACTTCGAGTATGAATTCGGATTGCGTTTGTTCCGCAATAGTTGTCGGTTCGTCATTTTGATTTTCGTTTTCGCTAGCAGAGGATACCGATTCTATTTCGTTATTCAATTCTTGCTCTTCCATTATTTGTTATCCTCCTTTGCACTCGATTTTTTCGCCGCAGTATCAGAAGTCTTTTTCGCGACGGTTTTTTTCGTAGCAGAAGCAGTCGATTTCTTTGCCGCGGGTTTTTTAGCGGCAGCGGTGGTCGTTTTTTTCGCCGCGGACTTTTTCGTAGCAGAAGTTGTCGATTTTTTCGCCGCGGGGTTTTTAGCGGCAGCGGTGGTCGATTTCTTTGCGCTTGCAGCTTTTGTGCCGCCCGATTTCGACGCGGTTTTCTTGGTGGCGCTTGACGACAATTTTTTCGCTGTCGTTTTCTTGGCGGCACGGGGCTTTTTAGCCTTCTTTTCCGCTACTTCGCTTGCTTGCTCCGTCTGCTCTTGCTCCGCGCTCAATTCGGTCTTGGCGTTCTCATCGGCAGTTGCCGCAGACTCGGCTTTTCGTGCCTCTTCCGCTTGGCGCTTCGCCTCGATTTCCGCATACTTTTCGGACGCCAAATAGCACGCAACGCTGTGCGTGGGCGTAACTTGAACAAGCGGCGGATACTCGCCGTTACAGCATTCCCTGCATTCCTCGCAACGATCCTTGAAATAGCAGTAAGTCGGCATGTTTATCGGGTTGGGAACCTGACCTTTTATGCTGTAAAGGACGTCTGTGCTCTTGTTTATGACAGGCTTGCTCTTTTGCAAGCCAACTGTGTAAGGATGAAGAGGCGTATCGAAAATATCCTCGACAGTACCCTTTTCGATAACTCTGCCTGCGTACATAACAACAACGTAATCCGCCATGCTCGCAATAACGCCCAAATCGTGCGTTATAAGCATAATAGATCCGTTAATTTTGTCTTTGATTTCTTTGAGAAGATCCAAAACCTGAGCTTGAATAGTAACGTCAAGCGCGGTCGTAGGCTCGTCTGCGACAATGAGCTTGGGATTGCATGCAAGCGCCATAGCAATCATGACGCGCTGACGCATACCGCCCGACAGCTCGTGAGGATAGCTCTTGTAAACGATTTCGGGCATTGCGATACCGACAAGACCGAGCATTTCCATCGTACGCTTTTTAGCAATTTCGTTGTCGGCGCCGGGCGTGTGCAAAAGCACGACCTCGTTGAGCTGATTGCCTATTGTAAAAAGCGGATTGAGGCTGGTCATGGGCTCTTGGAAAATCATGGCGATTTCCTTGCCGCGAATACGCCGCATCGCGTTTGTAGGCATCTTAGTAATATCGAAGACCTTGTCCTCGACTTCAAACGCAGGGAAACCGTTGCCGTCACGAGCTTGAACCCGGACCATGACGGGCTTGCCCTCTTTATCGAGAACGGGTCTGCCCTTTTTGTCGAGCTTGGGCGCGGTTTTGATAACGCGCTCGCCGTCCACTTCCTCGTATTCCCAAATGGGAATGGGCTTGCCGTTTTCGTCCTGCTTATAGTCCTGCGAGTTAAAGCGTATAGATCCGTCTACTATCTGACCTTGCGGCGCTTGAACAAGCTGCATTACGGAAAGCGACGTGACCGATTTTCCGCAACCGCTCTCGCCGACAACTCCAACGACCGAACTTTTGGGAATGTCAAAGGATACGCCGTCCACCGCTTTGGATACGCCGGCATCGGTAAAGAAGTATGTGCGGAGATTTTCTATCTCCAAAATATTGGAGTCGTCGCGCATTTGAGTAAGATATTCACTCTCTGCTACCTTGCGAAGCTTTCTCTTCTCGTACATGCGCGTAGTCTTTCTGTTGTCGCGCGATATTTTCCGAGCTTCTTTGCCCGAAATATAGTGCGGATCGTCTTTATGTGTAATATGGTTGTACCACGCCTTGATGCGCGAAAGTAACGGTTTCTTCTCTGCCATTGTGGTTACCTCTTCATCTTGGGATCGAGCGCGTCACGCAAACCGTCGCCGATAAAGTTGAACGCAACAACCGCGAGTACGATAACAATGCCTGCCGGCATCCAGTCGAGCATATAATACGTCAAAACTGACAGGTCGCCCTTGGTCGCAAGACTTACCATTTGACCGAGCGACGCCACTTCTGGCGGTGCGCCGAGCGACAAATAGCTGAGCGACGCCTCGGTAAGAATTGTTCCGCCGAGACCGAGAGTCATTGAAACTATGAGCTGTGGCATGACGTTTGGCACGAGATGCTTGAATATCTTGCGCGATGCGCTGAAACCGAGCGCGTCCGCCGCGACCATATATTCCTGCTCGCGCAAGAACAATATCTGTCCGCGCACCAAGCGCGCCGTTCCCGGCCAACTGAGAAGCGTAAGGACGCCCATCATAAAATACACACGGAGTTCGGGTGGAAGATCCAATCCGTTGTAAATTGCGCCGATAATAATTAATATAGGCAGAGACGGTATACAGTTGAGAACATCGACAATACGCATTATCACCATGTCGACCCAACCGCCGAAGTATCCCGCAAGCCCGCCTAAAACGATACCTAAAAATGTATAAACAAGAACTACTATAAAGCTCAACAAGAGCGACATACGTCCGCCGTACATCAAACGGACGAAAATGTCATAACCTGTTTTATCGGTGCCCAAGACGTGGAGTGCGCGCTCGCCTTTTTTATTGGTGCTGTACGTCCAAACGTCGGCGTGGGCATTGAGGTTATCCGGACGCGTGGACTCGATAACGTAATAAGAAAGCGGATTTCCTTCGTCGTCGAACGCGTCATTGTATTCGTTGTTATAGTAAATCTGTTGAGACGGAGAATCGTCTACCTCGTCCGACTCCCATCCGACGAATACCGGACCTAAAAACGAGAATACGAAAAGTGCCAAAAATACCATCAAGCCGATAACCGAAAGTCTTGAACGGAAAAACCGCTTGAACACCAACTTCATGGGCGACACGATACGAACGCGGTCGGCAAGCCCTTCCTCGGGCTTCTTCTCCACTGCATCCGCGGGAGTTGCTACCGGATCGGCGTCCAAAGCGACGGTCGCCGCGGCGGAAGTCGTCTGCTCCTCCGTCAATGCTTTTGCCAATTCGTCCGATTGATGCTCGGCATTTATTTCGGCATCGGAAACGACACCTGTTGACTCCACGGAAAGACCTTCGCTGTTCGGAATATCGTCAGCGACACTTTCTGCGACGTTGTCGGTGGCGGCGACGGGTTGCTTTTCTTCCTCGGCAATCTGCTCCGCATTGGTTTGTTGTTTTTTCTTTGCCATTGTTAATCCTATTTACTGATCTTGATACGAGGATCGACCAGCATGTATGCTATATCGGAAAGTAGCGTGCCTATAACCGTAAGTATGGCTATAAACATATTGTAACCCATAACGAACGGAATATCGCCCGTACTCAACGCTTTGTATGCGACATTTCCTATACCGTCAATTGCAAAAACCTGTTCCAAAATCATCATACCGCCGAAAAGGCTGGGAATGATGCCGGCAGTCATGGTGACAATAGGCACCATGGTGTTGCGGAATACGTGCTTATAAACGACCTTGTGCTCGGAAAGGCCTTTCGCGCGCGCCGTTCTGATATAGTCCTGATTGAGAACTTCCAACGTGTTTGTGCGCGTATGCCGCATAAGACCGCCGATTGAGCCGATTATAATCGCTATCATCGGCAAAATCAAGTGGTAAATCTCGTTGAGGAATTTGCCTGTTTCATTGCCCGTCCAGTCAACCGTGGTGTCGAACATGCCACCTATCGGGAACCAACCGAACTGCACCGAGAAAATGCGAATCAAGAGTATTGCGAGGAAGAATGACGGCAACGAAATGCCTATCATTGCGAAAATCGAAGTCGTGTAGTCAACCGCGCCGTACTGCTTTGTAGCCGCCTTAATGCCAAGCGGAATAGCAATCAAAAACTGGAACAGATACGCGAAAATAGCTACGCCGAACGAAATCCACATGTGGTCGAAAATAACTTCGGATACAGGTTTTTCGTACACGAATGAAAGCCCCAAATCCCCCGAAAGCGCAGAAGTCAGCCAGTCCCAATACCCTGCCGGAATGCTCGAATTGAGTCCGTAGGAGGCTTTGAGAGCGTCCAACTGTTCTTGCGTTATAGCTCCGTTGGTCAGCTTATCGCCAAACGTATTCTCTATGTAGTCGGACGGCAGCAGCCGCATCAAACAATAGAGAATCATCGACACGCAAATCAGTATAGCTATTGAGTATAATACTCTTTTGATTATATACTTGACCATATATCTTCCTTGAAGTAATTAAAGTAAGCTATCAACCTTCCTTGAAGCTGACTTCCCAAATCCTCGAAAGCGGAGTTTGATAAGTATCTACCTGTGCGCCGGTGAACATCGTCGACTCGTCGAACACGCCGCTACGCCATACGTAGTACACCTTTCTTTGATAAGTCGGGAACTCGATAGCGAGTTGCATGAGCATGTTAAGAGCATCGATGTAGCGCGGCTTGCGCTCTTCAACAGTGTTGTATTCTCTCGCCTCTTCGATCTTATCCGAAAGCTCATCGAGAATATTTCTTTCGTAAGCGGTGCTGCGGTTGCTATTCAAGAAGCTGTAACCCCAGGCGTTGATACTCGTAGCTTTGGAATCCTTGTGATAGACCTGATACATATCGGGATCGGAAGACGAGCTCCAAGCGGCAGCCCATACAGTCAATTCGCCGGCGGCAAGAAGCGAAAGCGCACGGGAATCTTGTTTGAGCTTTATTTCGAAACCGATTGAGTCAAGAATCTCTTTTGAATTGACGAGCATGTTGTATGCCGGGTGATCCTCGGTATTTCCCGCTATTGTAAAGGTATATCTCAAATCTTGATTGTAAATATTATCGTGAAGAACGTTGCCTTTCTGAGTGCAATTGCCCTGGCGCAGATATTCTTGCGCTATTGCCTTTGCCGCTTCTTTCTTTTCATCGGCAGTTCTATTGTCCTCACCTTCTACGTCGCCGCCGTACGGATAATAGTGATAGTCAGCGCTATCGCTGAACGCAATCTCATCGTAATACTTATCGAGAGTTCTTGACATCGGACGACGAATTATGGAAGCATTTTCGCCTCCGCCGTAATAGTTTACGCAATAGGAAGGATCAAGCGTCGCCATAATCGCACGGCGCACCCATATATTAGGCACAAACCGCGCATTTATTCCGATATAGCCGTAGCCGAGGTTGTTCGCGCTTGCCGAATGCAAAACATTTCTGTCGCTACCGTTAAGCTGATTCAAAACCTTTATGTCCATCGACGGAGAGCCGTAATGCACTTGACCGCTCTTGATGCTGTTGTAAAGCATGTTGCTGTTGACAACTTGGTAGCGGAGCTTGTGAATTTTGGGCGCACCGAGCAAGAAGTTTTCGTTGCGCTCAAAGTACACTACTGTGTTGCTTTCGAAAAATTCGCTTTCGGAGCTTGCAGGCTTACCTTTGCTGTTTGCGGCAAGGTACGGACCTGCACCCAACGGAAGATGTATCTGACGTACTCTGTTCATAAAGTTCGAGTTTGCAAAATCAACGCCGAAGTACTGATCTGCTTCGTCATTTTTGCCGTAAATTGTTTTGACTTGGTTCCATTTGTTTGAATAGTAATGTCCGGGAGCAACGGTGAACGCGAAGTTCTGAATCGCCTTGGGATCGAGTCCGTTAATCGTGATGTGCAAAACGTCGTATTGCGACGGTTCTTCATCAGCGTTGAGGAGCTTTTTGGTTGTGAGCTCGCCGTCTTTATCCCTGCACGGTATTTCAGACTGCTTTTCGAGTATTTCTATTCCGCTTATACTTTTTACTACAAGTCCGCCGCGCTTTGCAACCTCGCGCTCGATAACGTCCGAGCGAAGATAGTCGCGGAAAGTCGTAGCCGTTGCGTAATATGTAATTACGCTCGCCAATTTATTCTTGTAAGTAGATAAAAGTGTTTTGTCGAAGAACGAGGTGTAAACATAGTTTTGAAGCGTTTGGGCAGAGTGGTCGCCATGGCAAGCCCTATGCTCGGTACTCGCTTCATCCATGTCGCAATAAGTGTTTATTAAATAGTAATACGGTGTACCGTCTGCCGTAAACGTTCTGACGGGAGTTATAATGCCGTAATTCACCAAAAACGCTTGCCAATTTTCGTTAATGAGCGGTTTTCCGTCTCTTCCGACATATCTGTCATAGTCCTTGGCAACGTCCTCGATTGCCATAGCGCTGTTCCAATCGTCGACAAGCTCTTCTTTGAACAGCTGTTGAGCTTTTGCGATGTCGTCTGCGATGACGTCTACATCGTCATAGGGCTCAAGCCAGTCGCCCCACTCGGCACGGTCATCGTCAATCCAATCGTAGATAACGTTGATGCGGTCTTCAACCATCGAATTGTAGAAGTTGTTTGTATCCGCAGCCTGTTGAGGATCGAGGGTTTGAGCGCGGTAAGCCGACAAGCCCTTGATGTTTACAGAATACATGGTATTCGATCCGTTATACGCGGGATCGAGATACATATAGATATTGAAAAGAACATCATCTTTTGTGAGCGGCACTCCATCGCTGAAAACGATGTTGTCTTTGAGCGCAAAATAGTAGTCGGTGTAGAAATTCTTGTACTTCGCATCGCCTACCTCGCTATCGTCTCTGGTGTCGCCGGTCGTAACATAGCTGTAATCGAGCGCGACGCACGGCTCTTTCCAGTTTGCGATCAACGCGCCAGACCTGTCGCTTGAAAGCATGCCTATTTGCGTTTGAGATACGATCTCTCCGTCCGAGCCTGACGTATAGAAGAACGGGTTAAAAACGCCGTCGAGAACGTCGGTCGCCAAAACGAGCGGAGACGTTTTGTTTGACAGCTTTTTGTCGGATTTGCCGCAACCGACAAGCGGAGTCGACACCGCTATCGCGCCCATAGTTGCCGCGAGTACTTTTGCTAAATTGCTCATTGCTCTTTTATTTGCCATAATGTCCTCCAATTCGAAATTTGTATATTGCTTCGGACTTAACCGTTGTTTTTTGTCACTTCGACTTTGAATCTGTTTCTGCCGGCGTTCTCTATAATGAGTTTGACCGCGTATGTGCCGTTCGTTGTCGGAACCGTATAAGTGGCAGTACTCTCATTATAGCTTATTTCGCCGTCGATTGCAACCGTTTCGAATGCCCCGTCCTGACCTTTGACTGCCATGCCGTAAATATCGGTCAATGTCATTAGGCCCGCGTCGCTACGCGTGAACTCGAAATACACTGTATATTGCGATGCGGAATCGCTTACCGCTAATGTTTCGGTTACGTCGGCGACGACATCATCGACGCCCTCACCTTGCGTCAACGAAACAAAGTAATTGATGTTGTTCGACGAGGTGATCTTATAGACATCGCCTTCTTTTACGACATCGCCTCTTACACGAATTGAGCTGTAACCGTTGTCGTCCTTATCCGCAATTCCGTACACTTCACCGATCGATATCGTATCGCCGTCGGTGGTGTATTTGGCATAAACCGCGTACTGCTCGTCGGCGGTGTAAAAAGCCTTTGACGCAATCACTGACATCGCACTGTCGCAGTCTTGAATTGCCGCGCCTTGATCGACGCCGATAAAGTCGCTTAAAAACAAGTGTTCGAAATCTGTGAAGCCTGCCGCGACAGTGTAGTCGATTGTGCCCGTCACATGAATGTTGGTGAGCTGCGCATTCCCTCTTACACGACCTGCAAACATACCCAATGTATATTGCTGTATAGACGGTTGAGAAAGATTGGCTTCCAATACCGCGTCTTCAAAAGTAATGTTGCTGATTTTCGCTTCGCTGCCCAATTCCTTGAATATTCCGTAATAGAAATCGGAGTTGTTGGATGAGCTTTGCGAAATTTTGAGGTTGGAAATGGTCTTGTAGTTGCCTAAAAATTCGCCGCTGTATTCGTTCGGGAAAGCAAACGATTGATTTGCCGACAAATCATTCATATCGACGTCTGTATACATGTATATATTAGTCGTCGACGTGAAGCTGAACGAAAGCAAATCGCGCGCTTTTTTGATGACTTGATACGTGCCGAAAAGCGATTTGCCGTAAATGTCGAGCGTCAGCCCGTCCGCAGAGTTTTGAAAACGCTCGTTTTCAAGCGGCATGGGAACGCTCTCGATAATTTCGCTTTCTTCCTTGTCATAGAAATAATCTATGAACGTATATCCGTTTACAAGGAACGTAGATTTTATAGTGGAAGTAGGCAGGCCGTCCGTAGTGCGAGGAATCTCTTCTGCCTTTTTTGTAAGCTCGTAGTTCTCACCGTAGTGCAAAACCAATTTATAATTTTGCCACCACTGCGCAACGAGCGTTATGTCGCCTTCCGGAATATCTTTGTCAAAATCCCAAACCCTGTCGGGAATGAGATTGCCGCCCTCGTCGCGCAAAGGCTCGCCGTTTTCGTCTGTTTTGGCGACGCAATAGCACTTGAACGAATAACCGCTACGGCCGGGTAATTTCAATTTATTGCCGGACGACGCCGGATTGGGGACCTTACTGCCCTCTTGTATGCGAATTTTCATACTCGGTTTTTCGTTTGCAGTGCCGCCGCCGTAGTCGAATACTACGGCGATATTATAACCTCTGTTTATAATATCGTCTTCTGTTACGACGTCCTCCGAGCACGCAACCAAGCCAAGCACACAAAGCACGGCAAGTACAGCGAATATTATCGGCAGTAAGATTGTTCTGCGTCTTGTCAAAGCTGTTTTGTTCATTTGTTTACCTATATAGCCTCGAACTTATCCGAAAGAGTGTTGTTATCTAAATCGACATACGTTTCTCGATAGACGTTGAGTAGCGATGCCGGAACATAGATCTTGACTTTATCGAGACCGGAGAACGTCGTGTTGCCGTCGACATCTTCGATGTAAGCGTCAAGAATGCTCCTTATCGTCACGCGCTCCAATGCCTTGCAATTTTCAAAGACGTGAGCAGGAATCGTTTCGAGCCTTGCCGCCGTGATATCCACTTGTTTAAGCGATGTGCAGCCGCTGAACAGATAGTCCGGAATATCGCGAATAGAAGAAGGTATCACCATTTGCGTGAGCATTTGGCAGTCGGTAAAAGCATACGCGCCGAGCGAAGTGAGCTCCGAAGAAAGCTCGATA
Organism: Clostridiales bacterium; assembly: GCA_022508445.1. Lineage (GTDB taxonomy): Bacteria > Bacillota > Clostridia > Christensenellales > Pumilibacteraceae > Anaerocaecibacter. The sequence continues at coordinate 96,265 of JAFLVG010000002.1, read as the reverse complement.
TTGCCGAGCACCTTGCAACCGATGAATGCGGCTTCGCCTATCGAGGTGACCGAAGAAACGTCGCCGACAGACTTCAAGCGGTAGTTCTTATAAAACGCGTTGTCGCCGATAGATGTGACATTGCCTGTAAGTCCTACTGTAACAAGATACTGACAATCGTAGAACGCGCCAGCCGCTATTGAAGTGACGGTTGCGGGCAACGATACCGAAGTGATGCTCGTAAGCTCGCTCGACCTATAAAACGCGTACTCGCCCACCGTCGTAACATTTACTTCTTCGTATCTGTTGGGAACGATAACGCTTGAAGAATTGCCCGTGTAGCCGGTGACGGTGCCGTTTTCTATCGTCAAGCCGTCGGTATAGTATGTGGTGTAGAGCGAGATGTCCTTCGAAATAGTGCCGAACGTATACTTTTGCGTCATGGCAGAATCGGTGTACCAGCCGGTATTTACGATATCGCTACCAAATAAATTAGGCTCTTTGAGAGTTATATTTTTGAGTACCGGGACCTTTGAGACGAGCGCGCCGTTGCCGTAATACGAAACGTAACAATAAGCGGCGTCATTTACCCACGAAGCGTAAAGAGTTAAATTTTCTACGGGATAAACGGTAAAGGTGTAGCTTTGGGTGCATTCGGGATCGGTATACCATCCGCCGAAAGCGTAACCGTTGTATACGGGCTGAACGGTCGGCATTGCGAACGTAGTACCCACGTCGCCGTACAGCTTGTACTCGGTAGCGTCGCCGTCGAATTTTCCGCCGTTTGCGTCGAGCTTGATCTCAACGCTCGCCTCGCCTATCCAGCCTGCGTAAATAGTTATATTGTACGCCGGCATACGCGTGTCGAATTCGAACTTTTGAGTGTAGCTCGTATCGGTATACCAATCGTTAAATACCGACATCTCTTTCGTGGGGATTTTGGACGGACGGCGTATCTTTGCACCTGCTTCCAATTTATACGAAGAAACCGCAGAACCGCCGCGCGTATCGAACGTTACGGTGTATTTTTTGCTTTCTTTTCCGCATGCACCGAGCACGGTAGCGGCCATTATCACAGACAGGAAGCCGATAATTGCACATTTAATCTTTTTGATTTTCATTATTTACGGCTCCTTCTCTTGTTAATTTTCGACGAAACGACCATTGCGCCTATTATCGAAACAATCGCAATCAGTACGAAATCGATTTTCCGTCCGCTCGTTTCCTGCGTAACGGTAGTTTGTCCGTAAACCTCGGCGTCTATCGCTTTTGCAACCGCTTTGGGAAGCTTGCCTTGCACCGAAGTAAGCATGCTGTAATAGTTCTTTCCGCCGAGCAAGTTTGTGTAATAGTCGACGTCGATAGTCACGCCGTTTACGTTATAGCTCGAATACTGGCCGCGAACGATATACGCCTGAACTGTGTCGAACATGTTGTATATGCGAATCAATGCCGCAATTTCGGCAGCGTCGGCAGCCGTCGGATTGTCGGGAAGCGCAATTACACGCTCGATGAATTTGAGCGTATCAACCATAGCGTGGGCTTTGTCGGAAGGATTGATGTACTTGCCGACATACAAATTCCAAATCTTGTTGCTGAAATATCCGCTGTGGTTGGCAGGCACGGTAATCGTCAAGTCGTGCTCTGTCGCATCCTCGGGATCGAACACGAAATTGAAATTGTCGTACTGATTCATGAACGTGTAGAGCGGAGCGCCCCATCTGTCCGTCACAATCTGACCTTCACTGTCTCTTTCGTACTCCACCCAAGATCTGCTTTCGAGCGTGGGCGCTTCGACGGCGTTCATGACAATCTCGCGGAGATTGCTCATGCCGTTCATCGCCGACATGCCTATGATTTGCAGATGCGCGGGCAACGTTATTTTGGTGAGAGCGGCGTTGCCGCAGAACGCATAAGCGGCAAGCTTGATCGTTCTGTCAATAACCGTGTACTCGCCATTGTCTGCTTGTTTATTCGCAGGATACGCGATGAGAATATAGTAATTGTCGGGAGTGACGCCGTAAAGCACGCCGTTAATTGACTTATACGCTTTATTATTGTTGTTGACCGTAATGCTTTCAAGGCTTTGCGCACCGAAGAACGCTCCGTCAATAACCTTTGTAAGCGTCGCGGGCAAGCTGACCGTCGTTACCGCAGTGCCGGCAAGCGCACGGTTACCGATTTCTTCTACTTTGGAAAGCGTGACCGTTTCGAGCGAGCTTGCGTTCTCGAATGCCGAGCTGCCGATGTTGCGCGCATTGGGAAGTGCGATTTCGGTAAGCGCCGTGCAGCCCGAAAACGCGAGTGTGCCGATTTCTTGGGCGTTAGTCAAAGTGGCGGACGAAAGACGTACGCATTTTTCGAACGCTTTCTCGCCGATCGAGATAGCGTTGGGAAGGTTGACCTCGGTAAGGTTTTTGCAGCCTGCAAACGCACTCTTACCTACGCTCTTTACTATCTGCGAATCAACTGACTCAATCTTTGTATCGGCAAATGCGCTTTCGCCTATTGTGATTGTTCGCTTGCTACTCGACTCGGAATTCGAAAGCGTGATGCTTGTAAGGTCCGTGTTCATAAACGCACGTGCACCTATCGAAGTCACATCCTGCGGTATAGCAATCGCAGTCAACGCAGTGTTTGCAAACGCATCGGCAGGTATGCTCGTAAGCTTGTTGGAAAGCGTTACGCTCGTAAGAGCCGAGCATTCGGCAAACACGCCTGCGCCCATAGACTTGACGGTGTTCGGAACGGTAACGTTTGTAAGTGATGAGCATCCGTAGAACATGCGTTCGCTCAAACTTGTTAGGCTACCCAATTTGACCGTAGTGAGGTACGCGCAATTCTCAAATGCGCCTATACCTAGACTCTTAACGGAGCTGTTCGAGAAATCGACTGTGCGGAACGGCACTGTGCGCATCTGTTCGCTGCCGTCGTACGCTTTGTATTCGACTTGCGCAAAAGCATAGCTTCCGAGATGAGTGAGTTTGGCGGGCGCCTTGAATTCGGTATTGGTCAACGCGTTACAACCGGCAAACGCGTAGTCGCCGATGTACGTCGTATTGTCGGATATCGGCATTGTGCGAATGCTCGTCGCATAGAAGGCGTAGTCGCCGATATGCTTTACTTTCGTGCCGGAAACAGTCGATAAAGAAATCGCTTCCGCGAAAGCATACGACTCGATATACTCTACGTTATTCAAATTGACCGAGCCCAGATAGAATGCTCCCGAGAACGCGCTCTTGCCTATTGTCTTTACGGTCGCGGGGACGGAGAAGCTCGACGCAGTGGAGCGGAAGGGATAAGCGATGAGCTTTTTCTTTGCGCGGTCGTACAAAACGCCGTAGCTGTCGCTTGAAAGGTATTTGTTTCCGTCCTCTACTGTGAATTTCTGCACAGCCGCAAAATACGAGAGCGTGGTGCTGTCGAGCGTTTCGAGAAGCGCACCGGACGAAATTGTTATGTTGGTCAATTTCGAGCAGTTGACGAACACCTGCGATCCCAGCTCGGTAAGGCCTGTGGGAAGCTTGATGCTTGTAAGCTCGGAGCAATAACAGAATGCCGCGTCACCGATCCGATAAACAGAACCGAGGAAGTTGACTTTTTTCAATGACGAACACATGAAGAACGCTTGCGCGCCTATCGATTCGACGTCGTTCACGAACGTGACTTCCGTCAAGCCCTCGCAGAACGCAAACGCCATATCACCGACGTTACGCGAACGAATTTCCAATGTTTTGATGCCGGTGCAGGCGTAGAAAGCACCGAGATAACCGCGTATCAAAGCGGGCGCGTACGAGGACAACGTGGTGTTCTCGGGAATTACGACGTTAGTCAACGACGTGCAGAACGCAAACGCACCGCCGCCGACCGTGCCTACGCGCGAAAGGTCTATCGATTTGAGCTGCTGGCAGTACATGAACGCCGTAGAGTCTATATACGTGCAATGCGACAAATCAACTTCTTCGAGCATGCAACCGTGGAATGCGAGCATGCCTATTGTTTTAACGTTTTCGAGGTTGATTTTTTCGAGCTTGCCGTTGAAAACGGGTTCTTCGCTCGTTTCGTCTTGGTCGATAATCTGATAGAATGCGTACTTGCTGATTGTTTCCACGGTGGACGGCAATACTACCTCTTTAAGATTAGGGCAGTTTGTAAACGCATAATCCAATATCGTCGTGACGCCTTCGGGTATTATTACCTTCTCGATATATTTATTTCCGAGGAATGCACGCGGGTAAATGTACACGATGCCGAGATCATTGGGAATTTCCACTACGTTATGTTCGGTCTCGCCGTTCTCATTGACGTAATCGCCGCCTCTACCGGTATAAGAACGCAGATAGATACTATCAATCGTATACTCGTTCGCCACACGGACAGACGTGTATCCGGAAATACGACTGCCCGAAACGGTTGCTCTTACCGTAGCGGCGCCGCTCTTGACCGCAAGAATCTTCGCGGACATTCTGTCTTCCGATACCTCTACTATTTTTACATTGGAGCTTGTGCTCGTCCATTCGAGCGCGACGGGTTCGGTATAGTTGTACGGCTTGACTTTTGCGCTGATTACGGCATACTCGCCGCGTTCAAGCGCGAGCGTATTGCTTTGAATCTCGCTCAAAACCTCACCGCTTTCGTCGGTTTTACACACGTACATTTCTATTCCGGACAGCTTGATGGTCGTAGGATTGCCGCTGACTTTAATTGTGAACCGTAAACAATGCAAAGCATCGTCTTCGTATTCGCCGGCATTGGGAGTGCGCACCGTTATTATTGCGCTCTTGCCCGATTGAATACCGGTAATAAGTCCGCTGTTTCTGTCAACCTCGACAGCAGTAGGATCGGAGCTTTCCCAAATCAAATCCTTCGTCCAGTACCCGTCGATGTACGCTTTGTCGTCATCTTGGACACCGTCGAGGGTGTTTGCGCGCACGATGATGTAGTCGGAAAGATCCAACTGACCGTTGGGAACAATCGTATATTCGTCGCGCGCTGTACGCGTTTTGGTAATCTGCAAGTCTGTTTCTTGCTTGATTTCGATTTCGAACGAGTTGAAGTTTTTGGCGTAGTCGTAAGCGTTGACATACAGCTTGCCGCCGTTTGCCTGAATGAGGCTCCAATACTGCGATATGTCAAGCGTAAGGGTGTTATCCCTGTTGAAGTCGCCTTTTGCGGGTATAACGCCTACACCGCCCGTCAAGTTCGTAACTCCGACTATGTTGCCTTCTTCGTCCTTACCCTCGTAAGTGTAAACGCTGTAACATTGCAGATAATGATTGTCGTACATGGTCAAGTCGAGATAGTACCTCGTGGTGCTGCCCGAATCGTCCTTGCGAACGGCTACGTCGGTAAGCTCGGGCGCCTCGTTATCTACTGTAAACTCGAACGAGAACGTGTTTTTGTTGCCGTAGGTATACTCGCCATTTTGATCTTGCCAATCGAGATAGCAAGACATATTGAACGTATACTTGGAGTTGTTCGGAAGATTGAGAGTTCTCATATCGAGATCAATCTCGACAAAGCCGCCCGATTGCTCGCCGCCTGCCGAGTGGCTCTTACGCGCGTTGTAAGACGTACCGCTTCTTATAAGCTCGCCCGTTGCGCTGTTGCGAATCTCCCATTCGACGCGCTTTGCGCCGCGCAAAAGTCCCGCCGCTACGGCGTAGAACAAATAGTCGCCGTCGGGATTGGAAGTGAGCGCTGCGAATTTTTCTTGTGTTTCGGGCGCGGTATAACCGTTTGCCAAAATAAACGCAAACGCGCCCATACCGGTATATCCGATACCCTCGGCCGCAGAACTCGACGCAAATCCGGCATAAGGAAGCGTGCCGAATACGTCTGCCTTTAATTTTTCCTCGGCAATAACCGAATCGTCGGCATTGGACTCGCCCACCGCATACGCGGTCACGTCGAGCATGGGCGCGTCCGCCCAGTCGCCGTAGAATGCAAGATACGGTATGTTCAAATCAATTCCGTCGATATTGTTGCTGTCGAGCAAAATATATCCTTCGACGAACATGCCGTTGCGGAAGGTGCTGTCGAGATATTTCTTATCTTTGGCGGACAGCTTGACAGTCGCGGTTATTTGCGCTTCGCCGTATCCGCTGAGGGTAATCGTGTTGCCTTTTTGAACGAGTGTACCATTCTTTGCCGACGCCTGATAGGTGTTTGTCGTGTCGTCAAGCATGTACGCTTTTTCGGCTACCGTGCGCTCGTCGCTCGACATGCTTTCTGTCATGACGTACGCGCCGAGATTGTAGCTTACGGCGTTGTTCGAAACGTTGACAAGGTTGAACTTCATGGTGTACACGCCGGTGCGCGCGGGATCGTCGCCGAGCGAGAGCTTGGGCTTGTTTGAGCCGTCAACCGTGAGGTACGCTTTTGTATTTATCGAATGCGAAATATCGGCAATGCCTGCGCCTTGCTTGCGCGGCGAATAAGGATTGCCGTACTCGTTCCTGACTATCGTACCCGTACTCATCATACGACTGTACGATTCGTCGCGTGTCTGCGTTGTTGCGTATTCGGGGTGTTGCTCCTTGACGTACTGACGCACGAGAATGAGCGCGCCTGCTAAGTTGGGCGATGCCATTGACGTACCGCTCAATCTGTTATACTGATCTCCGCCCACAACGGAAGAATAAATCTCGCCGCCGTGCGCCGTGATATCCGGAACAAGAGTGAGATCGGGCAACACGCCCCAGCACGAGAAGTCGGACATGAACGGACCGGCAAGGAAATCCTTTGAAACTTTGATTGTGCCGCTTCCGCTCGCGACGAGTGGCGCCGCAAGATCCATGGTGATAAAGCAGCTAGGAATAAGCGGCTTCGTGCCGATAGACATGTTGATAGAGCCCGAAACGTTGTTGTAGCAAACAACCGCTATCGCGCCCTTTTCCATTGCGATTTTGACTTTGTCCTCGAACGAGTTACTGCCGCGCTTTACAACGGCTATTTTACCGGTGACGTCAATGCCCGAGTAGTTGATAGCAAGACCTATGCCCGGGATCACAACGTATTCGTACTCACCTTCGTGCTTGTCGCCGAGAAGCTCTTCCACGAAATTATTGGAGTCCACCTTGCCGGCGATGCGCGATTCTGCAAAGTAAATCTCATGATCGTCGACCATGAAGTATTTGGTTTTTACACCACTGACCGACGCGACGGAAAGTGACGCGAGGTACGAACCGGGCGATCCGACAGTACCCGAATCGGGGTTGGACGCAAGGTTTGTGTTACCCCACGTGCTGCTTTGTGCGGACGAATATTCGTTGCCCGCCGCGACAACCAAGCATATTCCGGCATCATTGATAGCGTCGTAAACTTTATTTATCTCTTCTTTGTCAACCTCGCGCGAGAATCCGCAAGAAGAGCCGAGTGACATGTTTATCGCGTCCACACCGAGAGTTACGGCGTCGTTAAGTCCTGCCAATATCCACTCGGTTTTAGCGCCCGACTTGTAATCGGAGAAAACCTTGAATGTGGCGATCTGCGCGCCGGGCGCAACGCCTGTGATCTTTTCGGACTTACCTGCAATAATACCGGCGACGTGCGTGCCGTGCGATTCGTGCGGATACACATTGGCGTCGCTGTCTGCGTAGTCGTAAGCAAACGGGAGCTTGCTCTTGATATACAGATTATCCTCGTTTATGACCTCATTCCTCGCCGCAGATAACGATGTGGCCGTAAGCACAGACGCAACTGCCGCAACGTCGTCTTTTGTAATAGCGAGTGTGTTGGGATCGAGCTCCATGTCGAAAACTTCGTGGGTGTAGTCTGTACCGGTATCGACAACAGCTACAACAGTGCCTGTTCCGTCATAACCTACGCCCGACGAATTGAAAATACCTGTTTCGTAGACGTCCACGTAGTTTTCGGTTATCGTCTGCGGTGCGAGATATGTATCGGAGAGTATTACGCCTTGTACATATTTATTGTTGCTAATCGCCTCCACATCGCCGTACTTGACGGTAGCCGAAAATGCGTTCATAATAGTCGAATACTCATATCCGTACTCGATTATGTACTTTGATACACCATTGTACGCACGCTCGCGTATCGAAACGAGGTTGTCGAGGTTATCCTTGCCATCTTTTGTGGCGAGCGCTTCCGGAACGGAAATCCTATTTGCCGTTGCAAACTGCATCATAGGTGTGCCGGATAGCGTAACTATAACCGTGACGACATCGGTCGGCGCCGGCGTAGCCGCAGTTTCGGCGTGCGAAGCGACATTGGAATTGGAAAGCATGTATTCGCTGTCCGATATCAAACCCTTCTCCGCTTGCTCGTACGAAATTTTAACGCCGTTGCCACCGTCCGCATCAGCAGACACGCCATTTTTGCGCGCAACGTTAAAAACCGGAGCAGAAACAAACTGCAACGCCAGCACTACGCACAAAAGAGCGACAGTGAGTAATATTATAAGTTTTCTGCTTAATGATTTTCGAGCTGCTTTTGTCATTTATATTTCCTCTCGAAGATGTCATCGCCTTTCGGCTGAACGACTGTCTATGATAGCGACAAAATCGAACGGCACATCCTGTATTTTACCAAAAATTTCGATATATTGTCAAGTTGATTGCCGCCGTCCGCCAAGGCTTGAAGGACGGCAACGCTGTTACGCCGCAAGTGCATACGTATCTTCGTATGCGGCACCTTCCTCATCGTCTTCATCGATTTGAGGATACCTCGGATCTTCTTTGTCAAGCACTGTACAGCTCTGTGCACGTCCTTTTTCATCGAATTCGAGCGCAATAACAACATACACATAACCGTTTTCGCCGGCATACCGAATCCTGACGATAATGGCGCTATCTTTGTCGTTTTCATATTTTGTATACGTTAAGTTGTGTCTTACGCCCTTAGCATCAACGTATATGCCGCTACCGAACCCGTCGAACAAAATGGAGGTGTAATTTTCACCCTTGAACACGCCGACAAAAAGGTAATTCAGCTTGCTGTCGGTAAACGAAATCGTATAATCGGATGCAACGATACCGTTGCCGCGCTTGAACAAACGGAAAAGAGTGACGATAAGGGGCTGATTGTTTTCGTCTACTACATAGAAGGCATATTGGTTTTCGAACACGTTATACCCGACGCGCAATCCGGACATGATGTTTTCGCCGTTTTCATCCTCCGACTCATCCGTAATGAGATATGCAATACCGTAGCCTGTAAACCAAACTTTTTTGACAACGGTTTTGCCGTCGCCGAAGAGATCGCCGCTACCGTCGGTGCATTCGAAAATTCCGTAATGAGGCGCCGCCACGGTCCCGTCAAGAATGACCCATCTTGTTTGACCGGAAACAGTGACTGCCCCGAAGTACATCGAAGAGCTATTCGTAGACGAGAATATAATACCGCTCGCAGTAAATACGACTACCCCTGTTGCTTCGTCTTGATATACAGTTCCGTACACTTCCTGTGACGGAAGAGTCAAGACCGCAGTGTTATATCCGTCGGACTGCAAAATAGCCGAAGGACTTGAAGCGGTGGGAGACGAGAAAATGTAATTGGCAAACTCCATTTCCTTGATTTTGAATATGGGAAGGCGCGTATAAGAGTTCAAAGCGATGATGAACAAGAAACGCACTTCGTTGTCCGCTCCGCTGTTTGCGATAAAGCAGTATTCTTGGAAATTCGTGTTTTCGGTGCGGTAGTATTCACCGACAATAGTATTCTCTTCATCCGTGCCCAAACCAGTCGTATAAGTTGCTTTCGCATGGTTGAATTTCTTATATATAGGTTTCATGGTAGTGGGATCAAGGCCGACGAGCACGTCTCTTGCGACATAGTTTTCCGCGGCAAGAACCATCGTGCTGTCATCTTGCATAATGTCGCGCCATGTGCCGGCTTCGTTTCCGACCACGCGGAAGGCAGTGGCTTGTGAAGAGCCGGAATCGTACGTGAGCCTGAATTTCTTAACTCCGGTCGACGCTACTCCGTCTACGGTAGTATAGGAAAGAATGAGGAAATCCTCGTATACCCTATAAGTTCCCGCATAGACCTTGCTGTCCGTATCCGTAAATGTCGCCTCTGCCTTTTGGGGATCTGCGCCAAGCGTAAGCGTACCGACGCCGACAGTCGTCAAAGTCATGCCGATGTTGGTTTCGATATTGATAAGTCCGTTCTTTCCTTCGCTGATTTCTTCCACGATTGTGAACTTGAAATCGCCGTAGATGCTGAGAATAGGTGCGTTGCTTTGAGCCGAGCAGTGTAGCTCTGTGTACGCATACACGCTGCCGGTTTTTGAAACAGTGCCCAAAGAGTAGTAGATTATATATGCACCGGTCGATTGATATTCAATGTAACCGACAAGCGCATAATCACCTTCGAGCAACGCGACCGCGAACAAGTATTGCGCGTTGTTGGTAATATAACTGCCTATAAAGCGTTTAAAGGTCATATTATCGTCTTGGAGGACGCCCACAAACCTTACGCTCTTTGTTACTGCGGTGTCGCCGCTACCCTCTGTCCAGCTCACCGTAACGAAAGGAATGCCGTTACTCAAAGTTGCTTTATAGCTCAACTCTTTCGCATTTTCCTGTTCGGATGTGGCCTTGCCGTATCCGTTGAGCGTATAGGTGATCTCGTCCAAAGTAATAGTATAACCGTTGAGACCGTCGCTTATCGCTACGGCAGAGAAGCAATCCAAAGGCTGACCGTTGAGATACCCCGTTGCTTTAATAAACGTGAACTGGTAGAAATTATCAATTGTAAGCTGAACTGAATACGACAAGTAGAAAATTGTGAATATTTGGCTCGCTACCTGTGATGTAAACGACTCGTCTGCGGTAAACTCGTAAACAGTATTGCCGTCCTTGTCGGTTCCCACTTGCTTGTAGGTGCCGCTGAACATTGTTATCATCTGCAAGTCATACTTGTAAATGCCGAGGAATTCATCGGCAATGGGCAGGTTGAATGCAAACTCCGCATATGTATCGTCAATCAATCTCAATCTGTACTGCATATTGGCATTGCCAAGCCCCATTATGGGACGGGACGTATAACTGCCGTGCTGAATTGAGAACACCAATTTTTCCTCTTCACCGACGGAATATGTGGATATAAACATCATATAGTTGCCGCCGGTTGTATATATGGTAAGCTCGCCGAGATACAAATCGAGGTAATACTTGCCTTTAACCGTCTGCTGCTCGCCTTGGCTGTTCTTGAAGGTGTAGACCGCACTGTCGGCGTATACGCCGTATCCGTCGAGAACGATTTTCGCCGTAGTGTCGGCCTGTACATACTCTTCCCATGCTGAGGAATCGCTAATCGCGTCGGTCGGCTTTGCGTAAAGCGCGCCGCTAATGCTGTCGCGGTACGCGTATACTTTGTACACGGGCTTTGACGCAGTTCCCAAATTGGTATCGCTGTTAATAAAGTCTAAATAGCTCGTTTTTACATATCCGTTGTTGTAGATGGATATGCGTCCGTGTATGCGATCGGAGTCATCTTCGTTTTCATAAATATAATAGTATCCGCCACACGTCACACCGACCAAGTAGTCTTCGGACCGTACAATATAAGCAAAGCCTATCGTGTACAGTGTAACCATGCCGTAACCGTCAAACACCATGTAAGACGAACCGTCAAGCTTGTTGTTTTGCGTCAGCTCATAGCGAACGCCGTACATGCTGTCGTCACGAATTTCAAACACCGGAACAACACCGGCTTCGCTTTCGCGCACGGTCAATCTGAAATGGAATGTGAGATCGACTGCGATGAATACGAGAGAGTCGGCATCCTCGTCATAAGATAGCGTGCCGTTCTTCACATTGCCTTCCGCGTCGGTATAAACAAGGTCGCCGTTTGCTTTTACAACAAGTGTGGAAGTATCGCTAATGTCGTCTTCGATGCTTACATACTCGTACGGAGTCGCACTTTCACCCGAAGACGTGGCGGTTTTGATAACAGTCTTTCTGGCATTGAAGCTATATGTAGTTTGATCTTGGAGTTCAAGATAGACGAACGTTTCCGTAGCAGGATCGACAAGTCCGCGAAGGAACACTTCACCGTTCGAGTTCTTGAAAACGAACTCATGGGTTGTTTCGTTATATTCACCCTCCAATTCCTCGTGAAACAAGCGATCGAGGTAAACGGTTTTGCCCTCGCCTTTTTCAGAAACGAATATATAGTCGGTCGACATTCCGGTGGCGTCGATATAACCCTTATCCCAGATAGCATACAATGTAGTTCTGCTAACTACCGAGAAGGTTTCGCCCACGCGATACACAACTTTACCGGAAGCCGTTTTTGCCCAGCCGACAAATCGATAGCCTTCCGCCTCGAATTTGCACTTAGGCACATCGGTTTCAACGCCGTATCCGTAAGGTTCGTCGGGCATTTCGCCTTCCACATCAACGTCGGGCAAATTATGGTTGAATACTACCATGATATCTCTGAGATTGTAATAAACATTATATGTATTGTCGGATGAGTCGGGCGAAAGCGCGACGGTGGTCGCCTTGTCGTCCTTTTCGTCGTACACAGCATAACCCGTATAGTTGGAAAGCGAAACCATCTCGCCGACAAAACCGACCTTGTTTTTAGTCTCGGGTGAGGAGTACGCGTCATCGTCGTAATTTTTGTACTCGGTCTGTTTGTATTCTCTCAATACATAACTGACCGTGTACTTGGCTTCTACCGTGATATTCGCGGCCGGCATGACAACACTGCTCGACGCAGAAAGCTCGGAATCGTTGTAGTACCAAGCCGCAAACGTCGAATCGCCCGCAGCGGTGGGAACAACCCCCGATACGAGATCGTACAGTTTAGCGCCTGCACGGGCTTTTACGGTTTGGCTCGTCGCGGCCAGCGTTCCGCTGCCTGCGTCAAACGTAACCGTGTAGCGCGCAGAAAATACCGCGTAGTACGTCTTATTCTCCGCGGGCATTTTTGTGGGCAACTCTACGATAGCGCCGTCCGGCTCCTCGCTCCAACCGTCGAATTCGAGATTGGTGCGAGTGGGGTTCTCTTTGTCGAACACCACTTTGCTGCCGGCAGTGCCGGTTATTGTGTAGTACGGTGCAGTACCGTTCATGAATGTGAGCGTGTACTTGGCCGAACTGTTACTGTCAGATTCGCCGCAAGCCGCAGCAACCAGCGAAACCGCGGTGACTGCGAGTACAACGGCGATCAAATAGATAAACTTGCGAATTCCTTTCATAATAACCTCTGCGTTTACGGTGTCCGGTGTATAATGCACTAATCAATCCGAGTTGTCGATTTGTGCTGCAACATGCTGATAATATGTAAAATCGACGGATTTTTTATATGCAAATATCGGCTTTGGCTGACACCGTTGTCCTAAACCAAGACCGACACGTACATACATTATATACTTTCGGTACGCATTTGTCAAACGTATATACCTTTGTGCGCCCGATTTTTATGATAAAAATTTACAATTTGTTCATAGTTTTCAGAAGTAAAAGATAAATCGTCCTACACAATATTTTGTATGCGCCTTCGCGTAAACACGTTAATCTCGTAAATCCGTTCCGCCCGATACCTTTGCAAGCGAGCGAAAAAGCCGCGCACTTCTCGGCAAAGAAACAAGGCGCTACCCTCTCGCTTCGAATGTTTTCCCTTGACTTGATTTGTGCAATTTGATATAATATTATATGCGCACAAAGTACGCCAAACAATTTGCTTTTCGGAAGTGCAAGATGACTGAAATCAAACAACAGCTATTAACGGGTGAACGCGCTCTGTTCATGTGCCGAGATCTTGTAATAACAGATTCAACATTTGCCGACGGCGAATCCCATTTGAAAGAGAGTGCAAATATCGAGCTTTTTAACAGTATGTTTAAGTGGAAATATCCGCTGTGGTATTCCGAAAACATCAAGCTGAAAAACTGCACGTTCTTCGATACCGCACGCGCCGGCGTGTGGTACACACACAACATCTCGTTCGAAAACTGCACGATTGCCGCACCGAAAACATTTAGGCATGCGTCCGATATTAAACTCGAAAACGTAACAATTCCACACGCGAGCGAAACAATGTGGTGGTGCGAAAAAGTCACGCTCAACAACGTTTCGGCTTGCGGAGATTATTTTGCCATGCAAAGTCAAGATATGGAGGTCAATAACCTCGACCTCGTCGGCAATTACGGCTTTGACGGCGCAAAGAATGTGACTATCCGCAACTCGCGGCTACTCACCAAGGACGCATTCTGGAACTGCGAAAACGTGACCGTGCACGACTCGTTTATCTCCGGCGAGTACCTCGGCTGGAACTCGAAAAACCTTACTCTGATAAATTGCACAATCGAAAGCCTGCAAGGCCTTTGCTATATAGAAAACCTCGTATTGATAAACTGCAAACTGCTCAACACCACCCTTGCGTTTGAGTACTCGACCGTGCAAGCCGATATTGTTGGCAGTGTCGACAGCGTTCTCAATCCGAGCGGCGGACGAATCTGTGCAGACTCAATAGACAAGCTCATAATCGAAAAGGACAAGATCGATCCGCAAAAGACAGTCATTATTTGCCGTTCAAAGAACTAATCGGAGGTATCAATGCTGTACGATTTCGATACTACCCCAAATCGCCGAGGCACAGGCTCGATGAAATGGGATGTGGCGGAACACGAGCTTCCCATGTGGGTTGCCGACATGGATTTCGCCACTGCGCCACAGGTTATCCGGGCTATTAAAAATCGCGCTTCACACGGTGTGTTCGGGTATTCAATCGTTCCCGACGAGTGGTACGACGCCATAATTTCTTGGTGGAAGCGTCGGCACAACTACACAATCGACAAATCGTGGTTGCAGTTTTGCACCGGCGCTGTCCCTGCCATTTCATGCCTTGTGCAACGCATAACCAATGTCGGCGACAATGTTGCGGTATTGACTCCCGTTTACGATATCTTCTTCCATTCAATCGAGAACTTCGGCAGGCACGTAGCGGAGTGCGGCCTCGCCTATTCAAACGGAAATTATCAAATCGATTTCGACGCCTTGGAGCGCGTCCTTTCAAATCCGCTCACTACAATGCTCATTCTTTGCAATCCGCACAATCCAACCGGCACGGTATGGACTCACGAACAGCTGTCGAAAATCGGCAAGCTGTGCAAAAAATACGGCGTTGTCGTTTTATCTGACGAAATCCATTGCGACTTGACATTACCAAACGTGTCCTACACCCCTTTCGCGTCGGTTTCCGAGGATTGCGCCCAAAACAGCATCACCTGCATTTCGGCAAGCAAAGCGTTCAACCTCGCAGGCTTGCAGTCAGCCGCAGTGTTTGTACCCAACAAGCGCTTGCGCGAGATAGCTATTCGCGGTCTTAACTCTATGGAAGTAGCCGAGCCCAATAGTTTTGCCGTCGGCGCAACTGTCGCCGCTTTCAATCAAAGCGAAGAATGGCTCGACTCACTTCGCGGATATCTTGCCGATAACCGCAATGCGGCCGCCGAATATTTGAAAAAGAATGCACCTTCTGCACACCTTATAGACGGAAAAGCCACATATTTGCTTTGGATAGATTGCTCCGCAATCACAAACGATTCAAATGAACTATGCGATTTCATTGCCGAGCGCTACGGATTGATTCTTTCGTCGGGCGCGCAATACAGAGGAAACGGAAAAACTTTCGTGCGCATGAATATAGCATGCGACAGAGCGCGAATGACAGACGGACTTCACCGCCTATCGGACGGGTTAAAGGCTTATACTGATAAAGGAACAACAATTGAATAAACAATGACTTGAATAATCGAGGAGAAATATGAAAATAAAGAAATTTTTCAAAATCAATGTTTTACCCGTTTTGATTGCCGCAAGTGTTCCGGCATCGGGGTTTGCAATGACAGGCTGCGGTAATGATAATTCTAACAAGGAGCCATATATTTCCGAAGTTGTTAATAGCATTAACTTATTTTTGTCACGGGCAAAGTACGAACAAAACTTTACTTCAATTACCAATCAGCCAAACGTTTATTCATTCACATATTACGGCGACGGTGACAAATTTCAAATTGACTATGATGATTCTATTATATATGGCATAGTCGAAGAAGATAATATTTACAAAATTTCTCAATCGAACGATTTGTCATGGCACAAAAGTACCGATATAGACGATATGAGAAATCCGAAAGATCAAATATCGTCGCTTATTTCCAAGCTTAATGTTTTATATTGGAATGAATATAACAGTAAAACTAAAACATTAAAATGCGAGTTGACTGACGGAATAGCAACTGCCACTCTTATAGCTAACGAATTGACCGTTAATTTTATATACACTGACGGAACTGAAAAATCTTTGGAAATTATCGTGAAAGACGTTGGCACCACTGTTGTCACTTTACCCGAGAACATTATTGACGACACTCAAAATATATAGTAAATCAACACAATTAGCTTAAAGGCTTAACCAATCGTTAAGCCTTTTGTTTTAGAATGTAATGTATTGGATATTTGACTAAACAAGTTGTTTCAATTTGTTTGGCAAGATTTGCTACATCGCATCTTCGCCAATATCCGGTGTTTTTGCTACGGGTATGTAAACCATTTTGAGTGGTATAGCCCTTCGATACTCTTCGCTCAACTTATCGTAATATTTCAAAATAAGTTCTACAAGTTCTGTACCATTTATTCCGCGAATAATAGGAGTATTGTTTAAATACTGTTGCGCGTTTTTAGTATAATTCGATAATGTAATAAAAACACCGTAATCTCCCTCGCGCATTGCTCCTTTAAGCGATTGTATCGTGGTCTCTTTTATATCAGAATCTTGACTCTTTACCTGAACAAGTATCCTCGGCGGCAACTCATCTTTGTATGCTGTTATATCAATTCCACTATCGCCCCCATGTGGGGATACAACAGCGCGGTATCCCATAGCCTCCAACAAGTTTGCTACGAAATTTTCCAACTCATATCCTTTAAAGTTTTTGCTTAGTTCTTTGAGTATGAAATCTTTTGTATTTTCTATAATGTCTTCCGCCGTCGCCGCCACGCTTGCGTCATCTTCATCCGCCGCGGTGATGTGCTTTGAGGACAGGGAGAATGTATCTAAAAACTCATCTGCATAATTTTTCACTGTGAAGAACGCCATCGCCGACCCAATCTCGTACAAAGCACCTTGTGAAAAAGCTGTGCGAGGTAATTTCTTTATCCATCTTACCGCCCTTTGCTGAACACACTTTGCAGCATCAGGACGATACACATATTCTCCATCTATAACACCAAGATTAATCATCCTATCTGACTTTGACGGATAAACAACATAATCCCCTATTTGCACTTCATGAACAAACCTAAACAGTGTGCCGGCGCTGTTTGCAACTGATTGTTTCGATGCATTGGGATATACTTCCGCATATTTTTGTTTAAATGCAGTACGATTCCCATCAATTAGATTGAGATTACCAATGGCTTTCCACTCAATTGCTATAACATTTTCTTGTACGAACAAGTTATCATCATTTGTGTGAATACCCCAAACCTTTTTGTCATCTGTAATTTTGCTCATATAATTTACCTCAATATAAAGTATTATTATGATAACATTTTTTAACCAACTTGTCAATATATTATAATTTTTTTCATAATTTATAAAATAATCTGTCTCCTAAAATGAAGAGTTAAGAAATGAAAATCGGCATCTGCTTACATGCACATGCCGATTTTTGTCTTTAGTACCCGAAAAGGATGCCTACCTTTTTCGGATAAAAAAGACAAAACCGATTCTCAAGTATAGTTATAACAAATTTAAGTAAAAAATGCAACCTTTTTATATATAAAATAATTCCGAGCCGCACCGACTCGGAATTACATTACAAATATTCTTCAACTATCATCCCGCCTTTGAATACCACTATAATCTTACCTTCGCTCATTACTCGTATGTACTCCACCATTCGCCGCAGGATCATCTCGTCAGTAAGATTGAAAGCGTTGCCCATATTCTCAAATAGCTTTTTCAGTCGCTCGATTTCTATGTTGACTTTTTCACTCGACGCTATCACAGCTTTTACCCGTTCAAGCTCGCCGCGAAGTACGGTTATCTTTTGGTTTATGTTTACAATCTCTGTTCTGTACCGTTCTTTGTCGCCTTCGGTCGATGCCATAAGTGCTACATAGCTATTGCTCGTTTCCACCAATGTAGCTATCTCCTGCTCTATTGCGCCAACATCAAGAACTGTATCATCGCCCGTAGCCGCATAAGACAGTTCCGAAAAAATCAGATTAAAGGCTTCGCGCTGCTCTGTTATTTTTCTCATCGCCCGATGTATCGCTTCATTGAGTTTGGTTTCGTCCACGCTAATGGAATGCTTGCAAAATTCCGTTCCGTGTTCCAGCCTACTCAAACATCGCCACACTTTTTTACTCTTGCCTTTCTTCGTCCAAGTCCTACGCCTGTATGCGCTACCGCACTCTCCGCAAACAAGTAAATCCGTCAAAGCGCATTTACCGCTGTACTTTCCTTTACCAGTTATACTCAAATCAGAGGTGACGCGCTTGTTGCTACGCTTTGCCATTTCCATCTGCACTAACTTAAACGTGTCCTTGTCAATAATCGCCGGATGATTGTTAGATACAAGGTACTTCGCCATTTCACCACGATTCTTCTTGACTTTTTTGGAAATCGGATTCTCTGTATAGGTTTTTTGCAATAACATATCGCCGGTGTAGCGTTCGTTTGTAAGCATATTCCGTATGGCGTGTTTTTCCCAAACAGTTTTACCCTTGCGAGTTTTGATCTGCTTTGCTTCCAAGTACGCTTTGATTTGGTCTATACTGTTACCGAACAAAAACATCTCATATACTTTTTTTACTATCTCCGCTTCTTCGGGTACTATTTCGGGTTGCCCGTCCGCGCCTTTCCTATATCCTATTATATTGTAGCGAAAAGCGAATGTCCCTGATTTCATACGCTGCTGTATTCCCCAACGAACATTTGCGCTTATGTTCTCGCTCTCAGCTTGTGCCATTACGCTGTGAAAGCCTATTAACATTTCGCTATCCGCTTTCAGAGAATCAAGGTTTTGTTCCTCAAAGAACACTCCTATTCCCATAGCTTTCAACTGACGAACATATTTCAAGCTATCTACTGTATTACGAGCAAACCGCGCAACTGATTTTGTAAGGATCAAGTCTATTTTACCCTTGTTGCAGTCCCTTATCATACGCATAAAGTCTTTACGCTTTTTATCTTGCGTTCCCGTTATACCCTCATCGGCGTAAATATCAACAAACCGCCAACGCGGATTTTTGGCAATAGCGTCGGAATAGTATGCAACCTGCGCTTTATAACTTTCTAACTGATCGTTCGCATCTGTACTTACTCGGCAATACGCCGCCACGCGCAAAAGCGCATTTTCGTTTGTATGTTTAGACAGTAATGGATTCGCGTCTATCTTTGTTACAAGTTTTGCTTGCACCTTCCGTCACCTCCTTATTAGATATTCTTGCACCGTTCACAAACACTATCTCATACTCATTCTTTCCGGTAATCAATACTTTGTGAACGGAGTTCTTTATGAACGGCACATCCACACCACCTCGCTCGATGGTATTATGTATCTGCTCAAGAACATAATCGGTATAAATACTCTTGTCTTCTTTGCAAGCCGAAAACTTGCTTTCGGCAATTTGAAACAGTAAAGTCTTACCTGTATTGAAGCTTGGCGAAATTTGCTCATTCAATCGCGCAATCTCGTTCGTCAACCTCATTATTTCAAGCGTTCGAGTATAACCCGTATCTCTCGGTTGCTGTAATAACAATTCTCGGTTTTCGTTTACTCTTAACACTATCGCTTGAATTGCAGATAATAGTAGTAGATCGGTAGGTCTGCGCCCAAACTTACAACCGTTGGCACATACCCACCTCTCTTTTTTGTTGCTGTCAATAATACGAACATATCGACTGCCGCACTTTCCGCAAAACACTTTTTCTTTCAGATATTCGGCTTCAGAACTTATCTCACGTTTGCTTATGCTCTTACTGTTTTTGAAGTGAATTGCTTTATTGAATGTGTCAGGATTGATTATCTGCGGAAACGCCTTAATCCCTGTATATCTGAGATCAGTAAGTATATGGTGTATTCTGCCCTTATTCCATTGAGCTTTACCTGCCGTGAACATAACATTTCGCTCATTTAGGTTATTAACCAAAGTCTTTAAGGAACTTCCATTGCAATATTCGTCGAATATACTTTTGACTATTTCTGCTTCTTGTTCGTTTACTACTATCTCACCGTTCTCTATGCCATAACCGAGCGGCAACATTCTATTTCTCATAAACCGTCCTCCATATTCACTTTAAACTCAAGACCGCAATGCATCCTAAACGATATTCCACCGTTTTCTTCGATAAAGATACGCTCAACTATATCGTCGAACAACTTTTCATCAAATACGGTTATAAATTCAGTATCCGTTACAACTCGTTCCAATTTGCGTAAATGCTCTAAGCAGTTCTCTTCTTCGTCGTCGTTTAAGATTTTCAAGCGCCTGCTACGCAACTCGGTCATTTTATTTTTCAATTTGTCCGTTTGTTCATAGTACGAAACCTCGTCCAGAATGTGCTGAGCGAACAATTCCGAATATATACGGTTTTGCTCGGACAAGGTAACAAGCTCTTTGTCAATCTCTATAATCTCATCCCTGCCTCCGCTCACTTTCATTTTCAATGTTTGAAGTTGCAAAAGCGTTTCGTGAATGACCACCCTGCTGTTCTGCTTTAATGTATTGAACATCTTTATAAATGCTTGCCGGAGAACGCTATCTGCTTGTGGCGGTGTTCTGCACTCGTCCGCTGTCGTGCCTTGCTTACGACAACGCCAAAACAATTCGCCATTTCTCCACTTTTTGCTATAAGCCCAACCGCAATGTCTACAATAGACCTTTTTAGTAAAAAACTCCTTGCGAATTTCCTTACCGTCATTTCGTGTGTACCTATCGCGTTTTTCTTTTCGCATAGATTGGACTTTATCAAAGACTTCTTTGGATACAATCGGCTCGTGCGTTCCCTCATAGTAATACTTTGGCAGTTCACCCCTATTCGTTTTTGGTGTCAACGGCAATACATTTGGAGAAAACCTTTTTTGTAAAAGACAATCGCCGATATACCTTTCATTAGATAAGATATAGCTCACTCTTTTCATCGACCACGACATCTCGCTATACCGCTCTTTAAGATATTGCAGTATAAGACAATCGCCCATGCCCGACAAGTAAAGTTCGAAAATCTTTTTTATAATCTCTGCTTCTTGTGGCTCGACAACAAGTCCGTTTTCGCTAAGCCTATATCCGAACGGAGCGCTTGCAAGGTTGTATGTTCCGTCCGCCATTTTCATTCGGTTGGCGACAGCCATACGACGCGATGCGGATATAGCTTCACCTTGCGCAAATGCACTCTTTATAAATAGTATCATTTCCGAGTTCATCCGTTCGGTGTCGATATTGTCGTTCTCAAAATATATGCTTGTACCGTTAGATTTGAAAAGTCTAACAGTTTCGATGCACTCCAACGAATTACGAGCAAACCTTGTAACGCTCTTTACAAGCACTCTATCTATCTTCTTCTTCTTAACATCAGCTACAAGCCGCTTAAAATCGTCGCGTTTGGAAATCGCCGTTCCCGTTATGCCTTCGTCTGCGTAAATATCCACAAGCTGCATACCGTCATTATTTCGTATGTAATCGGTATAGTATTTTACTTGTGCATAGAACGAATTTAACTGATCGCTCGAATCTGTACTTACACGGCAATATGCCGCTACTCTGATCTTTTCAGCAGAATCGCCTTGCTTTGTCGGCTGTATTACTCTTATTTCTCTCGCTGCATTCATAGCGGCACACCTCCTTGTTTTACTTAAAGCGGAATAGGCATACAACCCATTCTTTCCGCACATCTGTTATTTAATCGTTCCAACACGATTAAGTCCACACTACCTTCTTGTTGCGCTTGCTTTATAAGCGAGTACGCCGCAAGGTATATAAACTCTTTCTTACATTTTTCTTGTTCTGCCGTAGCGTCCAAATTTCACTCCTTTATAATGAAAGAAGGAGCATATAGACATTACGGCATAGTCACGCTTACACTCCATCCTTCAATGGTTGTACTCCGTGACTATGCCGTTCGGCATCACGATATTATTAGCGGCTCTCCGCTATTTCGAACGGCTATTTATCGTCCGGTTCAAATTGTTCTTTTAATGCTTGAAAGCCTGCCGTTATGACAGCGACCTTCGTAATTTTGTGCTTGGCTAAAAACTCGTCGATTTCGTCCGCAAGCTTGCGGTCAACGCTTGTTCCCCAAATCTTACACTTTGCCTTGCGCTCGTCCTTATGCTTTTCTTCATAAGTGCGTTTCCTTTCGCGTTCGGGTGTACTTTCTTTGCGCTCCATAGGTTACTCCTTTGTAATAGCACAGACAAGAGCGCCGACCGCGCTCGCCGCGACGTGCGCCAAAACAAGCGCACCGGCGAGCGCGATTCCGCCCACTTTGCCTATTGTTGTAACGGCTTTCTTCGCCGTATTCTTAACATTCTTCTTTGTCATAGCCGTATCCCCGTTACACATAGACAAGCTCACTTAAAATTTCTTCTTCGATTCGATGTTGAATTTCCGTTTCGATTCGCAAATCGTTCAAGAAGTCGCCCGTCTTTTTGAATCGTTCTGATGCTGACAGCTTGGCGTACATCGTTTCGCGCATTTGCTCTGCCTGTCTGTCGATGCCGTGCAAGTATGTAGGAAGGTCGGCTATCGTCCAATCTATTCCCTTATCCTCAAGGTATCTCTTTTTGAGCGTTCCGTACTTACCGTACACTTGCGGCTTCGGCTGCACTATCGACTGATATGCCTTTATTTCCGCAACGGTCATTCCCTCGTCAGCTTGCGCTTTCCTTAAAATCTCTGCCCTTTTCATAATTGCCTCCTTCATTTAATACTCGCGTCGTATTGATACGACCGTACATTTATTATAGACTTGTTAATTTCTTTTGTCAATAGGTTTGGCATAAATTTCTGAAAAATTTTTTATCCCGAAATGAGAGCCGCGATTCCGCGCACCAAATACGGGGCCGCAATGAGAATAGCCGCTATAACTACCAAGCCTATGACATAGTTCACAAGCATCTTTCTCGCCTTTTGCTTGTCCTCGTTCTTATGGGCAACAATAATTGCGATACCCATAGCTATCGACCACACACCTGCAACCGCGAGGAATACCCACCACATATACGGGCTGTACTGTCTGAATAGGTATTCAACATAGTTGGACACTTCCTCATACTGATCGCCCAAGTCTTGCGTATAGCTGTGACCGCATATAGAGCAAGTATAGGTACGCACGGTTTCTCCCCCGTTCGTTTGAATGTTGGAAATCTCGTAGGTATGCCCAAACGCCGGAATTGGCGTGTCATACTGATCGCCACAGCGAGAACATAAATAATGACGGTTACCGTCGTCCTCACAAGTTGCCGGCATTGTTACTTCGGTTACATACTTGTGACCGAGTTTTACAACAACATTCGTTTCGTACTCGTAACCGCATCGCGTACAAGTATGGAGTACACAACCGTTCTGCGTACAAGATACTTCCACCGTTCTTTCGGTATAGTAGTGACCGAGCGCGAGAGTTTCATCGGTTTTATACTCGTCGTCACAGCGTGAACACTTATGCAAGTGGTATCCTCTTTCCGTACAGTTGGCATCGACCACGCTTTCCTCATAGTTATGTCCTAACGCTTGCGTATAGTCGGATATATACTCGTAATCGCAACGCTTACACTCGTAAGTCGTATAGCCGCCATCTAAACAAGTAGGCTCTAACACCGTCAACTTGAAATTATGACCAAGCGCTTCGGTGTAGTCGTCGCGGAATGTATAGTCGCATACCGTACACTTATATATTGTATAGCCGCGATCCGTACAGTTCGCTTTCACAACCGTCTTATCGTACTTATGTCCCCCTGCCGTCAAATACTCGGACTTGTACTGATGACCACACACCGAACAAGTATATAAGTAGTGTGCGCCCTCCGTACAAGTTTCACCGACAAGCTGCTCGTCGTAGCTATGTCCGTTTGCATCTACATAGTCTGACACATACGAAACATCGCAAGTTAGGCACTTATAAGTAGTATAGCCCCTATCCGTACAAGTCGGTTTTACAGTTTCTACAGGCACAAAGCCATGCGCGATGGTAAAGTGATAGGTATTAGACCGATTGCTTGAATTTGTAATGACGAATGTGTACTCGCCCTCTGTCGTAATCCAAGTTCCTTTGGTATAGGGATTATCGTTCAATCTACCTGTGGACGAATCATCCCAAGTAATTCGGTAGTGGTTTGTGCTGTTGTCGCGCTCAATCGTGGCAGTTGGGACCGCCACTGCAAGCTCTATCCATTTTGTTTCGGATTTGTTTCCCACCGCGTCCTCTGCATAGAAGTAATATCTTCCGTCAGAATCGGTTGTTTTTACGCTGTAGCTGCCGTCGCTTGCCGCCGCATACGATGTCATAAGCGGCGTCTTATAATACAATGTAACTTTACTTATAGCGTCGGTTGCCTTTACAGTGAAGTCATATCCCGTCTTTTCATAGAATGCGATTTGGCTACATGACAGTACCGGCGCAGTATTATCTAAGGTTACCGAATATGTAATAGAATAATTACCTGCTTTATCTAAACAATAGAATGAATATGATCCGTTCTCGGTAAATTGAGTTCCTTCTGTGTAAAGTACATAAGATCCCGTAAATGGTTTACGCACATAAATTTTGTCTATGCCCGAATCGGCATCGTAAGCTGTAAATTTAATATAGGCGGCT
This sequence comes from Clostridiales bacterium, assembly GCA_022508445.1. GTDB lineage: Bacteria > Bacillota > Clostridia > Christensenellales > Pumilibacteraceae > Anaerocaecibacter. The sequence goes on along the minus strand of JAFLVG010000002.1, from coordinate 71,482 downwards.
TTTGTCGAGCCGCCCGAAGATACCACCGTATTTTCTCCGTAAATCGTGCCGGAGGGGTTAGTCGTATCTTTTGTAATTAGTCGTGTTGCAGATACATTCCCTGCCTTGTCAGTCACACGAAACTGATACAGTCCGTTTGGATCGTATGTCTGAATTACCGCGCCGGACAAATACCTTGTCCACGAAGTAGCAGTCGGAGTCTTATATTCGATTTGGCTTACGCCACTACCCGTATCGCTTGCGTTACAATAGAAAGCTGTGTTCGTGCTATCGCCTGTTATTGTTTTGAGCGTGCTGCTACCCGATTGATATATTGTTAGCGTTGGGAGCGAAGTATCGTAATAGACATAGTATGTTGCGGAAGAATTTCCTGCATTGTCTTTGGCGTAAAAGCTGTATAGCCCGTTTGTGCTACCTGCCGTCACAGTTCTTGAAGTCCCAACAGCAGTATAGCTACTGCTGTTGGGTGCTTTCATGTAAAGATTTTCTACACCGCTGACGGAATCGCTTGCGCTTACCGTAAAAGCGGAATTGGTATATTTGCCCGTAGTAGATGTTGAAGCGCCGCTTACTGTGGGCGCGGTCGAATCTATAACGAATATAGAGGTCGCGGTCATACTGTAATAAGCATACGCACGACTGTTCGGATTCCAACCCGATCCCGTCATTTTGCAAGTCATCGTATATGTACCATCGGATAGATTACTTAACGACAACGATCCGCTATATGACGATCCCATTGAAGTACCGGCGCTATTCGTAACGGTAATCATGCGCGTTTGCCAACTTCCGTCCATTGAAATCGTTATATTCCGTTCGGATATAGCGCCGCCCATAGGCAGAGTTGCCGTTCCCGACTGCGAGCTACTGTATAAATAGAATCTTACAGTGACATTACTGCCGCCGTTACCCTTAACCGTTGCCGAAGTAGTTCCGCTTGCAGTGCCGTCTGTCGAAGTGCTCGTATTGTATGTATAATAGTGAGTATATGCAAATGTCATCGTGTACTTCGGCATCGAAGCCGCATACGCTGTATTAGCATGACCGCCTTCATACAGCGACAAACCGAACGCAAGTGCGGCTGCCGCCAATATAAGCACGAGTATCATGTAGATATTTTTAGTTTTAGTCCTCAAATTGTTCATCCTCCTTTTTTATTTCCTCGTTGAATAAGTCCTGCATATATTCTCCTGCCGTTATGCGAATACAAGCGCGAAGCTCGGTCGAGCCTATAAAGAACGCTTGTCCCGTCACTGCGGAGATAATCATACGCTGTTCCTCTTGGTTGAAACTGTCGCCTGCCGAATAGACATCAAGCACATCTTTCATATCCGGCGCGGACAGCTTAAAGATAAATGTGTACTGACTGTTCTTAATAATCGCGCTCGTCTTGCCGCGCAATTCTTCGTTGGCGTTCCAATCGGCTATGTTCTGTGTCGCCGGTATGAAGCTGCCGCCGTACTTTCGGATTCGCTTTGACATTGAATAGAAGAAGTCGAGCGCTATCGGGAACTTCGCATCTATGAATAAGTGCGCCTCGTCGCAGACTATCATCGTCCGCAAGTTCTTACCGCTCTTGTTTGCTTCCCTTGCGTTTATGACTTCCTGCTCTATAAAGCGGAATACCAAAAGCATTTGCGCGTTCGCAACCACATTGTTCTTGTTCGCAAACAACGACTGAAAATTGAAGTCTATGAGGTTTGCTTGTGTGGTCAAGGTTGACGGCGCGTTCCATATATCCGAATACCGTCCTGCGACGAATTTCTGCAAATACAGCTCTGCCGTTCGCATATCCCGAAGTGTCAGCGCGTCCAAGTTTTCCTTGTCTTTCGCTTGTAAAGTGTCGAGCAAGTCCGAGAACAACGGAAATCGGTCGGCTGTAAAGTCCGAACAATCCGTATTTTCGGTAATGCCCATACGCTCGTAGGTTTCTACGGCAAGGTTGTTAATTAGCTCGATTACATCCTTCGGTGCGTCGGCGAGAACGATTTTGAAGAACGATTCAAGCGTTTTTAAGTGTGTGTTGAATGTAACCGTAGAATCGGCAGGCGTGCCTTCCTCTGTAAGCACCTTATATATATGAAAGGGATTGATTCTGCCCTCTTTGGCGTTGCCGACATCTATGATATTGCCGTACAGATTCCGAGTAAGCGCAAGATACTCCGCTTCGGGATCGAGTACGACTACCCTCGTGCCGTTCGCCCATTCGTTAAGAATAAGGTTTTTGAGAAAGAACGATTTACCGCTGCCCGATTTACCGATTATCATGGCATTGGAGTTTTGGTAAAGGTCGCCGCGTTTCCATAGGTTAAAAATGAACGGATAGCCGTTCGTCCTGTTCTCGCCGAGCATAATGCCGCCCTCGTCCATAACGCAAGTCCTGACGAACGGAAATACCGCAGCAAGCGACGAGCTGTTTATACCGCGCTCGTACTTTGAAAGCGTACTCATCGGCGAAATGTTTGCCGACTTAAAGCCTTCTATCTGCAAACCGTAAAGCATTGACGGCTTGAAGTTACCCGTAAGCATAGCGCGGCGCACATTTTTCTTGTAGTTCTCGTCGGACAGATAGTTGTACGCAGTAACCGTAAGCGTTACATCCAAAAGGCTTTCGTTTTCTGTCTGCAAGCTGTCGAGCAGCGAGTTCATAGTATCCCTGTGCGTTTCCGCGCTGTTGCTTTCACTCGCCTTTTCGGAAAGAATTTGCTTCGTTTCCATCTCGCCGATGCACTTGTCTATGCGTTTAATCGCCTTGAATTTGTCAACAGGCTTGACGTGCATAACTACCTTTGTGTTAGGTATGTTAAACAGTTCGGCACCCCAAGCGTTTTTTACGCGCAACGGGTATTCAGCAACGGACAGCACCGCCGCTTCCAAGCCGTCGATTATGTACTTATTAGCCCTAAACTCTATGTCTTTCGGCTTTACCCATTCTGTGAGTTTGTCACTTTCGATGTCCGCTACCTCGCGTTCGTCAAAGTCGCGTGAATAGCTATACTTGAGGAACACCGCCGTTTCACGATTGCCGAGCATTTTCGTACTTAGTCCGCACTTGTTTATGTCTGCCGCAATATTTATCGCCGTATTTTCAAGATCGATTTCGTTCTTTCCGTACACTACGATATAATAGTCGGAAATGTACTGCTTGCGGATATTGTTCATACGGTCTATTCGGTCAATGCGTTCGCGCAGTATGTTTGCCTTTATAGCCTTTACTTCCGATTGCTCGTCACCGTTCTGCATAGCCGTAAGTTTATCGAAAAGGTCTGCCGAAAAGTTGTCGAGCGTTACCGGACGGTCGATTTTTACTATGTCCGCGCTTTGTGTGCCGTCCAAGAGCTTCAAAGCATTGGCAAGATAGTTGATGTCTATATTCTGCTCTGCCGTATCTTCGATGCCGAAGTTCTTTTGTCCGACCTTTATAACTCTGCCAAATGTACCGCCGTTGTACGCAAGCAAACCGTTCTCTCTTATCTCTTTCAGCCCTATAAGCGTATCTATATTTTCTTTTGCGTTCTTCGCCGTAAGCGTGTAATGCTTTTTGGCGAATAAAAACTTGATGTTCTCAAAGATACACGAATAGAAGATGCCGTCCTGCGTAGGCATTAAAAGCACTATCGCCGCTATACCCATGATTGCGGCAAACGCCCAATTCTTTGCAGTTACCGCTATGAATATGATTGCGAATACGATTAGCGCGACTATAATGTCCACCATCGAATAACACTTCCACACAGTGTTCTTTACCTTGATTTTTTTAGGGATTATTCTCATTATTCACTACTTCCTCCTCCCGAACTTTCTTCGGAATATCTACCCGAATCGTCGCTTTCTTCGCTTGAGCCTCCGCCACTACTACTGCTACCTGCGTTTTGATTTTTCTTTTTTGTTGCCGCACCTATCACCTTTGCCGCAGCTCCGAATGTGAGCGCACCTGCGATTCGTCCGCCGTAGAACGCGCTTCGTATAAAGCCACCGCCTGCGTGTAGATCGTCGGCTTGACCGAATAGTCGTGCGAACAAATGCTGTCCTGCCGGAATGACCAAAGCGCCGCCGATTATCATAATGATTTTGAATATGGAGTTGCCGAAGCCACCCATGCCCGGAATACGCATTTTAGTTATCATCGGTAGCAGCAATATGAATATATTGACCGCAAACACCGTTCCGTAGGCAATCACAATCTTGGTAATAAAGGTTTCGCGCCATACCTTAAACCGCGCACCGTCGTCCAAAGAAATAGTGGACAGCGACACAGGCATAATGATGTAAAGCAGAATTATCTCGTACACCCTCTTTGCAAGGTTGATTGCCGCAACAAGCATAGCGATAATCACGCCGATAGACGCGACCAACGACGGAAAGTACATAAAGGTTTCGGGATTTACCATGCCGTCCATTTCCCACGAATACGGCCATATATCCCAAATCGATCCGCTGTAGTCGCCGAATATATTTCGCACAGACAATGATGTGACATCTATTTCCGAAATGGTATAGCCGTTTATCCAATCACCTACGCAAGCGTCGAACAGCATATTTGAGATTTTGGTTGTGTTCTCAATTTGGAATATTCGCGCCACAAGCACCAATACCGCATTGGATATAAGGATGCCGAGTATGACAACGATAAGCATTGCCAATGTTCCAAGAAGTGCCAAAAAGAACTTGCCGACAATCGACGATATGTTTCTGTTGTTCGCTATCATGTTCTTGATGAGCGCGACGATTGTAAAGATACACGCGAGTCCTACAGCCAAGATGAACACGCACCAAAAGATAGTGCTTACTCCCGTCGAGTTGGCGAGGTATTCAATTATGTTCACCTTCTGTCCTTGATAAGTCACATCCGTCACGCCTGTTATAGCCGAGAATATGCTCATCAACCCGTCTATCATTTTGAGTAGCCAAAGAAAGAGCTGCAAGCAGAATTCTTGTAAGAATATTATCATTTACTTTTCTTCTCCTTGACCGCGAAGGCGGCAGAGCGTTCTGCCGCCTCGTCTAAAGTTATTGCTTATTGGTTTAGCCAACCCAAGCGGACAGACCGCTTATAAGCAAAGGCGCGCCCATCGCAACGACGAAGATTATGATTATGCCGATGATAAGGTTCTTGACCATGTCTCGTGCGTTTATCTTTTCCTCGTTCTTGTGCGCGATGGCAACTCGTATGCCTATGTATGCGCCCCAAACAACGACTACCGCCGCAAGAGCGATAACGATGTAGATCCAAAAGCTGTCCATCAGCGTTTTGAGGTTATCGACAATCGAAGCAAGACTGCCGTTGAGGGTTTCTTCTGACAATAAATTAATCATGTTTTTCTATCTCCTTTTTATTTGTTTTTTCTTTTCTTGCGGATTATAAAGAACACCGCCAAACCGCCTGCCGAAAGTACAACAAGCGTCATAAGCAGTCCGACAATTAGTCCTACATTGCTGCCGCTATCTTCTTTGCTTTCCGAAGGCTTGTCCGTTTCGCTCGGCTCGTCGGGAGTCGTAGGCTCATCGGGTGTTTCGGGTTCGGAAGGCTCGTCCGGCGTTGTAGGGTTATCCGGATTATCGGGATTGTCGGGATTGTCGGGTGTGGTAGGCTCATCGGGTACGGTAGGCTCGTCGGGAGTTTCCGGCGTTTCCACCTTTTCGATCTCAAGCTCGTACCACATAAGAGTTTCGCCGTTCTCGTCGAACATCTCCACCGCGTACTTACCGCCCACTACTTCCGAGAAATCGACAAAGCCTCTATCGTCTATAACGAAGTCATAACGGTTACCGCCTTCTTCGGTGAAAGTTACCGATACTACGCCGTTGTTCTCCGCGCCGCACTCGCAAACATACGAAATATGAATAAGCTTGTCCGTACTGTAAAGCTCAGTCTTTAGCGAATAGTTGTGTTCGTGTTCGCTCGGATCGTCCGGATTATCGGGATTATCGGGGTTGTCGGGGTTATCGGGATTATCGGGATTGTCGGGCGTTTCAGGCTCGGTCGGCTGTTCGGGCTTTTCCGGCTGCTTTGCGTCCGTAGGCTGTTCGCCGCTTCGCACGAAATCCGAAAGATAGCTGTACTCGCAAGTCGTACATTTATGTATGGTATAACCAACCGAATCGGGCGTTGCTTCCACTACCGTATCAACAAAGCTGTGTCCGATGGGATTGATATAATCGGTTACATAACGCGAATTGCAATCCGCGCATTGATGGACAGTAAAGCCGAATGCAGTGCAAGTGGGATCGATGACTTCCTCGCCGTAGCTATGCCCTGTTGCTTCCGTTTCGGTATCTATGTAGCTGTCCTCGCAATGTTCGCAAGTATGCGTGGTGTAACCGCCCTCAGTGCAAGTCGGATCGGTTACTTCGGGAAGATAGTTATGCCCGAACGCAAGCTCTACGCTGTCGGTGTACTCGTAATCGCATACCTCGCAAGTGTGAATGGTATAGCCGTCGGTTATACAAGTCGCCACTATAACTTGGTCTTTGAATGTATGTCCGTTCGGCACAACATACTCGTCCGAATACTCGTAGCCGCAATCCACGCAGAAATGTGTGGTATAACCGCTGTTCGTACAGGTAGGCTCTATCTTGATGACGGCGTAGTTATGCTCTTTGACTTCGGTGTAGTCGTCTTTGTAGCTGTCGCCGCAGATTGAGCAAGTATAGAGCGTGTAGCCCATGTCTTTACAAGTCGCGTTCACGGTTTCGGTCTGATAATCGTGTTCGCACAGTTCTTCTTCCGCAAACGCGGATGCCTTGTCGGTCGTAAAACCGCAGAGAGAAATGCCGAGCGCTATTGTAAGCATAACGCCGAGCATTGCCCAAAATTTGTGTTTTGTTCTTGTCATTTTATTCTCCTTATTTTTGTTTTTTTGCTTGGTTTTGAAGTTCTGTCATTTCGGACAATTTGTCCTTGACATATTCCGCAACTTCCCTGATCTTTTGGACTTTGTGCGGCTTTTTATTGTAGTTCTCCTCGATCATAAACAGCAGCGCTACGATTCCGTCTAAATCGACTTTCAGCACCGCCTCCTTATCTTCGGGCTTTAGCGAATTTGCAAATTCCTGAAGCTTGATGTGAATTTCTTGCTCAATGCTTTTCCACTTGCAGTCAAGCTCGTCAAGTTTCTTTTGCCGTTCTATCTCGGCGGCGTTCTCGCGGTTTTCTTCTTCCTCTATCGCAGTCAGTAGCCGCTCTGCTTCGTTGCCGCCCTTGCTCGTGATGTCAAAGACATAATCGTTCTTGTCGAACAATACCGCTTCGCGCTTTGCGATGCTCGCCTTACCTTCTTTGAAGTAAAGTCCGCTCAGTTCGTAAGACGGTGTGAACTTCGTCCATATAGGCTCATAGCCGCGCACCGATACAATCGCGTCGCCTTTCTCGTCGCCGTTCAGCCTTTCAAGCATTCCAACCGTAATTAGCGGTTGGTTACTCGCGCCGGTGTTGCTCGACGCAGGATTTTCGGCATTGGTGTTGACCGAGAAGTTTTTGACTTTCTTTTGTCCGCACAAGTCTGAAAACTCTTTGCGTGTGTCGCTATCGTCCGAGCCTATAAATATCTTGACGTTGCAGTTGGTCTTAATGATGTCGCCTATATCTCTGCCGTACTTAGCCGTAAGCTGTGAGTACGCTTGAAGTACGAACAAGAAACGAATGCCACGCGACCGCGCTACGGTTACCATACCCTCGATATTGTCAAACTTCGGTAAGTTCGCAAACTCGTCGAGAATGAAGTAAGTGTTGCGTTTTAATATAGCTGTGTTCGTCTGCTCTCTGCGCAAGTTCAAGTTCGCCTTTTCGACAAGCTCCTTATACATCTGCGTGATGAACAGCGTTACAAACCTATGCCGCGTAAACCTCTCGTCCGGCACGATAATGAACACCGCGCTCGGCTGTTCGTCGAGGTTTATAATGTCCAAATCGTTCTCGCTTGTAAGCGACATAATACCGTCGTCTGATAGTTGGTGCATATAGCTGTTTACTTCCGAAAGATAGCTCGTAAGCGTTTTATCGCTCGTGATGAGTACCGTATTTACAAGACCGCGTACCTTTGAAAATTCGTCGCGCCCTTTAAGAAGGTAATCCCTCAGCGCCGTCGTATCTTCCGAGCAGTATTTAGTGATGTTGTGATAGATGTTGAAAAGCAAAAGCTGTTTTTCTTCCATCTTGCCTTTAATGCAGTCCTCGCAAAACGCGAGTACCAAACCAAAGATAAGATTTCTTGCGCCTTCTTCCCATGTCGGCTGGTCTTTGTTTTGTACGGGACATAGCGTATAAACCAAGTCCTGCGCGTTCTCGTAGATTTCGTCTTTGAGTTCCTGCATCCTCGTTCTCGCGTCACGCAAAGAAAGGAATACCTCGCCTGCGCCGTAATACTTTCCGTCCTTGTGTTCCAAGTGGTATTCGAGTTCTTTCACCAACCGAATACGACGGATAAGTACATTCATAGGATTCCACCGCTCTGACGAATACGGCTCTCGCAAGTCGAGTACCGAGATTTTATACCCGTCTTTTTCAAGGTGCTTTGCGTGTTTCTCGTAAAGCTCCTTTTTCGGATCGGATATTACAAGGCTCGGCTTGCCTTTACTGCGCGACAGTACCGAGATGTTTTGGTCAACAAATCCCGTTGTTTTGCCGCTGCCCGTCGTGCCGACGATTAGCGCGTGAAGCTGACTTGTCGTTATAACCTCTACGCTGCCGCCTTTCTTTTCCGCACCGATTACAATGCCGTCGTCCGTTTCCCTTACGCCTTTCCAATTCGTTACCGTAAACTCTTTCAGCTTTTTCAGCCGCTTTGCCGACAGCCATTCGGTGTCCTCTAAATCGTTCTCGTTAAGCGCGATGTTTTGCGCGTCGATTCGATACACCATCAAGAAGCCGACAAGCAGCAGTCCGTCTATCACTCCGTTGGTCAACCAATAATTACGGTTGCCAATGATTTCGGATATACTTTCCGCGCCGCCGATAGCGAATAGGAACATTGTGAGCACGAACATAAACGCAAAGATAAAAACCCAAAGCACGATGCCGAGTTTGTGCGACTTTCGCTTTTTATGCTTAAATGCTTCTTTTCTGTTCAATATTTGTTATTCTCCTCTTTTTTAAGTTGTTGCGTTTCCGCTTTTGCTTGTCTTTCCCTCTCTTGCTCGATTTCCCTTTCGATTTCTTGTAAGCGCTGTGAAAAGTCGCGCTCCAATAATTCGCACTCCGGACCGAACGAGCGAAAGAACTTTCCAAACCGCCTTCCTACATTTCTGTGCGAAATGCCGAGTCTGCGTTTGAGTTTGTTGTCGTTTGCCTTGTACCTTTTGTTCGGATCGCGCTCAAAGTATTCGGGCTTGATGAACTTACAAAGTTTTAAGACGAGATTGCCCTGCCGGCGCTTGTAGTCGGCTTCGATTGTTTCGATAATCTTTATGTGACTCTCATCAATCTTGTGGTGGTACTTCGGAAGCTCGCGCTCTACTTTTTGCGGCGTTGTGTTTGCGCCGGACAGCGCATAGTCTTGTCCGCAGATGTTTTTAATAACGCGCCGCCTTTCCTCAAGCTGCTCGTAAAACCGCCTGTTAGCTTTTTCAGCTCTGCTGTCGTATTCGAGAAGCATTTTGACAATTCTATCTACGCGCTCTCGGTAAGGCTCCAATTCCTTACTGCCGTATGCAACAAACCGTCCCGTTCTCGGCAAGTCCTTTGCAAGCGATAAGATTTCCTGCTTTATCTCGGCGGTGGTGTGCATAGCCGTTTTTACATTGGTCATTTTCTTTAACCGTTTCATAGCGTTATCTCTCGCCTTATGCAAGTCGTCGCGTTTATCGTCTGCGAAAAGTCCAAGCCGAACGAACATATTGTCTATAGCCTTTCTACTTATATTGCCTTTGTTTCGGTAGCCGAGCGTTCCGTCATTATTGCGGTGCATTGGCGCCTTTTCCCAAAACACGAAGTGGATATGTAGGTGGTGCGGACGGTCGAGGTGCAAAGCACACATCAAGTCGATGTTATTCGGATTAAGTCCCGAATCTCGCAAGAATGTCGGAAATACATCTTTAACAAGTTGTATGCACTTTTCAGGCGTGTCAATCTTTGCGGAGTCGTGTTCGTTGAAAGATATAAAGCCGTGCCAAATATTGCCTTTGTTTACTTTCGCTCGTGCTTTCATTGCGTCCACTTCTTCCTGCGGTATCATACCGTTCTGATTAAACACGCCCGTATTCTTTTGCAGATAGTCCAAAGCTGTGAACTTTTTTCCTGTGCGCTTACCTTCCGTCGTTATGTACTTGTAGATGTTGTCCTCGCCCGTCATATCGAAGAAGGCGCGTTCGGTTGCGTTCTTATTCCGCTGATAGTCCGTCGCCTTTTTGGACGGCGAATATGGCGTATATTTAAGATCGAATATTACCGGTTGATTGTTTGCCATTAGTCGTCCTCATCGTCGTCGTCCATTTCGTTAAGCCTGTCCACCTCGTATTTCTCCATGCAAGTCGGAGTGTATCTCAGACCGCCTTCGTCAAATCTCTTTCCCGACAATGGCTTGTCGTTCAGCTCGGCGTTCTTTGCGTTAAACAGCGAACACACAAGCGATTTACTTATTGTCGTGTTCATTATGACTTCTTGCAGCAGTCGCGCTATTATGTCTGCGCGCTCGTCAACCACGCGCTCGATTATTTGAACAGTCTGTTCGTTTAGCTGTGGACGCTGTTGCTCTTCGTCGCTGTACTTGATTTCTCCGAACTCATCCTCGATAAGTTTAGGCAGACCGTATGACAGCGCCTTGTTAAGCACCGCCGCTCTATTGTTCGCATAGTGCGGTAAAGTCATTAGGCGGTCTATCATTTGCCAATTTTCTTCATCGCGCAGACGAAAGTAAATGCTTGCGTTATGCTCTGATTGTTTAAGTTTTCTGCCCATACACCCTCCAAGAAAATCGGGTTTCCCGATTGTTCAGTGAGCCGCAAGGCGAACTTCAAAATTGACTAAATCTTTGATTTTGGCTATTTTCTTTACCTGCTTGCAATCTTGACGATTTAGCCAAAATTGGTCGTACTGTCCTATACGAAGTCCGCTCTACACCGCCTTGCTGTCGTTCTTATTTGCGTAAGCGTACTTCCCACCGCCGTAGGCGTTATAGGTATTCGGTCGTCCGTTCTTATTGAAAGGTTTACCGCTCTTGTCTTGCGCTTCGCCACCTGCGTCCGCCGATACAATAACGACTTGCGACACAAGACTGTTTTCGGTTATGGTCTGCTCGACCACTCTGTCGCGCTGTCCTTTGTACTTCTCCGCGACAAGTATGCCACCGAGTCTGCCGTTCTCTCTGTCGCGCACTTCCGTGTCGAGCGCGTCCTTGACATACACATAAACGCCTTTTAAGAACTCGTCTTTGCTCTCCATCGGCTTTTGTAAAAACACATAGCCGCAGACCGCCTTGATAAATTCTCCTGCCTGTTTGTCGTTCATTTGTTCGACCAACTTGCCGAACGATTTTTTGAATTTGAAGTTTTGTTCTTTCATTTTTTTGCTCCTTTTAATTTTGTTTTTTGGTTATACTTTGGCGTTAATACCAAAGCGTTTCTTGCCGCCGTTTTCGTCGGTCGGCACTATTCCGATCTCGCCTTTCAGCCTATCGATTCTCTCTATCGACTGCTTTGCCATCTGCTCATAGAAAGCATTAGGCTTTTCGTCGCGGTACTGTCCCGACGATCTGAACACTCGCATAAGCTGTTCCTTATCGCCGTTACAGAACATAGCAAGTCGCGCCATCAGCGCTTCTTCGTCCTTTTCCTCGTCGCCGAACAATGTTCCACCGTTATACAGTTTGGTGAAATCTTCGCCGCCGCTCGTGCGGCCGGCGCGTTCGATTACATCTATGTCCGACATTCGCGTTAAGCTGTCCACGCCGCGCTCACTCATATCTACGGGTTGACTCTGCGCCGAAGCTCTTGCCGCGACCACAGAAGGCAAAACATACATAGGTCTGCCCTCGCGTTCCGCTCGTCTATCCTCTGCCTTTGCGCGTTTCTCGCTTATCTCTTGCAGCTTGTCGTAGCTCACCTCGTAGAACTCTCTGTCCTTCCACGCAGGCGCTTCCTTGAATTTATCGAACTCGGCAAGAAGCGTATCTTTGTCCTTGAACGCAAGCGGGACGGCGGTTATAGTCTGACCGTAACTTGTTGCGATTTTAACCCTATAAATACGGTCGCCCAATTCGTCTGTGTCCTCGACCACCGCATACGGCTCTGCGTTTTCAATGCGGTCAAATTCCATTTCTTTGGTAGTGATATACCTTGCGATTTTGTCCGCATCCGCTATCGCCGTGAAAAGCGCGTCAGGGTTTTCCTTGATTTCGTCGTACCACGACTTTATGTAGCGGCTATTGTTTTCAATGTGTTGTTCGCTTACCGCTATCTCCAAATCTTGTTCCAAGAACATCGACGCAAGCTCGGCGCGTAGTTCTTCGACCGCATACTTTTCCGATCCGAACGCACCTGCCATATCTCTGTTAAGGCGCGACGGATGTCCCGTACTGTGTCCGGTTTCGTGCATCATCGTGCCGTAAAACTCGTGCTGATTCTTGAACGCTTCGCGCTGCGGCGCGTGTATTTCGTCGCTATCGCGCCTATAAAACGCTTGGTCGCCGCCGTAAACTATCTTGGATTCGTAGTCGCTCCAATGCTGTAACAGCTTTTCGGCGCGTTCCACTTTCTCGCTCGGATCGATTGTACGCTTTTCGCGTTCGGGTATGCCATCAATCACATCGCCGTTAAATACGCGGTAGTATTTCCGCATCGGGCGAACATTCTCTTGCATATACTCGTCGCGCTCGGAATCGGTCATACCGTCGAGAGTAGTCTTATCGAAAGGCTTTTTCGTTTCGCGGTCGTACAGCTCATAGAACTCTATGGTTACTCCTGCGTTCTTGCCGCGACTGTTGCCTTCCTCGTCCTTTTTGAAGCTCCATCCCTTCTCGTTTATCTGATTGAATGTCGCCCATCGGTTGTCGGTGTAGCCGCGCTCGATTGCGGTTAGCGCCAAATAGAGATTGTTGACTCCGCGATAACGCTTGCCGGTCGCGGCGGATACGGGTACACCCATATCCGCCCAACCTTGTTCCCAAATACCCTTGCCTTCTTCAAGGTTTTTCAAGACCATATCGACAAGCGCTTTACGCTGCGGAGTGAGTTTGTCGTATGCTGACTGTTCTTTCTGCTCACTCAAATCTTACCTTTACCTCCTCTTTAAGTATCGGCTCCCCAAAGTCGTAGCCGTCGCTGTCCGTGTCGATAAGGTCAGTTATGTCATATCCTTTCGGCACAACGATTTCGGGTATTACTCTCTTGCGCTTCATTTGCCCTCCTTTACTTGCCGCCCTTGCCGGAATTGTTGCTACCTACATTCTTGGGCGCAGTGTTGCTCTTGGGCGTATATCGCGTAGTCGTGTCGCGGATTGCCTTTATGACGGTACATTCGTAGTAGTTGTCCGACTTGTTAGGACGGTACAGTCCGCTCGTCGCAAAGATACGAAGCATCTGTTCCTTGTCGCCATTGCACCAAAACGCGAGCTTGTTCATAAGGCTCATGTCCGAGCGGCTATGGTCGTTTTTGATGTCCTGACCGTCGTACAAAGCCTTGAATGTGTCGCCGTCTTTGCCTTTTTCGGCGCGTTCGACCACTTCACGATCACTTAAGCGTGAAAGTCCCTCTACGCCTTTGCCCTTGCCGTCAAGCGGCGTTCTCTTTTCGCACTTGCTCTCGATTACGCTTTTTATTTGCGGCTCGTCAAAGCTCTTTAATTCCTTGCCGCCGTAGTCGTCGCCCGTCATAGCGATAAAGTGCGATCCTCTGTAGAACTCCATTTCGCCGTCCTTTGAGAATGTGCGTACATCCATACCCTGCGTTTTGCCGAAAAAATGCAAGCCTTTTCCGCTTACCGAGCGTTCGCAGTACATTCCGTCGCACTTATCGAAAAGGTCTTTGGCAAACGGCGTTAAGTCGCCGTTATCTTCAAAGCAATCGTCGAGGTCGATACAAGCTATTCCGTCCTTGCCGTCGAGCGCATAGGCAAGCGCTACGCCGCCGTTGTTCTTTGCGTACTCTCTCGCTTCGTCGAAGGTCGTCCATGTCGCCGGATCGTCGCTCTTTGCCATCTTGCCCGTATGCACGTCGATGAGGAATTTGTCAAGCCGCCCTTTATCTTCGTTGAACTTGGTGCGGACGATTACCCAATTGGGCTTGTTCTTCATCTCTTCGGGAACGCGCTCTATGAGCTGCTTCTCGATTGCCATAAACTGTTCCGATTTTTGTTCGCTCGGTTTGCTGTATGTCGTGTAGTCGTCGGCGGTCTTGCCTTTGACTTGCGCGATATAATCTTCCGCGCTCATTTCGATCTTTTGCTCGTCCTCGCTTTCCGCTTGCTTGTTTATGAGCGTAACGACAAACCCTTCGGGCATACTTACGCGAATCGTGCCTTTTTCCTCGTTCTCGCGCAGCAAAGAATTGGGTATGTAGTAGCAATACCCCTCATACTCGCCCTGCGGCATACGGAACATCGTCCGATTCTCGAACTCGGCGATTCTTGCTCTTTTGTCCACAGATACATAGCGCCAACCGTTGTCATCGGACGGCGGCGCGCTTGCCGCCGCAGCTTCGGAACTTCTCTCGGACGGATAAGCGTCTGCCGCCGTACCGTTCATCTGACGGAATACTTGGTAAGCAGACATTTCAACCTTGCTTTCGCCTTTCCTGTCCTTTGCGGTGAACTTGAAGTCGTCGGGAACACTTATCTTGACGCGCTCTCCTTCGCTGTTCTCGTCCTCTCTGACAAAGTTATTGGGAACATAGAATGCGTAGCCGGCGATTTCCGAGTTTTTGGGCATAGCGAACAGCGTACTTTTTTCGTACTCGCCGAGTATGGCGTCGCGCGGAACGCTTATTGTCGTCCACATCTTGTCGTTCTCGTCGGACTTTCGAAAATAGTCCTTGTCAAGCGTTCCGTGTACGAGGTTTTTGTACTCGGTCGCGCTCAGCTGCTTTTCGTCGCCGTCCTTATGTATGGACACGATTTCGTTTTCTTTCAGCCGTATGGTGTACGCAAGCTCGCGCGAGTCGCTTTGAAGATCGGCTATCTGCGTACTCTTTTTGATGCGGTCGTTAAAGATGTTGTAAACATAGCCGCTGTACTCGCCGGTCGTAGGCATACGCATAAAGCTCGCTTTGTCGTATCTTTGGATGACCGAGTCTTGCGACAATGTTACTTCGATCCAATTGGTCTTTTGATTTTCGGGCATTTTATTCCACTCCTTGTTTTCATAAATTTTTTCGTTGTTTCCGTAGATTTTCGCTCTTTCGCGTTCTGCCGCGTCGAGCGAGCTGTAATAGTAGCTCTGCGCCCACGTTCCGTCGTTAGTGTCGTAGCGCGGCGCGAGAATAAAGTCGTTCACACTCTGACGGTAGATAATGGCGATGTTACGCTCATCCGCGTCTTTCGTGATGCTAACGACTTTGTAGCCTTGCTTGGTTTCGCTTAAAAACTTGCCTTGCAGGGTTTGAGCGGTCGTCTTTTGCTTAATTTCTTCGCTCATTCTTTCAAGCTCTTCCGGCGGCACATATACAAGTACATAATCTCTCGGCACGTCGTTTGCGCTGTTCACTTTTGCTATAAGCTCGTCGATTTCTTGTCGGGTATCGAACGAGCGCTTGAAAAGTGTGCCGATCTCGCCTGTTTTCGCGTCCACATACACGGGCGTATATTCAGTCTTGCCGTTTACGGTATCTTGCTTGACGGAAAAGTATTCCTCGCGGCGATTTCCAAGTGAATTTTCTCTCTGTTTCCGTCGCATACGGTTAATGAAGCCGTCAAGCACAGCGCGGTGCGTATTCAAAACAAACTGATAGCGGTGTCCCTCGTTTTCGGTTATCTCTATCTCGTTCGCCCACGCCTTGTTGTCTTGGCTAATTCTGCCGTCATCGTGGTAATACTGCACCGTATTCGCAAGCACATAGTTGATTTCGTCCATACCGTACTTGTCGATCAGCGTGTCCTCAAAGCCGTCTTTAAGGTGCATACCGTCAAAGTTTTCCGAGATTGCCTTGTCTATTTCTTTCTTGCACTCGGTATGGTGATTCAAAGCGGCAAGGTATTCTTTGCGCCGTTGTTCTAACACATTATGGACGGCGGTTTGCATATTTCTTATTGCCGTATTCGGATCGTTCAGTTCGGCTTCCGCTATGTCCCTATCCGTTTTCAGAAAGAATATGTTGTACTTTTTCGCCGTTTCGCTTGACAGATAACTTACGGGCGCGGCTACCACATAACTGTCCGCTTTTTCTTCTATTTCGGACAGCGTGTCGTGGCTTAACTTCGGCAAGTAATAGTACGCCGTATTGCTCGTGTCTGTGCCGAAATAAACCGGCGCTTTGTTGTCGAAACCGCCCTCGTTCCACTCGTACCTATCTGCGATTATCTCTTCGTGGTACTTGTCGTTGTACGCTTCTATAAGGTCTTTTACATCCGAATAGTTGTTAATGCTTCCGTACTCGTACCCCAAATAAAAGTCGTAAAGTGAGTCCAAGATATGCGGCGAATCTTCCAAAAGAGCTTGTAAGTCCCTACCGTACAGATTGTCGTTGATGTCGTCACCCAAGAATACGGACAGCTCGTTGAAGAATCGGATTTTGTAGTTGTCTTTGTTTATGAGTTCTTCGGGCGTTTTCTTGACTTCCTCGTCGTAGAACGCCTTATACTCCGCTTCGACACTATCCTTAACCTTTTGTTCCAACGGCGTGTACTTGCTCACTTCCACACGCAATTCCGCTTCTTGCTCTTGCGACTTCGCTGCCCCTGCTATCTCTTGTGCGTACTTGCTTATCTCCTCGTCGGGTATAAACTTTGCAAGGTCATCGCGGACATTGTGTAGTTCCCAACCGTATTCCTCAAGCGGTATGCTGCCGAATTTTACCGTATAATCTTCGAGCAAGTCTTTGAAGAACGGCTTGATTTGCTCGGCATCAGGGCGCTTAGTACCTTGCAGATACTTTTCATGCGCGGCGCGTTCCGTAAAGTTGCCGTCCGAAAGCGCGTCCACAAATCGAGCGTCAAAAGAACTCATTTCTTCGTTCACTTCCTTGCGTACCGCTTGGCAAAGCAACAATCTCGCTGTCAAGAACGCTTTGCCCCTTTCGGAAGCAATAAACTCGTTCCAATCAGGCTTCTCTATGCCGAACAGTTTTCCGCCGCGTTCTACTTGTTCTGCGGTCGTGACTTTGCTTTCGGTATCGTCGCCTTTAAGCTCGACAATAGGCAGTCCAAGTCCGACAAGCGTTTTCGCTGTGCGCTTGCGTAACGGCAGCATTCCATCCCATGTGTACCCTGCTTCGTGCATTTCGTCCTGCCCGATGGTATAGTCGGGCAATATTGCCACTTCCATAGCGGCTACCTTATCTTCGTTGTCTATAAATGTGTCCTCCTTTATTTCTTCTAACGGCTCTATGAAAACCGTTTTGTAGCCTTGTTCCGCCAAATCCGGTATGACCAAATCGAACATCTCCGAATCGAGCGAAAGCACTTGTTCCTCTCTGCCGTCAAACTTGTCAGTAATGAGCGGCAGTTCGTACCCTGTTGCGAGTGCTACGGCTTGTTCACCGTAAATCTCGTAGTTATCCCCATTGCCGATAAACACATAAGCCGTCGGGTTTTGCTCTTTCCGCTTTTTATACAGCTCGGTATTTGTCGTTCCGAGAGTCTTGCGCGGTCGTTTCTTGCGCGTGGGTAGCGTGATTTTTCTCTCCGGCGCTTGCTTTGCCGCGTCGTCCGCAGTGTCTGCCACGATGTTTTCCTCTTTGCCGTCGTCCATTATTACCTCCTCTTGCTTTCCTATATCCAATTCGGCATTGAGTTCGCCTTGCTGCTTGATTAGCTCGGACAGTCTTTCGGCGTGTTCAAACGGTTTCTTGATCTCCTCTTGGGCAATAGACAAGTCGTTCTGAAGCTGTTGCAGTCTGCTTGTGGCTCGCTGTTCGCGTTCCGGAAATTCCTTGCAGAAGTTGTCAAGTCGGGTTATAAGGCCGCTTGCGCTCTCGCCGATGTCCATGCTGTATCTGCCTACGCCGGATAGTGTCACCGAGCGTTCACCCACTAACATTACCATCGGATTTAGGCTGATTTTTAGCCCTGCGTATTCGCCGACCACTGTATCCGTCTTGTTAGAATGAAGTGCGTTCATTAAAGCCAAGCCGCCCTCTTTTCTGTCGGTATAGACTTTGCCCATAACGCTTATCTTGAACTGTTCGGGATCGGTGCTGTGGTTTGCCTTTACGGTCGCTATGTCCTCGCGCAAGTGAGATAAGTACAGCGTTTGCCGCTGTATATCTTCGGGCAAGGTTTTACGCACTTTGTCCTGCAACGCGTACAGATTCTTTTTGTACTGTCCTTCCAATACACGCAACCGAGCTACTTCCGCATCCACTTCCATTTTCTGCTTTATCTTTGGGTTGGCGGCGGTAATTGCCTTTATCTCGGCATAGGTCAAGGTAGTTTCGTCTATATCGTCCGCTTCGCGCACAGTAAGGTCGCCCCTGTCAATTTGGGATATAAAGCGCTGTTTGTTCTCAAGTATCTGATAAGAGTAGCTATCGAACGTGCGCTCTTTGACATAGGTGAAAATCTTTACCTCGCTGTTCGTGTTGCCCTGACGAATGATGCGTCCCTCGCGCTGTTGCATATCCGACGGTCTATACGGCGTGTCGAGATGGTGCAAAGCGATTAGCCGCTCTTGCACATTCGTCCCGGCACCGCACTTTTCCGTACTGCCTATTAGAACTCTTATCGTGCCTGAGTTGACTTTATCGAACAAGGCTTGCTTTTGCTGGTCGCTGTTCGCGTCGTGAATGAATGCAATCTGTTCGGGCGGTATTCCGCGTTGCACGAGCTTATATTTTAAGTCGTTGTACACATCGAAATCCACACCGTACACATAGTCCTCAAACGCTTTCTTCGGCGTTGACAAGTCGCAAAAGACAATCTGCGTGGCTTTGGTGTCGTGCGTTTCGTTCCATATCTCGACGATATTGTCCGCACACACATTGAGCTTACTGCCTTGCTCGTCTGCCGCACCTCTTTCGTAGCAGCGCGGATCAAGCGCGAGTTTCTTTCCGTCCGAAGTGACCTTTAACATATTGTCTATTTCGGGCGCGACATTACCAAGACTTATTTGCTCGGCGCGGTCGGCTATCTCGTCTGCAAGCTGCAAGACTTCGTCGCTCGGTTTAAGCGACACGACTTTCCGATCCACATCCGGCACATCGAGCTTGACCATATCGCTCGTCTGCACATCGGCAAAACTGCGGTACAATGTAAGAAGTTCGGGCAAGTTCGTAAACCTGCTAAACCGCGTTTTCGGCTTGTAACCTTGCCCCGAAGGTGTCATCTCAAGGCTCGTAACCGTTTCGCCGAAGTCTGCCGCCCATCCGTCGAAGTAAGTAATGCCGAGTTCCTGCAAAGTCCGTTGCTGCAAGTAACTTTGCATTGTGTACATCTCGGTCATACTGTTGGATATAGGCGTACCGGTCGCAAACACGACACCTCTGTCGCCGCCGTGCAATTCGTTGATGTACTCGCACTTCAACTCCAAGTCGCTTGCGCGTTGGCTTGCCGCAGTCGAAATTCCTGCCACATTGTTCATTTTCGTGAAAAGGAATTTGTTTTTGTAATAGTGCGCCTCGTCCACGAACAAGTAATCCACGCCCAAGTTCTCGAATATAAGGACGCTGTCTTTCTTGTTGTCGTCCAAGAGCTTTTGCAGTTGTGCTTCGCGGCTTTTCTTAATCCTTTCCAAGTTCTTGACCGCGCCGCGCGGCATTCCTTGCTCATCCCACGCTCGTTCTATCGTCTGCTCTATACGGGCAATTTCCTCGTTGATTTTCCGTATCTGTCGTTCGCGTGAAATGGGTATTTTTGCAAAGCTGCTCTGCGCTATAATGACCGCGTCCCAATCGCCCATAGCCACCTTGCTTACAAACTTCTGCCGGTTGTCCTTGTCTAAATCGTCCTTCGACGCGACAAGTATTTTGGCGTTCGGGTACAGCGTTCTAAACTCGCCTGCCCATTGCTCGACAAGATGATTGGGTACGGCTACCATCGGCTTTTTTGCAAGCCCGTATTGCCGCAATTTCATTATTGACGCGCAAATGGTATAGGTCTTTCCACTACCTACTACATGGTGCAGTAGCGTGTTGTCGCCCGTCAGAATGCGCTGTACGGCGTTCTTTTGGTGCGGCTTCAGCTCTATCGCCGGATTCATTTCGGGAAAGCGCAGATAACTTCCGTCGTATGTAGGTAGTCTTATCTGATTGAATTTCGCGTTGTATGTGCGCTCTAAATCCTCGCGCCGTTCGGGATCGCGGTAAATCCAATCCTTAAACGCTTCCTTGATGGCGTTCTGCTTTTCTCTCGCGGCTATAGTTTCGGCTTTGTTCAGCTCGTAGTGTACGCCGCTGCTGTCCTCGATACGATCGCGTATTGTCGTTGCCCGTAAGTTCAGACAGTCCTCGATTAGCCTGTATGCGTCTGCGCGTTCGGTGCCGTAAACTCTATGCGTGTTCATGTACGCCATATTGCGTATATATAGAGCGCGGTCAATACGCCAACTGCTGTCGTGCGGATTGTAGTAAACCTGAATAGCGTCCCTATAATAAGTCGGCAAGTCCAACAGCTCGTAAATGAACTGCTTGTAATACCTTGAGTCCACCCAACTCGCGCCAAGTCGTACAGAAATTTCCGATGCTTTCAACGGCTCAGGCTGTACGCCTTTTAATGCCTCCACATTCTTTTCATAGCCGCCGTCGGGGTATGTTGTCGCATACTCCTCTGCTATCTCAAGCTTTTGTACGACCTTGCCCGACAAGTATTCTTCGGCGGTTACAAAGCCGGAGTATTTATCGTCGGGATTGACTTCATATGGGTTTCGGAACACCGCGTCGCCGAGTTCAAACAGGACGGTATCGTAGTCCTTTTTGGTAAGCTCTTCTATGTACGAAATGTCCACACATCCGCGCTCGTTCTTACAAATCTGCAAGGCTTCGTAACAGTCGTCGGTGCTTATGGGCGCGGCGTATGGTCGTATTGTGCGCTTGCTGAATACGTCCGCTTTGGTCGCGGTTTTCTTGTCGTCCGACAAGTTCTCGCAAGCAAACAACAATGCGCTGTCGCCGTCGTCCTTGAACAGCCTTGTGTTAGTCTGACTGTTTATAATTCCGTAGCGGCGGACGAAGTTATCGTAATGGTAGTTGAGCGTTCGTTGCTCGGCTTGCAGTTTCTCGTCCGTACACCCTTCCGTTTGAATGTCCAATACATAGCGGAGTTCGTTACGAAGTGCTATCATCGCGCAGATACGCTCGTAGGCGTCGGCAGGACGATTAGGTATTTCCTGCTCTACCATACTGTCGCCGATACGCATATACAGCTTGCAGTTTTCTGCCTTGTAGCAAAGCGGTTTCACATTGTAGTCAACGGCGGCGCTCTCTTGTTCGGCGGTTTCCGAGTATTCGGGCGTTATGTAAAAGTTTTCGGGCAGTTGCTTTACCGCTTCGTCAAGCGCGTCCGCAAGGTTTCTTCCGTCGGGTTTGACGGTAACATCCAATGCGCCGTACATACCGTGTTCCTGCACCATTTCGCCAAGCACCATTTCGGGATGCTTTACAAAATAGTTGTTTATCTCATAACCTTGCTCCGTTTTTGCGGTAGAAAGCCACTCGGTGTTTTCGGTATCTACATAAGCCTGCTGTTCGCGCTTTTTGAAGAACAGAATGTCCGCCACCACCTGCGTTCCTGCCGTTTGCGTAAATGCGTTATTCGGCAAGCGTATAGCACCAAGCAGCTCGGCGCGTTCGGCAAGGTACTTTCTAACGGTCGGATTTAGCTTGTCCATTGTTCCCGTACTTGTAATGACCGCCATAACGCCGTTTGGCTTGAGCTTGTCTATGCTCTTTGCCAAGAAGTAGTCGTGGATGTAAAAGTTCTGCCGAGCATAGTCACTGTCGTAAACGGTGTACGCACCAAACGGCACATTACCTACGACCACATCAAAGTAATCATTAGAAAAGGTCGTCTGCTCAAAGCCCTTGATTTGCACGTTCGCTTTCGGGTACAGTTTCTGCGCTATCTTGCCGGTGATGTTGTCGAGTTCTACGCCGTACAGTCTTGCGTTCTCGCGTATATCTTCGGGCATATACCCGAAGAAGTTCCCAGTACCCATTGCCGGCTCTAATATGCGGTTGTTGCCCTTTACGCCGAAACGCGCTAACGCCTTGTAAATTCCGTCTATAACGGTCTTGCTTGTATAGTGCGCGTTAAGCACACTGCCCTTTGCTTTATCGTAATCTTCGGAATCGAGCGTAGATATTAGTTCGGCAAATTCACTTCGCCAATTCTCGTCGCGCTCGTCAAACGCTTTTGCTAAACCGCCCCAACCTACATACTTTGCAAGTGTTCTTTGCTCGTCACGCGTCGGATCGCGTTTGGCAAGCTCAAGGCGTTTGAGTAACCTTATAGCCTCGATATTTCCTCTAAACCTTGCTTTTGCGCCGCCGAGTTCGCTCTGGTCAAAGCCTACTGCATTTAGGTCTGTGTTCTCTTGCCTGTGGTCGTTTTTACTGCTTTCCTTTTCATACGCTTTCCAATACTTGTTGTGCCACCGCTGTAACGACTCGTTTAGGGTTTTGTCCCAATTCTTGAAAAACTCTTTCCTTTCTTCTTCGGTTAGCGTGGTGAACGGCACGAAACCGTCCTTTGCTTCCGGCTTGTCCGAGCGAACATAACAGCGTGTAAAGTATTCGTCCGTAGGCTTTAAGATGCCTTTGTCGTACAACTCACGAAGCGGCACATCTTGGTCGCAGTCCTCCTCGTAGCAAAAGTAACCGCCGTCACGCACACCCACTTCTATTGCTTCGGGTGAAAGAATACGCTGTGCAAGGTCGGCGGCAATCATAATGCCGCCGTGTCCTGCCGTAGATACCGAGTAGATACCGTTTGCGATTACCGTACAATGCTGTACTTCATCCCACATTGAGTTTGTCGGCTCTCGCACATCTCGCGCTGCATATCGCTCTAAATACGCCTTATCTTCTGCCGAAAGCTCTTTGAAACGGTTGAATGTCGGCTTATCTTTTTCGTAATCGTCATCAAGCTCGTTCACCAAGAAGTCCATATAGTAATTGACATCAATCCCGTCGGGCGTGATTATTACATCGGATACTTCTTCACGGCTCTCAAGCTCGCCCACGATTTCGTTTTGGTGTTCTCGCACAAACTGTTCGTCTGCGCCAAAAGTAGAAAAGTCCGAAATCCAATTTCCCTCATAAGAGTTTTCCGTACCTTTACTAATGATTGCGTCCGCGATTTGCTTTATCTTTACTTCTTCGGGCGTAAGGTTTTTTTGCACGGCAAAACTGAGATATATCTTATCTCCCTCTATTCTTGCGCTGTCGAGTTCGGGGCGCTTGTTCAGTTCCCTCTCTATCTCGCTTGCGTGGGCTTGAAGGTACATATAGTCGGCGTGTAACGAACCGAAGTACATATCTCTTTCGCCTGTTCCGCGATTGCGCTTTGTAAAGTGCCGTATTGCACCATCCGCGATTGCCTTTACGCGCTCCTCGTCGCTGCCGGTGCGCTCGGCGCAGTATTGCTTGTATTCCTCTGCCTCGCCGTCTTTGAAGTAGTCGTTGTCGTCTATATGGTCGGCTATTGCTATTGCCAACTGTTTCCAATTAAGACTGACGATAACGTCGTTTTCGGGATGCTCTCTATCTCTGAATGCGTACTTAACGCCCGTTCCTGAACATTGCAGCTCTTTGTCGCCCAAATGTGCGCCGTAATATCCGCCGTACTCTTTCTTTATGAGTTCTATAAAGTCGTTCTCGGTCGGGTTGGATTCGTATGCGGCATATATACGGTATTTATTGTCCATAATACCGCCGCCGTACTTTATACCCCAATCCAATACTTGCTCTTCGGGCGTTTTCTCTTGCGTTTTGCCGTCGAGTAAATCAAAGAAAGATAGCTGCGGCTTTTCCTTGCGTTTACGGCTTTGAATTGGTTTACTTTGTTTTGTCTTTACCTGTGGACGTTCTTCCTCCTTTTCTTCTTCCTCGTATTCGTCAATGTCGAGTGCGCTGTCCCAATCTTCTTCGTCCGAATCGTAATCCTCGTCATCGCTATAATCGTCATCGATGGGAAATCGGGTGTCTATTTCACCTACATAGTCAGGTTGTTCGTTCTCGTCCGGCGCAAACTCGCTTCCGTCAACTTCGGAAAGTTCGGTACTCGACTCTTGTGACTGTTCGCTTTGTGCAAGCGCTTCGGCGTGGGATTGAATATACCTTTCTTCTCCGTCGTAATCAAGCACGACAACGGGGTGATTTTGTAACAGCTTTTCGATATACTTATCTGTCACATGATAAGGCACACCACACATCGGAACACGGTCGGGCAATCCTACATTTCGCCCCGTAAGCGTTAAGTCGAGTTCGTCGGACGCTATCTTTGCGCTCTCTCCCATCATCTCGTAAAAGTCGCCGAGTCTAATCATTACGATTGCTTTCGGGTATTTTTCTTGTGCAGTCAAATACCTTTGATAATCGGGCGTTACTTTCGGCTTAACTTCTTCTACTTTGGGTTGGACTTCTTCTTGCGCGGCGGTAGGCTGCTCTGCAACGATAGGCTCATCCGATACGGTTTCTTCGTCCACATCGTCAATAATCTTGACTTCGTTTTGCTTGGCGATATATGCTTCTTCGATTTCTTTGTGCAAGGAATCGGTCAAAGCGCAGACATCCTTAAACAACTGTGCGTTGTCCGTAAGGTCGCCCGTCATACCGTGCATTATTATACCGTTGCTTTTCGGAAAGCCCGTTTTGCAGTACAGCGAATATGTTACGCCCTCTAAAACAAGGCGGTTGCGTTCTTCATCTTCGGTAAAGTGCCCGTTTTCGCGCAGATAATTGGCAACTCCGTCGTGGATTTTCCTATAATCTCCGCGCAAGTTTAAGTCGCTTTCAGTGCCGTTCAGCGCATCGAGTCCCTGCAACATTCGAGATATGGGATACACAAGCCGCTTATATCTTTCTTCGCCGTGCGTGTCGGTCGCGTCGAACACAAACTTCTTATTGCCGTCCGCGTCGTAATACGGAATGCCTTTGCTGCCGCGTGTAATGCGGCGGCCCATAGCATTCCATTCCTCAAACGAATAGCAAACGCCGGCGTTCGGACGACCGATGACTATTTGGCAAGCGTCGTGTAAGCTGATATGCGGATTTTGCGCCGCAAACCGATAGAAGTCTTTTATCTTCTCACCGTCCGTCAGCATTTCTTGTATCGCCGCGTTACGATTAGTTAAACGATTATCACTCATTCAATTCCTCCTTACTTTTGTACTTGCCAAACACATTCCACCACACCTTCTTGCGTTTTCGCTTGGACGGAAAGTACAACACCTTAAATGCTTCCTCAGCGCCCATAAGATACACAAGGCTCTTTATTTGCGAGGGGCTGAACTTTTCCTTTTCGCGCAGCTTGCGTTTGAACTCGTCGGGCGCAAGCCCTATTCTCCGTGCGACATACGGTTGCGTGTGGTCGTTGTCGTAAATCCACTGTTTAAGCGGATACTTTTTGAGAACATACCCCTCTTGACTTATTTCCTGTATCATAGCTTTCCCTCCGCCATAAGTTTTTGAAGTTCGTAATCCGGTAGATTTCTTTTAAGCCATCTTTTTATAAAGTTGATTTCTCGCCTTTCGCTTGCGTTCCGAATAAAGCAATCTTCGCTGCAATCGTCATCGTAGCAAAGCAGGTCTATTACCGAATCGCTATAACCGATATGATCAACGACTTTTACAAACACCGCTCCATGCGGCAGTGCGCCGACGATTTGTAATTGTTTATCCCCGTGATATTCGTGGTGAGCTTTGATATTGGCAATATCCTTTTCTGTCAGAGTAGGCGCACCAAGACTTTGGATAAATTCTTTTACTTTACTGTTTTCCATAAGTGTTCCGTCCTTTTTTGTTAGGTTTTAATAAACCCCTTCACTATAAAGCGGTAGGAATGGGCAAATTATAGGGTTTTCAAAAAAATTTTTTAATTTTTTTCTAAAAACTCTTTAATTCGCTTATAAATTGTCTGCAAATTTCCATTTATAGACGGTTGAGATCTGTGCAATATTTTTGCGACATCATCTTGCGTTCTACCCTCTATGTATATAAGCCGCAATATCTCTTGCTGTCGGGGTGTTAGCTGTTTAATGGCAGCTTGCAGTCGCTCATCTTCCATATCGTCGAACGAATAATCGCTGTAATCATGTTCGTCCGCATAGTCGATTCCGTTTTCATAGTCCTCTTCCAACGACTGATTCCAATACGCATCTTGTCGCGCTTTACGACTATCCTTATATTCTTCCTGCAAGTAAGCGTCCAAGAGCTTTTCGTCACCCGTCTGTTTAAGTAACTGTGCTGTTGTGTCGTCCAAGTAAACTGTAACGGTCTGCTTGTCGCCGTTCTTTTTGGTAACTTCAATTTTGAATTTTTCCATGATTAAATCCTCCGATTTTTGATTTTTGTTTTTGAAAATCGCAATCGGACGATTTAGCCCATAAAGAAAAAGCCCGACTGCGTGGAGATAACTCCAAGCAGTCGGGCAAAACGGCAACAAAAAAGAAGCCTGACAGACAGAATAAATTTACCCTATGCAGGAAATTACCTCTGTCTGTCAGACTCCTCTTGTCCTATCTCAACAAGTCCAGCCTCATAACAAGACGTTAGCGACGATTTTCAACGGAATACCGTCGCCCAAAATATTCAGTTGTGATTTTGCCTAATTAGGCGCGTTGTGGTACAGGCTTGTCCGGAGTCTGTTTTTTGCTTATGTGCATACTGTCTTCATCAACAACGACAGATGCGAATTCGCCGCATTTCGGACATTCGATTTCTACTTTTGTTCCAGGCTCTGCTTTACATAGTTTCTTTCCGCATTTGGGACACATAACGAATTTCATGATCCACTCTCCTTTTAATATTATCTTCTTTCCAATCGCACACGAACGCGCCAGTTCATCTGCTTACTCTGTCGGTTAGGAACTCCGACATTAAAGCAAATTCGTTCGTTGCTGTATATGAAACGCTTGAATACGGGACTACTACCCAAGCTAACAAATACCTTAACTGCTCAATTTATACTCTTTGATTGAAAACCATTTGTTTGTACTCTGCTCGTAATATATCTTTCTTCTGAGTCCACATATTACTGCGTTAAACTCTATTGGCGATATACACGATATTTCCGGTGGACAATAGCGCCTTATCCCTATAAGCTTTTCTATCTCAAACGATCTGCCTTTATAGAACAACTTTTTAGGAATTATAGCGCCGTCATCGCCGAATATTACTTCGACGGATATAGGGATTCTCTTTTTCATAGCTTTTTTCTTAAATCCTTTAATACCATTACTGCTACGCCCTGAATCTCGCAAGAGTTTACTACTATATCATCATAGCTTTTATTTTCGGGATGTAAAATTACTTTCCTGCGTTTCTCGTCGCGGTAAAATCTTTTGAGTGTATTTTCGTTATCTACAAGTGCAACGACAATATCTCCGTCACAAGCTTCGGTAGTTTTGTTTATAAGCACATAATCCCCATCATCTATACCTGCGTCGATCATACTGTCACCATTGGCTTTTAAGCAAATAAACTCCCCACGCCCGACAAGCTCTACAGGTAGCCTAACATACGACTCAACATTCCCTTCTTCCTCCAACAGCATTCCACAAGATATGCTACCAAGTATGGGGACACTAACGCACTCAGGCTTTGACTTTGACATCTTTTCGGTTGTTATATTACCGTCATTGTATTCGAGCATTCCCATTTCACTCATCTGCCGCAGATAACGCGAAATTGTAATATGACTTGTTCCACATATCTCCCCAAGCTCTCTTATAGTCGGCGTCCGATAATACTTACCATAGAACTCGTCCACAGCTTTGAGAATGTTATCCATAAGGATTTTATCTTTTGACTGCATAAATGAACTCCTTACCTATCTGTTCCAAATTGGAACAGTAATGGGATTATACTACTTGCTTATTTGCTTGTCAAGCGTTTTTTGAAAATATTTTGAAATATTTTTGGATGTACCTTTTTTTGTACATTAAATTATTGCAAAATAAAACTCCCGATTATCGGGAGTGAGCGTATCAACCTTTCAAGGCATTAAATGATTCGATTAGTTTCATAACAGCATTCTTTTCAAAGTCAGATAGCGCAACCCACTTATTAAGAATCCGGCTTTCCTCGTCTGTTTGTTGATAATTACCGCCACAGAAAAAGTATTCAAGCGTAATGCCCATCGCTTCGCATATCTTTATAATATTCGGTAATGATGGAACTGCGCCTATTTTGTTCCAATCATATATCGCATTGGTAGTTATGCCGGTTTGGTTAGACAGCTCATACGGTGTCCAGCCCTTTATTCTCATTAGCTCATTGATTCTATTTATCGCATTAAACATATATTCACCTACTTCAATTCAATATAGGCATCCATAACCTTTTCAATGGCGCTCTTCTCTGTTTCTGTCAACATACGCCACTCGTGTAAAAACTTTTCTTCCGGCGTTGTTTCGCTATCGCCATTCATACCGCAAAAGAATTGCTGAATGGTTATGCCCGTCACCTCACATACGCGTTCAATAATAGCTAATGAAGGCATTGAGTCCATTTTACTCCAATTCCCAACAGTTGTTGGCGTAACCCCAATCTTTTCTGCAAGAGCCGCTTTACTCAATCCGCTCTTAACCCGAAGCTCGTCTATTCTCGCTACAATGCTGTTCATATGTACCACCGTAATATAGCAGTTTGTTTATTGCGCTATGTCAGTTATATTTTAGATGATTGCACAACACTGTATATAGTGGTTATTTTTGATTTATATATTAGTTGTTTTTGATATTCGACAAACACCTCTTTCAATCGACAAACTTCGACTGATAAATTATTTGCAGTAAATATAAATAACTGCTATACTAATATTAAATAACTTATATATGGAGATACTTATGCTGAAAATTGAGAACGATAAACAGTTGGATGAAAAATTGCTTAAGGGTTTGTGCTGTATGCAGGCAAATATACTAATGAATTCTTATGCGGCAGAAAATGTAGTTTTTAATAAGATTCAACCCACAGCACCGTTACCATTCGATTCATACATAGAAGATTTGGAGTTACAGCTAACGGCTCGATTTTTTAATATAAATCAGATGGACGGTACTTTAATTGATAACGGGCACATTAAGGATTTAACATACGATGAAGTATGTTTTGAACTTTACAGAGATAAGATAGACCTAATCTTTCACGAAGCCCCTACTTACGAGGATACCTATACCGATTATGATAACGATATTTATCACTATAAACATGGGCTGTACGAATACTTAAAAGAGCTATATACCCTATTTTGTGAGATTATAGCTATTGATGTTACTCCAAGCTTCTTTGATACATTACCGGAAATAACAGATAAAGCCGAGCAGCGCCTATACTACAATAAAATCATTAGATTTGTTTCGGCAATCAAACTAAAACATTTACGACAAGGCAGCTGCGTTGATCGTTATGTCAAAGGATTGCGGTATATATCGCCTTTTGTTAGGCGATTACTTAAAGAGCATAAAGGGCGCTATATCCTTATAAATAACGATACAGATAGTTTGGACTATAAGTTTGCACTATTCTCCTGCTTCCGATTTTATAACGAGCATAATGCAAAACTTTTAGAGCTAAAAATGTTAAGGTGGAAAGAATTGAATATATAGTCTTTTACCTTGCTAAATCAATAATATCGTAATATTTTTATCCGCTTCAGCTGCTTTTATAAACTTATGTAAGGTTTCGACAGGAATGCCGTATTTCATTCCTTCGGCGTCATCGCGTCCGCCGACTGTCACGCCGCACACTTCGCCTTTGCCATTAAAAATAGGTCCGCCCGAACAACCGTGCGAAACGAGAGCGTTAAACAAGAACGCTGGATGTCCTTGAAAATCTCGGTTGGTATCACTTACAATACCGTTTACA
Source organism: Clostridiales bacterium (assembly GCA_022508445.1). Classification (GTDB taxonomy): domain Bacteria; phylum Bacillota; class Clostridia; order Christensenellales; family Pumilibacteraceae; genus Anaerocaecibacter. The sequence goes on along the minus strand of JAFLVG010000002.1, from coordinate 41,376 downwards.
AGTGCTAATCCTTCCCCTTTGCTGTTTCCGATTGCAACAACGGTTTCTCCGATTTCGGGCAGCTTTTCGGCGAGCTTTAACTGTTTAACGGGCTTTGTATTTCCCTTCAAAAGCGCCAAGTCATTCTTCGGATCTATGTAAACAACTTCCAATTCGTCATAGTCAACCGACTTGCTTTTGCAGGAATACACATCATCACACAGCTCATATTTGCCGTTTGGTTTACGATCTATTACCACATGACAATTTGTAATCATATATCCGGCGGCAGATATATAGAATGCCGTACCCTGCGACGTTTCATCCTCAAACTCGCTCGTTATCTCGCAGATGCTATCTATTACCGTCTTATAAATTTCGGCAGCGGATAGCTCGCTTTTGTCCGGCGCCTTTTCGATTATTCTTTCAACTACTTTCGGCTTTTCTTCCAAGACAAATGTTTCGTCACAACTGCGGCAACGATATTTCTTTGCCGATTTATCCAAACAAACTATTTCTTTGCTTCCGCAAATAGGACAAGCTTCTTTTACCATAAGCATACCACCTTAATCAATACTTCCGGTTGAGCGAAACATTTCAAACCGCGCCAAATCTTCGGCGGAAATCATATTATGGGATTCACCAAGCACTACATTGCAATCTTCGCGTGTAATATTTTGAGCTGCGCCTACTTGCGACGAACGCATATATGCTCGGAGTTTAATCTTTCCGCATATCGCGGTAATATCACCACCGCCATAGCCTTCTAATGCGGACGCGAGTGCGCTTAAATCCACATCATCGTCCATAGGCAGACCGTCAAGCTCTTTATGTACCAAAAACTCACGCGCTGCCTGATCGGGAACTCCGACATAGATGTGCGTATCAAAACGACCGCCGCGAAGCATTGCAGGATCGAGTGCCCACGGACGGTTTGTTGCCGCTATCAGTAACAGCATTTTATTGGTTTTGCTCTTTTTGAAGCCGTCCACTTTGGTAAGAAATGTAGCAACAAATCGCGCCATTTCGCCGTCCGCGCCATCCGCGCCGTCGCCGCGCTTGCTTGCAACGGAATCAAACTCGTCGAAAAAGATTATAGCGCGTTCGTTGCTCTGCGCCGTTTCAAAAATCTCGTCGAGCTTTTGCGAACTCTCACCCATCCACTTTGAAATTAAGTCTTGACAATTGACAACATAGAACTTGGCGTCCACCTCTCCGGCGATAGCTCGCGCAATAAAAGTCTTACCCGTTCCGGGCGGACCGTACAAAAGTATTTTTGCGCCCGGCTTTATATGATATATTTCGGCAAGTTCGGGATTTTTAAGCGGCTCAATTACCTTATAGCGTATTTGATTTTTAACATCCTCAAGACCGGCGACATCGGCGAATGTGATACCGCCGCCGCTCTCCGGCTCAATAGTCTTGACTTCTTCGCTACCACGCGCCGGCACTTCTTTGGGGACTTGTTTAACACACGACTTGCGCACAAAGTCCAATATGTTCGCCGCAGTTCTATGGTACTCCATACGAACGTCATACGAAGTCGCATTAACGGAAATATCGTTAGCAAGCTCGGCAGCCCTTATAAACATTTCACGCGCGCCGGCAATATCTCCGCTATTATATAAATCTTTGCCTTGTTGATAGAAGCTTTTAAACGCTTCGATTTTCGGTTGATTATTCATATTTTTCCCTTATGCAACGAAGTAAAATGATATAATAGTCTATTTTCATTTAATTTACTCATAACTATATTCCTCCCATTCGTATAGATTTAGTTTAGGCAATTCGCCGTTTTCGAGAATCCAAATTGAATCATCCCAACCTAAAACCTCTTTTATAAAGTTAGGTGATTTGAAATTGGTGTCAGAAGTCGGCGTCCCTGTCGTAATTGCACCTTCATCGTCAGCATAACGATAACAATTTGTTAAATTATATAATGCAGATGCATCATTATTTTTTCCAAAAAAGCCTCCATAGCTATCATTATCATTTTTAGCCTCCCCCGTAATGGATGTTGTACGAACAATTTCCTTTTCTTTTGAATATGAAAATGAATTCTCAAAATTTGATTCGTTTTGACTGTTTGCGCCGCAAAAACCACCTACATATAATGTTGGCAAATAATACTTATCTACAGCGCGGAATTCATGAATCATACTAATATTAAATGTAGGATATGAATAAGAATTCTTAACAAAATTTCCACCATTGGATAAACCAATAAAACCACCTATATTTGCTGTAGTATAAACCGCTTGTGTATATGCATAAATATGGGCGTATTCAATTAGTAGTGAAACTTGGGCATAGGAATTTTCAATACTGCTATCTTGCAAAGTCCCAGAAAAACCACCAACCGATAATGTAGCACGAGAGATGAGATAATTAGTTGTTGAATAGCTTATATCTATGTCTGATGTAATAGTTCCTTCAGCAAAGCATTGACTAAAACTAATATCCATTCCACTTCCAATAATTCCGCCCAAGTAAACATTGGTAATATAACTACCATACATTTCTACAGTTGTTCGCTGAATATCTGACGTTATCTTTATGTTTGCAAAACTTCTTTCTATAATGATTTTATTATCTGAGTTACCAGTTGCTAATCCTATTAACCCACCAACATATTGCGCACTTGTCAATACCCGACTAATCTGCGTAACTGTCATAGAAGCATTAACACTACTTTTATTAATCTGTGCATTACCTTCTAATATGCCAACCAACCCACCGACACTTTCCGCACTACAATTTATAGTCCCTACGACCACACATTCTTCAATTATACCCGTATTATAACCGACTAAAATTCCTGCGCACAAAGTACCGGAGGTGATATTAGCGCCTGTAAGTCGCAAATTCTTGATTGTGCCGTTGTTAGCCCCGAAGAAACCGATATAGTCTGCGGTTTTGCTTATTTTGAAGTTCGATACGGTATGATGATTGCCGTCAAACGTGCCGGTAAAGGGATTTGATTTATCGCCGATAATATTCCACTCTGCATTTTGCAAATCAATATCTTCTTGCAGTATATAATTTGCGGAAAGCTCGTAAACCACCTGTGCCAAATCTTCGGCGGTGTACAGTTCTATAATCTCCTGCTTTTGCCATTGTGCCGTGAGTGTGATATTACCGTCGTATTGCCATATTCCGCTCTCATAGCGCGAATCGCTTTCGTACCAACCCAAGAAATCATAGGCAAAGCGTTTTGCTTCGGGTAATTCAAAGCTCTTGTCATAAGTAACGGTCATTTTGGTTACGTCGCATTTTCCGCCGTTGGGTTTGAAAGTAATCGTATATTGTTTTGCTTCAAAAACAGCCTCGTAATCTCTGTTGTCAATCGAGCCTTTGGGAATCACAAGGCGATCCGTTGTGCCTACTATACCTGTACCCGACCAACCGACAAAGTCATAGCCCGTTTTAGAAGGATTTTTAACATAAATATCGTTGTCTTCTACCGTATAAGTAGTAACATTATCTTCTTCCGAGCCGCCGTTGTACTTATAAGTAATGGTATACTCAATAATATCCCAATGCGCTGTATAAGTGCGCGGTCCTGTGCTTCCGCTCTCCACCTTAACCGACATTGATTTACCGTCTATACCGGTACCGCTCCAGCCTGTAAATTCGTAACCTCTGCGCGTAGGATTATGCAATTCGAATTCTGCGGTGTTTACATTGTACGACTGCAAATTGCCGGCCGCCGTGCCGCCTTCCAAGTGGTATGTTATAGAATAAGTTTCTATTTGCCATACTGCATAAAGGTTGTATTCGGATGCCGTTCCCATTGTATAGCTTGCAATATCGTCATAAACCTTTGCTCCGTTAGGAATAATCGACCAACCGACAAAAGCATATCCTTTGCGAGTAAACCTGCATTGAGATAAATTGTCGGTAGCGTCAGTAGCGAGCTTTTGGTCTTGCATTTCACCATCGCCGCCGTTGGCGTGGAATTTAATGGTGTTTATGTTAGGAGTCCAATGTGCAGTGTATTCACGAGTACCGATACTGCCGCTTTCTATCGTGACATCCTCTTGCAAGCCGCTCAAGACATCGCTCGTCCACCCTGCAAACTCATATCCTGCACGAGTGGGTTTCTTTAATTCGATGTCTTTACTTTCAATGGTGAATGAATCGGGATTACCTGTTACATTACCGCCACCCAAGACATAAGTTATTCTATAAGTAATGATACTCCACACAGCATACAAATCGTAATTGGCATCCACGCCCATTGTATAGCTTGCATTGTTGTTATACACTTTCTGTCCCGATTCACTCGTCGCCCAACCTACAAAATCATATCCTCTGCGCGTAAAGCCGTTGTTTGTAAGATTTGCGGTGACGTCGGTTGCGATCTCTTGCTTTTGCATTTCGCCTTCGCCGCCATTAGCGTGGAAGGTAACGGTATTGATGTTGGCAGTCCAAGTAGCAGTGTAAGTACGGTCACCTATGCTACCGGTTGCGATTTCCACATTCATCTGTGCGCCGCTGAAGCTATCACTCGTCCATCCTGCAAATTTATATCCTGCGCGTGTGGGATTCTTTATTTCGATTTTTTTACTTTCTATTGTGTACGTTTCGGGATTTCCACTCGCACCTACACCACCGGCAAGGTGCAGTGTAATCTTATATGTTTTTGGCGTCCACACCGCATACAATGTATAACTGCTTTCGGTCCCCATAGTATATCGTGCTTTGTCGGAATACACCTTCTCGCCGTTACGAACGGTGGACCAACCCACAAAGTCATAGCCGGTGCGTTCATAAGTGTTTGCATTCAAATTAGCCGAAGCATCCGTCTTAATTGTTTGCTCGGACATACTGCCGCTCGTATTGCCATTACCGTCAAATACAATCGTGTTATCGTTAGCTTCCCATACTGCATAAAGCGTATAAGACGATTTAACTCCCATAACATATACGGCTTTATCCGAATATACTTTGCTGCCGTCTGCGCTTGTCGCCCAACCTGCAAATGTATAGCCGCGCCTTACAAATTGATTTTGCAATAATGCTTCGCAATCATCTGTTTTTATTATTTGCTCAGGCATTTCGCCCGAAGTAGCACCGTTGCCGTTAAATATAATCTTATTATCGTTTGCCGACCAATGAGCTTGCACCGTTCCGCCGTCACTGAAATTCCATGCGGAAATCGACTTGCCGATCGAATCGGTAAGTTTTTGTTCGCCGCGATACCAACCGTTAAATGCGTAACCGTCACGCACGGGAACGATTAGATTAAAATCATTTTCATAAACGACATAGGTGCTTGTTACCGTATTGTTTGCAGTCGCGCCGTTATAGTCGTATGTGACTTTAATTTGAAATTCTATTTTAGCATTACTACCGCCACTCCATTCCGCATTCCACTTGGACGGAAGCTCTGTGCGGTCAGGTATGTGAATAACATTTAGGCTACTGCATCCATAGAAAGCGTTTTTGCCGATATATTCTATTGTCGGCGATAGCGTTATCTCGGTAATTGCCGTGCCGGCAAAGGCGCGTTCTCCTATCCGCACAATAGTTGAAGGCAGGACGATTTCATTTACTTTGTCAAAATTCTCGAATGCGTTATCTGCAATCTCAACAACGGGTTTTCCGTCATGCTCGGTAGGAATAACCAATTTGCCCGATGCGTTCTTGTGATAATACTTTCCACCGTAGACAGCATACCCACCGTTCACGGCTATGTACTTTAATTGATTTTCACTATTATAGTAACTGACACCGCCTACTATCGCCCCGACTATCATCAACACAACCGCCATCACAATGCTTGTGATTACGGTTATCTTTTTCCGTCTTTTAGCTGCCTTATCTTTCTTTGCCTTTTTAGCTGCCCATTCTTTTTGCTTGCCCTGCACATCTATATAGTGAGCCATAGCATCGCGGTTGCTACCGGCCGCCACCAACGCATTTTGAAATTCTTGATAATCGGATAGAGGGGCGGGCTGTTCTATTACTTCTTCATCGGTTTTGCAGTTTAATTTTGACTGCAATAAGCCCCAGTATGTAGCATGGTCTTCGCTATCCACAGCTATCGCCATAGAATAGAACTTTTGCGCCATTTCAAAGTCTTTGTTCTCTTGGAAAGCTGCGGCAAGCCGTTTCAGCCAAGTAACTAATTTTTCATCATCGTTTTTGGGAATGTACGCAAGTAGCCGTTGTGCCACCTCGCCTATATTATCCCTTTCCGCGCCGCGCTCGGCTATGTGTTTTTCACACGCTACAAGCAACACCTCAAGCTGTGGAACATAGTCTGTTCCTGCCATAACAGCAAGCCAATCTTCCACATCGGAAAACTCACTTAATCCTTGTATATGCTTATAGAGCCTGTCGTCACTTTCACAGCTTATAGACGCACACACTTTGCCGAACAATGCCGTTGCATTATCGGGTACTAACTCAAGAGCCTTTTCGTAGTATTCTTTTGCAACACCGAATTTTAGGGCTTTACGCGCCGCTTCCGCAACGGAAATACAGCATTCTATGTATGAGGACTCGTCCGCGTCGGCGAGTTTTTTGGCGCACTCATCGGCGTAAACATACTTGCCGTTTTCAACATAACTCAATATTGCAGATTGCAACTTTTTAATATACTCTCTGCTATTTTGCTCATACAAAATTGCAATATCTATAAAGTATTTTGCTTCGTTGCAATCCGACAAATGCTTAAAGCTAAATGCTAATAAGTCCTCACGAAGTTTCGCCACGCACGGTAAATCATAAGCGCATACTTGCTCGCAAACCGCTTTTGCTCGTGCCGCATTACTTTGTAAACAAGCTACAGACAAAGCACAGAAGGCTTTAAGAATCTTCTCTGCATCGCTTTTCTCGGCACAGTGCAGAACTCTATCCAATAAATCCCAATCGTCAAAATCAGAAAGGTTGTCGCTTGCAATAATATCTACAGACTTACAATGCACCTTTGACAACAGCTTGCCGACAAGCGCTTTACCGTTGTTTTTGTCGCTGACTAAAAAGTCCGAAAACGCTTTTTCCGCTTCATCGTATTGTTCGCCTTGCAAATACGCATCGGCAACCGCAAGTCGCTTTTCGGCGTTTGCGGTAAGCTTTTGTATCTGCGTTCCGCCAAGCTCGCGCTTTTCTACTTCCGGACGAACTTCCGCAGATTTCTTTTTCTCTTTCCCTTTTGCCGTCCTGCCGCCTTTTGCACTTGCTTTGATTTCTACACGCTCAATGCGAGGAAGCGCCACTCGCGCAGCACCGACCACACGCGCAATATAAGCATCCAAGTCGCTTATAAAAGTAAGTGCATTTCGATCCAAACTCTGCACCGAGTTTAACGGACGCGGCAACCCTGACGGGTTAAAATCTTTATACACTACAATAAGCGCGTTTGACTGCTTTTGCCCGTTCTTTATGCGCTTATAAAACCTCGACCATTCGTTTTTAATCCAAGTCGATTCTATATATTCGAGTTTACTCCCGAACACAATCATAACGTGTGCGGTATTTAGAGCATTGAATATATACGGCTCGTACTTTTCGCCTTCCTTGCCCTTGAGTGACTCGCGGCTGAAAAATACATTGTACCCCTGCGACCGCAAGTGAGTGTAAAGCTCAAATACGTCGTAGCTGTCGTTAGTGCGATTAACACCATTCTCAAGCTCGGTATCTTTGTACGAAATAAATATATCGTAGGGTTGTTCTTTTGACGCTTTTTCAACCCATTCCTTGCGGATTTTTTCTATCTTTTCCGCTTGTTCTTCATAATACTTGCGATTCTCTTTTGACGCATAATCCAACGCTCTGCTGTAGTCTTTGTCGGTCAGTATGCTGTCATAGCTTGCGGCGTAGCAAGTGGGAATCATTTTGCCGTCATAATCTTGCTCATATTTGATACCGTACTTTGACAGCACTAATCCCCAATATCCCTCGCTGCACTTGGGATATTTACGCACTACATCACGATACATTTCTTCGGCATCGTCAAACGCATTTAGTCTTAGTTTTTGCGCAGCATTATAAAGCAGAGTTACTTCCTCATTGGAAAGCTCCTCCTCCTTATACGCACCGCAAGCGGGACACTTCCACTTGCCGTCCACATATTCGTAATTTGCTCCGCAAATATTACAAATGTTTTGACTCATTCCGTCCGTCCTTAAAATCTATCCGTTTTTGTTGCGCCAATCTTCGAGCTTTTGCAAATCTTTTTGTTGTACCGAAGTTGTCACTTTTTGCAAAGCTGAATCGAAATCATCCTGTGTTATAATTTTAACTCCTGTTTTTGCTCCACGAAGAATTGAAATCTCTTGCACCTCGTCCAAAAGATTGCCCATATCTGCGCCGTTAAAGCCATTCGTTTTTGTTACAATATCTACAACATCTATATCTTCCGAAACGGCGACTTTACCACGATCCTTGATCTTTTCAAGCCGTGACTTTATCATATACTCTCTTGCCTTATCATCGGGCAAGCCCACATAAATACGAGTTCCGAATCGTCCGGGGCGAACAAATGCAGGATCAATATCCCACGGCTTATTTGTAGCCGCAATCAAGAACAGTATCCTATTGTCGTCCTTTCCGTAAGCGTCCAAACCTTGTATTTGGCGAAGAAGCTCCGAACGAATTTCACGGGTATGCTGCGCATGAGTGTCCACCTGACAAAGCGATTCAATCTCATCAAAGAAGATAACCGAACACGAAAAGCTACGCGCTTCCTTGAATAAGTTTACGATGGCTTTTGTGGAGTTTCCCAAACCACCTAACACCAAGTCGGACGCACCGACTGAACAGAACTTTGCGCCTATCTCGTGTGCGATTGCTGCAGCAATCATTGTTTTTCCTGTCCCCGGTGGGCCGTATAACAGAAGTCCGCCGCCGTTCTTTTTAACATAACCCTCATACAATTCGGGATTTTTCAGGGGCAATAAAACCTTCCGCAATACTGCGTCCTTAACATCATCCAAGCCTGCAACATCATTAAAGGACGTGGAAGGCAATGTGTCCCAATTAAATTGATATTTCATGCCGGCAGGCGTAGGATTGATTTGTCGCGGCGGCACTATATCGCTCTTCCGAGAATTCTGTTCGACCGTTTCGCGCGGCGCACGAATGTCCGGCGTCGCCATAGGTTTTACTTCTGAAACAGGTTTAGGTGGAGCTACTTGTTTTGTTTTTTCGGGCAGAGCTTCGCCGGTCAGAGTTTTATAGACATCGCTAAGTGAATCGCCTTCGCGGATGCGTTTAGCGCAATCCAAAAGCTTGCGCGCTTTGCTTTCGCATAATTCGCGTTCGGCGATGCTTTGCTGACCTACCTTTACAAGCAAATCCGCCGCTTCAAGCAAGCATTTGCCTATCTCGCCGCTGTTCCCACCGTTCTCGATTAAATCGATAGCGGTCGCATAAGCGGCATTGCACTTGTCTTTTAACTCTTGTACTGTCATGTTAGATGATCTTTTTCTTTTCTGCTTCGATTTCTGCGGACAAGTCGAGTCCGGACGGTGTAGGCATACTTACTCCCGACATTTTTGCTCGTGCCGCGTCAATCATAGGACGAACCGTAGCAATCTCCTCTTCGCTCCTTGTACGATTGGCAGGATTAGATGTTCTCATTGCGCTAACCATAGCCTTTTGAGAAATCTTCATGCTCCGCATATACTTTGCCATCTTCGCATTTGCTTTTTGAATTTTGCGAATATCGGGGAGTTGCGATTTGCCGCTTGCCATTGATTCGAGCGCAGACATAGCGGTAGCCATTGTCATTGCAATAGAATTTGAAATGTTGATTATATCGAAGTTAGCCTTCGTCTGCATAAGAGCGCTAATAACATCGTTCAGCTCCATCAAAGCATTGAGCGCAATGTCATAAGTACCCGTATCTCCGTTTATTTCCGCTTCGGCGGCGATTTTAGCGTATTCCTCACGCTTTTGCTTTAATGTGTTAATTTGTTCGTTAAATTTTTCAAGCTGTTCATCGCGCTCCATTTGCGCCATTATTTCTTTTTCTTGTTTTGTTTTGAAAAATGCCATTATATTAGTCCTCCGTGTCGATTTTGGTTTTAGGTTTAGCCGGCGTTTCTATGCCGTCGTTAGATGCTGCAAGAGCTTCCTTTTCGCGCTTTTTACGCATAAGTTCTTCTTTATATTTCATAGCATCGTCGCTTACGGTAGCCGCACCGCTATCCAATCCGAAAACCCTGCTATCAAGTGAGCTGGTACGCTTAGCTATTTCTTTAATATCGGCATCCATACGCTTCAATATCGCTATCGCCCTGTCAGGATCAACAACCACTCTCTTTAACTTTTCGATATTGAGCAAAGCCTTAGCCTTGCCTATTTCTTCGGCAGCGAAGTCTGTTGCCTGTAAAATCTCGGCAGCGTTTGCGTAAATCATATCCAACAGATTGTAACAAGCCGAATAGTTGCTATGCCTAACGGTAAGCATATCTATCTTACTCTTTGTGGCTTTTATGTTACGGAACAAGTCGTTGATTTTACGCTCGTTATCTTCTTTAAGCATAGCGCTTTCATATTCGGCTAAGTCATCTTCAAGCGTAGATAATTCTTTTTCAAGTCGCTTATCGTTTTCGACAAAGCTCTGCTTAATATCCGCAAGCTCTTTAAGCCGCGCTTCGAGCTTTTTGCGACTGCGACTGACCTTTTCTTTTTCGATTTCCTCCGGCGTTCCCATAACCGCAACACCGTTTATTACATCTTTCCAAAGCCCAATCGTATAGATGAGTTCATCGGCAGCACTTTCAAATCTGTGTGTCATTTTTTGGTCGGCTTGCTTTGCCAATTCTTTTATTTGGCTTATAGCCTGCTCTGCAAGTAAACCTATATTTTCTTCGCCCGTGCAAATAACATTCTCAAACGACTCGGACAAACTCTTTAATTGTGATGTTATATCGCTCACAACATCGGAATCCAAATCGCCGTTGTATTTGCCTTTTTCCAAACGATAAACAAAGGCTTTCAGCTCGGTTGCTACTTCGTCGCGCAACGCATTATTGTTCTTTACCGAAGGCGTGTATTTTTTCATGGTATTTCTCCTTTATCCGTTAATTCTATTTCTGATGAGTTGCAAGTCTTCCTCATTGACATGAATACCGTCAACGGTAAGATCTTTTAGTCGTATTCCTATTTCTGCAAACGCACGTTCTTGAGATAGCGCGTTCAGCATTGTATTACGCAATTCGTTGGTGTGCGCGGAAATTTCAAACACCGATATATCCGTATCGGCAAAGTAACTTCCGAGAATCGACACACCTACCGTCTTGATAATGCTTATGGTCTTTTCGCGCAGCGTGTCGATCGTGATATTTGATTCGGTATAAAAGCCGTGAATGAGTTTTGCCATTTCGGAAATCTCGATTCCGTACTTTCCATTTGCGCCCACTCGGTATGCTTCTTTAAGCCGACTGTTGTTGACTTGGATATTCCCAAATCCCCACATCATCTGCGGCAAAGGCTTCGTACGAACAAATGCGACCTTGCATTGTTTGCCTATGTATTCTTTGCCGTAGTCAGCTAATTTTTTGCCCACACTGACATCCAATTTGAACGCTACGCGCTCATCTATGAAAACTACGGCAATAAAGCCATTCGGCACCTTGACAGTCGTATTCTTATCTGTCACGATTACATCGGTGAATTGAATGACGACATTTTCATCGGCAATCATTGGTTCCAACACAATTCCCTTCATTTGTTCCCTCCGTTTTTACTGTTTACTAATTTACAGATTTCTTCAAGCGTTTCACCATCAACCTCATCTTGAGCTAACGCCAAAATAACACGGCGTTTCTTCTCGCCGAGTTCTGTTAGGTCTATCTTCACCCTATCCTTCGAGGACACAAGGGCTTCTCGTAGATTCTCTTGATCGCGCTCCGAAAGAGAATAAACGCTGATGACAGTATCCGCCAAACCATTTGGAATATCTCGTCTGCCATTTTCTATAGCATTAAGATACGGCGTAGAGATACCGAGCTTTTCCGCCATTTCCTTTGCGCTATCACCGGAATTGATCCTGATTATTCTTAATACCTTGCCAAATTCGGTCATACTAACCTACCTCGTTTAAGATAAGTAGATTATATCATACTACAAAGTATCTTGTCAATACATTTTTGTAAATTTGCTATGTATTATTTTGATACAATTTTGTAAATTACTGATTTGCCGCCACTGACTTTTTATTGTATTCCAATTATAACACACCTACTTTCTTATAATAAAACAAATCATCTAATATTGATTATTAGAAATAAATATTGCTATACGACTTGACCGTAAGATTTACTCGCGGGCGTTCCTTTGGTTTTACTTCAACTTTGATTTCGCGTTCTGCAATAGCAAATACCTCTATTTAATTTTTTTGAACACCTTATGTGGAGTTCAAATCCTGTTTTTTTGTAAAAAGCTCAAAAGTCATCCATAAATATTAAAGATGCTTATTGACTATATATTGTGGTTGATTGCACAAAAAAATCACCGATTACACTACATCTCGGTGATTTCTTTGTTAGCATCCTTTTCGGGTACTAAATATGGTGCGGTCGACAGGACTTGAACCTGCACGGAGTTACCACAAGATCCTTAGTCTTGCGCGTCTGCCAATTCCGCCACGACCGCATCCTCAATATTTTACTAAATATTTTTTTGCTTGTCAACTTTATGAACGCAGTTTTTTGTGTTATATTCGATAAATTTTAAGCGAATGCCAAAATCTTTTTCAACTGCTCGTTGCTTAAAGCGTTTTCGACGCTCATTTCGGCATTGGCGGTCAAGCGCAAAAATTCAAGCTCGTAATCGAGATTAGCTTTTTTATTGTACTTGCCGTCCAACGTCCCAATCCCTATGCGGATCCCTCGCCTTACCGCCGCACACACTGGCGCAAAGCCGTGTCCGTATCCGGCGTCTGCCGTCGGTAGCAAGATGAGCGGCACGTTTTCTTGCGCCATTAAATCGAGATCGTCGTTATCCAAACACACGCCGCCGGCGATAGTACAATTGCCGAGTACTCCGAGCTTATGAAGCAACATGATCGGCGAAAGTTTGTATTTCGCTTCGATTATTCCCGATTCTTCGAGGTCAAACGCCGTGCGCACTACCGCGCGCGCGCCCGTCGTCACTATGTAATCGCATGCACTGCCTAACACATCCTCGTCTAACATCGTCGGTATATAGATATCTCCGCTCTTAACTTGCGGCGAATATTCCTTAATGACTGTAAAGCCGTCGCCTTCAACTCCGCTGCAAGTAGTTACAATTCTATCGCAATACTTTTTCGCCGCAATAGGTTCCGACGTGCAAAGAGCGTTAATTTTCATTTTGATAAAACCGATTGCAAATACGCCTTGAATTTGTCTTTAAATTCGGGACGCTGTAAAGCAAAATCGACCGTCGCGGTAAGCGCGCCGAATTTATCGCCCATATCGTAACGTTTGCCGTCGAATTCATAGGCATACGCCGCGCCGTCTTTCATCATCGCGCAGATGGCGTCGGTTATGCCGATCTCACCGCTTTTGTTATTCATCGACTCGATTCGCTCATAGATTTCGGGCGTAAGCACATACCTACCGAGCGCGGCATAGCGCGACGGCGGATTGCTCTTGGGCTTTTCCACAATGTTATCGCATAATATCATTCTGCCGTCTACGCTTGTCGGGTTGATGATTCCGTATTTGTCCGTTTCGTTCAAATCGACTTTTTGTACGCCGAGTACAACGCCTGCGCGCTTTCCGTAAGCGTCGATAAGCTGTTTCGAAACGGGAATATCCGAAACAATAAGATCGTCGCCGTTACACATAACGAACGGATCGTTTGCCGTGAATTCGAGCGCAACCATGACGGCGTCTCCGCTACCCAGCGGCTTTTCCTGTTTGCCGAACACGATCTCCGCGTTTTTCCCGATGTTTTTGATTGTCTCGTACAGCTCCGGCTTACTTTTAAGTGCCTTTTCAAGCCGCGGGCTCGGAGTGAAATAGTCGCGTATCGCCTCTTTCCCTTCGCCGAGAATTATCATAATACTATCGATGCCGCTCTCTATAAGCTCGTCGACTATGTACGCAAGAACGGGCGTATCTATGACCGGCATGATTTCTTTTGGAATGGCCTTTGTCGCCGGCAGGCAACGCGTGCCCAATCCGCCGCACGGAATAATCGCCTTGTTGATTGTTTTCATGAACGCCTCGATTTTAATTCAGCTTTACTATCAGTCTACGGCAGTTTTCACACCGGCACCAGCCTTGATCGCCGAGCATGGCATTGCCCTTTTGCGGCAAGTTAAGTCCGCAGCCGCCGCAATTGAACAGGTTTTTCTTCTCGTCGCCGGTGGCATGCACGAGCGGCGGAAATTTGTTATCCGTAACGAGCTTTTCATATTCGGCGTACCAAGACGGATCGAGCGACTTTTTGAGCGCTTCGAGCTCGGCTTTGAGCTTATTGAGCTCGTCGGCTTTCGAGTTAATCAGCTTGTTATGCTTTTCACGCGCTTCGCCGAATGCGGCTTGCGCGACCTTGCCGGCTTTAAGCGCATCGGTACGGCGTTTTAAAACGGTCTTTGATTTATCTTCGATATCGTGCATTTTCTTGTCGGCGGTTTGGAACTTCGACCTCAAACTCTCCAACTTCTTAACGCGCGCTTCGACTTCACTTTCGCCGTCACCATCCGCATTTTCAAGCTCCGCGAGAAGTGCGTCGTTGTCGTCTACGTACTTTTGAAGCTCTGAATACATATCCAAAATACTGCCGGCTTGCTGTTCGCAATCGGCAAGCGTTTGCTTGGCTTCGTTGAACGCGCGCTTGTTTTTGTTCATGCTGACAAGCGCCTCGTCCTTGTCGAGTACGTTATTGAGCTTACGCAACTCGATGTCTTTCTTTTGATATTCGAATAATCTTTGAAAAATTTGCTTTAAGTTCTCGTCCATAATATACTCCTTATATATGTTTGTTTTGTTTATACTATAACGTCAATCGCCGACGTCTTGGAACTTTAACGCCCTATCTATAAGATCTAGCTTATCGGCGTTTTGCCTCGGCGCATTCATATATGCTTTGCGCAGTTTGACGAGCCGTGATTTGAGCGCCGCGTTCGGGGTTTTGTAATTAACGCCGAAATGAAGTTGAAGCTCGTCGAGCGCTTTCGCTACTTCGCATTTCACCGCGCGGATGACCGAGTAGTGTTTTTTTCGGTCTTCTATCGGGATGTCGCAATCGATGCGGTAATTGAGCGATACAAGCGTTTTTCGCACAGTGTACTCGTCGCGGTGCGGACAAACGATGAGCGTTTGAGGCAATGTCTTTGCTTTAACGAGTATTTCGCTTATGAGCAAGCCGCCCATACCGGCTATAACGGCCTCGTCGCACTCATATCCAAGCCCGTCGCAACAGTAGAACGTTGCATTTTTGGCGCTACCGAGCCGAACTTTCGCTTTTTGCAGGCATTTCTCGCTTATGTCCGAAGCTATAACGTTTTTAAAGTAACCGCTGTTTATACAGTATTCCGCAATAATCGCATGATCGCAACCGACGTCCGCTATTCTTTCGGCAGGAAGTATGAGCGATTTTATTACGTCTAACCGTCCGCCGTTCATCTATCTGTGAAGTCTTTAAGGCGCTTGCTCCTGTTCGGGTGGCGGAGCTTACGAAGCGCTTTTGCCTCGATCTGGCGTATGCGCTCACGCGTAACGCCGAACTCTTTGCCGACGTCCTCCAACGTGCGCGGATGCGCGTCATCCAGCCCGTAGCGCAGTCTTATTACCATCTCCTCGCGCGGAGTGAGCGTGTTAAGCACCGACGCGAGTTGTTCACGGAGCATTCCGGCTTCCGCAAGGTCCTGCGGAGCTTTGGACTTTTCGTCCTCTAAGAAATCGCCCAAGTGGCTGTCTTCTTCTTCGCCAACCGGCATTTCAAGCGAAACGGGATCTTGGCTTATGCGCTGAATTTCCATTACGCGCTCGACGGGCAGTCCCATTTCTTCCGCAAGCTCTTCGGGCGTAGGGTCTCTGCCCAGCTTTTGCACAAGCACTCTGTTTGTGCGCGCGAGCTTGTTGATGGTTTCTACCATGTGAACGGGAATGCGGATTGTGCGAGCTTGATCTGCTATCGCACGAGTTATTGCTTGTCTTATCCACCAGGTAGCATAAGTAGAGAAACGAAATCCCTTTGTATAGTCGAATTTTTCGACCGCTTTCATAAGCCCGAGATTGCCCTCTTGAATGAGATCGAGAAGCTGCATGCCGCGTCCGACATAACGCTTTGCGATTGCAACGACCAGCCTGAGGTTAGCTTCCGTGAGCCGCTTTTTGGCGTCCTCGTCGCCGCTCGACATCAGCTTTGCGAGATTTGTTTCCTCGTCGGCGCTTAAAAGCGGAATCTTTCCGATGTCTTTCAAGAACACTTTGACGGGATCGTCCGTGCCAACGTCGCTGCCGATTAGCGAGTCTATATTTTTGAGCTCTGCATTTTTGACTTGACCGTCGGTTATCTCGATGTCGCTCTCTCTTATTATGCGCATCGCTTCTTCGAGCTGTTGCGCGTCCGCGCCGCACTCGATAGTCAGCTTTTCGCCTATTTCGATGTTAGACAGGAAATTACGAGACTTGCCGAGCGCAATCAGCTTGGACAACGCATTGTTCATTTTGGACGTAAGTATGGGCGCCTTTACTCCGTCTTTAAGGATATTGACCGAGTTATCCTCAAAGAGTTTGAGCGCATAGTCCATATCTTTCGCACCGGCTTCGAGCGGCACAAGCCGTTCCAAAAGTGCGTTGTACTCAATACCGCCGTCGCGCGCCGAGTTTAACAGTTCGTCAAGCGCGCTTGCGATTTCTTGCGGCGGAGCATACGGCGTTTCTACTACCTGCTCTTGCGCAATCTGCTTCTTTGATTCTTTGTTTTTGTCTTTCATGTGTATCTCTCCTTAACTGCGGTATTTTGAAAGTTTCGATCTTTCCGAAGAAAGCCTGCCTATTTGGCGCATTATTTCGTCCTTGTTCGATGTAGTTTTGAGCATTTCGGTGAGCCTTTCGGATTCTTTGTCCAGAACTCTGCGGTAAAGCTCATTCTGAACGTCGACGAATTTCTGCCTGCCGTCGCCCGGAAGCTCCTTTCGGTCGAACAGCTTATTGAGCAGCACATTATCATATCCGTACTCATTGTAAATGTCTGTCGGTGAAAATGTTCTATGCTCTCTGCACCATTCGTACAACCGCGCAGTCGTATCGTCCGGCATGGCGCTCACCACCTGTTTGTCGTAGTCGACATAATCACGGCACCTGACAAGAGCGGACAGAAAAAACATTATCGTGTCGTTATAATCGACAGACTCCGAAGCGTGAGACCGTGGTTGCGGCGCAGGCATGCGTTTTGCAAGCGCGGATAATCCGCTCTGGCGTTTTAGCGCGTCTATGGGAAAGCCTGTGATGTCAGAAATCGTCTTTAAGTACGAATCCTGTTCGACGGCGTTGCCGAGATTGTTTACAACCGCTACTGCCTCCACTGCGAACTTGGCACGCTCGTCAGGATCGCGCATGTCGTACCCGGCACGAAGTACTTCTATCTTGTGCGTTGTTAACGGTACAGCCTCGTCAAGTAGCTTTTGGTACGCACTCGCTCCCTTTTGCTTAATCACGTCGTCGGGATCAAGCCCGTTCGGCAGGCGCACGACCTTGACGGTTATACCGGTCTCGCGCAAGATATCGAGTCCGCGCAGTATCGCCTTTTGCCCGGCGGTGTCGCCGTCGTAGCTGATGTAAACGAGGTCGCTGTACAGCTTGATCTGCCTCGCTTGACGCGTTGTAAGCGCCGTTCCCATAGACGCGACAGCGGTTTCGAAACCTGCCTTGTGAAGTGCGATGACGTCCATGTACCCCTCTACCATGATAACATAGTCGATGGGCAGATTTTTGTTCTTGCGTTTTTTGAGAAGATTGACGCCGTATACGACTTGCGACTTATCAAACACTTCGGTCTGCGAGCCGTTGCGGTATTTGGCAAAATGCACGTCCTTTTCGAGCGTTCTTCCGCCAAACGACACGACGTTGTTCATGTTGTCTATAATCGGAATAATAAGCCTTTTGCCGAACACATCGTATGCCCGGCCGTCCTTTTTTTCGGCAATGCCGACGGCGTGCATTTGCTCGTATGTGTAGCCTTTGGATTCAAGGTAGTCGAGCATTTCGGTAAAGTCGAGGCTCGCACCCATTCCGAACCTTCGCACCATTTCCGGGGGAAGCTGTCTATCGCGCAAATAATCGTTAAAAATTTTGGCTCGCGGACTCGATAGATTTTCGTGATAATGCCTTGCCGCGTCGCGCATTAGGTTTAGCAACAATTCCTTGCGCTTTTTGTCGATGTGAACGTACGTTCCCGCCTTTGGCTTCGGCATTTCCATGCCGGCCTGCTCGGCGAGCATCCTGAGCGCGTCGATAAACTCGATATTTTCTATCTTTTTAAGAAACGAAATTGCGTTGCCACTCTCCTTGCAGCCGAAGCAGTGATAAAACTGCTTGTCCGGTGAAACCGAGAATGACGGTTGAGTTTCATGATGAAACGGGCAGCACGCCCAATATGTGTTACCCTTTCTGTCAAGCTTGGCATAACGCGATATTACGGAAACGATATCCGTTTTGTCAAGCACCGAAGTTATGAAATCGGAAAACTCTTTGTCCACAAAACTCCCGTACTGTTTCTTTTGTTGCTCACTATTGTCATTGCGGCTACAACTTCGACCAATTTCGAGGCACCGTTATTTCCTCGAACTTTCTGACGGCGTACTGATCGGACATGGTCGAAATATAATCGCAAACACGCCGTGCTATCGGATCGGATTCGTAAATAAACTGCTTGGGCATTTCGGTCTCGTGTTCACAATAATAGAGGTACAAATACTCTATCATTTTTATCGCCTTTTTCTCTTCCGACTTGGCGAGCGGCGATGTGTAAACGTTATCGAACATAAAGGCGCGAAGCTCGTTCATGCCTTGCTCGAATTCGGCGGATTGCGCAACAGTATTTTTGCCATAACTTTCCGTTATTATATCGGCAATCATCGACGAAATGCGCTTCGAATGTGTGCCGCCGAACATGTCGGAAAACCGCTTGGGGATATCGCATTCGGCTATCACTCCGCCGCGCACGGCGTCGTCTATATCGTGATTTATGTACGCTATTCTGTCCGCCAAAGCGACTGTTCTGCCTTCGAGCGTTACTGCAACTCCGCCACCCGTGTGATTCAAAATTCCGTCTCGCACCTCGAACGTCAAGTTCATTCCCTTGCCGTCGTTCTCGATACGGTCCACCATGCGCAAGCTCTGCTCGTTGTGCGAAAATTGAGTGAACTTGCCGAGCGCGCGCTCACCTGCATGACCGTAAGGCGTGTGTCCTAGGTCGTGACCGAGCGCGATAGCTTCCGTCAAATCTTCGTTGAGCCGAAGGCAACGCGCTATCGTTCGCGCTATCTGACTGACTTCGAGGGTGTGCGTAAGCCGCGTTCTGTAATGATCGCCCTCCGGCGAGAGGAACACTTGCGTTTTGTGTTTTAATCGTCTGAACGCTTTGCTATGTATAATTCTGTCGCGGTCACGTTGAAACTCAGTGCGCATGGAACAAGGCGACAACGGGCGTTCACGGCCCTTGCTGTCGCTGTCTTTACACGCATACGGCGATAAGTATTTATCTTGAATCTCGTAAGTTACCGCTTTAAAATCCATACAAAGTTAAATTTTTACCCCGTGCGCTGACGTTCATATTCGACAAAAAAGTCGAGTGACAGAGAGAAAGCGCCGAAACCTACTCCACCTTCATAAAAGTAGTAGTATTTTAGCACTTTTAAAGCCGCTTGTCAAATAAAATAAAAATAATACCGCTAACACGGCGGTATTATTTTTATTGTTTTCTTAAAGCTACGGCAATGCAGACCTAAACGTGTGTCAGCAAAAGAATTACTCCGCCGATCGTGCCGAGTGCCAAAGCCACACTCACTATTATTGCCGCAAGTCCCACCCGTCTTTTGTTGAGAACAAGTTGATATACCGAGTAAATGATGGCGGCTATATTCAAGTATATATAGATCAAGCCGGCAACAACGGCACACAAAAGTCCGCCAATGAACGAGAAAAATGAGCCGCTGATCGCGGCGGCGCTGTCTCCGCCCATGCCGTGCAAGCATAAATAAGTAAAAAAGACAACCGCGGCGGTCAGAATCGTCCCCACAATGCTCATGATAATCCCTGTCACGCCCATGCTGACGTCTTTGTCGCGTATTTCGGGATTCTTTTTTATGTTGTGATACTTTTCGGCTATTGTAAGCCAAAATAATAACAAACGGAAAAATATTCGCATATAATCCCCATACTTATTATTCGCAGAAGTCAACGACGCCGCTGTCGGTGTGATACATTGCACCGACTACGAGAACGCCGTCCGATTCTTCAAAAAGTTTCTTGATTTTGGACACACTTTGATTTACGTTCAGCATACCTGCCTTCAAAGAATCGGTCTCCGTGCCGACAGCGCGTTTTATTTCGTCGGTAATATATTTTAAATAACCGCCGTGCTTTTCGCATGCCGCACCCACTGCGCCGCAACCGGTATGCCCGAGTACTACCACAAGCCTGCAACCGAGATGTTCTACTGCGTACTCTATACTTCCCAATTGATAATTGTCAACGACGTTGCCGGCGACGCGAATGACAAACAGGTCGCCAATCCCAACCGAAAAAATACATTCGGGAATAACCCGAGAATCCGAACAGCTTACGATTACTGCGAACGGTTTTTGCCCGTATTCGCTCGTGAACATGCGCTTTTCCGGCGAAATATCGCAAGCTCCTACTGCCGAATCGATATATTTTATATTGCCTTCCTTCAACTTTTCCAATGCGTCAAAAGCACTCATTTGTATTTCGTGCATAATTCTAATATGTATTCCTCCGTTATATATTCGTCATAAGAACGTATAGAAGTATCGCGACGGTTGCTTAATAATTATTATAATGTATTTTTGAAGTTTAGTCAACCGTCAAAATACGCTCAAAAGTAGAAACTTTTGTATACATTTCTGTTTAACGTCGTATTTAATTTGACTGTCGTAGAAAATTGTCTTATTTTTATAATTTCATAAAGTTATTTCAATTTTCTTTTGCGGCGAATAATGAAATAAATCACGCCTCCGATTGCGCCGACTCCGACAACTGCGAAGCTTACGGATAATACCGCAACTAGCATTTTGTCATCCTCGTCTTCGGATTTAATTCCACCGCTTTGATTGTTGTTATCGGGCTGTTGGGGTTTCGTATCGGGATTTGTCGTATCGTCGTTATCCGGATTTTTCGGCCCGTTGTTGTCATCGCCGCTATCGGGATTTTCGGGGTCTTCCGGATCTTCGGGACCGGGCGTCGGTGGCGGATTGGGATCGGGTTTTGTTTCGCCGCCGCTACTTTCACCGCCATTCGGATCTTCGGGGTCCGGTTCATCGGTATCGTCGGATGTGGACTTAACCGTCAATTTGATTTCGACCGATGTGGTAAGATAATTTTCTCTGTCATCGCCGATATATTCGGCATAAACCGATTGCTCGCCTACGATTAGCTCAAAATTCTCGTCAACCCATTTCCACCCGTCGGGAAGTTCAATGTCTTTGAGCGTTTTTGCCTTTTCGATGAATAATTCGGTGTACTCGTCGGGTAGTTTCGGGGCGTCTGCCTTACTTATGGTAAAGTGAGCGCAGGTTTTGCCGGTATGCTTACCTATCCCGGTAGCCGTCACAGTCGCTTGTCCTGCGTTTATATTATTCTCATACGACAACGTATAATCTTTGTTTAGCGCCAGTATAGCATCGCCGAGCGTAACGGTAACTTCAGGTTCTATTTCCGCGCCCGTGTAGACATAACTCATTTGCGCAAGGCTCAAATGCGAATCGGACAAATCAATTACTTCCCCTTCGGCTCGCGTAACCGTAAGAGCCTTGATGCAAAGTAGCCCCCTTATAGCCAATTCAGACATCGGTGACGACAAATCATCCCATTTTCCATTGTTCAGAACATATGTCATAGTGCCGCTGCGATATGCAAAGAAATCATATACGACGCTTCCACCGGAAACTTTAACCAATACAGTAAAATATGCGTCCTTATCCAAAATCGGCAATCCCGGTATAGGAATGGTGTAAATGCCCGTGGTTGGCGCAGAATAGGTTGCGGTTGCTACAAGATCTCCCTTTTTGGGATTGAACGTAGTACTGTTTTTGCTGTAAATAATAGCAGCTTCATCCACGTTTACATATATAGACACGGAGATTTGCATGTTCTTTCCGTCAACGCCAACGCTCACGCCTTTGAGATGTTCATTGACTACACCGCCCTTCTGGGCCTTGTATATAGCTGCATACTCTGCCGACTCTATGTCGTCCGGCTTGCATGAATTATAACCCTTAGACGAATATATCAGATTGGAATAGTTGTAGCACCATTCATATTCGTCCGCAGGCATCATGTCAAAAGCCGTAATTTCAAACAACGCCGAGTCGTAAGACAGATAGCAATATCCATTTTCGAATTCGGCAGTGCCGTAGCTGTTTTTCACTATCCAACCGCCGTCTCGTTGAGGTATTGCGCCGGAAGCATGGTAAAAACTTCCCTTTGGAATCGTATCATCCCAGCCGACAATGAAGCTGGCGTGGTCATTTGCACCCGTTGCATAGAGGTATGTCTTATTCATTATGCCCGAATGATATGTAAATGCCACACCGCCGTACTGAGCGATAAGTTTTTTTATTCGGTCAACTTCGTTGTCGCATGTGATTGCATTACGAAGAAAATAAGACGAATATCGTTCCTTCGGTTGCTCGTCGTTGATTTCTCCCTCTTGATATACGCCCTGGCCGCGCGCGGCAAACTGCGCTACCCACGAAATTGCGCCTTCCTTGTTCCAAACTATCGATGTATCGCTTTTTTGATTGTTGTCATCGTCGGCGATATTAAGCGGGTCGTCCCACTTTCCGCTTGCGGCTTTGGCGAATTCTTCTTCGTCAAGGTCGAGAGCGTCCTTGGTCATTTCGGTTAAGCCCTGCCGCAGGATATTGGTTTCCATTGCGGCAAGCGAGCCGTACACCCAACACAGATTTGTTTTGCCCTGATTTTTAACCGACGTAACAATGTCGTAATCTCGGCTGTTATACTGCGGCCAATCCGCAATCTGATTTACGGGCACATGTCGCAGCATGTCAAGCGACGTCACTTCATCGCGCGTCCAAACATGCTCCGCTTCGGCATATGCAGCGCGAGTATTAACCACGCGCACGGAAAAAGCGGCGGTTAATGTAAAACAAACTGCCAAGATAAGTATAACTATGAAGTTTTTGCGAATTCGCAATGTCATCACAACCTCATAATGCGTTATGTCAACTCATCGCAAATAACGACGATCTTCGGGAAGAATTGCAATAATGTTAAATCGGACGGACGCGGTATCCGGCTTCGGCGGCGTCGCAAATAAATTGTTGCTTACAAAGTTGTTAAATTGGGACGCGTAGTTACTGCCTGTAACAGATTCAAATACATAACCGCCGCTGTCGATAAAGACATTTAGCGGATAAGCGTAGCATCCGAACATATTACCAAACGCTTTGCCGCTGTCTTGCACAATGTAGAAGCTGTCCGGAAAATTGAAAATGCTCTTCGCTCCGCTTCTTATTTGGTCAAGACTGTCCTTGCCGTTAAAACAAATGACCGCAACGTCGTATTGTTGCGCAACTCGAATAATTGTCGGCGTTTCGCTTTTGCAATTTGAGCAATCGTTGTAGTAGAAGTTAAGCCACACAAGCCTTTTCTCTTGCAAAAGCTGGCTGAGCCAAACGGTTTTGCCGTCTATCGTAGTTACCGAAAAGTCGTTCAAGACGGTGCCTTTTTTGTCGCCGCCTGTCATCGTTCCCGTTCCCAAATGCGAATACATATGCATCGTAACCGTGGGATATTTGTCCGGTGTATCATATGGATACGTTCCGTTCCGCTCGGAAACTTCGTACTGTCCGCACTCAAAGCCTGTGGGTAAGTCGCTCACGATAGAGACGGTATATTTACCTATTGGCAACAACTTATCAATATAATGTTCACCGTCCGAATTACCGAATACAAAGGTGGTTGCAACAGCTTTACCCGTTTCGTCAAAAATCTTAATCATCGGATTGCACAGTCGTGGAAGCGCTTGCCTGTCACCGCGGACAATATAGATACGATAATACACTTCCCCCACCAGCTTCGGTATTGTCTGAATATCTGTTCTGGATGAACACTTGTAGTTGGTGCAGTGTCTGGACTGTTCCCCTTCGGAATTAAGCGACGGAATTTTATCTATGGTAAAGTCTTTGTTGTAATTGTGTCCCGTAGCGGGGACTCTTTCATTATAACCTTTACTGCAAACCGCGCAAGTAACCCTATTCGTCCCATCCTCTTCACAAGTGGGTGCAATAACGGGAAGCACCTTACCTGCCGTATGCCCAAGCGCCGGAATAATCTCTTTTTCGCTTTTTTCGCTGCAAACCGAACATATTGCCGATTGATAACCGTCATCTTCGCAAGTAGCCGGTTCAATTATCTCCACGCTTTGCCAGCTGTGTCCCGTTGCAGGGATGGACACTGTTTCCTTATCGCCGCACCCCGAACAAGCGCGCGTTTTCTCACCTTGCATCAAGCACTTCGCTTGCGTAGTGATTTCAAATTGAGACCAGCTGTGTCCCGTTGCAGGGATGGGCACTGTTTCCTTATCGCCGCACCCCGAACAAACGCGCGTTTTCTCGCCTTGCGTCAAGCACTTTGCAGGTGTTGTAATTGCATAAGCCGACCAATTATGCTCGATTTTTGATATATTCTCCGTTTCTTGTGAACCGCATATAGAGCAATTGCGTGTTTTTTCACCTACTATCTTACAGGTAGCAGGCGTCGTAACTTTGAACTCCGACCAGTCATGCTCGGTTTTCGGAATTTCTTTTACTTCTTCATTTCCGCATTTGGTGCATTTGCGTGTTTGTTCACCCGGTGTGTAGCAGTCGGCATCTAACGTCACTTTAAACGCCGTCCAGACGTGTGACGCGGAGATCGTATCGGTTTCCTTATAGCCGCAAACAGTACAGGTGCGAGTAAGCTCACCAGGTGTGTAGCAACCGGCGGCAACGGTAACCTCGTACTCACCGAAGCTATGCCCATGCTCAATCTCTCTATTATTGCATGCCAAAAGAATTGCCGCGCAAAATGCAGATAAGCATACGGTAAGGCATATCAATAGAAATTTTTGAATGAGTAGTTTCATGTTTGACACCTTAAAAATACAGGGTTAATCGGACATTATTTTTTGCGTTTTTTAATAATGAAGAAGAGGCCTACGATAGCTGCTACGGCCAATACTCCGGCCACTGCAATAACTACTATCATTACCATATTGTCGTCTTTTGGATTTTTTTCGCCTTTTGAGGGGGCTGTGGGTTTAGTATCGGTTTCGCCGCTATCGGGATTTTCGGTGTCCTTGTTGTCGTCACCGCCGTCGCCGCTATCGGGATTTTCGGGATCCTTGTTATCGTCATCGCCGTCGCCGCTATCGGGGTTAGTAGATCCGCCTTGTGATTCGAGATACTCTTCGATTCCCTCTTCGGCTTTGTCGAAAATTTGATTCAACTCGTTTTTGAGAAGTTCTTCGGCAATGCTTTTGTCTGCAAGCAAATTGATATCGGCTTTGGCTTTATCGATAATTTCAAGAATTTTGTCATCTTCATTTCCGCTCAACAAATCATCGATTGTCCATATTGCCTGACGAATTATAAGCTCTTTGCGGAAGTCAAGGAGTATTTCGGCATATTCGGATTGCGCCGCCGCTTCAAGCATGCTTTCGTAAATTTGACATACATCGTCTATCTCGGTTTTTCTATCTGTCGCAAGATTCTCATAAAAATCATCGATTTCATCATACATTGCGGTTTTGGCGGATAGCTTTGCAAGCTCTGCGTCCGCTATGCGTTGTTCTTCTACTGAGCGCAATGCGGCTTCTAGCATCTCTTCCAAATCGACGACTTCGACAGCGCTTTCGCATGCGCTCGCTATATTCGCTTTGATTTCGGCGAAAGCGTCGTTTACCAATGCCGAATCCGTTTCGAGCGCAAGTCCGTCGATAAGCTCGCAGAGCGCATTTCCTATAATATCGTTTACATTTTTCAGCACGTCGGACTTTCTTTCCGAGACCTGCAAGCCCGAATTATTGACCGTGCAGGCACTTTCTATCGCTTCGTAAACGGATTTCGCCGCACTGTATGTAGGCGCATTGCCGTTAAGCATTTGATACATTGCGGCATATTGCTGTTTTGCCTGTTCGGCATACGCAAAGTAATATGTATTGTAGTCTGCTAATGTAAAAGTTTCGTCCGTTGTCAAATAGACCTTATCGCCGCGTTTGAATACAGTGCCGTCCGAGCTTTGCCAACTGAGATAATTTATTATGTAATCCTCATGAATCTCGCTCTCGGGCGGGATAATCGCGTCTTTTCCCGAATGATAATACGACGATATTATATTCTCGTTCCCATCCTGATAAGTTGCCGTGTAAAGCGGCGTTCTGGAATAGATTCTGTAATTCTGTATTACTGTACAATCGTAAAAATGATTGAGTAGCAAACCGCCCCTTGTAATACAAAGGTAATCGACTACGAGGTATTGAAGGTTTCCGTACCTGTAAAGCCAGTCCGCCCATTTTACAGACTGATTGATTATATAGCTGTTGCTACCGCAGTAAATAATTCTTAACTCGGTGCAATTGCGCATAGTGGCTTCGCCGATGCTTTTTACGTTGCTTAAATCCAGCCATTTCAGCTTTTCGCACTTTTCGAATGCGCTGTCCTTAATTGTTTCAGCGGAACTTAAATTTATCGTGGAAAGCGCCGTGCAACCGAAGAAAGCGCCTGTCCCTATGGTTGTCGCGTCCGCATCGATTTCCGTCAAGGCCGTACAATTGGCAAATGCATATGACTCTATGTTTTGAATCGACGGCAAATGCACCGTTTTCAGGTTATAACAATCCTTAAATGCGTTATTGTCAATATAGAACGCGCTCGGCAACTCCACCTCTGTCAATGCCGTACATTCAATGAAGGCGTTGGAGTAAATCACCGTCACTTGCGGCAACACAAGCTCTTTGAGGGTTTTTACGTAGTTGAATGAGTAACTGCCGACGGACTTGGCCTTGTACGCCGCAATGCGTTCTATACTCGCACACCCGTATGCCGTATAACTGCCCAAATAACTGTAACCGAGCGTAAACGACGGGAACGTTGCGTCGGCGATTTTAGTCGCGTTTAACAGAACAAGTTCCTTTAAACCGAAACAATGTGACACCGCATATGTTGCGTCGGACGAGCCGAGAGTAACGGTCTGCAAGTTTGGACAGTATCTAATCGGAAATTCCAATTTCGTCGACGTCTTATTGTATAGCGATATGTCCGCTTCGCAAACGATAGAGCGCACGTTGAGACCGAAGAACAGGTTGTTGCCAAGCTCTCTCACTTCTATTCCGTCTACATATTTAGGTATCACAACATCTTGCAGTCCGCTTGTATATTTTGTAAGTATACCGTTCGGATTAATCTCAAAGCCTGTACCGTTTGTGTTCTTGTCATCTTTTTCGCCCTCGAAGTACTCCACTTCATAGAGCGCACTGTGCGCTCTTACAAACCCGTCGCCGTCGAACAGATAGATGATAAAGCTCAAATGAGTAGATTGGTCTAATTTAATCGCGCCGTCATATTCCAAGCGATTGCCGCAAATCATCGGATACGAGCCGTCGAGAGTGTAATAAATTCGGTACTTCATACCCATATAAGCCGGATTGTTGTTTGCAATATCGACCGATATACTGCCGTCGAAATGGCATGCTTTGCCGACCTCGCCGTGAGACAACGACGGCACGGCAAGTAGTTCTCTATCCGAGAGTGCAATGTCCATAGTAGGCACGCCGTATCCGAACACATTATCCTTGCCCACGGCGCCTAAATCGTATGTATTGCTTTTTATCGCTTTTTCCACCTTAGCGGTATCGAAGCTTTCACCCATATATGTAGCATAGAGTGCGACAAGCGCAGATGCATGCGGAGTTGCCATAGACGTACCGCTAAGATATGCGTATGTACCGCCTGTCGTAGACTGAATATAATTCTGAGAATAGTTGTATCCGTCCGGGACACAACTCAACACGTTTGATCCGGGCAAACATATGTCCACATTGCTTCCGTAATTTGAATAATAGGAAACGAATGGGAAATTTTCATAAATTACGTTTTGCGAGAGCGCCGAAACGGTCAGCGCCGACTTGCAGTTTGCAGGAAAATATTCTTCTGAATAGTAGCTGTCGTTCCCTGCGGCAACGACTGACATAATATTATTTTTATAGGCCTGATCGAATACAATCGTGCTTTCTTTACCCGTGCTGTCGGCGGCAAGGCTCATGTTCACCGCGACTATGTTAAGCCCCTTCTCCTCTTTCAGCTCCATCAGGTATTTCAACGCCGAAATAAGGTACGACACGTCACCGCTGCCGCTGCTGTCACACACTTTGATCGGGATGATTTTAACATTTGGAAGCGTAAGATCGACAATTGTTCCCGCGACATGAGTTCCGTGCATGTGGTCGTCTTCGAACTTGTATTGACTCTTACCGTTCTGATATAAATCGCTTATGCAATAGCTTGCTCCGTATTCAAAAGCAATTCTGCCTTGCAAAAATTCGTTGTCCGTATCTATTCCCGTATCCAATACGGCGACATAAACGTCGGGCAGTGTGCTGTATCGATATTTTTGCTCTATCGCCTTTTGGTAGCTGTCTACGCCGAGTATTTCGGCGCCCCAGCTGAGATGGTCCAATTCAATAATATCATATTCGCCCTCTGCGGCTTCTTCCTGCGTATTGACGACGCAATCCATCATCGCAGACGCATAGCTCAAAGAATTGTAATATGTAAGCGCGCTTTTCGCGGCGGCGCTGTCCGCGTACTGCAAAACATACATGCCTCCGAACCCGGCCGCACACGCAATGGCGTTTCGGTCGTTAATTTTACGGTCGGAAATTACTATTACCCTGTTTTCGACTGCATAGTTTTCATTAAGGTTTATCAAATCATCGCGATGTATATTAAAATCATCCGACTCTAAAATCCGATTATCACCCGGAAGCACCGCAAAAAGAAGCACTATTGCCGAAATGAGTAGCAACGCCGCGCAGATACATACTATTATCCGTGTTTTTGCAGTTTGTATTTTCCGCACCATTTTTTCCTCGATATCAGCTTATTTAAAGCTGAATTACATAAAATCGCGTATCCGATGTGACTATACACTTTTCATTGTATATCTCATGGAAATCGCTGTCATGAACCTCGACAGAATATTGCCCCTTGTGTATCCGAATATCTATGACGTTGCTCTGCGAAAACCATATCGGAATACACATAGAGTCATCACATATTTGCGCTGATATTTCGTCAAGCTTTTTTTCGCCCGATAGCATTACTACGGTGAAAGCAAATGAGTAAGTGTCCGTCAAATCGTCGAACTCGGAGTCGCTGAGCGTTATAGTCGCTTTCCTATCGGTTTTTGTAAGTAGTACCGAAGAAAAACTAACCGTTTCATCAAGTCCGATTAGAGTTGCGATATAATCGTCGGCATCTAACGCAAAAGTAGCTTTCCCACCTGTCAGTTGAGCTTCCAACGAGCCACCCGAACCGTTTAACGCATAAATACATACTTTTATACCGCTCGTATCGACGGTTACGTTTTTTGTATCTACGGAAATTACGTAGACATCCGCAGTGTCACCGCTATGTTTGCCGCCACTGTTTGAATTCGGATTGCACGCCGTCATGCTAAAAACAACCAAGAGAACAAGAACCGAAAATATAAATGTTTTTTTGATTCCCTTCATAATTCAGACAACGTCAAACATTTTTTCTCATATCATCACACGAAATCCGACAAACATAAGAGTACAATATGAGTAATTACATTATACCACATTATATTACAATATTTCAAGTAGATTGCGAAATTTAAGTGCAATTAGCTTATTCACCGATATTGTTAATATTACTAAATTAAACTGACTAAATAAATCACAAATAAGTCAATCATGTAAAGCGCTTGGTGAAATAATAAACCAAAAACAAAAAACCTTCTTGAAGTGTTCGACTTGTGTGGAATTTTTTATGAATTATTCTCCTATTTTAGGGCAAAAAATAAGGCTTACTCCACATTGGAATAAGCCTTATTGCATGAATTATTATTGCTTCTTTCTCGGGATCTTTATATTTGCCTGTACCACTGTACCATATTTAGGGGCGATAGCCAAGATAAATCGAATATTATCACCCTAGTCTACGCCTCTATTTTGTTTCGTAAGTTAGTTGCATTGACGCAAACGATTTCAGCATTTCGTCCGTGCGATAATAATATCTCTTGTTTTTGTTGAGTTTGGCTATTTTTTCCATATCCTCTTTGGTAAGTGAAAAATCCTGAATCTCAAAATTATCTTTCACGTGATTTACTTTGCTTGTTCCCGGTATCACGCAAAAGCCCATTTCCAAATGCCAGCGTAGGATAATCTGCGCGGTAGTTTTGCCGTACTTTTTACCAAGCTCTGCAAAGACAGGTTCGTTAATAAGATTCTTGTCACCGTGTCCGAGCGGATACCAGCTCATGAGGACAATCCCGTGTTTGTTGAGTTCCGGCAAAAGCTCGTCCTGCGTAAAATACGGATGTGTTTCCGCCTGCATGACTTGCGGCTTTATTTCACAGTTCGCCAATATATGATCGAGATATTTTCCCTCGCAGTTGGATATACCGATTGACTTCACCTTACCTTCCTTAACGGCTTTTTCAATCATTCTGTATCCGTCCATATAGTGTTCGGTAGGCTGATGGATAAACAAAAGGTCAATATAATCCAAACCGAGTCTTTCGAGTGTCTCATCAACTGCATTGGGATTGAGATATTCCGTTGCCCAAATCTTCGTGCTTACGAAAATATCCTCTCTCTTTATTCCCGACGCTTTGATTGCCCGTCCCACGGCTCTTTCGTTGACATAGGCGTTTGCGGTATCGACAAGCCTATATCCCATTTTGAGCGCCTCGCATACGCAGATTTCGGCGTCTTTCGGCGAGATCATAAAAGTACCGATACCTACGGCGGGCATCTTTTCACCGTTATTTAATGTCATTACTTTGTTCATGTTAATATCGCTCCTTACAGTATATTGTATTCTTCGTCTGAAACGGGCTCGCACCATTCATTTACAATTTCCTCGCCCGGGACTTCTATTGCAAGGTGCTGAAACCAGCTGTCTTTTGCCGCGCCGTGCCAATGCTTTACACCCTCGGGGATATTAACGACGTCGCCGGGTAGCATTTGTACGGCAGGTTTGCCACATTCCTGATACCAACCGCGCCCCGCAACGCACACCAGAATTTGTCCGCCGCCTTTTTTTGCGTGATGAATATGCCAATTATTGCGACAGGCAGGTTCAAATGTGACGTTGAACACCGTTACTTGTTCGGTGGACAAATATTTAAGATAACTCTTCCCACTGAAATACCGAGCATAAGCGTCGTTGGAATCACCAATCGGGAATATAGATAAGTTCTTTTCGATTTCGTTCATTGTCAGTTACCTCCGTTATTTTTTACTTCAAACTTAAAGTGACTTGTACGCTTCCACTGCCTGCGCCGAGTAATGTGCGAAGCTCGGATTCGGAATATCCTTTGATTTTGCCGATTCGAGTGAAACTCCACGAGTTGTATCCGTAATACAAACACAATTGATTGCCTTGATAAAGTATTACATCGCCCGGCTCGGTACTGATTGATGTATCGTTCCTTGGAAGCGTATGTCCAATATTGCCAACTTTTTCGAATCCGCCGTAATCGTTTGCAGTGTAAGATATGTCGCCTTGTTTAAGTAACTCCACAAGCGCTGTAACAGAGGTGTTTTTCTCAAAGATTACCTCTAATTTGTTACCGTTAATTGTGATATACATGTTCGATATCTCCTCGTCTTGATCAGATTGTTCCGGCTGTTCGTCTTCATCAGGTTGTTCGGGTTTCTCCGACTCTTCGGGCTCTTCCGGGTTTTCGGACTCTTCCGTGTCTTCGTCATCCGTTATATCGAAAACGGTAAATGTGACCGAAACGCTGCCGCTACCCAATGCGTGAGCAAGACCTTTTGTATCCACCCAACCGATTCGTGTGTAGGAGTATGACGAAGAAAATGTCGCATAAAACAACACAACACAATTTGAGCCGTATAGCATCAAGTCGCCCGAATGGATTGTTCCGGGCCTTACGGCGGCGGACGGCAAGTTGTCGCTGAGATAATTGTATTTTTCGTTACCGTTTAGCTCGCTCATGTCAAGAGTAAGCGGCAACAACTTTTTAAACGCCTCAGCCGTGTCATTATCGGCAAGCGTTACGGCAAATTCCTTGCTGCCGACTGTAAGTATTATTTGCGTGCCGCCTTCCGGCTTGCTTTCCGACGATTCATTGGACGAGCATCCAATGGCGACAAAGCTAAGGCATAATGTAATAATCAATAATAATGCAATTGACTTGGCTTTCATTCTAAACCTCTTGTATGTTCCTTATTACTTTTGCGGGGACGCCGGCCACAACGGTGTTTTCGGGTACATTTTTGGTTACGACCGCGCCAGCCGCCACAACCGAATTGTCGCCTATTGTAACGCCTGCAAGAATCGTTGCGTGTGCGCCGATCCATACTTTATTCCCGATTTTTACATGCTTCGGAATCATACTTCCTCGTTTTTCGGGATTTAAATCGTGGTTAAGCGTCGCAATCACAACCTGCTGACCGATAAGCACATCGTCACCGATTTCTATGCCGCCTTGATCCTGAAAACAACAGCCCGAATTGATGAAAACACGCTTCCCGACCGTTATATTCTTTCCGCAATCGGAATTAAACGGCGGGAACAATACAAAGCTTTCGTCAACTCCTTTTCCGATAAGCTTTGAAAAAATCGAACGTATTTCTTCGTTAGTATGATAGGCGTTGTTAAGCTCAGCTGTAACTTTCCGAGCCTCATCAGACAATACGTGCATAGCAAGGTGCGCTTCGGAGCCTGCGACAACATACTCGCCACGATTCATAATTTCCAGAAAATGCTTGGTTTCCATACCTAAATTATAAGAAATAATACGCACTATGTCAAATACTTACTTGTTTTGCTGTTTCATTTTGTAATTATTTACTTTATTGCTTTGCCGAGTTCGTATGCCTTTTTCGGATAGATAGTTTTCTGCGTCATGGAAGGAGTTCCGCAACCTAACCCAATTATCATACCTTTATCTTCAAAGCCTAAATAGTGACATATCATCTTATAGTGTTCGACAAGCGGACGCATCTTTACTTCATTGCTGTCCCACGAAGCGGCTATAAGCGCTGTTTTCAAATCCTTTGCATGGAGCTTACTATTAAAACTGTAACAGCGATCAATCGCTATTTTTAGCTGTGCGGACATCCCGAAGTAATAAAGCGGCGTAACGAACACGACCATATCGGACTGAAAAATCAGCTCTTTCAGCTTTTCCATGTCGTCTTTTTGCGTACACGGACCGTTCATTCCGCAGACTTCACATGCAAGGCATGGGTGAATATTTGCTTTTGCAACATCAAAAACGGTCACGGAGTTCCCCGCTTCCTTTGCTCCGCACACAAAGTTCTCCGCCAAAAGATTCGACGATCCGTTTTTGTGCGGACTGCTTTCAATTACTAAAATTTTCATAATGAATCTCCTTTAATTTTATTACCACCAACCGAACAAGCTCTTTCCTGTTTCAAGTTGTTCGATCTCGCGCATTTCGTTTGCATTCAGATCGAACTCCAACGAGGCAAGATTTTCTTCCATCCGTTCGATATGAGTTGATTTAGGTATAACGATAATTCCTTGTTGTGTTAAAAACCGCAATGCAACTTGCGCGACAGACCTACCGTGATTACTCGCAATTTTCATAAGTGTGGTGTTGCGAAAAATATTGTTTTGTCCGCAAGCCAAGGGCGACCAGCTTTCATGTTTCGTTCCGATTTGCGCTTCCAATTCGCGCAATTTTCTCTGCTGACGAAAGATATGCGTTTCCACTTGATTGACAGCCGGTACAATTTTACAATGGTTGACAATATTCAAGTACTTGCTTTCCAAAAAATTCGATATGCCTATTGCGCGTATTTTTCCGTCTTTGTATGCATTTTCCATCGCGCGGTAGATTTCGTTAACGTCACCCGTAGGCTCGTGAATGAGCAGTAAGTCAATATAGTTTAAATCGAGTTCTCGCAAAGATCTTTCGATGGAATCCGCCGTATCTCGATAGCCGCGGCAGGCCCATAGCTTTGTTGTGATGAATAACTCCGACCGCGCAATCCCCGATTTTCGGCAGGCAATCCCGACTTCCCGTTCGTTGCCGTAGCATTGAGCCGTATCAATCGATCGGTAGCCTATATTTAGTGCGTCCGACACACACCGCTCTGTTATTCGCGGTGGTATTTGATATGTGCCACAACCGAGTAACGGCATTTTTACCCCGTTATTCAATGTTTTGTATTCCATTTTCTTCTCCCTCTGCCGACTTGTCCCATTTTTTCTTCCAGCCGCCTACAAAGTAGAAAGTCCAGGTGATCAGACAACCGACTCCCCAACCAAATGCAGTGTTCCACCAAATTATACGGTAGCCCATAAACGGCAGATAACAAAGCGTGTATGTTGTTACAACCCTAACAAGCAGTGCCATAGATGCGACAATCGTCGCCTTAAAACCGTTGTTTGCACCTTGAAACAGTCCGAGTATCGGAAAGTATGCCGCGAGAATTGGCAAAAGAATCGCTATTGTGCGAAGATGTATAATGCAGTATTCCGTCGCCTCGTCTGTCAAATTAAATACTGTCGTTATTTGCCTTGCAAGAAAGAATACAACAACCGATAAAACAAGCGTAATAATTTCCGACATTAAAAAAGTCTGTTTGGCGCCATTTGATACTCGCTCCATATTGTTTGCGCCGAGATTTTGCCCCGTATATGTGGATTGAGTAACTTGCAAAGAGGACGCAGGAAGCTGTATGTATGATTCAATTCGCATAGCAACCGTAAAAGATGCTGTCATAAACTTACCGTAACTATTTACTGCTCTTTGCAAAAAGACCAAACCGATAGCAACAATAAATTGTTGCAACGCCATAGGAAATCCGACTTTGAGCGTGTTTTTTGCAAGCTTCCGGTCAAATGTCAATTCTTTCGGTTTCCAACGGAAAATAGGATAACGTTTAACCATATAGATGATAGCCGCAAGACAGCACCCGGCTTGTGAAATATCCGTGGCAAGCGCCGCGCCCAAAGCACCGAGATGAAAAACACCTACAAATAATATATCAAGTCCGATATTTATGACGGCGGCAATAAGCAAAAAGTACATTGTTGCGCGGCTATCCCCCACTCCGCGCAAAACGGCGGCCACGATATTATAGCCAAACTGAAATATCAATCCGAGCGCGTACACTCTGAAATATACAACCGCCGTATCCAAAATGTCGGAAGGCGTATCGAGAATGTATTGTAGCACGAGTCTGTTAATCAAAAGCGCAATGCCTGTACAGAGAACACCCATGCCGATCATCAGCAAAATGGAAGTACAAGCATTTTTACGCATTTCATCTTCCTTTTTCGCCCCGAAAAGTTGCGCGACGATTACACCTGCCCCGGCAGAAAACCCGTTGGCAAACGCCAGAAAAACCATCGTGAGAACCGCCGTTGCGCCGACCGCCGCCATCGCGTCCTCGCTCTCGAAATTACCGACAATAATCGTATCGGCAGTATTATAGAGCTGTTGCAATAAAAGCCCCAAGAATACAGGAAGAGCAAACTTCAAAATTCCTTTCCACGGCGAGCCTTCCAATAAAAATTGATTGCCGGTCGGTTTATTGTTCTTAATCGTCTCTTCCATAATCCCATTATACAATATAAAACTTGACTTTATATCCACCAAAATGTTATAATGGTTTTTAGAAAAACTAAAAGCGAGGTTCGTATGTATAGTCGAGAGTTAACAACCTTTATAACGGTAGCCGATAAGGGAAGTTTCTTAAAAGCCGCCGAGGAACTGTATTATACTACCCCCGCTACGATTATGAACCGTATCAATAAGCTCGAACAAACAGTCGGCGTAAAGCTGTTCGAGCGCACAAATCAAGGCGTAGTCTTAACCGCGGCAGGTCGTTCGTTCTATGATGATGCAAAAAAGATTATAGACTTTTCCGATAGCGCAGTAGCGCGAGCAAAGGAGATTGCAAAATCGGAACAAGCGATTATTCGTGTTGGGACATCTATTCTCCGCCCCTGTCGAACGCTTGTGGATTTATGGTCACACATAGACGACGGATCGCTCCCGTATCGCATCCAAATCGTGCCGATCGACGACGAACCCAACAGTTTGGATACAGCTTTGCATAAACAAATAGACTGTTTTGTCAGCCCGTGCGATGCGACGGATTGGCAAGAGAAGTTCAACATTCTTTTGCTTGAACATATACCTTGCCGTATCGCCGTTCCGAGAAAGCACCGCTTGGCAAAGAAAACGAGCCTATGCTGGTCGGATTTGGACGGCGAAAACATTATGATATTAAAACGAGGTCTTTCCCCTATTTTAGACGAAATGCGTGATGAGATATTATCCAAACACCCGAAAGTAAAAATCATCGATGCGCCGAGCCGCTACGACACTCCTATTTTTAACGAGTGCGAGCAAAACAACTATCTTATGGAAACGCTCGATATATGGAAAGATGTTCACCCCTCGCTAATCACACTCCCTATGGAATGGGACTATCGTATGCCTTACGGCGTGGTGTACGCCAAAAATCCCTCACCTGCCGTACAGAGATTTATTGATATGTGTAAAATTTGAGTAAAAATAGATTTTATATTGTAAATTCGGAACTTTTTATTCAAAAAACAAGGCTTATTCCTATTCGATATAGCCTTGTTTATAATATTTTGTATTGGTTTTACTCTACAATACTATTTCTTGGACCTGTGTTGACAGATATTCGCCTTTATTTATGTATGAGGTATAGGGTCGATAACACGATTATGTTTCTTGTTTCCACTTATGTACTTGCCTTGCATAGAGAAGCAAGCCTACGCCGCCCGCAATGGTTTCCGATACGGGGAATGCTATCAATGTATATTGCAAACCAATGAGTGAAAACAGCCAGAAGATAGGGAGCAGACAGAAGATTTGCCGCGTTAGCGACAGTAGAACGCTTGCCGTCTGTTTTCCGATTGCCTGAAAAATACGGGCATCAGTAAAGATGCAGCCGCCGAGAAAAAGCTTGCACCTATTATTCTGAACGCGGGCGTGCCGATTACAAGCACTTCCGCATCATTTGAAAACAATTTTATCACCTGCACGGGCAACACTTCAAAGCAGAACACGCCCACCACCATAAACGAAGCCGCAATTATCAGCGAATCCTTTAAAATCTTTCGACATCGTGCATAGTCCTTATTCTCGTAATTATAGCTCAAAACAGGGACGATACAAGTTTGCAATCCAAAGTTTATCGGTCAATCCATTATAAGTTATATCACAGATACTTTATTAATCTGTATGGAAAATTTTATATAACAAAGAACGAGCTTCCAAAGCTCCTGCTTCTTCTGTTCCGGCAAGAAATTCAAGTGCCCGTTTTATTAGCAATACATTATCATGCGTAAGAAGATAACTGTTAAAACTGAAACAAGCATTTAATTCGACGCCGCCACCCCTTCCGGCATATGTAAAGATTGGAAAATGATATTGCAGATCGGCTATATCGCGCTTTATTGTATGTATACATACGCCCAGCTCGCTCGATAAGTTCAATATCGTTGTCCTTCCGCTGTGCATTAAATAATTCAGTAAATTTATTTGTCTATCGTATTTTCGGCTCATATTACGAACCCCTTTTTCTCAGCTTACAAATAAAAAGTTCCATACGTTATATACTAAAAAAATTCACGCCGTTTTTAGACGGCGTGTTTTATAAAAATAAATATCGTTGTTTTCCATTAACGGTGACATGTTTTCAACGTCTCTTTGACTGCAAAAAGCTGCTCTTGACCTATAAAGTGTCGCGATGGTTTTGACATAGTTTTGTTGTCAATATCAGAGATATCTGTAATATCCCCGAACAATATCACATTGCCGTTTTCTCGGCATAAACCGATTTCCAAGTGACCTAATAATTTACTATTCAGTGTTTTTTCATCGGTCGGCCAATTGCTTTTATCTCCCGGATGCCGTATTAATTCGTTGTATTCTTTTTTACATAAATCTTTTAGATCTTTTGAAAACTTAGCTTCGTCTTCGCAGTTAATACGACTACAAAAGCCTATGACTCCATTTTCGTTACATTTAATTTTTGCAGCAGTCACCTCTGCGGCAATATCATAGTAGCCTCTTTCTAACTGATTATCATCTAAATGTGCGAGTATGTGTATATTTCCGACAGTAATATGCGCGAATGTACAAGTCTCAACGGCTCGCGTTACCACCTGAGTAAAATGCTTGATATCCGGTATGTCAACATTGTGTTTATAGCATATCTGTTTCATAAGTCTAAACCCTGTATCTTCTTCTTCGAAAATACACAATGAATCCCAACCAAATTGAAAACAACCATCTTCTAAATCGATGTTATATCGAAAATCATTACTATAAAATAAAGATGAAAGAGATACATTTTTGCATACTAAATTTCCATCTCTGTATTCTGCCTTGTCCTCAAGTCCTTTAAGAACTATCATTTTATAATCTCCTTTTTAATTTGTAATTTGCGGAAGGACGGAATCTAATATCGCCCTTAAATTAAATAAACCGACTGCGCCGACAAGCTGTGCATAATAAGGCTTTAACGCATCCGTTGTGCGAGCAATGGATAACATAGTATCAACTGCATTTACTCCAAGCGGCATATCTCCGTTTACCGCTATAATCTGCGCCGCAAGCTGTCGGCACGCGTCGGCGCATTCGGAAAACGTTTTGTCGTATTTTTCGAGATAAGTCTTAATGCTTTGTCGGACGCGTTCTACGCAGCCCACGGCGAACATATCACGCTCTTTCCGTGGACTGCGACGCGTCTGCTCTTTGCCGTCAAACGAAATCAACTTTTGCAACTCGATTGCAATGTCGGACGACAGGCTCAACCGCTGTTCGTCAACAACATTTTGAAAAGCACACAATAGAGTTTCCGCCGAACGAGCATAACCGCCAACCGCATTTTTCAGTAGCGGCGTCAGCTTGGATATTTCGCCAAGCATAGCATTCAGTTGTAAGTACACTGCGTAATTGAGCATTTACGATAGCGAGAGATACCGCTTTTCGCGCCCGTTCTCCCCCTCCTCAACGATTAGCGACAAATCCTGCTCCTTGACCTTAAGCTTGATATGCATCAGGCAATCCTTAGTAGCATACTCGTTCATCTGGACTGTGTTCACGTCTACTTGGACGGCAGCATTAGACCGCATAATATTTTTGAACTCAAAGAACATCAGATTCCCAATGTACTTTGCTGCGGAAACTATGGCTGAGCCGTCGACAAAAGGACACGACTCTTTTTTGTAAGTCGAAACGTCACTTCTTATCTCTTTTTCAAGACACCGCATAAACTCGTCGGATAATTCGAGTATTTTTACAAGGTCATAGTTGTACGAATCAATGTAGCTCTTTATGTTCACCACCATTTTCTCGGTGATTTGATTTGCCGATGACTCGAACTCTTCCAGCAGTTCGTCGGAAAAATTTGCAGTATACACCGTGTGAACGTTCTTTTTCTTTTCTTCAACGTTTTTGGTTTCGACGCGCATTTTTGCGCGTGAACGGCTCTCTTCCGCCTCTTTTTCCTTTTCGGCTTCCCTACTTTTAACATAGGAAAATTTGTAATTGCGCACGAGTAGAACTGGGAGCTTTGTTTTGATTACATTGAATAATTTTTCTTTCTGCCCCTCAAACTCGTCGGAACTCTTTGTTATCCCGACTACCATAACAGGCACGTCAATTTCGGCGCTCTCTATAATGTAGTGCGGAATGGGCATGTTTTTTACAAACGGATCTGCATGGTATCGCTCGCTGGTGCTTGCCGCATAAGAATCCGCATTTGTGCGCGCGGTTGCTACATCGGAAATTATTTGACCTATAAACGTGGAAAGCTCAACCATTGATTACAGCCCTCTCTATTTCTTTTTTAAGCCGCAATCGCTTGACCGGAGGCCTTAGGCACAATCGCTTCTTCGAGTATATCGAGGATTCTGCTCATGCCAACCGGTACGTCGTCCTGAACGGCATGTATTTTGATATTGAGCGAGTACTCCTTTTTTATCTCTTCCGTAGAAGAGGATTTTTTCTGATGGGAAACCGATGCGTTGATATTGACGTTCCCTCTGACGAAAATGCTTTTGTATTTAGCCGACGCCGTCATGCCGGCACTTACGTTTGTATCGGACGACTCGCTGGAAGTATTGATAGAGTTTATCTTTACGTTCAGCTCTATGTCCGTGGACGCCACGCGAATAAACGGGATGGGTACAATCGTAAGCAAAGGCACTTGCAACGTCATCTCTTGGTATTCCGCAGGTACGGGCTTGACAGCTTCACGCTTGCCGAGTTCAAACTCGGCACCTTCGCCGCCTGCATTTTCTTTTAGCGTTAATTTGCTACTTTCGGAGAGCTTATCTGCGCCTTCGACAACTGTGACCGCGCAAATAGCGCCGTCCGTATCGACGGTAAAATTAAGTACGACGCCTTCTGCGCCGCCTACGTCGTATGCTCCGCCGTTCAGCGCGTTCTCGTCGTAGTTCTTTCCTTTTTTCTTAACGGTAAAGTAGTACGCGGCAGGCGCGCCGGGCTGATAAGGCGCTACTTCCTTGGGGTATTTGAAATCGACGTAAACCGGTTTTACTATGTTGCCGTTTTCGTCGTTTTGGAAGCCGACGCTCTTAATAAAGTTTACCGTCGTCAATGACGAATTGTTTTGCGCGTTGACTACCGCGTTGAGTGCACCGCCTAAAATTTTATCAAAGGCGATACTTGACATTTCCTGTGCTGGATTAAACATTTGATTATTCCTCCATTATTTTTGCTTTCCGGATAGCAACTTCACTATAATAATCAAATGTTCCATACGTCAGAGATGAAAAAATTTTTATTCGAATGTTTTATTTACTCAGCGTTTTCAGTCGTAATTACAATAACAAGCGCTATCTATTTTAATAACAGTGAAGTTCTAAAATCACTATGAATCAAATGCATTTAAATTAAAATAACTATGAATTATTGAAGGTATTTACTATGATTA
>JAFLVG010000019.1 GCA_022508445.1 Clostridiales bacterium | reverse complement strand
ACCCATGATTTCACCGTGAAAGGGTGATGTCTTAACCGCTTGACCATGGGGCCACGACCGAAGATTATTCTACCATGTTATTGTTCTTTTGTCAAGCGCTTTTCCGCCACTTATTGTGAAAAGAATATTCGCGGCTTGACTGACTATGCGCTCTTTTTCCTTTCCTTTTCTCTTTTGCGTTTTTTTTCTCGTTTTTATTTCCCTTTTATTTTGATTATCACGTACTCTGCCGGCGCGACCGTTTTTACCGGAAACCCCCAGCCTGCAAGCCCCGACGTGACTATTGCTTGCGTTGTTTTATTTATTCGTGTATATCCGTACACCGCGTCGTTTAGCCCGAACAAATCGAAAATAATGTTTGCCGGCCAAATCTGACCGCCGTGCGTATGCCCGGACAACAACAGGTCGGTCCCCGCCTGCCCGTTCTCCTTATACTCCGTCGGCTGATGATCGACCGTGAGTATAAACTTATTTCTATCGACATCCGAGATTAGATCCGCGATTGATTTTCTGTCCGTTTTGCCGTATGACCTATCTTCCCTGCCCACTATCACAAGCTCATCGTTGACGGCGTAAACCTCGTCGCTCAAAATCGTTATACCGCTATCCTCGATCGTTTTTCGGAGCTGATCGGCGCCGAACGTCTTGTCGTCCGTATAAGGCTGGCGGTCGTGATTGCCGTAAACATAGAAAACACCGTA
The DNA here is from genome assembly GCA_022508445.1 of Clostridiales bacterium. Taxonomy (GTDB): domain Bacteria; phylum Bacillota; class Clostridia; order Christensenellales; family Pumilibacteraceae; genus Anaerocaecibacter. The sequence goes on along the minus strand of JAFLVG010000019.1, from coordinate 8,369 downwards.
ATTACTCGTTATGCCACCGAGCGCCGCGAACACCTCGCGCATCCCGCTTGCGGTAGTATTCTCGTCCACGATGTCGCCGCAAAGCACCACGATGTCCACGTTTTTCTTGCTTATGTCGTTGCAAATAGATTTAAGCTCCGTTATGTCCACGGACACGCCGAAATGAACGTCGGCAATCAGCGCGACGGTATATCCTTGCTCGCGTATGTTCTTTTGGGTATACACAGTATAATCCGTTTCGACGATGTTGTTCATGTTCACAAAGCCGAAAACCATCATTGCGACGGCTACTATGACCGGCACGATCCCACTGCCGTAGATTTTCTTCCACACCGCGAAACCGTTTTTATATTTGCTTTTCCCGATACATTTAACGATAAAGTTTATAAACTGCATTAACAGCGCGACCGCGATAACGTGCAGTGAAAATATCGCGCCCAAGCTGAAAATCGAACAACTTAAAAGCGCTAAGCACGCGGCGAGCAGCAGCGTCACTGCGCGCACGCTCCGTCTTTCGGTGTCTATGATCCCTGTCGCCATGCATGCGCGCCTTACAAAATAATAATAGAAAACCAATATCAAAACCGCCAATATCGGCGCTGATATGTACAGCATTACGTTCACAGACAAAGCCTCCGCGCTTCGGTTTTAGGGTTTTCTGTTTCGAATATTATATTCTTCTTTCGAAAAAAAGTCAATGTTTTATATGCCCTGCGCCTCTTCGGTCAAACATCGCAATTCGACTTTTTGCGCATAAAATGTTCTATTAAAATCGGCGCTCCGTAAAATATATCATGGCGTTTATTTGGTTGATAATGCTCGTCAGTTCGCTCGGACTAATGCTGTTTACAAATCCCGCCGCCGCGGTCAATTCCATGATAGACGGCGCGCACGGTGCGGTGGAGCTGTCGCTCAATCTGCTTGCGCTCTACGCGTTCTGGCTGGGCTTTTTCGCGCTCATCGAGCGGCTGGGGCTGTCGCGCGGGCTCGAACGCCTACTCCGCCCCGTTATATCTCGGCTGTTCCCGTCGTGCGACACCGAAACGCGCAAATACATCACCATGAACGTTTCCGCCAACTTGCTCGGTCTCGGCAATGCCGCGACGCCCATGGCTATAACAGCCATAAACCGCATGGATAACGGAAGCGCCAAAGCCTCCACCGACATGATTATGCTCACTGTAATTTCCGCTACGAGCTTACAGATCCTGCCCACAACGGTCATCGGCATGCGCGCGACCGCAGGCTCGATTAACCCTGCCGACTTCCTTTTTCCCTCGCTCGTCGCGACCGTGCTTTCCACGCTTATCGGAATAATCGGTGTAAAACTTTGCTCAAAGATATTCGACCGTCCGCGCAAAAACAAAGAAGTCGAGCTATCGGAGTCCGCACCGCTCGGCAATATAACACCGTCGCGCACTCCTCGCCACCGTCACGCACAAAAGTCGGAAAAACCGTCCAAATCTTTGCGGCGCAGTAAAAAACGTTCCGCACAAGGAGAATCACGTTGAGCGCATACATAATTCCAATACTTTTTCTCATCGTGCTTTTGGCGTCGTTCATCCGCCGCAGAGAGCCGTACGGCGGCTTTATCGGCGGCGCTCGGCAAGCTGTCGATCTCACAATAAACGTTTTCCCCTATCTTCTCGCGATCATGGTTGCCGTGGAGGCGTTTCGAGTGTCGGGCGCTTCGGCATATCTTGCAAACGCGCTCGAACCTGCACTCAAATCGGTGGGGCTTCCCAAAGAAGTAGCGGAGCTCATGTTTTTACGCCCCGTGTCGGGCGCGGGCTCGCTCGCCATTCTCGACGGAATCTACACAAACTACGGCGCGGACAGCTATATCGGGCGATGTGCTTCTGTCATTTACGGTTCGAGCGAAACAGTTTTTTACATTTCGACCATTTATTTTTCGCAATCGCATGTCCGCCGTCTGCGCTATGCGATCCCCGTTGCGCTCGTAGCAACGTACACGGGTTGCATTGTCGGCTGTTTCCTTTTACGGTTTTTCTGATTTCGGCACCGTCAGTCGATTATTCAATCGTTTATACGCTTTTGCTTATATTGAAGCATAAATTACGGGCATTCCGCGCAAAATAGTCGCGGAGGAATTTTACCATGGAAGACAACAAAAAAGAACTCACCGAAGAGCAAAAGGTCAAGATCGAGCGCGAGGTCGAGTTTTTGAAACAGCTTCACCAAGCCGCGCAAATGGGGCGCGACACGCTCGAACACGTAAACAACAATATCGGCCCCGGCGAGCTTCGCAACGCCGTCGAGAAGGACATTTTCGATTATTCGGACGTTTGCGCACAGGTGACGAGAAAGCTCGAAGAGCGTGATGAGCAGCCCAAGTCGGTGGGCAAGTTTCCACGCATGATGGCCGGCATGATGATTGACATGAAAATAAACGACGAAACGCCCGAAAACGAGGTCGCAAAAATGATCATCGACGGCACCACGAAAGGCGTGACCGAATGCACGTCCAAGCTCTCTACGTTTGCCGACGTGGACAACGACGTGAAAAACATCGGTTACAAGCTTTTGTGGGTGCAGCAGAAAAACATCGACGAGATGAAACGGTTTTTGCACAATTAGTCGCTCGGAACGCTCGATTTTTGCGTAGCTGCACTCTGCGGCGTATATTTTCCCCGAAATTCGACAAAATAGTATGGAGGAGGAAATCATGAGCGTTGAAAAGTTGACATCGGGCAAGATTGCCCCCAAGACCGGCGAATACAACATCGTATCGTCGAGCGGCAAAGTCGTCGGCTCCGTGCGCGTGAAGAAAGGCAACAGAATGCCCCCGACGCGCCACGCCAACAGCCACTTCGAAATCGACGGCTAACCGAAACAACAAAACCCTCGCAACAGTGAAAAGCGAGGGTTTTGTTTTGACTGTTTATTTTCGTTTATTCTCTACTCAACGCTTTTAAGCGCTTCGACCATGGAAATCTTTTTAATCCTCATGTTGAACATGAGCGTTGCGATAAGCGAGAACGCAAACGTGAGCGCCATACACCCGATAGCCGTATACCAACTCAAAAAGCCCGTAATGAAAACGTTGAAGGACGTTGTCAACGCAACAAGCCACACCAAAAGGCCGTACCCGAGCGGCAGGCCTACGATACAACCTATCATAGTAATTACCATGTTTTCGACAATGAGCATGTTCGCCGTTTCTCGCGATTTATAACCGAGCACCATGAGCGTCGCAATCTCTCGCGTGCGCTCTTTTAGGTTTGTCGCGGTGATGTTGTAAATGACGGCTACGGCAAGCACCGCGGCGCCCAAGACGAACAGCACGACCGCGTAATCGAGCGTGCTCATTTTTTCTTTAAGCGTTGCGAAAGTTTCGGCAAACGAACGCACGTCGCGCACCCGTTCGTTTTCCTTCAATCGTTCTATCGCCGTGTTTAGCGAAGCGCCCTTTTTGATTTTGGCATAAGCGGTGTCGGCGTAAAGCCCCACTCCGTTATTTTCGAAAACCGCGTATGAGCAATACGCTTTTTGCTCGAAATACTCGTACACGACGTGAGATATTTTTATCTTGAACTCGACGGCACGGTTATCGAGCGAATATCCGCTTACCGTCACGGTGTCGCCTGCTTTTGCGCCGAGCTTGTCGGCAAGATTGTTCGGGATTGCAAACGTGTTGTCGTCCATAACAACTCGCTTCTTTCCGTCGAGATCTGTGTACAGCTTGATGCAATCGGCGTTTGCGTGCTTGTAATCGTCTGCGCCGAGCTTTGTCGGAAGCGCCATGACGGTCATGTCCGCCGTCTTGTTCTTAAACGTGAACTTGCCCGTAAAATGGGGCGCGAACGTCACATGCTCGAAGTTTTTTGCGTTTTCCGCGTCAAACTCGAAGTTTTCGAGATCGACCGCGCCGTCGATGACCACTGTCAAGTCGTAATCGGTCGACGCGTCGTAACGATTAAACGAAAAAGCCATGTTGTCTTTCAGTCCCATAAGCCCTATCATAAGCGCGAGACACCCGATAATCCCGACGGACGACAGCATCATGCGAATCTTGTGCAAAAACATGTTGCGAAGATTCATTTTCGCGCCGAAACCAAGCTTGTTCCAAAGCCCCGTCCAACGCTCGACGAGAATGCGCTTTGTCTTTTTGGGCGGCTTGGGACGCATTGCCTGTGCCGGCTTGACTTTCAGCGTTCTGTGGCACGAAAGAAATGCCGCAAAGCACGCGAGCGCGGATGCAATTATGATTCCGAGGAAAAGAAACAGCGGACTGACGTGCGCGGGCGTGGGCGGCATGACAAACTGCCGCGCATACAGCATATCGAGCAACCGCGGCACAATCGTTATTCCGAGCGTTCCTCCGACCGCTCCGCCGATTACGCACGCAAAGAGCGCATAGAAAATATACGAAAAATACACCGCGCCCTTGCCAACGCCGAGAGCTTGAATGACGCCTATCTGCATGCGCTGATTTTCCACCGTCTTGGACAGCGAAATCACCGTGATCGCGGCGGCGACCGCAAAGAACATGAGCGGCAGTATTGCCGCAAGCGCGGCTATTGTGTCGTTTATGCTGTCAAACATCGCGGCCGACGGGAAATTCTCGCGCTCCAAGCTGTACATGTAAAGCCCTGCCGCCGCCGCGGGGTTTGCGAAAAGCCCCATTATTTGCTCGGCGCTCGACAGCGAAAATCGCCCGAACAGCGTGTCGGGATTAGCCTTGCCGTCACTTATTATCTTAATGCCGTTGTACACGTTTATTTCGGAAGGTATTTGATCAAAGCGCAACACCTCGTCCCACCCCCCGTCGGCGTTCATCATGACGACCGTGGCGTTCGGCTCGAACAATGCGATCTCGCCGTAATCTACGAACGCGGTTATAAATTCACGGGGCTGTGCCGCCGTGTTGCGCAAATTGACCTTGTGAATGGTGTCGGGCGAATGATAAATGCCGCTCACCTTGAACTCGTAATGCTCGGTCCCCGGTTCTATCGTGTACTGCGGTGTTTGATCGCCCGTGCCCTGCACGTTCATCACAAGCGAAATCTTTTTCACGGTATCGATATCAAACTCCAATATATCTCCGACCTTCGCACCGTGCTCCTTCGCGGTGAGCGAATCGACCATGATCTCTTTCGCGCCGGATTTGGGAAGCCGTCCCGATACGACATACGGTTCGTCTATTCCCTCGGTCAGTGTAGTTATAACCATATCGAGTTTTTTGCCGTGCAACTGCGTTTTGGTGTAAAACGTGTTGTATCCGGCCGCCTTTTCCACGCCTTTTTCGGCGGATATGTCGCTCACCGCCGGCGAATTGACGTACATGTATTCCGCCCGAACGGACGCGAGGTGCTGTGACTCATAGTAATCGTCGACCTGCCGTGTGACCGCCGCCGAGCCTGCTGAAATTCCGGCAAAGAAAAAGCATCCGATTATTATGACAGCAACAATCGAAATAAAGCTCCCTATGGTTTCGCGGATATCGCGAAACGTTTTAAGCATAATGTACTTTATGGCGCTATCTCCTTTTTGTCCGCTCTACCACTCGATTGTGTCAACGGACACGCGCTCACCGTTTAACTCCACCTTTTCGACCTTGCCGCTTTTCATATGAATGACCTTGTCAGCCATAGGCGCGATTGCGCTGTTATGCGTGATCAAAACGACTGTCTTGTTGTACTTGACGTTTACGTCCTCCAACAGCTTCAAAACCATTTTTCCCGTTTTGTAATCGAGCGCGCCCGTCGGCTCGTCGCAAAGAAGCAACAGCGGATTTTTCGCCACCGCTCGCGCTATCGCGACGCGCTGCTGTTCACCGCCCGAGAGCTGACTCGGAAAGTTTTTGGCGCGTTCTTTCAGTCCGACCTTTTCGAGCGTTTCCGCAGGATCGAGATGATCGGCGGTAACCGACGCCGCAAACTCGACGTTTTCGAGCGCGTTGAGGTTTGATATAAGATTGTAGAATTGGAATACAAACCCGACTTTTTCGCGGCGGAACAGCGTCAGCTTTTTCGCGTTGTATTTAGTTATATCCTCGCCGTCCACAATCACCTCGCCGCTCGACGCAACGTCCATTCCGCCGAGAATATTGAGTACGGTGGTCTTTCCTGCGCCGGACGCCCCGAGCACGACAACAAACTCGCCTGCGTCGATTTCAAAATCCACGCCGTCGAGCGCGGTGATGTCAATCTCGCCGAGCTTGTAAATCTTATTCACGTTTTTAAATTCGATAAGACTCATTTTTTCGCTCCGTCGGACTTGCCGAACATCTTTTCGGTTTTGATTCTGCCGTAGTACGCATACCATTTGTTTTTAAGCTCTTCGCGCGGCATGAGCGCGGACAATTCGTCAAGAATGTCTTTTACGAGCGCAGAGAGCTGTTTCGCGCTGTCGGGAGCTTCCGAAAACTCGTCTGCAAACTCAGACGAGCAAATAAAGTCGAAATATGTGCTGTCCTCGGCGGCAAACTCATCGAGTACGGCCAAAACCGCTTCGAGCTTCTCCTGCGCATCGCCGTCGTTTTTGAGAATGACCGAAAATTCCTTGCGCAGTAGCTTCAATCTTTCTATGCACAAAAGCCGCACTATCTCGTCTTTGCTCGAAAGATAGACGTATACCGTAGCTTTGGAATAGCCCGCCTCTTTTGCGAGCATATTCATATTCATGCCGTCGTAGCCGTACTGCATCAATAGCCGATCTGCCGCGTCAAGCAAGGTTTTTCTGTGGTAGCGTGTAGCCGCCGCCTTTTTCTCTTCCGACATTTTAATTTCTCCGTGAATGCGACAGACGCAGATTTTTAGTATTATACCATTCGGCACACGCTATGTCAACGAAATAATTTTTCACATGCCCCGAAAACGCCGCCGATTGCCTGCAAAAATGTTTGTCTTTTGCGTGCCGTGTGCTATAATATAAACAGTAAAACCAACGCGAAATACAAAGACATAATGGAATACTTGGCAATAATCGTAATAACCCTGATTTCGGGCGTCGTCGGCACGGGGCTGGGCGGAGTCGTGGGCGCGGTAATCAAACGCGACTCGAACAAGGCGGTCAGTCTTTTGCTGTCGTTCGCCGCAGGAATAATGCTCGCCGTGGTCTGCTTCGACCTCATGAACGAGCCGATAGAAATGATGCGCGAAGGAGCTATGCCGTGGCACACGCCCATTATCGTCGTTGCGGCAGTGATTGTGGGATACGCGCTCGTGTACGCGCTCAACTACGTTATAGACAAATGCACAAACAACGAAGTAAAGCATATCGATAAGGATCACCCGTCCACTGCCGACAATCTGGACGAGCTCATTCATTCCAACCACCTCGAAACGCACAAGAACGAAAAATCCAATCTGTTTGTCGCAGGCCTGGTAATGATGACCGCAATCGCACTTCACAACCTGCCCGAAGGCATGGTAATCGGAGCGTCTTATGCGATTACACCCAACTTGACCGCAAATCTGTTTTCGGGTACAGGCTTTATCATGGCGATAGTAATCGGGCTTCACAATATTCCCGAAGGCATGGCGGTGTCCGTTCCGCTTATTTCGGGCGGCATGAAAAAGCCCAAAGCAACGGCACTCACCGCATTAAGCGGCTTGCCGACCGTGCTTGGCGCGCTCATCGGATATGCGCTCGGTGGAATAAACGCGATAATGCTAACGCTCTCGCTCGGGTTTGCAAGCGGCGCAATGCTTTACGTGGTGTTCGGTGAGCTTCTGCCCGAGTCCATATTGATGTGGAAAAGCAAGCTTCCTGCCCTGTCGCTGTTTGTGGGCGTGCTTGTGGGATTTCTGCTCGTGATGTTTTAGATCACACGCGAGTTTTAACCGACAAATCGCTTTACATTATTACTAAAATTCGCTATACTGTTAAAGTCGGTAAATAAAACCGACGCAAACAACTTAATAAACACGGAGGCGTATCGAAGCGGTCATAACGAGGCGGTCTTGAAAAGCGATTGAATTACGGCGGTCTATTCGATAAAATCTTTCTACAAACGTTTTTGCGGGAAATGCGAATATAGCTAAAACGCTTGCTTTAAGACCAAAAAATACGCTAAAATAGCCCTATCGGGCGAACTGTTCAAACGGTTAAGATTTTCTACAAATATTTCGAGCAAACACCAATTTCTACAAATATTTCTACAAAATGCTTTTTGAGCAACAAAATCACATTTTTGCGGAAATCATATCAAAAATATACGGAGGCATACCGAAGTGGCCATAACGGGGCAGTCTTGAAAACTGTTAAGGTGAAAGCCTACGGGGGTTCGAATCCCTCTGCCTCCGCCATAGACAGCCGAAAGGCTGTTTTTTTCATGGGCAAATATAAAGCCGCGCAGCGGCGCACTTGTTTATTCAAGCACCCGCCATAGTGCCGTTTTTGTA
>JAFLVG010000018.1 GCA_022508445.1 Clostridiales bacterium | reverse complement strand
TTTCACTCCCCTTCCGGGGTGCTTTTCACCTTTCCCTCACGGTACTAATCACTATCGGTCATCAGGTCGTATTTAGCCTTGGGAGATGGTCCTCCCTGCTTCCCACCCAATTCCACGTGTTCGGTGGTACTCCGGATACTTGTGAGCTATGACATAGGTTTCGCTTACATGGCTTTTACATTGTTTCGCGCTGTTTTCCAAACAGCTTCGGCTACTTATACCAAGTGCCCGTATACAAGTCCACTACCCCGCACATATTGCTATATACGGTTTGGGCTCTTACCCGTTCGCTCGCCACTACTAAGGTAATCGTTAATTTACTTTCTTTTCCTCCGGGTACTAAGATGTTTCAGTTCCCCGGGTTCCCTTGTACAAGCTATGAATTCACTTGCACACGATTATAGTTTCCTATAACCGGGTTTCCCCATTCGGTCATCTGCGGGTCAAAGCTTATTTGCAACTCACCGCAGCTTATCGCAGCTTATCACGACCTTCATCGGCGCTTGATGCCTAGGCATCCATCGTATGCTCTTGGTAGCTTAATCGTCCAATTCCTAAAAATAAGAAATTACAAGATATAAACTTCAAATTGCGTACTGGTAACACATATCACCAATATTATTTGATATTTGTATACTCGCTTTAAGTTATATGCAGTTGTCAATGTGCGACGCGGGGACCGTTAAGGTCAAAAAAAACACAACAAACAACAACTTGGGTTTGTTCCCCTTTCCGTTATTGCTCATTATGTCCAGAGGTATGGCTTATTCGCGATACTTGGATGACCCGTGTACTGCCGCTTAACGCGACAGCTTTGTTATAGTACCACACCTAAATATATATGTCAAGCGTTTTTACAAAGATTTTTTAAAAATTTTGAAAAATTTTTTAGGCGGCGAAAAAACAAGCCGCACCGCACAAAAGTCTTTGATTGCACTGCCGCCGCCGCGACTTTTACATTGCGCTCGGCGGAAGACTCGGGTTGGGCATTTTTATATTCTTTGCTTTTAACCTGCCTTTTAATACCGTTTTGTCAAGCAACGGATCGAGCACAAAGAGAAGCGCCGGAAGCGCGGTAAGAACGCAGAACATGGATATCAACGTGCCTGCGCCGAGCGTCATGCCCATCGACGATATGAGCGGATCGCTCGTCAAAAATCCGACGAGATAGGACGCGATCGTCATTATAGTCCCCGATGTGATGATCGTCGGGAACGCCGCGGAAATGGACTCGGTTAGCGCGGTGCGCTTATCCATGCGCGTTTTCGTCTGTCTGAATCTGTTTGTAAGCAGTATGGCGTAATCTATCGTTGCACCCATTTGTATCGCGCTGACTATCAGGTACGTGAAGAAAAACAGATTATTGCCCATTATTACTGGCAGTGAGAAATTCATGAATATCGCGCCTTGAATTACAAGCACAAGCACGATAGGGATTCCCCACGATCTGAACGTGAACGCGAGTATTATATATATGAAAGCAATAGTCAACAGCGTTATCAGTATATTGTCGTGCGAGAACGAGGCGTTAAGGTCGTAAGCGCTCATGCTCTCGCCGGCGAATATCGCCTGCGGACATATACTCTTCACCTTGGGAGTCATTTTTTTTATGAATTCAAATGTTTCGCTCGTTTGTACGCCGCTAGCTATATTGAACACAAGCCTGTAATGGCGCTTGCCGACAAGCTGCTGTTTGCCGAACTCCAACGTCGATTTATACTCGACGAGCGGAGCTACGGACTCGCCTGCCGCATTCATTATAAAATCGCTTGCGAAAATATAATCGAAAAGCTGTGCCGCAGGAACGCGGTATTCGGCAAGGTCAGCGGGGTTGTCACCGTTGCTGAACGCGTACAGCGTAAACAGCAATGACGCCGTCCCCTCGCCCACGCCGGCTATATCGTCGAGTTCTAAATAGTTGATGCTGTCGGTCAGGTAGTATGACTTGCCTTCTTGACTGCGCGACGGAAGAGCTATGCCCGCCCAGCCGAGCGCCGACGTTATGAGCTCGTCGTTTTGAACGGTATCGAGTATTTCGCGCTGGGTTTTTTCGTCCACCGTATCTGGAACGAGTATGACAAACGTATTGCTCACGCCGAACAGCTTGGCCTGTTCTCTCTGCGCAATCATTGTCGCCGTGGGGCGCGACGTGTCTATTGCGTTCTGGCTGTAACAGTATGTTATATATCGGCTGACGCCTGTGCCGACTGCGAAAAGCGCGACAAACGCCGCGAGCACCGCATACCTTGCTTTTACCACACCGCCGCCGATAAAACGCACGCTCGGCACGAAGTTGCGGTGTCTTGTTTTGTCCATCGGTTTCGACAGTATCATCAATATGCACGGCATAAGGAAGAACACTGTGATTAGCGAGCAAATGATACTCTTGGCAAGCACCATGCCGAGGTCAAACCCAAGCCCCAACTGCATAAACATTAGCGCGACAAGCCCCGATACGGTTGTAAGCGAGCTCGACGCGATTTCGGGTATGGCCTTGGACAACGCAGCAATGAGTGCGGCTTTGGGAGCGTTGGGATTCTTGTCCTTTTCTTCGGTGAACCTGTGACATAGGATTATCGCATAGTCTATTGCGAGCGCGAGCTGTAATATTATGCAGACGGTATTGGAAACAAAAGATATCTTGCCCAGCCAATAGTTAGTACCAACATTGAGAAGAGCGGCGACTATAAACACTATCGGGAACGCCAGCACTTCCGCAAAGCTCTTTGAGGTAAACAGCAGAACTATGAAAATGACCGCCGCCGCCAAAGCGAGTACTACCACCACTTCGCTCGCGAGCGTTTCCGCATAGTTATTGACGAGCGGCGTCGGCACGCTGTATTTATATCCGCTCTTGTTGAGCGTTTTGAGCATTTGGTCGTACGCCGCGACAGCTTTCTGATCGTTACTTCCGCCCGTAAAGAATACCGAGAACAGTGCGTTGTTGTTCTTGAAACAGCTTTCGTCCGAACTGTCGAACGTAAAGCTCGACACGCCGTCGATTGCTCTTATTTCACGGGCGAGCGCGTCAGCATCCTCGCCGCTTATATCCTTGACAAGCACAGTCGCCGAGCCTAAATTCGCGAACTCGCTGTCCATGATCTTTATCGCGCGGGACGTGTCGGTATTGCTCGGGAGATATGCGGAAATATTGTATTCCACCTCAATCCGCGTCATCCCGTATATGCAATACGCGATAATCGCGACAAACACCGCAAGCAATAACCACCGCTTATTCACTATAAACCGTGCGAGTTTTTGCATAAGTTCATATTACGCTTTTTCACAAAAAAACGCAAGTATTTTAACCGTCGTGTTTTTTAACCGTCGTGTATTGACTTGCGTTTTTAGTTTTTCGTTACACCCGAGTAAGTGCGTTACTATTACAATTACTTTAACGTCACTTTGACGTTATTGCTTGTTTATTGAGATGAGTAGTTTTACATTGCGCCCGAGCAATTTCGGTACGTTAAAAATTGCTTTAACGTCACTTTGACGTTATTGCTTGTTTGTTGAGATGAGTAGTTTTACGTTGCGCCCGAGCTTCGGTACGTTAGAATCTGCTTTAACGTCACTTTGAACGTAGTGCGCAAAATAAACACTTGTTATTGAGAGCGAAGCGAGCAATCTCAGCCGTCTCAATTTACAATTATTTCGCTACCGTTTTTTGTTATCGTGCCGTCGGTGCAAGCAACGGTAAAATTGCCGGTGCCATTATTCCAAGTTGCGGCTTTCACTATCGCATTCCATCGCTCTATTTTGCCGTTATACTTGATTTTCGACAGAGCGTAACAGCCGTTGAATGCGTACTGCCCGATATTCGAGATCGTGCTCGGCATTTCTATTTCAGTCATTTTACCGCAACTGCGGAACGCTCCATTCGCAATACCTACGGTATCGGAGCGCAAAGCAACCGACGTCAGCAAAGTACTGCCCTCTATGGCCCATTTATCTACGTAGTACACCATATTTTCAAGCTGAATCAGTTTATCGCAACCGAAAAACGCGAATCCCTCTATGCTCGTGACAGAGCTCGGTATGGAAATACTCGTAAGCCCACTACAACCATTAAAAGCGTTACTGCCTATGCTCGTAACAGTGTTCGGAATAGATATGCCCGTTAAACCGCTACAACCGTAGAACGCCGCATATCCGATGCTCGTCACACTGCCGTCGTCCGGTATCACGCTGTTTTTGCAACCCAACATAAGCGTTTTGCTGCTTGTTTCAATTAGGCAATTGCCGGTGCTGTGATATCTTTCGTTTCCCTCTTTTACCGTTACGCTCGTAATATTCTCACTGCACAACTCGAAAGCATGCTCGCCTATGCTCTCAACACTACTCGGTATTTCTACTTTTGATAAGCTTTTGCAACCGTAGAATGCATTCCTACCGATGTATTTCAGTCCGTCGGGTATCTTTATTTCCGTCATATGAGAACGATTGTTAAATGCTTCATCTACAATGCCGACGGTATCGGCTCGCAGAGAAAACGATTTTTTGTAATCGGAGCACCACACCGCCCATTTATCTACATAATCTACGTCGCCTTCCCGTTTCTCGGTCTTATAGCAAAAATTAAATGCATCACTTCCGACGCTCGTTACAGATGCGGGAATTCGTACACCTTGAAGCTCTACGCACATATAAAATGCTTGTCTGCCAATACTCGTCACGCCGTTCGGTATCTCTGCTTTCTTCAATTTACTGCAATTTTCGAACGCACAATCATCGATATTCGTTACGCCGCTCGGCATCTCTACGCTCGTTAGCTTAATGCAATTTGAGAACGCGCTGTATCCTATGCGCGTCACGCCGGTCGGGATTATTATGCTTGTAAGATCAACACAAGATGCGAACGCGCCGTCGCCTATAACAGTCACACTGCCGGCGCTTGGTATTTCGCTGTTTTTGCAGCCCAATATAAGAGTTTTACTTCTCTCATCTATAAGGCAATTGCCGGCGCTGTAATATCTGTCGTTACCGCTTTGAACAGTTATGCTCGTTAAGCTACATGCGTCGCCCTTGAACGCGTCTTCCCCTATGCTCGTCAAGCTTTTCGGTATATCCAGTCTCGTTAATTTGTAGCAACCGCTAAATGCGTAGTCACCAATGCTCGTAACCGAATCGCCTATTGTCAAACTCCTCACGTTGCGGCAATTATAAAATGCGTATTCTTCTATGCTCGTCACACTGTTCGGTATTTCTATGCTCTTTAATTCTTCGCAGTCCCGAAATGCACTGTCGCCTATGCTTACAAGTCCGTTGCCGAACTCCACACCCAACAAACTGTCGCAATTATAAAAAGCTTCTGCCCCGATTTCCGTCACGCTATCGGGTATCGACACGCCCTTTATATTGCCACCAAAACCTTTACGTGCAATTTCCAAGACCGGTTTACCCTCATGGGTAGCCGGAATTTTTATGTACGTCACATTACGCAAGCCTTCGCTTCCATTTGCTACACCGTATCCGATAACGTCGCCGTAGCTGCTTTCGATACTGTAATATATCAAATTCTGTGTATAAGGGGCGTCGTCGGCTATCTTGCCGCACCACTCGCAGACATAATCGACATAGCTGTGTATGCCGGTGGCTTCTACAAATTTGTCGTTGTACTCGTATCCGCATATTTCGCATCTGTAATGCGTATAGCCTTGATCGATACAAGTGGGCGCAACCACCTTCGATTTATAGTCATGATCGTGCGGACCGCATGCGGTGAGCAAAAACGCGCCAGCCGCCACTGCCGCCGCTGCGAGCACAATCCACAGTTTTTTGCCGAACTTCTTGACCTTTTCCATTATCTTCTCCAAACGCAGTTCGATATATTTTATATCACAATTATCATTTATTGTCAACGTTACCATTTGGCTTATATGGAATGCAATCAATAATTCCAACCTTATTTAAATATCGCATAGTTTTATGTTTGCGGCAAAAACTATTAAAAAGAAAAAGCGAAGGGATTAAATATGAATTTAAGAAAAGTAGCAATCATCGGGTGCGGCATGGTCGGAAGCTCTACGGCGTTTTCGCTCGTGGAGAGCGGATTGTTTACAGACATGCTGCTCATCGACATTAGCCGCGACCGCGCCGTCGGCGAGGCAATGGATTTGAGTCACTGTCTGCCGTTCACCCGCCCCGTCGAGATACGCGCAGGAGATTACCGAGATATTTCGGACTGCGGAATCATAATAATAACAGCGGGCGTCGGGCAAAAGCCGGGTGAAACGCGCATGGACTGCATACAGAACAACGTCAAGGTCTTTCGCTCTATTATTCCGCAGATAATAAGATACAACACCGACGCTTTCATTCTCGTCGTTACAAATCCCGTCGACGTTCTGACGTACGTCGCGCACAAACTGTCGGAACTACCCTCTTCGCAAGTTTTCGGGAGCGGCACGGTGCTCGATTCCGCGCGGCTCAAATTCCTTGTCGGGCGCAGGCTAAATGTAGATCCGCGCAGTGTTCACGCGTTCGTAATCGGCGAGCACGGCGACAGTGAGCTCGCGGTATGGTCGAGCGCAAACGTCAGCGGCATTGCACTTGACGAGTACTGCTCGCACTGCGGTTACGTCAGCCATGCGCACAACAGAAAAAAGCTCGCGGACGAAGTTAAAAACTCCGCTTACGAGATTATCGAGCGCAAGGGCGCGACATACTACGGCATTGCCGCCGCGGTCACGCGCATTTGCGAATGCATAGTGCGCGACGAACATTCAATCATGTCGGTAAGCGCGCTTGTAAACGGACACTACGGTCTATCCGACGTGTACATCTCGGTGCCGTCGCGCATCGGCTCGGGCGGCGTGGAGGACATCATTGACATTCCGCTCTCCGATGAAGAAGCCGCGGCGCTCGACAGCTCTGCGCAAACGCTCAAAACCGCACTGCGCGAAATAGGATTTTAAAACTAATTGAAATGCGGCTTCATCCGACGTAACGGATAAAGCCGCGTTTCATTTAAATAGTAAAACATCTGAACACTTTCTATTATTTATTATATATTCCCAACTGTTCGATCCAAGCCTTCATATCTTCCACGGTGAAATCGCCGTTAAGGAGCTTGCCGGGCAACCATTTCGTTTGCTTGGAGCATTTTGCTTGCAAGACCGCCTCGGCCTTGCCGAGTTCGCTACCACCGCTTGTAGCGAACGGAATAACTGTCTTGCCCGAAAAATCATAGCTCGAAAGGAAGCCGTTGATAATCGTCGGGGCGAGATACCACCAGATCGGGAATCCGACGAACACGGTGTCGTACTCGTCCATGTTTTCCACGCGCTCTGCAATTGCGGGCGGAGTCATTGTACGCATTTCGATGGACGTGCGACTGTTCTTGTCGTGCCAATCGAGATCGGCTTCCGAATACGGTATTGCGGGCTTAATTGCAAACAGGTCCGCGCCTGCCGCACGAGCGAGCTGTTTTGCCACCACTGCGGTATCGCCGCCGCATGAAAAATATGCTACCAATATTTTGTTACTCATGTGTACACCTCTATATTTATTTTAGCACGAAACACGGCATAGCGCAAGCGAATTTGTAGTTTTACTGTTTTCTTATTGTGTCGGTGACGTTGAGATTTTTCTTCAATGCATAATCGTACAGCCTTAACATGTACTCGTCGCAAAGAACGTCGGGGCTGTGGCAATCGGACGATACGACAACCTCGGCGTTGTACTTTTGGCATAATTCTATTAAAAGATCGGTGGGATATCTGAATCCGTGCGAGCGAATGCCGTTGGCGTTGAGTTCGAGCGCGACACCGCAATCGACCGCAGTGCGCACCGTTCTTTCAAACGCCGCCGCGATTTTTTTCGTCATCGTCGGACGGCGGTAAAAGATCAGGTCGGGATGCGCGAGAATTGCGAAATAGCCCGATTTGAGCCCAAGCTCCACGCTCTTAAAGTACGCCGTGATATTGTCCTCGCCTACGCCGTCGAAAAAGGAATCGCAGTGCTTGCCGTTATAAATAAATTCATGTTGCCCCATTACAAGATAATCGAGCTTATCGAGAAGCTTTTTGTAATAGTCGGCATAACCTTCGAAATATTCTATCTCGACCGCCGAAAGAATTTCGATACGCCCGCCGAACAGCGCCCTCGCCTCGTCGAACTGCGGCAAGTACCGCGTTTGCAACGTTTGAAGATTGATATACGGCGAATAGCTTGCGATCGGCGCCGCGCAGTGGTCGGAAATGCCTAACGTGTCAAGGCCGCAATGCACTGCGTTCTCCACATAATCCTTTACCGTTCCGCCGGCGTGACCGCACAGAAAATTATGAGTGTGGTAATTGCTCTTTATCTTGATATTTTCGTAGTCGTCGGTAAGTTTTGTAAAATCGCTCAACATGCGCGTTTGTACTCCTTTGTCCGCAACTCAATTATACCACGAATGCCGGCCGCGGTCAACGAAATAAGCCCTGCAATGGTGCTATTTAATAGTCATAGCATTCCAACATAAAACGAATATCACCATTCATTTAGTACTTTTAAGTCCTCGGCACGGACGCCGACATCAATCTCGGTTGTGCAATATGCACCATTTTCGTCTTGTACAATTTCGCCGTCGAAGTATACCAAAAAATATCCGTTTCTATCGCCGCCTAAAATAACGCCTCGATCGCCCACTTTTACGCCTGCTTTCCTGTATTCCGCACGGTCTTTTATGAGTTCCACTCTATCGTATTCTTTCATTATACTTTACCTCCAAATGGCGTAGTGAGTAATATCTTTCCGTCGGGATATGTCATCCAACCTGTTTTAAATGATATTTGCTTGCCGTTCTTTGTTGCTAGCGTAACATAGATACTTATTCTTTGTCCGTAGGAATCAAGCTTACCTAACTCATATTCACCCGCAAGATAAGCATTATGCGCTTGTTTTTCCATTTCGGATTTTAAAAAAGCTGAATCGGTTATGGTAAAGCCCCAATGTTCAAACAAAACTTTCTTGCCTTTGTTTTGAATCGCATCAAAAATATATCCAGTAAACTTTTCGATAGGGCATTCCGCCGTTATCGTAACATTATCGATTTGTTCCGCTTTGCAGTGACAATTGTCGTGTAAAGGTGATTCGGGATATTTTCCTTCCGCAAAGCGAATGATGTGGTTGCCGGCGGCGTTCGCGGATGTACCCACTTAACCCATTGCACTTCTGAAATCTTGTTTGCCAATTCTCCCGTTTGCTGTAAATTCATTGTACGCTCTCTATTATTCTTTGTCAATATGCTTGTTGAGCTTCACAGCGCAAGCGCCTAGCGAACCATGCGGTGTCAGGCTATTACTTCATAATTTACTTTTCTACGCACCGCATGGTCAGCGACTCATTCCTACCAACGAAAAAGCGCCACAAGGGCGCCTTATCGTTGGTAGGAATGAGTGGACTCGAACCACCGACCCCCACCTTATCAGGGTGGTGCTCTAACCTGCTGAGCTACATTCCTTTATGGGTTTTTCTGTTGATTGATTTTGTTTGTCGGCACTTATCATTGCGTTGCCCGACAACTGAGCTACATGCCTTTATGGGGCGTTTATTTTCTACCCTTATGGGTAGTTTGGTGGAGATTAGCGGACTCGAACCGCTGACCCTCTGCTTGCAAAGCAGATGCTC
>JAFLVG010000017.1 GCA_022508445.1 Clostridiales bacterium | reverse complement strand
TTCCTATTTTATCACACTATTTGCGTCATGAGTAGATTTTAAACAGGTTCTCATAATCTATGGGAAGTCTGTTTGATTCGATAACAGACTGGATTAAAGAGGGTTTAATTGACGCAATCACAGGACAGTATTCCGGTATCTTTCAATCGGTGAACAATCAGGTGACCGATGTGGCTTCACAGGTCGGTCAGACCCCGCAGGGTTGGAACGCCGGCGTTTTCAATATGATCCGAAATCTATCAGAAACCGTCGTCATTCCGATTGCGGGTGTTATTCTGACATTCGTGCTGGTATATGAACTGATCCAGATGATCTTGGAGAAAAACAACATGCACGAATTTGATATGTTCAACATCTTCAAGTGGATTTTCAAGACCTTTGTTGCCACCTATCTTCTCACCAACTGCTTTACCATCGTTATGTCGGTATTCGACGTCGCACAGAATGTCGTCTCACGAAGCGCCGGTATCATAAACGGCAGTCTGAATGTCTCCGCTGCTATGGCAAGTCTGCAAACGCAGCTTGAGGCAATGGGCGTGTGGGAGCTGATCGGCGTATGGCTGGAAACCAACATCATCAATCTGTGTATGTGGATACTGTCTATTGTGATCTTTGTCATTGTCTATGGCCGAATGATCGAAATATATCTGACGGTCAGCCTTGCGCCCATTCCATTCAGTACAATGGCAAACCGCGAATGGGGCGCAATGGGACAGAACTACCTTCGCTCCCTTTTTGCGCTGGGCTTTCAGGGCTTTATGATCCTTGTGTGCGTTGCCATTTACGCGGTGTTGGTGCAGTCCATACCGTCAGCCGGCAATATACACAGCGCAATTTGGGGTACGGCGGGATATACCGTCCTGTTGGCCTTTGCCCTGTTTAAGACAGGCACGTTATCCAAAAGCATATTTAACGCGCATTAACGCGCAAATCATTTTCTGAAAATTTAAGGAGGAACTTTTATTATGAGTAAAGTCAACAATACCGAAACCATGCAGCCCGAAGTACAGGAAGCGAGCGCGACCCCCGCAATGAAGCTGGACGTACATGTTCGTCCGATTGCGCCGGTCAATAACCTGTTGGGCTTTGCCAACGTCACCATCAACGACAGCTTTGTAGTCGAGGGCTTCCGTATCTGTTCCGGCGAAAAGGGACTGTATGTGAATATGCCTTCCACAAAGGACGGCGACAACTGGCGCGATACCTTCAAGCCGATCACCGCGGAGGCGCGCCGTCAGCTTACCGGCGCCATTCTGGACGGTTACGGCCTTGCCATTGAGAGAATGCAGGCTACGCTTGACGCTTCGAGAGGCGCGGCGGAAAGACCTTCGGTGGCGGACGCGCTGAAAGATAACGCCGATAAGGTGAAGAATCAGCCGGTGAAAGCGGCCGGCAAAGCGGAACAGAGCCGCTGATGAACGAAACCGGAAAATACGGCATTATCTATGCAGACCCGCCGTGGCAATATGACCGCCATACCATACAAGGCGCGGCCGAAAAGCACTATCCTACCATGAGCATACCGGAAATATGCGCGCTGCCTGTCGCAGACCTTGCGGCAAAAGACAGCGCGCTTTTCCTTTGGGCTACCTTCCCACAGTTAAAAGACGCCTTTCGGGTCATTGAGGCTTGGGGCTTCCAGTATAAGACGCTGGCGTTTCTGTGGCTCAAACAAAACCGGAAAGCCGATTCGTGGTTTTACGGGATGGGCTTCTGGACGCGGAGCAACGCCGAAGTATGTCTGCTGGCGACCCGCGGCCACCCGAAACGGCAATGTGCGGGGATCCATCAATTTGTGATCTCCCATATCGAACAGCACAGTAAAAAACCGGATCAGGTACGGGATAAGATCGTACAGCTTATGGGCGATCTGCCGCGGGTTGAGCTATTCGCACGGCAGAAAGCGCCCAGCTGGGACGCTTGGGGCAACGAGGTCAATTGCGATATTGTAATGCCGGAGAAAAAGGAGTGATTTTATGGAACAGGAAGCAAGAGAGCTGTTGAGAAAACGGCTTGATGAATGTCTGCGCGCCCATGCAGACGCGCTAAATTCTAACGACATCGGCAGCATTTACAATATACAGCAGTTGGTGGAAGTCCATTTATACCTGAAAACGGAGCATGAATTTACCGCCGCCGAAGTGGAGGCGCTTCTTGCGTTTAAGGATCCGCTGGACGTAGCGCGCTGGTGCTGGGAGGAAAATACTCACAAACACAGCTTCCCGATCTGTGAGCTGTTAAAGGAAATCCATGCAGATGATCGTTTTGAACCTGCGGAGCGAACTTCTCCCCTGAACGAAAAATATGTGGAGCTGGTAAAGCTGCTGGGAAGAAATCTCAACGATTATAAGGCAAAGCTGCTGAATCTGGATAAGGAGGCTTTGATCGACCGTGCGGCAGAGATCGCGGCGGCGACGGCGGCCTACGGCTTTATAGCGGAGGGATACGTCCCCAAAATGGAGGAAGTAGACTTCCTTTTGCGGTTTGATAATCCCTTGCAGGTCATTCAGGATTATTGGCCGTCCGGCGAGCTGAT
This sequence comes from Clostridiales bacterium, assembly GCA_022508445.1. GTDB lineage: Bacteria > Bacillota > Clostridia > Christensenellales > Pumilibacteraceae > Anaerocaecibacter. Next base: position 8,219 of record JAFLVG010000017.1, on the reverse strand, counting down.
CGGCGGCGAGGATATGATACAGACCATGATGGATGACCTGTATTATCCACCGGAAACACGGGACGAACGTGAGAACGCGCCTAAATCCATTCGGGAAAAGCTGCAAACCGCAGCGCGTGAGGTACAGGACCGGCCGGCTTCTGAAACTGCCCGGCATGATACCGGCGCACGCTGACCGGTACAACGAAAAACTACGCTATGAAAAGGAGGCGAAACCTTAATGCCCTATGTACCTGTACCCAAAGATTTAACAAAGGTCAAAACCAAAGTGGCTTTTAACCTGACGAAGCGACAGCTTATTTGTTTCGGCCTTGCGGGTGTTGTGGGATTGCCGGTGTACTTTCTCACAAGAAAAGCGATTGGTAATTCCGCGGCGGTGCTGCTGATGATCGGCCTGATGATGCCGTTCTTCTTTTTCGCTATGTACGAGCGGGACGGACAGCCTGCGGAAAAGATATTGAAACATATCATCCGTCACAGGCTTTGGCCGAAGCAGCGACCGTATATGACCCAAAACCTATATAAAACGCTATCCAAAAAGGAGGTATCCGTATTTGTCAAAAAACAAACAGCAAAAGGCGCAGGAAAAGCGTCTGGAAAGAAACGTGCGGCAGGTAAAAAAGAATCGAGCCGAAACAAAAAAGGCCGACCGTAAACCTGCGGCCGTGAGCAAGAAGCCGTCCCCAAAGGGCGGCTTTTTTGCGAGGCTGAAAGCGGACGCACCGCAGACAGCCCAGCAAAGCATTCCGTATAGAGAAATGTACCGCGACGGAATCTGCCGATTGAGCGACCGGCTTTACTCAAAAACGGTGCAATTCTTCGATATAAACTATCAGCTTGCGCAGGCGGAGGATAAATCGCAGATTTTTGAGAGTTATTGCGACTTTCTCAATTATTTTGATTCCTCTATCCATGTGCAGCTTACCTTTATCAATCAGCGGGCGAATATGCAGGACTTTTCCCGCAGTATTGAGATCCCCCCGCGCGGCGACGAACACGACGATCTGCGCCGTGAATACGCGGATATGCTGAAAGGACAGCTTCAAAAAGGCAATAACGGCCTTGCGAAACGCAAATACATCACTTTCAGCATTGAGGCCGACGATCTGCGCACGGCAAAAATGCGCTTGGAACGCATTGAGGCCGATGTGCTGGCGAATTTCAAAACGCTGGGTGTTCAGGCACAATCTCTGAACGGGATCGAGCGCCTTGAACTACTGCACAGTCAGCTTCACCCGGACGGTCAGGAAAAGCTGCATTTCGATTGGAGCGACCTTCCCAAAACGGGACTTTCCACAAAGGACTATATCGCCCCGTCCGGCTTCTCCTTTTCAAATGACGGCAAGACCTTCCGTGTTGGCGATCATTTCGGAGCGGTATCGTTTGTTCAAATCACCGCGCCGGAGCTGTCCGACCGGCTTCTTGCCGATCTGCTGGAATTGAATGACGGCGTAACGATCAATCTTCATATTCAGTCTATCGATCAGGCGCAGGCCATTAAGAATATCAAGCGCAAGATGTCCGATTTGCAGAAAATGACGATTGAGGAACAGAAAAAGGCTGTCCGTGCCGGTTACGACATGGATATTATTCCGACCGATCTTACCACCTACGGCGAGGAAGCAAAAAATCTGCTACAAGACCTGCAAAGCCGCAATGAGCATATGTTTCTTGTGACGGCGTTGATCGAGCACACCTCTCCGAAACGGCAAAAACTGCTCAACGATATTTTTGCCGCTGCCGGTATCATACAGAAGTATAACTGTGCGCTGAAACGGCTGGACTGGCAGCAGGAGCAAGGGCTTATGTCCTCTTTGACGCTGGGACAAAATCAGATCGAGATTGAACGCAGTCTGACGACAAGCAGTACGGCTATTTTTGTACCGTTTACCACCTGCGAGCTGTTCCAGAGCGGCGAGGCGCTGTACTACGGCTTGAACGCCCTTTCCAACAACCTGATTATGGCGAACAGGAAAATGCTGAAAAATCCCAACGGTCTGTTTTTGGGGACGCCCGGCAGCGGTAAGTCTTTCAGCGCAAAACGGGAAATTGAAAACGTGTTCCTTTTGACCGATGACGATATTATCATTGCCGACCCGGAAAACGAATACGGACCGCTGGTAAATCGCTTTGGTGCGCAGGGACAGGTCACTGACATTTCCCCCAATTCGCAGAATTTCATCAATCCGATGGATATTAACTTGGACTACAGCGACGACGAAAATCCGGTCACCCTGAAAAGCGATTTTATCCTTTCGCTGTGTGATCTGATCGTAGGCGGCAAGGAGGGCTTATCTCCTATCGAGAGGACTATCATTGACCGCTGTACCCGTCTTGTCTATCGGAACTATTTGCAGGATCCCCGCCCGGAGAATATGCCGATTTTGGGTGATCTCTATGAGCTGCTTCGCGCACAGTCGGAACCGGAGGCGCAGAATATCGCCACGGCGCTGGAAATCTACGTCAACGGCTCCCTAAACGTGTTCAATCACCGCTCCAACATTCAGATGGATAATCATAGGGTGTTGTGCTTCCAGTTGAAATCGCTGGGTAAGGCGCTGAAAGAAATCGGTCTGCTGATTATGCAGGACGCCGTATGGAACCGCGTCACGGCCAACCGTTCTAAACATAAAACCACATGGTTCTATATCGACGAATTTCACCTGCTGCTCAAAGGTCAGACCGGCGCGTTCAGCGTGGAAATCTGGAAGCGTTTCAGAAAATGGGGCGGTATTCCCAGCGGCTTGACGCAGAATGTCAAGGATCTGTTGGCGTCCAGAGAGATCGAAAACATCTTTGAAAACAGCGACTTTATCTATATGCTCAATCAGGCGGCGGGCGACCGGCAAATCCTCGCAAAACAGCTTGGTATCAGCTCGCACCAACTTTCCTTTGTGACACACAGCGGCCCCGGCGAAGGACTGTTGTTCTTCGGCAATGTGATTATTCCGTTTGTCGATCATTTCCCGAAAGACAGCAACCTGTATCGGATCATGACGACCCGCCCGGACGAGATTGCGGAGGGTGCGACATGAGCGTCTATACACGGGAAGATTTGAGTATCATGCAGGCTTGGCCGCTGGAACGGAAAATACAGGTCACGCAGGCCAAAATCGTGGAGTGGTATTTGCACTACGACGGCAAAGTGGCGGTATCCTTTTCAGGCGGCAAGGATTCGACCGTGCTGCTTGACCTTGCCCGGCGCGCTTTCCCGGATATAAAAGCGGTCTTTGTGAATACAGGACTGGAATACCCCGAAATTCAGGCGTTTGTCAAAACGGTTCCGAATGTCACATGGCTGCGGCCGGATATGCCGTTTCATAAGGTCATCGAGCAGTACGGTTATCCGGTCGTTTCAAAGGAAGTGGCACGCCGGATCTATTATGCACGCAAAGGTAGCACATGGGCGATCCGACACCTTAACGGTCAAAACCGCGACGGCTCTCCCTCTGCATTTTCTCAAAGATATGTGAAATGGGCGCACCTGATAGACGCGCCCTTTCTTATATCCGATCAGTGCTGTTATGTGATGAAAGAACGGCCGCTGAACCGCTTTACAAAGGAAACCGGCTTACAGCCGATCATCGGCACAATGGCCTGTGAGAGCATACGGCGACAGATGGCCTATCTTTCTACCGGCTGCAACGCCTTTACCAAAGCAAAACCGACTTCTCAACCGATGTCGTTCTGGACCGAGCAGGACGTTCTTCAATATCTGAAAATGACGGGGATCCCGTATGCTTCGACCATATACGGCGACATTGTTGAGGAAAAAGGCAAACTTGTAACCACCGGAGCGAAACGCACCGGTTGTATGTTCTGTATGTTCGGCGCCCATTTGGAAAAACGCCCAAACCGCTTTGAGCGGATGGCACAGACCCACCCGAAACAGTATGACTTCTGTATCAACCGCTTGGGGTGCGGAAAGGTGCTTGACTATATCGGCGTACCATACGGGTGCGTAGGAGGTGATGAAAATACCGCGTGACAGAGAATTACCTCGCAGAAAGGAAAACGCCGGCGTCAGGCCAAAGGAAACAGATTTTGACTTCCGGCAGGCACGGGACGCCCCTGTTTCCGCTGATGAACTGCGACAGCGCAAAAAAGACCGTGTTCCGCAGTCGGAGGCTGTTCAGCCTGACATAGCGGAACCTGTGGCAGAGGCAGAACCGGTCAGAGCGGCTTCCGATACTGAAAAGCCGAGGCACACGCTACGTTAGCACGGGAACGAATATCCGCAGCGTTTTCAGGAGGCGGCAAAAGCGGAAGAACAGCCTACCGTAAGACCGGAGGAACCGCATAAGCCGTCCAAACTGAACTTTACTGCTGACGAGTTGCCGCCTGACGCCTCCGGCAAGAAACTCACGCAGGCGCAAAAAAAGATGGAGCGAACTGCGGATAAGCTGGAGCGAGCCGAACAACGACTACCTTCCTACCGCAAGCTGCGTATGGAAACTTCCTCTGATCCCGATACCGGCAAAGTCAAAAAGCGGCTGAAATTTGAGAAACAGGCAAAGCCCCAAATCGAGCATGTCAAAGGTGCGCTTCCGCTGCGGCCGGTTAAAGCCGGCGCTACAATGGCCGGCGTATATGCTCACCGGAAGCTGTATCAATCCGAGCATGAAAATATCGGATTGGAGGCGGCACACCGGACAGAGATAGCAGCCGAAGGCGGCGCCCGCGTTGTTTACCGTCAATTCAAAACCGCTCCCTATCGCAAGGTATCGCGTCTGCAAAGAAAAGCCGTGAAAGCTAAAGCAAACGCCGCATTTCAACAGGCATTGCATGACAATCCGCAGTTAAAAAAGAAAATGCTTGCCCGAATGTGGCAAAAGCAAAAACTGAAACGGCAGTATGCAAAGGCTGCGCGGGAAGCGCAGAAAGCCGGTAAGCGGGCAAAAAACACCGCTGTCACGACGGAAAAGATCGCCGTGCGCGTGGTGCAGTCCATTAAGAATCACCCGGTTATATGGGGCGTTGCCGCCCTTCTGCTTTTGACCTTCTACCTGATAACGTCCGCATTTACTTCTGTTTCCAACGTCGGCGCCGGCGGGCTTGGCGGTATTGCCGCCTCTACCTATCTGGCAGATGACAGGGATATAGATAACGCGGAACTTTTTTATACCGAATGGGAAACCGATCTGGAACTGCAAATTAAGAACGCAGAAACCGATCATCCCGGTTATGACGAGTATGTTTATCAGATAGACGCTATCGGACATGACCCCTACGCGCTGATGGCTTATCTGACCGCCGTATATCAGGACTTTAGCTTTTCGCAGATCGAAAGTAATCTGCGGCAGCTTTTTGAACAGCAATACACCCTGACCTTTACGGAGGAAACGGAAACCCGCTACCGAACCGAGGGAGAAACCGAGGAAGCCTACGAGTGCCGTATCCTAAATATCCGTCTGACGTCGCGCTCTTTTAATGAGCTGATCGTATCGAAAATGACCGCCGAACAGCGGGAAATCTGCGAAACCCTTATGCAGATCAAGGGCAACCGGCAGTATGTGCGAAACGTGCTTGGCTTTAATTGGCTGGGCTATGTAAGCAGCTATTACGGATACCGGGTACACCCGATCAGCGAGGTAAAGAACTATCATACCGGCGTGGATATTGGCGTACCGGAGGGCACAGAGATTATCGCCGGACATGACGGAAAGGTCACGCTGGCCGGCGACGCAGGCGGCTACGGTCTTTGCGTCGCGCTGGAGGGCGAGGCTTACGGCGGACATACCCTTACCACAAAATACGGGCATTGTTCGCAGATCCTTGTATCTGTCGGTCAGGAGGTCAAAGCCGGCGACGTGATCGCCAAAGTCGGCAGCACCGGAAATTCAACCGGACCGCACCTTCATTTAGAGGTTTTAATAGAAGGACAATATCTCAATCCGCTGTACTTTGCCGATACCGGCGACACAAACGGCTTTCTGCCGAATTAAATATTTTACGAAATGGAGGTAACACATTGAACCCCAGAATTGAAAAACTGGAAAAGGAAATTGAAAAGACCACGGCCAAAATTGAGGAATTACAGGCAAAGGTGCGCGAGCTGGAAAAGCAAAAGACGGAGCTTGAAAACACCGACTATATTTCGATTGCCCGCAGCTATAACCTGACGCCTTCGCAACTGGCCGAATTTTTGAAAACGCGGCAGATAAAGCCTACGCCGCAAAAACAGGAGGAAACGCATGAGAATTAAAAAAATCGCTATGCTTATGGCGCTTGTGCTTTGCATGGGCGTCCTTTTGCTGCCGATGACCGCCTTTGCCGCGGAGACTGACGAAACGGCGCCTGTTGAGAGCGCACCCGTCGAAAGTACACCTGCTGAAAGTACGCCCGCAAACAGCGGCGACGCTTCCGTATCGGCTATCCCGGAGGGCGCTTTTACACCGGAGGGCACCGGCACAATACTCGATTTTGCCACCGGCGAAGATGGCAAGCTGTTTTATACCATCACCACCGAGGACGGCAACATTTTCTATCTGATCGTTGACGGCAAAAGAGCAGAAAACAACGTGTATTTTCTGAACGCCGTTACAGAGGAAGATTTGCTTTCCCTTGCCGAAAAGCGAGATAACGGATCGGTCAGCTCCATATCGTCCGCAAAAACCTGTACCTGTACGGATAAGTGCGAAGCCGGAAAAGTAAACGCCGATTGCGAGGTCTGTAAAAACGATCTGACCGCTTGCATTGGCAAGGCTGCACAGCCTTCCGAAACCGGAACCGGTACAGAGCAAAGCGGCGGCAATAATATCAGCATGATCGCATTTATCGTGATCGGTGTTCTGGCCGTTGCCGGTGTTGGCTTCTATGTCAAGATCATTCGTCCGAAACAGCAGGAAAAGGATATGGACGACGATTCCGACGAGGACAGCTACGGCGAGGGCTTTGACCCGGATTTAGCCTACGGCGAAACGGAATATCTGCCGGACGACGATTCTGACGGATCTGCCGACGACAGCGAATAATATTGTCACCCTGAACGCCCGGCTGCTTGCCGGGCGTTCCATTATCTAAACTTAAATCAAGAAAGGAAATATCTATGTTCAAGAAAAACAGTAAGCGCCTTTTGGCGTCACTTCTTGCCGTTGTTATGATCCTTGCCGCTTTGCCGATGTCGGCGTTTGCGGCGCCCGCGTCGGATCTGCCGGATAATATGAAAGATCATGCGATCCTCCACGCTTTGGAGTACACCGGCTATGATGTTCAGAAGCAGAAAGACGACGGCACGCTTTATCAACCGAACAGCTTTGGGTCAAGAACGCCCTCGTCTGTTTTGTCAAACATTCATTACGGAACCGCTCTGTCGGGCAAGGAAACGACTGCCGACAGCAGCACCGTGACCGGCTTAAAGCCCGACATTGCAAGGTTTGAGCAGTACGGCCTTTGCTGTGCGGCTTTCGTGACCTACTTTATCTGCAACTATCTCCCGAATATCGAGGGCTTGGATACAAAATTTATCACCGACGCTATCAATGCTACGGGTATGAACTCTCAGGCTGTTGTCACTTGGCAGACGGCTTTGAACAAGCTCGCAAACGAGGGCAAAGTTGAAAAGATCGGCACTTCTGCCTCTAATGTGGATAGAAGCAAGCTGTCGCCCGGCGATTTGATTATCTTCGGAAACTCTGAAAATTCACACGTCCATATTGCGGTATATTCCGGCACATATAAAGGCGTTGATTACATCATCCATGTCGGCAACGACCGCGGACCGGAAATCTCCCGCGTCGATTGGATGGCGCAGTCGGACGAAAAGCCGTCCACCCCAAATGCCTATTTCCATCTGCCGAAAGACCTGTTTGAGCCGGAAAACGGCGTGATCGAGGTATATAAGAAAGACCCCAACGGTAAGAATTTGAGCGGCGCGGTCTTTACCGCGACCGATGAAAAGACCGGTAAGCAGTATAAGATCGGACCGACAAACAGCAGCGGCTACGCAAAGTCAACCGATCAGTTGCCATATAGCACTTACAAGGTCGTTGAAACGGTATTCCCGACGAATTACCGCAGCTACGGTCAGACGGAATGGCGCGTGACGATTACCGCCGCCAACAATGCGACCGTTACGGTCAATGCGGTAAACGAGGAAATTCCCGGCTCTGCTAAAATCGTTAAGACGTCCGAGGACGGAAAGGTCGAAGGCATTGCTTTTACCATTATTACTTTTCCAAAAAAGGATAGGAAAAATGAAAGTGATAAGATAAAATAGA
>JAFLVG010000016.1 GCA_022508445.1 Clostridiales bacterium | reverse complement strand
ACCGAACTACTCCCTTAGCAGGGGAGCCCCTTGAGCCACTTGGGTACTTCTCCATTCGTTTTACCATTATAGAGTAAAGCCGAGATTTTGTCAAGCGTTTTCCCGATGTTTTCGTTTCGCACGCCGCCGCCTCGGTCATCAACAGGGCGAACTCGGCGCTCGTTTTTCTTTTGCCGTTTTATCTGTAACACCCCCTTCCCCTTTTGCATACACCGATAATGTAAACACTTCCATACCGTTCACTTACATACTACTTAGGAGGTGTTTTATGTTTTTCTTTAACAACAATAACTCTTGCTGTACCGGTCGCAAAACCGAATGTGTTCGTTGTCGCGCCGACGACAACACCAACTGCAAATGCCAACGCTGCTGCAAATGCTGCTGTAATCGGCAACAAAACAACTGCTGTCACCGTCATTCTTGCGAGGAACGCAAACCCGTGTGCGTTTGCTGCATGCGCTGTCGCATGAACGGCGGCATGAACGGCATGAACTGTGGCGGTTTCGGTCACAACGACTTCGACAACTGATTATTTCGCACTATATCGCCAAAATTTAATGCATTTTCGTCGTTCTCCGTGCTTTCCGTTACGGACATTCCCTATAAAGCCGATGCGTTTTTTTCGCGTCGGCTTTTTCTTTTTTGCGTGCAGGGGTTTCTCACTTTTTATAATCCTTCCCCGATGACGAGGCGAGGAGCATTTGCGAATCGAGAATCGATAAGCCCGATTTTTATCGACCGCGTTTATACTTGCGCAGATTCCGACGCGCATAAAAACCGCTGTGATTGAATTGACAATTATCTTATGCGGTGCTAAAATGTAAAGGATTACAGCGAACGGAGAAAAAACGCTATGAAAAGAACATACATCAAGGATCTCGCCGAAGGCGAATGTCTGATCAAGGGCTATGTCGAAACTATCCGTGACAAAAAGATAATGTTTCTTGTCATCCGCGACGTTACCGGTTTTGTTCAAGTGACGATCGAGAAAGACAACCCGACATACGACACGGCGAAAAAGCTCACGCCGCACAGCTTTGTTGCAATCGCCGGCAAATGCGTTTATTCCGAATATGTACGCAACGGCGGAAAAGAGATTTACCCTACCTCGATCGAGATAATGAGCATTGCCGATCTCATTCCGCTCAATTCCGAAAGCGGCCAAGACCTGCGCATGGACTATCGTTGGATCGATTTGCGCGACGAGAAAAAGGTTTTCATGTTCCGCATTCAGACGGCTTTCGAGCGGCTTGCCATCGAATATTTCAACAAGAACGGCTTTATAGAAATTCACACGCCCAAGATAACCGCGCTTTCAAGCGAGGGCGGCAGCGAGGTGTTCGAACTTAAAAACTATTTCGGACAGAAGGCGTATCTCACTCAAAGTCCGCAGCTTTACAAGCAAATGAGCATGATGGCCGGCTTTGACAAGACGTTCGAGATCGGCGAATATTTCCGCGCTAACCCCAGCTTTACAAGCCGCCACGACACCGAGTTCACCGGCATAGACGTCGAGGTTTCGTTCATCGAATCGCACCACGCCGTCATGGACATCGAGGAAGCGCTTCTTGCGCACATTATAAACGGCGTCAAAGCGGAATTCAACGACGAGTACAAAAAATATTTCGGCAACGATATCATTTCACTCGACTACAAGATTCCGCGCATAACGCTCGCGGACGCTTATAAGATACTCAAAGACGAGATGAACTATGAAGTTCCGCGCGCACTCAAAGGCGACCTCGATCCCGACGGCGAAAAGCTCATTTGCAAATACGTCAAAGACAAGTTCGGCAGTGATTTCGTTTTCATTATCGACTTCCCCGCCAAGGCGCGTGCGTTCTACTCCATGAAAAAGGACGATGACGAAACGCTCACAAAGACCTACGATCTTTTGTTCAAGGGTATCGAGATAACGAGCGGCGCACAGCGCGAACACCGTTACGAGAACCTGCGCCAAAACATCATCGAGAACGACATCAACCCCGAATCCATGACCGAATATCTCGACTTCTTCCGCTACGGCGCACCCACTCACGGCGGTTTCGGTCTCGGCATAACCCGCACGCTCGTCAAGCTCTTCGACCTGCCGAGCGTTAAGGACGTCACATTCCTGTTCCGCGGTCCGAGTAGACTTAAACCGTAATAACTTCGCTTTAAAATCAAAAATAAAACGGATGTGATTTTACGCCCGTTTTATTTTTTGTGTTATTTGTTGTTTTACGCGCGGTCGGTGTTTTCGACGTGCTTTTTGATAAGCTCGAAAACCTCATCGTCGATGAAATGCTCTATTCTGCATGCGTTTACCTCGGCAAGCGTTTCGCTCGCGCCGAGCTCTACAAGCAGTCTTGTCAGCACTTTGTGCCGCTCGAATATCATGTCGGCTTTTTTCGCGCCGAGCGGAGTGAAATCGATAAATCCGTCGTCCGCGACCTTTATATATCCCCTGTCTTGCAAAAGGCTCACCGCGCGCGACACGCTCGACTTGGCATATCCCAATTTTTCGGCAATATCGATTGAGCGAACGGCCGGACGTTCACCTTTAAGGACCAATATGGTTTCGAGATACATTTCTTCCGATTCGTGATCTTTCATGTTTCCGCCTTGTGTTATGAACGGGTTTTCGCGCGTTCGTCGGTTGACGAGATTATTGTACCATATCGAAAAATCAAAGTAAAGCGGTTTTTGGATTTTCCGAAAGCCGTCCGCAATAATGCACTAAATAAACATTGACTTTTTTACCGCCTTGTAGTATAATCCTTGTAGTATAAAAACGAGATAGGAGAAAACATATGAAAATCGAATGCAACGGAAATGATTTATGCGAAGCGGTCGCAAAAGTAATTAAAGCTGTTCCCGCACGCTCGACAAACCCCGTTCTCGAAGGGATTAAGCTCGTCGCGGAGGACGGCACGCTCACGCTTACGGCGACCGACCTTGAACTGTCGATAGAAAACATGATACGCGCCAACGTTATCGAATCGGGCGAAGCGGTCGTGCCGGGTAAGCTGTTCGGCGATTTCGTCAAAAAGCTCACTTCACAGTCCATTGTGCTCACCGCCAACGGCTCTCGGCTCAAAATCGATTACGAGCGCAGCGAGGGCGAGTTTGGTTGCTACCCTGCCGAGCAGTTCCCCGAAGTAAACCGCATTGAGGATACCCAGCACTTCGAACTCAAAAATGCCGATCTCAAAGATCTCGTCAATAAGGTCGCGTTCTCGGTCTGCACCGACGACTCGCACCCCACGCTCAAAGGCGTACTGCTCGAAATAACAAACAGCGAAGTTGTTGCGGTCACGACAGACGGCTACCGCCTTGCAAAATGCGTCAAGCCGATAATTGCGACCACCGCTTCGACGAGCATAACCGTTCCCGTTCGCGCGGTTATGGAGATTTCGCGCCTGCTCTCCGATAACGACGAGCCCATCCGTCTCAATCTTCACAAAAATTTCCTCATGGTCAAGGTCGATTCTACAACGATTACGACGCGGCTTATCGACGGCACGTTCGTCAACTACCGCCAGATAATACCCCAACACTTCGACACGCAGGTGTACATTCCCAAGGGCTTGTTCGAGGACGCAATCGACCGCGCGGTGCTTATGGCGCGCTCCGAAAAGAACACCAATCTCGTGCGCTTTGACATTTCTCAATCCAACATGACAGTCAGCTCGCGCAGCGAAGCCGGCAACGTCGAGGAAAATCTCCCCGTCAACACCGACGGCGCCGACCTTGCTATTTCGTTCAACGCACGCTATTTCACCGAATTTTTGCACTGCATGACCTGCGAGACAATCGTTCTCAACCTGACAAACTCGACGTCGGTATGCGTAGTATCACCCGTCGGCGGTTTGGATGATTATATTTATCTTGTTCTTCCGGTCAGAAGCGTATAAGCATCAATACAAAGAACCGCGACCAAACTATTATATTTAAAAAATCAAAACATTAAAATAAATTAGGTATTTACCCCGATAGCGGAGGCAAAATGAAATCGGATATCAATCTTACACTCAATAAGCTCGTTTCGTACGCGCTCGATAATCTTCTTCTCGACGCGCTCGACGACACATACACGTTTAACCGTCTTGCCACGGTTTGCGGCGTTGCCGCGCCCGTTCGCGACATCGACGCAGATTACGGCAATCAGACTCTCGAAGATTTGATCGGAGAACTCACCGCCGTCGCGCCGAGCGTCGACAAAACGGCCGTCGTCGACATTCTGTTCCCCATGCCGCGCACCGTCAATTACTATTTCGCAAACAAGCTCTCGCGCGACACGAACAAAGCGCTCGACTTCCTTTTCGACCTTTATGCTCACGGTTACAATAATGTTTCCAAAAGTGCGGCCATCGGCAAAAACGGCTATTTGGGGTACGCCTGCGGCGATATAACCCCCATGCACGCCGCGACGCTTTTTGTGGGCGAAGAGCTAGTCTACACTCCGCGCGTTATCGGAAATCACATTGCAACCCTCGAAAAACCGGATATTCTCACGGAAGATATTTTAAGCCGCGAATCGACATTCGCGCTCAAATACGGCGGTGCAATCGCAACCCGTATCGGCAGTGACGCCGCCGAATACTACTGCTGCGATCAAATCGCGCTCACGTCCTGCGCCGTAAAGAAAGAGCTTTCTACGGGCGCGGTCAAAACCTCGCTTTTGGACTACCCCGTTCCTGCGCTCGCCTTCAACGGCATTGCCAAAAACACGGTAATCCGCGAAGTAATGCGCATTATCAAAGCGGCAAACGAGTCCGACCTGTCTTGCGTTGTCGCCGCCGCACCGAAGGACGGCGTAACGTTCTATCTCGTATTCGCAGACCCCGTCAAGGCGTCCGAGTTCGTATTAGGCGGAGACGCGCTCGCGGCCTGCGGCGTTTTCGAAACAGTGGACTGCGCGCCGTTACTCCCCGTGCTCGAAAAAGGCACGGCGCTTTCGACCGATATAGCGGCGTTTAGGCCTATATACGACGTGATCGGCGGCGTAAAGCACGGAGCAAAAGCCACCCAAGTGCTCGGTGGAGCTCTTACCGACTTATTTATTCCCTTGCTCAAAGCTGCGGCGTCCGCTGCCGAAAACCAAGTGACGGCGCTTGCCGAAACCAGAGCGTAAGGTTTATGAATAAAATCGAGCTTGCAACGCTCAAAGCTCGCGTCGATAACGACGATCCCGAGGCTCTTTTGATGTATTCCGATTATCTTCTCGCGCAAGACCCGCAAGAATCGGACAAATATTTGGTGCTTGCCGCCCAGCTCGGCAATCCGCAGGCCGCGGAAAAATTGGGCGACAAATATATCGACAAAGGCGATTATGCCCGCGCCGCAGAGTATTTCAAAATCGGCGCGAAAGCCGGCATACTCGACTGCTCCGTCAAGCTCGCTGTGACCAACCTCTCGGTAAACGAAACGGCGGCTGTGCGCGAGCTTGAAGACCTCGCAGAAAGCGGAGTAAAATCCGCATGTTCCGCGCTTGCCGCGTACTACAAAGCGCACGGCAACCGCAAGCAAGCCAGTTTTTGGCGCTCGTTGTTGAAATGAAAAACCCGCATCAAAAATCCGAATATGTCAAATTGCAAAGCTCCGACGAAACGCCGGAAATGCAATCCGAGAAATCGCCCGACGAGCTTCCCGAAGCCTCCGAGCGGAGCGATTTGACCGAGCCAATCGAACAAGCGGATAGAAAAACAAAAAAACCTAAATTTTCGGGCGCGTATTATTACGTCGATAAGGACGAAGAGAAAATCGCCGAAAACGCTTTTATCAGAACGACTTTGACGATTATAGCGTTCATGCTGCAATTGACCGTTTTGCTCTTGCCGCAGGACGGACTCGAATACATCACCAAAAACATACCGTCCTACGCTTACGCGTATATGTGGATTGTTCTCGTCATGCTCGGCGTGTCGATTTGGCTCATCGTCATGAATATGACGCGCTACAAATTCCGAAAACGCATTCCCAAAGAGCATGCGCCGAGATCGGGCTTCAAGCGCACAGTGTTTTTCGGCACGGAGCTGTATATAGCGGTGAACGCAGTCATGGCCGTTCTCGAATTGTCGTTTGTGTGCATATATTACGACGCGGTCGGGCTTGTATCGATGTTCATATGCGTGCTGGCATTGGGCGCGGCTATCGCGGCACGGCAAGTAACGTACATGACTTTCAAAAACGCCGAACTCATACTTCCACCCGAACAACCCGACGAAAACAATCAAGAAACTCAACAAGACCAATAAACAGAAAAAATAAAGCCGCGTTAGTTCGCGGCTTTTTTGTTTAAGCAAAACGTTTACGTGTCTTAACGACAAAAAGTCCTCTACCCCGGCGTCAACGCCGCGAAAGCTCAAAGAAACGGCATTGTCGCGTATTTTGCTTGACATATTCATGGCGTCGTGATAAAATTATTCTTGCGTTGTGGGTGGTTGAAAATCATTCGCAATTGCGAATTGGGTTATAATTAACCCGACGGGCAATTAACTCAGCGGGAGAGTGCCACCTTCACATGGTGGAAGTCGAGGGTTCGAACCCCCCATTGCCCACCAATCGAAACCTAAAACAAACTATTTTGTTTTAGGTTTTTTCTTTACTCGTTAACGTTCTTGTGATATAATTATCCAAAGCTGTTACATAATGAATATATTTTTAAGGAACGTTATGTTTGGAAGCGGTAAAAAAGCACTGGATGCCAGAAATAAAAATGGAGATGAAATTGTTCATTTTCGGTTTGAAAAAAATGGCAAGGCATACTTTTTTCATTTGTTTTTCGGCGTTCAAAGTTTAAAGTACCTGCTTTTTCCTTTGATTTGCGGAATTTTATTTTTATTCGGCAAACTTATTAATATAGATGATGGTGAAATATATTATTTATTCCTTTTATTTTTTCTCTGTTTAGCGGGTTTTTGTTGGATTTGTCAAACTTTATATGGCGTGTGGAAATGGAAATACGAAAAAAATGTTGTCGTTACAGACGAAGGCATATGGATAATGGTATTCAGCACCCTTTGGTGGAACGCCGGCTGGGATGGTAAAAAACACTTTCTTAATGCGTCATGGAGTTTGTATGATTGGGAAGAAGTGGAAAAGTTGACCGTGTTTACCAATAGAACGGCAAGGTTGTTTAAACTGAAAAACTTTAAAATAAAAAGGTGGGACGGAATACAAGAAGTTTTTTATCTTAAAGAAAACGACGTAGCCGGCCTTATAAAATTATCCGATGAATTAATTAAAATCAAGCGAAAGAAAAATAACGACAAAGATTTTAAGAGAAAGTTAGACTTTACTGAAAAAGTTGCTCAATTTTTCGAAAAAGAAATCGAAGAGCAATAAAGAATTAAATCGTTTTATTAATTTAAATTTGATTTAGGTTGCCCCACCCTATTGGAGAAATTATGAAAACGCTTACACCGGATCAAGAAGCCGAAATAGAAAATCGCGTGAAGCACGAACAATCTACTCTTTCGCCATATGCGACGAGAGACAATCAAGCTGTAAGATTCTTCGGCAAGGTGCCGCACGATGTTTTGCGCTCGCAGTTCGCGACGGACGCGGACAGAATTATAAACTGCAAATTTTTTAACCGTTGCGGCGACAAGACGCAGGTGTTCTCGTTCCGCAAAAACGATGATATCACCCGTCGATCGTCACACGTCCAGCTTGTTTCGCGCATTGCCAGAAAAATAGGCCGCGCGCTCGGGCTTAACCTCGACTTGATTGAGGCGATTGCGATCGGACACGACATCGGACACACTCCGTTCGGGCATGCCGGCGAGAGCATTTTGAGCGAGCTTTACCGTGAAAATGCCGGCAAGCTGTTCAACCACAACGTGCACAGCGTGCGCGTACTCAATCTGATAACGCGTAACAATCTCACTGCGCAAACGCTCGACGGTATAATTTGTCACTGCGGCGAAAAAGTGGACGAGCGTTACGAGCCGAACACTCTGCCCGACAAATCCGCGTTTTTCAAGATGTTTGATTCCTGCTATACCGACGAGAATGCGATAAAGCGCCTTCGGCCGAGTACGCTCGAAGGCTGCGTCGTTCGGTTGAGCGACATGGTAGCATATATGGGTAAAGACCGCCAAGACGCGCTTTATTCCGTTCGGCTCGACGCGGTTTTCGACGAGACCGTAATAGGCAGTAAAAACCGCGATATAATCAGCAACGTCACGCAGGACGTTATTGCAAACAGCCTGGATAAACCGTATTTATCGCTCAGTCGCGACGTGTTCGAAGCGCTCGAACATTGTAAGGACGAAAACAACGAAAAAATATACCGCCGCCCCGAAGTGCGACGGCCTTACGACGAAATAATTCGCCCGATGATGCGGAAAATGTACTTCAAGCTTTTGACCGACCTCGAAAACAAAGATGAGGAATCTATAATTTATCGGCATTATCTATTCGACGAATATATCTACGCCAACTATTTCGGCGAAAACAACATAAGCCCCGAGTTATTTGCGCGCGAGCCGAACGACGTTGTCGTCGATTTCATTGCGAGCATGAGCGACGATTATTTGCTCGACGCGTTCGCTTTTCTGTTCCCGAACGACAAGCTCAACGACAAAGTCCGCTACGTCGGATACTTCGACAAATAGGCTTAATCGCCGCTTCCGTCGTCGGCTAAACGCGCCACAAGAAGTTTACTGTAATTTTCCAATTCCGACAGCATATTCGTACGGGGCTTATAATCCTCCGATTTGACATGCGACATTTCGTGCAAGTTCTCATCGCCGTCGAATGCGCGGCGAAGCGAAAAGAACTCGAACGGCACATATTCGATATAATCCACGAATTCCGTGTCGGTGAGCGCGAGCGTCGGTAAAATCTTTTTAAACACGTCAAGCTTGGCGAGCAGTCGCGCGTTAGAACGGTCTTCCTTGTGCGGCTCCAATCGCAGCCATGCCAGCTTGACCGCGCCGTAACGGCATACGCCCGAAATGACTTCGAGAATGCGGTCTTCTTCTATCAACCTCTCGGCACAAATTACCCTGCTCTTTCCGTCGAGAAACAAGCAGGCGTCAAACGGATTGCGCTCGTTCATGAAGTATACGGTCGCAAACCGAACAAGCTCCGCCTCGCTGCTTAACGATATTCCCGCCGCCGAGCGCAACAACGCCTGACGGTTGAGCGGCATGACAACGGTGAAAAACGACGCAACGCGATCGGTGATTCCGTCAACGCCTGTCAGCTCCTCGTGCGTCGCGCGAAAAATATCGCCCACACTCCCAAACCGCTCTATAAGCCGCCATGCAAGATCGTCGCGCTCGCTTCCGTATAGCGCTTTGAGAATAAACTTCAATATTTCGATATCGCTGTGCTCTATCTCGGCTAGATCGAGCTTCTTTCCTGCCATGGCTTCTTCTCCGCGCTTAACCGATGTCCGAATTACGCGCCGAAAACGCGTCGTCGATAAATTCGCTTGCATTGTACGCTTTTGCAAGTCCGCCCTCTGCCGTTTCGCGGTAAATGCGCGACATGTCCTTGCCCGTCTTGTACATAGTGGCGACAACCATGTCGAACGAAATCTTGCGCGAATCGGTGAGGAAGTTTGCAAGATTGACTGCGTTTATCGCGCGCATGGCGGCAACGGCATTGCGCTCTATGCACGGAATTTGCACAAGCCCCTTTATCGGATCGCACGTCAATCCCAAGTGATGTTCGAGCGCGACCTCCGCCGCGTATTCTATCTGGTTTATATTCATGTTAAACAGCTCGCCGAGCGCCGCCGCGGCCATGGAACACGCCGTGCCTATCTCCGCTTGACAACCGCACTCCGCGCCGCTTATGGACGCGTTGGTTTTGACTACATTGCCGACGACACCTGCCGTCAGCAACGCGTTCACTATCTTTTCGTCGGTAAGCTTGTATTTGTGCTTGTAGTAGTAAAGCACCGCAGGCAGAACGCCTGCCGCGCCGCAAGTGGGTGCCGTTACGATTTTGCCGCATGACGCGTTCTCCTCGCCCACGGCAAAAGCAAAAGCGCAGACAAGCCTGTTTTCGCGAGTCATTCCGTCCTCGAAAACGTCGTTGCTTTCGTAAAGCGTTTTTGCTTTGCGCTTAACGTTAAGCCCTCCGTCCAGCACGCCGTCGGTGCTAAGCCCGCGAACAATCGCGTCTTGCATAACACCCCAAACCTCTTGTATGTAATCGCGTATATTTTTAACGTCATACCGCTCGGCGTATTCGTACAGTCTAATTCCGTTTTGCGTGCAGTAAACCTCGATATCGCGAAAGCTCTTACAGGGGTAAGGGTCCTCCGTCGCGCTCTTCTTGCCCTTAACTTTGTACGCGCCGCCGCCTATGCTCGTAACGCGCCACTTCGCTTTTTCTTCCCCGTCCGCATAACCTATTATGTCGAATGTGTTGGGATGCGGCAAATCGGTCTTGTCGGTATTGAACTCGACCGCAACAGGTCTTCCGAACGTACGCTCGATTACCCTGTCGGTCATGTGTCCCTTGCCTGTTTTGGCGAGCGAGCCGTAAAGCATTACTTTGTATTCGTCTAATCCACCATGCTCGGATAAAAACGCACGGCACGCATTTTCGGGCGCAATCGTGTGCGAACTCGACGGGCCCATGCCGCATCTGTACAGCTCGGTCAAAGACTTCATAACAAACCTCGATGGCACATTTGCCAAAATAATTATATATCTTTTTTGCAAAAATTGTCAAGACGGAAAAACAGCAATCCAAGTATAACCGCGACCACAACTATAAAGCGCCTTCATACAAACAAAAACGCCTAAACGTATTTTGAGGTTGGTTTTGCCGTTGCGCGGAACTGATTTTACGGTATCTACGTTCTTATTTTCTCTGCAATTTGTCCGCTCGCCGATTGCAGTTTTGTTGACATGTTGCTTTTAACATGATAAATTATAAACACTTTGTAACAATTATTAAGGAGGCACAAGACAATTTGAATACAACGGCTATTATTTTTTTAGTACTAATGATAGTGATGACGGGATTTACTGCGGGCGTTCTGATTAACGAGCTTGTGAGCAGTCGCAAGCAATCCGAGCAAAAGTCGGAAGCGGCAGAACCGGCGCCTGCCGAGACGGTCGCCACTCCGGAAACCGCCGCAACACAATACGAAGCGGCACCCGTAGTAACCGTGCCCACGCACGAGGAAAAGTACGCCGCTCTGAACGACGAGACGCGCGGTCTCTACAAGGAAGTCGCATCTTACGCGGCGGCGGTCGAGGGAGCGCGGCAAAAAGTAAACAAGAGTTGCGAACAGTACGCGATCGGTAGCAAAAAGATAGTAGGTCTTTCTATCAAAAACGACGTGGTGATATGTTCGTTCACTCTCAGAAACAGCAATTTCTTCGCGCAAGAGGGCGAAAGTAAAATTATGATATCTACCGCGTCTATCACGACGAAGATTACCGACTCGGAATGCGTTTCGGCGGCAAAGAACACGATAGACATGGTCGTGCAAAGCATTAACGACGAAAAAGCGCTTAAACAACAGCTCGCCAACGAGCGCCGCAGGCAGAAGAAGTCCCAAACCGAAAATCGGGAGGTTGATGCGAAATGAGAAAATCGAAATTAATAATTACGTTGATTGTTTCGTTATGGATTTGCTTTATGGCAACGGGATTGACGCTTATCATTCACCTTTCGACGGACGACGACAACCCTCGTCCCGATAATCCCGATGTTGATCCGCCATCCCGTACCGTAATTGTCGCCTCGGAGGATGAGCTGATTGCCGCGCTTGGCGAGGATGACGCCACTATCAAACTCGCAGATGACATTGAGATCACCGGGAACGGCGGCACTCTTCAACACTCCGGCAACAGCACCATTGAACTTGACGGTCACAATTTGACGGGCAGTATCGAGAACAGCGGCTCTCTCACGATTTCGAACACGTCGAATGAAGATAGCGTCATTTCTGCGAACGGAGATGCGGCGATTGTCAACAGCGGTGATTGCGAAATCAAAGGCGGCGTATCGGTTTCGGGCTCTATTCGAAACGAAAACAACGGAACGCTTGCGATTTCGGGCGCGTCTGACGGCAAAACCGACATCTATTCGGATTCCGGTCACTCTGTCTATAATGAAGGCAATCTCGAAATAGACGGCGACGTAACCGTTTACTGCAACAGGTCGATTAAAGCGTCCGCCATTTACAATGCGGAGGGCGGCACTGCGGCAATTCGCGGCGGAACGTTCCTTTATAAGGAAGATACCGAACTCACGGATTCGGCATGGTACGTCATTTTCAATGCTCTCGATGCAACCATTACGGAGCTCAAAAATGTAACCGTTAAGGGCGATACGCACGCCTCGCTTGTCGAGAATTTCGGTTTGATTCAAAATATCGCGAATGTTCATTTGGAAAACAGCGTCAACGTTATCAAAAATGAACCGGCCGGCGTCATCGATAAGATTTCGGGCGGCACATTTACCATGAAAACGGGCTACGAAAACAATGCAAAAGGCAATGCGTCCGTTATTCTCAACGGCGGTAAAATCAAGGAAATTGTCGGCGGTGAGTTTGTGATTGCAGATACGGCATATCCTGTTACGACCGACGCAGGCAGACTTGCCGTCATCACGAACAACGGTACGATCGATAACATCAGCGGCGGAACGTTCCGTTCGGAAACAACCGAAAAGCATGATATCGTTTACAATGCCGGCTCTATATCAATAAGCGGCGGTGATTTTACTGCCGAGGACGGAATAGCGTATGTAGTCTACAACGGCAACAAGCTGAACATTTCGGGCGGCGCATTCCTCTCCGAAGCCTCAACCGAACACCATGTCATCTATACACACGCTGTTTCGATCGATTCCGAAATCGTGTACGGCACTACGAACATCTCCGGAGGCACGTTTGCGATTAAAGACGCCGCCGGCGATTCCAAGGTTGTATGGTCTTCGACGGGATTGACGAGCAAAGCGCAAACTCAAATCTCCGGCGGAACTTTCTTCGGCGACATGAATATGGGCACCGTCGGACCGACTACACCGATAAAATATAATATCGTTATTTCAGGCGGGCTGTTCGACAGAGAGATATGGAGTTCTGTTGTCGGCGGTGCGTGGACGATTCGGGGTGTTGAACCCGATCGCGCCGTCATCTACGGCGGCAAGCTGTATCGCATTATTGAAGACACGGCTTTGACCTATACGGACAAATCTTCCGACGGTTATTTTGAGGCAATGATTCCCTCCTCCGATACCGCAAGGAATCTCGATATGTACTACGCATCCTCGCGGTTTGCCATGCAGAGCGTATTTGATTTGACGGACAAAGGGTACGAGGTGCTTGTAAAGCTGTACGTTTCCGATTCAACCGATATCGTCCTTCCTCTCGGCAAAAAGCTCTCTATCGAATTTGCGGTAGCGGGAGTCAAATACACGGGCACTGTTCACCCTGCCGACGGCTCGACTTCGACCACTTTCGGCGATCGTGGCGAGACCGATAATATTATAGTATATGACTATAATATCAGCAGAGCGGATGCCAAAGCTTCCATTTTCCGTTACATGCAAGAGATTGAAGGCGAACAAGAGATTTACCGTGCGGATTTGGAAGATGCCTTTGCCGCCGCAAAAGACGGCGATAGGATAGTGGTTTTGGAAGATCATTCATTGACGAAATCGATAGAAGTGAATGTGAGCAACATTATTCTCGACCTCAACGGAAAAACAGTAAGCTACTCATCGATTATTTTGTGGTTTAAGTCCGCCAATGCTGTTGAAAACTTTATCCTCCGCGATAGCAGTGCCAATGCCGACGGCGTCGGAACAGGCAAGTTGACTACATCAGGCAGTGATCCAATCCGAATTGCCGGCTCCGTGTCGATGACAATCGAAAGCGGCACCTTTGAAAGCACAAAATCAAAGAATCCCTACTCTATTTACAAAAGCACAAGCAGTCCGGTAGAGGTTGTAATTACCGGCGGAATATTTAAAAACGGCATCTACGGAGCAAGCACATGGCTCAATATTCAAGGCGGTACATTTGCCTCCGATCCCGCAAAATTCGTGGGCGGTCGGTCGTCAAATAATGCGGTTCTGCGCAAAGACAATTTGTTCTATGTCGTCACAAAGGCAGACCTAAACTATGATACGCCGTCGTCTGCCGCTTACTACGAGGCAAAAATTCCCACGAATCAGCCGGATGCATATGCTGATTATTACTACGCCTCTGCCGACGCGGCAATCAACGATGTGTTTTCTCTCGGCACGGGCTACGATACGTTGAGGGCAGTCATCGAGCTCTATGTGTCCTCCTCGGCGCCTGTTACACTTTCTGCTTATACCTCGCTCACCATTTACTATAAGGCGGACGAAGTACAATACTCAGGAAACGTGAGCGTGCCTGCCGGATATTCGACTCCGACTCCTACCCCTGTCGACGGCGGCGTTTCCTACGAAGCAATGCTTCCGCAAACGGAGGCGTCCGTCGAAATCTCGCACAACGGGACAATCCGTTACTACTTAAATTTGACGGACGCATTCAAATTTGCGCAGGACGGCGACAAAATTACGATTCGCGAGAGCAATACCGAGGCAACAAAGCTTACGGCGAGTGCGACCTTAAAAGCCAACAACGTTACGCTTGACTTAAACGGAAAAACCGTATATGGAGCTTCTCAAACTTTAACTATCGAGGGCGTTCAAAACTTGAAAATCGAAGATTCCAAAGGTGGCGGACAAGTGATTACAACCGGCACAATTTCCACAAGCGCCACACCCCTTCTTCTGAAAGGTAACGCCACGGTGACGATTACGGGCGGTACGTTTACGCGTAACGATATCAGCAAGACCAAATTTTGCCTGCATTTCAGCGGCTTTACGGGATCGTTGACCATCAATGGCGGTACGTTTGTAGGAGAATTCAACTACCCCAACCAAGAGACGCTTTTCATTCATGGCGGCTCATTTACAACCGATCCTACGGCTTACGTTGCGGCAAACTCCACCGTTACCGGCCCCAACGAGGAAGGTTACTATACCGTCACATCCAAGACCTGATTCTTACGCGTTGTTCCGAAAGTTCATAATCGAATAACACAAAGAAAAGCCGCTCCCTCGTGAGAAATGAGGGAGCGGCTTTGTCTTTTGATTAGCGAACATAAACGGAATCAACACGAACTTACAAAGATGAATCATCGGAGATATTGTTACTATACATGTGCTTTATAACTTTGATTTAATAGACATCAACCTCTCTCGAATCCTTAATGTGCGCCTACGCAATTAATATCCGAATTATTTTGTTGCTTCAATTTCAGGAAGAAAGATGCACCGCGTATTGCTTTAAATTTATTGGCAATACCTCAAAATAATAATAATAAAATCATCTTGACAAAATATTTGAAAATGGTATAATAAAATTATTATATGTTGTTATATCGTTTAATTGCTTCGGAGAAATTTCTATGAAAAAACTAATTTCTATAATTTTATCGTTGCTCTGTGTATTTACTGCGGTTGCGCTTGTCGGGTGCAATCCGAAAAATAATAATGAGCCCGGAAACGAATCCGGAAAAGAATACAATATTATTTTTACTCTTGCAACGACTCCGCCTGTCTTAGCTGCTCTGGACTGTATAAATAACGGTAATGAGACCTATGCT
>JAFLVG010000015.1 GCA_022508445.1 Clostridiales bacterium | reverse complement strand
CCTTGTGGCACACGCCACATCTTGTTTAGTGCTGCTGCGGTCAAGCCCTGACACGGTTCGCAAGCAGACGTTGCACAAGACCTTAACATCACCGCCACCTAACGGTAACAGACCTCCCATACGCAAACCGGGGACGGCGTTCAACCCTACTATAGCGGCTTGTAGGTTACAGAGCACCGCTAACTCTCCGTCTAGCGCAGTAGGGTTATTATAAGCTATTGCCGAAAAAAAATCAAGTGTTTTTCCAAGTTTGCTTTAAAAAGTAATGCTAATCCGTTTTTGTATGCAGCGTGGTGTTAGGCAAAAATTCGCCGTAAAACATTTGTTGGAACGCCGCAATGTTGGAATATCTGTCCTTCGGATACAAGGACAGCGCTTTTAATAACGATTTTTCGCGCACCGGCTGAATCTTGATGTTTAGTGACGACGGGGGAACGAGCTTGTCGTTAAGCCGTCTTTCCGTCGCTTCCGGCGGAGGATTTCCGACAATGCAAGTGTAGATAGTTGCGGCAAGCTCGTAGATATCCGTCCACGGGCCCTGCGCGCCGCCTTGCGAGTACAGCTCGATGGGCGAGTAGCCCTTTTTTAGTACAAAGAACGGCTTTTGAACGTTTTGCGTGTACAGCGACGCCGCGCCGAAGTCTATCAGCTTGATTGCGTGGTTGTCCACGATTTGAATGTTCTCGGGCGAAATGTCTTTATGTATCATGCCGTACTGGTGCAAACGCAAAAGCGTTTCGATAACCGGCCGCATGATGTTGAGCGTTTCCGTCAGGTTAAGCCGTCCGCCTCTGCCGTTTATGAAGCGGTGCAGGCTCATTCCGTTGAGATATTCCATGACGATGTACGCCGTGTTGTTGGTAAGAAAGAAATCGTGTATCGATACAATGCCGTCGAGATGTTTTATGGACGTTAATACCTTTGCTTCTTGAATGAACGCCGACAGCCAATAGTTGAACACCTTGCCGTTTTCGGAATTTCCACCCTCAATCGCGCAAGAGTTAGTAAGACGCTTGGTGTAGCCCTTCGGGAAAAACTCCTTGATGGCAACAATTTTGCCCGTCAGCGTGTCGTAGGCCTTGTACGTTATGCCGAATCCGCCGCGCCCAAGCGGCGTACCTACGATATAACGCCCGGAAAGCATTGAGCGAAGGGGGAGTGCGCCGGGCTGCTGTTGTTCGTCTATTGCGCGCTTTCCGCAGCGTGGGCAGACGCGATGTGCGTCAAGTGTGGAAAAGCAGTTGGTACAAATATAGTTGATATCGCGCACGTTTTGCATAAGAAATAGTATATATCATTCGACGCTGTTTGTCAATATTTACCCGACTTAATTTTCGCAAATATTACATATTGTGTCACACAAATAAAAGAATTGATGAATAGCGCAGTTAAGATTTTCAGTTGCTTTGAAAATTTGTCGAAACGACCGACTATTGTTTTCAATACCTATAAATTGATAAAAAGCGTCAAATCGATTGACCGCGTCGCGAGTAATGTGGTATACTTACGGATGGATATATTCATTGCGGCGGTATCGGGTTGATAGCTGTGCGCCGCAAATCTGAATGTGGGTTGTGCAGATTGACATCATGAGCGGAACGAGGGTAGAAACTACGCGAAAGGCGTACAATCGACCGGAAGAACTTGCAAGCTCCGTGGCTTACGCAATAGGCTGTGCGGCGGCGCTTGTCGGGCTCGTTTTCCTGTTGCGCTCTTATGTCGGTTTTGGCGGTATAGCAGTATTTTCGGTCGCGGTTTGCGGTATAGCTTCCGTTGCCGTTTTCTTTATTGGGACGTTGACGCATTTGTTGCCGCATAACGGCAAGGCGGCATGTTTATTCGCGCGGTTTGACAGGGCTTCGTTAGCCGTGCTTGTTCTGGGTGTGTTCTCGCCGATTTTTCTCGTCGGGTTTGATTTTGGCGCTCATGTCGACGCGGTATGGGGATACACTCTTTTTTCGATTGTTGCGGCGGCGGTAATAGCGGCGGTCGTCGTCAACCTACTCGAAGTAAAGGAGTACAAGATCGTAAGTCTTGTGCTTTATGTGATAATCGGATGGGCTTTGGTAATTCGCGCACACAGAATAATTGCGCTTTGCGGCGCGCGGTGTTTTTGGACGCTTATCGGCGGTCTTGCGGCGTATTTTATCGGGCTGTGCGTTTGTGCGTTCGAGAGCATTCCGTCGCGCCACGCTATTTCGCACGCGTTCATTGTTGTGGGTGCGGCGCTCGATTTTGTTTGCATTTACACTTTTTTGTTGTGAGGATTTATGTACAAGAAGGTTTTAGGTTACGATCCCGTTAACATGGAAAAAAGCGTCATCGAGTTCTGGAAAGAAAACGACGTTTTCAACAAGAGCATAATATCGCGCGAGGGCGGCGAGGAGTTCTCGTTCTACGACGGTCCGCCGACGGCTAACGGAAAGCCGCACGTCGGGCATGTATTGACGCGCACGATGAAGGATATCATTCCGCGCTTTCATACGATGAAAGGCAAGCACGTTTTGAGAAAAGCCGGCTGGGATACCCACGGCTTGCCCGTCGAGCTCGAAGTGGAAAAAACGCTCAACATGGACGGCAAGCAGGACATCGAGAAATACGGCGTCGAACCGTTTATCGAAAAATGCAAGCAGAGCGTTTGGAAATATAAATCCGAATGGGAGCGCATGTCCGACCGCGTAGGGTATTGGGCGGATATGGACAAGCCCTACGTCACCTACGACGATAACTATATCGAGTCGGTGTGGTGGTCGCTTAAAACCATTTTCGACCGCGGACTCATCTACAAAGGGCATAAGATTGTTCCTTACTGTCCGCGTTGCGGAACGGCGCTCTCGTCGCACGAGGTCGCGCAAGGGTACAAGGACGTCACTGAGCGCACCGCCGTTGTCGGCTTCGAGTCCGACTTCGAGGGCGGATGTAGGCTTCTTGCGTGGACGACAACGCCCTGGACTTTGCCGTCGAACGTCGCTCTTTGCGTAAACCCCGAATACGAATACGTGCTAATACAAGACGGCGAGCAAAAGTACGTGCTTGCAAAAGAACTCGCAAACAAGCATTTCGAGGACTATCGCGTCCTTAAAACGTACAAGGGCAAACAGCTTGAAGGCGTGCATTACACGCCGCTTTACAAAACTTATAGCGGCAAAGACGATTGCTATAAGGTAACTTGCGACGGTTATGTAACGCTCACAGACGGCACGGGCATTGTTCATATCGCGCCGGCGTTCGGCGAGGACGACGCAAGAGTGGGCAGAGTGTACGGATTGCCGTTTGTTCAAACGATCGACGAGCGCGGACGGTTTACCGAGCCGCAGGCTTTTGTCGGGAAGTTCTGTAAGGACGCGGATAAAGACATTCTTGCCGATCTCAAAGCGCGTGGATTACTTCTGTCGTCGCCCATGTATACGCACAGTTATCCGTTTTGCTGGCGGTGCAATACGCCGCTACTCTATTACGCGCGTTCCACCTGGTTTATAAAAACGACTGCGGTCAAGGACGAGCTTATAGCAAACAACGCGTCGGTAAATTGGTATCCGCAGTCAATCGGTACGGGACGCATGGGCAACTTTTTGGAAAACGTCATCGATTGGGGACTTTCGCGCGACAGGTATTGGGGCACGCCGCTTCCTATCTGGGTGTGCGACAAGTGCGGAAAGACCGAAGCGATCGGCTCAAAAGCCGAGCTCAAAGAAAAGTGCGGAATAGAGGGCGAGATAGAGCTTCACAAGCCGTATGTGGACGGCGCGACCTACCGTTGTTCTTGCGGCGGCACAATGAAAAGAACGCCCGAGGTCATCGACTGTTGGTACGATTCGGGCTCCATGCCGTTTGCGCAGTATCATTATCCGTTCGAGAACAAGGACGTGTTCGAAAAGACTTTCCCCGCCGATTTCATTTCGGAGGCTGTCGATCAGACGCGCGGATGGTTCTACACGCTCCTCGTCATTTCGACGTTGCTGTTTAATAAAGCGCCGTTCAAGAACTGCCTTGTACTCGGTCACGTCACCGACGAGCAGGGCAGAAAGCAGTCCAAGCACCTTGGCAACGTAGTAGATCCGTGGTCGGTACTCGATGTCACCGGTGCGGACGCCGTGCGTTGGTATTATTACACAAATTCCGCTCCGTACTTGCCGTCGAGATTCTATATGCGAGCGGTCACGGAGTCGCAGAATAAATTCCTAGGCACGCTTTACAACACCTATGCGTTTTACGTCATGTATGCGGAGATAGACAGCTTCGATCCCACAAAGGTGGACAGCAAAAAGCTCAAACTCTCGCTCATGGACAAGTGGTTGCTCAGCGAGCTCAACGCGCTCATACAAAAGGTGGACGACGATTTGTCGGCGTACAGGCTTTACGAGTCGGCGCGCGCGATAGGCGATTTCACCGACAAGCTGTCCAATTGGTATGTGCGTAGAAGCCGCGAAAGATTTTGGGCAGGCGGCGTGACAGACGACAAGACGGCGGCGTTCTATACGCTCTATACGACGCTCGAAACGCTCGCTCGGCTCGCCGCGCCGTATACGCCGTTTATTGCCGAAGAGATTTACGGCAACATAGTGCGTTCTGTGGATAAAAAAGCGCCCGTATCGGTACACATGGCGGACTTTCCCAAAGCGAACAAAAAGCTCATCGACAAAAAGCTGTCGAAAGATATGCAAAGCGTAATAAAGGCGGCGGAGCTCGGTCGTGCCGCGAGAAACAAGAGCGGACTCAAAAACCGTCAGACTCTTTCAAAGGTCATTGTATCCGGCGAATTCCCCGAGGAATATTCGTATATCCTCGCCGACGAGCTCAACGTCAAAGAAGTGATCAAGGGCGGCGCAAGCGAGCTTACGGGATACGAGGTCAAGCCGCAGCTTCGCACGCTCGGACCGAAGTACGGTAAAGCGCTCGGTGCAATAAGAGCGCACCTTGCCGAAAACGGCGACATTGCGGCGAAAACAGCGCTCGGCGGCGGCGTTTACAAGTTCGAAGCGGACGGGCAAACGATTGAGCTTACAAAAGACGATATGCTCATTTCGACGCGCGGCGCGGAAGGATTCTCCGTCGAATCCGACCTCGACATGACGGTCGCCCTCGACGTTACGCTCACCGACGAGCTTTTGAAAGAGGGTGGTGCGCGAGAAATAATTTCCAAGATTCAGACAATGCGCAAAAATCACGGGTTCGACGTGACTGACAGAATATCGCTGATGTGGTCCGGTGACAAGTTCATCGAAGATGTTTTCGAAGAACACGGCGAGCGTATCGCAAAGGTCACGCTTGCGACAAAGTCAGAACGCGCAAAGTCGGTGGACGGCGACTTCGAAAATGCGGATATCAACGGACACGAGGCGGCGTTTGCCGTTAAAAAATGTTAGCGCCCGATTGGAAAGACTATAAAATACTCGGCAGCGGCGACGGACTCAAACTCGAACTGTGGAAGGATATCATGCTGCTCCGTCCCGATCCGCAAGCTATCTGGCGTGCGACGGTCGATTACGGCAAGTTCGACTGTCATGCACGGTACGAGCGGGACCGCGCGGGTGGTGGCAGGTGGATTGTAAATAAGCCCATGCCCGACGAGTGGCAGGTCGGTTGGCGCGAATACTCGTTCTATGTAAAGCCGACGGGATTCAAGCACACCGGACTTTTTCCGGAGCAGGCGGTAAATTGGTCGAAACTGTCGGAAATAGTGAGTAGCAGTGCGAAAAATGGCGAAACCGTTAGAATACTCAATCTTTTCGCGTATACGGGCGCTTCGACGGCGGTGCTTTCCAAATGCGGCGCGCACGTAACTCACGTAGACGCGGCAAAGGGCATGGTTGAGCGCGCACAGCTCAATTGCAGGCTCAACAAGGTGCCGACAGAGAATACGCGGTTTATCATAGACGACTGCAAAAAGTTCGTTGCGCGCGAAATCAAGCGCGGCAAAAAATACAATGCGGTCATCATGGATCCGCCCAGCTACGGCAGGGGTGCAGGCGGCGAGGTGTGGAGAATGGAGGACGATATTTACGACCTAGTAAAGCTCACCGCGAGCGTACTCGAAGACGCCGAGTTCTTTCTCATCAACAGCTACACGACGGGTTTACAGCCGCAGACAATTTCCAACATTCTAACGCTGAACTTGCCGCGAGGGAACACGGAAGCTTATGAAGTCTGCCTTCCTACCGAATGTGATATCGCATTGCCTTGCGGATGCAGCGGACTGTGGCGGCAAAACAAATAATTTCAACTATATCGCACTTACATTAACAAGGAGCATTAAGTGAGCGAAAACGATGACAAAAAAACGGGCGGCGAGCAAAACCGGTCCGCGACTTCAAAGTCAAAAGTCAAGCTTCGTCTCGACGTAAAAGACGTGGTGCGAAAGCGCCCCGAACCCGCGCAGTCCGATGACGACAGCGACGGTATAACCGTGCTTTACGAGGACAATCATTTGCTCGTGGTAGTCAAACCGCAGAACATTCCGACGCAAGCCGATTCGAGCGGCGACGTCGATCTTTTGACGATGCTCAAACAGTACCTCATCAAAAAATACAACAAGCCTGGCGACGCGTTTTTAGGGCTTGTCCATAGGCTGGACAGACCTACGGGCGGCATAATGGTCTTTGCAAAGACGAGCAAGGCTGCCTCGCGCTTATCGGAGCAGATTCGCGACTCCGAAGGCGAGTTCGAAAAGACATATGCGGCGGTCGCCGTCGGGCGGCTCAACCGCAAGGGCAGAGTGGAACACTACCTCGTAAAGGACGTTCAAGCAAACACCGTGACCGTTGCGCCGTCATCGCTCGAAGGCGCGAAAAAGGCGGTGTCAGAGATCGATACAATCGACGAAAAGAACGGACTTTCGCTTGTTCGAATCAAGCTGTTAACGGGAAGAACGCACCAAGCGCGCGTGCAATTAAAGGCGCTCGGCGCGCCCATCGTGGGCGATTACCGCTATGCCGGCGATAAGCTCGTAAAAAGCCCGCACCTCGCGCTTTGGGCGTACAAGCTGACGTTTGCGCACCCTATAAGCGGCGACAAACTGAAATTCATCGCCGCGCCGCCCGACGAGTTCCCCTGGACGGAGTTCGACACGGCGCCGCTCGTAGACATCGTAAGACCGCAGGATAGCGGACATTATTTCAAGTAAAAACAATTCAAGGAGAATTTTTATTATGTTAGATCAAGAGATTTCCAACCTGTTAGCGTACGGTCAGTCGAGCCTTTTGTTGGACGAACTCGACTGCAACCAAGCGGCACGGCGCATTTGCAACATGCTCAAAATAACAAGCTTTACTCCGATGGAACCGACGGAGGAGGCGGACGTTGCGAGCTCACCCAATGCGCTTTTGGCGCCCATTCTCGCTTACGCGGCAGAGAATAAGATAGCCGGCGCTGACGACGGCTCGCTCAAAGCCGAGATTATGGACGCTATCATGCTCAAACCGTCCGAGGTCAACGACCTTTTTGCGGACACCTATTCGGTCAATAAGCAAAAGGCGCTCGATTGGCTTTACGATTACAGCGTAAAGAGCGGATACGTCGATATGGACGAGTGTGCGAAGAACGACCGCTGGGAAGCGAAAGAGCTCAAAAGCAAAATCGAGATTATAATAAACGTAATGCCGCAGGCCGTGACCGATAAGTACCCCAAGTGCGCGCTTTGCCGCGAGAACGAAGGGTATAAGGGCAGGGCGAACATGCGCGTCGTGTCTACCGATATCGGCGACGAGGAGTGGATCTTTGATTACGCGCGTCACCAGTATTTCGATAAGCAGGGCGTAATCATAAACGGCGAGCATAAGAAAATGGGCAGCGTCAAAGAGACGCTGGAAAAGCTCGCGCTTGCCGCCGACTTTGTAGGTCCCGAAGGATTTGTCTGCACCGATTCGGACTACGAAAACGGCGGTGCGCAAAACATAATGCACGAGCATTTCAAGACCGGCTACCGCACAACCCCCATGCTCCGTCAAGGATATGACAAGAGGTATAAATCGCAAGAGTATCCGTACATCGAAATGGGTACAGTCGATTGGTACTCGACAGTCATACGCTTCGCTCATTCGAGTCTCGACAAGGTCGTCGAATTTGCGGACAAGCTGATTTCGGCGTGGAAGAGCTACTCGGACGAGCGCATCGTCAACGACGGGACAAAGAATTTCTACAACGCCGTTTGCCGTAAAATGAACGGCAAGTACTACTTTGATATCGTTTTGAGATCGATGGCGCTCAAACGTCCGCGCATGGCGGCAGACTACGACGAAATCAAGGCAGGCGCGCTTTCGATAACCGATATACTCGGTTATTTCGTGCTTCCGACCAAGCTTTCGGAAGAGCTAAAAGGCGCACAGCTCTACCTTGACGGAACGCTTGCTTTCGATGTAAACGACAAGAAAATTCCGCTCGCAAAAACGGTCGAACGCCTCTTGAAAGCGCAGGGCGGCACGGTGAGCAAGCTTGAAGCCAAGCTCAACATCCACGACGAAGTGGACGCCGTGTGTGAAAAGATATTGGCATCAACCGCAGTGTTCGACGCGGAAACGCTTAAACCCTTCTTGGAAAGTCTTGGAATAAGAGAACTGTAAAACACTTTATTACACAAAACGACGGTGACAAATCACCGTCGTTTTGTGTTGGAATTTAACTTTAACGGTAGGCGCGACTATTTATATTTTTACGGTAGCGTCCTACCTGCCGATTTGTATATTTCGTACCACTCATAGTTTTCGAGCGGTATCTCACAGCAATCCTTGTAAGCCATTAAATGCTTATCCAGCGTTGTGCCGATAACAGCTTGCATATCGGCAGGATGGTGCAACACCCAGGCGACTGCGACCGCTTCGGGCGTCGTGCCGTATTTTTGGGCGAGCCCTGCGAGCATGAAATTTAGCGCAAAGAATTTCTTGTTTGCGTGCGGCGTGGTGAGAGCGCCGCTGTAATAATATCCCGTTTCGTCGGTGAACGAGCATTGCATAGTGCCGTAGGTCTGGATTGTTATGCCTTTTTTGCGGCAGTATTCGAGCGTTCCGCCGTCCCTGTCGCACGCGGCGGAGGTGTTTACGTTCAGACCGAAATCAATCATTGGGCAGTACGCAGGGCCCAATTGCATTTGGTTGACGTACAGCGGCTGATTTACAACCGATTGAAGATAGTCGATTTGCTGTGCCGAAAAATTGCTTACGCCGAACACGCGCACCTTACCGCTCTTTTGTAGCTCGTCAAACGCCCGTGCGATTTCTTCGGGGCGCATGAGCGTGTCGGGGCGGTGCAGGAGTAGTATATCTATATAGTCGGAATTAAGCCTATCGAGCGAGCCTTCGACAGATTCTATTATATGCTTATAAGAAAGATCGTACCAGCCGTTTTTTATGCCGCATTTTGTTTGAAGCACCATTTTTTGCCGCAGACTCGGAGACGCCTTTAAGAGCTTGCCGTACATACGCTCGCACGTTCCGCCGCCGTAGATGTCCGCATGGTCGAATAGGTTGATGCCGATTTCGAGCGCTACGTTTACAAGCCGCTCGATGTTTTCGAGTGGCTTATCAGCGATCCTCATGCAGCCGAGAGAGAGTTTGCTCGATCGTATTCCGCCTATATCTTTATATTTCATGCGCATATTATAACACAGCTTTTATATTAAAGCAAGAAAAATGAAAAAGTTTGCGCGCTTTATCGTAACTCGTTTACAGCTACAAAATTTATAATGTACTTGACAATCGGCATTAAATATCACATAATATAATAGGTTCGATTATTGATAACCGGAGGTATTATGGACGAGCTGATTGTACAGGATGAACAGTCGCTGGAAGAGCTTATAAAGCGCGTTCGCGCGGCGCAAGTCAAGTATTCGACGTATAGCCAAGAACAGGTCGATAAGATATTCTTGGCTGCGGCTACCGCGGCAGACAAGGCAAGGCTCGACCTTGCCGAAATGGCGGTCGAAGAAA
Organism: Clostridiales bacterium; assembly: GCA_022508445.1. Taxonomy (GTDB): domain Bacteria; phylum Bacillota; class Clostridia; order Christensenellales; family Pumilibacteraceae; genus Anaerocaecibacter. Next base: position 11,895 of record JAFLVG010000015.1, on the reverse strand, counting down.
CGGGCATGGGCATAGTCGAGGACAAGGTCATTAAAAATCACTATGCCGCCGAGTATATCTATAACGCGTACCGCGACGTCAAGACGTGCGACGTAGTGCAGAGCGACGATATGTACGGCGTGGAGGTTTTGGCAGAACCCGTCGGCGTTGTCGCCGCCATCGTTCCCACCACAAATCCCACGTCAACCGCGATATTCAAAGCGCTTCTCGCGCTCAAAACGCGTAACGGCCTCATCTTTTCGCCTCATCCGCGTGCCAAGAAATGCACGATTGCGGCGGCAAAGATCGTACTTGACGCGGCGGTCAAAGCCGGTGCGCCCGAAGGGCTTATCGGTTGGATAGACGTTCCGAGCGTTGCGCTTTCGGCGGCGGTCATGAGCAGTAGCGATCTCATTCTGGCGACGGGCGGGCCCGGCATGGTGCGCGCGGCGTACAGCTCGGGTAAGCCGGCAGTCGGCGTCGGTCCCGGAAATACTCCCGTCATCATTGACAGCTCGGCGGACATTAAGCTCGCCGCGTCGAGCGTTCTTCACAGCAAATCTTTCGACAACGGCATGATATGCGCGTCCGAGCAGTCGGTTATCGTCATGAAAGAGGTTTACGACGAGTTCAAAAAAGAGCTGTCGTACCGCGGCGCTTATTTTCTCAGTGAAGAGGAAATCGACAAGGTCCGAGCCACAATCCTCATCAACGGCTCGGTCAATGCGAAGATTGTCGGTCAAAGCGCTCCCACCATTGCGAAGTTGTGCGGATTCGAAGTTCCGACGGCGTCGCGCATTCTCGTCGGCGAGGTCACGTCGGTAGACATCTCCGAGCCGTTCGCGCACGAAAAGCTGTCGCCTGTGCTTGCAATGTACAGAGCGGAGAGCTTCGACGACGCACTCAAAAAAGCTCAAAGGTTAGTCGAGGACGGCGGCTTCGGTCACACGTCCGCCATATACGCCAACGAGCATACCGAAAAAGCAAAGATATCGGCTTTTGCCGACATGATGAGGACCTGCCGTATACTTGTAAACACGCCTGCGGCGCACGGCGGTATCGGCGATATATACAACTTTAAACTTCTTCCGTCGCTCACTCTCGGCTGTGGGACGTGGGGCGGCAACTCGGTTTCCGAAAACGTTTCGGTCAAGCACCTTCTCAACTATAAGACAGTGGCAAAAAGGAGAGAAAATATGTTGTGGTTCCGCGCACCTGAAAAGGTCTATTTCAAAAAAGGCTGTATGCCCGTAGCGCTCCAAGAGCTCAAAGACATGGGCAAAAAACGGGTGTTTATCGTTACCGACGAGTTTTTGTTCAAGAGCGGCTTCTCCAAACAGGTCAGCGATAGACTAAACGAAATGGGCATCGTTAACACGACGTTCTCGGACGTTCAGCCCGATCCTACGCTCGCTTCGGCAAAGAAGGGCGCGGAGGCCATGCGCTCGTTCGAGCCCGATACGGTTATTGCGTTCGGCGGCGGAAGCGCACTCGACGCAGGCAAGATCATGTGGGTGCTTTACGAACATCCCGAAGTCGATTTCGCGGACATGGCAATGCGGTTTATGGACATCAGAAAGCGCGTGTACCGTTTCCCCGAAATGGGCAAGAAGGCATATTTCGTGGCTATCACGACGACAGCCGGCACAGGCTCCGAGGTTACGCCGTTTGCGGTTATAACCGACGAGCAGACCGGGCTTAAATACCCGATTGCAGACTACGAGCTTTTGCCTAAAATGGCAATCTGCGATCCTGCGCTTATGATGGGAATACCCAAGGGGCTTACTGCCAACTCCGGTTACGACGCAATGGTGCATGCGCTCGAAGCGGTAGCTTCCGTCATGTCGAGCGATTTTGCAAACGGCATGGCAAAAGAAGCGATCAAGCTCATATTCGAATATTTGCCGCGTGCGTACAAGAACGGACAGGACGAAACCGCTCGCGCGGAAATGGCTTACGCCGCGACAATGGCAGGCATGGCGTTTGCGAACGCATTCCTCGGCGTGTGCCACTCCATGGCGCACAAGCTCGGCTCTTACCACCACTTACCGCACGGCATGGCGAACGCCCTGTTGTTGCCGCAGGTCATGCGGTTCAACGCCGCGGAAGCGCCTGCGAAAATGGGAACGTTTCCTCAGTACGACCATCCCGTGTGCTTGCGCCGCTATGCGGAGATTGCGGAAATGGTGGGAATCAAAGGCAAGACGGACGAGGAAAAGTTTGAAAAGCTGATCGTTAAGCTTGTCGATCTTCGCAAGACAGTCGGATTGCCCGAAAGCATCAAGGCGGCAGGAGTGCCCGAGGATAAATTCCTAAGTGAGCTTGACGCTATGAGCCGCGATGCATTCGACGACCAATGCACCGGCGCGAATCCGCGCTATCCGATGATTGAGGAAATCAAGCAAATGTATCTCGACGCCTATTACGGCAAGGAGGGCAAATAATCATGGCAATGAACGAAATCGCAACAAGACCGAACAAGGCCGTTTACCGCGACGGAAAGTATTGCTACAAGGTTTTCGCCGTAGGTTATAACAAATCGGACATTTTCAACGAGGCGCTCAATCAGGCGCGCGTCGAAGAAACGGGGCTGTTCATTCCTTCGATTCACGAAGTCAAAAGGCTGGACGACGGCAGGCTCGCTATTGTCATGGACTACGTCGAGGGCAAGTCGCTCGCCGCGCTCATAGAAGAAAATCCGAATAAACGCACCGAATATATGGAAAGATTTATAGATATTCAGCTTTCCATGCACAAGCTTACCGCGCCCGAGCTCAATAAGCAGCGTGACAAGTTTTCGCGCAAGATAGACTTATCCGGGCTGGGCGAGGCAAGCCGCTACGAATTGCACATGCGGCTTGACGGCATGAAAAAGCATAATAAGCTCTGCCACGGCGATTTCAACCCCTCCAATGTTATAATCACAAACGACGACAGGGCATGCGTTATCGACTGGTCGCACGCGACGATAGGTAACGCGTCCGCGGATACGGCGCGCACATATCTATTATTCAAGCTTGCAGGCGACGACGAGACTGCGGAGAACTACATGGCGATGTTCTGCAAAAAATCCGGTACCGATCTTCGATATGTGCAAAATTGGTTGCCCATTGTCGCCGCGTCGCAAATGGTCAAGGGCAAGCCGCAAGAGCGCGAAATGCTCACCAAGTGGACGGACGTCTGCCAATACGACTAAACGCGCGGCTTACTACTTTTTGAATATTATATAAACAACAGGTCAATAATCGACGGCATGAAAAAACTTTGTGCCGTCGTTTTTTTATTTGCCGCAGGAATCGTGTTTACGGCAGTTTGGTTCAGCCCGCTTGCCGCGCTGGGCACTCCCGTGGCGTACAGCGACAATATTCCTATAACGCGACTCGACGGGCTCTGCTATTCCGCGGATTCGCTTGTGCGTGTGGATTTTACTGGCGGTGAGGAAGCAATGTACTCTGCGCTCGACAGAATAGGTGCGCAAGAGGTGGAAAGAGCGGAAACAGGCGAGCTCTTGGTTGTTTACGCGTACAGTCCGCGCGTGTGCGCAAAGCCGCAGGAACTACGTAGCGGATGCAAGTATAACGTTATGTGCGCTTGTTCAGGCGACGCCGTAAGCATAGGAACGCCCATCCTTTCGGGTTGCTATTAGACAAAAAAATATTTATGTTCAGATGTATAAGCCAAAAAATGTTGGCAATAATCATCGGTACGGAGGAAAGAAACATGAAAACCTATCAGTCGAATACAAAGGACAAGAAGAGAAACTTTTTTAAGCGCCACAAGTATGCGGTAACGGTCGCCGTTTGCACGCTTGTGATTGCCGCGATTATCGTCTTATCGGTGGTGTTCACTTTGCCCGAAACCAAGCCGACCGGTGGAACGGTTATCGATCCTCCGACGGTTGATACAGGGAACGATCCTACGGTAATGATGCCCATGAAGAACGCACAGGTATGCAAGGACTACGCCGATACCAAGCTTGTCAAGTGGGAAACGCTCGATGTGTGGCAATGGCACCCGGCAGTCGATTTCCTGGGCGAAGGCGATGTGTTCGCCGTGCTCGACGGCAAGGTGACAAACGTCGAAAAGACGACAATGGACGGCAATGTGGTGACTATAACTCACGCGGACGGATATGTATCTATCTATAAATCGCTCGGAAGCGACATCTCCGTCAAGATCGGCGACGAAGTCAAGGCAGGCAATAAAATCGGCGTTACGTCAACCAGCATGATGTCCGAGCTCAACACGGGTGCGCACTTGCATTTCGAGCTTAAAAAGAACGGGAAGCATGTCGATCCGGCGACGTTACTGCCACTCGACGGCGACAAATAAAATCGCAGAGCAGTTTGTAAAAACGCCTTCACAGCAAATGTGCAGGCGTTTTTTATATTAAATATCGTCATTCTTGCGAGTGTAAATAGATAACGGCAAACACTTGATTATTGCCGTGGTTTGTGGTATAATATGCGTAGCGATTGATACGAAAAGGTCGGATTTGATTGTCACGGTCTTAGTCGTAAGTAACTTGCAATCGCCGAAGTATATCATGAAAGCATACCGTTTACATTCTCCTTACACGCTTAAACTCGACGAGATGGATGTGTTGCCCGTCGGAGAACATTGTGTAAAGCTGAAAAACTTGATGTGTGGCATAACCTCCACCGACGTCGCGGCTTACGAGGGCAAGCTGGATGTCAAGTATCCGATTATTCCCGTTCGTCAGTGCGTCGGGTTTGTCTCCGAGGTGGGCGCGGAGGTTACTGGTTTACAGCGCGGTAAACGCATAATCACATCGCCGCATGCAAGCTGTCACAAATGCAAGGCTTGCAAGGAATCGCGGTTTTTCGATTGCGAGAAGCCTGCGCTCTTCGGAGTGGGCGAGGACGGATTTTTGAGCGACTTTTCAGTTGTTTCTGTTGACGACGTCTATATCATTCCCGACAGGATTAAGGACGAGGAAGCGATATTTATCGAGCATGTGGCGAAATCTCTCAAAGCGATTTCGCGCATGAATATCGAAAAAGGCGATCAAGTAGTAATTATGGGCGCGACCGTCGAGGGCATCATTCTTGCGCAAGTCGCCATGTATTATCAGGCGGTGCCTATCGTGGTCGATATACACGAGGATTTGCTATCGCTTGCACAAAAGGCGGGCGTGTATTTTACAGTCAACGCCGTAAACGACGACGTCTGCAAAAAGATATTAAGCCTTACGGGCGGACATATGGCTGACGCGTGCGCATACCTTGTCGGATCGGGCTTGCCTGTGCAGAGTATCTGCGACTACACCAAGTACAAGGGCAGAGTGGCGATGATCGGCAGAGCAGACGAAGCTGAGCTTAACTTAAATATCAACGCATTACTCGACAAAAACATAGATTTGCACACGGTCGTGGATTGCGGTAAGCACTATTCTTCGGCTATCAATCTTCTTGCCAACAGAACTGTGACGGTCGATACGCTCTACGACGGTATTTATTCGTTTGCGGAAATCCCGAGTGTATTCGAGGAGCTGTCAAACAGCGCAGACACCCATTTGAAAAAGACTCTTATCAAGATGTGAGGATAAATTCCGTGGCTTTATGCCCGCACTATTTTGTCGGAGTCCGTTAAAACGCTTGACAGAGTACATGATTAGGTGTATACTTGTTAGGCTAACAAAGAGAGAGGTAATTATTATGAAACAGAATATACATCCCGATTATCACGAGGTTACGGTCGAGTGCGCATGCGGCGCGAAGTTCGTAACAGGCTCCACGCAAAAGGGCGACGTAGTCAAGGTCGATATTTGCTCCAAGTGCCATCCGTTCTACACCGGCAAGCAAAAGCAAGCCGAAACGGGTGGACGTATCGCACGCTTCAACGAGCGTTCGGGCAAGTCCGGCAAATAGCTTTATGAATAAGCGGCGGGCTATTTCAGCCCGCCGTTTTTCTTTTTCTGCGGTATTTTGCGCAATGCGTATCATTATTCCGACAGTGGCAATTAGTAGCGTTTATGGCTGAAAAACAACACGACAATAAATACGACACATCCAAAAAAACGCGCAGAACGTTTATAGGCGGTCAGGCGCTTTTGGAAGGTGTTATGATGCGCGGTGCAAGCTCGGTCGCTATGGCCGTTCGCGCGCCGGACGGCGAAATCGAGCTTCATACAGAGCGCCTTAAAAAACATTCCAAAGTCGCCAAGATTCCACTTGTACGCGGCGTTGTTGCGTTTGTCAGTTCGCTTGCAGTCGGCATGTCGTCGCTTCTTAAATCCGCGGAGGTCAGCACTCCGACGGAAGAAACGCCCTCGAAAATGTCCACGGCAATCGCAGTTGTCATCGGCGTTGTGCTTGCAATCGGACTGTTTATCGCCGCGCCGTGGTTTGTCGGGTGGTCGATAAAGAAGTGGACCACGTTCGACAACGTAGCGGTCATTTCGCTGATTGAGGGCGGTACAAGGCTACTCATTTTCATCGCGTATCTCGCGCTCGTAAGATTGCTGTCCGACATAAAGCGCACGTTTATGTATCACGGTGCGGAACACCGCACTATAAATTGCTTTGAGCGCGGACTTCCGCTCACGGTGCAAAACGTTCAGTCGTGTTCTACAAAGCACAACCGTTGCGGAACGACTTTCTTGTTCTTTGTAGTTATTTTCGCAATCATGATTTACGCTCTTCTCAATTGGGTATTTACGCTCTTTGAGGGTTACGAGTATCTTTTCGAAAACTTCTTCTTTACGTTAATGATAAGACTATTGCTCCTCCCGATAATTGCAGGGCTGTCTTACGAGCTGTTGCGCGGTTTAGCAATGTTACCCGACAACAAGTTCACCAATGCGCTTCGCGCACCCGGGCTTGCGCTTCAAAAGCTGTCAACGTGCATACCCGACGACGATATGGCGGAGGTCGCTATCGTGGCGTTCAATGCGGTGCTCGAACTCGACGCAGAGCCAAACAAACCGACAATCGATTTTTATGAGCGCAACTTTGCTTCGGAGCGCAAAAAACTCGCGGAAAAACTTAAAGACAATCCGCAAGACGCAGATTGGATATATTGCGATGTGCTTGGCGTTTCTCGCGCCGAGCTGGGCGGCGTTACTAATATCAAGATAGGCTTGGTAAAAAAAGCTAACGAGTATGCCGACCGTTTGCTCGCAGGTGAACCGCTCGACTATGTTTTGGGCAACAGCGAATTTTGCGGTATCAAGCTCAAAGTGGATAACCGAGTTCTGATTCCGAGGTTCGAAACGGAAATTCTCGCTAACCTCGCTGTGGAAACGATAGGTGACGATAGCTCGGCAGTTCTCGACCTTTGCACAGGCTCGGGCTGTATCGCTGCGGTCATAGCCAAAAGCACGAACGCCGTTATAACCGCCGCCGATATTTCGGACGACGCGCTCGAAGTCGCCAAGGAAAATCTTAAAGGTAAGAAAGTTAATATCGTCAAGTCGGATATGTTCGAAAATATCAATGGCAAGTTCGATTTGATAGTGTCCAATCCGCCGTATGTCCGTTCTTCCGACATCGACGGGCTTGCACCGCAGGTGACGGCACAGCCGAGAATCGCGCTCGACGGCGGCGACGACGGGCTTGAATTTTATAGGATAATAGCAAAGCGCGCGCCGGAGTTTTTGAACGAACACGGAACGCTCATGACGGAGATAGGTTTCGATCAAGCGGACGACGTAAAAAAGCTTTTCAAAAAGCTCGGCAAATGCGAAGTGGTAAAGGATTTGGACGGCAAAGACAGGATAGTCGTTTGCAGGACGAAATAGGTTTGCGTTTGTCGCGCGGGAAATATATGCCGTAACGCCTGTAACTAACGGAGTAGAACATGGAAATAAAGACAGATAAGCTCGAAGCAATCGAGGAGAGATTTAAAGCGCTTGACGTAAAAGTTCAAGATCCGAACATAATTGCCGATAACAAGGCATGGGCGGAGCTTTGCAGAGAGCGCAGCGAGCTCGAACCGATTGTAGGTAAATACGAAGAACTCAAAAAGGCAAAGAGCGATTATAACGACGCGCTTGAAATGCAAAAATCGGACGATGCGGAGTTCGTGCTTTTTGCCAAAGAGGAGTGCGAAAAGCTGTCCGAGCGCATAGACGGCATAATCGACGAGCTTAAAATCATGCTCCTGCCAAAAGATCCGAACGACGGGAAGAACGCAGTTCTCGAAATCAGACCGGCGGCAGGCGGCGAGGAAGCCGCGCTGTTTGCCGCAGAGCTTTGCAGAATGTACCGCATGTTCGCGGAGCGTAAGCGCTGGGCAGTCGAGGATATTTCCATGAACGAAACAGAGCTCGGCGGTATCAAAGAAGCGGTGTTCGGCATAAGCGGCAGGGATGTTTTCTCATTTCTCAAATTCGAGAGCGGTGTACACAGAGTGCAACGCGTTCCCGTCACCGAAACTCAGGGGCGCGTCCATACGTCCACCGTCACGGTCGCGGTACTGCCGGAAACCGAAACGGTCGACGTCGAAATACTCGATAAGGATATCAAGATAGACACGTTCAGGGCGAGCGGCGCGGGCGGCCAGCATATCAACAAAACCGATTCCGCAATTCGCATAACGCATTTCCCGACGGGGATTGTCGTCACTTGCCAAGACCAGCGCAGTCAGACCAAGAACAAAGAGCGCGCCATGCAAGTGCTTGCGACAAAGCTGTACGATTATTACCAAGGTCAAAAGGACGAGGAATACGCATCCCTTCGCAAAGGTCAAGTGGGAACGGGCGACAGAAGCGAGCGCATAAGAACGTACAATTTTCCGCAGGGCAGAGTGACCGATCACCGCATAGGCTTTACGCTGTACAGCATCGACGAGTTCATGAACGGCGACCTGGAAAAAATGGTCGAGGCGCTTCGTATAGCCGATCAAACCCGTAAGCTCGAAGGCGAGGGCGGCGATTAGACAGACAAAAGGTCAATAAATTTATGCTTAAAAAGGCATATACCGAAACGGTACATGCCTTTTACTTTTGTAATGAAGTGCGCCGATATATCTTTCATGCTTGAAATAGTACGCTACAAGGGTGAACTTGGCAACGCAATCATTCAAAAAATGAATTTCTGATTTCCATGGCGTCGCTTGTCAAAGTTATCATCGTTGCACCCAACAGCGAGCGATCATAATAAGAACATTTAGATGATTTCAGACCGTATACAAGATGTATACCGAGATATTCGATGTCGCAGTTGTTTATATGATCGTGTCCGCAAAATATTGCTTTTGTGCTATTTAGCTCTTTTGCCACATTGAAAAATCCGGTATTTTCCACGCCCGGACACATCTGTTCGTTGAATGTGGCAAAACTGCCGTGGCTTTCTCCTCGTTCATAAGACGCTTTTGCATCATTAAATTCATGCAAAGGTATATGAAAAAATGTCAGCGACGGAACAACTTTGTTTTTATTGATTTCGGTCAGTCTATTAACCGCGCGTTCGTACCACTCGATTTGGTTCGCATGTATAGAATCATATCCGCCATTGCTGTACATGTTGCTATCTATAAGAAATAAACTGTATATGATTTTATTACTTTCGGTTGTAAGATTGATAACAAAGTTGCCAACGCCATCCACGTCTTGCTCTCCTTTGTAAAACAAGCAGTGCTCGGAAGCGATAAATTTCTCTGCCATAAAATCTTTTGTAAGCACACCCTCGGCATCATGATTGCCAAAAACAGGCGCCCATGCCGTGTTCAAACTTTCCATATTGGATATTAAAGCGGTCAGCACGTCCTCGCTTTGCGGTACTTCTATGTTATCTCCCGTTAAAACAATAAGGTTTGGCTTTTCCTTTTCAACAAGTTTTTGAATGTCTGTAAAAGCATCGTTGCACTCCTCGGCAGTACGCGCTTGCACATCGGCAAGCTGCATGATTTTGAAATTGTCAACATAATCCGCTTGCAACATATATTCTTCCCAAAGATCTTTGCTATACTCTTGTTTGTTAGAAGAACTGTCGGGCGAGCCGTAATTACAGCCGACTATTGCTGTTAACATTGACATTATCAGCAACAATGCTACAAGTACTATTGCTTTTCTTTTAAGCATAAGTTATGTCCTCTTTAACGGAAATATTGTACCATAATAATGCCGTAAGCGCAAGATAAAATATACCGATACTTGATTTGCTAATAAAACAAACAACACGCATGCTCAAAGGCGATGGCGCCGATTAGATAGATAGAAGGTCAAAATTATGTTTAAAAAGGCTTGTACCGAACGGCACATGCCTTTTACTGTGTAATGAAGAAAGTTAAAAACTCTCGTATGTTACTTTCGAGTGTTGTTGATAGCGTCAGTTATGTATTTTTCGTACAGCTCTTTCATCGGTTCGCCTATGTCGCAATGTCCGCGTCCCGGAACGACGGTATAGCTTACGGAATGTCCGGATTCCAACATTTTTTGTACGAATATATCGGAATGGCGAGAAATATTCACGGCCTCATCGTCGGAGCAGTGGAAAATGAAGTAGTCTATCTTGGGCATTCTGTCTACGAGATGCAGTGGAGAAATCGATTGTAACGCTTGTTCCAAACTGCATTGCTCGTGCCACAGCGCGCTGTAAAATGTCCGCGGCAGATCGTCACGTTCGGAATAATGATAAACGGTGTCGCACACCGGACAATTCGCGACGCACGCAATGGGCGTGCGCTTGGCGTAGGCGCAGTAAACAAGCGCGGACTGTCCGCCCATACTGCCGCCGGACGACACCACGGGGATATCTCGGGGCAGGGCAAACTTTTCCGTTGCGGATTGTATCAGTTCGTCCGCAAGCGCAACCGTCTGCATGTTCATCCACGCCCACGGATTGGAGTACGGCACGATGTAAAGTATGCCTTTTTGTCCGTAGAGTTTGCCTTCCGCCGTGTCATCATGATACATGGAAGTATCGCCCAGCCCGAAGAAGTGAAGAACAATGCCCCTAATGGGCAAGCGACATACGGCGTCGTTTACGTAAGCGAAATTTTTGAAATTTTCCGCGGTTATCAGCTTTTCCATCGATAAATCCCTCTCGATTTATTTTAGCAAAATATACGGTGTTTTTCAAGCGTATCATTGGATGAGTATAGACTCGGCGCGCACTACTTTTGCATATTCGCATTTTCGTAGCATGGCGCCATAAGCCTAAAACAAATTTTGGGATAACTTATTTCCAAGATCGATAATTAGGTTAATTTCATTGTCGTGGTTTTTGATTAAATCGTCTAATTTGTCAACGCCTGTTATTGAAATGCGTTTTATCGTATCTATTCCCAAATGCCCGAAATAGTGCTCTATGGCGTTTAATACCAACTCGTTTTCTTGCTCTCTGACACCTGCACGCACAGCTATTGCAATCCCTTTGATGTGTTTATTCGCAACCGAAATCCTATTCGGATTAGTGTCGCCGTAAGGCGTTGTCCTGTCGAACAAAGTTTTAAGCTGCGCGGGAACGTCAGCCCAATAAGACGGAGCGGCGATGACAACAATATCGGAAGTCAAAATATCTTTGACTATTATTTGTACATCATCGCTTTGTACACAATTTCCGTCAATATAACATTTTTTACAGCCTTTGCAAAAATGCAAGTCGGCATCGCCAACGCAATATTCGGCGATTTCGGCATTACTGCTTGCGCAACCTTTAATGAAACTATCTATTAAATAAGCGCAACTCCCGTTATTGCGCGCACTGCCGTTGATACACGTAACTTTCGCCATTGTAAACCTCATAAAATTTTTTGTTATTATACATAATCGCCGATGAAAAATCAACGGTTTATTAAAAAATATAAACCTCACTATGATTAGCGCACTTCTCATTATACTATTCACTTTTCCACCAAATCAAAAAGCACGCTGTTGCGTGCCTTTTGATTTGGTGGAGATAGTGGGACTCGAACCCATGACCTATGCGTTGCGAACGCATCGCTCTACCA
>JAFLVG010000014.1 GCA_022508445.1 Clostridiales bacterium | reverse complement strand
TTAAAAGTAACCGATTCTTTCTCAAAAACATACTGACATAAATAATTGACTTTGTTTTTAAAAAAGTTCAATTCGCTAAAATCTATTCACTTTTCAAGGTGCTTGCCGTCCGCTTTTGTCGGACAGCTTTGTTAGTATATCACCCCCTATATTTAATGTCAAGCGTTTTCAACAATATTTTTAAAAATTTTTAAATAAATTTATTATAAAAATCCGCTATTCTCCTTTCATTATATATAAGCATGATTTCGCGGACCTGTCTAATGTACCTACACGGTAAAATACCCGAGCTTTAAACAGTTGCCTTTTGCGGCGCAAAGTAGTATAATATTGCTATGCGAATCGACAAGTTTTTGAAGGTTTCGAGAATAATCAAAAGGCGCACCGTCGCTGCCGAGGCTTGCGACGCCGGAAAGATATACGTCAACGGTCGGTCTGTCAAACCCGCATATGTTCTCAAAGTGGGCGACACGGTCGAGGTGCGTTTGGGCTCGCCTATCAAATTCATTGTCAAATCTCTCAACGACAAGGCGACCAAGGAGGACGCGCAGAATCTGTATGAAATACAAAACTGACGCGGGAACGCCTGTTTCTGTCGGCGCAGTCGTATTGTGCGCCGGCAAGGGAGAGCGCACGGGACTTCCGTACAACAAAGTCCTTCACCAAATCGGGCAAAAGACCGTTCTCGAACTTGTGATAGACAGGTTCATCGAAGCCGATATACAAGACATCACCGTAGTTGCGGCAGAATGTGACATCGAGCGTATAAAAGAGCTTACATCTCCCTATCCATCCGTTTCAATCGTTTTAGGCGGTGCTACGCGCGCACAGAGCGTTTTAAACGGACTAAACGCAATTACTTGCGACATTGTGGCTATTCACGACGGAGCGCGACCTTTCGTCACTCAGGAAGTGATTGCACGCACTGTCAGTTCCGCAATAGCCTACGGTAGCGGAATAGCTTCCGTTCCTTCCACCGACACGGTTAAAAGCGTCGATGACGACGGCACCGTTCACAGCCTGCCCCGCGCTTCGATTTTCAACATGCAAACGCCGCAGACATTCCGAAGATCGGAGATTCTCGAAGCGTACAATAGCGTTACGGGCGAATTTACGGACGACGCCGAGGTTTATGAACATTGCGGTTACTCGCCTCGCCTCGTTGAAGGTGACTACGCAAATATTAAGATAACAACCGCGTCAGACCTACTCCGCGTTCTTCCGCATGACTGCCGTATCGGAGTCGGGTTTGACGTACACCGCCTTGTACCGTCGCGCAAGCTCGTTCTCGGCGGAGTGGAAATAGATTTCGAGCGGGGGCTTGACGGGCATTCCGACGCCGACGTTCTCGTTCACGCAATCATGGACGCATTGCTTTCGGCGGCAGACTGTCCAGACATCGGCGTGCTGTTTCCCGACACCGACAGCAAATATCTCGGCATATCGTCGATGAAGCTTTTGGACGAGGTAGTAAAGACAGTTCGGCAAAAGAAGTTCGAAATATGCAGTATTTCCGCTGTAATAGCGGCACAGCGCCCCAAGCTTGCGCCGGTAATAAAAGATATCAGAAACAGTCTTGCGCGTGCGATCGGCATCGGAATAGAGCGGATAAACATTTCGGCGACCACGACCGAACGGCTCGGTCTAATCGGCAGCGGTGACGCAATCGCGGCGAATGCGTCTTGCATAATGACTTGGAGTGGAAAATAAAAAATGACAAACGTTAGCGGTAATAACAAAAAACGATTACACATGCGTCCCATGCTGGTCGTGCTGTTGGGCTTTCTTGTCGTGATGTTTGTCGGCGCGTTTATTCTTGCCCTGCCCGTTTCCAACACCGACGGGAAATGGCTTCCATTTACGCACGCCGTGTTCTGGGCGATGAACGGCGTTTGCGGCACGGGACTTGTCGTGCGCTCGACAGCGCTCGGGTTTTCGGGATTCGGTCAAGCCATACTGCTCGTTTTGATACAGTTCGGCGGACTCGGATTCATGACGATTGCCACATTTGTGTTCATTATAATAAGAAAGCGCATTACGCTCAAAGACCGTATCGCAATACAAGAGGCACTCGGTCAAGACCAAATTAAGGGCGTTGTGCGGCTTGTTCGCAACATTATAATAATGACGCTGCTAATCGAACTTGTCGGAGCCGCCGCGCTCACCCCCTTCTTCTGCGTCAGAAACGGCGCGATTGGGGTTTGGCAAGCTCTCTTCACTTCCATTTCCGCATTCTGTAACGCAGGATTCGACGTTTTGGGAAGACCGGGCAACGAGTACGGCTCGCTGACAGACTACAACGGCAATGCAGGAATTCTTTTGATTGTCGCTTTGATCGCCATTCTCGGCTCGTTCGGCTTCCCTGTAATCGACGATATATTAAGATGTAAGTTCCGCTACAAGCGTTACAGACTGCACACGAAAGTGGTCTTGATTGTTTCACTTTCAATTATGACGTTCGGCACGTTCTTCTTCCTCGTTTCGGAATTCAATTCGGGTGCGACCGCAGGCATGAACGGCGGCGAAAAACTGCTAAACAGCATGTTCCAATCGGTTACTGCAAGCTCTACCGCCGGCTACTCGTCACTCGATCAAACCAAGCTTTCCGCGTCGGGCATGGTTATGTCGGCCGTAATCATGTTTATCGGATCATCGCCGTGCAGTACGGGTGGCGGAATCAAAACCACGACGTTTGCAGTACTTTTATTTATGGGCTGGTCGGGCTTGCGCGGCAAAGAAGAGATTGTTGTGGGTAAAAACAGCATCAGCTTCAAAACAGGATTTCGTGCCGTTGCCGTACTTATGCTCGGAAGCATGCTCATTCTCACCGGTGTAATGATTATCGGTGCGACCGACAATATTTCACCCGTCGGCTACATGCTGTACGACACAGTATCGGCATTTACGACGACAGGCTTATCGATGGGTATTGTACCAAATCTTTCAAATGCCGCGCTGTACGTGCTTGCAGTGGTGATGTTTATAGGCAGGCTTGGGCCGCTCAGTATAGGCATGATGTTCGGAAGTCAAGACCGTTCGGGTATCAAATTCCCGAATGCAAATATAATGATTGGTTAATAAGGAGTTATCGTGAAGAAAAATCAATATGTAGTATTCGGCTTGGGGCGCTTTGGCGCGGCGCTCACAAAAGCGCTTTACAACTACGGCGCAGAGGTGCTTGTCGTCGACAAGGATGAGGATAAAATCAACGAGATCTCACCCTACTGCACGCACGCCGTTTGCATGGACGCGACCGACGAACACAATCTCGAACGGCTGGGCATAAATAACATGGACGTTGCAATAGTGTGCATAGCGTCCAACGTAGAAGCGAGCATATTTATCAGCCTTTTGTGCAAGCAGATAGGCATACCCAAGGTTATGTCAAAAGCGAGTAATGAGCGTCACAAGCTTGTTTTGGAGCGAATCGGAGTCGATACCGTACTCATTCCCGAAGAAGCCATGGGAGAGCGGCTCGCGTCGATGCTAGTTAAACCCAACGTCGTCGAGATTATGACTCTTGCTGACAGTTTCAGAATGATCGAGATACGCACGCCCAAGCGTTGGGTTGATAAAACGCTTATAGAGCTCAATCTGCGCAACACAGAGCGCGTAAATATCGTAGTCATAAAACGCGGCGACGAAATCATCACCTCGCCTGCCGGCGATTGCAAGCTCGAAGCGGACGATCTCATTGTCGTGGCAGGCTCTGTTGATGACATTAAACGGTTGAGTAATAAGGCAACGGGAAAAGCGGTCGACGATAAAATCGACATTCAATAGCTTGCAGCAATCGACTGATTTACATACTTTACATTCACAATAATCCAAATCAAGCAAACAAAAGCCGCTTACGCACAGCCTTGCGCAAGCGGCATTTTTGTATTACATTTATTGGCGAATTGCTACATTCCCATATTTCCGTCACCGGGCGGCAACATTCCGTCCTGCGGCGGAGGCGCGGCGAGCCCTGCGACATTATTTATATTGGGATCGTTCATGCCCGCGCCGATCATCATGTCGGGAGGAGGCATTTCCCCTTCCGCGCCCGTCGGCAAGAACCCGTAGCTCTGATAGTCGGTCGGCGAAGGACCGCCGGCTAATTTAAGCATTTGCTCTTCGATCTCCATTTCGGAAACGAGCAGAGCTTCAAGCTCTTCGCGCTCGTGCTTGCGCTTGAAGATAATCGTCAATATCACTATGAGCACTATGATGAGCAGTATCGCAACGCAAATCATTATTACCCACACAAGCTTATTTGCTTCGAAGCTTGCCCTAATGCGCAGCCACAGACTGCCCTCGGGCAAGTCGTTATTTATGGCGACAAATTTCTTGCTGACCGGCGTGCCCGTTTCGTCTGTAAATTCAAGTGTGATTTCCGATTTTCCGCGTGCGGCAAACGTGATTGTAAGCAACCGCTTATCGGCAGAGAGCTTTACCTGCACCAGAGACGGCACTTGCGACTTGGCGCTTATGAATCTGATCTCATCGCTGTCTTCGTCGCTTATAAGCTGCCACGCTTCGAGCGATATCGTGTTGGAATCGTTAAGATCGCGCAACAAGTCGCCTGTGCGATGATATCTCACGAATGTGATTTCTGAGAATATAAGCTTGGGAGCTTGATTGGCTACAATGGTGAGCCAGAAGTAAGTGTTATCCATTACGGTCGGATCGGACGCAAGCGCATATCTGACATTTACGCGTATATGCTCGAACGTCACTTGCCGTCCGGCAGTAATAGTCCAAATATTGGATGTGCCGATGCGCTCGAACTTCGCATAATCACTGTCTGTGCTGTTCTGGAACTCGATATTGGTCAAAACATAGTATTGAGATTGAGTGAACTCGGAATTCGACGCTCGTGTTTCGGTTACGTTCTTATCGATACCGAGCCTATCATTCAGCTTGGGCATGATCGTGTCGATTTCGATAGTCCTTGTCTGGCAGCACGGAATTTCCATAGGCGCCCACGCGTCCTTTTTGACCGTGTAATCGTAGACTACTTCTATATTGATGCGGAATGTCGTAGTCAATGTGTCGGGCTGGCTGGACGTATCGCCGTCGGAGACCGTTATGTCAACAGCACCGCTACCGTAATACCCTTGTATAGGCGTTATGATGAACCACTGATTGTATTTATTTGTGCTGTCTTTGTTCTCCGCGGGAAGCCCCAACGCCTCTCTTTCGCGCGCACGCGCTTCGAGCAAGCTACCGGGAAGCTGTGCAGGCAACGTCACGGTAAACAGTGCCGAAGAATCGAAACCCACGTCCTCTTCGCCTGTCGAACCTCCTACTGTGTCGTACAAAGACGAATACAGCTTGGTGGTAGCAACATATTGCTGCGAATACAACCGCAAGTACGTCGGAGTCGAGTAGCTCTCGGAGTCGCCTACAACATCCGATTCATTAAGGTCGTCTACGAAATCGCCGATATAGAACAGCATGCTCTCGGGCGTAGTCGTTTCCGATCCCAAAACGATCTTCGTCGTAACCTCTTTACCGGGCTTAACAAACGGCGCGTCGTTCATGACCGTAATATTGAGCGTGATATAAATACCTGCGTACTCGCCACCCTCACGTTCGGTATCTGCCGATCTATCGATAATACGCAAATACGTTCGCGCTTCGAGAGTTCTGGCAGTATCGACAGCAGATATCTTTATAGCTGTTCTGTGCCATTTATCCGTACCGATCGGTTCTACTCTGGCAAGCAGCTTTCTTGTATCCGGATCGATAGCGCCGTTAGGCAATGAATCGTACCAATAAACGTCTTGTACTTGATCTGTCAAATACTCATACGGGTAAATCCGGTCTGAATCATAACCCATGGTGAAGGCATAAGAATCCAAGTCGACGCCTGCGATAACCCTGCCGTTCTCGTCAAGGATGTCGGCATCGGTTATAAAGTCGTCAAGCTCGATTGTAAGCGGATGACTGTATTTGATTTGCGCATCTATCTCGTATCTCATCGGAGATGTTTGTCTGAACGCATATCCGATACCGGTGGTAATATCGTAATCCGAATAGAATCCTTCTTTCGCTGCTACGTCGGTATTGACTATGCTTATACGTATCACGGTATTCGCAGAAAGACCTTTTTTATCTGTACCGGTAAGTGTGATCGGGAAAGACACGCACTCTTTGTATTTGCCGTCCACGAGCTTATCTATACGACGGTTAATAGTAATGACAAGCATGTTTTCGGCGGTGTCCACTTCAAGCGTAAACGCGCGAGGCTTATTTCCGGAAGCTTTCCAATCAAGGTCCGGATCTTCAACCAAAGCACTGCTCATTATGGTATCGTAATTGCCGTCGAAGTTTATTATAACTTTATCGCCACGGTCGGAATCGGTAAACAGTGCACCGAACGGGTTATCCGGATCGTGAATCTTGATTTTTATGGTTTCTCCCTTCTTACCTTCGGCTACCCAATTGACGCCGTCGGGAGCTTCCGAATCCTTGACTGCGACAGGTGCGGAATCCTCGACGTCGAGCCTGAACAGCGATCCTGCCGAAAGCACCGCGTCCGTGCGAGGATACAGTCTGGATCCCATATTCTTTTCGGCTTCTACGTAAAGCAGGATATTCTTGTCGTTGAGTGTGGACGCTTGCGGAGTAAGAGTCATTGCGACACCGTCGTTCGTAAACGTGTAGTCGACGTATTGACCGAGCGCTATGCGCCGCGCCAACGATCCACTGCCTGCGGCAACCAATGTGCCGTCGTATGTGACACCGCCGAGCAAGTACTCATTGTAGTTACCGCTTCCGAGCGTAAATGTTTTCTTCTGCTTGTCGCGCAATAGCATCGTTTTGAGTTTTTCGGGCGTGAGCGCAGTTATTGTGCCTTGCTCATCAACGTCGAAGAACGCATACAGCTTTGCGGTATAGGTCTTTTGTCCCACTACCGACACATCGGGATCGGTTATGGGCGAAGCAGTGTTGTCCTCACCTACGTTGTTTTGAAGCTTCATAAACGCATACTTGGACGGATCGACGATTGTTGTGCCGTAGAACGCGTCGTAAGACTTGACTTTGACTACTTCCGATCCTTTGAGGTATGCGTCATAATCACTCACTGCGGCGACAGTCGTATTGATCATGTCGGAATACAGCGTGTATATATGAAGCGTTATTTTCAAGGTGTTTGCGTAATCGCCGTTGCCGGCATCCTCGATTACGAACGTAAGCTTTTCGTACCCGGTAGGCGATTCGGCGTCATAATCGGTTGCGATAAGCGTGAACGCTTTGCCGTCTTGATCGACGTGAATCTTGAAGAAATCGGAATGGAAATCACCGTCGGCCGAGCGCACGAGCGAAGTGCCGTTTACGGTGAAATGTCCGTCTCCGTACAGCTTCATGGCCGCCGTTTGAGCATTGCCGTCGGGATCGCGCGCAACATTGGTCATAGCGATTCTATACTCGCTCTTCGCGTGTTTGACGCCCAAATCTTGCACATTGAAGTCGCCCTCGCTGTACGGCACCGTGAACAGACGGAATGTAGGATCATCGTTCGTGCGGTTGGGTTCATCCTCCATGCCGGCACGCGTTACGAGCACGTACTCGCTCGGATTTTCGGGATTGAGAGCGACGGGCGGCGAGCTGACTATCGTGATGTAAAGCGTGCAAACAACCTCGTCGCCTTCACCGTCGGCAACTGTGATATTTACCGTAGTAGTACCGGCAGATAAGGCACGGATATTGATAGCGAGCGGCAAAGCCTTGTTGTTCTCGACTTCTGCATTGAGCTCGGGATATAATTGACAGTATTCGTCAACCCAAAGCTTATCCGCATCGTAATCGATGTGCGATATACGCATGCGCCACGGCGTATCGTCGTCTGCAATAGCCAAATACCCGAGGTTTATCGGCGCGTTCGACTCTCTGTCTACTGTGCTGTCTTTAATAAGATCGGACGCCTTTGACTTGACTATATCACGGAATATCCAATAACCCGATCCTGTTGCGTTGTTTTGACCGTCGCCGCTCGAAATGCCGTAATCGGGCATGGACGCTACACGCTGGTCATAATACCTCTTTGTGGCAGAGCTCTTGTAAGCATTCGCACCGTTATCGTCCGAATTGCGCATGCCCTTGCCTATGAAGTTGTCGTAATATGCCGTGAGAACGGTCAGGTCGTCGCCCGAGCGCATCGTGAAGTTACGCGCGGACATAGATACGGACGGCGCACGGTTGGTTATTTTGATAATAAATGTTATGGTCTGCGTTTCGCATTGCGAGCTGTCGTAGAATTTGAGCTTGAATCTGTACTCGTCTATCGATATGCTCTTATCACCGATCATTTGCGTCGTTCTGCCATTGACGGTGAACGAAAGGTTGTTTGTCGTGGGGACAACGTCTCTTGAAAGCGAAGTCACGCCGATATCCGTTTCCATCCACATTATAACGTCTTTTGTCGTATCGCCGTAAAGCGAAAGGCCGCCGCCGTCACGGTAATATTTTCCTTCCGAATTAAGACTGTAATTGGTAGGATTATATACCTTATTGCCCAAAATATAATCGTCATGGGCAAACGGCGAATCGAGATAATCGCCAGTTTCGAGGGTGACGCCCGTCGCGCGGCTGTTAAACGATTGACGTGTTGCGATCATGTAATAACCGTTCGAACCCTCAATGAACATATCCGAGTCCGAAACGATATCGTACAAGCTGACCGTAATTGTGTTGCCTGTCGCAAGCCGGAGCGTATACTCCCTGTCGCGGTTGCCCACCGTACCCGTGCCCGGAACCTCATCGCCTACCGATTTCAGTACGGGCGTTGCATTGGTGATGGTAACGCGGAACTCAATCGCCGTAAACGACGCGTCACGCCAGCCGGCACCGCAGTTGTCGTAAATCAACACGTTGAGCGGATAATACACGCGCGTAGGCTCGGCCGGATCGACGTGTGAATCCGAATACTCTGCGATAAGTCCGCGCTTTTTATAGAGAGCAATAACTTGGTCCTGTGTGTATGTTTTGCCGAATTCTTTTTCGAGCGCAACCTTATTTATAAACGTTCTGCGGCTCGACATGATGTTGAGCGCCTTGCCGTTTTCGGAAAGCGATATGGTGAAATAGCTACTGAAACCTTCCGCGCCTCTTCCCTCGCCGCCGTAGTCGCCGTTGTTGCCGTAAATGCCGCCGTTGGGCTGATAGTTTGCTTCCTTCTTGATGACATTTTCGATGCCGGCAGCCGTAGTCACGCCGAAATAATTGAGCATCGACTTGATAGCCCGCTCTTCGGACGATGTGTTTACAAGACTGCCGTCTACAACACGCGATACCCTTTCCACCGCATCTCTGCCGAGTAGCCAATTGTTAAACCCATTGACCGAGTCGGAAAGGAAATACGCGTAATCACGATAATTTTCCGTGCCGTATTCCGCATTGTAGTCGGCGTCGAAGTACGGAAGTTTATGGTAGTTGGAAAGATTTGTCTTGATTGTTTCGACGCTTCTGGTTTCGGGATTTCTGCGGGACAGCAAGAACGTCTCCGACGAAGCCGTAGGCATCTCAATGTCGTAGTAATACGTTCCGGCTACACTGTCATACTTCAAGCCCGTTTGCTTATCGGCGGTATCGGTTTCGATATCGGCGGAAAAATCGATTTTGTTGTTGTCGATGTGAATCTCTACCGATACCGTTCTTGTGTCAGTGTTTATGTCGTCAATCTGAACGACGCCCGCACCCTTTGATTTTGCAAGCTTGATTGTGAGCGTGAGATTGCGCGTTCCTGTGCGCTGATCCTTCTTTTTGAACGTCAATCCGAAGTTATGCTCTTGAAGCTTAGTTGCCTGTTCTTCGAGATAAATGATATCGCCCTTGCCGACAAAGCTCTTGCGGTTAACTTCAAGCCCCTGATATCCGATGAGCTCACCATTATTATTGACGGAAGGAACGGTAATGCGGTTATTATAATAAGGTTGATTGTACGGTTTATCATCGCCGAAATGCGTATATCCCGTACCCGAGTTCGTAACGAAACTGTAATCGTCAAACCCTTCTATCGTCAAGTACGGATTGTCTCTGAGCTTCTCGTTGCCCACGCCGCCCCAAGTCATAATACCGTCGGTAAGAATAATTGCCGATTTGAAGTCGTCGATATTGCTTCTCGAATACTCCTTGCCGTTGCCGATATTGTATCCTACGAAGTTATTCGAATACACGACCGAGCTATCGCTTGCACCCATAGACACAATCGTATCAAGCAGACCGAAATAACTCATCGGAACGTAAACTGCTTCGTTGCTGTATGCAGGCACTTCTATAACCGTAGGATAGCGGTAAGCGCCAGTTACCGACTCAATACCGCTTGCGTCGTAAGGCTTACCTGAGTTGGTGCCGGCAAGCGTATTGTCGGGCTGACCTTCACCGCGCGTTTTGATAGTGCTCGTGCCGGAGCCGTCAAAGTTGAGCTTGTTTCCGGTGTATGTTATATCGTAGGTGTAGTCGGTAGCCTTATATTGGCTTGTGACATCTCCGTCGTAAGTCGGCACGTATATGTCGGACGTGCCGTTTTGATCGACTTCTACTACGTAATAGTTATCGTAGCTTACGAACTCGTCCTTTGTGCGAATACCGGTATTGGAGATGAATTGATAAACCGTTGTGCGAAGCTCGCCGTCAACTGCCGTGAGTCCGAGCTTTCTATCAGAATTGTAAGCGGTGTTTTTGCCTGCGGTATCGCCGCCCAGTGCTGTTTCGTCGCGCACAGCCATGTTAATTCCGAGTCTGACATTGCTTGCAAATCCGCTCGTTGCTTTAAGATGCAATGCCCAATCTGCGAATATCCAACGACCTTGCGAGTCAAAGAACTCCGGCACCGCGTTCAATGCTTTACCGTCGAGATATTTTAAGATGTCGTCGCGGGTCTTCCATACATCATTATGATAGAACCAGAATTCCGCAACGTCGAGAGCGTTGATCAGCTCCGCAGAATCGATAGTCCCCGTTTCTGTTTGCGTGCGCTTAAACACGGTTACAGCCGCAGGAGCAGTGTTCGCGTCGAAGCCCTTTGCAATCGCCACGTCCGGTACTGCCTTTGCGTATTGTTCTTTGGATATCGCTTGACTTTCGTCGAGCGGAATTTCGAGGTTGACGTACGCGTCGTTACCGTCACCGCCTATTGTACGCGGCGAAAGCGTGACGTACGAGTGGAGTCCGTCTGCGTCTGTCGCGATGAGTTTAATATCGTCTGCGCGCGCCTCCACCTTTTCTTCCGCACTGCTCTCTGTGAGCTTTTTGCCGGTGATCAGCTTTTCCATTGCCGACGCGGAGCCAACGATATAGCGCGAGCGGTTGATATCGGCCGCGCTTGTGGACTCTATGCTCCACAGCTTGTCGGCGTCATCGAATCCGTCAACCGCGGACGTATTAAATTCGGGCTTAGAGTTAATAACCTCTATGCGGACATAACCGAGCGCAGTGCCGCCGTTGCCGTCGCTTACAAAGAAATAGACGTAAACGCCGCTGCCGATGTGTTTAGTCGAGCTGAGCGCCGTAACCGACAATTCGAAGCGGTTGTCAATCGTGGCGGTAACATAAAGATCGAGACTGCGTCCTCCTGCGGTGCCGTCGTCCGTCAAATACTGCGAATCGATTTCACTAAACGCCGTCATCTCGGGATACAAATTGTCGAGATCGGGTGTATTGGCGAGTATTGTGCCGCGCGAAAGCATAAACTCCGGCGAATCGTTGTCAGGGTCCTCCATAAGTCCCGACGCGCCATTGTTACCGTTTGCGCTGAATATCGCAGTTGTCAAAATCGAATTGTTCGCTCTGTCTATGGGCGTAACGGAAAGCTCCTGATATCTGTCGGGATTCTTCACGCCGGGCGAAGTGTTGATTACTTCGAGCACTATCCTCACGACAAAGCTCGCCACGCAGTCCGAAGTGTCGCCGAATCTGTCGCGCACGGTAAGCTCCAATGTCGACGCGTGAGTTGTTCTCGTATTGGCGGTAATCAATATGAAGTCCATGCCGAAGCTCGCAGTATCGATTCGGACCTTATTGCCCCTTTGGACGTCGATAAAGCCGTCGGTGTTTTCCATCGACACAGCGATATCGTTATACGTTTGAGGGTTGTATTCGAACGCATCGGTTTGAGCGCTGCCGCGACCGAAGAACAGTTTGTCGTTGAATACACCGCCTGTCGGAACGGTTGTCGCAACGCCTGCCGCCGTTCCCGTCGTGCCCTTGTTGTTCACTTTGGAAACCGTGGCCTTGGTGTCGATGAGTCGTCCCAAGTTCGCAAGCGCTTCGATATAACCCACCGCGCCCGAGCCGTAAACGCTCCTGTTGAACAGACCGTTGAAATCGATGCCGTTGCCCGTAGTCGAGAAAGTGCCGGTTGCCGCATCGTATTTGCCCGACAAGCCGTTGAGCGTGAATCCGCCTGCGACCGTAAGTCCGGCGGCGCCCATTTCGTCTATCATATCGGGATCGGAAACAAAGTCATACGGCGTGACAATCACCTGCCCGCCGAGCGGAATTCTGTACGTGAATGTCGGAGTGCTTCCGGCGGAGTACGAATACGTGCTGCCTGCGCCTGTGCGCGGTTGAGTGAATGTCGCAACCGAGCTTGTTTGGGTTGTCGCGTAGGGCGCGGTATTCTTGACGCGTATCGCTATTTCAATGTTTGCACTGGTCTTGTCGGTGCAATCGATAACTGCGGCATTGGCGTACATGTATCTGTTCATCGTAGCCGATTTGAGCGTAATCTTAATGCCGTTTGTTACATAATAATCGCCGTTGTCGGACGCCGTCTGCAAGTTGATGTACTTAAAGCCGCTGCCGTCAGTCGGACTCGCCTGCGCGCCTACTATTACGCGTCCGCCCGAATACGTTGCGGTTGCAAAGTAAGTTTTGGGAACGTAGATATCGATATATTCGACTTTAATATATTGATTCTCGGCACTACGTCCGTCAGAAGATCCGACATAGCCGCTGGAACTCATGCTCTTTACTATCGTTTCGGGCGTTGTTGCCGAACTCAATCTCAAAAACTCGTTGAGCTTGCCGCTTCTCGCCGCAAGACCGCCAACATTGGGCGTGCCCGATACGTTATTCCAAGTCGAGAAGTTGTCGCCGTCTATCGCGAGCGGCTGCAAATTGGTTTGAACAAGGCTTCCGCCGCTATTTTTGTAATAACCGACAACGTGCGAGCCGCTATAATTGACCGCCATGGGCGCAAAATAGAACGAGTCGCCTCTTGCGCCGTCTGCCGAAGGCAAGACCGTTACGTTCGATTGTCCCGTAACGTTCGACGAGCAAGTGCCCGTGTGCGGCGCAGTTATTGCGGAAACGGGAGTGTAAGAAAGAGATTCGCCCACCTTAAACGCAACGGGCAACCAAATACCGTTGTCTGCCGTATCTCTGGGATCTCTGATGTTTATTAAAAGATAGAAATGCCCGGGCGCGCTCGCTCGCGACGAGGTGTATTGCGAAAAACTCGAACGCAAGCCGACTACCGTCAACGTGTCGTTTGCGTATGAGTATCGCATAAACGCCTCGTTTGACGTATCCGTACCGCCTGCCGTCGCGTTATACGCAATTCCGGCGTTGAAATTGGTCGCGGTGTTGCCTTGACCGGAGTTCTTCGTTGCGTCGGTCGTATCGCCGGTGACGACGGAGCCGATATTGTACGAGCCGGCGTTTGTCGATACGACATTGCCGAATTTATCGACTTGAATAAATTCCTTTGTCGGAATAACTACTTTTGTTATCGTGTGTGACGACGACGTCGAGATTCCGTCTGCGTCGAGGAAAAGCGACGAAAGCCTAAGAGCCTTCGTTTCGCCTACTCCTATGCTTTGAACGCCTGCCGTGCCGAGCGTTGGACGAGTGTTATCCACCTTAAATACGACGTCGAGCGCAATGCCCGAGGTGGACGTATTCGCAATCGTGTTCGGCGTCGCCGAGCCGTATGCCGTCGTCTTTTCGACAACGTACAGCGTTACCGAGAAAACCTGATACGTCGAATCGGGACTGTCGCACACAAACGTCAATTGCGTAAATGTGTTTGCGATAGCCGACTTCGACGTATTGTACGCCGTTATCTTTG
Source organism: Clostridiales bacterium (assembly GCA_022508445.1). Lineage (GTDB taxonomy): Bacteria > Bacillota > Clostridia > Christensenellales > Pumilibacteraceae > Anaerocaecibacter. The sequence goes on along the minus strand of JAFLVG010000014.1, from coordinate 9,251 downwards.
ACGTATTATTGTCGAATTCTGTTATATGGAACTTTCTTGAAGTGTTGCTCGACGCAATCGCAGTAGTGCTGTTGAGCGCTATTATCGGTTGGTCGTATGTCGTGCTGTAATTGCCACCCACAAGATTGGCGGCCGTTATGGTAAAGCTGTTTCCCTTTTTAAGCGGCTTTTCGGCAATTACGGTATACCTGCCGCTTCCCGAAGGATTGTAGATCGTGGATGCCGTGGCATTTTGCGCAGGCGCCGTTGTCGTGTTTGAATTTCCGACAAAGTAGTTGCCGGTACCGGCTGTAACGGTCTTTGTAACCGTAGTAGCCGTGTTTGCCGGAACTGTGACCTTAAAGCTGACAATCGCCCAACCGCGCGTCGACGTACTGCCGTGGCTGTCGCGCACTCTCGCATACAGCGTTATCGTTCCGTTAGCCGTACTTCCGTCGATGCCGCTTCTCGGATATCGCTTACTCGCAGTTATGGTAAACGTCTGCTTGTTTGAGTTCCACGTCCAATCGAAATAATTATTCGCAAGCGTAGAACATGTGCTGTTGATGTAAACGCTCTGATTGTTCGCCGTATTGAGCGCGTCAAGATCGCTCGTCGTGCCGTTTGAAAAGTACAAGCCCGTATCGCCGTCGGGGTCGGTCGCAACCGCAGTCGCGCTTATCGCAACGCTTCCCGACACACCGCGCGCAGGAGCCGTAAAGCTCGCAACGGGGTTTTTGGTTACGGGGTTTTGGTTGACGTTGATAACTGTAATCTTCGCTTGACCGTCACCTTCTTTGGCGCCGCTACTGCCGCCGCCCGAGTATCCCGATTTGATGTGGCTCGATCCACCGCCGCCTGCCGTTCTGCCGTCGGCGCCCGAGCTGTTATCATCGCCGCCGCCGCCGCCGCCGCCGTACCAGCCGCCGCCACCGCCGCCGCCGGCTTCGTATGTACTAGTACTGTCGCCGCCTTTGCCGAACGTTCCGGATGCTCCGGTCGTAGGAGTACAAGCCGACGCGTTAGATCCGCGACCGCCGGCTCCGCCGGACGAATGCGTGCCACCGGACGCTTGATAGCCCGTACCGTCTATATAGCCGCCGGTCGACGCACCTCCGCTGACGTTGTTGCCGCCGCCGCCCGCGCCGCCTACTCCTGCCGTTCCGCTGTGATCTTTTGTTGTGGATCCGCCGCCACCACCCGCGACAAGCAATACGTTGTTTTGGTTGGTAGAGCTACTGAGTGCACTCAACAGACCGCTGACGAGCGCCATGTGAGTTGCGCCGCCGCCACCGCCGCCGCCGTTGGCAGGGCTGGTGCTACCGCCGCCGTTATATCCGCCGGCTTTTGTTCCGCTCGTACCGGACGCGCCTTGGGCGCCGACGCATATATATATAGTTTGACCGCCTGCCGGCACTTCGTAAGTCGTTATGTACGTATAGCCGCCTTTGCCACCGTCGGCATGGTCTATATTATAATATCCGCCTTGTGCGCCCCAAACCTCGAACTTGAACGTGCCCTTGGGAAGCTTGATTGAGTATATAGTGCCTGAGGAGTATGTGATCGTGTCACCCGAAACCAAAGCGCCCGGCGATGTTTTATCGCCGGTCAGGTTGGTATATGCGGTGCCGGAAGTGGTAGCGCTACTCCCCACTTCGTCTACCGTAATCGGTTTTGCATTGTCAAATCCGAAAGCGAACGATACCGCCACGGCTATTGCCGTAAATATCGCCGCTATCAGAATGAATATTCTGCGATTTTTTTTGATTTTGGCTCTTTCGCCTTTGTTTGTATGGTTACTCATGTATGCACCTCTATGAGTGGACGTCGGATTTTGTTAACAATTTGTTCATAATTATATATGTATTCACAATATATATTAACAATTTGTTCACAATTTGTCAATACTTTTGAGACAAAAATCTGCAAATTCGGCAAAATTCTAACCTTAATAATATATATAATATCTATATAATATCGAATACACTGCCCGAAGCTTTTATTTTTTCGACAAATCAGACCAAAAAGCCCGCCCGAGACGGTGCAATTTATCGCGCAAAACAATAAAAAACATTGACATCGCGGCAAATGTATTGTATAATATGTTTCGGACGGTGACCTCTTTACGGGTGTCATCTTCGCATGAGGTGACGAATGGCTGAAAGCGATTTGATTCGCGGCAACGTAGATACCGTTATATTAAAGGTATTATACGAAGGAGACCGTTACGGCTACGACTTGATAAGACAGATCAACGCGCGTAGCGACGGTCAGTGGGAAATAAAACAACCCACGGTTTACGCTTGCCTTAAAAGACTGGAAAAACAGGGGTTTGTTTCGTCGTATTGGGATTCCTCCGAATCGGACGGCGGCAGACGCAAGTATTACTCTTTGACCGAAAGCGGCAAGGACGTTTTTATCAAGTACAAAAACGAGTTCGAACGCGCAAACGCTCTCTTCGGCGGTATTATTTCGGGCGGCGATTCTGTGTTTATTCAGCCGGTAGACGATTATTCGGACGTCGAGGACGAGGGCTATTCCGTTCCCAAACGCCGTTCGCGCCCCAAACGCGCGCAAAAGACGGCTGATACCGCAAATACAGTTCAATCGGAGCAGGCAAAGCCGGACGAAGAGCGTCCGGAAGCCGCAGAAGAACCTGTTATGGATGAAGCTGTTTCTTCCCCTGCTTCCGAGGAGCAAAGCTATTCTTACATACAACAAGATTTATTCTCGCTTGCGGAAAACGATTATATCGAGCAGAAAACGAGCGAAGAGCAAGAACAATACGTCAACGCCGCGCCGGCACGAGCCGCGCTCGATCCGCGCTCAATAATAGACAGATACTACGAAGCGGAAACGGGCGAAAGCTATTCGGACGCGCACGGAAAAGCGATTTACAGCGACGTAGCGCCCGAAAAGCAAAAGGCGGAACAGCCTGCCCCCGCACCGAGCGTACCTGCCGTCGCAAAAAGCACGGAGCCTACACCTGCGGCGAGCAAGCAGGTTGCGGAGCCTGTTCGCGACGGACAAAGAACCGAGGAAAAATCGCCCGCGCCTTTTGTCCCCTACGGCTTCGAGGACAACGACGAAAGTCCGGCAAGAAAGGAGTACAAAACCGTGCTTTCCGATCTTGTCGAGAAACTTGAAGTAGCGTCACCCGACGTTCGCACGCAAGACTATGTGTCATCTAGCGAGCAAGCGGCAGTCGCCGCGCAGGGCGCGGAAGAAAAACGCTTTTTCAAGGTCAAGCAAGCGGGGCGCGATCTCGGCAACAATATTACGGTGCGCAGTCACAACGATTCCGCCAAAGAATACACGCACAAATATTACTACTTCTCCAACAAGCTCATGATGACGCACTACACCATAATGTGCGCCGCCATGTTCCTTATCGGTCTTACCCTGTTTCTCACCTTTTACGTCGGCATGAATATGCGAATGCAATACGATTATTTGCTGTACACGGCGGCAGGGCTTTTCCCCATTGCCCTGTTCATAGCCGCGGTTGTTAGGTATGCAGAAAATCCCGACAGGAAAAAGCGCATAAACGTGAATTTCCGTTTTGCTGTGATTATTCGCTGCATAATAATGCTTCAAGTCGCCGTAGTCATTTACTGTTTGAATCTTATCTGGGGCATGCCCGTCGGATTCTCATCGGCCTATGTGCCTTCGCTCGTCATCCCCGTGGCTTATGCTCTGTTCATTCCCGTCAGCGAAGTTATATTCTACACGTTGCTGCGGTCGGAGAACTACGCAGTGGAGTAGACCGTGAGCTCTTACTTTGACGAAAGAAACGAAAAAACACTCGCGGCAATAGACGATATTCTCGATACTCTACCCGATTTCGCGCGCGAATTCAATGTGGGAATATCCATGCGAACAATGCCGCTTACAAGGCTCGGATATCTTCGCGATATTCGAGTCTTTTGCGATTATCTCACGCGCAAAAAATTCAAAGACAAGCAGATTGTCGAGCTCACGATAGACGATCTTGCCAAGGTCACACCCACCGACGTTGAGGCGTTTATCGATTATTTGTCGTCGTACACGGTGAACGGCAAAAAATATTCGTGCAAGGAACATGCAAAAGAGCGCAAGGTTTCTTCGCTCCGCGCAATGTTTAAGTACTTCTATAAAAAAGAAAAACTGCAAAACGACGTCATGACCAAAGTGGACACGCCGAAGATTCATCTAAAACCCATCGTGCGGTTGGAGGTGAACGAAGTCGTGGACATTCTCGACGAAGCCGAAAACGGCGAAAACCTCGTTGGCAGACAGAAGAGCTTTCACAACAAGGCCGCCATACGCGACGAGGCAATGCTGTCGCTGTTTTTGGGTACCGGCATTCGTATAAGCGAGTGCGTGGGGCTCAACCGCAACGACATCAACTTTTCGGACAACAGCTTTGTGGTCACGCGCAAGGGCGGCAATACTTCGGTGCTGTATTTTTCGGAAGAGGTCGCCGACGCTTTGCGTAGGTACATCGATTGGCTTGACGATCAAATCACCGAAAAAACGCCGTTCGGCAAAAGAGTGACCGATCACGACGCACTTTTCATATCCAACAAGGGCGGACGAATAACGCCGCGCGCGGTCGAAATGATGGTCAAAAAGTACGCCAAGGTCACTACCCCGTTCAAAAAAATAACGCCGCACAAACTGCGAAGCACGTACGGCACAAATCTTTACCGCGAAACGCACGACATTTTCGTCGTTGCGGACGTTCTCGGGCATAAAGACGTAAACACCACGCGCAAGCACTACGCGGCAATGAGCGACGAGATCCGCCGCGACGTTGTCAACAAGGTCAAGCTGCGCGACCGCGACGAACCCAATAACGGCGGTGACGAGTAATATGCTGGACGCCGAAAAGGTTTGCTCGCTTACCAACGACGCAGAAGTAAACTATCTTGCCGATCTGTTTCTCGCGTGCTTGGGGCTTGACAAGGCTTCGCGGCCTTACCGAATGCTTCGCAACGCCGTGATAATAGCTACGCATTGCACAGATGGTATGAGCGAAGTGTATTCCGCGCTTTCGCTTATTTCGGACGAGCCGCCCACTCGCGTCGCCGCTGTGGTGCGCAAAATCTTTATCGACGGCGGCGAAGCTTTGCGCGAAAAATTCAACCGTAGCTACGGAAATGTTCAAGACGGCGAAATTGCGCTCACTCTACCGAGCTTTGCCAATCCGGACGACACCGTCATGTTCCTTTCCACTGTTTTCGCGTATCTAATCGCGGTAAATTACTCAAAACATACGGCAGAGCCGATTATTTGATTTCGATAAACAACAAACAACCCCGCGCATGCGGGGTTGTTTGTTTATATAAGTCTATCAGTTTAACGCCTTCGTATCGATTTCGGTTCTAATTTTCGCATAGAACTCGTCAAAGCTCATAGTGCCGAGGTTGTCGCCTCTATGGCGCACGGAAACGACGTTCTGTTCGGCTTCCTTGTCGCCTATAATCAGCATATACGGAATCTTGTCTATCTGCGCCTCGCGGATTTTATATCCTATCTTCTCGTTGCGAGCGTCTACGGTTGCGAGTATTCCGAGAGATTTGAGCGTTTTCACCAATTCGTTGCACTTGTCTATCGTGCGCTCGGTAAGCGACATGACGCGAACTTGCTCGGGCGACAACCAGAGTGGGAATGCGCCGCCGAACTTTTCGATAAGCAGTGCAAGTGTGCGCTCGTAGCAGCCTATGGAGCTTCTGTGTATGATATACGGCGTCTTTTTGGCTCCGTTCTCGTCGATATACGTCATGTCGAATTTCTCGGCGAGGAACATATCCACTTGTATTGTAAGAAGAGTGTCTTCTTTGCCGTACACGTTGCGCGACTGTATGTCGAGCTTGGGCCCGTAGAACGCCGCCTCGCCTATCCCTTCGACGTAATTTACGCCGAGGTCGTCGAGGATGTGCTTCATAGTGTCCTCGGCTTCCTTCCATTTTTTGGGTTCGTAGATATACTTCTCTTTGTCCTTGGGATCCCAACGCGAGAAGCGGTAGAATATATCGTCGCTCAGTCCGAATGTTTTGAGCATGAACTCGCAAATGTCCAAGCATCCTTTGAACTCCGCTTCGAGCTGTTCGGGCGTGCATATTATATGCCCGTCGGCGAGCGTGAACTGTCTTACGCGCGTGAGTCCGTGCATTTCGCCGCTCGACTCGTTGCGGAAGAGCGTGCTCGTTTCGGCATACCTGCACGGCAGGTCGCGGTAGCTTTTGAGCCCGTTCTTATATATCATGTATTGGAACGGACAAGTCATCGGACGGAGTGCAAGCACCTCGTCGTCCATAACCTCGTCGCCGATTATGAACATTCCGTCACGGTAATGATCCCAATGTCCGCTCAATTTGTACAAGTCGCTTTTCGCCATGTACGGAGTTTTTGTAAGCATATATCCGCGCCGTTCCTCTTCGTCCTCGACAAAACGTTGCATTGTCTGAATCATTTTTGCGCCCTTGGGCATGAGGAGCGGCAGGCCTTGTCCCACGCGTTCTTCGGTCATAAAAAGCTGCATATCTCTGCCGAGCTTGTTGTGATCGCGCTTCTTTGCCTCTTCAAGCTTTTGAAGATACTCCTCGACCTCGGCTTTCTTTTCAAACGCCACGCCGTAAATGCGCGTGAGCATTTTATTATGCTCGTCGCCTTTCCAGTATGCGCCTGCGAGCTGGACAAGCTTTATGTGCTTGACCTTGCCCGTGCTCGGAAGATGCGGACCCTTACAAAGATCGACGAAATTGCCTTGACGGTAGAACGTTATCTTACTGCGAGCGGGCAGTTCTTCGATGAGCTGCATTTTGTAGACTTCGCCGAAGCCTTGCATTTTTGCCATTGCGGCTTTTCTCGTAACGACCTCGCGCACTATCGGAAGATCGGCGGCAATTATTTCGTTCATCTCGTTCTCGACCGCCGCAAGGTCGTTCATTGTGATCGCAAACGGCAGATCGACGTCGTAATAAAAGCCCGTGTTTGTTGCGGGGCCTATCGCGAGCTGCGCCGCAGGATACACGTTCTTTATCGCCTGTGCGAGAATGTGCGCCGCGGTGTGACGGTACGCCATGCGCCCGTCCTCGTCACGGTATGTCAGTATTTCGAGCGTGCAATCGCCGTCTAACGGCGTTTTGAGATCGACAAGCTCGCCGTTGACGCGCGCAATCAGTGCGGCACGCCAAAGGTTGTCGCTGATGTTCTTTGCAACTTGCTCTGCGGTAATTCCGCTTTCCGCCTCAATCGAGTTACCGTCTTTGAGTGTGATTTTCATATCGCCTCCGTAAAAAAAATCCTTAACAAAACATTGTTAAGGACGGTTGTGTTCCGTGGTTCCACCTTACTTCACGCAAAACATTTTTGCGCCTCGTTTTTCTTGCCGACTGCAAGCAGTTCCCGTCTACATCGCGGTGGTTTCGTTACGCGCCGCTCATACGAGGTTCCCAGCTACCCCTCGCTCTCTTGGAATCACGTGCGCGGCTACTTGTCCGCCGACGGAATATTAACTTACCGACATTTTAACATTTGCCGCTATACTTGTCAAGTATTTTTAACCGTCGTGTGTGGGCTTGGGTGAATAATCCGGCGTTACACCCGAATAATTTCTTTGCTGTAATAATCGCCTTAACACCAATCTGTACGTTATTGCCGTGCTTATAATTCACCGTCATTTCGACCGTAGCGAGATTGCGAGCGTTTTATGCTCTCCTGAGAAATCAACGCAATAGCCGCACTTCGATGCTTAAATCCCCCACCACAAATCTTATCTCTCATTCACTCTATCGGTCGCTCCGCTCCGCTCGATTTTTGCGCGCACTTTGCTAATTACGACGAACATGACAAAAAGCAAGCACACAAGCGCAATCCAAACGGGTATTCCCCAGCCCGAAAAAGGAATGACGCCGCTACCGAGATATGCGGTCAAGCCTATCATTACAGGGCGCGTTATCAAGCATATAACGGTGAAGTACGCATATGACATCGGAGTTATGCCTGCTATCATGCACAGCATATCGTCGGGGAACGCAGGAAACAGCAGCATGATTATGAACAGGAACCTGCCTTTCTCGCTCAAAATTCGCGCGTACTTTTCGGTGTTTTCCTCGCCGAACATCCAATTGCACAGCTTGCGTCCGAACACCTTACCGAGCATGAACGAGATAAGCGAGCCTATTATCGTTCCGATAACAGACAGTACAAAGCTCCAAGTCGCGCCGTAAATCGCTACGCCGAGAAGTATTGTCACCGCCTCGGGTATGGGCAATACCACCACTTGAAATACCGTAAGACCGATAAATATCAGCGCGCCCCAAAATCCGCTGTCCAGAATGAACTGTTTAAGCGAATCGAAATCCGAAAACCGCTCCGAAAGTCCTGTTTTGACGTACAGAATATAGCAAACTACTATTATCGCCGCCAAAATCGCAACTACAAGCACCGTGCGCGAGGCGTGCTTGTACTTATTATCGTCCAAAGCGCAATACGTGACCGCGGAAAGAGCGAGGGTTATTATCGCAGTATAGTACACTGCTTTACTGCGGTTATACATGAAAAGTCCGCAAAGCGCTATCGTCACTGCGCACAACAGCCCGACGATAGATTTTACGAGAATTGTTTTTGTAGCCTGTTTCACATTTATATTATATGTAGTTCAAGCTAATATAAAGCAACAGTTTACGCTGATTTTAGAGTGCGCATTTTAAAGCTTATTTATCTCGGAGCGCGCATACTTGTCGCACAGGTTGTTGTATTCGTTGTCAGCATGGCCTTTGACTTTGACGAATGTCACACTGTGTTCGATCAAGAGTTCATCAAGCTTCTCCCACAGCTCTTTGTTTTTGACGGTTTTCTTGTCGGCGGTGCGCCATCCGTTGCGCTTCCAATTGTAAAGCCAGCCTTGCTCTACGGCATTTACGAGATACGAAGAGTCCGAATACAGCTTCACTTCGCACCGCTCTTTTAGTGCGGAAAGTCCGGCAATGGCGGCATAAACCTCCATACGGTTGTTTGTCGTGTCCGGATCTCCGCCAGACAATACCTTCTCTTTTCCGCCGTACATGAGTATTGCGCACCATCCGCCCTTGCCGGGGTTGCCGCTACATGCGCCGTCGGTATATATGTCCACGCTTTTCATATGGTCACCTTTTTACTTTTTTCAAATAGCATACGAAATCTATTGACTTTGCTCCGAAATAATGCTAATATATATGAGCTTAGGGGCGTAGCTCAGTTGGTAGAGTCGCGGTCTCCAAAACCGTTGGTCGCGTGTTCGAGTC
>JAFLVG010000013.1 GCA_022508445.1 Clostridiales bacterium | reverse complement strand
ATGATGGGTAGAGTGATTATGCCGCACCCCATCATTCCGAGCCTGTCGAGGAATCCAGGCGCCCCGCGCCGCACTTGCCGCAAGGTAAATAAATGTGGGTGTTTGTGATAGGGAATCACAAACACCCACACGCCTTTTATTGTTTGAAGATTTTTAGTTTAAATTGCTTCTCTTGCGAATTGCGCGCGGTAGAGCTCGGCGTATGCGCCGTTCTTTTCGAGCAGTTGTTTGTGCGTGCCGCGCTCGATTATTTTGCCGTTGTCCATGACGAGGATAACGTCCGCATGGACTATTGTCGAAAGCCTGTGCGCTACGACGAAGCCCGTTTTCTTCTTGCCGTTTTCGGGGCGCAGGAGCTTGTCGAATGCGGCTTGCACGCGCTTTTCGGTGCGCGTATCGATGTTGCTCGTCGCTTCGTCCAGAATGAGCATGGGCGGATCTACGAGCATAATGCGTGCAATGTTGATAAGCTGTTTTTGTCCTTGCGAAATGCCGTCGCCGTCGTCTATGACGGTGTCGTATCCGTTCGGCATGCGCTCGATAAATCCGTCGATATCTGCGGCTCTTGCGGCGGCGCGCACCTCTTCGTCTGTCGCATTCGACTTGCCGTAAGCTATGTTGTCGCGCACAGTGCCTTTGAAAACCCAGCTGTCTTGCAACACCATGCCGAAGTTCTTTCGCACACTGCTGCGCGTAAACTCTTTCGCGCCGTTGCCGTCAAGAAGAATCTGCCCGCTGTCTGGATCGTAAAACCGCATCAAAAGATTGATGAGCGTGGTCTTGCCGCAACCCGTTCGCCCTACGATTGCAACGAGCGTGCCTTGCGGCACTTCCACATTGAGACCTTGAATGAACGGGCGATCTTTTGAGTACGAAAAGCCGAGGTCTTGCAGTTCTATGCTGTCGCACGAGGGAAGGGCTTTGCCGCTGTCGTCCTGCGGCTGAACGTCTGCGAGATCGAGTATGCGCTTTGCCGCGGCGAGCGAGGTTTGGAATTCGGTTATTACGCCGGTTATCTCGTTGAGCGGACGGGCAAACTGATTGGCGTACAAGAGAAGCTGTGTAATGCCGCCGACCGTGACTTTGCCGTCAATCGCAAAGATAGTTCCCATTACCGCCGCGACCGCGTAAACGAGCGAGTTGATGAGCCGCGTCGAGGGGTTTACGAGCGATGAGTAGAAGGTCGCTTTGAAGCCGCAACGTTTGAGTTCGTCGTTGGTCTTGCCGAATTCGCGCTCGGCGCTTTCCGCATAGCCGTAAGCAGTGATGAGCGCACGGTTCTTTATGGTTTCTTCGGTGCGCGAGTACAGCTCGCCGCGAACGCGCGTTTGTTCTGTAAAGTATTTGTGCGTTCCACGCGCGACAAAGTACGATACCAAGAGCGACAGTGGGGTGAGAGCGGCGACGGCAAGCGCTATCCACGGATTTATGAGTATCATGAACACGAGCGTTCCGATGATTGTTACGACGCCCGTAAAAATCTGCGTTGCGCCTTGCACTATTCCGTCCGCTATCTGATCGGCGTCAATCGAAATTCGAGCGGCAAGATCGCCGTGCTGATTGCCGTCTACGTAGCTGAGCGGCGCGTCTATGAGCGCGGAAAATCCGTCACGGCGAGCGTCGCGGACAGAGAGGTGAGCGGCGCGGTTTACGCAAACGTTCATAAGCCACTGAAAGACCATGACCGCCGCGATGAGCCCTGCGAGTACGCAAGCGTACACAGTCAGTTTTTCGAAATCGACGTTGTTTGCCCCCACAATGCAGTCCACGGCATTTCCTATGATAACGGGCGTAAAGAGCGTCGCCGCCGCCGATATGACCGCGAAAACAAACGCGCACACGATAAGTCCAAAGTGCGGTTTTAAGTATTTCATGAGTCGAGCGACGGTCGATCTTTTTGTCGGTTTCTTGTTCTTTGCCATAGTACTATCAATCTCCCGATTGCGACGCGCAAAATTCGGCGTACAGCGAGCAGGAGGATAAAAGCTCGTCGTGAGTGCCGCGCCCGACAATTCTGCCGCCGTCGAGCACGAGTATGCAGTCGCAACCGGACACTGCGCTTATCCGCTGCGAAACGAAAATTTTGGCGCCATCCACCGAATTCATGGCATTGATAAAATCGCGTTCGGTTTTGTAGTCGAGCGCAGACGTGACGTCGTCGAAAAGATACAGCAGATTGTCGCGGCAAAGCGCGCGCGCAATCGACACGCGCTGGCGCTGACCACCCGACAGGTTATGTCCGCCTTCCGCTATAACTCCGTTCGCACCGAGCGCTTGCCACAGCTCACTCGCTTGCGCAAGTTCGAGCGCCTTTTGCATGCGCTCCTCGGTCACGGATTTGTCTGCGATTTTAAGATTGCTTGCGAGCGTTCCGTAAAGCACTGCGGGACGTTGCGGAACGTAACCGACGTTTTTGCGCACAAAAGCGATATCGTATTCTTTAATCGGTCTGCCGCAAAACTCGATACTGCCAACGTCCGGATCGTAGAATCTTTCTATCAAGCTTATCAGTGTGGTCTTGCCGCTGCCCGTGCCGCCTATAATGCCGAGCGTTTTGTTCTTTTCGAGCGTAAACGAAACGTCTTGTACGTCGTAGTCGCCCTCATACGCAAAGCAAACACTGTTGAAGCGGAGTACCGTATTTTCGTCTTTAAGCTTTGTTTCGTCACCGTTATCTGGAAGCGGCGCGTCGAGTATCTCGTTTACTCTCGCGGCGCAAGCCGAGCAGCGCGTGAACACCGAGAATATGTTGCCGATATTTACTATTACGAAAAACGCTTGATTGAGGTAGTTTATGAGCGCGATTGTTTCGCCTTGCGTGAGGCCCCCGATGTTGACCTTAACTCCGCCGAACCACAGCACCGCGATTATAGCGAGGTTGACCACCGCGAATGTGAGGGGGGCGAGCAGTGCGGAAATTCGCGCCGCGCTTATGTTTGTATTCGCGGTCAGTTCGGCGGTTTTTGTAAAGCTCGCTTTCTCGTCTTGCTGTTTGGAAAACGCGCGGATAACTCGCGCACCGGTCAGGCTTTGCGTAGCTACACGCGAAAGCTCGTCGAGGTTTTTTTGCGCTTTTTTTACGCGCGGCATTGTCAGTCGAAGAACGCACGCGACCGTGGCGGAAAGAACGATTGTCATTGTCAAGAACATGAGCGACAGTATTGGATCGATTATCATGCTCATGACGAACGCACCCACGACAACGAACGGCATACGAAGAACGAGCCGCAAAAACATATTGAGCGCGTTTTGGCAGTTAATTACGTCGCCGGTCACGCGCGTGACGAGCGACGAGCCGCCCAGCTTATCGCATGTCGAAATGGGAAGAGCGTTGATTTTTTTGAACGTCGCATTGCGTAGGCGAGTGCCGAAGCCGAGCGCGACCTTTGACGCGAGGAACTGTCCCGTTATCGATATCAAAAATCCGCCGACGGCGAGCACGCCGATTATCGAGCAGTATTTTATGACATAAGATTTATCGCCGTTCTTGATGCCTATGTCGATTACGCTCGCGACAATCATCGGCACGGCAAGCTCCGCAATCGCCTCTATCAGCTTGCAAAGAGGCGCCGCAACGGTCGCAGGAATATGACCTTTTAGAAATCTTATAAGCCTAAACATTATCTATAATATTATATATTCTATGCAAATTGTTGTCAAGTGTCACAATTGCCGTATGTGCGGTCGGTCGCTTGCTTGTCGGCATAACGCCAAGAGTCCCATATGTTTGCTTGACAACGTGCGAATATTGTCGTACAATATAGAAGTATTCTATAATAGGGTAATATCGCTTTGGAAGTATTAACGAGTGTTCTATCTCTCATAGCCGGGTTGGGCGTACTCATGATCGGCATGAAAATGCTGAGTGAGGGGTTGGAGCGCAGTGCAGGCAAGGGCATGCGCAAGCTTTTCGGCAAAATAAGCAATAACCGATTTGCAGGTGTCGGCGTCGGCGCGGTCGCGACCGTGCTTGTCAACTCTTCCGCCGCGACGACGGTTATGGTCATAGGCTTTGTAAATGCCGGACTTATGACTCTGTTCCAAGCGACCTCGATTATAATGGGCGCGAATATAGGTACGACGCTTACCGGCGTCATTATCGCGCTATCCGGATTCGATATCAATGCGTACATGATTGTGCTTGTCTTTATAGGCGTAGTAATCGGCATGGTCACAAAGAACGCAACTGTCAAGAGGATAGGCTCGGCCATATCGGGACTCGGTCTTATGTTCGTGGGTCTCTCCGTCATGAGCGACGCGCTTAATTCTCCCGATATATCGAAATCGTTGACGTCAGTGTTCATAAAGGTGGATTTTCCGCTCGTGCTTATACTTACGGGCATAGTTTTCACCGCGCTTTTCCAATCATCTACGGCGATGACGGCTATACTCGTTACCATGACGGGCGCGAGGATTATACCGATGAGCAGTGCGCTGTTCGTCATACTCGGCACCAACATAGGAACATGCGTAACGGCGATAATCGCGTCGTTCGGCGCCAGCACGAACGCAAAGCGCACAGCAGTCATTCACTTGTTGTTCAATGCGATTGGCACGGTCATATTCACTACGTTTATATGGATATTCAAAGACGGCGTAGTATGGCTTTTCGGCAAAATGTCAAATAGTCCGCAAATGCAAGTCGCGCTTTTCCACGTGTTCTTTAACATACTTACTACCGGCTTGCTTTTGCCGTTTATCACGCCGCTCACAAAGCTCGCGTCGGGAATTGTCCGCGAAAAGCGCGGAAGTGACGACGAAGCGCCGCATATGTATTATATTGACGACAGATTTTTGAACACCCCGCCGATTGCGGTTGCGCAGGTCAAGCGCGAGGTCGATCACATGGCGGAAATGGCAAAGACAAACCTAAAACGCGCAATGGTCGCGGTACTCACGCTCAATGTCTCCGAGCGCGAAAACGTAGAACGTGACGAGCAACGCATTAACTTCATCAACAAGGGTGTGAGTAAGTATCTCATTAAACTGTCATCGCAGTCACTTACACGCGCCGACGAGAAGTTTGTAGGTTCCCTCCACCATGTAGTAGGCGATATCGAGCGTATTGCCGACCACGCGGAGAACTTCATGGAGGACGCGCAGAACATGAAGGAAAACGACTGCGCGTTCACAAGCGACGCACTCGACGAGCTTGAAGACATGTACGACAAGGTAATGGCGATGTTCGACGAGGCGATGTACATATTCGAGAACAACGCAGTAAGTCGGCTCAACGGTTTTTCGGAGCGCGAGCAAGAAATCGATATGACAAAGCGCCTGCTCGGCAATAATCATATCGCGCGTCTCAATGCCGGCGGATGCACAGTCGAGAGCGGAACGTATTTTTATTCGATAATAAGCGCGCTCGAACGTATTGCCGATCATCTTACCAACATTGCGTTTTCAATAAAATCGCCGTCCGGCTCACAGCGCGAGGCGATGGAAAAAATTGCCGAAGAGCAAAAACGCCGCTCGCGCGAGCGCAAAAAGAGCGGCACGAGCCTATTGGCGCAGTCCGAGCCGCAGAATCACGAGCAAGAACCGGCGGAAGCAGAAGGCGAAGCCGCGTCACTCCTTGCGGGCGAGCAAACACCGACAGCGGAAAGCGAAGGAGAATAACCTTATGATTTACGTTCTGGGCAGTATCAATAACGACATTTCGTTAGAACTCGAACGCATGCCCAAAAAGGGTGAGACGCTCATTGCCGACGGTTGCCGTATGGGGCTCGGCGGCAAGGGCGCCAATCAAGCGGTTGCTATCGCAAAGCTCGCTATGCGCGGACGGAACAAAGCGAAAAAAGCGGTCAAAATGATCGGACTTGTCGGAAACGATTTCGTGGGCTCGGAGCTTGTGAAAAAACTCGATGACGCCGGAGTCGATACCGAGTTTGTTCGTCAAGTGAATAGAAATACAGGCACTGCGATAGTCGCGGTCACCGGCAAAGATAACCGCATAATGGTTTACAGCGGCGCTAATCTCGGAATAAGCAAATCGGACGTAGACGAAGCTCTCGAACATGCGACTAGTGCGGACACACTGTTGTGTCAGCTCGAAGTACCGCTTTACATCGTCGGATATGCGCTGCGAAAAGCGCGCGCAATCGGCATGACTACAATTCTCAATCCCGCGCCGGCAAAAGAGCTTCCCGATGATTTTTACTATAATGTGGACGTTATCGTTCCAAACGAAACGGAAACGCAAATGCTTACGGGCATTAACCCCAAGGATTGGAATTCCAGGCTTGCGGCAATGCACGCGTTTCACGAGCGCGGCGTGCGCTATGTAGTGCTCACGCTCGGCGAAAGCGGTTGCACGATATCCGATAACAACAGACTGGTCATGCACATCCCGGCTATCAAAACGTCTGTTGTCGATACTACCGGTGCAGGCGATACCTTTGTAGGCGCTTTTGCGCTCACATATCCGCACGTCGGCATGTACGTGTTCAAAGAGGCGTGCATGTTCGCGACGAAAGCCTCGTCAATCACGGTGTCGCGGCGCGGCGCGGCGGAAAGCATTCCGACGTTTGAAGAGGTGTGCGAGCTGTATAGCTACGATATCAAAAAGAAATAAATCAGGCATCGCACAGACAAGTAGCAATCACACCTAATTTATTCCCATCGCAAAATTATTCCTCGTATAAATATTTAACTCTTGCCGCTGTCGCAAGTGTTGTCACTATCGTCTATCATCTCATAATTATAGTTAGTGGGGCGCGTGCGCTTGCTCGCCGGTTTTTTCGTCCCGTAATTTTTTGTTGCGCAAGCCTTTGACTTTTTGGGCGGATATACTTCCTTTTCTATGACTTCTTCTGCGGCAAGCTCGCTGTCTGACGAGGGTGTGTTTCTGTTCGTCTTCTTGCGCGCGTGCGCTTTGACGCCGTCGTCGTGCTTGCCGGTGAATTTATTCCATACCGATTTGATTCTTTGCTTGATGCTCATAGTAATTCTCCTTGACGGTAGTATTTTTCGCAAGCGGTTTAATTATTCTCGTTACCGAATTTAAAAGCGGTTGACATTGCTCGGGTGAAACGCCAAATAACCTCCCGAAGCCAACACACGACGGTTAAAAATTTCGCGCACGGGCGGCGTTATTTCTTTACAAACGCCGAAAAAAATAGTATAATATATAATGCTAATATGCGGTAGTGTACCCCGTGCAACGGTGGTCGCTGTTGCAAATATACGGCAGTGAGGTTTGCGTATGCTTGTATTGGAAAACATCACGAAAGATTATTCGGTAGGTAACGATAAGGTACACGCGCTTAAAGGCGTGAGTATAGCGTTCCGAGAGAGCGAGTTTGTCTCCGTTCTCGGTCCGTCCGGCTGCGGAAAGACCACATTGCTTAACATAATAGGCGGTCTCGATCACTGCACGGACGGCGATCTCATAATCAACGGCATAAGCACCAAGACGTTTAAGGACCGTGATTGGGATACATACAGAAACCACAGCATAGGCTTCGTATTTCAGAGCTATAATCTTATTCCGCACCAGACCATACTCGAAAACGTCGAGCTCGCGCTCAACATAGCCGGCGTGCCCAAGGCGGAGCGCGTTAAGCGCGCAAAGGAAGCGCTCGACAAGGTGGGGCTTGAAGGCTTGTACAAGAAAAAGCCCAATCAGCTTTCGGGCGGACAAATGCAGCGCGTCGCAATCGCAAGAGCCCTTGTCGGCGATCCCGATATTCTTCTCGCCGACGAGCCCACGGGCGCGCTCGACAGCGAGACTTCCGTCCAGATAATGGACTTAATCAAGGAAATATCGCGCGAACGCCTTGTAATCATGGTGACGCACAACCCCGAGCTTGCAGAGCAGTATTCAACACGTATAGTCAGACTTCTCGACGGCAATGTTGTCGACGACACCATGCCGTACGAAGTCGAAGAAGAGAAAGCGGAGCGAGATACGCCTCCGCAGGAGAATGCGGAGCAAGAGAATGTGCCGTCTGTAAACGGCATGGCGGAAAACACAGGCGCGGCGGACGGCGATGACTTTTTCGACGCTAATGCGGAAAAGGGCGGTCAGGATGCGGCAGGTAAAAAATACAAAGGAAAGCTTGCTGCCAAAAAATCCAAGCTGTCGTTTTGGTCTACGTTCAGACTGTCGTTTCGAAATCTTCTCACCAAGCTCAAACGCACCATACTCGTGTGCTTTGCCGGCTCTATCGGCATTATTGGCGTAGCTACGGTGCTTGCGGTATCGACAGGCGTAACCGACTACATAGAGCAAATGCAAAACGACATGCTGTCCGGTTATCCTATTCAGGTGCAGGAGACGGCTACAAACCTTTCCATTCTTACGCAGATGAGCAGTATCGCCGATGAGCGCGAGGCCGCAAAACGAGGCATACAGAACGGCAAGGTCAACGTTGATTTCATGATAGAGTTCCTTGCGAGAAGGACTGACGATTTAAGTAAGTTAATGGTAAGTAACGAAATAACAAAGGACTACGTTAACTTTGTCAAAGCCATGCCCAAGTCGTATTACAGAGAAATGAGTTTCAACTACGGCGTCGACGTTGGCAACAACATTTATACAGACTACCACTTTACAAAACCCGACGGTTCGCCCGATACCGACGGCGAAAAAATGTCGCTCATCGCCGCGCAGGAAATTTACATCGCGCTTCTCGGTAAAACCATATTTTCAAAGTATGCCTCGCTTACTTCGGCGGTGAAAATCGACTACAAGCAGGCGCCCTCCAATCCCAATTTCATATCGCAGCAGTATGATATTCTGTCGAGCAACGGTTACATAGCCACAAAGCCCAACGAGATTATGATAGTCGTCGACAAGGACACCCAGCTCACAGACCTTTTCCTTGCACAGCTCGGCTATTACAATCAGGAAGAGTTTTTGAACATAGCGTACAAAGCGACTTTGGAAACCGATCCCGACTCCGAAGAATTATATAATCCCGATCTCGACAAGGACAGATTCACTTACAACGAGCTTGTCGGCAAGAAGTTCACTTGGTATCCGAATAACACCGTGTACACGCCTACTCCCGAAGGAACGATAATGCCGGGGACCAATCGTCCGTTGCCGTTTACATACAACCCCACGGCCGGCGAAGATTGGGAAGGTATGGACCTTACCGTTACGGCGATTTTGCGCCCCAAAAAGGGACTTTCTTACGGATGCATGAGCTCAGGCATCTACTACACGCAGGCGCTTGCGGAGCAAATCGTCGCCAACGAAAAAGAGACGCCGTCTGAAATAATACAATACCTCATAGACAACAAAGTGACGAGCTATCAGAAAGCGCAAAGCCCCGGTACAGAACCCTACGTGCCTTCATTTACGTACGACTTCTATTACAACGGCGTTCAGTACAACGATCAACAGGGCTGGGTGTGCAATGCCTCCACAGATATGTTTTCGATGTTTATGGGCGGCAGCGTTCCGTCGCTGTCTATGCGCGATCTCGGCGGAATGGATATTCCTAACACCATTTCGATATATCCTGTCGACTTCACATACAAGGGCAAAGTAACGAGCTATCTCGATAAGTGGAATAAGGCGGGCGATTTGTCATTCGGCGACACCACGATATCGAGAGAAGACCGCGAAGACATAATGTACACCGACAATATCGGGCTTATTATTTCGCTGATAAGAGACCTTATCGATATGATCACGTTCGCGCTTGTAGCGTTTACGTCGCTCGCGCTTGTAGTTTCCACCGTCATGATAGCCATTATAACCTACGTGTCGGTAATAGAGCGGATAAAAGAGATAGGCGTAATCAGAGCGCTGGGCGGCAGAAAGCGCGACGTGTCGCGGCTGTTCACTGCCGAAACGCTCATAATCGGAATAGTGTCGGGCGTTTTGGGCATTATCGTTACGTTCATAATAACGCTTATTATAAACGCCATAGTGCAAAGCCTTGCAGGCATTTCCATAGCCTCGCTGACCGTGCCTATTGCGCTCATAATGATAGGTGTAAGTGCGTTGCTCACTCTCATTTCGGGACTTATCCCTGCGCGACTCGCCGCCAAAAAAGATCCGGTCGAGGCGCTACGCACCGAGTAATAATTTTCAGGTACAATTATCATGGCAGCAAAAACAAAAAAACCTACGTTTTATATCACCACGCCGATTTATTATGCAAGCGGTGCGCTTCACATCGGTCACTGTTATACGACGGTGGCGTGTGACGCTATCGCGCGGTTTAAGCGCATGGACGGGTTTGACGTGTACTATCTTACCGGTACGGACGAACACGGTCAAAAGGTTCAGCAAGCGGCGGAGCAAAAGGGCATGACGCCGCAGGCATTTGTTGACGGACTTGCCGAGCGCATACAGAAGCTGTGGCAGCGCATGGATATCAGCAATGACGGTTTCATCCGCACTACCGACAAGGCGCACGAAAAAGCAATTGCCGACATATTTACCAAGCTGTACGAAAAAGGCGATATATATAAGTCCGAATATTCGGGCAAGTATTGCGCGCCGTGCGAGTCGTTCTGGACTTCTTCGCAGCTTGTTGACGGCAAATGCCCCGATTGCGGCAGAGAAGTGCAGGACACGAAAGAGGAGTGCTACTTTTTCCGTTTGAGTAAATACGCGGACCGCGTGCGCAAGTTACTTACCGAAACAGACTTCTTGCAGCCCGATTCGCGCGTTCGCGAAATGGTCAATAACTTTATCGATAAGGGTTTAACCGACCTTGCGGTCACGCGCACGTCGTTCGATTGGGGAATTAAAGTGCCGTTCGATCCCAAACACGTCATCTACGTGTGGATTGACGCACTGCCCAACTATATCACTGCGCTCGGTTACGGAGCGGACGGCGAAAAATACAAAAAGTATTGGCCGTGCGATTTGCACGTAATGGCAAAAGAAATCGTAAGGTTCCACGCGATAGTGTGGCCGGCGATACTCATGGCGTTGGACCTTCCGCTTCCCAAACGCGTGTACGGTCACGGCTGGATTATGTTCGGCGGCGACAAGATGAGTAAGTCCAAGGGCAACGTGGTCGATCCGTTTATCCTAACCGACAGATACGGCGTGGACGCTTTGCGCTACTACTTGCTGTCCTCTATGCCGTTCGGCGATGACAGCAATTACACGAGCGAGCTTCTTCTTTCTGCCATAAACAACGATCTTGTCAACGATCTCGGCAATCTTGTCCGCCGCACGCTCGCGATGAGCAAGCAGTACTTTGACGGCGAAGTGGTCAAGCCGCAAGCGGACGAGCGCGACGCGGAGTACAAAAGCGCGATAGACGCACTTGCCGAAAAGGTGAGAGCCGACATGGACAAGCCCGAGCTCAACAAGGCGCTCGAAAAAATATTCGACGTAATAGGCAGGTCCAATAAATACATCGACGCGAACAAGCCGTGGGAGCTTAAAAAGACGGGCGATACCGTTAGGCTCAATGCGGTCATATACAATCTTCTCGAAGGCATACGAGTGTGCGCGAACATGCTTTTGCCATTCCTTACAAAGTATCCGACAAGGATTTTCGACGGATTGGGCATTGCGGAGCCTAATGATTTTAAAGCGGCTAAATACGGCGCGGTCAAACAGTTCAAAACGACCGAAATCGAGCCTATACTCAACCGATTAGACATCAAAAAGGAGCTTGCGGAATTGGAAGCCATCGCCAATCAAGCGGAAGAAAAAGAACAAACAAAAGCCGAAGAGCAGGAGCTTATTTCAATCGACGATTTTTTCAAGTCGGAGCTTCGCGTCGTGGACATCGAGGCGTGCGAAAAAGTCGAAAAGGCGAAAAAGCTCTTGAAGCTGACGGTGTTCGACGGCGAGCGCCGCCGCACCATCGTTTCCGGCATAGCCATGGCATACGCGCCCGAAGAGCTTGTAGGCAAAAAGGCTGCGTTAGTTGCCAATCTTAAACCGGCAAAGCTGTGCGGTATTGTATCGGAGGGCATGCTGTTATGCTCGGTCGGAGAGGACGGTATTCCTCGTCTTGTAATGCCGACGGGCAAGGCCGGAGATAAAATATGCTAATTGATTCGCACGCGCACATATACGATGAGGAATTCGACGGACTAGGCGGTGCGGACGCTATTATTTCCGCGATGAAAGCCGACAACCTCGAATACATCGTTTGCGTCGGTTGCGACATTCCGTCGTCGCGCACATGTGTAGAGCTTGCCGAGGCGAATGAAAAAATTTATGCGACGGTCGGAGTTCATCCTTATGACGCCGACACCGTAACCGAAGAGAATATAGGCGTTTTGCGAAATCTTGCGAGTAGCGGTAAAGTAATCGCCATCGGCGAAATCGGGCTTGATTTTCACCGCCCGAATTCGGATAGAATAGGGCAGATGAAAGCGATGATTGCGCAGTACGATCTTGCGCGCGAGCTGTGTCTTCCCATGGTCTATCACATGCGCGACGGGTTCGGCGAGTTTTACGAGTTCGCAAAGACGCGCGATTTTCCGCAAGGCGCGGTTCTGCATTGCTTTTCGGGTTCGGCGGAGATTGCCGAATACTACGTTAAGAAAGGGTTTTATATATCCTTTTCCGGTACTGTCACGTACAAGAACGCGGTCAACCTCGAACGTGCGGCGGCGGTCGTGCCTCTTGACAGACTGCTCGTCGAAACGGACAGCCCTTATCTTACGCCCGAGCCGCTCCGCGGTCAAATAAATTTCCCCAAAAACGTCGCGCTCGTCGCCAAGCGACTTTCGGAGATAAAGGGATTGTCAATCGGCGAGATGGAAAAAATAACGGCGCAAAATACAAAAGCCGTTTTCGGAATTAAGTAATGGCGAATAATTACGTTTACATTTTAGACGGCAAGGCGTATGTAAACCTTACCAACAAATGCCACAACGCGTGTTCGTTCTGCATTCGTGCTACCGGCGACGACGTTGCCGGAACGCCGCTGTGGCTTGACAAAGAGCCGACGACCGACGAAGTGATTGCGCAGTTTAACGCGCTTATGCCGCAATCGAACGAAGTCGTGTTTTGCGGATTCGGCGAGCCGACCGAAAACCTCGAAACGCTTAAAGCGTGCGCGAAACGGTTTAAGGAAATGGGGTATTCGACAAGGCTGAATACAAACGGCTTGGGTAGCCTTGTAAACGGCAAGGATATTATTCCCGATCTAAAAGACATAGACGTCGTTTCGGTGTCGCTCAATCAGTGCGATGCCGACAAATATTTTGAAGTTACCCGTTCCGCATTCGGAAGGTCCGCGTTTGCGGCTGTCGTAGACTTTGCAAGAAAGTGCAAGGCGGCAGGATTAAACACGGTGTTCACGGCGGTGGATACTATCGGTCCAAACGACGTCGATGCGTGCAAGGCGTTATGCGAAGAGCTGAAAATACCTTTGCGCGTTCGAAAGTACGTAGCCGACAACTACGAATCTTCGAAATAAAGACCAATATAATTTTCGACTGACGAAAAATTCAAACAAAGGAGTTTTCAGCTTTGCCCGATTGGCTTGTGTATATCGGATATGCGGCAATGGTCGCAGTGATAGTAACGCTGTCGATCAAGCTCGGTAAATACGTCGATATCATTGACTCGAAGAGCAATATTTCGGGTGCGTTTATCGGCGGAGTTATGCTTGCCGCCGTTACAAGTCTTCCGGAACTTTTTACGTCGCTTTCGGCAGTGTGGATTGTACACGAAAACTCTATGATAATCGGAAACATTCTCGGTTCCGATCTAATCAATCTTGCCTTCTTCGGCGTTATACTTTTGATATTCGGAAGAGGTCTCAAAAAAGCAGAGTTTTCCGCATTCTACTATGTCGCGCTCGGCGTTGTTGTCGGCATGTATGCGCTTACGGCGATTGGGCTTTATCTCGCGGATTATATGCGGCTTACCTGGTTTTCCGCGGTATCGCCCGTGATACTTGTGCTGTACATTCTGTTCGTGAGCAAAATGCCGAAAACGTCGGAAGCCGACGAACAGGAATCGGACGACGGCATCACGCTCAAACAGGCGGTAGTAAGATTTTTGATTTGCGCCGTCATTCTCATCGGCGCGTCAATCGCCATGACTTATCTTACAGACATGGTCGCGGACAAGCTCGAACTCGGCAAAACATTTGCGGGCGCGCTGTTTTTGGGCGTTGCGACAAGCCTCCCGGAGCTTATTTCTTCGGCGACTCTGTGCTACCGCGGCAACTACAATGCCGCGGCCGGAAATATAATCGGCTCCAACGTATTTAATTTCGCCATTCTGTTCGTGGCGGACGTGCTGTCGTTTATGCCCGACGGCTCGGGAATCTACATCCTCAACGGCGATTCGAAATGGCTGCTCATTTTCGGCGCGATGGCGACGGTGACTACGGCGGTCATGATGTTCGTAAAAAATAAGTTTAAGCATAAGCGCGGCGTTATCTACGGGGTGCAAGCGATTAATACTGTGCCTGCCGTGCTGTACGTTCTTTATCTTTTGATCAGCACAGCGGTCATCGTTGCGTAATTTGAACATTCGAGGTCGGTTTATGAGTCAAGAACAACAGGAAAAGATAGAATATCAATACATAATGAATTATAAGGCGTACAGGCGGAAAATGATAGCGACGAGGAGCGCCGTCACTGCCGTGATCGTGGGTTGCATGCTGGCGTTATGCGTCAAGTCGGTTGTCGCCGGAATTATACTTGCCATTACGGCTACTATTATCGGAGTAATATCGGTGCTTGTCTCACTCGGCAATGAGCAAACGTATACTGTGTACAATACTCGCACAGTAATCAAAAAAAGAGGGGACGATAAGCGCGTCTCCTTGCCCCACGAGTCGATTGTAAAGGTCGCATATAAAGGAGCGTTTTACGAAAAGGGTTTGGCGACTGGGACGATAACGCTAACCGCGGCAAATGAAAACGGAAAGCTCAAAAAGTACAAGCTCAAACATTTGTTCGGCGCACAGCCGTTAGTCGATTACTATGCCGACCAGATAAGCAAGAGGAAAGGCGCTGACAATGAAGATAGAAAATAAAACCGTCAACGAGGAAAATGCGCTCAATGAGTGCGGCGACGTACAAGCAAAAGATTGCGTTTTCGATTCCGTAAGCCCGTTGTGGTACGGAAGATCGGCGGAGCTTGAAAATTGCGAAATTACAGATAACTGTAAGGCGCCTTTTTGGTATGCGGAAAATATAACCGTATCCAAAACAAAAATACACGGCACAAAAGCTATGCGCGAGTGCAAATACGCAGTAGTTAAGGACTGCGACATTGTATCGTCGGAGTTCGGCTGGTTTATGGACGGTGTGCGCATGACCGATTGCCAAATTAAGGGCGATTACTTTATGCTCCAAGCGAAAAACATCGCCGCGCGGCGCTTGGACTATAAGGGCAAGTATTTCTTTCAGTACGCGAACGAGGCAATCGTCATGGATAGCAAAATCGACTCTGTGGACGCGTTTTGGCACTGCAAGAATGTGACGGTCGAGAACTGCGTAATCATCGGCGAACGCCTCGGCTGGTTCAGCAAAAATTTGACGTTCAAAAACTGCACGATAATAGGCACAAAACCGCTTTGCAGGTGCAAAAATCTGCACCTTGAAGACTGTGTAATGCAAAATACCGACTCGGCGTTTTACAAGTCGGAGGTCTATGCTATATTGCGCGAGCCGATTGACAGCATCAAAAATCCGTACAAGGGCATTATAAGAGCGCCGTCGGTGGGCGAGATTGTGCGCGATGATAAAAACGCCAAAGCCAAAGTTATCATCGATCCCGTTCTTAAACGTGGGGCAAACCGCGACTGATGAAAGTAACGAGCTTTCAAAATGACGTATACGATGCGGTCATGAAAGTGCCGTGCGGAAAGGTTGCGACATACGGTCAGATCGCGCTAATGTCCGGACACCGCGACGCGGCGCGAGCCGTCGGAAACGCGTTGCACGTAAATCCGTATTTCGGGCTGGTACCTTGTCACCGCGTGGTCAACGGCAAAGGCGCACTCGCGCCCGAGTTCGCGTTCGGCGGACCTTCGGTGCAAGCGCGCATGCTCGAACAAGAGGGCGTGCAGGTTATTGACGGCGTCGTCGATCTCGAAAAATATCAATTTCGCGGATGATTTTCAATAAACGGTATCCGATTTATAGTCCCAATCGTTATTTTTTAACACGCCTCGGCGTGTTTTTGTTTGCACAAAAAATATTGTGCGCGCATAAACAAATATTGCTATGGGCGAATTGGAACTTTTGGCACGGCTTATAAAGTGCGAAGCTGGCGGCGAGGGTGACAGCGGCATGCGCGCCGTCGCGTCTGTAATCATGAATAGAGTGAATCAGAGCCAAGGCGAGTACGGCAGGTACAACACCATACGCGACGTGATTTTCGCGCCGCGCCAGTTCGAGTGCGCGACAAATCAGCAGCAGAGCATATTCAACATCACGCCCGAGCCCGTGCATTACGATATTGCGCAATGGGCGATAAGCGGTGGTAGGCTTGACGCTACTGCGGACGCGTTGTGGTTTTTCAACCCGTATTCGGCGACATGCCGAAGCAATTTTCCCAACAACAACGGATTTTTACGGACGCGTATAGGCGACCACTGCTTCTATTCGCCGACGAGCAGCTATTATTCGACCTGAAACGTTTTGCGCCGGACTTCGATAATCGACCGGCGCTGTATGATTAGTTAAAAATTCCAAAACGGAGGCATAAATATGGATTGCGAAAACAACAGACCTGTGGAAATCAACATTCCCGACCCGTTGCCCGATTATAATTCGGATAACAATATCGGACTGTGGAAACAGCTCTTTGCGGCCAATATAGGCAAGCGCGCAAAAATCGAAACCGCTTTGTTCGATGGCACTGTGCGCGGTATTTGCGGCGATATATACATAGTCGGCAACGCATACGTCGGCGTAACGTGCGGCGACAAAATATGCCTTTGCGACATCTATTCGGTTAAATTCGTCACATTCTATTAAATCAGGCTATATCATATCCATTTAACACCGCTTCGAGATTGCCTGCGTCAGATACGTAGAACTCGGTCGCATGTAGATGGTTTAAAAGCGCTTGTATGACGATAGCGCCGTAAGGCAATGTGTCGGCGCGTTTGCGGCAAACCGGACGAAGGACTGACAGTCTCGGACTTAAAAAAATCGGCATATTATCGTCGAGCTGCTTTGCCGTGAACTTCGCAGATACCTTTTGTTTGTCGTAAACTTCGAGATTAAGTATACCTGCGGCGATTGCGCATGCGCTTCCGCCCGAAATGACGACGGGGTAGTGCGGTACGTTTCCGTATTCGCCGACGAGCTGCGGCATTTGATCGATCGCCGACCGGTAATCGCCGTCAAACTTATTTTTCATAACTACAACGCCGAGCGGCAAGCTTTTTGCATAGCTCGGCGTTTTGCCGTCCGATGAACATATTACTTCCATGCTTCCGCCGCCGAGATCGCATACTGTTACAGCACCGATGGGTTTTGTCACGCCGGCAAGCGCAAGTCGCGCTTCCTCGTCCGGTGAAAGAACGGTTATTTGCAGTCCCGTTTTCAAAGCGGCAAGCGCGCAAAAATCTTTGCCGTCCTCCGCTCTTCTCACGGCCTCGGTTGCAAAAACGACAACTTTGCCGCAACCGCGTTCGCGGCATATCGCAGTAAATTCATCGAGTGCCGAAACGGTTGCCGAAATGCCGGCAGGTGAGAGCTTGCCCGTTTTCTCTATGCCGTCGGCAAGCTTTGTTATTATCGAGCGTGTCGTACCGTCCGATATCGCAAGCCTAACCGAGTTAGAGCCTATATCGATAGCCGCGCGCATAAAAACTCCTTTACCGTTAATTACACATCAAAAAACCGCCGTAATGAGCGGCGGTTGTGACAAATCAGTTGCCTCCGATAACCGTTTCGCCGCGATATATCATATCGAGTATGGCGCGAGCGTATTCGGTTATGAACTCGGAAGATTGGCAATATTCGATCATGCTTGAATTTTGGTCGATGAGCCGTTCGAGCCTTGCGTTTTGACTTGCAAGCGCGTCCTTGCGGTCGTTTGCCGCAGACAGCCGCACAAGGTTGACGATGAGCGCAATGATAAGCAACACAAGGAGTACTGCGCCTGCCGCAACCACAATCTTGATGACCGATTTATTCATATCTTGTTTTCCGTTACTTGCCATACACCGTCAGTTTATCACCATATATGCGCCGTGTCAAGCATTTTTGTAAGTTTTGCAGTCGGTAAATGCCTAATCATTCTAAAACTTTATAAAAAAGATTTGAAATAAGCCCGAAATATGTTTGACAGCCTTGACAAATTGTGATAAAATAACAAAATGCGCAATATGCCATTTATGAGCATAGAGCGTAATCATCCACAAAGAGAGCAAATCAGATTGCTTATCACTCTTCCCATCTAATACGACTTTTTTCGCGGTGCGGATAGCTTTCGCTCCGCTTTTGCGCGTTCTTTTTAATGGCGCAGACAATTTTTTCGGCTCACGCCGCTTACAACAATAATAACCTTTTTAGGAGTTTGTATGGCTGAAAGAAAGATTTCCAAGGTTAAATTCGGCAATACCGAGCGCATGTCCTTTGCGCAGATTCACGAAGTCATCGATATGCCGGAATTAGTCGAAGTGCAGAAAAAGTCCTACAACGACTTTATCGACAATGGAATCAGGGAAGTTTTGCGCGATTTTTCGCCAATCACCGATTACTCCAACCGCGTCGAGCTATTCTTCGAGGACTACTATCTCGGTTTCCGCGAGGGCAACAGTCAAAAGCGCAACTACACCGAGAAGGAGTGCAAGGACCGCGACGCCACGTTTGCCGTTCCGCTCTACGTAAAGGTGCGGCTTCGCAATTGTGAGACTGACGAAAGCACGCGCTCCGAGGTGTACATGGGCGATATGCCGCGCATGACGCCTACCGGCTCGTTCATCATCAACGGCGCAGAGCGCGTCGTTATAAGCCAGCTCGTTCGTTCGCCCGGCGTGTATTTCGATTACAAAAAGGACGTCAAGACCGGACAAGCGCATTACAGCGCGCAGAACATTCCGTCGCGCGGCGCGTGGCTGGAATTCGAAGAGGATTCGGCAGGCGTTTTGTGGGTGCGCGTAGACCGTCAGAAAAAGGTTCTTGCCACCGTGCTTTTGAGCTGTCTTTCGGCTGTTACCGACGGCGGCTTCGGCAACGATGAAGCGCTCAAAAAGATTTTCGCAAACGATCCGATGATAGAGGTGACGTGCGCACGCTACGGCGACAAAGAGGACAAGCATGCGCTTGACGAAGAGCGTGCGTTGCTTGAACTTAACCACAAGCTGAGAAGCGGCGAAACTCCGACAATCGATTCGATTAAGTCTTTCCTCTACGGCATGTTCTTCGACCGCCGCAAGTACGATCTTTCGCGCGTCGGACGTTATAAATACAACAAAAAGATGGCGCTTCGCTACCGCGTGGACGGCTACCGCGTAGCGCGTGATATCATCGACGAAAACGGCGTCGTGTACGCGCGTGCCGAAAACAAGGCCACGCACACGTCGGCGGACATTCTCACCGAGGAGCTTGCGGTCAAGATTCAGAACGCAGGTATCAACGAGGTGTGGGTGCTTACCGAAAACGGCGAGGAGTTCAATATCATCGGCAACAATCATGTCGATCTCGCCGGCTATATAGACGTAGATCCGCTTTCGATAGGCATCAACGAAATGGTGTACTATCCTGCGCTCAAAGCGCTCATGGACGAGGCGGACGGCAACCGTGAAAAACTTGCCGAGCTTTGCTCCAAGCACATCGACGACCTTATTGTCAAGCACATCGTAGTAGAGGACGTCATTTCGACGGTCAACTACATCATGGGCTTGCACAAGGGCTTCGGCTCGTGCGACAATATCGACCACCTCGGCAACCGCAGAGTGCGCAGTGTAGGCGAGCTTTTGCAAAACCAATTCCGCATCGGCATGTCGCGCTTGGAACGCGTCGTTCGCGAGCGCATGCAGGTGCAAACGGAATCTGAAATTTCGGCACAGACGCTCATCAACGTTCGTCCGGTGTCGAGCGCGATAAAGGAATTTTTCGGATCTTCACAGCTTTCGCAGTTCATGGACGAAACCAACCCGATTGCCGAGCTTACTCACCGCCGCAAGCTGTCGGCGCTCGGCCCAGGCGGTCTCAACCGCGAACACGTTACATTCGAGGTTCGCGACGTTCACTACACGCATTACTCGCGCATGTGTCCCATAGAAACGCCCGAAGGTCAGAACATAGGTCTTATCTCGTCGCTTTCGAGCTATGCGCGTATAAACGAGTACGGCTATATCGAAGCGCCGTACAGACGTGTGGATAAAGTAAATCACAAGGTCACCGACATCGTCGACTATTTGCCTGCCGACGAAGAGGACCGCTACATGATAGCCCAAGCGAGCGAGCCGCTCGACGAGAACAATTGGTTCGTCAAAGAGCGCGTCATGATGCGCTACCGCGACCTTATAGGCGAAGTATCGCGCGACCGTATCGACTATATCGACGTGTCGCCGCGCCAAATGGTTTCGGTCGCGACCGCACTCATCCCGTTCCTCGAAAACGACGACTCGCACCGCGCGCTCATGGCGTCCAACATGCAACGTCAGGCCGTTCCGCTTCTCAAAACGGAAGCGCCCATCGTCGGTACGGGTATCGAGCATAAGATAGCTTACGACTCTGGCGTTATGGTAATAGCGAGAGCGGCGGGTACCGTCGATTACGTAGACGCGGAACGCATAATAGTCAACGAGGACGGCGGTAACCGTCAAATGTATCTGCTCAAAAAGTTTGTCGGCTCCAACCAAGGCACCTGCATCAATCAGCGCGCCATTGTGGCAAAGGGCGACAAGATAAGAAAGGGGCAGGTTATTGCGGACGGACATTCCACTTCGCAAGCCGAGCTCGCACTCGGCAAGAACGTGCTCGTCGGCTTCATGAGCTGGGAAGGATACAACTACGAGGACGCTATCTTAATCAGCGAGCGCATTGCAAAAGACGACGTTTTCACGTCCATTCATATTAACAAACACGAAATCGAAGCGCGCGACACCAAGCTCGGTGCGGAGGAAATCACCAGAGATATTCCCAACGTAAGCCCCGAGGCGCTCAAAAACCTCGATGAGGACGGCATTATCCGCGTAGGTGCGGAGGTCGATTCGGGCGATATACTCGTCGGTAAGGTAACGCCCAAGGGCGAGACCGACCTCACGCCCGAGGAACGCTTGCTCCGCGCGATATTCGGCGACAAAGCGAGAGAAGTTCGCGACACGTCGCTCAAAGTTCCGCACGGCGAGGGCGGTATAGTTGTGGATGTCAAAGTGTTCACGCGCGCAAACCGCGACGAAATGAAGCCGGGCGTCAACAAGCTCGTCCGCGTCTATATCGCGCAAAAGCGTAAAATCTCTGTCGGCGACAAAATGGCGGGACGTCACGGAAACAAGGGCGTCATTTCACGCGTTTTGCCCGAGGAGGATATGCCTTTCATGGCGGACGGCACGCCGCTTCAAATTGTTCTCAATCCGCTCGGCGTTCCCAGCCGTATGAACATAGGTCAGGTACTCGAAGTTCACCTGGGACTTGTCGCAAAGGCTTTGGGCTGGAAAGTTTCCACACCCGTTTTCGACGGCGCGATTGAGTCAGATATTCAAAAGCTTCTTGCCGAGAACGGTTACGTTTCGCCCGAGGGCGAGGTTGACGGCAAGATACAGATGTACGACGGCAGGACGGGCGAGGCGTTCGAGAACCGCGCGACTGTCGGATACATGTACATGCTCAAACTCATCCACCTTGTAGACGATAAGATGCACGCTCGCTCGACAGGTCCGTACTCGCTCGTCACGCAGCAACCGCTCGGCGGCAAAGCGCAGAACGGCGGTCAGCGTTTCGGCGAAATGGAGGTGTGGGCATTGTATGCTTACGGCGCGTCCAACGTCTTGCAAGAGATTATGACGGTCAAGTCGGACGACATTGCCGGACGTTCCAAAACATACGACAGCATTATTCGCGGAATGGACAGCTCCGAGCCCGGCATTCCCGAATCGTTCAAGGTGCTTATCAAGGAGCTTCAAGCTCTCGCGCTCGACGTCAAGGTACTCACCGAGAACAAGGAAGAAATCGGCATAAAAGAGCTCATGGACAACGATCCCGTCATGTACGACGCCGAGCCTACGCCCAAACATTACGACAGCAGTTTGTTCGGCGAGGGCGACGATGTGGAAATGGAAACCGATATTCTCGGCGGACTCGACGACGATGAGGACATGTCCGTAGACAGCGAAGGCGACGGCTTGTTCGGCGAGGAAGTTGAGCTCAACGATCCGTTTGCCGACGCAGCGTTCGACGATGACGACGCCGATAACGAAGATTAAGGAGAGGCGATATGTTTGAATTAAATAATTTCGATTCGATGCAGATTCAACTTGCGAGTCCGGACAAGATTCGCGAGTGGTCATACGGCGAAGTGACAAAGCCCGAAACTATCAATTACCGCACTCAAAAGCCCGAAAAAGACGGCTTGTTCTCCGAGCGTATTTTCGGACCGACAAAGGATTGGGAATGCTATTGCGGTAAGTACAAACGTATTCGCTACAAAGGCGTCATATGCGACAAGTGCGGCGTTGAGGTCACCACGAGCAAAGTGCGCCGCGAGCGCATGGGCCACATCGAGCTTGCCGCGCCCGTCACGCACATTTGGTATTTCCGCGGCGTGCCGAGCAGAATAGGTTTGATTCTCGATTTGCAGCTCAAACAGCTCGAACAGGTCGTGTACTTTGTCAACTATATCGTACTCGATCCTGGCATTACCGATTTGCAGTACAAAGAGATCATCTCCGACGATAAATACCGCCAGTATCAAGAACAGTACGGTCCCAAGGCGTTTAAGGTCGGCATGGGCGCAGAGGCTATACGCCAGCTCTTAAAGGACATCAACGTCAAAGAAGAGTACGAGAAAATGCGCGAGACCGTCGAGAAATCTTCGGGACAGAAGAAGCTTCGCGCAATCAAGCGCTTGGATATACTCGACGCGTTCATGAAGTCGGGTGCAGAGCCGAGCTGGATGGTACTCGACGTTCTTCCCGTGCTTCCGCCCGAGCTTCGTCCCATGGTACCGCTCGACGGTGGCAGATTCGCAACGAGCGACCTTAACGATCTTTACCGCAGGGTTATAAACCGTAACAACCGTTTGCGCAGACTCATGGAGCTCGGCGCACCCGATATCATTATAAGAAACGAGAAGCGCATGCTTCAAGAAGCGGTCGATTCGCTCATCGACAACGGCAGGCGCGGCAAGGCAATCGCCGGCGCGTCCAACCGCGAGCTCAAAAGCCTTTCGGGCTTGCTCCGCGGCAAGCAGGGGCGCTTCCGTCAAAACCTTCTCGGCAAGCGCGTTGACTATTCCGGTCGTTCGGTTATCGTTGTCGGTCCCGAACTCAAATTCTATCAGTGCGGCGTGCCCAAAGAAATGGCGCTCGAACTGTTCAAGCCGTTTGTAATCAAAGAGCTTGTAGCGCAAGGCAAAACGCACAATGCAAAGACTGCTAAGCGCATAGCCGAGCGCGCCGACGCAGACGTTTGGAACGTTCTCGAAAAGGTCATCAAGGACCACCCAGTTCTTCTTAACCGTGCGCCCACGCTTCACAGGCTCGGTATTCAAGCGTTCGAGCCGGTGCTTGTGGACGGCAGAGCAATTAAGCTTCATCCGCTTGCTTGCGGCGCGTTCAACGCCGACTTCGACGGCGACCAAATGGCTATTCACGTTCCGCTGTCGGTAGAAGCGCAGGTCGAGGCGCGCGTACTCATGCTTGCGCCCAACAACATCTTGAAGCTTTCGGACGGTGCGCCCGTTTGCTCGCCGACGCTCGACATGGTCATGGGCAGCTACTACCTTACTATGGATAAGCCCGGCAGTAAAGGCGAGGGCATGACTTTCTGCGACGCCGAAGAAGCCAAGATGGCATACTTCAATAAGGACATCGAGCTTCAATCGCGCATTAACGTTCGTATCGAACGCTCTGTGGAAGAAGTCAAAGCGAGCGGCGTCGAGATTCCGAATAACGCTGTTTCGCCCGACGGCAAGACTTACCGCCACACGGTTTCAACAACCGTCGGCAGACTTATTTTCAACGAGCCCATTCCGCAAGACCTCGGATACGTTGTGCGCGACAGCTATCAAAAGCTGTTCGAGCCGGAGATTAACTTCTGCGTAAGCAAGGACGTTATCAAGAGCATTGTAAATACCACGTTCAAGAAAAAGGGCGCGTCCGTAACCGTCGAAGTTCTCGACGCTATCAAGGACATGGGTTATAAATACGCGACAATCGGCTCTATCACCACGTCGGTTTTCGACATGCACATTCCGCAAGAAAAGTTCAAGATCTTGGACGCCGCGGAAGAAGAAGTCGTCAAAATCGAAAAGCTTTACGACAGAGGCTTCGTCACAGAGGATGAGCGCTACAACGCCGTCGTCAATATCTGGAATAAGGCAAACGACCAAGTCACTGCCGCGCTCCAAAAAACGCTCGACGCGTACAATCCCATCAACATGATGGCGACCTCGGGCGCGCGCGGTAACATGAAGCAGATAAGCCAGCTTTCGGGCATGCGCGGACTTATGCGTAACCCGCAAGGTAAAACGCTCGACGTTCCCATCCGTTCGTCCTTCCGTGAAGGCATGACCGTTCTGGAATACTTCATCTCCACCCACGGCGGACGTAAAGGCTTGGCGGACACCGCTCTTAAAACGGCGGACTCGGGTTACCTCACAAGACGTCTTGTCGACGTTGCGCAAGACGTTATCGTAAGAGAAGAAGATTGCTGCGAGGGAAGCGCGCCCAAGGGCATCGACACATACGCGATCATGGACGGCAATCAGGTCATAGAAAAACTCGAAGACCGTCTGGCGGGCAGATACAGCGCGGAGCGCGTGGTCAATCCCAAGAACACGAAGGAAGTGCTTGTCGACGTCAACGAGATGATATCCGAGCAAACGGCAAAGCGCATTGTCGAGTGCGGCATAACGCACGTCAAGATTCGCACCGTTCTCACCTGCAAGAGCAAGTACGGCGTTTGCGCCAAGTGCTACGGCAGAGATATGGCGGCGGCAACACCCGTAAGAATAGGCGAGGCTGTCGGTATCATAGCCGCGCAAAGTATAGGCGAGCCCGGTACACAGCTCACACTCCGTACCTTCCACATGGGCGGCGTCGCGTCGGCTGACGATATCACGACAGGTCTTCCGCGCGTCGAGGAGCTTTTCGAAGCGAGAAACCCGAAAGGTGTTGCGGTGCTTGCAGAGCATGAGGGCAAAGTCCGTATCGTCGAAAAGGACGGCAAGCGCGACGTCATCGTCAAGCGCGACGACGGCAACGAGGATTCGTATTCCATTCCGCACGGCGCACACTTCAAGCCGTATATCACAAACGGCGCGTATATCAAAACGGGCGACGCAATCACCGAAGGTCCGCTCAATCCGAGCGACATACTTCGCACCAAGGGCAGAAACGACGTTCAGGAATATATCTTGAAAGAGGTACAGTCCGTCTACCGTTCGCAAGGCGTTGATATCAGCGACAAGCACGTCGAGGTCATCGTGCGGCAAATGCTCAAAAAGGTGCGCGTCGAGAACAGCGGCGACACAGATCTTTTGCCCGGCGAAATGATCGACCTTGCTACGTTCGACGAAGCGAACACAAGAGCTATCGAAAACTACGGCAGACCGGGTATCGCAAAGCATACGCTTTTGGGCATAACCAAAGCCGCGCTTGCAACGGACAGCTTCCTGTCCGCGGCGTCCTTCCAAGAAACGGCAAGGGTGCTTACCGAAGCGGCAATCAAGAGTAAGGTAGATCCGCTCATCGGCCTTAAAGAAAACGTCATTATCGGTAAGCTCATTCCGGCAGGTACGGGCGTCAAGCAGTACAGAAATATTTACCCCGTAGAACGCGCACCCATGCGCGAGGAATACACGGCAACGCCCGACGAAAACGGCGAAGCTATGTAAGTTTTATTACTATTATACAATTAAAAGCGAGTGCCGAGTGCGCTCGCTTTTTGCTTGACAATAAAATGGGTGGTGGGTATAATGTTTTTTGTACATACATCATGTGTTAAGGAGATAAAAATGAAGAAAGCGGCAAAATTTTTGGCAATAGGTCTGTCCGCTATTACGCTTTGCTCGCTCACCGCTTGCGGCGGCGACGAAAGCTCGTATGACGCTACCGTGTCCGAAAGCGAATGGGCTACTGCACTGTCTTTTAAGGACGCTGTCAATTTCGAGATGAAAATCGACGAAAGAATGGACTCTACCTACGAAGAGGAAGGCTCTGTCGAGAATTACACTGACCTCATTGTGGGGACATATACTTATACAGAGTTTGCCTTACGCAGACAAACAGAAATGTCGTCATCACGCTGGGATTTCAATGAAATCGATAATAGCATGAGATTTTACGACGGCGGGAAACGTATAGGTTATAATCGGGATGGAAAACGCAGCAAAGAAAAAGGTAAGGTCGGATTCGACGGCGAGATCACGTATTTATCCGATGATTGGGAAAAATCATCCGAAGAAGATATGACGCTCGAAGAATGGCAAGAATATATGTACAACAACAAAGTATATCCTGAGGCGGCGGTGTTTGAAGAGTATTACTCGTTGTTTACATACGACTCTTCTTCGCACAGTTACAAATTCAGCGAAGAGGACGTCGAGGACAGTTTTGTTATAAACAACACTACAATTAAAGCGGCAGAAATTAGATTTATAAACAAAAAAGTCACAAGCGTCAAGTATAAGCTTTACAATGAATACGATTTTACGGGAAGCGGCGGGGCCTTTCACAAAATGACTACCGAGGGCACAGTAACATTTTCGTACGGGGGCTATGTCATCACTCCGCCGTCTATCGCTGAAAACTCGGCTTGGAATAGCGAATTCAACGGCACATATTATGCTTATGATTCCAACGAAAACGGCGAATACGAATATAATTACAAAACGTATATGGTGCTGTCTGACGGGGAAGTCACACTTTCAAGAGATATTCCCGCAACGGTTAAGATAGACGGAAATAAAATTACGCTCACGATTGATTTGGGCGAAGGGATAACGCAAGTATTTATCGGCACGATAGGAAACGGCGTAGTTTGGTTTAATCATCTTTTGGGCTACCAGAACGGCGAGCTTATCGCGGAAGAGCTCGACGCAAGAGAAATTTATTGCAAAGACGGTGCAAAACCCAACCTGTAAGGCGCAACAAAAGTCTATGAAAAGCATTTAAACACAAGCCGCGCGGAGTGTTGCCGCGCGGCTTGACTTATTTATGCAATTGCGCTATAATTTTCGCATGGCAAGCATTACCGAAAAAACGGCGCGCGTGTTGAATACGTACAAGAACAAAAAGCTCGCGATAGGAGTTTCCGGCGGGCGCGATTCGATGTGTTTGCTCCATGCCGTTTTGCATTGCGGAGTTATTGACGCTTCAAACATTTTGGCGGTGCATGTCAACCATTGCCTGCGCGAGCAGGCGGATAGCGACGAGCGGTTTGTAAAAAGCTTTTGCGAAAAAAACGGCGTGAAGTTTGAAGCATACCGCGTGGACGTTAAAAAGCAGTGCGAAAGGAGCGGCGCTTCAATAGAGCAGGCTGCGCGAGATCTTCGCTACGGCGTGTTTTACGATATTTTAAAACGCGGCGGTGCGGACGTGATTCTAACTGCCCACCATGCGCTTGACAATGCGGAAACTATCTTAATGCACATGTTCAGAGGCGCAGGTCTTGACGGTCTGTGCGGCATGAACAATCCGCAAGTAAAAGCGGAAACAGGCGAATCAACGCACACAAAAATTCTCCGCCCGTTTATAGACGTTACACCTGACGAGCTCGACGAATATTGTAAAGCGAACGGCATAGAATACGTGGTCGATCAAACTAACTTCATTGATGACGCCGACAGGAACTTTTTGCGCCTCAACGTAATTCCTTTAATCGAACAACGGTACAGCGGTGCGGTGCGCTCGATAAACAAGCTTGCGAGCGAATGCAGGCAGGCGTGCGCGTTTATGGACAGCGCGCTCGATCCCAAGCTCATCAATTACGAGGACGGCGCGGTCGTGATAAAAACGGAGGCGCTTTTAAGCCCGCTCGCCGCGCGGTATGTGCGGCGTGCGCTGTTGCATTTCACGAGGGTAGACGTCACGCGCGAGCAAACAGACCGCGTTATATCGCTTGCTCATATGCGCACGGGCGCAACCGTGGAGCTTACGGGATATATTCTTGCCGTGCGCGAGTACGACGGCGTAGCTCTGTACGTTCCGCGACTGTTTTGCGATACCGAACTGCCTATTAAGCTCGGCGCGAACACGCTCGACGGGCTTGCCGTCGATATAGAATACGGCGACGTACCGCCGCGCGAAACAAAAGGCGGCGCGGTGGACTTTGAAAAGCTCGACGGCGCGGTGCTCAGGTTTAGGCGCGACGGCGACGTGTTCAAGCCGTTCGGAGGCAAGACAAAAAAGCTCAAACAGTACTTTATAGACAACAAGATTCCGAAGCGCATGCGCGACCGTATTCCGCTTATCTGCAAGGGAAACGAAGTGCTTGTCATCGTCGGTGTTCAGATTTCGGACGATGTAAAGCAAACATGTGATACGACTCAAAAAGCAGTTGTGCGGCGGAGATGGTGATGACGGGCGGCGATAACAAAATATCCGTTCGGATAAATCCCGACGAGAGAATAGAGCCGCTCGACGACAAGCATGTGATTTTGCAGAGCGTCAACGGTTACCGATGCGGATCGGACGCCGTGGCGCTTTCGAAGTTCGCGAGTGAGTACGTGAAACAATCGGACAATGTTTTCGATCTGTGTTCGGGCTGCGGAATAATAGGGTTGCTTCTTGCAATCGAAACGGGCTGTAATGTTGTGGGCGCCGAGCTTGACAAATCGCTATTCGATATGAGCGTTCGCTCGTGC
Source organism: Clostridiales bacterium (assembly GCA_022508445.1). Taxonomy (GTDB): domain Bacteria; phylum Bacillota; class Clostridia; order Christensenellales; family Pumilibacteraceae; genus Anaerocaecibacter. The sequence continues at coordinate 21,806 of JAFLVG010000013.1, read as the reverse complement.
GAATTGAACGGACTTGACAACGTGCGGTTTTTTAACGCCGATATACGTGATTTAAGCGAAACCGCAAATTCATGCGCGTACGATATCGTTGTTTGCAATCCGCCGTTCTTTAAAGCGGATAGCCGCATGCGCAAGGTCGCGCCGACTGCCAACAGCGAGCTTACCGTAACGTTCGATGACGTTGTAAAAGCGGCGAAAAGGCTGTTAAAGACTGGCGGCGCGCTGTTCTTGGTGCATACATCTTCGCGGCTTGACGAGGTTTTGAGCGCGTGCAGAAGCGGCGGACTTACGCCCAAGAATCTCGTCGTTAATAAAAACTGTAAAACGTTTATGCTTCGCGCGGTGCGCGGCGGCAAGGACGGGCTTACCTTGACAGTAAAGGAGTTTTGAATGCTTTATTTTGTGGCTACGCCAATAGGCAACCTCGACGAAATAACCGTGCGTGCGCTCGACGTTTTGAGATCGGTCGATCTTATCGCCGCCGAGGACACGCGGCATACGGCGATACTTCTAAATAAATATGACATCAAAACGCGCACCGTCGCTTACCACAAGTTCAACGAGAAAAGCGCGGTCGGTAATCTTATAGGCATGCTCAAAGCCGGTAAGGATATAGCGGTCGTGTCCGACGCAGGCACACCCACCGTGTCCGATCCTGGGCATATACTCATCGATGCCGCAATAGAAAACGGACTCGACTTCACCGTCGTCAGCGGCGCGTGCGCGGCTATCGACGCGCTCGTGCTGTCCGGACTCGATACACGCGCGTTCACGGTTCTCGGGTTTTTGCCCGAAAAGAATATAGACAGGCAGAAATACGTCGAGCCGTACAAGAACGTGCCGAATACGCTCGTGTTTTACAGCGCGGTGCACGATATCAAAAAAGACTTGAAGTTTTTGTACGAAGCTTTTGGGGCGCGCAAGGTAGCCGTCTGCCGCGAAATGACAAAGATGTTCGAAACGGTCACGCGCGGCACGCTCGGCGACGAGCTTGACATCACCGAAAAAGGCGAGTTTGCGGTTGTTGTCGAGGGCGCGACGAGAAATGCGCTAAACGATCTCTCTATCGAAGAACATCTCGCGTACTACGTGGACATGGGCGAGGATCTACGCGACGCGGTTAAAATTGTCGCAAAGGAGCGAAACGCACCCAAGAGCGAGATCTACAAAACGGCGGTCGAGATGAAATCGCGCAAATAGCTGTTTTTGTATATTTTGAAAAAGAATCAAACAAAACGCTTGCCAAACCGACTTTGAAGTGATATAATTACCACTGCGGCTAAATATTTTTCATGGCCGCGTCCTTGCCCATGCAGAGTGGGCCATAGACCGTAAGGAGGGTGTATGAATAATTACGAGATCCTTTATATCTTGTCCGACAAACAAGATGCCGACGCAAAGAAGGCGTTGGTGGAGCGTTTCAAGTCGCTCGTCGCACAGTACGGCGAAGTGACGGCAGAGGAGTGGGGCGGTGGCTCGCGCAAGCTCGAATACCCCATTCAGACCAAAATTTCCGGCAAACATTTGACGGGCTACTACGTCTTGATGAAATTCACGGCGCCGCCCGAAATACCCGCGGAACTCGAACGTCAAATGCGTATAAGCGACGGCGTTTTGCGTTTCATGATCGAAAGGGTGTAAGAGCATGAACAAAATCATTTTGATCGGCAACCTTACGCGCGATCCCGAATCGGGCAGCACCCAAGGCGGCGTGAACTTTACACGCTTCAATATTGCGGTCAACCGCCCGTTCACCAACGCAAACGGCGAACGCGTTGCCGATTACTTCGACGTAATCTGCTGGCGCCAGCTCGCCGAGCGTTGCGCGAAGTACCTTTTCAAGGGTAGCAAGGTGGGTATCAACGGTTCGGTACAGCGCCGTCAGTATGAGGACCGCGACGGAATCAAGCGCACCAGCTTCGACGTTGTTGCCGACGAAGTCGAATTCCTCACACCCAAGAACAATACAACAGGCCGCGATGGCTCGCAGGGCGGTTATGTCCCCGAAGAGCCGCATCCGATTTCGGATATGCAACCCGTCGATAACGACGACCTGCCGTTCTAATACGTAATAATACGGCAATAAAAATTATTAAGGAGAATTTCCGTCATGGATAAGAATAGAAACAAAGTCAACATGAACGACGGCGACGACAAGGTTCGCCGCACCCGTCGCCCCGCCAAAAAGCGCGTTTGCGAATACTGCCAAGGTCATATCGACCGCGTGGACTACAAAGACGCAGAGCGCCTTAAAAAGTATACTGCCGAAAACGGCAAGATTTTGCCGCGCAGAGCAACCGGTCTTTGCGCAGAGCATCAGCGCGACGTCACCACCGCGATCAAACGCGCACGTATTATGGCGCTTCTGCCGTTTAGAGGAGAATGATATTTTGTCGTATTCGCCTACGCCAAAATGGAAAGCTATTAAGTAAATAAAACGCACCTCCTTTCGGAGGTGCGTTTTACGTTGTTTAAACGATTGTTAGCTAATTACTGCATATAAGTGCGAGGGTCGATTTTGTCGATATTTTCGGCCACGCCGATGGAATCGATTTCTTTATCGCCGATTGTGATATCGGTATATAAAAAATTCCCGCCATTATCAAAGAAACGAACGGTGACTTCTACCGTAGTGTTGCCTTTTTTGAGATTGGCGCTGAGGGTGTCAAAATACGAATACTCAAACATCGAGTACAGATCAGCAATGGTCTTTCCGTCGTCATATGTGGCAAAGTAGGCGACTATTTCAGGCGGCATAAGCGCAACCAGTGCTTCAAACGTGCCGGACGAGGATACGTTTATGGGCTCACCCCAGCTGCCGAAGTAATACTCGTTTTGTCCTTCGTACTTTTGTATTCCGCTTGCACTTGCAATATAGTATGTGTGGATGTATGTCGTTCGCTCTGTTGCCGGATCCCACACGTTTTTTTGAACGTAGGCTTTGTATTCGTTGTCGGCCGTTGCTTTAAGTTCCACCCAATATTCGATATTTTCTCTTCTGTTGTTGATACGAAATGCTACGCCGCCGTCCAAAGACGGAAACAACGATTTAAACTGCGACTCGGTGGCTACTACCGCCGAATGATATGTATTATCCTCCGTCGCAATTGCCATACCGTCGTCGCTTACAACGGTGGTGTCGATATCGGTTATGCCGATGTTTGCGACTACGGATATTTCCATAGTCATGCCTTCGGGCATACCAAACTCGGCGGCATCCACTGTTACTTCGCCGTCAAATTCGATAGAGGAGACGTAGTCGTCGGTAAGCGTCACCGTGCCGATACCGACAACGGGCATGGGCGACATATCCCCTTCGATGGACATTTCCACCGTATACGCGCCGTTTTTGTATGTGATCTTGTGGTAGTCGTTTATCAGGTTGAAGGGCTTGCCGTCCTTGTCCAACATCTCCATGTCTTTTAGATTGTCTTTTAAGCTTGCGGTGCGAAACAGCAGAGCTTTTGCCGTCGCGGCATCCTTATACGGCCCGTATATCCGTTTTTCGGGTATCGACTCGTACTCGTCGTTGTTCCAGTGATCGGAAAAATAGGACATCTCTATATTGGCGCCGTTTATCCTATAAAAATCGATATTGCCGCCGCTACCGCCCGAATATGTGTATGTGGAAACAATGTTGAGTTTAGAGCTTTCGCCGTCCCAAAGATAATCGGTCTTATCCGAGCTTTCGCCCAGACGTTCGCTCGCGTATTCAAGGATATCCGCACCCGTCATACCGTCTCCGAGAATTGTGCTTTCGGTAAGCTCTTCGCCGTTGTAAAAAAGTTTAGTAACGGAAGTGTATCCCAAGGTAAGCGTGCGGTTGTCAAAAGAGTCGCTCTTTTCAAAGGCGGCCTTCCACTGCGCCGCGGTAACCCCTTCGGTTTTTATGTCGTCGGGATCGCTATCGTCGTTGCACCCGATAAGAGAAAGCCCCAAGACCAAAGACATAGATGCGGCAATGGCCGCTGTTAACCGTTTTTTCATTTTAACCTCTTTTTCAGGTTTTGAACCTATTTGATAATGCGTACATTTTAAACTTTTTTTAGCAATATGTCAATGCATTTTTGCGGCTGTTGAACAAAAACCGCAAATAGAAAGATATCGAGCGGCTATGTCTTTTTTGCCTGACGGAAACCTTGTAAAAACAGTATACTTTTATTTTTGAACATGGTATAATATTTTGGTTGAGAAATCGAATATAGGAAGAGAATCAATGATCAACGTACAAAACGTCAAATTGCAGTTCGGAACAAGGGTGCTTTTCGAAAACGTAAACATCAAGTTTGCGAGCGGCAACTGCTACGGAATTATCGGCGCGAACGGCGCGGGCAAGTCCACGTTTTTAAAGCTTCTCTCGGGCAAGATAGAGCCGAGCAAGGGCGAAATATCGGTGGGCAAGGGCGAGCGTATGTCAGTTCTCGAACAGAACCAAAACGCTTACGATGACTACACCGTTCGTGAAGCCGTTATCTGCGGCCATAAGGAATTAAGCGATATTAGAAGGAAGCGCGAGGCGCTTTACGCCAAGTCCGACTTCACCGAGGAGGACGGCAACATCGCCGCGGAGCTTGAAACAAAGTACGGCGAGCTCGGCGGCTACGAGTGTGAAATAGACGCCGAAACGCTGCTCAACAGCATCGGTATCGATCAGTCGCTGTTCGACATGCTAATGCGCGATATCGAGCCTAAAATCAAGGTTAAGGTGCTTATAGCGCAATGCCTTTTCGGTCAGCCCGATATTCTGCTGCTCGACGAGCCTACGAACAACCTCGATATAAAGACGGTGCGCTGGTTGCAGGAATACATCAAGAGCATGGAGCAAGCCACCGTACTTGTCGTGTCGCACAACAGGCATTTCCTCAATCAGGTGTGTACGCATATCTGCGACGTGGACTATTCGGCTATCAATATGTTCGTCGGTAACTACGATTTCTGGTACGAGTCGAGTCAGCTCATTCTTCGCCAACAGCGCGAAGCCAACAAAAAGGCGGAGGCGCGTATCAAGGAGCTTCGCGAGTTCATTGCGCGGTTCTCGGCAAACGCTTCGAAGTCCAAGCAGGCGACAAGCCGCAAGCGTGAGCTCGACAAGATTGAGATACAGGATATCAAGCCGTCGTCGCGCAAGTACCCGTATATCGATTACAAGTTCGAGCGCGATCCCGGCAATGACATTTTGCGCGTCGAAAAGCTGTGCAAGAAAGGATTTTTCGAAAACGTGACGTTCTCGGTCGGGCGCGACGACAAGATAGGCTTTCTGACCGACAACAGCCTTGCGGTCGCCGAGCTTTTCGACTGTATTTTCGGCGACTCCGAGCCCGACTCGGGCAGGGTGATTTGGGGCAAGAACGTCAAGCCAGCATACATGCCGCAAAACTACGACAAGTTCTTCGACGGTTGCGCTCTGTCACTCGTCAAGTGGATAGATCAGTGGTCGGAAAACCACGAGCAGGAATATTTGCGGTCGTGGCTGGGCAGGCTGTTATTCTCGGGCGACGAGGCGTTAAAGCCCGCAAACGTACTTTCGGGCGGCGAGAAAGCGCGGTGCATGCTCGCTCGCATGATGTTGCTTTCGCCCAACTTCCTCATATTCGACGAACCAACGAACCACTTGGATCTCGAAAGTATAACGTCGCTCAACAAAGGCATGATCAACTTCAAAGCGCCGATAATATTCATTACCGCCGACGAGGAAATCATGTCGTCTGTCGCAAACCGCATAATATCTATCGAGGGCGGTCAAAAAACATTCGACAGGCCCGTTACCTACGACGAATACATCGCAACGCTGTAATATAATAAAGAGTTAGGTGCGAGCGCCGCTTACCGTTGTCATCCTTTTCTGCGGCGGTTCGCCTAGATTCCTCGCTACGCTCGGAATGACGGGGATTGGAGTTGGCGAATATATTAAGAACAGCGTCCAAGCAATTTCAATTGTATAGCCATTTTTCGGGTGTAATGCACAACCACCCATAAAAGCAAACACACGACGTTTAAAAAACACGACGGTTAAAAATAATTGACGAACGGGTAATAAAAGGGTATAATATAGTTATGATCGATTTGGGATTAAACGGTATAATTCTTCGCGTAAAGAGCGGCGCGCTCGGCGAGGTGGGCGACATTTCGCTGCTTGGCAAAACGCTCGAAGGCTGGGCGGCGGAGGCGCTCAATGCGCAGTATAAAGCGATTGAAGCCTCGCCCGTTATTAACCTAATGGATAAGCTCAAAGCGTCGATTGACCGCGCGAAACCTGTTACGGTCATACTGTATTGCGACACACCGCTCGTCAGTCAAAAAACAGTGGAGATCGCGGTAAAACAGCTCACCGAGCAAAAGCTAAACATGTTAAAGCTCCCGCGCGGCAGTGTTTACAAGACGGAATACCTTTTGGAGACCGAATCGCTGTTTACGCAAGACCCGTCGGGTAGCGGCGAGTTCGAGGCGGTCACAGACTGCGCGTCGCTTTCACGGATCGGCGATATTATGCGCCGCAGAATACTTAACTATCACGCCGCGAACGGCGTAATGATATACGATTTCAACAATACTCACATCGACTGCGACGCAGTAATAAGCAAGGGCGCAGTGATTGAGCCGTACAACTTTATCAAGGGCAAGACGATAATCAAGCCGGACGCGCACATCATGCCCGGCAACTATATAGAAAACTGCATTATAGGCAGAGGCGCAACGATTGACAGCTCGCGGCTTTACGACAGTCTTATCGGCGCGGAATCGCGCGTCGGACCGTTTGCTTATATCAGACCGAACACCGTTATCGGCTGCGGCTGCCGTATCGGTGATTTTGTCGAGCTTAAAAATTGCGTGATAGGCGACGGCTGCAAGGTAAGTCATCTGTCGTATATCGGCGACGCCGAGCTCGGCAAGGAATGCAACGTCGGTTGCGGAGTAGTGTTCGCCAACTACGACGGCAAGAACAAATACAAAACGGTCGTGGGCAGTCGTGTGTTTATCGGCTCTAACGCAAACATCGTCGCGCCCGTGACGATCGCCGACCGCGCGTTCATCGCGGCAGGCTCGACGATAACCAAAGAAGTCCCGGCGCAGGCGCTCGCCGTCGCGCGCGCTCGGCAAACGATGATACCCAATTGGCGCGGCAATCAGTACGCGCCGTATAACGGCGAAAACAATCCTCGCACTTATAATCTCGTTCAGTTCTCTGACGGAATAATCGACGGCGCGGCAAGCACCAAGCAAAACGCTTTCGCGCGCGACGATAAGCAAGACGGCGACATGGACGAAAGCGGTACTAACGGCGAACAGCCGTAGAAAATATCCAAGCACAATACTTATGGAGGAACACCAATGATAGCTCACGGCAATAAGATCAAAATTTTTTGCGGCAATGCGAGCAGGGAACTTGCGGCGGCAGTGGTGAGTCGGCTCAAAATGAAGCTCTCCGAAGCAGAAGTAGGTAAGTTCAGCGACGGCGAGATCTCTGTCTCGCTCGGTGAGTCGGTGCGCGGCTGCGACGTGTTCGTCATACAGTCTACGTCCATGCCTACAAACGACAACCTTATGGAATTGCTTGTCATGATAGACGCACTCAAACGCGCGTCGGCAGGTCGCATTACGGCGGTTATACCGTACTTCGGTTATGCGCGCCAGGACAGAAAAGCCCGCGCACGCGATCCGATCACCGCAAAACTCGTAGCCGATCTTATAACGACCTCCGGCGCCGACAGAATCCTCACAATGGACTTGCACGCGGCGCAGATCCAAGGCTTTTTCAACATCCCTGTCGATCATCTTTTGGGCGTACCCATACTTGCGAAAGCGATTGCAAACGAGCCGTTCATCAAGGAAGCGGGCGACGACCTCGTGGTCGTTTCTCCCGACGTCGGCTCGGTGGGAAGAGCGCGGCAAATGGCGCAAAAGCTCAATAAAACGCTTGCAATCGTGGACAAGCGCCGTCCCAAAGCCAACGTCATGGAGGTCATGAACATCATAGGCGACGTCAAAGGCAAACGCTGTCTTATAGTCGACGACATGATCGACACCGCAGGCACAATCACGCAGGGCGCGAAAGCGCTCGTGGACGTGGGCGGCGCAAGCGACGTCTACGCGTGCTGCACGCACCCCGTGCTCTCCGGTCCCGCTATGGAAAGACTCCAAAACTCGGTTATCAAAAAACTGTTCTTGCTCGACACGATAGAGCTTCCCGAAGAGAAGAAGGTGGAGAAGTTCATCACCGTTTCGGTCGCACCTATTTTCGCGGAGGCGATAGCAAGTATCTTCGGCGATCAGCCCGTTTCCAAGCTGTACGACTAATCTTTAAGACAAAATAATTAAAGCATAAAAACCCGTGCGCCGATTGGCGTACGGGTTTTAGTCTTATATAAAATATCGTAAAGCTCGTTCCCGGTATAGTACCTAATTATCCGATTTATTTATGCGCGTTTAAGCATTTTTGCTTTGTCGCTTCGCCGCCGCGGAGGTGGCGAACGCTCAAATTGTAATCGAGGATTTTTCGCACTTTTTCAAATAGCGGACGATCGAGATGTGGCAGACGTTCGGTCACGTCCTTATGCACGGTCGATTTTCCCATTTCGAAATATTTTGCGGCGTCTCTGACCGTGCATTCGTTTTGCACGATATAGTTTCCGAGTTCGATTGCGCGGTTGTTCTTGCGGCCATTCATAATCACTCTCCGATCGATATAGGGTTGTATAATGTATGACCGATTTCGACCGAATATGACATTGTTCGATTTATTGCGTGTCGTAGCGCTAATGCCCGCTTGCGCTTGTTCCCGCGCGCAAAACACTTGACTAAATTAACCGCATGTTCTATAATATATCATGAGTAAATAGGCAAGGAGATAATTATGCCCAAAGAATATATTATGACAGCTGCCGGTAAGCGCGAGCTCGAAGAACGGCTCGAACACATCAAAATGGTCGAAATGCCGGCGATAGTCGAAGAAATAGCCAAAGCGCGCGCACAAGGCGATCTTTCGGAAAACGCCGAATACGAAATCGCGCGTGAAGAGCAAGCCCAGCTCCAAAACGAGATTGACGCTATCAAAGAAAAACTTGCAAACGCCAAGGTTCTCGACGAAAAATCTATAAACGACGACGTGGTTTCCATCGGTTGTGCAGTCGAGGTCATCGAGGCGGATATCGATGAAGGACTTGACGCCGCTTTGAAAAGCGGACTTACGCGCACAGATATTATCGAGGGCTTTTTGACAAAGATGTCGGTCAACGATATGCGCGCCAATCGTTTCAACCGCGGCATTCTCCGCGAGCTTACCGACGCAGATTACGCGCTTGCGGCAGGCGAGCTTTTGGCAGGCAAACGCTACAAAAAGGAAGAGCTCATCGACAAGGGTTTTGCCGATGTCGATTTGGCGAGCAAGGCCAAGGCGCGCGGCAAGGTTGATAAAAGCAAGTGCGAAGGGCTTAAAGTTTACACCATTGTCGGCTCGCACGAAGCGGACGCGCTCAACGGCAAGATTTCCAACGAGTCGCGCGTCGGTGCGGCGCTTCTCGACAAAGAAGAGAACGACGTTGTCATGGTGGGCGATTTGCTGTTTAAGATAGTTAATATCGTAGTCGACAGAAAGGCCGTTAAAAGATAATCCGTAAAGCGAAGAAGAATTATGTCAGAACAGAAAAACATGAATAATAACGTTGCGCCCGAAACGGACGCATTAGACGAGCAGGAGAATACCGACGCGCTCCGTGCGGTGAGGCTTGCAAAGCTTGACGAGCTTTGTAAGGCCGGTAACGATCCGTTTACCGAAACGAGCTTTGAAGTTACCGCGCATGCGCAAGAGATAACGTCCGCGCCCGAAGAGGGCAAGACGGTGGCGCTTGCCGGCAGGCTTATGAGCAAACGCATAATGGGCAAGGCGAGCTTCGGACACATGCTCGACCGCTCGGGAAAGATACAGATATACGTCAAGTCGGACACGCTCGGGTTAGAAAAGTACGACGGATTCAAAAAGCAGATCGACATCGGCGACATTATCGGCGTTGTGGGCGAGGTGTTTATCACGCACCGCGGCGAGGTGTCGGTGGCGGTGCGCGAGCTTACTCTTCTTTCTAAATCGCTTTTGCCGCTTCCGGAGAAATGGCACGGACTCAAAGACAACGACTTGCGCTACCGCAAGCGTTATCTCGATTTAATTGTAAACGACGAAGTAAAAGACACCTTCATTAAGCGCAGTAAAATCATTTCTGCGGTCAGGAGCTATCTCGACGCGGACGGCTTTTTGGAGGTGGAAACGCCTATACTCAATACGGTTGCCGGCGGTGCGGCGGCACGTCCTTTTATAACGCACCACAACACGCTCGATCTCGACATGTTTATGCGCATAGCGCCCGAGCTGTACTTAAAGCGACTCATGGTCGGCGGACTCGAACGCGTTTACGAGATTGGCAGGTGCTTCCGCAACGAGGGCATGGATATCAAGCACAACCCCGAGTTCACGATGATGGAGCTTTATCAGGCCTACGGCGATTACACCGATATGATGAAGCGCACCGAGGATATTTACCGTTCCGCCGCGCATGCAATAGGGCTGGGCGACAAGATAACATATCAGGGCAAGGAAATCGATATTTCCACGCCGTGGCGCAGAGTTACTATGCGCGACATCGTTAAAGAAACCGTGGGCGTCGATTTTATGGAGCTTTCGGACGACGCCGCTATGCGCGAGCTGACTTCTCGCGGCATCGAGTTCGAGGGCAAAAAGAACGCGGCGGAGTGCATGTACATTGCGTTCGATAAGCTGGTCGAAGCCACGCTCATTCAGCCGACGTTTGTCACGGGCTACCCGATAGAGGTTTCACCGCTTGCAAAGCGCAATGCGGACGGCCTGACATATCGTTTCGAATTCTTCATCAACGGTTGGGAGGGCGGCAACGCATACTCCGAGCTTAACGATCCGCTCGATCAAGCAAAGCGGTTCGAGGCGCAACGCGCGATGATGAGGCAGGGAAACGAGGAAGCGCAACAGAGCGACGACGATTTCGTAGAGGCGCTCGAATACGGTATGCCGCCCACAGGCGGACTTGGCATCGGCATCGACCGCATGGTCATGCTACTCACGGACAGTGCGTCCATACGCGACGTCATACTGTTCCCGACGATGAAGCCGAGAAAGAAATAAAAGGCGCGTTTTCCGTTTAAGGCGCAAAAGCCGAACGGTTTTCGGAGCGAGCAAGTGAAATTTACCGACTTTCTTACAGTAGCGGCGGCGCGAGATAAAATCAGACTGCACACGCCCGGGCATAAGGGCAAGCTCGCCGCCCTCGATCTGACCGAGCTTACGGACGGCAGTTTCCCCGATCCCGCACTCAAAGCGGCGGAGAAACGCGCGGCGGCGGTATACGGAGCGAGGCATGCGCGGTATCTATCCGGCGGAAGCTCGCAGGGCGTAAAGGCCGCAGTGCTGTATGCAGGAAAATCTGCGGTAGTTGACGTCAATTCCCACCGCTCGGTGTTCGACGGATTTTTTCTGTCGGGTAAAAGGTTTGTTACCGCAGGCACGCAAGGGAGCGTGTATCCGCTTACAATCAAACAGATAGAGGGAGCGCTCACTTCGGACACAGGCGCGGTCGTTTTGACTTCGCCGACGTATTACGGGTTTTGCGCGGACATAGACGGTATCGCGGAGTTTTGCAAAAGGCGCGGCCTGCTATTTATAGTAGACAGCGCGCACGGCGCACACTTCGGATTTTCGGACTTGCTCCCAAACAGCGCAGCGCCTAGGTGCGATATATGCAACGTTTCCACGCATAAGACGCTTTCCGCACTCACGCAAACGGCACTGCTTTTGGATAATTTAAGCGAAGATGAGAGCGCGAAGCTGAACGGCTGTGCGGACGTTATGGGCACTACGAGCCCGTCATACTTGTTGTACGCGTCGATAGACCACGCGATAATCAAGGCGGCGGATAAAACAACTTCTTCGGCGTACAGCGAGCTATTTGCGCCGATAGATGACATCAAATCGCAGTTTCCGTTTTTACGCAACGATGATTTTACAAGGCTTGTGCTCGACTGTTCGGCGCTCGGTGTAACACCGTCAAAGCTCAATGCCGCACTGTGTCGGCGCGGCGTTTATTCGGAACTTGTAAGCGATAAATACATTGTTTTCATATTTACGGCGGACAATGTGCCGAGCGACGCAGAGGCGCTTCGCAACGAGCTTGCCGCAAGTATTCGGGAGATCGAATGAAAAACATCGGCGATAGCCGCAAAGGCAAATTTATAGTAGTCGAAGGCGTGGAGGGCGCAGGCAAGAGCCGTCAGTGCGCCATGCTCGTAGACAGCTTGAATGCGCTCGGTGTGAGCGCTGTTCTCACTCGCGAGCCGGGCGGCGCGCCGCTTGCCGAAAAATTGCGCGCTCTTATTCTCGATCCCGAGTATTCGCCCGACGCCGTTACCGAGCTGTATTTGTACTCGGCGGCTCGGCGCGATCATTTGAATAAAATAATATTTCCGGCACTCGACAGCGGCAATGTTGTCGTTTGCGACAGGTTCATTTATTCCACGCTCGCTTATCAGGGATACGGCAGGGGACTAGACCTCGATTTTATACGCAATGTCAACGCGCACACGATAGCGCCTCTCGAAGTCGATCTTGCGATGTTCATAGACGTTTCTCCCGAGGAAGGGTTTGCACGCAAGGGCGGCGCGGACAAGAGCGATAGGTTGGAGTGCGAAAGCTTAGAGTTTTTCAACCGCGTGTACAACGGATTTAACGAGATGTGCAATGCCGGCGAGCTTGTGAGAATTGACGGCAGCGGAAAAAAAGAACAGACTGCCGATAATATTTTGCGGGCGGTGCGCCGCATACTATGAACGAACGGCTGCAAAAATACGCCCAACTGTACGCGCAAAACGGCGCGGTTTCGGGAATAGACGTCAGCTCGCGAGCGAGCGCGTACTTGCTCTCGGGCGAGGATGATGACGGACTGTGCGTGCTTGCGCGTATCGTCGCGGCGCGAATTTGCGGAATCCCGACAGATCGCGCATTCGACGAGTTTGCGGACATTGCGGTTTACCCCAAGCCGCAAGACTCGAAAAAACAGGGTAAGAGCGGCAAGAAAGCGGAGGGCGAAAAGCAAAAGCGCTACGCTGTTTCGGTGGACGATATTCGCGAGATAGTCGGATCGCTTTATCTTACGCCGTTCGAGCTCGATAAGCGCGTATATATTATCGAAAATGCCGAGAGTATGAGCGAGATTTGTCAGAACAAGCTTTTGAAATCGCTCGAAGAGCCGCCGCCGCGCGTTTGCTTTATTTTGTGCGCGAGTGGCCGCATGCTCCCCACTGTCGAATCGCGCTGTAACAAGATTGAGCTGGCGCCTTTCGATATCGGGGTTGTCGAAAACGAGCTTTCGAAGTATCACAAGGACGGCGCGTCCGTCACGCTCGCGGCGCGAGCCAGTCGTGGCAATTTCGGACTTGCGGAGCGCATACTTGCCGACTCCGGTTTTGCCGATACCTACGCCGCGGCAAAAAGCATACTCGCGCTTGCGACGGGCAGTAAAATGTTTGCAAAGACCGCGGCGGTATACGAAAAGTTCACGCGCGAAAAAACGGACGCAGTGCTCGGCGTTATGGAATATCTTTTGTGCGATATAGCGCGCTCGCTTGTGGGCGCGTACACCGTGTTCGACGAGAGGGATATCAACGCGATAGCAATCGGGTTCACCCCGTATTCGGCGGCGAAAAGCGCGGAGCATGTGCGCACCGCAAGGCGGCACAACCAAGCCAACTGCATGCCTGTCGCCGTTATGGATTCAATGGTACTTAAAATCATGGAGGAAAAAGCATTATGCCGAAAGTAATAGGCGTCAGATTCAGAACTTCGCCGCGCATATATTACTTTGCGCCGACGGAGGGCGAGACATATAATAAAAACGTTAAGGTGGTTGTGGAAACGCAGCGCGGAGTTGAGCTTGCTACCGTCATTCAGCCCACGATGGAAGTCGAGGAGGACAAGATTGTAGCGCCGCTCAAACCCGTTCTTCGTATAGCGACAGACTCCGATCTCGAAGCGGAGCGTGCCGACGCCGAACAAAAGCAAAACATCATCTCGACCGCAAAGCAAAAGGTGGCGGAACGCGGTCTCGATATGAAAATCGTCGATTGCGAATTCACTGTCGACCACAGCAAGCTCGTTTTGTATTTTACGGCCGAACAGCGTGTCGATTTTCGCGAGCTCGTCCGCGACCTGGCGTCCGCTTTCCACATGCGTATCGATCTTCGGCAAATAGGCGCGCGCGACGAGTGCAAGCTAATAGGCACTCTCGGCGCATGCGGCATGCCGTGCTGTTGCGGAAGATTCGAGTCCGACTGCGAACACGTTTCCATCAAGATGGCAAAAACGCAAAACCTCGCGCTCACGCCCAACAAGATAAACGGGATGTGCGGAAGGCTTCTATGCTGTCTTTCCTACGAGAATAAGACATACGAGGACGTCATGAAGCGCGCGCCCAAGCACGGGACTGTCGTCACTTGTCCGGACGGCAGGCAAGGCACGGTGGTATCTGTCACGCCGCTTTCCGAAAAGGTTCGCGTAAGAGTGGGCGACGACGAGAATTTCGAGTTTTGCGAATTTGACTTGAACGAGCTTGTAGGCGAACGCCGCGAGCAAAAGCAAAACCAAGCCGCGCCTGCAGACAAGCAGAATAACGACCGTCAAAATGGCGGCGACGGCAAAAATAAATCGACCGGCCGCGGTGACAAGCATAAGCCCAACAACAATCAAAACCAAAACGGCAACGGCCGCAAGAACGACCGCGATCAAAACAGGAATAACAAAGTCGGCGGCAATGCGGAAAATACAGCGGAACCACAAGACGGAAAGCAGCCTCACGGCGGTAAGAAGAACAAGCACCGTAGATTCAATCACAAGAAGAAGAATCAAAAGCCGCAATCGGAATAGTGGGAAACGGAGTTGCAAAATAAATGTTCGCAACGCCTAACCGCTTAATTTGAATCACAACATTGACTTTTAGGAATATATATGTTATACTCTATCCATAAACATTTGGAGGTATAATATCATGGCACACAAAATTTCCGATGAATGCATTTCGTGCGGAGCTTGCGCGGCGGCTTGTCCTGTAAGCGCAATCAGCGAAGGCGACGGCAAATATGTCGTCGATCCCGACACTTGCATTGATTGCGGCGCTTGCGAAGGCGAGTGCCCGACCGGCGCAATCACAGAGTAAGATAAAGCGTCATTTCACCGAGCGACAGGCATCAGCTTGTCGCTCGGTTTTTTATGTGCGAATATGCGCATATATGAGCATGCTACCGCGCATTGAGCATCAATGTGATGTACTGTACACATTCGACATAAATACTTGATTTTATCGGCGGTTTGCTGTATAATTTAGCATATAGGTGCTGTTATGGAAGATATAACCGTTATTTGGCAAGATATGCTGTCCATACTCGAAGTCGAGGTGCATTCTTTGGGTTTTGACGTGTGGATTAAACCGCTTCGCCCCGTTAAGGTCGAGGACGGTATATTGGTGCTTTGCGCGCCGTCCGACGGGGCAAAGAGCGAAGTCCTTGCGCGGTATTTGCCGTTACTAAAACGCGCCCTGCGCGAAGTGGAGGGTGCGCCGTCCGGAATAACCATCGTTTCCGAGGACGAAATAGCGCAAAAGACGGAAGAAAAGCAAAAGGAGCAGTCGCAACCGAGCGAGCGTACGACGCCGCGGTCTGAAAATCCGCTCAATCCTCAATACAACTTTGCCGACTTTGTTGTAGGAAAGTGCAACCGTATGGCTTATGAAACCGCGCTTGCAGTCGCCGAAAACCCGGGAACGCTTTACAACCCACTGTTCATTTACGGCGACGTCGGACTCGGAAAAACGCATATCATGCAAGCTATCGGCAACGATCTTCGCCTGTCGCGTCCCAACATGAAAATGCTGTATGTTTCGACCGACACATTTATCAACGAGTTTATTGCGTCAATCAGAACGGCTAACGGCATCAACAATCAGTCTTTCCGCGACAAGTACAGAAACCTCGATCTTCTCATGATAGACGACGTTCAGTTTTTGAGCAAGAAGCCGTCCACGCAGGAGGAGGTTTTCCACACGTTCGAGGCGCTCAAAGGCGCGGGCAAGCAGATGGTTTTCGCGTCCGACCGCCGTCCGCAGGATATTCCCGACCTAGATAGTCGCGTGCGGTCGCGGTTTGCGTCGAGCATGGTGGTAGACGTTCAGCCGCCCGATCTCGAAACACGCATAGCCATTCTTCAAAAGAAGGCGCAAAAGGCAAAGAAGAACATCGATTTTGACGAGCTTGCTTTCATTGCCGAGCACGTCACGAGCAACATCCGCGAAATGGAAGGGGTGCTTACAAAAGTCATGTTCCTTTCCAAGCTGTACGAGCGCAAGGTCGATAGGGCGATTTGCCAAGAGGCGCTCAAAGACTACCGCGTTCAAGAATGCGACGAGATAACTGTTGATGAGATCGTCGATTGCACGTGCAAATATTTCAATGCGCAAAAGGCGGACGTAGTCGGCAAAAAGAAGAACAAGGAAGTCGTGGTGCCGCGCCAGATAGCCATTTACCTTATCAACGAGTTTATGAATATTCCGCTTACGACGATAGGCGAGTATTTCGGCGGCAGAGAGCATACGACGGTCATGCATGCGCGCGATAAAATTTCCGCCATGGTTTCTTCCGATCCCAAGACCAAAACAGCAGTAAACGACATCAAGGCGATGATACTGCGTAAGTAAACTTTGTTGCTTTTGTTATCGGAATGATAAAAACTAAAAAGTTGTTGACATACCATATAATTTAGTGTAAAATATTACCTATGGACAGTACGGTACCCCGAAGTACAATCCCCGTCGCGGTTATTATCGCGTCGGAACAAGAGCCTGTTAAGTGCGACGGCGTTTACGCCGAGCATGCGGGCGGATTCGCTTTGGAATTTTCCATACATCAAGATAAGTTCGCGATTGAACATACTGCGGCAAAGACAAAAATTTGCACGTCAGGGGAATTGTCGTATGATATAGAGCTTTCCGACAAGGTCAGTTCTGTTTTGCTTGCCACGCCGTTCGGCAAAGCGCGGTTTACGGTCAAGACGTTAGACCGGACCGTGCAAAAAAGCGATGACAAGCTCGATATTTCGCTCCGTTACATTTTGTCTTCCGAGGCGGCAGGAGATATCGAGCGCTTTGTAGACGTTACAGTGCTGTTACCCAAAAAAGAGGTTTAAATAAAGCAATGAAAATCAAGTGGTTAGGACATTCTTCGTTTTTGTTGACCGAAAGCACGGGTATTTCCGTGCTTACCGATCCGTTCGATTCCGAAATGGTTGGATATAGCTTTTGCCCGCCGCCGAGCGTCGATATCGTAACGATGTCGCACGGACACGCCGATCACAATCATTTGAAAGGCGTCAAGAGCTATAAGCAGATGTACGACACTGCCGGCAAGTTCGAGTACGAGGGCAGAGTGCATATAACGGGCATTCAGGCATTTCACGATGACTGCGAGGGAAAAGAGCGCGGCAAGAACGTCATATACAAGTTCGGCATGGACGGCGTGAGTGTGTGCCACATGGGCGATATAGGCGAGCCGTGCAGTCCCGAGCTTATCGAGCGGCTGCTTCCCGTAGACGTACTCATGATCCCCGTAGGTGGAAACTACACAGTTGACGCGGAGCTTGCAAAGGAATATGTGGATAGGCTCATGCCGCAGATAGTCATTCCCATGCACTACAAGCTCAAACACTGCGAGCTCGATATAGACAAGGTCGAGCCGTTCACAAGGCTTTTCGACGACGAGCTTGTGCAAGAGGATCTCGACGAGCTCGATCTCGACAGAAGCGATTTCGACGGCAATGAAGCGACAAAGGTCGTAGTCCTCAATAGACAGAAGTTTTGATGTAAAGTTATCAGTACAAAAAAATCGCTCTCGAAAGTTTTCGAGAGCGGTTTTGCTTTACGCTTTTTTACCGTAAACGCGCTATTACTTCGATTTCTATCTTTGCGTTTTTGGGAAGAGCCGCGACTTGAACACAGCTTCTTGCCGGGTAGGGTTTTTCGAAGTATTCGCCGTATACTGCGTTGACCGCGGCAAAGTCGCCGAGGTCTGTTACGAACACGGTGGTCTTAACTACGTCGGAGTAGTCGAGTCCCGAAGCGGCAAGAACTTCGCCGATGTTTTTAAGAGCGCGGTGAGCCTGTTCGGTGATACCGCCGCTTACTATTTCGCTCGTGTTGGGATCGAGCGGTATTTGCCCCGAAGTGTAGAGCATGTCGCCTACGGCGATAGCTTGCGAGTACGGACCGATTGCCGCAGGTGCATTTTTTGTGGATATTTCGGTTTTCTTCATATTGCTGTTACGCTCCTTTTGTTAAAGGGTAGCAAGTATATTTTTGACTTTTTCGAGCCTTCGCAGCGCTTCCGTTTTGCCGAATAACTTGACCATTTCTTCGCCGCCGCCCGGCGTCGCCGCGGCGCCCGTCAGCGCTATGCGGTAAATCCAAAGCACTTGTCCTTTTTTGAGTCCCTTGCGCTCGGCGAGGCTTTCGAGAGCTACGTTGAGCTCGGGCGCGTTTGTGCAGGCTAAGCAGTCGTCAATCAAGTCTTTCGCCATAGCGACGTCCGTTTTCCATTTCTTATTGATGAAAAGCTCGGTGTCGAAGTTGTCGAACGCGTCTATAAACGCCGCGCGTTCTTTGATGTCCGAAAGCGTTTCCACACGCGTCTGCAAAAGCTCGGAAAGATACTCGTAATCGACGCCCTTATCGGGGCAGTATTTTTGATAGTATGGCATGGCGGCGGCATGAAAGTCTTTTGCGCTCATCTCCTTGATGTACAGCGAGTTGAGCCAGCGCATTTTTGTTTCGTCGAAGATGGACGACGATTTTTGCAAGCCCTCGATAGAGAATTTTTCTATAAGCTCGTCCATCGACATTTTCTCGTTGTTGTCTTTGGGATTCCAGCCGAGAAGGGCGATATAGTTGACGATTGCATGAGGGAGAAAGCCCTTGTTCAAAAAATCCTCAAAGCCTGCGTCGCCGTCGCGCTTGGATAGCTTGTGCTGGCTGTCGCGCATAATCGGTTGCAGGTGAATATACACGGGGCGCGCCCAGCCGAGCGCGTCGTATAAAAGATTGTACTTGGGCGTGGACATCAAATACTCGACGCCGCGTATGCAGTGTGTGATGCCCATGAGATGATCGTCTATGACGTTGGCGAAATTGTACGTCGGCATGCCGTCCGACTTGATGAGAATGTTGTCCTCTAAATCCTTGAAATCGACGGTAACGTCGCCGAACACCTCATCGTGATAGGTGGACGTTCCGCTTTCGGGAATGTTTTGGCGTATGACGTACGGCTCGCCGCGCGCAATGCGCTCCTCGATCTCGGACTTTGACAGCTTTAAGCAATGCTTGTCGTACTTTGTCGCGCCGTGCTCGTGAAGCTCCGCGAGCCGCTCCTTCGTGCAGAAGCAGTAATAAGCGTCGCCGCTGTCTATTAGCTTTTTGGCGTATTCGAGATAAATCTGCTTGCGCTCGGACTGAATGTACGGACCGTAATCGCCGCCGACGATAGGTCCCTCGTCGTAGTGCATGCCGGCTTTTTCGAGCGCGGTTATGATCACGTCCACAGCGCCTGCGACTTCGCGAGTTTGGTCGGTGTCCTCTATGCGAAGTATAAATTTGCCGCCGTGCTTTTTGGCGAAAAGATAGGCGTAGAGTGCCGTGCGCAGTCCGCCGATATGCAAGTAACCGGTGGGACTTGGTGCAAATCTTGTGCGTACCATTGTGTTCTCCTTGTTCGCAACAGGCGCGTCGCTTGACAACGCCGATAATGTCATGATATAATTTTAATGCTTTTGCGAGTAAAACGCAAGCAAAAAGGAAAAATTTATGGACGAAATGTTAAATCGTGAGCTTCTTGACGACCTTGCGGAAATAATCGAAATACCGAGCGTGTATTCCACGCCCGAAGAAGGCGCGCCTTACGGCAAGCAATGCTTGCGCGCGCTCGAATGGTTTGTCAATAAGGCGAAATCTTACGGGCTTAATGCCGAGCTTATCGACGGTGCGTGCGCATACGCGGAAGTGGGGAGCGGCAAAGAGTGCATAGGCATTCTCGGCCACCTCGACGTCGTGCCTGCCGGAAACGGTTGGGCGACCGATCCGTTCAAAATGGTAGAGGAAAACGGCAAAGTTTACGGCAGAGGCGTGGGCGACGATAAGGGCGCGGTTGTGGTGTGCTTACACGCGCTCAGAACGCTCAAACAGAATAACACGCCGCTGAAACGGAGAGTCAGGCTCATCGTCGGCGCGGACGAGGAGCGCGGCAGCTCGTGTATCAGGCACTATCTCAAAACCGGCGGCGAGGTCCCCGTTATGTCGTTTGTGCCCGACTCCGAGTTTCCCGTTATCAACAGCGAAAAGGGAATTGCGCACATCATTTTGAAGTTTGCCGACGAAAATTTATCGCGCAATATTTCGTATATCGACGGCGCGGAGTGCGCCAACGCCGTGCCCGATAAATCGAGCTTCAAGATAATTAACGGCAGTCCTTTACATCAAGCTTTCGAAAAAGTATGCGGCGGTGCGCCCACGTCGGACGTTTTCAAAGCCGCGCCGCTTGCCGCGCAGATCGTGTCCTCGGGCGCGAGCTTTGCCGACTATGAAATCACAAACGGCAAGTGCGTCACCGTCACGGCAAACGGCACTGCGGAACACGCGTCAACGCCCGAAAAAGGCGACAGTGCGCTGTGGAAAACTTTGGGCGTGCTTGCGGCATACAACGGCGTTATCGAATCGAAATACCTCGATAAGATTTACGAATACCTCTGCACGCCGCTCGCGAGCAGTAAGCTCGGCGTGTACGTGGACGATCCGAAAAGCGGCGACACTAGCATGTGCATGTCGCAAGCGTGGTTGGAAAATAATACGCTGTCGCTCCTTATTGATTTCAGACTTCCGCTCGGCGTGACCGCGGAGTTCGTCGCGGAGAAATTAGAGGCGGCAACGGGTTGCAAAGCCGAGGTGCGCGACTATCACGAAAACCTTTATATCGACGAGAACGCGCCGCTCATTAAATCGCTTCTCGGTGTTTACCGAAAGATAACGGGCGATATGACCGAGCCGCTGAAAGTGGGTGGGGGAACGTACGCAAGAGAGCTTCCCAACGCCGTTGCGTTCGGCTGTACACCGATTGATATAGATATCAATATGCACCGTGCCGACGAGAACTTCCCCATAGCACAGCTTTTCAAGAATTACGAGATATACTTGGCGGCGGCTGTCGAGCTCGCCAATCTTTAAGTAAAAGATAATGGCGTAAAAGCCGCGTCTACGACAGATACTACAATAAAAAACAAGGAGAACAATCATGGTAAAACTCAATCCGACATTGGAAGAATTTAACGAAATTACGGCGAGCGGAAAAACGCTCGTGGACTTTTGGGCGACTTGGTGCGGCCCGTGCCGCTCACAAGCGCCGATAGTGGAAGAGCTTGCGGAAACGACCGACGTCAAGCTCATCAAAATAGACGTCGACAAGGACGACGTGTTGCCGATTGATTTTCAGGTCAGCAGTATCCCCACGCTTGTATTGTTTGAGGACGGCGTGGTGGTGGAACGGTTTGTAGGTCTCACTCCTCTCGACGAAATCAAAAAGGCGTTTGGTATAGCATAATTTAAAAAATATACCGCAAAACCCTTGCCAAACATGATAAATTCTGTTATAATGGGTTTTGCTATGGCGGCATAGCTCAGCTGGCTAGAGTACTCGGTTCATACCCGATTGGT
>JAFLVG010000012.1 GCA_022508445.1 Clostridiales bacterium | reverse complement strand
GAGATAGTGGGACTCGAACCCATGACCTATGCGTTGCGAACGCATCGCTCTACCAGCTGAGCTATATCCCCATGCGGTTATATGTATGCCGAGAAGCTTGTTAAATCTTCACGGCTCAATAATTCTATCATAACGAGCGCGATTTGTAAAGCGATTTGCGTGGGTTTTTGAAAAACGCCGATTCGTTTTTTAAATGGCAATATCTGTTAATAAATAAATTGCCTAAGCGCGCCGTGTTGTCGACGAAAAATACTTATATTTTGTTATACTTACATTTGTGCAGCCACTGAGAAATGAGCGTTCCGATAACGATAAAATTAACGATGGTGTTACATCAAAAACTTAATGAAATCGCCTTAAACTAACTCATCAAATAATAGGTGAATACAATTCTCGTAATAATGATTGCTACACCGCGCGGCTACCGACATGCCACAGGCATGTATGCTTAACGCCTCGCGTTATTGTCGGTTTCTCGTCTCTCAAATATCATATCAAAAAAAAGCACCGACAAGCGGTGCGTTGTTGTGGCGTAGAATAATCATGACATAAAACTTTTATTTATTGCTTGACAAGCAATACTATGTAATGTATAATATTATGCAATAGGAGTGTTAGCCATGGATTCGCAGATGAAAAAAGGATTGTTGGACGTTTGCGTTCTTGCGCTTCTTGTAAGAGGTGATTCGTACGGATACGAGCTTATCAGCAAAATTTCCACGATAATTGATGTTTCGGAGTCAACGCTGTATCCGATACTCAAACGATTGGAGGGGCTTGGGCAGCTTGTCACATATTCGCGCGAGCATAACGGACGGTTGCGAAGATATTACCGAATTACTCCCGAGGGTAGGAAACGCCTTAAAGAGTTTGACGAGGAGTGGAAAGAAATGCAGAGAATCAATGCCTTTGTGCACGGGGAGGGTAAAAAATGCTAAAATCTGAATATTTATCTCGGTTGAGAGCGGCGCTCAACGATGCGGACAGCAAAGAGGCGGAAGGGCTTATTGAGTACTATCGGGATCTTATTGAAGACGGACTCGAAAATGGCGGAGGAGAAGCGTTCATTGATAATTTAGAGCCACCTGAACTTGTTGCGCAGAACTTCATGCGCGAAGTGAAAGCATCCGATATCGGTTATTCAAAAACCGTCGACGACCATATGACGATTAATGAAAACGAGTCGTTTGATGCGCAGAAAACGCACAAAGAAAAATCGGCGGATAAACAAATAGGTGAGCAGTCGCCGGCGCAGAAAAGTGATTCTTCGGCAGTCGTTAAAATTATTCTTGCGATAGCTTGTATTGTGGTTGCGTTTGTCGGGGCGATATTTTTGTTTTCCATTTCCGTTGCGGCGTTTTCTATTGTCGTTTCAGGCGGTTTTTCTTTCATATCGGCATTTGCGATTTTGGGCGAGCACACAGCTACGGCGTTTGCACAGCTCGGTTTCGGGATAGCGTATATTGCGATTGGCGTTTTGTTGTTTGTCTTTATTCCGGTTATCGGCAAAATTTATGCTAATGTAGTTAGGCGATTGTGTCGTAAAGAGCCAAAGCAGACAAAGAAATTCAAGAAGAAAAAATTTTGCGGTGCGGTTATTGTAAGTTTTGTTGTAGGTATAGCGGTTTTTATATGCGCATTCGGCGCGATAGGCTTTAACTGGAATAAGCTGGCGGGTTATGATGACATGGTTGTCAGGGTTGTGGAGCTTGAAACCCCCACAGACGCTTTTAGTCTGGTTTCCGACAATATGGATTTAGACATAAAATATTCGGACGACGGCGCAATAAGGCTTGAATATAGGGATTTCGAAGATGAACCGAAAAGCTATTCTTATGAAAACGGAACAGCAGAACTTAAATCGAATTCTTGGTTTGGAAATATTGGTTTGATTTGGAAACACGGTGTGTTCTTTGCATTCGGCTCAAATGATTATTACAAAGCTACGCTCTATTTGCCGCAAGAGATTGGTTTCGATGTCGGCGTGGAACTCTCAAACGGAAAAATAAATATACAAAGTATGGATTTTGTCGGACTTACGCTGTCCATCGATAACGGCGCTGTCCGCGTTAAGGATTTTCGGGCACAAAGCTTATCCGTATCAACCGATAACGGCGCGGTAGAGCTGGAAAACGTTAGTGTTCAAGAAATAATAAGCGCTAAAACCGATAACGGCGCGGTCAATATGAAGAATGTCGCGGCGGCTTCACTGACAGGAGAAACAAACAACGGCGCCGTTCGGCTCGAAAAATGCATAGCGACTAAAATTCATGCCAAAACAAGTAACGGCGCGGTCAACGTAGGAAAAATTGTCGGTGACGAGATTGAGCTCATCACTCACAATGGCTCTGTAAGGGGCACTATCGCCGGCAGAAAAAGCGACTATAAAATAGTGTCTAAAACGGGCAACGGTTCGAGCAATCTGAATAACAAGAACGATGGAAGCAAATTATTAAGGGTTAGTACGAATAACGGCACTATCAACGTGACTTTTGTTGAGTGATATAATTCAAATTATAATTGCTGTGTAAGTAAAAATCGGCATCTGCTTTACGCATATGCCGATTTTTGGTTGGCAATGAGGGAATACCTACGTGATTCGCGATCGACCTTTACGCCTTGCGTGAGTGAAGAATTGTCAAACTAAAAGGATTTTATAAGATTGGCCACCGCAAACTTTACAAATTAATGGTCCAGAACCTTTAATTCAATAAATATCAAGTCGGTTGTAAAATATCATTGACAACAAATTAAAGTTTTGATAAAATAAGTATATACTAGTGGTTGAAAGTCAAGAAGGAGACAATAATGCAGATATTTAAGAAAATAGAAAAGATTTTTAATTGGATTGTTTTAGGTTTAGCCATTATGCACTTAATAAGCTATTTTATGCCAATTTACAAGAGCGTCTATACTAGTTCGTATGATAATACTGTAGAAACGAAAGTAATTTATTTTTACACCAGTAATGCTTCGTTCTATATTTCATATTATATAGTCAACTCTATAAGTTTGCTTTTGCCAATTACAGCAATAATATTCCTTTTTACGAGTTTTAAAAACAGCAAACTTTTTTTCTTAGGGTTGAGTTCTACATATATAGCTAATTGTATTTTCGTATTATTAGATTTATCAAAAGCTATAGATAATAATACTAATACTAATAATGTATATATATATCAATACGGATATTATTTCTTCATCGTTACAATGGTTTTGTTCGCTCTTGCCATAATCGGTGTATTTGTAATACACTTATTTTTGAAACATAAAAATTTAGCGACAGTATCTGAACAAACACAACAAGTAACTCAAGATGAAAAAATTGATGTAATAAGAAAGAGAATTGAAGTGTTAGACGATTTGAAAACTCAAGGTATATTAACAGAAAGCGAATATGAAGAAAAGCGAGCGATAATAATTAAAGAACTTAAAATTTAAGCAATATGAACATATTTTAATATTATAGTAATTCAAAATCAATTTTCACATTTAGTTCTATAGTGGGTACACGGGTATAACAAATTCGTCACTAAACGATGTCATATAATATGAATGAAGTATGCACTTCGTGCCTAATGAAAAATGAAGCGAAGCGTCACCTTCATTATTCATGCCGCGACAGCGGCGCTTCATTGTAAAACCCGAAACGAATAGTTCGTTTCGGGTTTTACATGGTGGGCAATGAGGGACTCGAACCCCCGACTTTCTCCACGTCAAGAAGACACTCTCCCAGCTGAGTTAATTGCCCATAACTCGTTAGCTTTATAAGTTTAGTATATTTTGCGGTTTTTGTCAAGCGTTTACTTGAAATTGTTTGAAATATATGTTAAAATGACGGCATGAAAGCGGTTATTCAACGTGTGGAAAATGCGCGGCTGTCCGTAGGCGGCGAGGAGGTTTGCTCGATCGGTTTCGGGCTTGTCGTTTATCTCGGTATAGAGCAGGCGGACGCCGAGAGCAATGCTGTCGCGTTTGCGCAAAAGCTGACCAATATGCGCATTTTTTCGGACGACGCCGGCAAAATGAATCTTTCCGTGCGCGACGTCGGAGGCGATATTCTTATCGTTTCCAACTTCACGCTGTGTGCGGACATTTCGCACGGCAACCGTCCGAGCTTCACTAACGCGATGCGGCCGCCGCTTGCCGCGAGTGTGCTGTTCGATTATTGCGCCGACGTTGTAGAGGACTGCATGCGCGATACCGAAGGAAATGTCGCTCGCGGTATTTTCGGAGCCGACATGGTTATAGAACAGACAAATATCGGACCGGTGACCATTATTTATTGACATGTTTTTCGAGGGCGATATCAAAGGCAAGAATATTTTGCTTCACGCTTGTTGTGGACCGTGCAGCTTGGGCGCTATCGAGCCGCTTCTTTCGGACGGGGCTATTATCACGCTGTTTTTTTATAACCCGTGCATAATAGACGGCGAGTTCGAGCGGCGGTTAGACGCGCTTACTTCGGTTGCCGAGCATTACGCTCTGCCGCTCATTGCTCTTCCGCACGATTATTCTGCTTTTAAATCCTATGCGGCGGAGCATGCAGGGGCGCCCGAGGGGGGAGTGCGGTGTTCGCTTTGCATGGACGACCGTTTGCGCGTGGCGGCGCGTTACGCTCTTGATAACGGCTTCGACGCGTACACGACGACGCTCACGGTAAGTCCGCACAAAAACAGCAAGCTCATATTTTCGCTCGCAGAGAAAATAACGGACGGCGCACCGTTTTTGCCGCGCGATTTCAAAAAGCGCGACGGATTTCTATTGTCGTGCAGGCTCGCCCGAGAGCTCGATATTTACAGGCAAAATTTCTGCGGATGCGAATATTCGCGCGGCGTTGGGGACGACAGCGTAAATGAGAGATAACATAGCCGAAAAGCTCAAAGACCTTCCCGACACCCCGGGGGTTTATATCATGCGCGACGTTAACGGGCAGGTGATTTACGTCGGCAAGGCTGTCGTACTCAAAAACAGGGTGCGGCAATATTTCCGCAACACCGAAAAGCCTGTCAAGGTCCAAGCGATGGTAGACAACATCGCCGATTTCGACTATATAATAACGCGTACCGAAAAGGACGCGCTCGCGCTCGAAAACAATCTGATCAAGAAGTACAAGCCGCACTACAACATCCTGCTCAAAGACGATAAAACCAGTCCGTACATTCGAATAGACACGCGTGCGGAGTTCCCGACAATCGAGGTGACGAGGCGAGTCAAGCGTGACGGCGCGAGGTATTTCGGACCGTTTATCGGCGTGTCTGTGCGCGACGTAATATCTATTTTGCAGTCGGTCTACCGTCTGCGCACATGCTCAGGCAAGCTCGCAAAACGCACGCGGCCTTGTCTCAATTACGACATCGATTTATGTCTTGCGCCGTGCTGTGACAGGTGCGACAAAGCCGAATATCAAAAGGCGATAAACGGCGCGATGTCCTTCCTTTCGGGCGGTGGTGACGATATTTCGGGCGTTATAACGCAAAAGATGACGGAGGCCGCCGAAAAAGAGAATTTCGAGCGCGCTATTTCGTACAGGAATCAACTGCGAGTACTCGAAAACTTGAAGAGCAAGGTCGTAGGCGAGCTTGGTAATATTGTCAATATCGACGCGTTCTATTACACCGACAACGGCATTTACGGCGCGGTCAGCGTTTGTATTGTTCGCGGCGGAAAAATGATGGGCGTCAAGAATTACATCATCAACGAGCCGCAGATGTTCGACGGCGATATGACCTCTTTCTTGCCGCAGTACTATTCTATGACCAACGAACTGCCCGACGAGATATGCCTGCAAGCCGAGCGCGACGTTAGCTCGCTCGTCGAGTATTTCATGTCTGTGTTTTCAAAGCGCCCGATTATATCATTTCCGCAAAAGGGCATGCGCAAAAAACTGCTC
The DNA here is from genome assembly GCA_022508445.1 of Clostridiales bacterium. Taxonomy (GTDB): domain Bacteria; phylum Bacillota; class Clostridia; order Christensenellales; family Pumilibacteraceae; genus Anaerocaecibacter. Next base: position 52,484 of record JAFLVG010000012.1, on the reverse strand, counting down.
GACACAGCTTCGCGCAACTGCTCGGACTTTCTCGTCAAGAGCGCCGACCGCGTAAAGCGCGACGAGGATATGACGCTCGGCGCGTGCGAGCGGCTCAAAAGCATTTTCGATCTTCCGAGTGCGCGGCGCATCGAGTGCTACGACATTTCCAATATTTCGGGCGAGGACAAGGTCGCGTCCGGCGTTGTGTTCATAGACGGCAAGGCCGATAAGGCGCAATACAGAAGATACCGCATTCGCACGGTCGAGGGCGCGGATGATTTTCGCTCGATGTACGAAACGCTAACGCGCAGGCTCATTCATTACAAAAACGGCGACGCCGGATTTAACGAGCTTCCCGATCTCATCGTCATCGACGGCGGCTTGGAGCAAGTGGAATTTGCGGCGCGAGCGGCGGACGACGTCGGGGTAAGGGTTTCCATGGTAGGACTTGCAAAGCGCGACGAGGAGCTTTATCTTCGCGGCAATCCCGTTCCGATAAAGCTTAAACGCGACGATTATGCACTGCGGCTTTTGCAACGCGTGCGCGACGAGGCGCACAGGTTTGCCGTCCTGTATCACAGATCGCTACGGTCGAGAAGATATGAGAGCGAGCTTAAAGGTATCGACGGCGTGGGGACTACGACAGTCAAAAAGGTGCTCGAAGTTTTCAATACAAGATCTATTGTAGCGGCTTCCGCGGACGAGATTGCCGAAAAAGCCGGCATAACAAAAAAAGCCGCGAAAAATATTTACGAATATTACCACCCGTCGGAAGTAAATGCGGGCGGACTCAGGTACAAGCTGATAGCCGTCGATCTTGACGGAACGATGCTAAACGACGAGCTCCAAGTATCGGAAGTCAATCGCGCGGCCGTCGAAAAATTCCGCGCCGCGGGCGGCATATTCACCGTAGCGACAGGACGTGCGCCGAGCGGCGTTGCGCGCGCCGTGTCAGCGCTCGGGCTTGACTCGCACCCCGTAAAAATGGTTTGCCACCTCGGTTGCATGATTGTGGACAGCGGAACTCTCGAAATCGAGCATGCGCGTTATATCGAAAAATCGACTGCCATAGATCTTTTGCGATTTGCTGCGCCGCGTTGTACCGTCATGCAGCTTTACGACGCGCAGGGCATGAAAATAGAGAGCGTAAATTATATAACCGAAAGATATTCGACTGCGGTGGGTATCACGCCCGACGTTGTGGGCGATTTATCGGAGTATGTGCGAAAATCGGATGAGCCGATAGTAAAGGTGATACTACTTCTCGACGAAAAGAATATCGCAAATACTATCTCGGTTCTTACTTCGGAGTTTCCGAGTATGCGGTTTATACAATCGACCGCGCCGCTTCTTTCTCGGCTCAAAACAGACGGTAACGATTTTGAGCCTGCCATGATAGAATGTATAAGCGAGGGCGCGGACAAGGGTAGCGCGTTAAAGTACGTTGCCGAGCATTACGGCATACCGATGTCCGAGGTCATGGCGTTCGGCGACAGTTTTAACGATATACCGATGATTAAAGCGGCAGGATTGGGCGTTGCAATGGGCAATGCGCAGGAGCCCGTAAAGCGGCTTGCCGACTATGTAGCGGAAACAAACAACGCCGACGGCGTTGCCAAAACAATAGAAAAATTCTGCTTCGGCGGTGAAGGTAAAGGAGATAGCCATGCCTAAAAAGAAATCTGAAAGCGCAAAAGCGCCCGAGCAAACGGTAGTACGGGATCATGCGGAAGAAGTCAAGAATATCGATCACGAGCCGCAATACTCCGCAAAAGGCGATATCGAAATCGACGAAAACGAATGCGACGTTGACGTATTCGAGTTTGCAAAGCGCATGGACCTCGAAGTCGTTTACAGAGGCGATAACGAGCGTATTCATTTCAGCACGTTTAATATAAGCCGCCCCGGATTACAGCTTGCAGGTTATTACAAGCATTTCTCGGCGGAGCGCGTTCAAGTCATGGGCGAAATGGAAATGGCGTACTTGCAGCAGATGACGCACGACGCGAGAAAAACGGCGTGCGAAACGCTCATGAAGCAACCGATACCGTGCCTTATAATAACATCGACTACGCCGCCGTGCGACGAGCTTATTTCGGCCGTGCGCAAATTTAACCGCGTTCTTCTGACGTCAAAACAGAGAACGACGATGTTTGTAAACAGCTTGTCGCTGTACTTGAACCAGCTTCTCGCCCCGTCCCAGACTATTCACGGCGTTTTGATGGATCTTTACGGCGTGGGCGTTCTCGTGATAGGTGAGTCGGGAATAGGCAAGAGCGAAACCGCGCTGTCGCTCATCGAACGCGGACACCGTCTTGTTGCGGACGACGCCGTCACAATAACGCGAATAGGTGATAGACTGGACGGCACAAGCCCCGACATGATCCGCTATTTCATGGAAGTGCGCGGAATAGGTATTATAGACGTAAAAGCCATGTACGGCGCGGGCGCAATACAATTAGTCAAAACTATCGACATGGTGGTGCGGCTGGAAGCGTGGGACGACAAAGCGCAGTACCAACGCTTGGGCGCACCCGAAGAGTTCTACACCGTACTCGGCGTCAAAAAGCCGTTGCACGTTATTCCCGTCAAACCGGGCAGAAACCTCGCAGTCATATTGGAAGCTGCGGCGAGAACACACCGCTTGAACGACCTCGGATTCAGCGCGGCTGACGAGCTTAACGATAGGTTAAGAGGAAATTTTAAGAAGTAATAATCAGAAGGTTAAGATTGCTCACTTTGTAAAAACCCTCTCGTAAGAGAGGGTTTTTCAGTCGCAAAGTCCGAGTAGGTAATCGGACGAAACATCGAGAAATTTGCTTATAAGGAAAAGTGTTTCAATGCTCGGAACACTTTTTCCTGCTTTGTAGTCGGAAATGCATTGCTTTGAAACATGTGCGGCAACAGCAAGCTCCGTTTGTTTAACATTGCCGTATTTTAGGCATTCGTTAAATCTCTCTGTGAATTTTGTAATGGTGTTCATAAAATTATTATAAGCAAATAGTACGTTTTTACTTGACAAGTACGCTACAAACGTACTATAATATAAAAAACACAGGAGGAAATAATTATGGCAAGAGAAACAACAACAGTTCAATGCTATCCGGACGATAAAATTATAAACGATAGAATTAAGCAATATGAAGCGTTTGGATGGGAACTTATTAATAATCAGCGTTGTCAGGAGTATGAAGGACAAACAAGTAGTAAGGACTTCATTAACGGGGGAACGACTATCACAAGGCATTACTCAACATTTAATAAGCTCACTTTTTCGCGTGATAAAAATGCACCGTGGTATAATAAAGCAATCGAGTTGGAAAAAGAACATAATCGACTGTTGGGCACAAAACCGAGCAACTACGCTATAAGACCGTCGAATAATTGGTTGCTGGGGATTATCGGGCTTCCTGTCGGCATAATGTTGTTATTCATGCTTATGCAAGCGGGTGCCCTTATTGTTATAACGTGCGTACTTATTGTCGTGTCTGTACTGTTCCTTATAACTTATTGTGTAAAAAGGGTTCGTTATAAAAACGATAATGAAGAATATTATTCGAAAATGCGCGAATGGGAAAACACCGTAGCAAAACAGGCAGAGCAAATTCGTATCAAATCCGAAGCCATTGTAAATGGAGAGTATGTTGAAGAACAAGCCAAACAAAATGAATCTGTCGGCAACGGGGAACAAATCAATATTTTTTGTACTAAATGCGGAGCAAAAAATAATACCGATAGCGAATACTGCATAAAGTGCGGACAAAGGTTGATTAAATAATATACACAATTAAAGTATGTATTTAAATTAAAGAGGCGAGCGCAATATTTTGCACTCGCCTTTATTATTACAGTACGTTTATTATTCACTTGCCGCAAACGTTTTTACGCCGCCTTTGACGACATGCGCGTCGAAGTCGAGGTCGTAATATATTTCGCCGTCAAGCTCGACGGGGGCGGGGGTTTTTATATGAACGGCCTCGCATTTTACAAGGTGATAGTACGGCTTGTTTGTCAGCTTGCCTTTGACAAACTTTGGCATTACGAAAATCGTTGGAGTGCGCTTGGGCTTTTCCACTATCATAAGATCGAGAGTGCCGTCGTCGGCTACGCTGAAAGGCGATAGCTTTATTCCGCCGCCGAATTGACTGCCGTTGCACACGCCAACCATTATGCAGTCGTATTCTTTTGTTTCGCCGTTTGTCGTGACTTCGACATGATAGGGCTTGAATTTGAGTAGGCACCTGAACAGAGAAGCGGTGTACGTCAGCTTGTTGTGGCTGTTCGCCGTCTTTAACAGTACGTCTACGTCCATGCCTGTGCCTGCGACGTTAAGACAGCGTTTATCGCCGACCTGAATGTAGTCAAGCTCTTTATGCTCGCCGCGGACGATGTCCGCGATTGCTTTGACGGGATCGAGCGACGCCGCTTTTGTGCCGATTGCAAAGTCGTTGCCGCGCCCTGCCGGAACGAGTCCGAGCCGCGCTTTGTCGAAGTCAATGCCGTTTAGCACCTCGTGGAACGTGCCGTCGCCGCCGAGCGCTACTAATGTAGTTGCGCCCGAATTGCAAAGCTCGCTTGCTAGTTCCTTGCCGTGTCCCACGCGTTCGGTGACATGCACATTATATTGTATTCCGTGTTCGTCGAGATAAGAGGTGACGGCCGACAGGCATTTCGCGCCCTTGCCTTTGCCGCTTTTTACGTTTGCGATTATGTCCATTTTTCTCCGCTGAACCGATTACTTTCGATTTATCATCGTTGTTTTTATGCGCGTAGCCGATATTTCTTTGCGGTGCAATGCGGTCTTGCCGCGCATATAAAAGATAAAATACTTTATCGGTGTTGACGTTCATATTATAGCACGGCAGGCCGATTTTTGCAATGCTTTGCTTTAATTTAGGTGTACCTACAAAATTTTAAATAGTTGCTCCAAACTATTGAAAAAAATTTCAAAACGGAGTAGAATATATGGGTAACGATTTAAGCGCATGGACTACTTTCGGGATAGGTGGCAAAGCACGGCGTATTGCGGTTGCGAATACGCGCGGTGAGCTTGAAGAGTTTTCTTCGGAAGGTCTGCTTTTGGGGCGAGGCTCTAATGTGCTTGTGTCGGACGACGGTTACGACGGCACTGTCGTTATAAATCGGTTCGAGTCAATCGAGAAAACCGGCGCGCTTGTCGTAGTCGGTTCGGGTACACGATTAACCGAGCTGTGCGCGTATCTTGCAAATTCAGGGCTTTCGGGTATGGAATGGGCGGTCGGCATTCCGGCTTCTGTCGGCGGCGCAGTACGCATGAACGCAGGCGCAGAAGACGGAGCGATTGCAAATCGGCTTGTCTATGCGGACATACTTCGCGGCGGAAAAACATTGCGGCTTTCCGCTGACGAAATTGGGTTTTCGTACAGAAAAAGCGGGCTTCTGCCTCGCGACGTTGTTTTGTCGGCGGCGTTCGCGCTCGATTACGGCGATTCGAACAAAATAAAAGCGCTGTGCAAGCAGTATACGGCAAGGCGAAACGCAAGACAACCGAAGGGCAAGAGCGCCGGATCGATATTCAAAAACCCGAGCGGCATTTCCGTCGGCAAGGTTTTGGACGATGCAGGGCTTAAAGGAATGCGTATAGGCGGCGCACAGATTTCGCCGAAGCATGCAAACATTATTGTCAATACTGGCGGTGCGACGGCACACGACGTGTGCGAGCTTATTGCCGTTATGAGAAACGCGCTGACAGAGCGCGGCGTGACGGCGGAAGAGGAAATTATCTACATCGGAGGATTCTAAATGGCGTTTTGGGGCGACTACCACACCCATACGACATACAGCCGTAAGGGCGATAAACTGCACGCAAAGGGCAGCGTTATGCAAAATGCAGAGGCGGCGGCGGCCGTGGGACTGAAAGAGCTTGCAATCACAGACCACGGATTTAAGCATGTTTACGGAGTGGAAAGCGAGGACGCTTTTTATAAACTCACGGAGGACTGCGTAAAGGCGGAGCGTGAAACGGGCGTCAAGATTTACGCAGGGCTCGAACACAATCTCGATCCCAGAAGCGGCAAGAGTAAAGATATTTCGCCGTTTATAGAGTACTTGCCGAGCGTAGCGGACAAGCTTCAAATAGTGCAGGGCGGTTATCATGCGCTTGTCGGTACGCCGACAGTCGCAAGCAATATACGGTTTTGGACGCGCAACGTTCTTTTCAAATTCTTGCCTAAAAAGAAAATAATAGAGCAAAACACAATCGCGTACAAGCGTTTAATCGACGAGTATCCGATTGACTTTATCGGGCATTTGAACCGCGGCATACTTGCCGACGCCGTGGAAGTTGCAAAGTACGCGCACGAGCGCGGCGTGTATATAGAGCTTAACGGCAGGCATAAGAGTCTTTCCGAAAACGAGATAAAAGAAATGGTAAAAGCAGGCGTCGAGTTTATTTGCAACTCTGACGCGCACAATCCGAACGACGTGGGTAAGATGACGCTCGGCGAAAAGTATATTCAAGAGTGCGGCATTCCTTACGAGCTGATAGCAAATTGGGAAAGGCTTCCCGAGTTCCGTTCAAATAACTTCAAAGCCGCGCGTCAATCTAAAAACAACGGAGCGGTGAACAATGGCGATTAGCGGACTTGACGTAAAACGCGAGCTCACCGAGCTACGCCTAAAAGACGACGAGCGTGATGCTTTGCTGTCCGGATTTGTCAGGTCATGCATGACTCTTTCCATGAACAAGCAAGATGGCATGTTGCTTGGGCTTGACTGTCAGGTGGACTTCGTTCGTGAATATATTGCCGCGGCGATGATGAAACAGTTTAAGGTAAGCTCGAAGTCGGGCGATTCCGCACTGTTATATGCCGATTGCGAAAAGCTGCTTCGCATGCTAGGCATACTCGAACTCGACGGCGACGAGTATACGCTTACCGGCATACCCGAAAGGTTTTACGAACACGATTCGGCGTATGTTCGCGGCATGTTCTTGGGCTGCGGCAGCTTTTCCGTTCGCGGCGCGGAGAGCGCGGAGGGACGCAAGGGCGGAGGCGGATACCATTTGGAATTTTCGTTCGTAAGCGAAAGTATTGCCGACGAGCTTGCGAATTTGCTTTCCAAAAAGGGTATAGCCGTGCGCAAAATGCTACGCGCAGACAAGACCGTCATCTACGCAAAGGACAGCGAGAACGTGAGCAACTGTCTTGCGCTAATGCACGCGGACAAGACCGTTTTGAAGCTCGTCGATACGGTCGTGACGCTTTCCATGAAAAAGGATATAAACAGGCTTCAAAACTGCGATCTTGCCAACATGACGAGGATAGCCAACGCCGCAGTAGACGTTGCGAAAGCTATCGAGATAATAGAAGAGAAAGTGGGACTCGACACGCTCGATCCAAAGCTCGTGGAAGCAGCGGACGCGCGTATCAATTCTCCCGACCTTTCTCTTTCGGAACTTGCATACGAGCTGGGCATTTCCAAGTCGGGACTCAAACACAGATACGATAAAATAATCGAAACCGCAAACAAGCTCTCAACGGTAGACAAGAAAGAGCAGAAGGAGAAACAGAAGAAATGAAACCGTTTGCGCATTTGCATGTTCATACCGAATTCTCTTTGCTTGACGGCGCCGTGCGCACCGACAAGGTTTTTAAGTTGTGCGACGAGCTCAATATTCCTGCGATTGCGATGACCGATCACGGCAATCTTTACGGTGCGATAGAGTTTTTGAAGGCGGCGGTGAAGTACACAGATAAGGAAGCGGACTTTTTGAAATTCATGGCGGAGCGCCGACCGTTCAAGGTCAAGCCTATTATCGGCTGCGAAGTGTACATGACCGAAGACATGCACGTCAAGGAAAAGGGCGTGAACGGCGCGCCGCCCAAGCTCAATCACTTGATTTTGCTCGCGAAAAACGGCGAGGGCTACCACAACCTCATTAAGATAGTTTCGGCAGGGTATACGGAGGGCATGTACTACAAGCCGCGCGTGGACTTTGAGCTGATCAAGAAGCACAGCAATGGACTTATATGCCTTTCCGCGTGTATAGCTGGCGTCATTCCGCAGTCTATACTCAAAAAGAATTTTGCGCTTGCCGATGAGTGGATTAAGCGTTTCAAGGGTGTTTTCGGCGAAGATTTTTATATAGAGATACAAAACCACAACATCTCCGATCAGAAGGTTGTTCTGCCGCACCTTATAAGGCTCGCGCAAGAGAACGGCGTTAAAACGGTTGCGACAAACGACGCGCACTACCTGACCAAAGCCGATTCCAAAATGCAAAAGGTGCTAATGGCGATTTCCTTTCACTCGACGCTCGAAGACGGCGACGACGGTGCGGAATCGAACATGTCCGCCGAGAGCGTGTCGGACGACAAGTATTTTCCGACCGAAGAGTTCTATATCAAGTCGTATGACGAGATGTATGCGGCGCTCCCTTACGAGGACGCGCTCGACGTTACGCTCGAAATAGCGGACAAGTGCGATCCGTATTTTATCAAGAAGGAACCGCTTCTGCCGTCGTACACTCCGCCCGACGGATTCACGTCCGAGCAGTATTTGCGAAAGCTGACCTTCGACGGACTCAAAGTCAGATACGGCGAGATCACGGAAGAAATACGTCAGCGTGCCGAATACGAGCTTGGCATTGTAGAAAAATTGCGCTTTGTCGATTATTTTTTGATAGTTTGGGACTTCATTAACTATGCCGAAAGTCAAGGCATTCCCGTAGGGCTCGGGCGAGGCAGCGGTGCCGGCAGTATCGTCGCTTACGCAATCGGAATAACCAAGATAGATCCGCTCAAATACGCGCTCATTTTCGAGCGCTTCCTCAATCCCGAGCGCGTGAGCAATCCCGACTTCGATATAGACTTTTGCGTGGACAGGCGCGGTGAGGTCATAGACTACGTCACCAAAAAATATGGCGAGAACAATGTTTCGCAGATAGCCACATTCGGAACGATGGCTACCAAAGCGGCAATCAAGGACGTCGGGCGTGTGTTCGATCTGCCGTTCAACGAAGTGAACAACATCACAAAGATGATTCCGCGCGGCTCGGAGAAGATGCACATAAAAGATCTCTTGGGTAGAGGTGTGGACAAAGAGGGCAAGCCCATTCCGGGCGTTCCCGAAATGATGGAGCTATATAACAACGATCCTACGGCGCGGCGCGTGCTCGACATGGCGGAAAAGATAGAGGGCATGCCGAGGCAGATAGGCATGCACGCCGCAGGCGTTATCATCTGTCGCGATCCGATTGCCGATCACGTTCCTCTCTCGCGCACGAACGAAGATGTCGTTGTCACGCAGTACGACATGATAGTCGACGAGGAACTCGGTCTGCTCAAAATGGACTTTTTGGGACTGACTACTCTTACCGATATTAAAAAAGCGACGGACTATATCAAAGAAACGCGCGGCGTGGATATCGACTTTGTAAAGCTCGGTTACGACGATCCCAATGTTTATGAGCTTATCGGCAGCGGCAACACCGAGGCGGTGTTCCAGCTTGAATCGGGTGGCATGAAAGGGTTCATGCGCGAGCTTCAACCGAGCAGTCTCGAAGATATCATAGCAGGTATCTCGCTGTACCGCCCGGGGCCTATGGACGCTATCCCGGACTTTATTAAGAACAAGAAAGCGCCCGACAAGATAAAATATCAACATCCGCTGATGAAGTCAATCCTCGGCGTTACTTACGGCGTTATTGTATATCAAGAACAGGTCATGGACATAGTGCGAACGCTCGCCGGTTATTCCATGGGCGGTGCCGACAACATTCGCCGCATGATGAGCAAAAAGAAGCACGAAGCGATGGAAGCCGAGCGCAAGGTGTTTATTAACGGCGGAGAGGACAAAAAGACGGGCAACAAGATTCCCGGTGCGGTCGCAAACGGGGTTCCTGCAAACGTCGCCAACGATATATACGATATGCTCATCAAGTTTGCCAGCTACGGATTCAATAAATCGCATGCGGCGGCATATGCGCACGTTGCGTATCAAACGGCTTATCTAAAACGCTACTATCCCGTCGAGTATTTTACAGCGGTGCTCAACAACCGCATAAACAAGCTCGATGAGCTTACGCATTATCTGTCATACCTTAAAGAGTCCAAAATTTCCGTTCTGCCGCCCAATATCAATAAGTCCGGAGCGGAGTACTCTGTCGAGGACGGGTGTGTGCGTATCGGCATGGGCGCAATAAAGGGCGTGGGCGTACCCATTATAAATAAGATAGTGGAGGAGCGCGAGCGCAACGGCGAGTACAAGGATTTCGTAGAGTTCGTTATGCGCATGGAGGACGGCACAGGCAAAAGCCTTATTAACCGCCGCATGGTCGAGTCGCTCATTTACGCAGGTGCGTTCGACTGCTTTGGCAAAAAACGTGCCGTGCTTATCGCAGCGTTTCCGAGCGTAATGGACAAGGTCGCAAAGGACAGGGCGGCGAAGATAAGCGGACAGCTTTCGTTCTTCGACGTCGCGCCGGAGATCAAGACGGAATTCAAGTACCCCGAGGTGGACGAGTATTCGCCCAACGAGAAGTACAAGCGCGAGAAAGAAGTCGCAGGCGTTTACCTTTCGGGGCATCCGCTATCGGCGTATATCGACAAGCTCAAACAGTTTAACTGCAACACATCGATGTTAAACCCCGAGTCGCAGGATTGTCCGCCCATTGACAGCAAGATTACGATAGGCGGAATGCTGACGTCCACAGTAAATAAAATGACCAAAAAGGGCAATCCCATGGGTACGGGCGTACTCGAAGACTTGTACGGCACCGTCGAGGTCGTCGCATTCGGCAGGACGTATGAGAATATACGACACTTATGGCAAAAGGACACCGTCGTAGCCGTTACCGGAACGCTCAGGCAGAACGACAACGGCGTAACTATTTACGTTGACGACATCACGCCGTTTACCGAAAGCGACGCTATGTCAGGCAAGATCTGCTGTTATTTCTCGCTTAATGATAAAGCCAAGCTCGACGGCGTGCGCGAGATCGCGGCGTTTTACAGCGGCGGCCGCGACTACCTGTACGTTAAAAACACGGACGATAATAAGCTTTATAGATTGAGCGATAAGTTCACAATCGACAATCTGTCCAAGAGCGAGCTTTGCGCGGTGCTGGGTGAAGAGAACGTCAAAGAACAGAGCGCCACGTAAAATATCTTTTTTAAAAAAGCAAAAAAACTATTTATTTTCAAAATAATATGTGTTATAATATATACCACGCATGAAACGGAATGGCAAATGAGCTTATCGGCAAATAGTCGCTTTTCGTGCGCTTTAAGATAATATTCGAGCATAGAGGTGCTGCAATGAAAAAAATAGCTGTATTGACAAGCGGCGGTGACGCGCCGGGAATGAACGCGGCAATAAGAGCCGTTGTGCGCTACGGAATAGGTATGGGTATGGAAGTTATGGGCGTCGAGCGCGGACTTCAAGGTCTTATCGACGATTTGTTTGTACCCATGAATATGCGCAGTGTTTCGGATATCATCCACCGCGGCGGCACTATATTAAAGACTGCGCGTTGCCCCGAATTCAAGACTGAGGAAGGTCAGCAGAAGGCTATAAAAAATCTTCGCGCGCGCGGCGTTGAAGGGATTATCGTCATCGGCGGCGACGGCTCGTTCATGGGCGCTAAGGCGCTTACCGATCACGGCTTTCCGTCTATCGGCATACCCGGCACGATCGACAACGACCTTGCGTACACCGATTACACGCTCGGCTTCGATACCGCTTGCAACACAATCCTCGACGCTATCAATAAGATACGCGACACAATGAGCTCGCACGAGCGCATTTCAATAATCGAGGTCATGGGCAGAAACTGCGGCGATCTTGCCCTCTACACCGGTCTTTGCGGCGGTGCGGAGGTGATTGTCCTTCCCGAACACAAAATGACAATCGACGAGATTGTGAAAACGCTCGGCGGCGGTATGGAGCACGGCAAAACGAGCGGAATTATTGTTCTTGCCGAGGGCGCAGGGCATGCGGACGAACTCAAAGCCGAGCTTTCCGATAGAACGAACATGGTGGTCAAGTCCACGCGGCTCGGTCACGTCCAGCGCGGCGGAAGCCCGTCGTGCCGCGACAGATACCTCGGAACATGCTTTGGTGTGCATGCGGTCAAACTGCTCAAACAGGGCATAGGCAATCGCATCGTAGGTATCAAGAACCACAAATTCTACGACATGGATATTATCGAGGGTTGCGCGATGAAAAAGACCTTCGACGAAGAGCTTTACCAAACCGCGCTGATCGTAGGCAAATAACCTACTTCTTTTGAAAAAGAAGTAGGCAAGAAAACTTTAAGCGATTAGTTTAACCGTAAACATATTTTTGCTACTTTATACATTCGCTACTAATCTTATAAAAGAGGTAGGTAAGAAAACTTTAAGTTATTGGTTTAACCGTAAAAATATTTTTTCTACTTTATACGTTATCTACTTGATATACATAAAACAGGTATTCGAATTAACGAATACCTGTTTTTATATTATTTGCTTATTAAAGTGTGTGGGCGAGGCTTTTTATGCTCTTCGCATAACGAAGTAAATATAAAGCTCTCTTATGCCTTTCCTGCGCAGCCGAGCACATGTACCAACTTCTGTCTTACGCATTCGGTGACGAGCGCTCTGCCGTCGCCGAGATACTGACGGGGATCGAAGTGCGCGGGATTTTCGGCAAAGTGTTTGCGGACAGCCGCGGTGAAGGCAAGGCGAAGGTCGGAGTCTACGTTGATCTTGCAGACTGCCATGGACGAAGCTTTACGAAGCATGTCTTCGGGAATGCCCTTTGCGCCCGGCATTGTGCCGCCGAAGTCGTTGACCATTTTTACATAGTCGGGAAGAACGGAGCTTGCGCCGTGAAGAACGATGGGGAACTTGGGAAGAAGCTGTGCGACTTTTTCGAGGATGTCGAAACGGAGCTTTGCTTCGCCTTTGAACTTGAACGCGCCGTGGCTCGTGCCGATAGCGATAGCGAGCGAGTCCACGCCCGTTTTGGCGACGAACTCCGCGGCCTCTTCGGGATCGGTGTAAAGCGCGTCGGACTCCGAAACCTTGACGTTGTCCTCAACGCCGGCAAGACGGCCGAGCTCGGCTTCGACAACTACGCCGTGGTCGTGTGCGTACTTGACTACTTGTGAAGTGATCTTGATGTTTTCCGCGAGCGGATGGGACGAGGCGTCGATCATGACGGAGGTGAAACCGTCGTTGATGGCAGAAACGCAGAGATCGTAGGAATCGCCGTGATCGAGATGCAAGCAAATGGGAAGTCCCGAATCCTCGACGGCGGCCTGAACCATTTTCGTCAAATATTTGGGGTTGGCGTATTTACGCGCACTCGACGAAACTTGGAGAATGAGCGGCGCTTTTTCGAGCTTGCCCGCCTCGACGATGCCTTGGATTGTTTCCATGTTGTTGACATTGAACGCGCCGATTGCGTATCCGCCCTCGTATGCCTTTGCGAACATGTCCTTTGTTGTTACTAACGGCATAATGTTTTGTTACCTCCGAAAAACATTTTTCCATATATTGTAGTTGCTTTGCAACTGTATACATTATAGCACATCGTAAAAGATTTGACTACTGTTTTATTGACTTTTTTTATAAAAAGAATTATACTGTTAACAATAGCTTCGGAGGCAATAATGAAAGACCAAAGAATAGTCAAGCTCGCTCATAACCTCGTAAACTATTCGATAGCGGCAAAGAAAGGCGATAAGGTTCTTATCGAGGCGTTCGACGTGCCGTATCCGCTAGTTACGGAAATAATAAAGGCGGTGTACAAAGTAGGCGCGCAGGCGTTTGTCACGAACATCGACACGCGCGTTCGCGCGGAGCTTCTCAAAGGCGCGACGGACGAACAGCTCACGCTTTGGAGCAAGCTCGACGCAGAGGTCATGAAAAGCATGGATTGCTATATCGGCTTGCGCGGCGGCGACAATGCCTACGAGAATGCGTGCGTTCCTTCCGCCCGCATGGATAAATATATGAGCATATACTCGCATCCGGTGCATCACGAAATAAGAGTAAAAAAGACGCGCTGGGTGGTACTTCGTTACCCGTCACCGTCCATGGCACAGCTTGCCGGCATGTCGACGGAGCAGTTCGAGGACCATTATTTCAATGTTTGCAACCTCGACTATGCAAAAATGGACAAGGCGATGAACGCACTTCAAGCGCTTATGAACAAGACCGATAAAGTTCGGCTGGTTGCAAAGGACACCGATTTGAGCTTTTCAATCAAGGATATTCCTGCAATCAAGTGCGCAGGCAACATGAATATTCCGGACGGCGAGGTGTACACGGCGCCCGTCAAGAATTCGGTCAACGGCGTAATTACCTACAACACTCCGACCGTCTACAACGGGACCAAGTTCGATTGGGTAAAGCTGACGTTCAAGGACGGTAAGATAGTGGAAGCCGACAGCTCGAACAAGGAAAAATCGGACGTGATATTCGACACCGACGACGGCGCGCGGTATGTGGGCGAGTTTGCAATAGGCGTAAACCCCTATATCACCGACGCGATAGGCGATATTCTGTTCGACGAGAAGATATGCGGCTCCATTCACTTCACGCCGGGCTGCTGCTACGACGACGCATACAACGGGAATACTTCCGCCGTGCATTGGGATTTGGTGCTTCGACAGACTCCCGAAGTGGGCGGCGGCAAGATGTTTTTCGACGGCGTGCTGATTAGGGAAAACGGAAGATTCGTTCTGCCCGAGCTTCTTTGCCTCAATCCCGAAAATTTGAAATAGGGTGAAAACATGTTCGAATTAAAGTATAAGATAACCGAAGCCGATATAAAAGAAATCAACAAAAAGACCATGCTGTTTTACTTCGTGCTGTACATGTGTGTGGCAGTGGTCGGCATGGCGGTCGGCATCGTGGCGATTGTTCTGAATCCGCAAAAGCTCATGTTTGTTCTCGGCATATTGCTCGTCGTTTTCGGCGGCATACTGTTCTTATGCGCGGCAATGCTTCTCATTGCACCCAAGAATTTCGTGGTAAGCGTAGTAAAACCGAGCGACGACGAGCTTACCGTCAAGGTGGACGAGGGAGAGATAGTAGTAACCTCGCCGAACGGAAACACCGTCATCCCGTTCGTCGAAGTAACGAACGTAAAGTACAAAAAAGATAAGCTGTTAGTCAACGTCGGCAAGGATATCATTCTCTTAATAAAGAACGCGATAGAAAGCGGACAGACGCTCGAAGAGCTCAATCGGTTTATTTATGCGCGTAAGTTGGGAGTAGTCAACCCCGTCCTTGCAAGAGCGGAGAGCCTTGAAGTCGGCGCCGAAAATACAGCCGGAAACTCTGCCGAAACCGATACAGACAGTGCTGCCGCGAATGACGGCGAAACACCCGACAATCGGCAGTAAAAATCATTAAAAAAACTTGACGAAACACCTTAAAGGTGTTACAATACAAAAGATAAAAACAAAACTTGGAGGTTTTAGTATTTATGGCAAACGTAAAAGTTGCAATCAACGGTTTCGGACGTATCGGACGTCTTGCTTTCCGCCAAATGTTTGGCGCGAAGGGCTACGACATCGTCGCTATCAACGACCTTACAAGCCCTGCGATGCTCGCCAATTTGCTCAAATATGACACGGCACAGGGCGGATACTGCGGCAAACTCGGCGAAGGGCTTCACACCGTTTCGTCCAAAGAACCCGTATTTGAAGAAGACGGCAAAACCGTTAAAGTTCCCGGCTCGATCACGGTAGACGGCAAGGAGATCACCATCTACGCCATGCCCAAAGCGCAAGACCTGCCTTGGGGTAAGCTCGGCGTCGAAGTCGTTCTCGAATGCACAGGCTTCTACTGCTCCAAAGAGAAATCGATGGCGCATATCAATGCAGGCGCGAAAAAGGTTGTCATTTCCGCTCCCGCGGGCAACGACCTCAAAACGGTTGTTTACAGCGTAAACGAAAAGACTCTTACAAAAGACGATCAAGTCATTTCCGCGGCAAGCTGCACCACGAACTGCCTTGCGCCCATGGCCAAAGCGCTCAATGATTACGCGCCTATTCAGTCGGGCATTATGAGCACAATTCACGCCTACACCGGCGACCAAATGATTCTTGACGGACCTCACCGCAAGGGCGACATGCGCCGTGCTCGTGCAGGCGCCGCGAACATCGTTCCCAACTCGACGGGTGCCGCAAAAGCTATCGGCCTTGTCATCCCCGAGCTTAACGGCAAGCTCATCGGTTCGGCTCAGCGCGTTCCCGTTACCACCGGCTCGACGACTATCCTTACGGCCGTTGTCAATGGCAAGGACGTGACCAAAGAGGGAATCAATGCCGCAATGAAGAAAGCCGCTTCCGAATCGTTCGGATACAACGAGGACCCCATTGTTTCGTCCGACGTCATCGGCATGCGCTACGGCTCGCTGTTCGACGCGACGCAGACCATGGTTTCCAAAGTCGGCGACGACCTTTACCAAGTTCAAGTTGTTTCGTGGTACGACAACGAGAATTCTTACACCAGCCAGATGGTAAGAACGATCAAATATTTCGCCGAGCTTTAATCGCTTGATTACAAGACAATAAAAAAGCTCCCGTATTATTACGGGAGCTTTTTGCTTAATGCAAGCAATCAAAGTAAGCACAGCCAAATAAAAACAGATACTATCGATATGCAGAAGGCCGCAACGTCTATAAAGAATGCGATGCGGCACAGCTTGTCGTTTCTGAGAATGTACACAAACCCCACGGACAGCATGGAAAGCACCGATCCGAATATTACGGTGGGTACTGCGACAAACGTTACTTGCTCTACCTTGGTGGCTATCGACACGGTTATAAGACCTGTGAGCGACAAGGAAAATATGAGCATGGAACAGCAAAAAGCTATGATAGGGATTATCTTCTTCATGATTATTATCTCGCTTTATTATAGCACATGTGATTCGATTTGTCGATAATACAAATAAAAATAATTAAAAATGTGCTAAGCGTGGTCAAAACGCTTGATGTTATTTGTGAAATATGATAGCATATAGGTATGAAAAAACTCACATTATTATTAGGAATTGCAGCGGTAGGTATATCCCTCGTTGCGTGCTCGCCCGATAAAGGCAATGAAACTCCCAAAGAAGATCCCAACGGCGCGAAAATAACCTTTTCCGCCGGTGACGGAGAGTTTACAAACGGCAATAAGAATACAGTTCTTACTGCCAATACCGCCGGCAAAGTGAACATGACCGACGCGCCCGTTTGCGACGGCTATGCGTTTATCGGTTGGTATAACGGAAACGTGCAGTACAACAGCAATACTTCGTTCAAAGAAGATTGCACGTTTACCGCA
Source organism: Clostridiales bacterium (assembly GCA_022508445.1). Lineage (GTDB taxonomy): Bacteria > Bacillota > Clostridia > Christensenellales > Pumilibacteraceae > Anaerocaecibacter. The sequence goes on along the minus strand of JAFLVG010000012.1, from coordinate 35,193 downwards.
AAGTATGTTTCGGGCAATACCGACGAAGTTTACAACGCTCTCTTCGACGAGCAGTCCACTGTGTCGATAGATATGAATATGTCCGACGCGGAGTGGAAAAAACTCAGTCACGACTATACCGTCAACGATAAGTCTCCCATTTACCGTGTGGCAGACTCTGTCACGATTGGCATAGACAACGGCACCGGCATGCTCTATTACTACTACAAGGAAGTGGGCGTTCGGATGAAGGGCAACACTTCGCGCCACGAGTTTTACGGTGATAGTGGCTTCACAAACAACATTCACATGAAGCTGTCGTTTAAACAGACGTTTGACGATACCGCCGACGGATACACCTCCGACGAAGTGAAGCCTTTTAAAGATAGATGGAAGGCCGACGCCGACGCAAAAACCGTGCGCAAAAACCGCATGTTAGGCGGCATGGAGAAAATCGATATTAAGTACAATTCGACCAAAGACGAAACATACGTCCGCGAAATGTACGCAATGAAGTTGTTCAGAGATAACGGCGTGATAGCGCCGCACGTCACCATGTGTTCCGTGACTGCGCTCGAAAAGAACGCTACGAAAAAGAACATGGGCGTATACAGAATACATGAGGCAATCGACGAGGCGTTCATAGCGCGCCACTTCGACGACGCCGAGGTGGGCGATTTGTGGAAATGCACATATTCCCAAAAAGGCCCTGCCGACATGACTAACTACGACCTCGATAACAGAATAGGCGTAGAAGACGAGCTTAACAGAGAGTTTTACTCTTACGACAAAAAGACCAACAAAAAGAAGGACAAGAATACGGGACTTCGCGATTTCTCGTCTATGCGTAACTTTATTGAGACTGTCAGCGACGTAGACACGGACGCTTCTGTAATTTCGCAGTATTTGGACGTAGAACAGTTTGCCAAGTTCGAGGCCGTTAACTACATTCTCGGCAACCCCGATTGCATGCGCAACAATTACAACAACTACTACGTGTACTTCCGCAAGTCGGACAATAAGGCTGTAATCATACCGTATGACTACGACCGCTGCTTGGGACTTACCAATGGATGGAATCCCACAGGCGACGCGTGTATGTCGTTGGAGCCGTACACTCGCAGGATAGCGGCAGACGGTGGTGCAAGCCAGAATAACCCGATTTACAAGAAGCTTATTTGCAAGGGCGCACCGACAGACTCCGGCTCTGTTCTTATGAAGTATAAGGCAAATCTCGAAGAGCTGTCCGCTTCCTCTAAGGTTACCGCGCAAACGTTCAACGCTTACAAAGATAAATTCAAGTCGCGCTACGGCAAATACACGAGCGATGCAATCAAAACCAACGGATTGGCTTTTGACGCCACCGATACCGGCAACACATCGTATTCTACGTATATCAACAAAAAGCTCGAAACCTTGCGCAACAGTATCAATAATTATAACTAATAAAATAATGTGGTTATAAATGCGGCGGACAAAAGAGATGTGTTCGCCGCATTTTAAGTTGACAAAACGCCGATACAGAGTGTATAATTATTGTAATTGGATCGAGAAAGAGGCAGTTTATGATTTGTCCGCAATGCGGTTATGACATGGGCAATAAAAGCAAGTGTTTGCGCTGCGGCTACGAGATTAAAAACCTTGCGGTCGTAGATGAAAACGCCGAAAAAAACGATACAGAACAAGAAAAGATAGAAACCAAAGTCATCGATCCGTGCAACGTGTTTCTCACTCATCCTTACGGGTACGAGGACGATTACGGCACAGGCTTCGGTCCTATGGGCGATCCATTTGCTTCGCTTTTCGGTGATTTGTTCGGCGATCCTATCAGCGATCTTTTGGGCGGTCTTTTCGGCTTTGACGTAATTCGCCCGCGCCGCCAAACCTACCGCGAAGAAGAGCCGCCCAAGAAGAAGCGCAAGCAAGGTCCCGTCGTTGTTATTGACGATATAGAGCTGTTCGACGCAAACGACGAGCCTATTGAAAGCGACAAGCACGAGCGGCAAAAAACAGATAATGCGGAAAATAAAAACCACGCCGAAAATAAGCATAGTGCAAAACCGCACAAGAACCCGTTTAGAAAAAAGGGCAGGAGATAAGAGCAATCGGATTTCAATATTAAAACCCCCGTCGCATATCGCAGACGGGGGTTTGTTTTTGTGTATTATTGTGTTAACTTATAGCTATTTGACTGTCAGTCCTTTTGTGCGCGTTTCTTGTAGCCTTCGAGGCGTTCTTTGGCTTCCTTCTCGGCGCGTTCGAACAGGGCCTGTGCGATTTCCGGCTTGGATTTTGCAAGCGACTTATAGCGCGTTTCGCCTGCGATAAACTCTTGATAGTTGCCGGTAGGATCTTTGCTGTCGAGCGTGAACGGGTTTTGTCCCTTGTCGGCAAGCTCGGGATTGAAGCGGTAGAGCTGCCAGTAGCCGGCTTTGACCGCTTTGTCCTCTTCCGCCATGCCTTTCGACATGTCGATACCGTGGTTGATACAGGTCGCGTAAGCGATGATAAGCGACGGACCGTGGTAAGCCTCTGCCTCCGAAATCGCCTTGATGACCTGATTCTTGTCTGCGCCCATAGCGACTTGCGCAACGTACACATAGCCGTAGGTCATAGCCATTGCACCGAGGTCTTTCTTCTTCGTGCGTTTGCCGCCTGCCGCGAATTTTGCGACCGAGCCGGTAGGGGTGGATTTACTCGATTGACCACCGGTGTTGCTGTACACCTCGGTGTCAACAACGAGAACATTGACGTCCTCGCCGGACGCGAGTACATGGTCGAGACCGCCGTAGCCGATATCGTAAGCCCAGCCGTCGCCGCCGAAGATCCAGATTGATTTCTTTACAAGGCAATCTTTATCGGCAAGAATGTCTTTGACGAGCGCCGCTTTTTCCGCGTCGAGCTTTTTCGCAGATTCGAGAGTGGAAACAAGCACGGCGGCTGCTTTCTTGCTGCCTTCTGCGTCGTCCATGTTCGCGATCCAGTCGTTGCACGCTTTTGCGCACTTCTCGCAGCCCGTGGCGGCGAGTGCGGCGACTTTGTCTTTAAGCGCTTCTCTTCTTGCCTTGTATGCAAGGTGCATGCCGTAGCCGTACTCTGCGTTGTCCTCGAAAAGCGAGTTAGCCCACGCGGGACCTTTGCCTTCGGCATTCTTTGTGTAAGGGCAGGTGGGAGCGGAGCCGCCGTAGATAGACGAGCAACCGGTTGCGTTCGCAACGACCATGCGGTCGCCGAAGAGCTGGGTGATGAGCTTGACATACGGGGTTTCGCCGCAGCCTGCGCATGCGCCCGAGAATTCGAAGAGCGGTTGTTTGAACTGACTGCCCTTGACGGTGTCGACCTTGACTTTGTCGGAAACGTCAACAAACGGGATTTTTTCGGAATAAGCGTAGTTGGCGTTCTCCGCGTCGATTACGTCTTCGAGCGGCTTCATGACGAGCGCCTTTTCTTTTGCAGGGCAGATGTTTGCGCAAGAGCCGCAACCGGTGCAGTCAAGCGGAGAGAGCTGAATACGGTAGTTGTAGCCGGTGTCTTTGAGCTGTGTGTTCGCAGGCTTCGTAACGTATGTCTTGGGCGCTTTCTTGTCCTGTTCGGGAGTGGTAAGAACGGGGCGCAAGCACGCGTGCGGACAGACGAGCGAGCATTGGTTGCACTGTATGCAGTTGTCCGCTATCCATGCGGGAACCGTCGGGGCAATGCCGCGCTTCTCGAACTTGGTCGTGCCGGTCGGAACGGAGCCGTCGGGCGCGAACGCGGAAACGGGGAGCTTGTCGCCCTCTTGACGAAGAATGGGATTGACGACGTTCTTGAAGTACTCGTCGCCGTCCACTTCGGCGGCTTTTGCGCCCGTAGTGGCGTTTGCCCATTCGGCAGGGACTTTGATTTCGACGAGTCCGTCGATAGCCTTGTCTACGCAAGCGTAGTTCATGTTGACAACGTCGTCGCCCTTCTTACCGTAAGCCTTTTTAATCATCTGCTTCATGTAGCTTTCGGCTTCCTCGTAGGGAATGATGTTGGCGAGCTTGAAGAACGCCGCCTGGCAAACGGTGTTGACGCCCTTTCTCGCGCCGATTTCGTTGACTATTTTAAGCGCGTCGATCGTGTAGAACTTGATGTGCTTTTTGGCGATTGTGCGCTTCATCTCGGCAGGAAGCTCACTATCGAGCTGTTCGGGCGTCCAGTGGCAGTTCAAAAGGAACACGCCGCCGTCTTTGATATCGTCAACCATGTTGTAGTGCGTGACGTAAGACGGGTTGTGGCAGGCGACGAAGTCCGCTTGGTCGATGAGGTATGTGGACTTGATGGGAACGTCGCCGAACCGCAAGTGCGAAATGGTAAGGCCGCCCGATTTCTTGGAATCGTAGAAGAAGTAGCCTTGCGCGTACTTGTCGGTGTGGTCGCCGATAATCTTGATCGAGTTCTTGTTCGCGCCGACCGTACCGTCGCTGCCGAGTCCGTAGAACTTGCAACGAATGGTGCCGGCAGGCGAGGCGTTGACGAATTCGGAGAAGTCGAGCGACGTATTTGTTACGTCGTCGTTAATACCGACCGTAAAGTGGTTTTTCGGCTTTGCCGCCGCGAGATTTTTGTAAACTGCGTTGACCATGGACGGGTTGAACTCTTTGGAGCCGAGTCCGTATCTGCCGCCAATGACCTTGATGTCCGCTTTGCCGGCTTCGGCAAGCGCGGCGCAAACGTCGAGATAAAGCGGTTCGCCGAGCGATCCCGGCTCTTTGGTGCGGTCGAGAACGGCGAGGCGCTTGACCGATTTGGGAAGCGCTTTTACGAAGTAATCGACTGAGAACGGACGGTACAGGCGCACCTTCAAAAGTCCGACCTTCTTGCCTTGCTTTGCGAGGTAGTCAACCGTTTCTTCAACGGCCTCGCAACCCGAGCCCATCATGACGATGACGTCTTCCGCGTTCTTGTCGCCGTAATATTGGAACAGTTTGTATTCTCTGCCGGTGAGCGCTTTGACTTCGTCCATCATCGCCTGGACGATAGCGGGCGTTGCGTCGTAGTATTTGTTAGCCGCTTCGCGGTTCTGGAAGTAGATATCCGCATTCTGCGCGGTGCCTTTTTGAATAGGATGTTCGGGATTGAGCGCGCGCGATTTGAATTCGCGAATCTCTTCCATGCAACCCGTCTTTTCGGCGAGCTTCTTCATTTCGTCGTATTCGATGCCGTCGATTTTGTCAATCTCGTGGCTGGTGCGGAAGCCGTCGAAGAAATGAAGGAAGGGGACCTTGGATTTGAGCGTCGAAAGATGTGCGACGAGCGCAAGGTCCATGGCCTCTTGAACGGAGTTTGAAGCGATCATGGCAAAGCCCGTTTGACGGCATGCCATAACGTCGGAATGATCGCCGAAAATATTGAGCGCGTGTGCGGCGAGCGCGCGTGCGCTTACATGGAAAACGGACGGCAAAAGCTCGCCGGAAATCTTGTACATATTGGGGATCATGAGAAGCAGACCTTGGCTTGCCGTGTACGTCGTGGTGAGCGCACCTGCGCACAGCGAGCCGTGTACGGCGCCTGCCGCGCCGCCCTCGGACTGCATTTCCGCAATGCGGAGTTCTTGCCCGAACATGTTTTTGCGTCCGGCGGTAGCCCATTCGTCAGCGTACTCCGCCATGGGCGAAGACGGTGTAATGGGGTATATCGCCGCGACCTCCGAGAAGGCATACGCCACATGCGAAGCAGCGGTGTTGCCGTCGATAGTCATCTTTACCATAAATACCTCCAAAGTATATTATTACAAGTTAAAACGCGTGAATATATCACAGCCTTAATAGTATAAAACTTATATTTAATAAAGTCAAGGAATTGCCTTAAATTTATGTGTACATTTATGCGCGTATAAGCATTCAAATCATTGACAATGCGTATCAATCGGTGTAAAATGAAGAGCGGAAAAAAACAGGTACGGAGCTTTGAACGAATGAAACACAGCGTCACAATAGACACAGTACGGCGCGCGGCAGACCGCGCGTTTATTGTGCTTACTCAAAGCGAGGCGGACTCTGTGCGAGAGCATCTCGAACGCCAGGAAAACGTGTTTGAGGTTTTGGAGCTTGTTGATATACAGAACACGGAGCCGCTGTTCGATTTGGACGGCGAAAACGATTACCGCGTGCCGAGGATGAGCAATGAACGTACTTGATTTTAATACGGCTGAGCTGATAGGTGCGCTCAAAAGTAAGAAGATTTCGTCGGTAGAAGCGACGAAGGCGTGCCTCGATAGAATCAGCAATAAAAAAGAGCTAAATAACTTTATAACGGTGTTCGAGGAGTCCGCACTTACCGCCGCAAAACGCGCGGACGAGCTGCGCTATACCCAAAAAGAAGTAAGTCCGCTTTTGGGCGTTCCCATTGCCGTAAAGGATAATATCGGCGTAGAGGGCGCAAAAACGACTTGCGCGTCCAACGCGATGAAAGACTATGTATCGGACGACGCGCAATCGGTAGTCAAGCTCAAACAAGCCGGCGCGGTCATCGTCGGCAAGACCAATATGGACGAATTCGCCATGGGCAGCACAAACGAAACGTCCGCGTTCGGCGCCGTCAAAAATGTGCTTGACAACACGCGTACAGCAGGGGGAAGCTCGGGCGGCTCGGCAAACGGCGTGGCTGCAAGGCAAGCGTTCGGCGCGCTCGGCAGCGATACGGGCGGATCGACGCGTCAGCCTGCGGCGTATTGCGGAGTGGTCGGGCTTAAACCTACATTTTCATCGATTAGCTGCGACGGGCTTATCGGATTTTCGCCGTCGCTCGACAGCGTGGGTGTTTTGTCAACCGACTGCGACGGTGCGCTGTACCTATTTGACGCGATAAAATGCGTAAAGGCTCGTGCGCTCGATATCCTCGACGGCGATGTTCGCGGAAAAAGAATAGGCGTTGCCCAAGAGTTTACAAGCACCGATATGCTCGACGTGCAAGTGAAAGCGGCGTATGAAAACGCGCTTGCCGCGCTTAAATCCGCCGGCGCTACCGTTGTCGGCGTTTCTGTAAAATCGTTTGCCGCTTCGCTCTCCGCGTACCACGTAATTTCGTCCGCAGAGGCGGCAAATACGTACAGAAGCATGCGAGAAGCAAAGCTGATTTCGCAAGCGCAAGCCGAATTATTGGGCGCGGAATTTAAGCGCAGAATGATTACGGGTACATATGCTGTAACGAGCGAAAATTACGAGCGGCTGTACCTTAAAGCGTCGAAGGTGCGCGCGGTCATAAAAGCCGAGTACGAAAGCGCACTTGATATGTGCGACGTATTGCTTTGTCCGACAGCGCCCAACACTGCGCCTTTACTTGGCGAAAATACTCCGCCGCACATCAAGCATGCAAACGACATGTATACAGCGCCCGTGAGCCTTGCGGGACTACCTGCCGTAAGCGTACCGTTCGGCACGGCAAACGGAATGCCCGTCGGCATACAGATAATAGGTAGGCGGTTTTGCGAGGCAGAGATATTGTCTGTCGGGAAAGCGTTGCAGATTATCGGTTAGTAAACCAATCGAAAGAGATTCGGCATAAAATTAAATTCGCATAAATATTTATTTCAATCCGCACAATATTCGTATGGAAAACGTCGAGCGAATATTGTGCGATTTTACTACTCGCGAAAATATCGTAACGCACGAGTTTAAATGCGGCAAGCTGTCGGGCGCGGTTCTCGTTCATCCAGATCTGTCCGACACTGTCGTCGCGCGCGCTGTGATATACGCACTCGAAAACTGCGCACAAAAGCTCTCGTCGCTCGACGATTTCGAGCGGTACGCCCTGCTTGAATACGACATCAAGATGTCGTCCGATAAAGAGGATTGCATAAACAAGCTGCTTAACGGCGACATTTTGTTGTGCGTTGATGGCGACGATAGGTACGCGATTATAAATGCACGTTCGTACACGACGCGCGGAATTACCGAGCCTCCGGCGGAAACGGTAATGCGCGGACCGCGCGAGGGATTTATAGAGGATTTAAAAACCAATCTTTCTCTTTTGGAGCGAAGGCTTAAAACTCCCGATTTCGCCATAGACCGCATGGAGATAGGCAGGCGCACCAAAACAAACGTCGCCGTATGCTATCTCGGCTCGGTCGCGTCGCCCAAGGTCGTAAAGAAGATAAAAGCACGGCTCGAAAAAATAGACATCGACGGCATAGTGGACAGCCATTATATCGTTCCGTATATCGAGGAAAACCCGTACTCGCTCTTTACGCAAACGGGATTGAGCGAAAAGCCGGACATTATCGCCGCAAAGCTGCTTGAAGGGCGAGTCGCGATTTTGGTAGACGGATCGCCCATGGTAGTAACCGTTCCGTTTTTGCTAATCGAGGAGTTCCAATCGGGCGAAGACTACTATATGCGTTCGGCATACAGCACGTTTGTGCGGATACTGCGCTATCTGGGCTTGATACTCGCGTCACTTTTGCCGGCGCTGTACGTTGCCATGCAGAATTTCCACTACACGCTCATTCCCGTGCGCTTTATGATAACGCTCATGAGCGCGATTAAGGGTCTTCCGCTTTCTCCGCTTGCCGAAACGGTGTTCGTTCTGCTTCTGTTCGAGATTATACGCGAAGCGAGCGTGAGAATGCCTCGCGCGGTCGGTATGGCGATGAGCATCGTGGGTGCGCTCGTCCTCGGTGAAACGGCGGTAAACGCCGGCATTATAAGCTCGCCTGCGGTAATGATAACGGCGCTCAGTTCGATTGCGCTTTTCACCGTTCCCAATCTCATCGGACCGATGAGCATACTGCGGCTCGTGTACACACTCGCCGGCGGACTTTGCGGACTGTTCGGCTTGATACTTGCGGTGCTTTTCTCGTTGCACTACGTCTGCTCGCTCAACGCATACGATTCGCCGTACCTTGCGCCGTTCGCACCGCTCGTATACTCCGATTTCAAGGATGCCATAGAGCGCGAACAGGTCATCGATATGAAAAAACGTCCGCGAAGTATTCCAAATATCAATCCTACAAGACAGGGACAGTAATATTAGCGCGGCGTGCGCTTACATATGAATTCGCAAGCAAGCAATGTTAATAACGCAGTGGGCGTCGGTGAGGCAAACAGTAACGCAGGAAGCACAAACACAGCGCAAATAAAGCAATCTACGGGCAAGCAGCTCGTAGCGTTTATCTTCATTCTCGCACTCGCGACCAAGATGTTTTTGCTACCGATATTCTTGATACAGGAAACGGGCAGGGACGCTTATATTGCGCTTGCGATTATCGGCGGCTTCGACCTCGTAACGCTCGGAATTATTATAGCGACTATGTACTTGTCGCGCGAAACGGATTTGTTTTCGCTAATCACGTCTGTTATCGGCAAGGTAGGCGCAAGGATTGTCGTCGGAATTTTCGGGTTGTTTTTGTTTTTAAAGCTCAACATAGCGATTTCCGAGATACTCGCATTCTACGGCAACAATATGTTCACCGACTTTGACACGTCGCTAATGCTAATCGTGTTCTTGGCGTTTCTTTCGGCGGTCGGCAATCACACTCTGCGTTCTCTTTGCAGACTCAACGAAATATTGGTGCCGATTGTAGTGTTGGGGCTTACTATTCTTACCGCAATCGTCATCATGACGGGATTCGAGCTTGCAAATATATTTCCGTCGATGCAAGACACGGGCGGCTTTACAAAAGGCCTGATTGGTCACGCCGCGTGGCTTGGCGATTTTACGCCGCTTTTGATGTTTGTCGGCAGAACAAAGGTCAAAAAGCATACGGGGTATTTTGCCGCCGGCGCAGGTGTAATAGGCACAACTGTCGCGGTGTTCTTTGCGCTTGTGATGAGCGCGGCGTTCGGCAACGTGCCGTCGCTTGTGGATAGCACGACAAACTTTTCGAGTATTTTGCAGTTTGCCATCGGCAATGTGTACGGCAGAATCGACATGTTCTCGTCCATATTGTGGAGCATTTCCGTATTTATCGAAGCCGCACTGCTTTTTTATGCGACGGCAAGATGCGTTGCGTTCGTGATAGGCAAGAACGCGCATTTTTGGATATCTCTTGCGTTATCGGTTACGAGTTACGTGACGCTCGTGTTCGCGCTCGTCGATCAAACGATATTCTCGGTAGTCGTGACATCGCTTGCGGTTTCGATAATTGCGCCGGCTTGTACGATTGCTTTTCCGTCGCTTACGTTTGTATGCGCTATAATTTCACGGCACAAACAAAAAAGGCTGAATGAAAAATGACGACAAAAAAGAAATTGCTGATTTATAAAATACTCCTGTTTGCGTTTGCGTTTTTAATCGCATTCATGCCGTCCACCGTATCGCGCAGTAAAGAGGTCAACAGCCGTGTGATAGTCGAGCTTCTCGGCATAGACGGCGGAGAAAAGGTCAAAGTAACCGCGCAGTATGTCATGCCCACCGAAACGCAGGGTGCGACGAGCAAGGACACGGTGACCGTCGAGGGCAAGACGCTTTCCGAGGCCGTCGAAGCGCTCAATACCGCGCTCGGACGAAGAGCCGAGCTCGGGCATTGCTCTATGGTGATTGTGGGTAAGGACGCCGAAGTCGAGCTTCTCGGCGCGCTGATGACCATAACAGACGTGACTGCGGACGTGTATCTCTCGGCTGCCGAAGATAAGGCGTGTGAGCTTGTAGGCGAAATAACAGATTTCATGAAAAAGACGGGTGCGACCGACGCCGATTTTATCGCATACGGTGAACAAAAAGCTCACATCGCGACAAACACGATGCTCGGCTTTTTGTCCGACCTAAACAGCGCTTCGCAGTGCGCGTACATGCCCGTTGTGGAAATGCTCAAAAACGAAAACGCCGAGCAAAGCGGCGGCGGAGGAGGCGGCGAGGAGAGCGGACAACAGCAAGAGAGCGGCGGCGGAGGAGGCGGAGGCGGCGATAAAAAGCAACAGTCCGGCATGAAGATAGAGCGGCTTGCGCTGTATAACAAAGAAGGTCGGGCCGGCATTCTCGGATGCTGTGAGGCCCGAGGCGTTGCGTGGATAAGCGCCCCGATTGAAAAAGGAATTGTCACAGCGGACGTCGAGTATGAGGGGAAGACGTTTAAGGACGTGTCCGGACGACTGCTTACAAAACACTCTTCTATCAAGATAAACCCGAATAACTACTCGGCGACATTAAAAGTCAAAGCGTATATCGAGCCTAACGGCGATAAGTACAACGAACTCGGAGCTACGAATACCAAAAAGGCGAGCGAGGCTCTCAAAGCCGGTTTTGCGAAATCAATAAAATCCGAAATCGAACGCGCGTTTAACGAAGCTGCGAAAATGGATTGCGATCCCATGTTTATCGGCAGGGAGTTCTACCGCTACGCGCCCAAGTTCTTTAAAAAGCTGTATTCGCTTAACGTCATAGACGTCGGCATATCGGTAGAGGTCGTGCTCAAATAAGAGATTGCATTCCTCAAAAAGATTAAAAAATCTTCTTCAAAAACTTGACAAACAAGATAAAATGATTTAAAATAGTAAAGCTAAATCGGAGTTCAGGGAACGAAGGAGGTGTGAATAATGGCAGTTATCCGTGTAGGAGAAAACGAATCTCTCGACAGCGCGCTCAAACGCTTTAAGCGCAAATGTCAAAAGGACAATATTTTGGGCGACATGCGCAAAAAGGAATACTACGAAAAACCCTCCGTCAAGCGCAAAAAGAAGAAGGAAGCGGCGCGCAAGCGTTTCCGTTAAGTCGCGAGTGCGTATTCATCGCGTGATGCGGCCTGCGTGTTCCTCGCTCGGTCATGTACGTCTTTGTACATTTCCTCGCGCCTGTCACCGGCTGTCCGTCTGACGCGTGCATTCGCACACTAATGTACATCTTGTAAAACCGACCGATTTAATTATGAATGAGGTCAAACATGAATTTTACTACGGCATAGATCCGTAGCATAAATTTATTTTCGCGGTGTCAAGAGACGCCGCTTTTCTTTTGTCTACGCGCTACCGTATACAACATATATTGCCGAATAAATCGCAAAAACAACAATATTTTGCGGTGCATAAAAGAACACAAGAAACGACAAAAATTGCATATCGAAACATATTGACTTTTGGGGATTTTTGCGGTTTAATGGTGTCACTTCTCTTTTTATGACGGTCGTAGCAAGAAAATTGCACGAATGACCGACATAAAAGAGTGATTACGGAGGCTGATATGAAAAGGCATGACTTTATCGTCGGCACGATGGTGCGGTCGGGGTTTAGAACATCGCTCAAAGGCTTCGACCAGTTTTGCATGTGCGTCGAAATGTATTCAGACAATCCCACTGCAACCATAGAGAGCATTTATGCTCGCGTTGCGCTTGATTGCAATTGCACTAAAAGCTCGGTCGAGAAAAACTTACGTCGGCTTTTCGAAAGCTCGGACGCAAGCGCGGTCATCAGCAAGCTGTTTGATATGGATTTTTCCGATAGGGGAAACAAAGAGATAGTGTCGATGTTTTCAAACTATATCGCTTTGCAGCACGAAAGTTACGCGTAGGCGACTTGCAATTTTGCGCACAAAAAAGGGCGCGACGATAAGCCGCGCCCGAATGTTTGAAACGTTAAAGAGCGTTTGCCGCTTTTTGTAACTTTAAGATTTGCCTATCGAGCTCTTGCGGCGCACAGCCGCCGATAACGGTGCGGCGCGCTATTGCGCTTTTTGCCGTGACCGCGGAGAGTATTCCTTCATCAAACATGGAGCTGAAATTCTTGTATTCCGAAAGAGTCATGCTTTGAAGCGACTTTCCGTTTTGCACGCAGTAAAGCACTATTTTACCGGTCACCTCGTGTGCGGCGCGAAACGGCATTCCCTTGCTTGCAAGATAATCGGCACATTCGGTGGCGCACGAATAGCCGCCCGTCGCGGCGGCGGACATCGCTTCGCGGTTGAACCTAACTTTATCAATAAACGCGTTCATCACGCCGAGCGACAGTGCGAGCGTCTTGTCGGCGTCGAATATCGCTTCCTTGTCCTCTTGCATGTCCTTGTTGTAGGCGAGAGGCAGTCCTTTCATAACGGTTATCATTGTAGTAAGATCGCCGAAAACTCGTCCGCATTTCCCACGCAACAACTCGTTGACGTCGGGATTTTTCTTTTGCGGCATAATTGACGAGCCTGTGCTGAACTCGTCGGGAAGCGACAAAAATCCGAATTCCTCGCCCGACCAATATACGAACTCCTCGTTGATGCGCGAAAGGTGAAGCATGACTTGCGTCGCGCACGAGAGATACTCGATGACGAAATCGCGGTCGCTTACGCCGTCGAGCGAGTTGTCTGTCACTCCGTCAAAACCGAGCAGCTTTGCAGTGAGTTCGCGGTCGATGGGAAATGTGGTGGACGCGCACGCGCCGCTGCCGAGCGGCAGGACGTTCACGCGCTTGCGGCAGTCGAGAAAACGCTCGGCGTCGCGTAAAAACATGTTTGCATAAGCGGAGAGGTAATGTCCGAGCGTTGTCGGTTGCGCTTTTTGCATGTGCGTGTACGCAGGCATGGCGGTCGATTTTTCTTGTTCGGCCTTGCCTGCGAGCGTGAGAATGAGCGACTTTAACTGCAAAACCGTGCGGTCTATGCCGTCGCGCAAAAACAGCCGTGTGTCGGTTGCGACTTGATCGTTGCGGCTCCTTGCGGTGTGAAGTTTTTTTCCTACGTCGCCTATGCGCTTAACGAGTTCGTTTTCGACAAACGAGTGAATATCCTCCGCGCCGCAAACTTCGAGCTTGCCGCTTTCGATATCGGCAAGTATGCCGCGAAGCGCCGATACGATTTCATCGGCCTCCGCCTGCGGAATTATGCCGCATTTTCCGAGCATTGTGCAATGCGCAATCGAGCCTGTTATGTCCTGACTGTACATAGCGCGGTCAAACGGTAGGGAATCGTTGAATTCCTCCGCCAATTTATCGAGTTCGGCGGTAAATCTGCCCGACCAGAGTTTCATTATTTCCTCACTTCAAGTAATACGTGCAAATATAGTTTTGATTCCTCGCCTCGATCGGAATGACAAAATATTATTCCGAATGAAAATATATTGGATATTTTGTCATTATGAACAAGCAAGCGCGGTTAAGAATCTCAGCCTTTCTTATTTCTATCCAGCATTTTGGCGCGCACTTTGAGCGGCAGACCGAAAAGATTGATAAAGCCTGCGGAATCCTTTTGATCGTACACGTCGTCCGCGCCGAAGGTTGCGATGTCCTCGTCGTACAAAGAGTAGGGCGACGACATGCCGGCAGGAGTGATCTTGCCCTTGAACAGTCTGAGCTTAGTAGTGCCTGTGACGTATTCCTGCGTGCTGTCAACAAACGCGGACATTGCCTCGCGAAGCGGCGTATACCACTTCCCGTCGTAGACGAGTTCTGCGAATTTGAGTGCGACATGCTCTTTGAAATGCGCGGTATCGCGGTCGAGCGTGATTTCTTCGAGATTTTTGTGCGCGGCATAGAGAATCGAGCCTGCGGGGTTTTCGTAAACGCCGCGCGACTTCATGCCGACAAGCCTGTTTTCCACCATGTCGTCAACGCCCACGCCGTGTTTAGATCCTATCTCGTTGAGCGTTTCGATGAGTGCAACGGGCGCGAGCTTTTTGCCGTTAACCGATACGGGTACGCCTTTCACCCAATCAATAGTAACGTATTCGGGCGCGTTGGGGGTAGCGTGGATCGGCTTGCTTATGAGCAACATTTCGTCCTTGGGTTCGTTCTTGGGATCTTCGAGATCGCTACCTTCATGCGAGAGGTGCCAAAGATTGCGGTCCATGGAATAGTTGTGCTTTTTGGTGACGGGAACGTCAAGCCCGTGCGCAACCGCGTAGTCGATTTCCTCGTCGCGCGACTTGATAGACCAAATACGCCACGGCGCGATTATCTTCATGTCGGGCGCAAGCGCCTTTATGGACAGCTCGAACCGAACTTGATCGTTGCCTTTGCCCGTGCAACCGTGGCAAATGGCGTCCGCCTTTTCCTTCTTGGCTATCTCGACGAGCCGTTTTGCGATGACAGGCCGAGCGAACGACGTGCCCAAAAGATATTTGCCCTCGTACACCGCACCTGCCTTAATGGTGGGGAATATGCAGTCGGTGACAAACTCTTCTTTGAGATCCTCTATGTAAAGTTTAGCTGCGCCGCTTTTTGCCGCTTTCTCGTGGAGTGGTGCAAGCTCTTCGCCCTGACCTACGTCCGCCGCGACCGCGATTACCTCGCAGTCGTAATTCTCTTTGAGCCACGGAATGATGATTGTAGTGTCAAGTCCTCCCGAGTACGCCAAAACGACTTTCATTTTTGCCATTTGTATTTATCTCCTTGTATTTATTTGATTTGATTTATTGTATCATAAAGATAGAGCGGATTGCAATTGTTTTAATGTTGTTGATGCATTCGCCGCATGCAATGTTTGCCGCCAAGTAATCAGATCTTCATATCTCCGAGTTTTATCCATTTCTTTTTGCGCATGAGCTCGCTTACACCGAGCGCAATCATTGCCGGAACTATGATATAGCAAACGAGCACGGCGATGAGAACATACCACCAGTCGATGCCGTTGTCTATGGACGTAATAAATGTCTGTATAACGCCGACGAGTCCGGCGGTACCCATGCCCGAGCCTGTCGGATCGCACATTATCTTGAACGCCGCCGAGGCGAGCGGCCCCGATACCGCAGACGCGGCAATTGCGGGGAGGAGAATTCTCGGGTTTTTTCCGAGATTGGGAATTTGGAGCATGCTCGTGCCAATGCCTTGCGATACAACGCCGCTCCACTTGTTTTCGCGGAAGCTCGCAACGGCAAAGCCGACCATGTGCGCACAGCAGCCTGCGCACGCCGCCGCCGCGCCTATTCGAGCGTTGTACGTAAGCTCCGCGGTATTAATCAGCGACGACTGAAAAAGCATAACGCCGAACGCGGCGCTCGAAGTGGGCAGGGTGAGGAGTAACCCCATGACTACCGCAACGAGTATGCCGAACGATATCGGCTCCCAACCGATAGCGAGCGACACAGCTTTTCCGAGAAGCGCGAAAAGTATTCCGAACGGAATGCCGAGCGCAACCGCGCCGAGCGTTCCGCAGGTGATAGCGCAAAGCGGAACGACCAAAATATCTATTGGTGTTTTGCCCTCGACATGGCGAGTTACTTCGATAGCCGCAACCGCCGCGACAAACGCACCGACGGGATCGCCAATCCCGATTGCGGGGTTTGCGCTCGCGCCGTAGACGTGAATGCCCGAAAGCGCGAATATGTTCGTTATGTTTGCTCCGACCATGCCTGCGACGGCGGCGGAAAACGATGTCAGCTTTTTGGCTTTAAGGCTGTTTGCAATTCCCACGCCTATACCGGCGCCCATGAGCATTTTGGCAATCGTTCCGATATAAGAGAGCATATCTCCGAACGCGTTCTTTTGCGCCTTGTTGATTAAAAATCCGATTTCGCCGATTATCGTGCCGATAATCAGCGTGCAAAAAAGCCCGAGCGCCATGCCCGAAAACGCCTCGATGAAATACCTGTTGGCAAAATATTTGAGCCACTGTTTGGCAGTGCGCTTTTGCGTTTCGGGAGCTTGCGGCTTTTCTTCGGCAACATTGTCCTCGGCGAGAGGAGTGCTGTCTGCGCATAGCTCCTCCGCTTGACATTCTTCGCTTGCTTTTGCTTCTTCCATATCAAATGCTCCGCTTGAAATTATACCATTTATATAAAAACAATGTCAAATATCTTCTACCGTACATCTGCAATTCATAGTGCTTTATTTATTATAAATCGATTGACAAGCGTTAAAACTATATGATATAATCGGTTACGTACCTTATTCTCGGTAGTGTCGCTCTCCACGCATTACGGAAGTTTAAGGCGAATTCATTTTGTCGGAGGTAAAATAATGGACAAGAACGTAAAGGCGGAGATCATCGCCAAGTACGCAACGCACGAAGGTGATACGGGTAGCCCCGAGGTTCAGATTGCGCTCCTCACATGGCGCATCAACCACTTGACGGACCATCTCAAAACGCATCCGAAGGATCACCATTCGAGAAGAGGTCTTTTGCAAATGGTAGGTAGCCGACGCAGTCAGCTCAACTATCTCAAAGACATCGATATCGAGCGTTATCGCGACCTTGTTGCAAAACTCGAATTGCGCAAATAAGACAAAACACCCCAAGGGGCGTGCTTTTTGCACCCCCTTGATTTTTGTTTAGACATTACGATTATAATCAATTAGGAGAAATATATATTTATGGAATGCAATGTTTTCCAAACCGAAATCGGCGGTCGCACAGTCACCGTCGAAACGGGTAAGTATGCGGGACAAGCCAACGGCTCGTGCATAATCCGTTGCGGGGACACCGTCGTCATGACAAACGTCACCATGGCGGACGCGCCGCGCCCCGGCATGGACTATTTCCCGCTCGGCGTAGACTTCGAAGAAAAACTTTACGCTATCGGCAAGATACCCGGAAGCTTTAAAAGAAGAGAGGGCAGAGGGAGCGACAAGGCAATACTCACGTCCCGTCTTATCGACCGTCCCATCCGTCCGCTTTTCCCCAAGGGCTTGTTTAACGACGTGTCCGTCGTTGCGACGGCGCTTTCGGTAGACACCAACATACCGCCCGAAGTGTTCGGCATGCTCGGCAGCTCAATCGCTCTTTCCATTTCGGACATTCCGTTTATGGGTCCCACGGGCTCGGTCGTAGTCGGTTGCGTGGACGGCAAGTACGTCATCAACCCCGACAACGAGCAGCGCGCAAAGAGCACGATGCACGTTTACGTTTCGGGAACGAAGGACGCAATCATGATGGTCGAGGCCGGCGCACAAGAGGTTTCCGAAGAGGAGATGCTGGGCGGCATTCTGTTCGCGCACGAGGAGATTAAAAAGCAGGTCAAGTTCATCAACGATATTGTCAAAAAGGTGGGTAAGCCCAAGCTCGAAATGGAGCTTTACCACATCGGCGAGGACGTGGACAAAGCTGTTCGCAAGTACGCCGACAAGAAGCTCGATAAAGCGCTCGACACCTTCGACCGCGCCGAGCGTCAAGCCAATCAGGACGCACTCCAAGCGGACGTCATGGAGCATTTCAAGGACGAGTTCGCCGGTCGCGAGCGCGAAATCGGCGATTCGCTCTACTACATGACCAAAGAGAAGGTTCGCGAAAAGATTTTGAGCAAGGGCGTTCGTCCCGACGGCCGCAAGACCACAGATATCCGCGATATCTGGTGCGAGGTCGGAGTGCTTCCGAGAACGCACGGCTCTGCGGTGTTCACTCGCGGCCAGTCGCAGGCCCTTTCTATCTGCACGCTCGGCACCGCGCGTGACGCGCAAAAGCTGGACAACCTCGACGATGAGGAAACCAAGCGTTATATGCACCAATACAACATGCCGCCGTACTCGACGGGCGAAGCAAAACCGCTTCGCGCGCCCGGTCGCCGCGAGATCGGTCACGGAGCGCTCGCAGAACGCGCGCTCGAACCGGTCATTCCGTCCGAGGACGTTTTCCCGTACACCATACGTGTAGTTTCGGAAATTCTTTCGTCCAACGGCTCGACTTCGCAGGCGAGCGTTTGCGGTTCCACGCTTTCGCTCATGGACGCAGGCGTGCCCATCAAAGCGCCGGTAGCCGGTATAGCCATGGGACTTATCAAGGACGAGGAGAAAAACCGCCTTGCCATTCTTTCCGATATTCAAGGCCTCGAAGACTTCCTCGGCGATATGGACTTCAAGGTCGCAGGCACCGAGCACGGCATTACCGCCATTCAAATGGACATCAAGATCAAGGGTATTGACGAGAAGATACTGCGTACCGCGCTCGAACAGGCGCGCGTCGGCAGACTCCATATTCTCGGCAAAATGCTCGCTGTTCTCGATAAACCGCGCGAAGAGCTTTCGCAATATGCGCCTAAGATCATCACTTTCAGCATCGATCCCGAAAAGATCGGCGACGTCATCGGCAAGTCGGGCAAGACGATCAACAAGATCGTGGACGACACCGGCGTCAAGATCGATATCGAGGACGACGGCAGAGTTTTCATTGCAGGCGTAGATCCCGCAATGACCGAAAAGGCAAAGGAGATCATCCTTGCAATCGTCAAAGATCCCGAGATCGGCGACGAGTACGAAGGTCCGGTCGTTACAGTGCGCGACGAGCTCGGCGCGTTCGTAGAGCTTGCGCCGGGACGCGACGGCATGATTCACGTTGCAAAGCTCGGCAAGTACGTAGGCCATAGAGTCAATGCAGTGACAGAAGTTCTCAAAGAGGGCGACACAGTCAAAGTAAAAGTCGTCAGCTTTACCAAGCAGGGTAAGATCGATCTCGATCTCGTCGAAAAGCTCACGGGCGATCCGATTGAGAAAGCGCCCGAAGGACAGTGGAAGGAGGAGCGCCCCGCTCGTTCCGACCGTCGTCCGCACTCCGACAGACATTCGCACAACAAAGGCGAAAGAGGCGGAAGAGAAAAGCGCGGCAAAGCCCACTCGGACGAAAACGGCGATAACAACTAATCGATAATATTAACACCCCGTTCGCAATATAAATAGTTCGGGGTGTTTTTTATGGCGAATGCTAATAAAGCAAAATTTTTTCGGGTTGTTTTGGGCAACATAGTGATATGTGCGACTGTCGCGGCATTGCTGTTCGTGACGGTGACGGTGGGCAAGGCGGTCGAGCCGAGCGCGTCGAGCGGAGAGCCGTACTATTCGGGCAAATCGGACACAAAGGTTTCGCTGATGATCAATGTGTATTGGGGTACCGAATACATCGAGCCGATGCTCGACGTCATGGCAAAATACAACGTGAAAACTACTTTCTTCGTCGGCGGATCGTGGGCGGCCGCAAACAGCGAAACGCTCAAAAAGATTTACGATAGCGGTCACGAGATAGGCAATCACGGGTATTACCACAAAGACCATTCCAAGATTGACGGGGCGTACAACCGTAAAGAGATTTCGTCTGCACACGAAATCGTCAAGGACATTCTCAAAATAGATATGAATCTTTTTGCTCCGCCCTCGGGCGCGTTCTGTGCGGAGACTCTCGGCGTAGCGGAACAGCTCGGTTACAGAACGGTCATGTGGACGCGCGACACAATCGATTGGCGCGACCACGACAGCGAGCTTATTCATAAGCGCGCGGTCAAAAACGTCAAGGGCGGCGATTTGATACTCATGCACCCAACCGAATGCACGCTCAAAGCGCTTGAAGGCATAATCAAGGACGTGCTTGCAAAAGGGCTTTTCATCGCACCCGTCAGCGAAACGCTCGAAAAGGACGTGATACTGTAATTTTAAATAAAAACACAACGCAAAAGGGACAACATGACAGTAAAAAAATACAAAAGCGGTCTTACGGTTATTGTCGAGCCTAACGACGCCTTGCGCTCGGTGACATCGGGCATCATGGTGGGGGCGGGCAGCAGCTACGAAACCGAAAGTAACAACGGAATTTCGCATTTTATCGAACACATGCAATTCAAGGGTACGACGACTCGCAGTGCGGAGGACATCGTGTCCGAGTTCGATAAAGCGGGATCGGTGTACAATGCGTTCACGGGCAAGGAGTACACTTGCTTTTATTTCAAATCGATAGACGAAAAGGTGGAGCGGTGCTTTGAAGTGCTGTCCGATCTTTTCTTGAACGCCGCATACGACGATACAGAGCTCGACCGCGAGCGCAAGGTCATAATCGAAGAAATCAACATGAGCAAAGACGAGCCGGACGGAGTTTGCTACGACGTGTTGTATAAAACGGCGTTCGGCGGCGAGTCGCTCGGCATGGAGATACTCGGCAGTAAGGAAAATGTATCGCGGTTTAACAAGGCCGACATTTTGGAATACAAAAAATACAATTATTTACCGAGCAATACCGTCGTCGCGTTTGTTGGGAACATAACGGAAGCCGCCGCAATCGAGCTTGTGGACAAATATTTGAGCGCGCTTGCAGTCGCGCCGTACACGTCGCCGCGCACGCTTACTCCTCAAAAATTCATGTCGGGCTACGGCGAGTTTATACACGATTACGAGCAGTCCGAAATATCGATAGCGTATCCGGCTCTGTGTCTCGGCGACGAGCGCGCCGCAACGCTTTCCGCGCTCGACTGCATACTCGGCAACGGTATGAGCTCGCGTTTGTTCCAAAGACTGCGCGAAAAAATGGGACTTGTGTACAGCGTGTACTCGTCGCCGTGGCTGGGAAAGACCAACGGCATATTTTCCATTTGCGCGAACGTCAACGTAAAGAACGTTGAAAGTTCGATTGTCGCGATAAAGTCGGAGATAGAAAAAATTGTAGATAGCGGCGTAACGGATGACGAAACGGAAAAGGCAAAAACGCAGTTGAAGGTCAATGCTCTCTTCGGCAAAGAGAACCCGATGAACTACATGCTCGCGCTAATGCGTAGGCGCGTTATACTCGGCTCGGACTACGACCTCGACGAGTTGCTTGCTCGTATCAACGCTATCACGTCGGACAAAATCAACGCGCTTGCGAGAGAGATTTTCGGTGAGCGTGCGGCTGTTGCGTATGCCGGCAAAAAACCGTCCGTAAAAATAGAAAAACTTTTATACGGAGAATAAACAATGGAAAAAGACAATGTAAAAAAAGAGGACAAGCTCGACGTCTTATTCAGAATGCAGGCAGGGCTTGACTCGTACATACGCGAAAAACGCGAACTCAATTACAGCCGCGGCGAGTGGGTGTGCAAAAAGGCGCTTGCGCTCATGGTAGAGCTTGGCGAGGTCGTGGAAGAAGCCAAATACAAGTGGTGGAAGAACGCGACCGAAATCGACGACGGCAAGCTCAAAGAGGAGATAGTGGACGTACTGCATTTCTTTTTGGGCATGTGCATCGACAGCGGCATGACGGCCGATGAGCTTTTTGAAATTTACCTTCAAAAAAACAAGGAAAATTACGACCGCCAGAACGGTTTGTCTCAAAAACACGGCTACGAATTGAAGTAGCTTATAATACTTTGCTTTTCGGAAAATTTCGCCGAAAAAGTTTTTTCACTTGCGCAAAAATTGTGCCAAAAGCCTTGAAAAGTGTTGAACTCTATGCTATAATTGATAATGCGTAGAAATATGTGCTGTTTTTCTATGACTTTTATCAGAGGGACGTACAGTGGCACAGAAAAGGAATCGTAAGAGAAAGAACGGTAACAATATAGGCAACCACGATGCGCTGGGGATGACTCTTGTCGTTATCTCGGTGTTTTTATTGCTGTGCATTGTCGTAAAACCGATACTCGGCGTTTTCAGCGAGGCCATTTTTTCGGTTTTGCTCGGCGTTTTCGGTATCGCGTCCTATCCCATGCTGCTTGCAACCCTTTTGCTGGGCATCTTTTTGCTGATTAAGCGCAGTATAAGCGCGTCGCCCAAGACTATTGTGGGCATTGCTTTTCTCATTTTTTTCGCTTTGATTATTTTACAGCTTGCGTCCACTCATCAATTTTTGCGTTACGGGTTTGCCACATATATAGATAAGGTATATGCCGCCAAATATTCCGTAGGCGGCGTGTTGATGGGTACTATTGCGTTCGGCTTGAAATCTGTAATCACCGAAGTTGCAAGCTATATCGTTTGTTCGGTAGCTTTTGTCATCACACTGCTGCTTGTGACGTCGGCTTTCGACAGATTGCGCGCGTACATTTCGGAGAAAAGAGCCGGCGGACGCGAAAAAGCGCCGCAGGAACAGGAGCGCGAGGAGTACAGCATCTACGGCGACGAAGCTCAACGCGTAATAACCGCAAGTCCGCGCGCAGGGCTGTTTGTCGGCACTATCGAACGCAGTACGCCCGACTTCGGCATAGAAAAGGGAGTCGTGACCGATCTTCCCGTGACCGAGAAAAGGGCGGTTAGCGACTATGCGCAATCGCCTGTTATCGAGAAAGAGCGCGACGACGACGCCAAGACGCGCACCGCCGCGCACTACAAGCTTTACAGCGATTCGGAGGAGATTAATAAAAAGTCAGCTGCCGAATTCAGCAAAGTAAACCGCGAAGGAAGTGAGGTCGAATACCGTTCCGACAAGAGCGCCACGCGAAATTACGGCGAAGAGATTGCCGAGCCGTTTGTGCGCGTAAACAACGACGCTTTCAGTGCGGACAAGCCGAAAAGACTTGACTACGACGGAACACCCAACAATCTTCAAGCATTGTACTTTCCGCCCGAGAAAGATATTCAGTTTAACGACGAGGGAATAGAAACCGCGCAAGACAAACGTGCGGACAGCTATGAACGCGCTCGCCGCGACTTTGAAAACACCGAAGAGCGCCGCAATCAGCGCATGGGGTTTGCTCCGTCATTCGACATGCCCAGAAAGGACGTCAGGCCGGAGCCGGTTGAGATAATCGACGCGTCCGCACCCATTCATACAAACATTTCCGCATTTGAACCCGCGCCCCCTGTCGAAGACAGGTTTATGAAGGCGGTAGAGGAAGAGCGCAGAACGCCTCCGCTCGAAACGGATAGGTTCAAATCCGAGGACATTATAGACGCATTCGAGGTGCGCGGAAGATATACGCCCGTGCAAGACGAAGACAATTCGCTGTTCGAAGACGATCGCGAGGACATTCTGGACGGAAGCAATCCTTCTCCCGTGCCGTCGCAAAGTCGCGTGTTCGGTCGTCCCGATCCTGCGGAAAGCTCGGTGCTTTCGGACGATATACTCGACGGCTCTTTGATTATTTCGAACGCCCCTGCGATAGATATGTCGGAAACTCACGACAATGTGAGCGACATCATCAACGGCGACGATCTTTCGGGCATGTACATTTCGGCGGACGAGATCGCCGCACCCGTGACAAAGCCGACAAAGCGGCAAAAGAGCAACGCGCCGCTCGAAAACCAGCTCACGATAGACACGATGCTCAAAGAGAAGGCGGAAGAATCGGTAGTCGCAACACAAGTGAGAAAGTACAAAAAGTACAATTATGCGCCGCCACCCATCGACCTTCTCAAAATATACGAAAAAGTCGATTCGTCCGACGACGAGCTCAATAACAATGCGCAGATTTTGGAGGACGTGGTTTCGCGCTTCCTCAAATCGCAGGTCAAAGTCATCAATATCATACCCGGTCCGCAAGTGACGCAGTACGAGCTGGATGTGCCGTCGGGAACGTCGGTAAAGAGCATAGAGTCGCGCAGTGCGGATATCGCATACGAGCTTGCCGCAGTCAGCGGCGTGCGCGTAGAGGCGCCTATCCCCGGAAAACGTGCGGTCGGTATCGAAGTGCCGAACAAGACAAAATCGATAGTCGGGCTTCGCGAGATCGTCGATTCTTCGACGTTTACAAAACCCAAATCTCCGCTCGTTTTTTCTGTCGGCAAGGACATAGGCGGCGGACTCATTGTGTGCGATCTCGAAAAAGTGCCGCACCTTCTGATAGCCGGACAGACGGGTAGCGGTAAATCCGCAGGGCTCAACAGCCTAATAGTCAGCTTGCTGTACAAGTCCAGCCCCGAGGATCTTCGGTTCATCCTTATCGATCCCAAGCGCGTGGAGTTTTCCAAATTCCGCGGCATGCCGCACCTACTGTTCGAAAAGACAATCACCGAGCCCAACGAAGCGCTCAATGCGCTTAAATGGGCGGCGAACGAGATGGACAGGCGCTACACAATCATGCAGAAGTACGCGTGCAGTAAGCTGTCCGAATACAACAATCAGCCCGAGGTTTTGAGCGGCAAAATAAACAAGCTGCCGCACATCGTCATAATAATCGACGAGCTTGCAAACCTCATGCAGTCGGCTGTGTCCGGCGAAATCGAGAGCAAGATAAGCTCTATCGCGGCGCTTGCCCGTGCCGCAGGCATTCACCTCATAGTCGCGACGCAACGCCCGTCGGCGGACGTCATAACGGGCACGATAAAAGCCAACCTCACAAGCCGTATCGCGTTCAAGGTTCCAGACGCCACCAACTCGCGTATCATCATAGACGAGGTGGGTGCGGAAACGCTCGCAGGCGACGGTGACATGCTTTTCTATCCGCAGGACTACTATGCGGCGAAGCGCGTTCAAGGCTCGTTCGTAGGCGGCGAGGAAGTGCTCGCGGTCGTCAACTATCTCAAAGAGCATTACGAGTGCGACTTTGACGAGGAGGCCGAAAAATTCGTTTGCGGTGGCGGCGGAGGCGGCGGCGACAGCATGGGCGGAGGCGGTGACGACGGCTCGAACAGTCTCGATCCGCTCGCGGCGCGCATTATGGCGCATGCAATCAAGAGCAAGCAGATATCCACTTCGGTTATACAACGCAGATTTTCTATCGGTTACGCACGCGCGGCGCGCATAATCGACAGCATGGAAGACAACGGTTATATCGGACCGAGCACGGGCAACAGCAGACCGCGCGACGTCATCATGACGCCCGAACAGTACAGCGAAGTGTTCGGACACGATTTGGACGACGCCTGATAAGCGACTTTGCGGTTCGGTAATTATTCAAGAAAAACTTAATTCGGAGAAGAATGCTCGATGAAAAGCGTTGCCGTAATATCACTCGGCTGTGATAAAAACAGAATAGATACCGAACACATGCTGTACCGCATAGTAAAGGCGGGGTATGCCGTTAGTGATGTTAATGACGCAGACGTCATCATTGTCAATACTTGCGCATTCATAGAAAGCGCGCGCGAGGAAAGCATAGACAACATCTTGCAGTGCGCACAGCTTAAAAAAACCGGTAATTGTAAAAAATTGATTGTGACGGGGTGCTTGCCGCAAAAGCACAGAGAAGAGCTTGTCGCTGCATTACCCGAAGTGGACGCATTTTTGGGCGCGTTCGAATACGACAAAATCCTCGCGGCAATGAGTGCCGGCGAGGCGGAGTGCGAAACGGCCGCCGCAGAACAAGAGGAAAATCACTACAACGATTTTTATTCGGCGGAAAACTGCGGACGCGTTCTTACGACGCTTCCGCACACTGCATATATCAAGGTGGCGGAGGGCTGTAACAACAAATGCACATTTTGCACCATTCCATCCATTCGCGGAGTGTACCGTTCGCGTCCCGTAAAGGATATCTGCGACGAGGCGGAAAGGCTTGTCGGCGACGGGGTAAAGGAGCTTATACTCGTGGCGCAGGACGTGTCGCGCTACGGTCAAGATATAGGCGCATCGCTCATCGAGCTTTTGACAGAGCTTGAAAAACTGCCTGTGTCGCTCATTCGACTTCTTTATTGCTATCCCGAGCAAGTAACCGACGAGCTGATAGAAAAAATCGCGACGTCAAGTAAGATAGCCAAGTATATAGACGTTCCGATTCAGCACTGCTCCGACAAGATACTCAAACTGATGAACCGCAAGACCACGGGCGCCGCGATTGAACGGCTGATTACAAAGCTTCACAAGCGCGGTATAGTCGTGAGAACAACGCTCATGGTCGGTTTTCCCGGCGAAACGCAAAAGGAATTCGACGAGCTTTGCTCGTTTGTGAGCCGCGTCAAGCCCGAGTATGCAGGAGTGTTTGCGTACTCCAAAGAGGAGGGTACGCCGGCGGCTTGGCTACCCGGACAAGTCGCCAAGCCAGACAAACTAAAACGCGTAAAAGCGCTCGGAAAGATATGCGCTTCCGTCACGCGCGAGTTCAATGCGAGCCTTGTCGGCAAACGCGTCGAGGTGCTGTACGAAGACGTGGATTTCGATAAAAATCGGTTTGTCGGCAGAGCGGCTTTTCAAGCGCCGGACGTGGACGGACAAGTGTATTTTACTTGTAAGAACGCAGACGTCGGTAACTTCTATGAGGTCGAAATTCAAAGAAGCGACAATTACGATTTGTACGGCAAAGCAATCGAGCCGCAAACAAAATCGATTAAAGAGTAATTTATTGCCGCACCGAAGCGGTGCGGGAGGTCAAGACAGTCTTATGAAACTCAATTTACCAAACAAACTGACAGTATTTCGTATTCTTATGATACCGGTGTTTATTGTGCTGTACTTCGTCGAGTTCGAAGGACACACACTCGCCGCGGCGCTCGTGTACGTCGTTGCGTGCTTTACCGACTTTTTCGACGGGTATATTGCGCGCAAGCAAAATTTAGTAACCAATTTCGGCAAGTTTGTAGATCCGATTGCCGATAAGATGATAATAGCATGCTCGCTGATTGCTATTTGCGTGACAGATCCCATTGTTGCACCCGTGCATGTGTACAAAATTCTTGTTGCGGTATTCACAATGCTCATACTTTCGCGCGAGCTCATGATAAGCGTGTTCAGAACGGTTGCCGCCGATAAGGGCGTTGTGCTTGCCGCCGACTTAATCGGCAAGTTCAAAACGCTAGTACAGATGATGGCGCTTTTCGCGCTTTTGCCCGTCACCGACTTTGTGGTGTGGAACAAGATGGCAGGCATAGTGTTCTATTACGGCGGATTCATTCTGCTCGCGCTTGCCACGCTTCTTACCGTTATTTCGGGCGTGCATTATATTGTTAAGAACAGGAAGGTATTGGAGGATTAGATGAAAGTAGGATTTTTGTCTGTCGAGCGTCAAACCGTAGATATGCGCGAGGCGAAGATAGCGCTATTCGATAACGGACACAGCGCGGAAATGTTCATGACCGTCAATGCCGACGGCATCGATTTTGCGCTTACGCAAATGCGCGCTGTATGCGACGCGATAGTGATTGACGGAAATACCGTTGCATTCTACGATACATATAAAGACACATTGTCACTCCGTCCCGATCATTTCGATCTCGACGGAAAGCTACACAGCGTAACTCGCGAGGTGACTGCCGAATTTTTGAATGACAAGTTCATGCCGATCTTGAACAGCAAGATAAAGAAACGCTATGCGGTTATGGTGTTCAAAACCTACGGCAAATCTGTGACCGAGCTTCAAGCAATGCTCAAAGAATACATGAACAAAAAGAGCAAGGTGCAGTTCGGCTTCTTTCCCGAATTTTTGGAATGCGAGGTGCATGCGCGGTGCGCCACAAATATCGCGCAGGACGAGATGAACATCATTTCGTCGCGGCTTGACGGAATACTCGGCAGTTGTACTTACGCCTACGAGCGCGTCGGCATTGCGGAGCGCGTGGCGGAAATGCTCAAAGAAGAGGGCTTGAAGCTCAAAATAGCGGAGTCGTTTACGGGCGGTGCGCTCGGGGCTTCATTCACTGCGCTTGCAGGGGCGAGCGAATTCCTCGTAGAGGACGTCGTAACATATTCGGTCACGTCCAAGCAAAAGCGGCTTGGTGTGCCGCTCGAAGTAATCGCAGAAAAAGGCGCAGTGAGCGGCGATACGGCGTACAGCATGGCGTTCGGACTTATGTCGAGCGGCGATTGCGATATGGCAATCGCAACGACGGGCAATGCAGGTCCGTCGGCGCAAAGCGGAGCTGTCGGGCTTTGCTATATCGCGCTCGGAATAACGAGCGAAAAACGCATAGCCGTTTTCAAATACATGTTCGACGGCGACCGCGCTTGCAATATAGACAGCGGAGTAAAGAACGCATTGTTCCTGCTTTACGGCAGTTTGGTGGCGTTTAAGCAGAAAAAGAGCAGTCAATCGGCGAAAGCCGCCGACGCACAATAACGTGTTAATAAACGGGCAACCGTAAAAGAGGTATAAAATGGATAAGAAGGAAAAGTTCAAGGTTTACAACACCGAAATGACGCAGGCAGAGAAAGAGAAAGCGCTTGCCGACACTATCGCGCAGATAGAAAAGACGTACGGCAAAGGCTCTATCATGCGCATGACCGATTCGGTCGCCACGCAGATCGACGCGATCCCGACGGGGTGCTTGTCGCTCGATCTTGCGCTCGGTATCGGCGGTTTCCCGCGCGGTAGGATAGTAGAGGTTTACGGCCCCGAGTCGAGCGGTAAAACGACGCTCGCATTGCACGTAATCGCGGAAACGCAAAAGTCGGGCGGCATGGTAGCGTTCATCGACGCCGAACACGCGCTCGATCCCGTGTACGCACAGCATTTGGGAATCGACCTTTCGAGGCTGTATATTTGCCAGCCCGATAACGGCGAGCAGGCGCTCGATATTGCCGAGGCGCTCGTGCGTTCGAGCGCTATGGACGTCGTCGTCATCGACTCCGTTGCGGCGCTCACTCCGCAGGCGGAGATAAACGGCGAGATCGGCGAAAGTCACGTAGGTCTTCAAGCAAGACTCATGTCTCAGGCGCTCCGCAAAATCGCAGGCGTCTGCAACAAGACAAAGACTTGTATCATATTTATCAACCAGCTCCGCGAAAAAATCGGCGTGATGTACGGCAATCCCGAAGTGACGCCCGGCGGCAAAGCACTTAAATTCTACGCGAGCGTTCGTCTCGACGTCAGAAAAGGCGAGCCGATTAAAGAGGGCGGAAACGTCATAGGCAGCCGCACAAAGGTAAAGGTTGTCAAGAATAAACTCGCGCCTCCGTTCAAGACGGTCGAGTTCGACTTGATTTTCGGCAAAGGCATTTCCAACGAGGGCGTTGTGCTCGACATGGCTATCGATAACGGACTCATCGTCAAGAGCGGATCGTGGTTCTCGTACAAGGACGAGCGGCTCGGCCAAGGCAGAGAAACGGTCAAACAGATCATTCTCTCTCGTCCCGAGGTCATGGAAGAACTCGAAGCAAAGATTCGCGAGCTTGTCACGCAAAAGGGCGGACTTCCGTTCGAGGACGGATCGTCGGACGACTCCGGCGATGACGAATAGTCGATTAAATACATAGCGCGATTTCGAAAATAAAAGAGTATAGAATTTATGTTCGATTACATTTCGGGTAAGATAGCGGCGGTCGGTGAAAACCGCGTCGTGATAGATTGCGGAGGCGTCGGCTTTGCCGTTACGGCGTCCGCTTTCACTTGTTCGGAGTGCAGTCGCAAAACCGAAGTAAAAATGCCTGTATATCTTGCCGTGCGCGAGGACGCGTTGGAACTTTTCGGCTTCGGAAGCGAGCGCGAGCGCGAGCTTTTTATGCTTCTGATCGGCGTGTCGGGAGTAGGGCCCAAGCTCGCTGTTTCAGTTCTCGGCGGCATGGACGAAAAACGTCTTGCTGCGGCGATTGCGGCTTCCGACGTTCCTGCGCTTTCGTCAATAAAGGGCGTTGGCAAGAAGACGGCGGAGCGCATTGCGCTCGAACTTAAAGGCAAGATAGCGGACGTCATGGGCGACGTAGTCATAGGCGTTGCGGCAAGCGAGGCGCATGCCGTACCCGACGAAAACGCAGTGCTTGCGCTTGTAAGCCTCGGCTACGACCGCAAGGAGGCGGAGGCGGCGGTTAAAAATGTCGCAAAGCCCGACATGACCACCGAACAGCTCATTCGCGAGGTCCTTCGCGGATAAATAGAGAAATATCGAATGGACGATAAACGCTTTATCACAAACAAAGAGCTTATTACCGACGACGGCGACGTTTCGCTTCGTCCGACGACCTTTGATGAGTACATCGGGCAGGAAAAGGTAAAAGCAAATTTAAAGGTGTACGTCGCGGCAAGCAAAGCGCGCGGCGAGGCGCTCGATCATGTTTTGCTGTACGGTCCGCCCGGGCTCGGCAAGACGACTTTGGCGCACATCATAGCTTCCGAGCTCGGCGTGGAGATCAAGGTGACGAGCGGCCCCGGAATCGAGCGCGCGGCCAACCTCGCGTCGCTTCTTACAAACATGCAAGAGCGCGACGTGCTGTTCCTCGACGAGATACACAGACTTAACCACTCGATAGA
Organism: Clostridiales bacterium; assembly: GCA_022508445.1. GTDB lineage: Bacteria > Bacillota > Clostridia > Christensenellales > Pumilibacteraceae > Anaerocaecibacter. The sequence continues at coordinate 4,625 of JAFLVG010000012.1, read as the reverse complement.
AGAAGTGCTTTATCCCGCAATGGAGGATTTTGCGCTCGACATTTCGACGGGCAAGGGCGCAGGTGCAACGTCGCTTCGGCTCAACCTCAACAAGTTTACGCTTATCGGTGCGACAACCCGTGCAGGAATGCTCACGGGTCCGCTTCGTGACAGGTTCGGCGTTATAGCAAGGCTCGAACCGTACTCGACGGACGATCTCGTGCGGATAGTAAAGCGCTCTTCTCGGCTACTCAAAATATCGGTAGAGGACGACGCGGCAAGAGAGCTTGCCTCGCGTTCTCGCGGCACACCGCGCATCGCCAACCGCCTACTCAAACGCGTGCGCGATTTTGCGCAAGTGTATAACGACGGCGTCATCGGGCTGGAAATAACGAAAAAAGCGCTCAACGACATGGAAATCGATCCGCTCGGTCTCGACTATAACGATATGAAACTACTCACCGCTCTCGTCGAAAAATTCGACGGCGGACCGACCGGTCTCGATACTCTCGCCGCCGCAATCAACGAGGACGCCGGAACAATCGAAGACGTTATCGAGCCGTACTTAATACAGCTCGGATTTATAGCGCGCACACCGAGAGGCAGGATTGCACTCAAAGCGGCATTCAATCATTTAAACGTAATGCCGTCCAAAAAGGCGGTGGAACAACTGTCATTTTTCGCACCGGAGCGGCAATGAATAAAAGCGATTTTTATTATGAGCTACCCGGGGAGCTTATTGCTCAAACACCTGTCGAGCCGCGCGATAGCTCGCGTATGCTTGTTTACGACAGGAGTACAAATGCCGTTTTGCATCGGCATTTTTACGATTTGCCGAAAATTTTGAAGCGCGGCGATTTGCTCGTAGTCAACAACACCAAGGTTCTGCCGGCGCGTGTTACGGGCGTAAAAACGGATACGGGCGCAAAGATATCGTTTTTGCTACATAAGCGGCTTGACAAAAACACATGGGAAACGCTTTGCCGTCCTGCCAAGCGCGCAAAGCTCGGATCGGTATTGCAGTTTTCACCCGAAATGACGGGAACGATTATAAAAGAGGGCGAAGCCGGCGAGCGCACACTGCGCTTTACGTACGACGGAGTGTTTGAAGAAATTTTAAACAGCATAGGCGAGGTGCCGCTTCCGCACTATATTCACAAACAGCTCAAAAGCATCGACAGATATCAAACGGTGTACGCCGACACGGTGGGATCGTCCGCAGCGCCGACGGCAGGACTGCATTTCACAACTAGGCTTATGGACGAACTTAAAGCTATGGGCGTCGAGTTTGTCGAAGTGCTGTTGCACGTCGGGCTGGGTACGTTTTTGCCTGTCAAGACTGACGATATAGAAAACCACAAAATGCACAGCGAGTACTATTGCGTTACGCAGTCCGCGGCAGATAAAATCAACGCCGCAAAAGCCGCAGGCAGGCGAGTTATTGCCGTCGGCACGACGTCGGTGCGCGTTCTCGAATCGAGCGCTAACACGGACGGACAGATACAAGCCGGAAGCGGCGACACGAATATTTTCATTTATCCGCCGTACAAGTTCAAAGCGGTGGACGGGCTTATAACCAACTTCCATTTGCCCGAGTCAACGCTCATAATGCTCGTAAGCGCTTTTTTGGGCAGAGAAAAAACGCTTGAATTGTATAATACGGCGGTGGAGGAGAGGTACAGATTCTTTTCATTCGGCGACGCCACTTTGCTCCTGTGAGCGCGTATGCATCGGCGGATACGGGCTACGTGCTCCTCGCGCTCGGTCATGTACGTCTATGTACACTCCCGTCGCGCTCGTCGCCTGTTGCCCGTCTGCGCCGCGCCTTCGCACCACAAGAGCAAAGTATTTCTAGCTCCCATAAGCATAGCTGACGCCTGTTTCTTCCAATAAGCGTCGCAATAGTTCGTCAGTCGTCTTAATTATAAAGCGGGCAAAGGTGTCTTGACTTTGAAACCTATTAGGCTGGATTTGCATTCCGATTAGTTTTAATCGCATTTGCGTAGAATTCGATATTATGACAGAACACTTTTCATTCAAAGAAATACATGTATGTAAGCAGACGGGCGCGCGAGTCGGCGAGCTTACCACTCCGCACGGGGTTATAAGAACGCCCGTGTTTATGCCTGTCGGCACGCAAGCTACGGTTAAAACGCTTGCGCCGTATGAAGTGGAAGAGCTTGGCGCGCAGATAATTCTCGCCAACACATATCACTTGTACATGCGCCCGAGCGAGACGATTGTAAAGCTCAACGGCGGCTTGCACAAGTTCATGAATTGGCATAAACCGATATTGACGGACAGCGGCGGATTTCAAGTTTTTTCATTGGCGAAGCTAAATAAAATAACAGATAACGGCGTGGAGTTTAATTCGCACATTGACGGTTCGCGTCATGTTTTTACTCCCGAAAAGTCCATAGACATTCAGAATGCGCTCGGTGCTGATATCATAATGGCTTTTGATGAATGCAGTGCGCCGGGGTGCGATCACGCTTATGCCGAGCGCGCGCTCGACCGCACGCTCAAATGGCTCGATAGGTGCGCCGTTCATCACAAGGACGAAAAGCAAATGCTGTTCCCGATTATTCAAGGCAATATGTTCGAGGACTTGCGTAAGCTTGCTGTCAAGGAAACGGTGCCGTATGCAAAGTGCGGCATAGCCATAGGCGGTCTGTCGGTCGGCGAGCCTAAATCGGTCATGTACAAAATGCTCGACGTGCTTCGCCCCGAATATCCGAGCAATATGCCGCGCTATCTCATGGGCGTCGGAAGCCCCGACTGCTTGGCGGAGGGTGTGCTTCGCGGAATAGATATGTTCGACTGCGTACTGCCCACGCGGACGGCGAGGAACGGTCTTGCGTATACGAGCGAGGGCAAGATAACTGTGCGCAATGCCAAGTACAAGGAGGATTTGAGTCCGCTCGATCACGGTTGCGATTGTTATACGTGCAAGAATTTTACGCGCAGCTATATTCGCCATCTAGTCAATGCGGGCGAGGTGCTGGGCGCTCGGCTCATTTCGTATCACAATCTGTACTATTTGACAAAGCTCACCGAGCGTATGCGCGACGCGATTATGAACGACGAGTACGGCGATTTCATAAAGGAATTTCGCGCGCGTAAGGAATACACCGACAACATAAAGCCGACGGATTTTATCGATGGAATATAAGCTTGTGCGCAGTAAGCGCAAAACTCTCACCATAAGCATATCGGACGGCGAAGTAACGGTAAAAGCTCCGCTTCGCATGGGTATAGCGCACATCGAAGAATTTATTGCGCAAAAGTCGGCGTGGATACAAAAAAAGCTTGACGAGTACGCGCGAAAAACGGATATAATGTCCGGCGTCATTGACGGTAGTCAAGCGATGTATCACGGCGCATTTTTAAGCGTTGTGCGTTCGGACAAGCATAAGCGGATTGCGCTTACGCAAGATGCACTGTTCGTACCGGCTAAATACGAAGACAAGAAAAAAGCAGACAGCGCAATCGCGGCATGGTATAAGCGCACAGCGTCGGTCGAATTGGAACGTGAGTTAAAAGAAACAGCGGAGAGAATCGGGCATAAGTATTTGTCGTTTGCCACCACTAACGCAAGAACAAAGTGGGGAAGCTGTGACGGCAACGGGAATATACGGCTTAATTGGCGGCTTGTTATGCTTGACGACGGGCTTCGTACTTACGTAATAATCCACGAGCTTGCGCACACACTTCATCACAACCACAGCTCGGCGTTTTGGAACGAGGTAAAAAAATACTTTCCGAGCTACGCCGCCGCAAAAAAACGGCTTAAAACCTTTTCGGTCTTGACCTCACTGTACAGATAGGTGGTATATGAGAATTTTGGGGATAGATCCCGGCTATGCCATAGTCGGGTACGGAATAATCGAAAACGATAACGGCAAGCTTCGACCGCTTGACTACGGTGCGATAGAAACGCCTTCAAAGCTGTCTACGACCGAGCGGCTTGTCATTATAGAAAAGCAGATCACCGAACTCGTATCGGACGTCAAGCCAGACGAGATTGCAATAGAGGAGCTGTTTTTCAATACCAACATCACGACGGGCATAAAGGTCGCACAAGCTCGCGGCGTGGTTTTGCTCTCGTGCAGTAAGCTTTGCGATAAGCTTTTCGAGTATACGCCACTCCAAATCAAATCGACGGTTACGGGCAACGGCACGGCAAACAAAACGCAAGTGCAGTTCATGGTAAAATCGCTTCTTCGGCTCAAAGAAACGCCAAAGCCGGACGATGCGGCTGACGCGCTCGCCGCCGCAATCTGCCACACATTGAGCGCACAGGGCATAAAGCGGGGATTAAAGTAGCAGTAATGTCGTGTGCCCCTGCCATAACCCCACCCGAATGGGCGGGGTTATGGCAGGGGCGACGCGAATGCCGCGAAAGCCGCGGCGACCTTTGCGCTTATGCGCAAGCGGTTAGCGAACTTGCGCGACGAAAATTTTTTAATAGAAATGATATTGATACTGTTTATTTGCACTTTGGAAATTTTTCAGCTTTACAACGTCGCGTCTCGTCGTGTGCCCCTGCAAAAATAAACCCCACCCGAATGGGTGGGGTTATGGCAGGGGCGACGCGACTCGAACACGCGACCAACGGTTTTGGAGACCGCGACTCTACCAACTGA
>JAFLVG010000011.1 GCA_022508445.1 Clostridiales bacterium | reverse complement strand
ATGAACAAAGAATGGGCTGAACTAAATAAAACTTTGCAAAGTCAACTCAAAAAAGAAAATACGTTTGTTGACGGAGTGAAAACAGTTTTATTATTGCGGCAAAAACTGTTTGATGTGCTGTGCGCGTTTAAGACGGAATTGACGCGAGAGCAATTCAATTCTTGTCCTTATCCAAAAGAGGAAGGCTACCACAGCAAAACGATAGCCTATTCGATATGGCATATTTTTCGTATCGAGGACATTGTCGCTCATACGCTTATCGATCACAGCGAACAAATACTGATGACCGAAAATTATATCGAACGCATAAACGCTCCTATCAAAACGACGGGTAACGAACTTGACAGTAAACAGATAATTGAGTTTTCCGAAGCGCTGAATATAGACGAGCTGTATCAATACATAACTGCCGTTATGAATAGCACGAATAAGATAATAAGCAAGCTTTCCTTTGCGGATTTAAAGCGCAAAATATCCGATGGAGATAAGGAACATTTAAAACAGCTGAATGTTGTAAGTACTGATGAAAAATCTTATTGGCTTATTGACTATTGGTGTGGGAAAGATATAAGAGGGCTTATTCAAATGCCTTTTACTCGTCATTGGATAATGCATGTTGAAGCGTGTTTGCGGATAAAAAACAGAATCAAGCGGTAAATTTCAATTTATCGTAGAATATTAGTTTTAGGCTTGGTATGCGCTACCGCGAAAGAAGCACCCTTTACGGTGCTTCTTTCGTTGTAGTTGCAACCGGATTGAAGCTTTAATTTTACAACGAACTCAAAAATTTCTTACCGAAAATTACCGTTTTTGCTTGACAAACAATTCTTTATTGAATATAATAAAGCTATCGGTTGCTCATTGCTAACCAAAGTTGCATATTGCGAACAGTCGATGAATATATATGATTTAGGAGATAACAACATGTCTTTGTCACAAGCTTCGGCAGGTGAATCGATGCTGGTCATACGCGTGGCGGCGGACGCAAAGACGCGCCGTCATCTTGAAAATCTCGGAATCATGACGGGCGCGGAGCTTACGCCGCTCTCATTCTCGGAAGGGAACATGATAGTTCGTGTTCACGATTCGCGAATCGCCATCAACAGCGATGTCGCTCAAAATATCATTGTCGGTAAACGCCCTGTAATCGCTTAAATTCTTCGAGCGATTATTATTCGGCGTTTTTATTTATCTATCGGTTAGCCGTTGCTAACTGCAATTTAGGCGCAAAATCGTGTGTCGCCGTAAATAATATAAGGAGATTTGTATGGAAAAGAATCTGTCGGAGTTCAAGCCGCAAGAGCAGGGAATCGTCAAGTCGGTAGCGGGCGAGGGGCGTATCCGTCGTCGGTTATTCGACATGGGCATTACGCCGGGGGCGCATATAGCAATGCGCAAGCTCGCGCCGCTCGGCGATCCGATCGAGGTCACAGTGCGCGGCTATGAGCTAACTCTCCGCAAGACAGAAGCCGAATGCGTGCTGATGGAAGTTTGACGCATTATATTTTGCACTGCGGACGGGGAAGTGCAGTTCGCGTGTAAACACCCAAATTAAGGAGTTAAATATGAAGATAGCACTGATAGGAAATCCCAACTGCGGCAAGACCACGCTGTTTAACCGCTTGACGGGAAGCACGGCGCACGTCGGCAACTGGCCTGGCGTTACAGTTGAAAAACGCGAGGGCATTTATAAGAACAAAAAGAGCGGCGCGGAAAGAATCGAGATAGTGGACCTGCCCGGCATTTATTCGCTGTCGCCGTACACGCCCGAGGAGGTTGTTTCGCGCAACTTCATGATAGACGAGCAACCCGATCTTGTCATCAACATCGTTGACGCGACCAACCTTGAACGCAATTTGTATCTCACTACGCAGGTACTCGAAGCGGACGTTCCCGTGCTTGTCGCGCTCAACATGATGGACGCTGTCGAGCGCGAGGGTGACAAGATCGACGTAGAAAAGCTCGAAGAAGAGCTCGGCGTTCCCGTTATGCCCGTAAGTGCGCTTAAAGGTAACGGCATCGACAAGATGATGGAGCGCGCGCTCGAAGTCCGAAGAACGCGGCAAGGCACCACCGTTTTGCGCGGCGCGATTGAAAATCAGCTCTGTGCCGCACTCGAATTCTATAATGCCGAAGAGTTATCCTCGCCGCTGTTCCACGCTGTCAAGCTTTTGGAAAACGATGAGATTGAATTAGAGCGCAAGGGCGCGAAGGAAGTTCTCGAAAAGATTAAAACCGAAGACGTCGATCTCGAAGCGGTTATTGTGGACGAGCGTTACAAGTACATAGTTTCAAAGCTTGCCGTAGCCAAGACGCGATCGAGCAAAGAAAAATTCTCCAAATCAGACAAGATAGACAGAGTTCTTACTCACAGAGTCTGGGCAATACCGATTTTCGCCGTAATACTTTTCGCGGTTTTCCACGTTACATTCTCGGAGGATTTTTTATATATAGGCGCATGGGCGAGTTTGGGAAGCGGCTTGCCGAGCGTAGACGAGCTCGGACTGAATGAAGGCATGACCACCTTTGTCGGCATTTTCTACGACGGTGCGGTGTTCTCGCCGGGCGTTATGCTGTTCAATCTATTCGACACGCTGTTCACTGCGATTACGGACGCTATCGGCGGTGCGATTTCCACCGAATGGCTATCCGGTTTTATCGCGGACGGTGTACTGGGCGGTTTGTTTGCAGTGCTCGGATTTTTGCCGCAAATACTCATGCTGTTCATGTGGTTTTCCATTCTCGAAGACAGCGGATACATGGCGCGTATCGCGTTTGTCCTCGATCGGATATTCAGACGGTTCGGGCTTTCGGGGCGTTCGTTCATGCCCATGATAATGGGCTTCGGTTGCAGTGTTCCTGCCATGATAAATACGCGCACTCTCGCAGACGAGCATGAGCGCACCGCCACAATACGCGTCATACCGTTCTTTTCATGCGGTGCCAAGCTACCTATACTGACGGCGATTTCGGGCGGCATTGTCGGGTATTTCGGTATTGGTAATGCCGATCTCATTACATACGGCATGTATCTACTCGGAATATGTGCGGCGGTCGTTTGCGTACTCATTATGCGCAATACCACGATGAAGGGAGATATACCGCCGTTCATCATGGAGCTTCCGGCATACCACCGTCCGCGGTTTAAAAGTTTGATGCTTCATCTTTGGGATAAGACGAAGCACTTTGTCAAAAAGGCGTTTACCATCATATTCGCTTCGACTGTCATAATATGGCTGTTCTCGCACCTTAACTTTGCGTGGAGATATTTGCCAGACGAGAATATGAACGATTCAATCCTCGCGTCTATCGGCAAGCTTATTCAGCCTATCTTCACGCCGCTGGGCTTCGGCTCGCAAATAGGCGGTTACGGCTGGGTGTTCGCGGTCGCGGCGCTTACGGGGCTTATCGCCAAAGAGAACGTCATAGCAACGTTCGGAACGCTCGGCGCTTGCCTTATCGCAATGGGCGCGAATGTAGGCGGCGTGACGAGTGACGCTCTAATCGCCGACGAGGAGGGCATTACATCGGCAATCGCCATGATAACGGCAACCGGCATATCCGTTCCTGCGCTTATCGCGTTTATTTCGTTTAACATGCTTACGATACCGTGCTTTGCCGCTTGCGCGACAGCCAAGGCAGAGCTCAAAAAGGGAACGTTCAAATGGACGTTGCTGTTCTGGGTAACGGCGAGCTATATCATAAGCGCCGCGGTGTACACGATCGGCGCATGGTGGTGGACGTTGTTCATCTGGCTTGCCGTCGTCATCGGTGCGACTTCGTTGATTGTGCTGTGGAATAAAGGCATAATCAAGTTAAAACGCCGTAGCACGGTAAAGGAGGCTGAATAATGTCGGGCGGAGAAATAGCGCTTTTAGTCGGCGTTCTCGTTGCGTTTGCAGTCGCGGTCGGCATAATAATCCGTAACAAGCTCAAAGGAAAAAGCTGTTGCGATTGCGGAGGTACTTGCGGAACGGAAAAGGGTAGCAAGCCTACATGCGACGGTTGTTGTTCGCATTGTATAGCGGACGCTAAAAATAAAGACGGCCACAATAAGTAGTAGTATTATCTGATATCGGAATATTTTAGCCGCACTGCCCGAGCAAAATCCTGCCGGTGCGGCTATTTAATTCGATTGACAAAAGCAGACGTTTATAGTATTATATAATTACATTTTAAAAAGAAGGAGCGCATAATTTTCAATGACAGACAAGGTATTAACTTGCAGAGATTGCGGCAAAGAATTTACGTTCACCGCCGGGGAGCAGGAGTTCTATGCCGAAAAGGGCTTTGAGCACGAGCCCACGCGTTGCCCCGAATGCAGAAAAGCGTACAAGGCAAAGCGCAACGCAATGCGAAATAACCGCTGAAATTAGTAGCAAAGCTTCGCATACAAATAGGTATAAGTATTATAGAACGGCGAATAACGCCGTTCTTTTTTGTGGGTGTGCATATGCGCATTTGAGAATAAATGATTTTGTGCCGTTATTGACAATAATGCGGTGCTTTGGTATAATGTAGTTATGTTAGAACAGCACAGCGTTAACGCGGAAAATAACGAAATTCCGGAAGAGCCGAACGCACAGCCACTCGGTGAACAGGCGGTCGGAAGCGCCGAGCAAAGCGACGCCGCAGACTCACGGCGCGCTGTGACGCCGCGACGCAGACGGTTTATCAAGAAGATATCTTTCCGCACGACGCTAAATTACATAATGTTCTCCGTAATATTGCTCGTGCTTTTGTGGGCGGTATTCTTTATTGCGCTTTATGTTTTTTACGACAGGATACTTCAACGCGATATGGACGAGGTCGGGCATATCACTACTTCCGCTTTTCCCAAAAATTCAGGCGAAATCGGTATACAGATGTTTTTCAAGTACAGACTGCCCGAATTAGCGCGCACCAATTCGGTTGCGGTGGTCGTTTTTACGCGCGACGGCAACGAAAACGAAGTGCTACTAATGATAGATAATATGGGCAACGTGGCGGACGCGAATGTTACGGAGGTGGACAGCGAAGTATTCGATGCCGTTATGTCAACGCTCAATTTCGAAAAGCTTTTCTTGTCTGCGAATAAGAGCGAAAAGGCGAGTACCGATTTGGGAACTTTCTTTTGTTACGGCAGTCGGCTCGAAGTGCAAACAGCCGAAGGCGTTGAAAACTTATACATGCTCATAATGAAGCCGTATGAAGTGTTTAATCCGCAAACAAACAAGATAATGTACCTTTTGATAATCTGCACGCTGATTGTGTTGGTTGTGACGTGTATTTTCTCGTTCTTTGCCTCGCGCCACCAAACTCGGCAGCTTACAGACTTTTCGCAGAAAGCAAAACACCTCGCGGATGGGGACTATAACGTAGTGTTCTCCGGCAACGGATATGACGAGTACGAGAGCCTTGCGCTCGCGCTAAACTCTGCTACCGAAAAAATGCAGAGAGCGGAAAATTTACAGCATGATATTATCGCCAATGTGTCGCATGACATTCGTACTCCGCTCACTATGATTCGCGCGTATGCCGAAATGCTACGCGATATGCCGGCCGATCCCGAAAAGCGCGCGAAGACGACAAACGTCATCATTTCCGAAACCGAGAGACTGACGGTGCTCACAGATGACATTCTCAACTATTCTCAGCTTCAATCGGGTGTTGCGGAGTTTAAGTTTGAAGTGTGCGATATTGCGCTTGTAGCGCAGGCGGTATTGACACGGTTTGATATTTTCAGAGAGCGCGACGCGATAGAGTTCGAAACAGACTTAGACAAGAAGTGCATGGTAAACTGCGATATGCACCGTATCGAGCAAGTGCTTTACAACCTTATTAACAATGCGCTCAACTATTGCGGCGACGACAAGAAAGTAATTGTGAAAGTCAAAAAGAACAACGACATCGTTCGCGTGGAGGTTATCGACCACGGCAACGGCATAGAAGCCGAAGACATAGACACTGTATGGGATAGATACTACCGCTCCGCGCACGCAAAGCGTATCGCCGTCGGCTCGGGCTTGGGACTTTCCATTTGCAAAAACATTCTGACGGCACATTCCGCGAAGTACGGCGTAATATCGGAAATCGGCAAAGGTACTACTTTCTGGTTCGAGCTTGACGCGGTCAAAATGCGCGGCATAGGCTTGCGCAACAAAGAATAACGCAAGTTTATTTCGGTCTTAATAGTTCACGGCGCGAAAGACGCCGTGCCATACTGCTCATCTGCTGCCATCACGGATAAGCGCAAATCCTTGACAAGTAGTCAGTGGTGTGTTATACTGACCGTACTAATTTTTATTATTAGGAGAACATAATCCGTCCCTCATGGACACAGCTCAAATAGGTTTATTAGTAGCATTAATAGTACTTGTTTTTCTGTCGGCGTTCTTTTCGTCTGCCGAAACCGCCTTTACGAGCGTAAACAGAATCAGGCTACATACGCTCGAAGCAGACGGCGTAAAATGGGCAAAGCGCGTCGGTAAAATGATCGATGAGTACGATAAGCTTATCACGACCATACTTATCGGAAACAATATAGTCAATATTGTTGCTTCGTCGCTTGCAACGATTTTCTTTGTGAGCATACTCGGCGACGGCTCCAAATCCATTACGGTCTCCACTGTCGTTATGACGCTTGCCGTTCTCATATTCGGCGAGATCACGCCAAAGACAATCGCAAAAGAACACCCCGAAGGCTTTGTGCGCGTGTTCGGCGGCATACTTTGGCTTTTGGAAATTTTGTTCTTTCCGCTTACGTGGATTTTTTCGCAGTGGAAAAAGCTGTTGCTTAAAGTATTCAAGTTCAAAAAAGCTCCTGCCATCACAGAGGACGAGCTTTTGACATACGTTGAAACGGCGCATAACGAGGGCGGAATCGACGAACATGAATCGGAGCTGATAAGGTCGGCTATCGAGTTCGAAGATATGGACGTCGGGGACATTATGATTCACCGAGTCGGCGTTGTCGCTGTTTCCGAGTCGGAAAGCATGGAAGAGGTGGCAAAGAAATTCCGCGACAACGGTTATTCGCGCATGCCCGTTTACAGCGGCACGATAGACACCGTTATCGGTATCATACACGAAAAGGACTTCCTTATCGCCAAGCTCGACGGCGTTGAAAACTTCAAAGCGTGTATTCAAAATACGGTTTGCTTGTCCGAGAATATGAAGATATCCGCCGCGCTCCGCATGATGCAAAAGGGCAAGATACACATGGCTGTCGTCGTGGACGAGTACGGCGGCACGAGCGGTATCGTCACGATGGAAGATATTCTCGAAGAGCTTGTCGGTGAAATTTACGACGAGCACGACGAGGTGGAAGAATTCATCAAAAAGACGGGCGACGGCGTGTACGTGGTCAAAGGGCATGCGCCTCTACTCGACGTGTTTGATTATATAGGGTTCGACGTGAAAGAGGAATTCGAGTCGGCGTCTGTCGGCGGTTGGGTGACCGAGCAGCTTGAAAAGATACCGGTTGCCGGTGAGCATTTCGATTACGAGCATTTGCATATAACCGTGACGCGCTCAACGCCTAAACGCGTAGCCGAGGTCAAGATTATAGTCGGCGAGCGCCACGACGAGTAATAATCGGAGATTTTATGAATGAGCTTTGGCTTAGAATAATCATCTGCGCAGCTGTGGTGATAGGGCTCACGCTGTATCTCTACGACGACGGCGCGAACAGAGTATACGACATCGTAATTTCGACAGTCGTCATCGTCGTGACGAGTCCCGTTTTCGGCGTGCTGGCGGCAATTAGCAGAATAAAGAACAAAAGAGTTTTCGAAATCGGCACGGATGAATTATTATTCACTTTTCCGAAAAGCGCGATAAGTAAGCTGCCGTTCTTCTTGCTTGTGTTTATCGGAAAGCGCAACATCATGCCCAAAGCGCTTTTCAAAAGGGCATAGATTGTTAATCGATGTATACAAATAAGCCGCTGTGTGCGGCTTTTTTTGTTTTGCGTTTTTGTCGGATTTTGACGTAACAGCGGCAAAATACTTGTATTTTAATCAGGTGTTATGGTATACTAAAATTGTATGTTTATGCGATTGTATAAACGTATTGTGAAACCGTCGTTAATGCTCGTAGGCGTGTTCTCGGCAAGGTGCGGCGGCGGAAATAATCAGGATTGCGACGTAACGGGATGTTGCGCCGCTAAAAAGCATACATATATATTCGGAATTTAGCACGGCTATGGAAAAAAGAATACAATTATCGACGCCCACCATGCATGGTGAGGAAATAGAATACGTAAACGAAGCGTTCGCACGCAATTGGATTGCGCCGCTCGGCTTTAATTGCGACGGCTTTGAAAAAGAGCTGTCGGAATATCTGTCGGAGGACGGGCAAAGTCCGCACGCTCTTGCTCTGTCGTCGGGAACGGCGGCGTTGCATTTGGCTGTCAAGCTCGCAGGCGTAAAGCGCGGCGATATCGTGCTGTGCTCGGACATGACTTTTTCGGCGACTGTGAACCCCGTGGTGTACGAGGGTGGCGTGCCGGTGTTTGTGGACAGCGAACGCGAAACATGGAATATGGATCCGCGCGCGCTCGAAAAAGCGTTTGAGCTCTACCCGTCGGCAAAGGTCGTCATGCTCGTGCATTTGTACGGCACGCCTGCCAAGATGGACGAGATAATCGACGTTTGCAACAGGCATAACGCCGTTTTAATCGAGGACGCGGCGGAAGCGCTGTCCGCTACATATAAAGGAAAAAAGGCGGGGCTGTTCGGCAAGTACGGGGCTTTGAGCTTCAACGGCAACAAGATAATTACTACGTCCGGCGGCGGCATGCTTCTTACAAGAACTGCGGCGGAGCGCGACAAGGCGTTCTTCTGGTCTACTCAGTCGCGCGAAAAAGCGCCGTGGTATCAGCACGAGGAGATAGGGTACAACTACCGCATGAGTAACGTCGTTGCGGGTATCGGAAGAGGACAGCTCAAACACCTCGACGAGCACCGAGCGCTCAAAGAGAGTATATATTTCCGTTACAAAAACAGTCTTAAAGACCTGCCCGTTACGATGAATCCGTATCTCGATTGCAGTAAACCTAATTTCTGGCTGTCGTGTATGCTTATAGACAAGAGCAGTCGTGTGGAATTCATGAACATATACAATAAACTTAACGATGCGAATATCGAGAGCCGTCCTATTTGGAAGCCCATGCACATGCAGCCGGTATTCAAGAATAACGATTGCATAAAGGTAGAGAAGTCGTTTGTGGACGAGGATATATTCTCGCGTGGACTATGCTTGCCCAGCGATATCAAGATGACGGAGGAGGAGCAATCCTACGCCATACAAGTCGTAAAGAGCTGTTTTTGATGAAAGAGTTTTTTGACAATCTTATATCGACATGGTGGGGCATAACCGTTATCTGCGTTTTCTGCCTCGCGGTGCTTATTTTGCTTTCGGCACTATTGTATCGCGTGTTTTTCAAGCGCTTCTACGATATGCTGCTCAGCGGCATTGCGATAGTCGTGTTATCGCCGTTACTTCTTATACTCATCATTGTCGGTGCTGTCAAGATGAAGGGCAATCCGTTCTTTACTCAACAGCGACCGGGCAAAAAGCGTAAAAACGGCGAGGAAAAGATTTTCAAGCTGATTAAATTCCGCACTATGACTTGCGAAAAGGACAATGAAGGCAATCTTCTTCCCGACGAAAAACGGCTGACAAAGTACGGAAAATTTTTGCGCAGTACGTCGCTTGACGAGCTGCCCGAGCTTTTTAACATATTCGTCGGGCATATGGCGATAGTCGGACCTCGGCCGTTGCTTGTCCGATATTTGCCGCTTTACAGCGAAGAGCAACGTCACAGACACGACGTAAGACCGGGACTCACCGGTTATGCGCAGGTCCACGGTCGAAACGCCATAACGTGGGCGGAAAAGTTCAAACTCGATATCGATTATGTACATAGTATATCGCTGTGGCGCGATACAAAGATCATTTTTCAAACGGTGGGAAAAGTGTTCAAGCGAAGCGGTATTTCGCAGGAAGGGCAAGCGACTATGGAGTTCTTTACCGGTAATCATGAGTATAACGTTTTGATACTCAGCGCAGGGCGGCGCGTTGAGCTTATTAACTGTTTTAAAGCGGCGCGCGATAGGCTCAAAATAGACGGCAAGGTGTGCGCCGCAGACATCACTTCGACAGCGCCGGCGCTGTATTTTGCCGACGAAAAAATCATAGTTCCGCGCATCGATGACGACGGCTATATCGACGCGGTGATAGACGCTTGCAAAACGCACAATATTTCGCTCGTCGTACCCACAATCGACACCGAGCTTATTAAGCTTGCCCAAAATAAAGATAGAATCGAAAGCGAAACCGGCGCGTGCGTGCTTATATCAAACATGCAAGCGGTCGAGGTTTGCTGTGACAAAAGGCTCACCGCAAAGCACTTTGACGATAACGGATTTAAGTATCCGAAAACATACGATGAGAAAACGGTTTCGAAAACCGCAGAGTTTCCGCTGTTTATCAAGCCGCGCGACGGAAGTTCGAGCATCGGTACATACAGGATAGAGAACAAGACCGAATTGGACTTCTTTTTGAAATACGTCAAAAATCCGATAGTGCAAGAATGCGTGTCGGGAAAGGAATACACGGTAGATTGCTTTTGCGACTTCGACGGCAATATATTGTCGGTCGTGCCGAGATGGCGCATGAGAACGCGCGGCGGCGAAGTGCTTAAAGGCAAGATAGAAAAGAACGCCGCTATCATAGACGACGTGAAACGCCTGCTGAATTCGTTCGGATTTATCGGACAGATCACCGTGCAGTGCTTTTTGACGGACGGCGGCGAAGTGAAATATATAGAGATAAATCCGCGCTTCGGCGGCGGCGCGCCAATGAGCATTGCGGCGGGCGCCGACAGCTGCGAAAAGCTGTACAGACTGCTTCGCTGCGAAAAGCTCGAATACAGCGACGATTACGAGGACGGTGCGGTATATTCGCGGTTTGACAGCAGCGTCAAGGTGGACGAATGAACATAAAAGCGGTCGTTTTCGATTTGGACGATACACTGTTTCCCGAGCGCGACTACGCGGCGTCGGGATTCAACGCCGTATCGGAAATATTGAATAATAAGTACGGCATTCCAGATTCTCGCGCCGAGCTTAATTCGCTTTTCGATGATAGCCCGATAGGAGTATTCGACCGCTTCGCGACTCTTCACAGCGACATTATTACGGCCGATGTAGTTAAAGAGCTTGTTTCGACTTACCGCAACCACACGCCCCAATTGACGCTTTCGCAAGACATCAAAACCGCGCTTGTGAATTTGCGCAAGAGCGGATATAAACTCGGCATAATAACGGACGGAAGACCGATCGGACAACGCAAAAAAATAGACGCGTTGGGATTAAACGCATTAGTTGACGAGATAATAATAACGGACGAGCTCGGCGGTAAGGAATTCAGAAAACCCGATCCGCGCGCGTTTAAAAAAATGTCGGAAGCGCTCGGAGTGGCTCTTGCACAAATGCTTTACGTCGGCGACAATCCGCAAAAGGATTTTGCAGTAAAGAAAGAGTTGCCGATAAGAACAGTGCGTGTGATGACGAATAGCATGTATAAAAATAGCGATTATGCGTGTGGGATAAAACCCGATTACATAGTGGATGATATACAAAGTATAATTGTTCGCTGCTTAACAGATAAATCGAGTTCACTTGAATAATAAAAATATGGAAAATTATAGAAATCTATACGAACAGTGGTGTACAGATAAGGTGTTCGACGACGATACTCGTGCCGAACTGGAATCCATTACCGATGAGCGAGAAATCAAAGATAGATTTTACAAGCAGCTTAATTTCGGCACGGGCGGTTTGCGTGGCATAATGGGTGCCGGAATAAACCGCATGAACAAATATACCGTCGGAAAAGCGTCGCAAGGACTTGCCGAATATATAAATTCTACTGTTCAATGCGGAAGCGTTGTTATAGCTTATGACAGTCGCAATTTATCATGGGATTTTGCGCGCGAGTCCGCGCTTGTTTTTTGTGCAAACGGGATTAAGACGTATTTATTCTCAACGCTGCATTCCACGCCGCAGCTGTCGTTCGCAGTACGTTATCTTCACGCCTCGGCGGGCGTGGTTATAACTGCAAGCCACAACTCGTCGCAGTATAACGGATATAAAGTGTATCAGTCAGACGGATGTCAGATCGTTCCGCCGTTTGACAAAGCAATTATGGAAAGGATCAATAATATAGTCGATTATTCGAAAATAAAGCGCATGACTGAGCAGATGGCAATGTCGAGCGGATTGCTTAACTATATCGGGGACGAGATTGACGACGCGTATATCTCGGAACTGAAAAAGCTTGTGATCAATCCACAGGCAATTGCCCGGTGTGCAAAGGATTTGAAGATTGTGTACACGCCGCTCAACGGCACAGGTCTGGTACCTGTTTGCAGAATACTGAAAGAGCTTGGGTTTGCCAATGTTTATGTAGTTCGGGAGCAAGAGCAACCGAACGGAAATTTTCCGACTGTTGTCTATCCGAATCCCGAGGATAAAAGAGCATTCGATTTAGCGCTTGCGCTTGCGAGAGAAGTACATGCCGACGTTGTTCTTGCGACCGACCCCGACGCGGACAGACTGGGTGTGTACGTGTTCGATAAAGTAAGCGGCGAATACAAGGCTTTGAGCGGTAACATGAGCGGGTTGTTGATAGCCGAATACGAATTGTCGCAAAAACAGGCAAAGGGACTTCTGCCGCATGAACGCACAAACGGTGCAATCGTAACTACCGTCGTATCGTCAAACATGGTTTACGATATAGCGAAAGAATATGGCTTGACGGTAATTGAGGTTCTAACCGGATTTAAATATATAGGCGATAAGATAAATCAATTCGAACGTGCAGTGCAAGATAACGGCAATAAATACGACGCAAAAAAAGGCGCGTACGAATATTTATTCGGGTTAGAGGAGAGCTACGGTTGTTTATTCGGTACGTATGCGCGCGACAAAGACGGCGTTGCCGCTGCCATGGCGGTGTGTGAAGCAGCCGCATATTACAAAATGCAAGGTCTGTCGCTGTGGGATCAAATGCTCCGCATGTATGAAAAATACGGATATTATCTTGAAGGCGCGCACAGCATTGAAGTAGCGGGTGCGGACGGCGCAAAGAAAACCCAAAGAATATTGTCATATTTACGTAAATCACCCATTACCGAAATAGGCGGATTGAGCGTGATTGCCGTGCATGATTATTCGGTAGGCACATGCACGGATATGAGAAAGAATGCCGTCGGAAAAATCGATTTGCCGAAAAGTGACGTTATCTATTATGAGCTTGAAAACAATGCGTGGTGCTGTGTAAGACCTTCCGGAACCGAGCCCAAATTCAAGATTTATTTCGGAGTGAAGGGGGAAACGATGACGCAAGCACATAACTTGCTTGACCGCGTGCGTTTCAGTATTTTGGAAATTATACAAACTACGGAGAAAACAGTATGACAAAAAAGATATTGATATTAACGCCTATGTCAAGGCAAGTCGTCGGCTTTCGCGCCGCGCTTATCGAAAAATTGCAATCGGAAGGTCATACTGTTGCGGTTATCACATTGGACAACGAAAAAGAGAAAGAGATTGTCGCAAAGAATATAGAATTCCATTGCATAAACGGCAGTAACCGCAGTATCAATCCGTTTAAGCTTTCCGTGCTTACCAAAAGATACGCCGCGCTTATCGAAAAAATCAAGCCGGACATCGTCATGACGTTTATGATAAAGCCCAATATATACGGTGCGCTTGCGGCGGCAAGGGTGGGTGTAAAAAATTTATTCTGTATGGTCGAGGGTGCAGGCGACGTTTTCACTAAAAACGGATTGAAGTGGAAGCTGATGCGCAAGTACGTCTGCTTTAAATATAAAAAATCGTTTAAGCATGCAAAAAAAGTTTTCTTTTTGAACAACGACGATAAGAGTGAATTTATCGCGCGCGGGCTTGTAAAAGAAACTCAATGCGAAATAATCCCCGGCATCGGTATCGACGTGGAAGAGTTTGCTTATAAGCCGTTTGTCAACGATAAAACCTTTCTCATGGTTGCGCGCATGCTCAAAACAAAGGGCGTTATCGAATACTGCAAGGCGGCGCGCGCCGTCAAGAAAAAATATCCCGAAGCCGTATTCAACTATCTCGGCGGCGAGGGGGACTTAACGGTTTCCGACATAAAAGAGTATATCGACGACGGAAGCGTGAACTATCTCGGCACGACAAACGACGTAAGACCGTTTTACGAGGATTGCACGGCGCTCGTTTTGCCGACGTATCGAGAAGGCTTTCCCGTATGCGTAATGGAAGCAATGGCAATGGGAAGGGCTGTGATTGCAAGCGACACCAACGGTTGCAGAGACGCGGTCAAAAACGACGAAAACGGTTTCTTGGTGGAAACGCGCAATGTGGACAAGCTCATTGAGAAGATAGTATATTGCATTGAGCATACTGATGAGATAAAGAACATGGGCGAGGCGGCGCACGGTTTCGCCGTGGAAAATTTCGACGGAGTTAAGATAAACGAACAGCTATACGGGCTGGTCATGCAATAAGAATAAAATGACGACATATATCATCGAAAATCGATTAAACGCCCATAGGAGCCGCAAGATGTCACGGTTTTTCGTAAACAGTGCGAAATACCGTTATCTGTATAATTTCGCATTTTTGTTCTTGCTTATTGCTGTTGCGGCGGAAGTGTTCCTGCTCGATATGGATTTCGGCATGTTGGCGGTTATAGAATATATCGGACTCATACTGGCGAGTTTTATGTGCATAGTTCGATTTAGGCGAGGGCGGATTGACGAGTCGGTATTATTTATCTTTTCGTTCATCTTATATGTTGTCTTGCTTCAATTTCTTAATATAAGCAATATCAAGCTCGGAGCTTTGGCCAATTTCCTAGGCGGACCGGTTCTGTTGTTATTGTATGCGGTCATAAGCCGCAGGATAACGGTAAAAGCCAATAGAGCATTGCTCGTGTTTAGCGCAGTCGTAGGCGTAATTGCAAGCATAATGATTTGTATTAACAATCAAAACGGATTTGCGGATAGAACGAAAATTCATATTTTGACCGAATATACGACGAATGCAAATGCGATTGCGTACCCGATTGCGTTGTCACTTCTCATTATGTTATACGGCATTTTAAGACATTACAAGAGGTTTAATCTTCTTAAAAAGGCAGTACTTGTAGCATCGATGGGAATTAACGCATACACTCTTTACTTCGTTCAATCGAGAGGCGCTATTGTATCCGGGTTTATAGGAGCGCTCGTTCTGCTTTTGACCAATATTCGTTCTAAACGCTTTGCAAAGATGTCAATAGTTGTTTTGCCTATTATTGCAGCAATAGGGATTGTGGCGTTTGTTTATTTGTCTAACGAGCGAAATATCGATTTTTTGAACAGCAACGGCAGAACCGATCTATGGCTTATCGCATTATCCGAGTGGGTAAAACACCCGGTTTTCGGAAACAACGTTTATTTGACTTACGGTATTCATCCTTCGTCTCACAATCTGT
This sequence comes from Clostridiales bacterium, assembly GCA_022508445.1. GTDB lineage: Bacteria > Bacillota > Clostridia > Christensenellales > Pumilibacteraceae > Anaerocaecibacter. The sequence continues at coordinate 43,287 of JAFLVG010000011.1, read as the reverse complement.
ATTTTGACTTGCTGTCACAAGTAGGAATTGTCGGCTTTGTTTTATTCGCACTGATTATAGCGACATTGTTCAAGAGGATAAAGAACAAACGTTCTCGGGCGTTTGTCGCGTTCGCATTCTGTCAATCGTTGATAGACGCGAACAGTATGGTGTATATATTACTTGCACTCGTTTGCGCTTGTGCCGCCGACGTGATCGAAACGCAAGACAATATAAATTATTACTTTTCCAAACGCGTAAGGAAACATGTTATTCAGCGTCATAGTGCCCATATATAAATCGGAAGCGTTTTTGCGCGAATGTGTGGATAGCATACTCGCGCAAACGTTCCGCGACTTCGAGCTCATTCTCGTAGACGACGGTTCGCCGGACGGCTGTCCCGATATTTGCGACGAGTACGAAAAGACGGACAAGCGTGTTGTCGTAATTCACAAGGACAACGGCGGAGTTACGAGCGCGAGAAAAGCCGGCGCTAACGCGGCGCGTGGGGAATACATCGTTTGCGTAGACTCGGACGATACGGTGTCGCCCGAATACCTTCATATGTTCAACGACGCACTGAAAGCGCACGATGCGGACGCCGTTTGCTGCGGTACTGTTAAGTTTTACAGAGATACGACCGTAATGAAGCCGGTCAAAGCACGAAGCGGATTTTTTACGCGTGCGGACTTGGAGCGCGAGATTTTTCCGCGACTTATCGAAAATGCTTATGCCGATTCTTTTACGTCCAATGTTTGCGCGAAAGCCGTGCGTCGCGAGATTTTTGTAAAAGTCCAAAACGGTATCGACGATCGCATAAAAATAGGCGAGGACTCGGTGTGTATCAGGTCGTGCATATTCATGGCGCAGTCGATGTTCGTTATAGACGGGTGCCTGTATAACTACCGTACTAATCCGCAATCGGCTATCATGTCTGCCAAGCCAAGGAATTGGGACGAGGCCAAGCTCATCGGCAATAGCTACAAGCGCTTTATAGATTTGTCGCAGTTTGATTTTGAGGCGCAGTTTTGCCGCAACATAACGCACAAATTCTTTAATATATGCTTATCGCACCTCGGCGGCAATGAGCCGTACAAAATGGTGCGCAAGGAAATTAAAAGACAGCTCAAAGACGATTTTTATCGACAATGCATAAAACAAGCAAAATACTATTGCAGGCAAGGCAAGTTCATGGTGTTCGCGCTTAAACATAAATTTGTTTGGCTTATCAAAAAGTACGCGCGGTCGAGGAGAAGCGGTCGATGATGGTGAGCGTCATAATACCCGTTTATAATGTGTCGGAATATCTCGAACAATGTTTGAACAGCGTCATAGGGCAGTCGTATACCGATTTGGAGATTATTCTCGTTGACGACGGAAGCACGGACGACAGCGGCGAGATATGCGAAAAATATGCGAAGTCGGATGAGCGCGTGCGGGTATTTCATAAAGAGAACGGCGGGCTGTCGTCGGCACGGAATTGCGGTTTGAAGCAGGCGAACGGGGAATGCGTGGTGTTCATCGACAGCGACGATTACGTCGATGCGGACTATGTAAAAACTTTGATAGACTGTGTAGTCAAATACGACGCCGACATTTGCGAATGCGAATATGTCAAGTTTTGCGAAGGCAGAGTTTCAGAGCCCGTCAATCACGTCAAAAAATCTGTTACCGTTCGCGACGACATCAAGAAGCTTTTGACCGATTCGGGCAAAGGCAAGCCGCTCGTAGTAGTGTGGAATAAGATTTATAAACGCGACTTGCTCGGAAGTACTCTCTTCGAAGAGGGAAGACTGCATGAGGACGAGTTTTTCACATATAAAACGCTGTACGGGTGCAAGCGATATGTGCGAGTAAACAAGCCGTTATATTTTTACAGACAACGTAGCGGCAGTATAATGAATGGCTCGAAAAGCATGAAAAGCTTTGCGGATATGCGCGACGCATTTCGGTCGAACGTCGATTATTTTACGGAAATCGGAGATAAACGGGTAGCCGATTATTTCAGATGCCGTGCCGCATTGACGTTAAGCGGTTATGCGGCGAACAAAGATTTTTTGCCGGCGGAGCTTCGCGACGAGGTAGCCGCGGAAGCGCGGAAATACCGTAAAGAAGCGAAAATGCGGCATTGTCCGTTAAAATACCGAGCGAAAACGGCGTATAACTTGTTGAAATACAAATTGAAGAGGATGAAAAATAGTGATACCTAAAAAGATACATTTTTGTTGGTTCGGCGGCAATCCGTTGTCAGACAAGGCGATTATGTGCATAGAGTCGTGGAAAAAATTTATGCCGGACTATGAAATTTGCAGATGGGATGAGAATAATTTCGATCCTAACGCTTACGGTGACTATGTTGCGCAAGCTTACGCCGCGAAAAAATATGCTTTCGTGGCAGACTATTTCAGATTTTGGGTGTTGCACGAACACGGCGGAATATATTTCGACAGCGACGTGGAGGTTGTCAAAAGCTTCGACGATTTATTAGAACACGATATTTTTACAGGGTATGAGGATCGTGGCACATTCGAGCCTGCGGTTCTGGGCGCAGTCGCCGGGCATCGGGTTTTCGCGGAAATGCTTGAATATTTTAAATCCACGCGCTTTATAAATGAGGATGGCAGCATGAATATTGTACCGTTGCCAATTCCGTTTACGGCAAAAATGCGCGAGATGTATTCAATAAAAGAATTGAATTTCAAAAAAACGATTGTGTTGCCTGACGGCGCAATTTACCCAAAGGCGTATTTTTCACCGCAAGACATGTTTACTTTTAAGGTCAAAGTGACTCCGAATACATATTGTATTCACAGATTCACTAATTCGTGGCGTAGCCCCGAGGAGTTGAAAAAGCTTGCCAAAGTCAGGAAGCTGAGCAAATTTATGGGGCGTAGGCTTGCGCACAGTCTTGTTTTTAACGGTTTCGGAGGGACGGTAAAAAAAATATTCAAGTATCCGTTCCGTAAAAGAGGATAATAATTTGGACGGAAGAGCGGCACATTCTACTAAAAACACGTTCTTTGCAGCTATTGCGTATGTTACGAAAATGCTGCTCAATTTTGTTGTTCGAGCAATTTTTGTAAGATATTTGGCGGTCGAATATCTCGGCTTAAACGGTTTGTATTCCAACATCTTGAATGTGTTGTCGTTGGCGGAACTCGGAGTAGGCAACGCCATAGTGTATTCGATGTACAAGCCTATTGCAGATAACGATACCGAAAAAATCAAGTCGTTTTTAAGGCTGTATCGTAATTTCTATTTGATAATAGGTGGCGTGGTTGTCGTAATAGGACTGAGTCTTATTCCCGCATTGCCGTATTTAATCAAAGATGCACCTAACGTAGACGTCAATTTGACTGTCGTGTACGTTCTTTACTTATCGCACAATGTTATAGGATATTTCTTTGCGTATCGTCGGTCACTTGTTTTCGCATATCAGCGTAACGACATCGAGAGCAAGGTGGGATTGATTGTAAACGTGGCGTTGTCGATAGTGCAGGTCATCATTATGGTAGTTTGGCGCAATTACTATGCTTACATTGCTGTGATGGTGGTGTTCAGCGCGGCGGACGCGGCAATTGTTTTTGCTTTATCGTACAAACTGTTTCCCGATATACGAGGCAAAGCGCAGCCTATAAATAAAGCGGATAAACGCGAGATCGCCAAAAATACAAGTGCGCTCGTTTTTCACAAGATCGGTAGCGCAGCGGTATTTTCAACGGACAGCATAATAATTTCTGCGTATATAGGTGCGACCATTTTGGGTATGTATTCCAACTATACGCTTGTTACGACTGCGTTTTTATCGATTATAAACTTGTTTATAACAGCGGTGAGAAGCAGTGTAGGAAATTTAATTGCCACTAAAACTAAGGAAGATGTTTATAAGATATACAAGGCTTTGAATATGGTGCTCATGTGGCTTGTCTGCTTTTTTACATTGGGACTTGTCATTTGCTTTCAAGACTTTATCGTATTGTTGACGGGCAATGCCGCATACAAGCTTGAATATCTTACCGTCATATTAATTTGTACAAGCTTTTACTTGACTGCGTCACGAAGGATGACAGACGCATTCAAAGAATGCGCGGGCTTGTTTTGGAACGATAAATTCAAGCCGCTGTTCGAGGCGGGAATAAATTTGGGACTGGACATTCTGCTGGTAAGATATATCGGCATAAACGGCGTTATTGTGGCTACGATAGTAAGTACGGTAGCCGCGCCACTGTGGGTAGAGCCTTTTGTGCTTTACAAAAATTATTTCAAGGTAAATACCGTAAACTATTTCATTCGATATGCGATTTATACCATAGTTGCATTTTGTGCAGGCGCTGCCGCATTCGGTTGTTGTTATTTTATCCCGAGTAGTGGAATATGGTGCTTTATCGCAAAATTCGTTATATGTTTGATTTTGCCTAATCTGATTTTTGTGCTGGCTTATCATAGGACGCAAGAGTTTAAATATCTACTCACGACATTGAAACGCATTTTCGGAAGAAAGAGTAAAAAGGCAACATTGGCGGCAGTTGGTGCGGAAGAGCAAATAGCAAACGCTTGTGCCGCAACCTCCGATGAGATTGAGTCGAACGAAGTTGAAACCGCAGTCACCGAAAAACAAGATGAAAAAACTGATACCGATAACTAAAAATTATATTTGGGGCGGACATAGGCTTTATGATATCCTTCGCTTGAACGGTTCGGGAAATTCAGCAGTAGCTGAAAAAATCGCCGAGGCGTGGATTTGCTCGTTCAATGCGGATGGTGAAAATTTTACAGAAAGCGGAGAGCGCATTGGATTCGCGTGTCCTAAACCGACATGGGGAAAAGCTTGTGAAGCATTCAATGAGTTTCCGGCTTTGATTAAGCTGATAGACTCGGATGATAATCTTTCTGTGCAAGTGCATCCAACCGACGAATTTGCGAAAAGACACGAAGGCATGATGGGTAAGTCCGAGATGTGGTATGTAGTAGATTGCGCCGAAGGCGCAGGTATTTATCTCGGTTTTAAACGTAATACAAATCGTCAAGAGTGTTTACGCGCGGTTGAGGACGGATCCATTCTCGATCTGCTTAACTACATTCCGATTAAAAAGGGCGAGTCATATTTTGTCCCCGCGGGTACGGTTCATGCGATAGGAGCGGGCTGTTTGCTCGTAGAAATACAGCAGAACAGCAATACTACATTTCGATTGTTCGATTATTGCCGTATGGACGATCAGGGCAATCGTCGTGAATTGCACCTAGAACAAGCATTGTCTGTCCTCGACTTTTCGCAGTACACGCCGATACGGTTTGATGACTGTCTTGCTCGCTGTGAATATTTTACTGTAAAAAAGAAAGACGGAGCTCATACCGTATTCAACGATAGTAGCTATACCGCAGTGACTGTGACAGACGGCTTTGGAATGGTCAGTGGGAGAGTAGCGCAGTGTGGCGATTGCTTTTTCGTTAATGCGGGGGAGCGCGTGGATATAAGCGGAAATATTACAGTGCTTGAAACTACTACCGACTGCATTGCAGCCGACTGAGTCACACCGAAGCCGTCGGAGCTTCGCGACGGGGTAGGCGCGGAAGCGCGGAAATACCGAAAGAAGCGAAAATGCGGCATTGCCCGTTAAAATATAAATTGCGCCGCAAGGCGAAAACGTGATAACCGAATTCAAGAACAATAATTTTAAATCATATTTGGGATATACCCAAAAAGGAGCATAATGGAAAACCAAAGGTTAAAAGAACTGCAAAAGGTTGAGTTCGAGGTTTTGACGGTTGTCGATAAATTTTGCCGTGAAAACGACATCAACTATTCAGTGTATGCAGGTACTGCGCTCGGCGCGGTTCGGCACGGCGGGTTCATTCCGTGGGACGACGATATAGACATCTGTATGGACCGCAACGTGTATAAAAGGTTTGTAAAATTGTGGCGTGAAAATCCTGTCAAAGGTTACACGCTTGCGACAGACGAAGATCCCGGTTGTCATATAAATCACGGCAAGGTCTATAAAGACGGCGTTGTATGGTCGCCCGACGGAAAAATGCAAGTATCGGGCTCGCAGGGCGTTTTTGTCGATATCTTTCCGCTTGACAAGGTGCCCACAGACAAGAAAAAGCGCAAAAAACTTTTGCGAAAAGCCAAACTGCGCTTGGTTTACACTCGGGATATTCCGTACAGAAACGGCAGTAAATTTCTCAATCTTGTATCGAGAATTTTGCTAATGAAGCCCAAAAAGTACAAGCTCAAACTCAAACAACGCTATCACGAGTACATTCAGCAGTACAGAGATATGGAAGACAATTTCGTTTATATGGGACTTGAACGCCCCGGAGTGCTCGGGTTTTCCTATCCCAAAGATTTGTTTGAAACCTCCGAGATAAAGTTCGAGCAAATTAACGTTTTGATAACAAACAAAAGCGATGAATTTCTTACGACGATGTACGGTGATTACATGCAGCTTCCGCCTGAGGAGGAAAGGGTTTGCAAGCACAATCCGGAAATAACGTATTTAAACGAAGCGCAAGAAGAAAACACCGTTAAGCAGGATTAAGGCTTATATCGAAAGACGTTGAGAGTATGATATCGGTCATAGACTGAAAGGCATGGATAAAAACGCAGTATAGCAAACGTAACTGTATCCGGATCGTTCAAAATACTTTTACTGATTGCCGACGTACTTGTAAGGCAGTATCTCATTCGCTATATCGGCGTGGTGAAAAGCAGACTGCGTCACCGCAATCGTGAAAGTGCGGACATGCCGGTAGCGGCGGTATGCGGCGCCGCGCAAAATACAATGACGGAGTTCGTGCCGCAGGCCGAAGCGGCGGCAACGAACGAAGGGGATGACAACATGTTATTAAAACTTCAAGAAGCCGAAACCCAAATTCTCGTCATGTTCGACGAGTTCTGCAAGACTCACGGGTTGAAATACTCGCTTGCATACGGCACCGCAATCGGTGCAGTGCGTCACGGCGGATTTATACCGTGGGACGACGACGTGGACGTTTTAATGGAGCGGCACGAGTACGAGCGCTTCCTCGCGGTGTGGCGCGAGCATCCGACAGACGGATATTCGCTTCTTGCGAGCGACGATCCGGACACTATTTTCGTACATACGAAGATTTATAAGGACAATACCATAATGGCGTCGAGCGAAGAGGAGTTGAAAAAACCGGGACATCACGGATTTTTCCTCGACGTGTTTCCGCTTGACAGGATACCCAAGGACAAGAAAAAGCGTAAGAAGTTTCTTTATAAAGCAAAGCTCCGCCTCGTGTATACTCGCAACCATCCTTTCAAAGCCGGCAAAGGGTTGCGCGGCAAGATACTTGAACTTGTTTCGAGAATGATGCTTTTAATCCCCAAAAAATCCAAGCGGCGCATCAAGGAAAAATGCGAAGCCTACATTATGCAGTATAAGGATATGCCCGATAATTACGAATATATAGACTTGTCGATGCCTGTTACAATGCGAGATAAATTCCCGAAAGGTTTGACGGATGAATACATTGATATCAAGTTCGGCGGTTACGATTTGAAGATATTTGCCAAATACGATATGATGCTTCGCACTATCTACGGCGACTATATGCAACCGCCGCCCGAGAACGAGCGCGTTTGCATACACAATCCGCAGATAATCTGTTTGGATACGACCGTCGAATCTAGATCCGATTCGACTACCGATAACGCCGCGGAGGAGAACTAAATGCAAGCGGTAATATTGGCTGCCGGAATGGGCAAGCGGCTCAAAGAGCTTACGCAAAACAACACAAAGTGCATGGTCAAGGTCAACGGAGTATCGCTGATTGAGCGGTTGTTGCACCAGCTTGAAGCGTACAATCTGAAAAAGATTGTAATAGTCATCGGATATCAAGGGCAAAGGCTTGTGGACTTTATCGGCACGCTCGGCGTCAAAACACCGATAGAGTACGTGAACAATCACATCTACGACAAGACCAACAACATATATTCGCTGTCGCTTGCAAAAAAGCATTTGTGTGAGGACGACACTCTGCTGTTCGAGTCCGACATTATCGTAGAGGACGCCGTCATCGATCTTTTGGTAAACGATCCTCGCGATACGCTCGCGCTTGTCGATAAATACGAGAGCTGGATGGATGGAACATGCGTCAAGCTTTCGGATGACGACGATATTCTCGAATTTGTTCCGGGCAAAAAATTCAAGTTCGATGATATGAAGTCGTACTATAAAACGGTGAATATTTACAAGTTCGGAAAGCACTTTTCCAAAACGCATTACGTTCCGTTTTTGGGCGCGTACAGCGCCGCCGTCGGCAATAATGAGTACTATGAGCAGGTTTTAAAAATCATAACGATGCTCGACGAGCCCGAAATCAAGGCGAAAAGGCTGGACGGACAGCTGTGGTACGAGATAGACGATATTCAAGATTTGGATATAGCGTCCTCTATGTTTGCCACGGGCGACGATAAAATAAAGGCGCTACAAAGCCGTTACGGCGGTTATTGGCGCTATCCCAAGCTGTTGGACTTTTGCTATTTGGTAAACCCGTATTTTCCTCCGCAAAGATTGCTCGACGAGATAAAGGCGAATTTCGATATTTTGGCCACGCAATATCCTTCGGGCATGCGCGTAAACAGCTTGCTCGCGGCAAAAAATTTCGGTGTAAGCATTGACAATATCGCAGTCGGCAACGGTGCGGCGGAGCTTATTAAATCCGTCATGTCGCGTATCGACGGAAAGGTAGGGATTATACGGCCGACGTTCGAAGAGTATTCGAACAGATACGACAAGAAAGAGCAAGTTATTTTTACTCCCGATAATGCCGACATGTCTTATACGGCAAAGGACGTCATCGAGTATTTCGGCGGCAAGGGCATAGAAACATTGATACTTATAAACCCCGATAATCCGTCCGGCAACTTTATTCCGCCTGCGGACGTCATGAAGCTTGCCGAATGGACGGCCGTAAATAACATCTTTTTCGTGCTTGACGAATCGTTTGTGGATTTTGCGGACGGCGACGACAATTCGTTTATTTCGCAAGAGCTTCTCGATAGATATACGAACATGTGCGTAGTCAAAAGCATATCGAAAAGCTACGGAGTACCCGGATTGAGGCTGGGAATAATCGCGTCTGGCGACGCCGATTTCATTAAGTTTATCAAGCATGACGTCGGAATATGGAATATAAATTCGTTCGCCGAGTTCTACTTACAAATCGAGGAAAAGTACAAAAAAGATTATGCGGCGGCGCTGAAAAAATTCAAAGCCGAGCGTGCGCGGTTTGTCGCGGAGCTCAAAAAGTTCGGAAAGTATTTGCGCGTAATTCCGTCGCAAGCGAATTATCTGACACTGGAACTTAAAGGGATCACTTCCGGCGAATTTGTAAAGCAATTGCTTTTGCGTCACAATATAATAGCAAAGGATCTATCGGGTAAAATCATATCCGATAAACAATATGTTCGTATCGCGATACGCGATGAAGCGGATAACGACGCGTTCATCGCCGCACTATCCGCAATGCTTAAATGTAAGTAACATGTAAATATCAATTTACGGCATAAAAAAGGCTTTGCAAATTTCGCAAAGCCTTTTTGTTTATATCAATCTATTATTGTAACAACGTCATGCGGAGTTTTTGCTATATAGTCTGCGCCTGCTTCCGTAAGCTCGTTTTTATCGCCGTAGCCGTACAAAACGCCTATCGATTTCAGCCCGTTCGCTTTTGCGCCCGAAATATCGTGACTGCGGTCGCCGACCATTACAATTCGATTTTTTGGGGTATTTATCTGTTCGAGCGCGTAGGCGATAACCTTATCCTTTGTGGAGCGCGATTCGTCGAACGTCGCGCCTGCGACGAAGTCGAAATACTTGTCAAGCCCGAAAAGATGCACTATTTTCTTTGAATAATGCTCGGGCTTGGAGGTTGCCACGCCGAGCGTTTTGCCTTTTGCTTTGAGGCTTTGCAGCATTTCGAGAACGCCGTCGTACACCTTGTTTTCTTGCCAGCCGTTGACCGAATAATATTCGCGGTAGTATTCGACCGCGCGCTCGGCGGTGGGTTTATCGAAACCGCAGTGCGTGACGAACGAATCCCAGAGCGGCGGACCTATAAAGCACTTTAAGCGCCTCTCGTCGGGGCATGGTGCGCCCAGCTTTTCGAGCGAGTGCTTGACCGAATTGATTATTCCGTCGTATGAATCGGTGAGAGTACCGTCTAAATCGAACAGCGCGAAATCGAACATTTTTTTACCTCGTCACTTCTTAATAAGATTATTGCGTTCGGGGTGAGTGAGTGCCGAGTGAATGCGCTCGAACGCGTCGGGCGTTATTTTGCACATTTCGGATATCAGCGACTTCATAGTTTCGCGCTTTGTAAATCCGTTCGCCGGGCAGGGGTTGACTACTACGGGCGCGGAGTATTCCCTGACGAACGCCGCCGTTTCCTTTTCGCGAACATACAAAAGCGGACGAATGAGCTTTATGCCGGCGCGGTCGAGATACGACTTCGGTTGAAGAGTGTTAAGCCGCCCCTCGTACAGCATGCCGAGCAGAAGTGTTTCCACCATATCGTCGGCATTGTGCCCGAGCGCGAGAACGTTGTAGCCGAGCTCGTTCAGCTTGCCGTCGAGCGCGCCTCTTCTCATCTTTGAGCAAAGCGAGCACGGGTTCTTTTCCCTGCGCGCCTCGAACACGATGGGCGCAATCTCCGTTTTGACGATATGGAGCGGTACATCGAGCTTTTCGCAAAGCGGCACGAGCGGAGAAAAGTCGGCGCCGGCGCCGGCGTCTATCACGACTGCGCAAAGCTCGAAGCTGTTTGTGCAAAACCGCCTATAAGAGGCAAGCGCGTAAAGCAGCGCAAGCGAGTCCTTGCCGCCGGACAGTCCCACGGCAATCTTGTCGCCTTGCTCTATCAGTCCGAAATCCGCGTCGCACCGTCTGACCATTGAAAGTAATTTTTGAAGTTTCATAATACGTATAAATCCGTAAATAATTATACTTCGAAAGTTGCGATTTGGCAAGCGTATTTGGACATGAGCGAGTATGTTCGGTCGCATATTTCATATTAAAAATCCTTGACTTAACAGTTGAATTAATGTATAATTATCGTTAGTATGCTATTGCGGTGAAAACCGCATAATTTCGGAGAAACATCATGAAGAGAACGTATCAACCCAAAAAGCGTCAACAGCGCAAAGTCCACGGCTTCCGTCAAAGAATGAAAACGCAGGGCGGACGCAGAGTTCTCAAACGCCGCCGTAACAAGGGCCGCAAGAACCTTACCCCCAGACCGCTCGGCAAGTAATTGCTTAACAAGGCGCACAGACTGAATAAGCACGGCTCGTTTTCGTACGTTTACCGCAGGGGCAAGCGCTTGTGCGAGGCCGACGTCGCTTTGATTTTCACGCCCGCGCGATCCGTGCGGGTGGGTTTTTCGGTATCGAACAAAGTCGGCAAGGCGGTCGTGCGCAATAAGGTAAAGCGCAGGCTCCGAGCGTCCGTTCGCGAAAGAATCCCTATGCTTTCGGGGTGCCAGGCGATTGTCGTAGCAAACCCATCGTCGGCGGACAAGGATTATCACACGCTCGACGGAGAGATTGAATCGCTTTTCGAGCGTGCGGGACTTATGCTATGAGTCGCAAAGTCAAGCGCATAATCATCGATATAATAACGTTTCGCTGGCTGTTTCTCGGCCTTGTGTATTTTTACAAAAAGTGCATATCGCCGCTTACGCCCGACGTTTGCATATACACGCCGAGTTGTTCGACGTACATGGTACAAGCGATAAAGAGATTCGGCGTAATACGGGGAATATTTCTCGGGACAAAGCGATTGCTGCGGTGTGTGCCGTGGAAGGCCGGCGGATTCGATCCCGTGCCGGACAACCCCCATGGAGATATGAAATGGCTATTTTGAATTCCGTATTCGCAATATTCGGATCGGTGCAAGCGGCTATAACGCCCAAGGTCGCCGCGCCGGGCAGTATGTGGCATTTGCTCATACTCAAAGTTTTTGCGTTCGTTGCCGATTACGGCTGGCGAATCGTGGTATTTACCGTGCTTTTGAAGCTGGTCCTTTCTCCGCTCGATTTCTATCAGCGGTACAAAATGCACAAGAATCAAAAGATTACCGAGCGGTTAAAGCCTACGATGGAGAAAATCCAAAAGCAGTACGGTCATGACAAGCAGGCTTTTTCGCAAAAACAAATGGAGCTTAACCGCAAAGAAGGGTACAGCTATTTTTCGTCGTGTCTGCCCATGATAGTTACTCTCGTCGTGTTCATCACGCTGTGGATTTCCATGCAGACTATCGCGGAATATATGACGTTTAAGCAGTACACGACGATGTACGACGAGTTCCAATACGTTTACAGTCAGGTCTACAATCCCGAGGATGAGGAAAACCCCACCGCAGAGGAAACGGCGCTTCAACCGATAGCGATAGCGATAGGCCAGGACGTAATATATCAAATGTATTACAACGGGCTCGACGACAGCTACGTCAAAGAGCTGCGCAAAAACGAAGAGTATAACAAAGTGCTGCCGGAGAACTTCACGCTGATGCGCGAGGGCGTCAAGCGCGTCGACAAAGTCCAAGCGTCGTTCTTGTGGGTTAAGAATATTTGGGCGCCGGACGTGCCTTGGGGCAATCAGGCCATTCTTTCGTGGAGCGCGTTTGTCAAGGGAATAGACGATTATAAAAAAGCCTCGACGAGCAAGCTGCCGTCCGAGGACCACAGCAGAGCATACAACCGCGTCATGTACGAGCGCGTTATGTACAAGCTCTTGCACGACAAGAGCAGGAGCCGAACAAACGGATATTTGATTTTGCCTTTGCTCGTAGTACTGCTGTCCGTCGCGTCACAGCTTCTTACGATGTTCCAGCAAAAGCGCGCAGGACAGGTAAATGCAAAGGGCGGAACAGCCACGAGTATGAAGGTAATGATGGTCATCATGCCTATCATGATGGCGATATTCGCAACGCAGTACGCGTCGATATTTGCGGTGTACATGGTAGTCAACAGCGCGACCACACTGTTCTTTAACTTCGCATTCACGAACATAATCAAGCTCATCGACCGCTACAAGCATAACCGCAATCACGGCATTGCAACGGGTTGCGCGCGCACGGTCACATACAAGCAGTCGCCCATTATCCATTATGTTAAGGGCGCCAATCCCAATGCCGGCGCGAAAGAAACGGTTGTAGCGGCGGCGGAAGGTTACGCGCAGGGCGGAAGTGCCGACAAGCCGGCAAAGAACAAGAAAGCCAAAAAGTCGGGGCAACAGACTGTCAAAAGCGTTCAGAAAAGCGGCAGGCCCGATCCCAACGATTTGATGGGCATGGACATGTCGTCCAAATCGAAAAAGAAGTAACAAGCCGCGCTACGCGCAAATGCCGCGCACGGCAAAAGGTAGGTAGGAAAGTGACAATCGAAGTAAGCGCCAAAAAGATAGACGACGCAATAAGTCAAGGTCTTAAACAGCTCGGCGTCAGTCTTGACGAAGTAAACGTGGAAGTAGTAGAGGCAGGCGGACTTTTCCGCAAGGCCAAAGTCCGTTTGACGCTCGACCGTCCCGAACAGGCGGAAGTGAAAGCCGAAGAACAAGCCGCGCCCAAAAACGAGCACAAAAAAGAAGCTCCGGCAAAGCCTGAAAAAAGCGAAAAGCCCGAGGCTGCGGAAAAACCCGTAAAAGAGGAAAAGCTCGAAATCAAGGCGGAGGGTAAAAAGAAACCCGTCCAAAAAGCCGCAAACGAGAGTGGCGACGCAAAGCCCAAGACCGAGAACAATCAGGGTGCAGGCAAAAAGGTCGAAAAGAAAAAGTCGCCCGCAAAACAATCGGAAACCGCGGCAAAGCAAGAAGAAAAGACCAAAGAAACAGAGCACCGCAAAGAATCCGCACCGAGAAAGCTCAGCGAGGAAGACAAGAAAGCGGCAGAGCATGCATTGACGTTTGTTAAAGACGTTATCGAAAAAATGGGATTCGGCGGCACCCAAATCGAAACGCGCGAGTCGTGTGAGTTTATAGAGATCACAGCGCAAGAGGGCGACGATTCGCTTATCATCGGCAGGCACGGCGAAACGCTTTCGGCATTGTCGTATCTGGCGGAAACCTGCGCACGTGCCGAAAAAAGTCATGTGAACATAACCGTCGATTGCAACGGTTACCGCGACAGACGCGCGGCGTCGCTTTCCGCAATGGCAAGGCGGCGTGCAAACGAGTGCGTGGCAAAGCACCGCAAAATCAAGCTCGAAGCGATGGACAGAATCGACCGCCGCACAATTCATAATGCACTCACTGACGATGCGCGCGTCACAACCGCTTCGGAAGGCAAAGAGCCTTACCGCTATGTAGTTATCATTCCGAGATAACCGAATTATCAATTCGACCTAAGAGAGAAATCTCAACCTTAGCCACTCATTTATTATTCGGAGCGGTATGAAATTCAGAAAAGGCATTTATATAGTTTTCTTTTTTGTCGGGCTGACGTTATTTACGTTCAGCCTTATGCCGTTTTTTCGGAATTTTCATGACGATACGTTTTGGATAATGACTATCGTCAGCGTCATACTGATGGTGTTTTGCGTTTTTGCGCTTTTATACAAGCCCAAAGACAAGATCAAGCTCAACGCAAAATACGAAAGAAAGCGCGTCATGCTCTCTCGCCCGGAATATAACTTTTTACAGTTATTGCGCGAGATATCACCGAGCAAATACGAAGTCGTGCCGCAGGTTGCGCTCACGAATGTAATAGACAAGAAAACAAACACCTCGTACCGCAACGAGCTTTTCCGCGTTTGCGATTATTGCTTTGTGGATAGGGATACGTTCGAGCCTCTGCTCTTGGTGGAGCTCAACGACCGCTCGCACCTGCGCGAGGATAGGCAGATGCGCGACGCGAAGGTCGCCGCAATCTGCGCCGACGCAAAGCTTCCGCTCGTTACATTTTGGCAGGACGGCGATTTAAGCTTTCAAACGGTCAAGCGCGCCGTACTAAAAGCGATACTCAAATGAAGTGTTTGGATTGCCCGAGAGCGTGCAAAGCCGACCGCGACATCGGCGAAGTGGGGTTTTGCGGCGGCGGTAAGAATGCGGTTGTTGCAAAAACGGTAAGTCAGTTTACTTACGAAGAACCGTGCCTCGGTACAGTCATGGCGGTGTTCTTCGGCGGTTGCGCGCTCAAATGCTCGTACTGTCAAAACTATAAAATAAGCCGTAGCGGCGTGGGGAAAGAGTACGGAGATAAAGAGCTTGCCGAGTTGTTCGACAGTTCAGAATACTCCATCGACCTTGTAACGCCGTCGCACTTCCTTTCCGCAATCGAACGCGCATTGCCGCAGTGCGAAAATAAACACAACTATATATATAATACGTCCGGGTACGAAACGACGGAGGCAGTGCGCCGCGCCGCCGCGTTCTCGGACGTGTTCTTGACCGATTTCAAATACTCGGATGAGCAATTGAGCGTCAAGCTGTCTTGCGCGCGTGACTACCCAAAAGTCGCGGTGGCGGCAATGCAAGAAATGCGAAAAACCTCCGACGAGTGGATAGAGGTGAACGGCGCGAGAATTTTAAAGCGCGGCATGATAGTGCGGCACTTGGTGCTTCCCGGCAACGTCAACAATTCGCTTCGCGCGCTCGATATGATAGCCGAAAGTGTGGGCACAAACACGGTACTTTCGCTCATGAGTCAATTCACTCCGAACGGAGTGGGCGAGCCGCACGAGAAACTACGCAAAATAGAGTACAAAGCGGTTGCGGAACACGCCTTGAAGCTCGGATTCGGCAGCGGTTACTTTCAACAGTTCTCATCGGCAAGCAGTTCATATACTCCCGAATTTTAAGTTCAAGCGGAAGATACGCTTGTTTAAGCTATATATAAGCAATATAACGCCCGAGCGTAATGCTCGGGTTTGTCGTTTTTAAAAGAGGTTGTGATTCCTCGGCTGGCAATAAATGCTCGCAATAAGGCTTCACCTTGCTTCGTATCACAAAAAGAATCATGCGGCTAACGCCTTGATTTCTCCACCACGTACTTCGTGTACGGTCGAAATGACAAGGCGAGTGGCTACATTCGCTACTACGATGAAATGATATGGAATATACGCTATCCTCATAAACAGCATGGCGTCAAAGCAACTATTATCGCAACGCAATTATTCGGGTGTAACATCAAACCACTCACCACAGCCCACACACGGCGGTTAAAAAACTTGACGAATACACATTTAAGTTGTACAATATGATTTATGGATTTTTTGGAAAGCGACAACTTCAATGCCGAGCAGATAGCGGAAGAAGCCGAGCATTTAAGGCGAGTTCTCGATATGATAAACGAGCAGATTGAGCTACTCGAAAACGACGGCTTTGTTTATCGAACAGTCGATATCTACGACGAGAACGACGTCGAGGAATACCGTACTGATAAGTTCCGGCATGACGCGCGAAAGCGCGACATAGCCATTTTGAAAAAGTCGCTGTCTACGCCGTACTTTGCCAGAATGAAGCTCGTTCCCACAGGCCGAGTGGATACGCAATCGCTCGACGCGCCGTCAATGACGCGCATGCGCTCGCTCGGCTTAGACGAAGAGTTTTTTGGCGACGAAGCGGATATTTACGTCGGCGCGAACGTCATTGTGTACAAGGACAAGATAATCGTGTTTTCGCACAATTCGCCGCTCGGCAACAAGGTTTACGAGCGGTTTGAAAACGGCACGATAGAGTACGGCGGATACGAATACAAAGTGGTTTTCCGTCGCAAGTTCGACATAAGAAACGGCAAACTCGAAGCCGTATTTCAGGATTATTCAATCGAGTCCGGCGGAGTCGTGTACGATAAGTTTTTGGCGCACATGCTCGAAATCAAGCGCGGCGACAAACGGCTAACCGACATCATACCTACCATTCAAGCCAACCAGAACGCGATTATCATTCGGCCAGCGGACGAGAACTGCGTTGTTTCGGGCTGTGCCGGCTGCGGTAAAACGATGCTATTGCTGCAACGTCTCGAATATCTTTCTTTCAACAACAAGCTCAACCTCAATAACGCATGCGTCATTGCGCCGAGCGAACGCTATATTGAGCATATTCAGCCTGTTGTGGACGATCTCATGATAAACGCGGCGCGGCGCATGGTCATGCCGCAATTGTACCGCGAGCTCATTCTCTCGCTCCATGGAATCAAGGCTTCCGAGCGCAAGGCGCTGTCGGCTGCGATACTCGAAGGCGACGAAAGCCTGCCCGACTCGGTCGTTTCCGCATGCTATGGCGACGCGGTAAAGCGCAAGCTCATTGCCGCACTCGGCGACGTCAAAAAGAACTACAAAAAGCGGCTTGTCGCATACCGCGACGAAATGGATAAGTACGAGCGCGAGCTTGCCTGGGCGCGCGGCTCTTATGTCGCGCCGACACTCGAAAAGCCGCGCGCGCCCGTTGTCGCGGTCGATTTAAAAAAGCTCCCGTTCATTCCGGAGCTCGGAAGCAAGTTTACAAAATGTAAGCTGTACCTGTTATTGACAGCTTATTGCTACATTCTCGGCAAGCCGTCGTTCGACGGAGCGCTATTCATCGACGAGGGACAGGACTATTTCTTGAACGAATACAAACTGCTTGCGGAGTGTACCGCCGCAACCGTCAATATTTACGGCGACGTCAATCAGCAAATCGACAAAGCGCGCGGCATAGGCGATTTCGCAGAGCTCGACGCGCTTTGGAACAATATGCAGCACTACTCGCTAAACGAAAACTACCGCAACGCGCGCGAGATAACCGAGTACGTCAACAAGCTTCTCGGCATGACGGTCACGTCGCTGGGGCTTGACGGCGGATCTGTGCAGATAATGAGCGTTGAGGAGCTGCCGGAAGAATTGAAAAACGTGGGCGACGACCGCGTCGCAGTCATATATTCACCGTCCGACATTGCGACGCGCCAAAAGCTCGAAAAAACAGTGCCGACTAAACTGCTCTACACGGTAGCGCAGTGCAAGGGCATGGAATACGAACGCGTTTATGCGTGCGGCGAGCTTACCGATACCGAAAAGTATGTTGCGTATACTCGCGCGCTCGCCAAGCTGTATATCTGCGCATAAGTGCAAGTGTTTATATAAAGGAGGCTTGTATGATTCATTCTATGAGCGGCGGAGTGCTCGGCGATCTCGATTCACTCACATTCGTTAAAATAAAGTTCGACGGCGGCGATACCGTGTATTGGTACGTGACCGACTTCGAGGTAGAAGAGGGCGACCGCGTTTCCGCGCCGTTCGGCGCGAGCGGAGTAAACAGACCGGCAACAGTCGTCAAGGTCGAACGCAATGTTTCGAGCCAAGTCGCGCCCATACCGGTAAAGCGCGCCAAAAAGCTCGCGGCAAAGCTGTAATGCGCGTTTTCGCTTGACAGACGGCACAATTCGCGGTATAATTGACTTATGTTTTTGAGCGCTGTACAAACCTATGTAATAGCCATAATAGTTTCGATCGTAGTATTGCAATACGCGTTTGCGCTGTTCTGTTTGCTTAAACTCGCGTACTTCGACATTTCGCGGAACGAGTATATTTTATGGAATGTTTTTATCCTCATCGTGTTCTTCATCGGCGGCGGTGTGTTCTTGTTCTACTATTTCAAGCATCCCGAAAAACGTTTGGCAAAGAGCGCGGGCGTAGCGACGGACAGCAGTGCGACAGACGGCACACAAGATAAGACAGCGCAGGATACAGAGCAGCCGAGCGCAGATGTCGAGTCGCAAGAGCAGAGTGATAGCGAAGTAAACGCCGAAGCCAATGAAAGCGCCGAAACCGTCGAAAGCGATGAAGCCGTTGAACAAAACGAAAAATAAACAATACGCCCCGATAAATTCGGGGTTTCTTTTTGCCAATTATAGCGCGAAGCACCGCACTCTTTTTGCAAAAATTTTATTGTTTTCATATTGCACTGCATAAACTAATCGTATGGATAGAATTGCAATAAGCGTAGTCGAACTGTGCGACGAGCAGGGGAAGATAACGCCGCTTGCGGTCGTTAAGGACGGCAAGGAGTTTGCGGTGGACAAAGTATTGAGCGTGAGGCGGCATGCACCCAATGTAGCGTGCGTTTCGCCAATGCGGTACGACTGCATAATCACGGGCAAGGCGCGGTCGATATACCGCGACGCATACCCGTCGCAAAAATGGTTTTCGGTGCGGTAGTTATTTGAGTATTCAAAAGTTTGACGAACTTTGCCGATATTACATTGTTAATGCCGTGTGCATATATGCGAATATGTGCGCATGATGTTTTTTTGAGTGCAATTCGATATTTTGCCGACATGACTTGATGTTTTAGAGCGATTGTGATATAATGAATCGATATCGAAGATTATCGGAAATTCCGATATCGCGTAACGGTATGGAAATCGAAGAGTAAATATGTGATTGCGATATAATAGTACAATCGTAATGATTGAAAAAATCCGTTTATGACAGAAACAAAGAACAGGACAAAATCCGCGCTTGTCATACTTGCCGTCGGACTTGCGCTCAATATTGCGCTCGGCATAGCAAAGCTCGCAGTAGGCATACTTGCGAATTCATCTGCTGTGTCATCGGATGCGCTTAACAACATCTCGGACTCGGCTGTTTCGATCGTTACGATAATCGCGACCGCGCTTGCGGCGCGCGCCGCAGACCACGATCACCCGTTCGGGCACGGACGGTACGAATACATAGCGACGTTTATTCTCGGCGCGGTGATTGTCGCAGTCGGTGCAGAGGCGTTTATAGGCGGTGTGAAGCGCGCCGTTCAACCGGAGCAAGTCGCATTCGATATCGCAGTCTGGGTTATTCTCGGCGTGTCGATCGGGGTTAAGTGCTTTATGTTCGGATTCTATTCCGTTCATGGCAGAAGAGTAAAGTCCGATACGATTAAGGCGGCGGCAGTCGATTCGGCGTCCGACGCCGCAGTCACGAGCCTTGTGCTTGTGTGCGCGGTCATAGAACGGATGACGGGTGCGCACATCGACGGTTATGCGTCGATAGCGGTTGCAATCGTCATTGTAGTGTTCGGTGTGCGCATTCTAAAAAGCACTGTCAGCCGTTTGCTCGGCGAGCGGCCGGACGCCGAGCTTTACGATTTGGTAATGAACATTCTCACGTCCGATTCGCGCGTTATGTCCGTTCACGATCTTATCATCAACGATTACGGCGCGGCAAAGAAAATCGCCGAGGCGGACGCGGTGTTCCCGTCAGGTATGGCGTTCGTAGAGGTTCATGCCGTTTGCGACGCACTCGAACGCAAGGTATTAGAGGCTACCGGGGTAAGGCTGTGCATACACGCCGATCCGTATGTCGAGGGCGACGAAAGGCTGGACGGTATTCGTTCCGGCGTGGACTCGGTTATAGGGGTTTTCGGTGCGACGGCGCACGATATTTCAATAGACGACGAGTGCCGCAAGGTTACGCTCGATATCAAGCTACCCGACGATAAAGTTCCGTCAAATGAGATTAAAGCTCAAATCGAGGCTATAATTCACACGGTTGTGCCGCAGTATGCGGTCGAGATTTGCATTGACTATATTTAAGTGAGGAAAGTTTGATATCAAAAGGTAAAAAGGTAATAATAGGAATGTCCGGCGGCGTGGATTCCGCAGTCGCGGCGTGGCTGTTAAAAGATCAAGGCTACGACGTGACGGGGCTTTTCATGCACAATTGGGAAGAGGACGGCGAATGCCCGGCGGCAAGCGATTGGCGCGACGTCCAAGTAGTCGGTGAAAAGCTGGGCATACAATGCTATTCCGTCAATTTTGCAAAGGAATACATGGACGGCGTGTTCGAATATTTCCTGCGCGAATACCGTGCGTTCCGCACGCCTAATCCCGACGTGCTGTGCAACCGCGTTGTCAAGTTCGGCGCGTTCCGCGATTACTGCAATCGACTTGGAGCGGACTTTATAGCGACGGGGCATTATTGCAAAAAAGACGGCGATACTCTCGTTCGCGCGAAGGACACTGACAAGGACCAAACGTATTTTCTCAATCAGGTAAAGACAGAGCAGCTGACTAACGTTCTGTTTCCGCTCGGTGACTTAATAAAACCGCGTGTTCGCGAAATAGCGGAAGAGCTAAACCTTCCCGTCGCGCACAAAAAAGACAGCACGGGCATTTGCTTCATCGGCGAGCGCAAGTTCAAAAAATTCTTGCAAGAGTTTTTGCCGGCGAGAAGCGGAGATATAGTAGATACGGACGGACACGTCGTGGGTAAGCACGACGGGCTCATGTATTATACGTTAGGACAGCGCAGGGGACTTGGCATAGGCGGCGTGCGCGGTGAGGTCGGCAGATGGTTCGTGCTTGACAAAGACGTCAAAAACAACCGTTTAATCGTGTCTTGCGGCGATGAGAGCGCGCTGTTTTCGAAAACCGTTTACGGCGCGGAGTTCAATGTCATCGGCAAGTTCGATATGCCGAATACGCTCAAATGCACGGCAAAGACTCGCTACCGTCAGCCCGATCAAGCGGCCACTCTTTGCGTGCAAAATGACGGCAGGTTTACGCTCGTATTTGACGAGCCGCAACGCGCCGTCACGCCCGGGCAGTATGCGGTCGTATACGTGGGCGATAGATGTCTTGGCGGCGGCGTTATCGAGAGCACCGAGAAATAGCTCGAAGTTTATCGAACATTCACGCATTGTAATGAAAAGCCGCGCGAAGCGATATTCGCCTTTACAAAACGCTCATGCAGTGATATAATAGGTACAAGGAGGAAGTCATGACTTTTTCAGATTTGTTTTCCGAGCCGGCATATTTGCTGTACGGCATAACGATGTGCTTATTCTTGCCGTTCTTGCTATTTAGCGTAATAGCGTCCATTAGAGTAAACACCGTGTTCGGCAAATACAACAGCGTGCCTAGCTCGTCGGGTATATCGGCGCAAGGATATGTTCGCAAGTTCCTCGACAGCGAGGGGCTTACAAACATCAAGTTTGCCGCCGTTCGCGGCTCTTTGACCGACAATTTCAACCCGACAAACAACACGATTTCATTATCGGATACGGTTCGCGGCTCGTCGGCCATCGGCGCGATAGGCGTCGCGTGCCATGAGGCAGGGCATGCCGTTCAGCACGCGCGAGGATATTTCTTCTCGTCGGCGCGGTTAAAGCTCGTTCCCGTTGTAAACGTCGTCAGCTCAATGATGTGGCCGATTTTCATAATAGGATATATACTCGGCTTTGCGTCGCCGTACACAAACATCGGACGCATGCTTCTCACGGCAGGGCTTGTAGTAATGGGCTTTTCTCTGCTGTTCTCGCTCGTGACTCTTCCCACCGAGTTCGACGCGAGCAGGCGCGCATACAAGTATCTCAAAACGTGTATGCTTCCAGACGAGGCGGCAGGAGTAAAAAAGGTTTTGCACGCGGCCGCAATGACTTACGTTGCGTCGTTCATGGTGACGGCATTGCAGTTCCTGCGCATACTCGCCCTACTTCTCATTGGTCGGGAAAGAAACAAGTAAACCGGTTCAAGCTAAAACGCGCCGCAGCTTGCGGCGCGTTTACTATTGCGGGAAAATCAGTCACACTCGGCGATATCGTCTATGAACTCGTTTTTGAGCGTGTACGTGTGTAGCTTTGCCACGCCGCTTTTATCGATAAGGTAGAATTTATTGCCGCTCTCCCAATCGCATTCGGCTAGCCGCTCGTATCCGGAAAAGAAGGATGAAAGCGTTGCCTTGTCTATGTTTGCTCGCAGTTCGTCGGTCAGCATTGAATATGCGGCGGCGATATCGCCGTTTTTAATGAATGAGAACAGCCGCGCTATATGCGTTTTTGCCGGAGGCTGCGAAGCGCTTGCCGTGCCGTAGACTATTATGTACCGCGGCGCGAGCGACAGAAGATAGTGTTCCGGGGAAAGCCTAATGCCGCATGCAAGCTCGTTGCGTATGTTTTCGGCGCCGTTGAGCTTAATCGTGTACGGCAAAAGAGTGTGTTTGAGCGGAAATACCGTTATGTACACCACTTCGAATTCGGACATCGTCAGGCTGTCCGCGCGTTCGTAAAACTCGCCGTTGACCGTGTAAACACAGTCGAATTCGCTTTTTATGTGCAGTTCCATACGCTATTTTATGATTTGTTGTATGCCTATATGTATAGATTTGCGCCGAGAAGTCTATTATTTACGCGGAGGAATGTTTATGAACAACAATAACTGGACAATCGAACAGACGGTCGAGCTTTTCGAGCTTTGCGCCGCCGCGCGAAAAAAAGGCGAAAGCCTCTCCGGAGTGTTTAAAGCTATGGCGGACAAAACGTCGAGGTCGCTCAACTCGGTGCGCAACTATTATTACGGTCAGGCAAAGACCTTCGAGCTTGTACCCGAGGTGGCCAAAAAGCTTGGCATAAAAAAGACCGAGGTCGAGCGCGCGCGCTTTGTGCCGTTTACGGACGGCGAAGTGAAAAAGCTCGTGGAAACTGTGCTCGTTGCCAAGGCGCAGGGTAAGAGTGTTCGAAGAGCCATATTTGAAATGGCGGACGGCGACTCTAAAACGGCGCTTAGGTATCAGAATAAATACCGTTCGGTCTTGCGCTCGCATCGCGACGTAGTGGAGCAAGTGATGAAAGATCTTACCGTGCGCGGCATCGATTTTACCAATCCTTACGCTAAAATCGAAAGCGACAACTTCGCTCGGCTCACAGAATATATTGCCGCGCTCGACAATAATCGCGTGGGCAAGTTCTTGTCGCTCATAGAAAAATTGACTTGATGTTTTTTAAGGCAGGCAAATGCTTGATATTTTGTTTTGCATGTGCTATCATATATACACGTGTAAAACATTACATAAGGCGGTTGGCAGCGTGGCATTACTAAAAGACAAAGACGGGAAAACCGAGCCCGAGTTTTTGCGGGACTATGATGTGACTAAGTATTTCCGTCCGTCCGTGACGGTGGATGCGGTGTTATTTCATGTGCAAAAAATCGGGGGCTTGAAGCTCTTGATGATAAAGCGCGGCGGTCACCCGTATTTAGGTATGTACGCTTTCCCCGGCGGATTCGTCGATCAAAACGAATCGTGTGAAGCGGCGGTAAGCCGCGAGCTTGCGGAAGAAACGGGCATATCGGGCGTTAATTTGCGCCAGCTTGTCACCGTTTCAACGCCGGATCGCGATCCGCGTTGGCGCAATATAACGGCGGTGTATTGCGGCAAGGTCGACGAAAAGATCCGCGCTGTCGCCGGCGATGACGCAGATGACGCGATATGGTTTGATATTACATACGATAAGCCCGAGGGCGTTTTGCGGTTTGACGGCGGTGACGTCAAGTTCGAGTGTAAGCTCGAAATAGCACGCGACGCATTCGGAAGAATCGATTTAAACAATACTCGCATTGTAGGGCGCGGCAGACTTGCGTTCGATCATGCCAAGATTATTTGTTATTTATTCGAGGCGATAGAGGAGGGGCTGTTATGAAAATCAATCTCGTAGCTACGGGTGGCACGATAGGCAGTCGTTTGGTCAATGGAGAATACGTCATTTCCGATGAGGCTACCGAGCAGATAGCCGCATTTATCGGCGCGAATAAAGTTTTCGGTGAGTTTAAAATCCACAGCGCCGGAATCGAGTTTGCCGATCTAAATACGCTTCGGCTAACTATCGAGCGCGCACTTTTGGATAATCCCGACGGCGTCATTGTTACGCACGGCACGGATACGCTCGCTTATTATTCGGCGTATCTCGCATTCGCTTTCAGCTCGACGCGTGTTCCGATTGTCATGTGTGCGGCGGACAATCCGCTCACCAATTATGACAGTAACGGCTTTGTCGTTCTCAAAGCAGCGAAAAGCCTTATAGAAAGCGGTAAGCGCGGAGTGTTCGTGCTCTATAAAAACCCCGGCGCAATGGTTACCATCCATCACGGTGCGCGGCTTATACCGGCGCATTTGCACGAGGATTTTTACTTCTCGCTCGGCGGCGGTAATGCCTTTGCCGATACCGGACTTATGCATGGCATGGACTTCGACCTCAGTGGACACAAGGTGCTTTGCATAGAGCCGTATGTCGGCATGGATTATTCGTCCTACAATCTGACGGGCTATTCGGCAGTCGTACAAGTCGCATACCACTCGGGAAAAGTAAACGTCGAGGCGTTCAACAGGTTTGCCGCGGCGCACCCCGAAATTCCCATGTTTCTGTCGGGAGGGAAGAAGAAATATGCGCCCGACGTGTTTGTCAAAAATGTCACTATTTGTAACGGTATGACTCAAACAGCGCTGTACATAAAGTTGCTTATCGGATTGAAAAACAACGTCAAGGATTTGGCGGCGTTCGTCATGAAAAATGCCTGCGGAGAAATAGTCGAAAAATAAGCGGTTGAATTCGGTAGCTTCCGATTCCAACGAATATAAACAGATTAAAAACAAAACGCCGCCGCTACTCAATTGTAGCGGCGGTTGCTTTGTGTTTTTTGCGGTTTACCACATCTGTGTCCAGCGGCTCTGATTTTTGAGGTAGCCGCCGTCCTTGACAAGATCTTCCATGCTGTAATTTGTACCGTCTATGTTAGTCTTGTTAAGCCCTTTGCTCTTTAACTCGGCGCGGCTGTATTCGGTAATGATGTCTGCCTTTTGGGTTAGCATTTCGTCCAGATAGTATACCGTTTTTACTTGCGCATTGTTTAGCGTTGCGTCGAGCGTTATAGTCGCAATTGAGCCGTTGCTGTCGGGATCGGAGCCGAACGATGTAGTTAGCCAAGCGTGAGAAACATAGTTGTCGAAGATGTTATCGTCATTGTCGTTGGCGCCGATAATCTTGAACTCCACGTCCCTGAGACTGCCGTTTAGCGTCGCTTCCTTTAAGCCGATAGTCATGTTGTGCACGCCGTTTTCGTAGCTGTACCCTTTGAATATTTGCGCTATGGTTTTGAGGCTTGCCGATGCTTCCGGCGGGTTTTTAACCGAGTCGATAATCTTGTCATGAATGTTGACAATGAAAGTTTCGCGAAGAGGCAACAGTTTGAATACAAAATCTTTGAAAATCCTGTCTATGCCGTCGGACCGTTCGGCCATATTCATCAAGTCGTCGAGTGTGAACGTGTAATCTTTATAAGTGACGTCGTATGAATATGTACAATTGATTATACCTTTTACAGAGCCGCTCCAACTTTCTACACCGTGCATGTAGAATACATTGTCGTAGAAAAACAGGCGGGTGGTGCATTTGGCAAGACCGAATACAGTGAGCTTACCGGCGTTAGTGTGATATCCGGGTATATCAAGCATGACATCTACGGCGGTTTTGTATCTCGGCTCTGCGCCCACGCCCTGATCGATCAGTTTTACCTTTATCGAATATGCGATGTCAACTTTCAGTATGCTCAAAACATTAAGATTGATCTTATCGCCAGAACCGCCGCCGATTTCGAATTCCATCATGTTCGCCGTGTTCATGACGTCGAACAGCAGGTGCTTGATATTGGCAAAGTCGGAATACTTCGCTTTTTTGGTATCGGTGTTATAGCCGTCCGGCAACGTGATTTCGCCGATGTCTTGACCTGACGTGAACACAGTTGTGAACTTGTCGAGCTTGGTGGTGTTGGCGTCGAGGTCTGTCACGGTGATGCTGTCGATTGTGCCGTTGCTGTGAGTGACTTCTATTGCGGCAACGCCTTTGGTGTTGGTCGTAATGGCGTTGTCTATCGTCGCCCAAATAGTTCTTGAATCGTTTGCGAGCGTGACGCCGTTTACGATATCCTTGAACAGCTTGCCGTTTATAGTTCCGCCCGCGGGCTGCTCGGGCTGTTCTTGCTCTTGCTCGTCGCTTCCGTTAAACAGCGCGATTGCTTGTTTGATGTTCTTGATGCCGCGTTCAAAGCACTCTTTGATTTCGTCAAGCCTTTCGCGCAAGCCCTCGGTGTTGCCTGCCGTCATGACAAGGTCCCACGCGGCTCCGACGTCATCGAGCGCCGATTGCCCGAACTTGAACGCGTCGGCTATGTTGTTGAGAAGATCGCGCACGTCGTCAAGCCCTGCAATGTCCATCGACGTGAAGACGGTTTTGTCCACCTTCACGCGGTAGTCGCCGAGAAGCAGCTCCATAGTGTCGTCGTCTACGCCAAGAATATCCATGACCGCCGCGACGATTTCCATTACAGATTTGTAGTCAATCGAAATGCGTTCGCCGTTGCCGTTGTTTTCCATGTAGTCGATGAACGCCATGCCGTCGGGGTAGCTGTCGTTGTTGATGACGTACAAGTCGATGAGAAGGGGAGTGCTGTATGTGAGTGTGCTGATATCGAGGCGAATGTGCGCTTCGAGGTTGAATTTGTAGCTTACTTTGACTTGGCCGTCGTCGCCTTGCGTTTCGACCTTGACGAACTTGCCTTTCAATGCGCTTACGTCTGCCGACTTGTTGGAAACGTTTACGCGCTCTTTTACGACTTTTTGTCCGTTTTGTTCGAGCGGCTTGTCTCTGCCGGACTCGTCTTTCACATTGACGATGTTGCCGTCCTCGTCGGTTGTAGTTTCTATTTCGTAGGTATTGAGTACGAAGTCGAACTTTTTAAGCTCGAAGGTGACGTTGCCGTCTGAGTCGAAGGAGGTCAGCGTGTTGACCGCATGGTCTATGATTTCGACAAACTCGACTATCGAAACATACGCGTCACTGTTTTCTGGCTTTGCTATCTCTTGCTGTAAGCCGGTAAGCAAGCCGTATCCCGTCACCGACGCTTTGATGTATACACCGAACGCGTTGGTATCAATCGACAGCGTTTCGATTGTCGCACTGTCTCCCGAGCCGGAAAGTACAGGCGTAACGTTGAGCGTTATTCCCATCATGTCGAGCGCGACGGTGATGTTGTCATCGCGCATGAACAGGCGAGTCATGCCTGCAATCGTTTTGATAGTGCTGTCGCCGCTCAAACCGTTGAGCGAGGAGAACAAGAGCTCGAAAATCTTTTCTGCATCGTCGCCCGCGTCCAAGATTTGCAGGAAGCGCTCGACAAGCAACGATATGTCGCTGAATATGCTCGCGCCCTCTTTGAATCCGAGCAGCTTACCGATTTCGTCGCCGATGTACTCGGGGAGATATCCTTTTTCGACGTAGCTCTCTACAATACTATACAGACGTTGCAAATCGGTGTTTATATTGAACGAGAGCATGATATTGCCGCTTTGAATGTAGACTATGCCGTCCACATACTTGATGTGAACTCTTTCTTCGGCGTCGGTGCCTTTAAACAGCGTTATTACCGCATCTACGGCAATCGGATTGAAGCTGACCGTCAACGTGACGCCGATGTCCGTTTGCATGTTGTCTTGTGTCACTGCAAATGCCGCAAGGTCGAGCGTCAGCGCTTTCGCGCCTGTCGCGTCATCTATCAAATTAATGATTGCGGGAATGTACTCCGCGATTTCTGAAATGGGCGCGCAGTCCGAAATTATATTTACGTCGCGAGGCTCTGCGCCGCTCGGTGTGAGCATGAACGTAACCGCAATGCCTGCGACTTCCGTATATTTGCATTCGAGCGAGGAGAGAACGCCGTCCGTTGTCGCCACGTCAAAGCTCATAGCAAGCGCCAGCCCGAACAAACCACCGCTGATATCGAGTCCGACGAGCTCGTCGTTTTCGAGCGTTGCGCCGAGTGTTGCCGCGATATCGAGTCCGTTGTCTTTCAGATCGATAGAAGCTATGAAGCCGTTTGCTTGTGCAGGGGAGAGCGACAGCGTGCCGAGAAGTTTAACTACGGTCATCGATTTGATGCTGTCGATGATTTTGGTGACTGTATCTTTAAGTCCGTCAATCACGTAGTCGAGCTGCTCGACAATATACATGACGGACTGTTCGGTAAGCGGTTCGGAAACGCGTATCGTCGTGCCGACCGACATGTACAATGTTTGGTTCTTTACGATGATTTTGACGGGAAGATCGCCGACGTTGAGAACGATTTCAACTTGAACGCCCGTTAGCGAGCCGTCGCCGATGTTGATGTAGATATTGCCGATGACGTCTGTGTCGAACAGTTTTGCTTTTACTCCGATGTCGAACGCCTTTTCGAGCGCGAGCGGCATGATAGGCTTTGCCACAGCAATAACTTCGCTCGCTTTTGCATATCCGGTTTCATCGGGTGTCTCGATGGTGACACTCTCTGCCGTAACGCCGTACACGGAAATCGAACGGGAAGTGTCGCCGCCTAATGCAATGTAGACGTTCGACAGCGACAGCGAGGCCATAGCCCTTGCCGTCATTTCGAGCACCGCCACATCGACGATGAGCGTTCCGTCGCTTTCCGACATGCCCTTGACAGCCGACAGCACTTTATCCAAAATGTATGCGATGTCGCGCTCCTTAACTGCGGTCATCATCTCGTCTACTGCCGTCATCATATCGGCGGGTATGACGGTGCCGAAAGTGCCCAGTGCGGCGTTGACGTCCGCTAACGAGCCTGCGAGCTTGATGTCGCCGAGCGCGATAAACGCTTTGCCGTCCGCAATCGTAACGGAAAGCGGAAGGGTGGGCTCGGTGACGGAAACTATGAACCCGTTTTCGAATGACACCGCGATATTTGCGCGGTACACCGTTTCACCGAGGTTAATCGCTGCAAGAGCGGTGAACGATTTTTGTTTAACGATTTTCGTGAGTGCGTCGAGGGTTACGTCAAATCCGGCAAGATCGACATAGGTCTCGGGATCGGTCGGGGCAATCACATTTGCGTTCGCTTTTGCAACCGTAGCGTCAATATTGATATCTATCGAGGCTACCGAGCCTGCAAGCGTGACCTTGCCGCTTGACGGCGTGACCGTGAGCGTAACCACGTTGCCGTCCACATTCAATACGAGTGTGATTGTGCCGTTAGAAACATTGAAGTTGCGGACATAGCCGAGTAGGGTAGATGCGGTGAGCATTACGTTGTCGAAGTCAATCGGCAAGTCTAATTTCAAATCGATACCTAACGCGCCGATAAGATTCATGACGGGATCTTTCATAGAGAGCGCGTCCGCTACTGCGAGTTTAGCTTTAAGCTCGGCAATGCGTGCATACACGTTGTTGTCTGCGTAAACGAGATTGAGCGTTTGCTCGAACATGCGTATTGTAGTCGAAGCTTTGATGTCGTCTTTTACGCCTATGAGAGCGTTGCCGTCGAGCGCGTAGCGATTGCCGTCTTTTACGACTGCCGCGTTGAATCCGACCGAGTATGCCGCGCTGTCTATGTAGTCGAATATATCGGGGAGTATGTCGACGATATCGGAGGCTTGAACGAACTCGCCGTTCGGTGCGGTGATGTTTTTCGTGGCACCGTTTGCCGCAAGCGATGCGGAAACCGCGGCGCCGTTCACCGTCATTTCAATCGCTACCGACGACAGATCGGCCGACGCGGCGACCGTAACAATATCGCCGTTCGCATTGATTGAAATAACAAGGCGGCTGTCAATCAACTCGACAGACTCGATTGCGTCGAGTGCGGAGCGCAAAGCGCTTTCTATGTCGATAGCGCCGCCGAGCACAGCTTCGACGGTTTCGAGGATTTCGGTGGGAACAACATCGCTTAAAGCGGCAAGCAAGCTATCGATATCGTCAAGCGTGCCGATGATTCTAATCTCGCCGAGCTCGATGTACAAGGTGTTGCCGATTACGGTCAAGTCGAGCGGCAAAGTCGTTCCTTTGATATTGAGCTTGATTCCGCCGTCGAATGTTGCGAAAAGAACGGCGTTAACATTGATGCCGCCGGCCGTCAAATCCAAATCGTAAGTGAGCGACTTGCGCTCGATAATGTCGGCGAGCGCACAAAGCGTGACGTCGAGCTGCGCGCAGTCAATAAACTTTTGAGCGTTCTCGGGCGGTGTGATACTGCGGATATCTTCGGTCAGTCGGATTTCGAGTGAGAGATCTATATTAGCGCCGAGTGCAGTGCCGCGTAACGTTACCGCGCCTGCTTGAACGTCTATCACCGCAGTCAATGCGCAATCCGTTGCGGCTATTTCCACGACTATCGCGCCGTCCTCGTTCGCCGCAATCGAGCGCACTGCGCCGAGCGCTTTTTCCGGCATGGAGTCGGTTAATGCGTCGAGGCTTGTAAACAGATTGATTAGTCGTAGGATAGGGGACTTAAACTTTTCGCCGTCCGCTACCGCAAATTTGGCATTGATATTGCCGATTGTCAAATATGCGGTGTCTTCGGCATAGACGACGTTGAGCGTTTGACCGAGAGCAGTCAAGCTGCCAGAGGCGGACACGCCTGCGAATCCGTCGCTCGAAATAAGCTTGTCTATTGCAAATTCGCCGCTTACGGCGTAAACGTTATGACCTTCGACAATCGAGCCGTTAAGTACTACATTGTAGTTTTTGTTGTCGTCGATATAAGGCGCAATGTCAATAAGTACTTGCGTAAGCTCTTGAAGCGATATAAATGTGTCGTTGCTCGGAATCTCTATCTCTCGCGTTTCGGGCGAGCTGAGTTCGAGGTCTGCGGCTACGTCGAGCTTGATTCCGAACTTGTCGAAATCGAAGTCGAGCTTGACTCCGCCGATAGCGCCGTCCTTGCGAAGTATCTGCAATGTCGCCGGCGCGGTGAGGATGTTCATTTCAAGCTTAACATATTCATCGGTCGCTTCGAGTGCTTTAAGCATGGAAATGTAGCCGTTTACCGAAGTGGGCAATAATTGCTTGATAAGCTCGACGTATCTGCCGAGATCGGTGAGAGCAGTTACCGCGTCAATAAGTTCGGGCAGGTCTTCGAGCGTGCCGCGAGCCTCGATGTTGCCGATAGCGACATACACTGCGTCGTTTACGAGCTTGACCGAAATGTCAATTCCAAACACGGAAATCACCGCGTCTGCCTTTATGCCGTCGGTGCGGTCGATGTATGCGTCGACTCCGAACGTCTGTCCCATTGCCGACACCGTGCCGCTTACGCCGTATATCGTTTGAGAGGCGGTGTTAAGAAGTTCCGGAAGGATGTCTATAACGCCCGAAAGGTCGACTGCGTCGTCTGTCGACGGGAACGACGGGGGAGTGGACAGCGGTTTTGCGACAATCGACACCGTTCTTCCGAGCAATTCGATATCGCCGGTGATCGATTTCAAAACCTTGCCGTCATCGTAGATGTATATCGACGCGTCGACATACACGCTGTCGAGACCTATATTCAATCCCGATGTATCGATAGTAAACGGCAATTGTATGCGCGTTATTCCGTCCTCGGAGGTCATCTCGCAGTCTTGGAAAACAGTGCCGAGAATATCTCCGCCGAACAGACTCATTATATCAAATCCTTCGAATCTGCCCAAAAGCCCCGATAGTCGTTCGTTTGCGAGTAGGTCGGAGAATTGTGACGTGCTCAAATACCCGTTGATTTCGTTAAGTTTGATATTGACTTTGTCACCCGAATATTTGATATACAAATCTCCGAGAACAGCCTGAACGTCCATCGTCCCTATATTGAGCGACAAAATGACGTCGTAAGCGGAAATGCCACCGCTTGTTACGTCGGCGGTGAGGTCGAGATTTTTGTTGCCCGAAAGATAATCGGCAAAAGCCGCCGCAAGATAGTCGGCAGGCGACAGCGGCGCGTCGGGAATGTCGGGCGGAACGTAGTCGGGATTGTTTTTAACGCCGTCCACATACGCTTGGAAGAAATCGCGGTCGGGGATTTCGCCGTTGGGATCGTCGATCTGCGTGAAAACCTCGGTGAGGTCGCCTCTGCAAGTGGGCGCGCCGATGACCGGTATCGCTATATCGTATGATTCGACAGCTCTTACGGAAATGGGATTCCACTTTTCGTCTATCGTGATTGTGAGCGAAACGGAGTTGAATTTGGGGTTTTGGTCAGCACCAGAAAGAGTTCTTATCTCGTTGCGGTAGTAGAGCGTGCTTTGAATGGGATCGAGTTTAAGCGAAAACTTGAAATTGCCGTCCTCGCCTCTGACGAGAGTATCGGGAACGTAAAAATCAAAGCCCATGCCTTCGTCGGACGACTCGTCGCCGCTTGCTTTTGCGCTGTTTTTGTACTTTTCGTTCTCGTCCTTTACGCTGAGAATGGTATTTTCATTGACAATATATTTGCAAAGCTGATTGGGTATCGATCCGTACTTAATGCTGTAATCCTCGTACTTCATGCTGTATGCAGAGTTCGAGAACGTCGCGGAGTTGCCCTTGATGCTAGTAGAGGGCCTGTATATGATGATATTGCCGTCTGCGTACTTTTGTTCGGCAATCTTCTTCATGGAAGAAGTCGAAATAGATTCGGCAAAAACAATATTTTCGCCGAGTACGTAGCGCGTGTTGTGTATGTATTGGTCGTATGTTGTTATGCCGAGATCGGCTATCGTTTTGCCTGTGGTTTCTCCGTGAAAGAATGACGCATGGTGCAGTTTGTATGCCGTGTATTTGAGATTTGAGATAAGGTCGTAATCTTCGGGGGTGCCGGTCGTAGGCGTTTGCTCCTCCATGACGATAGTTTCGTTGTATGAAGCTATATATTTGGTATTGTCCGTGATAAACGGATCGGCAAATCCGGCAACGATTCCCAAAATGAGTATTGTCGCTATTACGTAAATTATAACTTTACGGCGCGTCATGAACGCCGATTTTTTCATAATTGATTTTGTTGCTTTTGCTTTCATATGATTCCCTCCGAACAAAGTCGGTAAGTGACAATTTGATAGCTTATATTCTATCATTATAATATATAAATGTCAATAGTTTTTTAGACACTTCCGTAAAAAAATGTATGAAATTCACAATTTACACACATTGTTTACCATATTATACATAATTTTAAAGCGCATAATTGCGAGTAGCGATTTCGTAAAAATATCTGTATGTTATAATAACTATCAATCTGTACAATATATGTACAATGAATACGAAAACTATCCATATGTTGTGTATATTTATAATAGCATAAAAGAAGCGCGTGGTTTGAATATTTTTTAATAACAGAATGTCGCTCGTAAAACGTTATTGAAAAATCTTGCCGTAAATCCGTCATAATAGGACAAATTACAATATAAAGGTGAGTGCAAAACGGTTGACAAATGCGGCTACTCGTAGTATAATAAGCACACTTGATGCGGGGTGGAGCAGTTAGGTAGCTCGTCGGGCTCATAACCCGAAGGTCGCGAGGTTCAAGTCCCGCCCCCGCTACCACAATCGGCACAGCAAATGCTGTGTCGATTTTTGATTGCAATTTTTTAAGTATGGTAAAGCGGCATAGGCGTTGCGCCGTGAATTTATTTTGTGTGTATTGCCATACTACACATGTGAATGAAAAGACCAAATCGTTCGGGCGGAGCGCGGTAGCTCTGGCCTCGATCGGGATTATAGCAAAGCTGATAGGTGCACTGTACCGCGTGCCGCTTACCAACATAGTCGGTGCGGAGGGCATGGGCCTATACCAAATGGTGTTTCCGCTGTACACAGTGCTTCTTACGTTCTGCGGCGGCGGTATTACCTCGGCGGTCGCGCGCATTGTAGCCAAGTACACCGCGCTCGGTAACGAAGGTGCGGCGCTTAGAACGCTCAAAGTCGCGTTCTTACCTCTTTTCGTCGTATCGCTGTTATGTACTTTGGGAGTGATTTTACTGCGCAATGCAATTTCCGGCATACAAGGCAATACCGACGCAGGGATTGCATATCTTGCGATATGCCCGTCGCTCGTTTTTGCAGGCGGCATAAACGTTTTGCGTGGGTATTTTCAAGGCAAAGCGTTCATGGTGCCGAGCGGAATCAGTCAGCTTATCGAGCAGGTAATCAAGCTCGCTCTCGGCCTGTATTTGAGTAAAGCCATGCTCAAATACGGCGTGAAGTACGCTGTCGCCGGCGCGCTCGTCGGTGTGTCTTTGAGCGAGCTTTGCGCGCTTTTGTATCTTGCGGTCAGGTTTTTGATATCAAAGCGCAGACGCGTACGATTTGTTGCGGTGGCCGCTTTGAAAGCCGAAACGGCGGCGGAATTTGCCGTGCCGCAGTCGGTGACGGATAAAACTCTCTTAAAAGAATTGTATTCTTTTGCGCTATCGGTCACGCTCGGTTCGCTCGTGCTTCCGCTGACGCAGATGATTGACTCGGTGCTGGTTATCAATCTATTGATGTACGGCGGCGCGGCGCGCGGCGACGCTACCGCTCTTTTCGGATTGTTCGTCGGCCCTGTCGGAACGCTCATCAACATGCCGACCGTTTTCGCGCTTTCCGTGTCGATAGCGTTTTTGCCGGCGATAACGACGGCAGTCGAGAGAGGTGAAGATGCGTCCGAAATAACCAAAAGCGCGGCAAAATGGATTATGCTTTTCGTAATACCGGTGACGTTCGGTTTTTTGCTCTTTCCGGAGAGAGTATGCTCCGCGCTGTACAGCAGGGGACTAACGGCAGAGCAGCTTACGGTCGCCGCAAGGCTTCTGCGCGTGCAAGCGATAAGCGTTTTCTACATCGGAGTGTTACAGCTTGCGACTACGGTGCTTCAAGGTCACAACAAGGCGCACAAGCCTGTTGTCAACCTCATAGTGGGCGCGTGCGTAAAGGTGGGGCTTACGCCTTTTCTTGTGCGCATGTTCGGCATCGTGGGGGCCGCGGGAGCAACGGCGGCATGCTATGCGGTTGCCGCAACGCTCACCGCGCGCTCGGCGTCAAAGCGCATGGCTATCGGCATTTCGGCAATCGATTCTTTCGTAAAGCCGATTGTCGGCACTGCGCTCGGCGCCGCCGCGTTTATCGGAGTGGCGGCGGCGCTTAACAACACCGTGCTTCCAGAGCTGTGGCAAACGGTGATATCCGGCACAGCTTTTCTTTGCGTGTACTGCGCATTTATAGTGATGACGGGCGTGCTCGACATGAAAACGCTTATAGCAAGACGGCTTAGGCGCGGCGACGGGCATGGCGGCGGCGCGGCATAAAAATATGTGAAGTTACGCGTATAGTGTTGATTTTTGTTTCGCGTTGGTTTATAATATTTAAAACGCAAGTAAAAGGACAAGGCCAATGATCGATATCAACCTCATACGCAATGATAAAGACGGCGTAAAAAATGCACTCGGAAAGCGCGGTTACACTGCCGATCTTGACGGGATATTGGCGCTCGACGCCATGCGCCGCGAGATAATAGGCAAGACCGAAGCGCTCAAAGCCGAGAAGAACAAGGTCAGCGCGGAAATTCCCAAGCTCAAAAAAGCCGGCGAGCCTGTCGAGCATATTTTTGCGAAAATGCGCGAGCTCGGCGACGAGATAGCGGCAAACGACGCCGCGCTCAAAACGACCGAAGAGAAGCTTCGCAACGAGCTTTTGTGCTTGCCCAATCTTCCAGATCCCGACGTCGTTGCAGGCGAAAAGGAGAGCAATGCGGTTATCAAGGTGTGGGGAAAGCAGCCGAGCTTCGATTTTCCCATTAAAAATCACGTCGAGCTTTGCGAGAGTCTGCATCTTATCGATTATGAGCGCGGAGTCAAGCTCGCCGGCAACGGATCGTGGCTGTATACGGGAAGAGGCGCGGTCATGGAATGGGCGCTTCTCAATTACTTTATAAAAACGCATTTAAAGGACGGTTACACGTTCATTCTTCCGCCGCACATGCTCAATTACGAGTGCGGACTTGGCGCGGGGCAATTCCCCAAGTTCGAGGACGACGTTTACCGTGTGGAAACCGCGGAAGGCGGCGCGGCGCGGCGGTTTATGCTTCCGACAGCGGAAACTGCGCTCGTCAATATTTACCGCGGCGAAATACTCCAAGAAAGCGAGCTGCCCAAAAAGCTGTTCGCATACACTCCGTGCTACCGCAAGGAAGCCGGCAGTTACCGTGCCGAGGAGCGCGGTATGATTCGCGGTCACCAATTCGACAAGGTGGAAATGGTGCAGGTCACGTCGCCCGAACAGAGTAAAGCGGCATTCGAGGAGCTTGTCGGCAAAGCGTGTGCGCTCGTCGAGGGCTTGGGCTTGCATTACAGACTCAGCAAGCTCGCCGCAGGCGACTGCTCGGCGTCAATGGCGCGCACCTACGATATCGAGGTATGGATTCCGTCCATGGGTATATATAAGGAAGTCAGCTCGGTGTCGAACGCCAACGACTATCAAGCACGGCGCAATATGACGCGCTACCGTGCGGCGGACGGTAAGATCGGGTATGTGCATACGCTCAACGGCTCCGGACTTGCAACGTCGCGCATAATGCCGGCGATTGTAGAGCAGTATCAGAACAAAGACGGATCGGTGACCGTTCCCGAGGTGCTTCGAGAGTTTGTCGGAACTGACGTGTTGAGGTAAAAAGCATGGGCATTTTCAACAGAAGAAGAGGTATCGATAGGCAGGAGAGTCCCAAGCCTACTGACGATTATCTTAACCTACTCACCAAATACGACGAAAAATATATACTTCCGACAGATAACGCCGGACCGCAAATGCCGCAACAAGATTTTTCGGCGACTACCGCAACTGCGACGATGGTCGGCGATATGCAATCGGTCGGCATGCAAACCGAAGAGCGCCCGATGGTTTTCGTCATGCGCGAAAACAAAGATATATTCGTATATGAATACAGCGATAGGTTAGAGTATTATCTCAAAACCGATTCGAGCATGTATAAGTTCCATACGGTCAAAAAGTAGTGCTTATGGATATCGACAGAATCCGTGGCCTTTTGTCTATGATGCGCTTGTCAGATAAGACCGCTCTTACTGGCGGCGGTATTTCCATTGCGGCAATGGACAGGCCGAAAATCGAAAAAACCGATTTCGGCGATTGCGTTATGCCGTATTATACAGCGCGGTATCAGCTCGCGCTCGGCTGCTCGTTTTCTCGCGAGTTTGCCTGCGGCGTTGCAAAGGCTATGGCATTCCAGGCCGCAAAAAAACGAGCGGCGTTCGGCGGCGCGGTGCGCGGCGGAATAATTCGCGATCCGATGTCGGTAAGCGCGTGCGAATTTTTCTCCGAGGACCAAGTTCTCACCTCGGAGCTGTTAAAATGCTTCGACGGCTCGAACGGGCTCGGTTTCGTGTATACCGATTGCTTGGGGCAAGGCGCATTTACCAACCGCACCGTAGATAAGCGCACGCTTTACGAGCTGTATTTGTATCCACTCGTCAAAGCCGGGGAAAATGCCGCGGCGTTACAGCTCGACGGCGGATATCTCAACGGCGAGAACGTCTGTCTGTCGCGCGAAGTGGCGGACGCCATGACAAGGTTTATCAAAAACGACGCAATGCTATTTACGCAGTACCGCAAAAGCGCTGCCGCTGACGGGTTTGCGGCAACGGGCAACTGCGCGTACACGCTCGGTCAAACTCCTATCGAAAAGCGCAGTCTTGTCCGCGCGGTGGAAAACGGCGAAATCATGGACGGCAAGATAAACCGACTTGTGGAGCGCACGCTCGCAACAATGGTCAAGGTGCATGATTTTTACAAGAATGGGATCGGCGAGCTTGCCGAAAGTAATATGCCCGATTTCTATGCGGAGAGTTCGGTGCTTTTGAAAAACGACGGGGTGCTTCCGTGCCCTGCGAAAACTACGACAGTATTCGGCGATTGCGAGCATTTCGAGGACGGCAAAAAATACGCGTTGATACCCATTCGGGAATCGCAACAGAAAATAGGCTCGCTCAATATATTCTTGATATCCAATTACGAAGAGCAGGGCATACCGCAAGAAACGGTAAGCGCGATTATGGGAGCTTCTGCGGTCGCGCCCACCGTCGCGGTGCTTTGCGGTGCGTGCGCCACGCCCGTAACGTTTGCGGACAAAGTGAACGCGTTGATGTTTTGTCCGGGTGTTACTTGCGTTTCGCAGGTCATGAAGCTACTCACTTACGAATCGCCGAGCGGACGGTTGCCGTTTACCTGGTGTAAAAGCAAGTCCGATTATCCGAGTGTCAACAAAAAATTCACGCCGCGCGGCGACTTCCGCTACGAATCGGTATATAACGGATACGCGCTGTTCAATAACTTTTCGAGCGACGTACTTTACCCGTTCGGACACGGGCTGGACTATACAGAATATGCAATAGGCAAGATAAGCGTCAAGAGCGACGGCACAAAACTGCACGTCGAGTTCGACGTTAAAAACGTGGGCGATCGTGCCGGCACAGCCGTGTGTCAAGCGTATATTTCCTTGCAAAATTCGACCGTGTACGGGCTTACCAAACGCCTTGCCGCGTTCGAGAGAGTGCATCTCGAAAGAGGAGAAAGTAAGCACATTGCAACGGACATCGACGCAAACGACTTTGCCGTGTACGACGAGAACAACGATTGTTTTGTGACCGTCGGCGGAAAATACACGGTGGAAATAGGCCTGTCGTCGCGCGATATACGAGCGCACGGCGAAGCGAAAATCGCGGTTGGCTCGAAGGTGAACGTTGGGCTTAACGAGAAAATCGCGCCGTCGTACTATGCGGTTGGCAAGCCGTTCGAGCCTGCCGCGCCCGAAATAGAAAAGCTACTCAAAGTGCCGTTCATCAAAAAGCCGGACGTGTACCCCGATTTAATGCGCCCGAGCGAGCAGTCAGTCAAAAAACAGCTCAAAAGAATAGATAAGACAGCTCCTTACAGCGTGCGCGCATTGCTCCGATATAAGATACTTACAACCCCCGAACGCAACCGCCCGGAGTAAACAACACGTTGCGGATATTTGTTTTTATGCCTGAAATTCGTGGAAAACTGTCGAAAAAAAAAGATTTTAAAAGAAATGTTGAAAGGCACTTGACAAGTATAATATTATATTATATAATTACATCATTTATTTAGGAGATAAGTATGAAAGAGAACGTAAAGCAAAAACGTAAGGGTCTATTAATAATAATCTTCGCGTTGTTTATTTTTATATTGGGCTTGATTCCCACGTTTCTAATGGGAGTAGCCTATGCCGACGGCGGCGGCGATTCCAATGGAGGCGGATCCGAAGGCGGCGGCGACAGCGACGGGCTTTCGGGTGTTTATTATTTTACTGATTATGATGGAAGCTATAAGCTTTACAACGATTTGATAAAAAATCATATCGTCGACACGATAAATCGCTATTATTGGGATTACACACAATTTCAAGTTAATTTTTTAAAAGAATATGACGAAGGCAAATTCGACGAGCTGTCGAATTGCTATGTAATCTTCGAAATGCGCTACGGACTCAAAGTGGAAATAACAGGAGAGAACAATTTTGTAATTAAACTGAGAGATTTTTTTAGAGACTTGAAAGTTAAAGGTTGCCAAATAATGTTTATATGCGGCACCGAAGAGAAATTGTTTGCCTATTCTGACGAGCATACCGAATTTTTGGATTTTGTTGACATACACGTCAATACCGATTTGATGTCTTTGTTTTTAAAAAGCGTGCTTTCACGCGAGACGCAAAAGTACAATGGCGGCGAAGAAGACGTGAATATATTGGAAAATTGCACTATATTACTCGACAAACATTTTGCGCCGGATATCGATATCAATGATGACGAAAGTGCGCTTAGTTGCTGGTCTTTGAAGGATAGGATATTTCCGTATCTGGCTGTTACTTGGAATTGGCCGTTATATACTAGTGAAGATTATAGAGATTTACTTAATGCCCATAAAATAAAAGTACTCTGCCACTTGGATGGCAATAAGTTTTACTACGTGAACAAAAAGCAAACAGTCACGATGAATGACTATGCCGCCTTCTATAACGGCTATGTGAAAAACGACAATATATTCGCATTGGGCGGAACATGGAAAGACAAGCAATATGCGGCTAATTGGGCAAAATTGATGACGGATTTGCGCGATACAGTAAAATCAATTGATGAAGGCTTGTACAATTCGGACGGATTTTTCCCGATTTATGTTTACAATACAAACGGGTTTTGGACGCAGGAATACAACAACGAATATGTTTTCACATCCGGTGCGGTAAATAAAGACAAGCTGTATTGCATCGCCGAAGATTTTCTCACCGGTGGTGACTTGACGCAGTACGACAATTATATCGGAAGGTGCGTAATCACTCACAAATTGATAGGATTTTCGGAAGATGGTTGGATAACCGCTTTTTCAGCAAACGAAATCAAATTCTACTTGAAATGTTGGGGTAGCTATTTGGAAGAGTATGATTATTACTTTCTGTTCGGAGCGTTCGCCGACGAGGAAAATTAAAATAAGGGGAGCATATGGCGAGAATTGTTTACAGTTAATTTTGAAAACGATTTCGCATAGGATATAGTATGAATAAAACAAAAAAGTATTTTGTAACCGTGGCGCTTGCCGCGCTCACAGCCGTTCTTTGCGCACTGTGCTTGATTGCGTGCGGAAAAGACTCCGGAAATATAGCGTTAGCCACGCCTAAAAACCTTCGTGTAGTTGACGAAGTGCTGATGTGGGACGAAGTGCAAGGCGCACATGGATATGATATCGAGATAGACGGAAAACAGTACGAATCCGAAAATGCCGAATTGAACATATTCTTGATTACGAGTGTGCCCAAAAAGTACACCATGCGCGTGCGCGCCGCAGGTGATCTGGAAAGCAAAAGAGATTCCGCTTGGTCTCAAACCATGGAGTACAGCGTGAATATGCCGAGCGGTTGGGGAGTGCGACTTATAAATGACGACACAGAATACGAGATCGGCGTCGTTAATAAATTCGATGTTATAGGTAAATTCGTTATACCCGAAAGACTTCCCGACGGAAAGCCGATAACGCAGATAGCGGCAAAAGCGTTCAAAAATTGCAAACTGCTTACGAGCGTGATTATTCCCGATACAATCACAAAGATAGAAAACTATGCGTTTAGCGGATGTGTAAATCTGACTACGGTAAGAATGCCGTCTAATTTAATGGTTTTAAACGACGGTGTATTCAAGGGCTGTGAAGGCTTAAAAGAAATAAAATGGTCAGACGATTTGGAGGAGATAGGGAAATCAGCTTTTGAAGACTGTAAAAGCCTGACCGAAATAAAGATGCCTCATGGCGTAAGGATAATAAAAGGCAATGCATTCAAAGGTTGCAGTTCGCTTGTCGAAGTGCGGCTACCCGACATGTTGGATGACTTCGAATATACTGTTTTTATGGGCTGTGACTTGCTGTCATCTATAACCATAAATGAAAAAAGCGACGTGTACAAGTGCGACGGCAACTGCATAATAAGGCGTTCGGATAACGCCGTGATTGCAGGTTGCGGTGCAAGCGTTATACCTGACTATGTTACATCTATTGAAGAAAATGCGTTTAATAACAGCGTACTTAACAAAATAACAATACCGAGTAGTGTTACTTATATCGGATCATTTGCATTTAATGATAGCGGACTTAAAAAAATAACAATCCCGAGTAGCGTCAATGAAATCGGAGCTGATGCATTTTCGAGCAACGCGCTTGAAGAGATTGAGTTGCCGGAAACCTTTGTCGACAAACCGACGCGCATATTCCCGTATTGCAAAAGTCTTAAAAAAATAACTGTGGACGAGAACAATCCCGTATACAAAAGCGACGGCAATTGCATTATACGAAAATCCGATAATCAGTTGGTGATGGGCTGCGTCGGCTCGGTAGTACCCGATTATGTGGAAAGTATTGGCAACAACGCTTTTGGATCATTGCCCATAACGCACATTACTGTTAAAACAAACGACGAACACAAAAAAGAAGAGGGAGTCTTGGAGCTTCCGGATGGAATAAAGTCCATAGGTGCAAGTGCCTTTGCCGCATGCAGCTTGTTGACCGTTCAGCTTCCCGACAGCGTCGCCGAAATAGGTACTCATGCTTTTGATGATTGCTATAATCTTCGCTCATTTATGATAACGAGCAACAGCAAGCTCAATTTGAGAGATGAAGATCCGTTTTTTTGGGCAACAGTATATACCTCGTTCGATGAGCTTCCAGACAGCTGGTATTTCAACGGCAACCGTGAAAAAGGATCGGCTGCACTAAATAGCCGTATCGTGACGGGATGTGTATTCGTCGAAGATAACGGACGCCTTTATGTCGATTCATTCACAATCGGCGGAAACAGCAGAACATTAGGAATATGGTCTATAATTTCACCGTACCGCAAAGGGTACAGCTTTGTGGGCTGGGCAAGGGATTCGCGCGACGGCGAAATGATGGAGCTTAGACAAGGTCAAAAAGGTAACCCTTCGCTTGGTGTCGAGGGATCGAAATATACTTACATGGAACATTCCGTTTATTCAAAGCTACCCACAAACACCGTGCTGTACGCAGTGTGGGAGCCGATTAGATAAAAGGCGATATTATTTGTAAAATAAATTTCAACACAAAACCCGACGAGCGAATTTGTTCGTCGGGTTTTGAATACTGCGCACCGCCTTTGATAAAACGCACCGAAGCGTTCTCCCGTCGGTTAACTCCGTTAAAGCTCCCTTGTGGCACACGCCACATCTTGTTTAGTGCTGCTGCGGTCAAGCCCTGACACG
>JAFLVG010000010.1 GCA_022508445.1 Clostridiales bacterium | reverse complement strand
AGGACGCCCGACTTCCTCAATATCTTTTAGATAAACATTACAACCGCAAGCACGTACAGCGCAGCGTCGGACAATGTAGGGACAATGCCCATGGAAAGCCCTGTGGTGGTAAACGCGGATATTGTGTCGTACAAAACATATCCAACGGGGGAAATGCCGTCCGTAGCGCAGATTATCATTACGCCGGTGAATATAAGCGCACTTCCCAATACAAGCACGGCAATAGCGCGCAGCCCTGTTTTTATGCTTATCGAATGTTTTCCGACTACAATGTCGTCCTTGCCGCGCAGTCCCGACCAAGCCATCAGCACGATTGCGGCAAAAGTTGTCGTCTTTATGCCGCCGCCGGTGCTGCACGGTGACGAGCCTATAAACATTATTATACCCGATAATACCATGCCGGACGCGGACATCTTTGTCTGGTCGAGGGAGGAGTAGCCGGCAGTCGAGCTACCCGTCACAGCTTGAAACATGCAGTTTAACAGTTTTTCTCCGACGTTCATGCCTGCGGTGGCAGGTGAATTGAACTCCGACGCGAAAAAGAACAGCGTGCCAAAGCCCATTATGGAAAGTGAAACTATAAGCACGGCCTTGGTGTGGAATCTGTACCGCTTATGGCGGAACCTGCATTTAAGAATGTCGTCGATAACGGGGAACCCAAACGAACCGAGTATTGCTATCAGCGCAACAATCAATATAATTCCGTAGTTGCCGCTATAGTCGGTGAGCGATCCGTATTCGTTGCCTGCGCGACCCAATATATCAAATCCCGCATTACAGAAAGCGGATACGGAGGTGAATAGCGCTTGCCATACGCCTATAGCTCCGTTGCGTACACAAAAAAATGGGACGAGTAACGCCGCGCCAGCAAGCTCGATTATAAATGTAACTATCATAATGTTGCGCACAAGCTTTACTACGCCCTTCATTTGGTCTTGCCCGAGCGCTTCTTGTATTGCAATTCTGTCTTTAAGCGTTATTTTTTTGCGGATGATGATGAATACGAACGTAGCCATCGTCATAAATCCAAGTCCGCCGAACTGGATGATGAGCAGCAGCACGGCTTGCCCAAAGCCG
The DNA here is from genome assembly GCA_022508445.1 of Clostridiales bacterium. Classification (GTDB taxonomy): domain Bacteria; phylum Bacillota; class Clostridia; order Christensenellales; family Pumilibacteraceae; genus Anaerocaecibacter. The sequence goes on along the minus strand of JAFLVG010000010.1, from coordinate 61,226 downwards.
GTAAATGTCATAGCGGTTGGCGTTGCAACAAGTCCGGTGCCGCACACGCCGTTCATAGCCCAGAATATGGCGTGAGTAAAGCGCATCCACTTGCCGTCTTGGTTGCTAATAGGCAACGCCAGGATAAACGCGCCGACAAACATGACCACAAGAAAGCCCAGCAGCACTATTAGCATAGGGCGCATTCTTATTCTTTTTTTATCTTTGTTATTGGTCATGTCCATCGATCTCCGTGAGTATGCACGACGCTGTGGCAGCAATCGCTCTTCCTTCGCCTACAACCCCTAAGTTTTCCGTGGTGGTGGCGGAAACGTTTACTTGATTAATTTTTATGCCGAGCGCGATAGCAAGGCTAGACCTGATATCGCTTATGATAGGCGCCAGCTTTGGCTTTTGCGCTATTACAACGGCGGAAACATTGCCTAAGCAATAGCCCTTGCGCGCAACCTCTTGCATTACTTGCTTTAACAATGTCATGGACGATATGCCGAGGTACTTTTCGTCAGTGTCGGGGAACAGCACACCTATGTCGGGAAGGTCTGCGGCAGAGAGCAGTGCATCCATTATCGCATGGGTGAGTACGTCTGCGTCCGAATGCCCCAAAAGCCCAAGAGGATAATCTATTGTTACTCCGCCCAAAATCAGCTTTCGACCCTCCGTAAGTCGGTGTACGTCGTATCCCACGCCTATTTTGCAGTCCTTGCAAGGGGAAGTAAAGTCGTTTGGCGTAGTCAGCTTTATGTTTCCGTACGATCCCTCGACAAGCCGAGGGGAGTACCCGGCGCTCTCGTACACTTCGGCGTCGTCCGTGAATGTGCCTTTTGCGCGGCTGTACGCGTCAGTAATCTCGCTGTAGCGGAAGGTTTGCGGCGTCTGCGTGTTATATAATTGTTCGCGAGGTAGGCTGCTTACTACGCCGTTTTTCACGCGTTTTACCGTATCGGTGGCGGGCATTGCCGCAATCCCGCTGCCGTGTTCTATAGCGCTGTCTATGGTGCGCTCTATTATCTCTTTTGTTACGTACGGGCGCGCGCCGTCGTGGATGAGCACTATATCGCAGGGGTACGCCTTTAGCCCCTCGTACACACTTTTAAAGCGCGTATCGCCGCCTGTGACGACGGAAACATTCTCATATGCCGAGGTGATGTCTCGTACGGCAGGCAAGTCCTCTTGTGAGGCGACTACCGTAATATGGTTTACGCGCGTTTCGTTAAATGTGTCGAGGGAACGCTCCAACACTGTTTTTTGTCCTATGTGGTGCAGAACTTTGTTGTACGATAGGCCGCTGCGTTCGCCCTTGCCGGCGCACACGATTACGGCGGCGATTTTGCAAGGCGTGTCAGTGCAGTATTTCATACAAGCTGCTTGCGTCCTCCTTGCCTGCCTTGTCGTTAAGGGACTTGACCGTAAATTTAATCGGCTGCGTTCCAAGCTTAACTTCCACTACGTCGCCGATTTTAAGCGTGTATGCGGGCTTGACGGAACGTCCGTTTACATAGACCTTGCCCGCGTCGCAGGCTTCGGCGGCAACGGTGCGCCGCTTGATTATTCTGGATACCTTTAGAAACTTATCAATGCGCATACTTATATAGTATAGCACTACACCGGAAAAATGGCAAGCATTTATCAAACGCATAACGATTTGCAGTGTTTGACGTTATTTTGTCGCTATGTAGAATAATAAAAATATTTTCTAAAATTTTTTAAAAAATGCCCAAAAATTGCTTGACATAACTTTTAGCATGTGATATTATGTTTAAGCTGTCTGACAAAAGGCAGCAAGAACATTAACAAGTGAATAGATTTAGCGAATTAGACTTTTTAAAAAATATACAAAGTCAATTATTTATGTCAGTATGTTTTTGAGAAAGAATCGGTTACTTTTAATTTAGATAGCTATGAGGGCTTTGCCCTTTGGTTATACAATAATTTTAGAGTTTGATTCTGGCTCAGGACGAACGCTGGCGGCGTGCTTAACACATGCAAGTCGAGCGGAGTATGGGGGCTTGCTCCTATACTTAGCGGCGGACGGGTGAGTAACGCGTGAGCAACCTGCCTTAGACTGCGGGATAACACTTAGAAATAGGTGCTAATACCGCATAAGACCACACTCCGGCATCGGAGAGGGGTAAAAGATTTATCGGTTGAAGATGGGCTCGCGTCCCATTAGTTAGTTGGTGAGGTAACGGCCCACCAAGACTATGATGGGTAGCCGACCTGAGAGGGTGATCGGCCACATTGGAACTGAGAAACGGTCCAAACTCCTACGGGAGGCAGCAGTGGGGAATATTGGGCAATGGAGGCAACTCTGACCCAGCAACGCCGCGTGAGCGATGAAGGTCTTCGGATTGTAAAGCTCTGTCGCAGGGGACGAAGTATGACGGTACCCTGTAAGAAAGCCCCGGCAAACTACGTGCCAGCAGCCGCGGTAATACGTAGGGGGCTAGCGTTGTCCGGAATTACTGGGCGTAAAGGGAGTGTAGACGGCTTGGCAAGTTATAAGTGAAAGCCTGCGGCTCAACCGCAGAACTGCTTATAAAACTGACTCGCTAGAGTGCAGGAGAGGTGAGTGGAATTCCTAGTGTAGCGGTGGAATGCGTAGATATTAGGAGGAACACCAGAGGCGAAGGCGGCTCACTGGACTGTAACTGACGTTGAGGCTCGAAAGCGTGGGGAGCAAACAGGATTAGATATCCTGGTAGTCCACGCCCTAAACGATGGATACTAGACGAGGGTGGCTTGCCCATCCGTGTCGTAGCTAACGCATTAAGTATCCCGCCTGTGGAGTACGGCCGCAAGGTTAAAACATAAAGAAATTGACGGGTCCCCGCACAAGCAGCGGAGCATGTGGTTTAATTCGATGCAACGCGAAGAACCTTACCAAGACTTGACATTGCGTGACAGCCTATGAAAGTAGGCCTCCCTTCGGGGCACAAAAACAGATGGTGCATGGTCGTCGTCAGCTCGTGCCGTGAGGTGTTCGGTTAAGTCCGTCAACGAGCGCAACCCTTATTTCCAGTTGCCAATATTCAGTTAGGGACTCTGGAAAGACTGCCGTGGATAACACGGAGGAAGGTGGGGATGATGTCAGATCATCATGCCTCTTACGTCTTGGGCTACACACGTGCTACAATGGGCGCTACAAAGAGTTGCAAAGCCGTAAGGCCCAGCCAATCTCAAAAAAGCGTTCTCAGTTCGGATTGTGGGCTGCAACCCGCCCACATGAAGTTGGAGTTGCTAGTAATCCCGAATCAGCACGTCGGGGTGAATGCGTTCCCGGGGATTGTACACACCGCCCGTCAAGCCATGGGAGTTGGGGGTACTCGAAGTCGGTCACGCCAACCTGCAAAGGAAGCGTCCGCCTAAGGTAAAACCAATGACTGGGGTTAAGTCGTAACAAGGTAGCCCTACGAGAACGTGGGGCTGGATCACCTCCTTTAAGGAATCTGCAATTAGAGCAGATACCAAAAAAATTCAGTTCTCAATCGATTATCGATTCGCTAAATCTATCACTGAAAGTGTGTTGTAGAATAAAGACTGCGATTAAAACGCAGTCTTTTTTGCTTTTTGAATTATTGTTACTATCGGAATGTGGTGGGCTGAAATATACGGTCAACACAATTTAAAATATCCCTTGCAAAAATGCAAGTGATACTATATAATACTTGTGTTATTTACAATATATCTTTTGGGAAGTTATATGGAAACAATCATTTTCGGCAACATACGAGTGCAACTTTTAAGCGACAGAATCGTCCGCGTCGAGTACGGAAAGAACGGTAAGTTTCACGACGACGATACCTTTTTCATACCGAACAAATCCGACTACGCAAAAACCACGATAAAGCATACCATCGAAGAAAACGTCATTTGCTTCGGCGAATACGAGCTTTACCTGCCCGAAAACGCAAAAAGTCTATCGGGTGTGCGGCTTGACAAGAACGGCAAAAGGGTGTATTCGTACAAAAAGCTATTGAACTGCGGCGAACTGCCGCCGCTCGGCAAAACGCCCGATGTGTTTGCACTGTCCGACACGCCGCGAATAACAGTCCCGAAGGGTGGGTATTCCGTAAAGCGCAATGGCGAGTACAAAATCAAAGAGAATGTGCAGGATGTATATTTATTGATTTGTAACGGCGACGCGAGGACGTTGCGAAAGCTGTATGTCGAGCTTACGGGCAGAAACGAAATGGTGCGCCTTTCCACGCTCGGCGGCTGGAATAGCAAGTATTATGCGTATACGCAAGAAGAGGCGAAGCAGCTTATACTCGATTACGAAAAGCACGACGTGCCGCTCGACAATATGGTTATCGACACCGATTGGCGGTCTTGCGATAACGGTTGGGGATACGATATAAACACTAAGCTTTTCCCGGACATGAAAGGATTTTTGGACTTTGCGCACAGTCACGGCGTGGAAATTATGTTCAACGACCACCCCGAACCGCAAAACGGCAATCATGTGTTTGCTCCCCGAGAAATCGAGTACCGTGAAAGCAATTTGCAAGCGCTCATGAAAATGGGTGTAGACGTTTGGTGGTATGACCGCAATTGGTTTACGCATCTTATTTCGCCCAGCGAAAATGTGTATTGGGAAACATTCGGACTGTATCTTTTCGAAGATATAACAAGGCATTATTGGCAAGATGCGGCAAACGACAACGAAGTTTACCGCAGACCGGTTATAATGGGCAATGTTGTCAACGTTAAGAACGGCAGCTACAAGGGAATTACGGACACCGCGTCGCACCGATACAGCATTCAATGGACGGGCGATATTCTGTGCGGAGCGGATTCGCTGTCGCAAGAGGTGGACAATCTTGTAAGGTGCGGCAATAACGGTATCGCTTATGTAAACTCGGACTGCGGCGGACATATCGGCGATCCCGATAAGGAGCTTTTCATACGTTGGATGCAGTTCGGCACGTTGTCCCCGGTGTTCCGTCCGCATTGCACCAACAGCGTCCAACGTTTCCGCGAGCCGTGGCTGTACGATGAGCAAACGCTCGACATCGTGCGCGAGTATAACAACCTTCGGTATCGGTTGTTGCCCATAATCTACAAGAATGCGTACAACAACTATTTGACGGGCGAGCCTATCTTTAAGGCGGTCGGATTTGAATACCAAAGCGATAAGAAAGCGACGGCGCTAACCGATGAGTACATGCTTGGCAATAACATTCTTATTGCACCTATTGGAGGTCGACGCCTGACTGTGGTGGACAAGAGCAATTTCGTGGGTGCGGTTAAAGCGACTTACTACGACGGCAGGGAGCTTAAAGGCGCGCCGCTTGCAAATGCCGAATACCAAAATCTCAATATCGAGCTTGACAATACTCCTCCGGAAAAAGGCGTGCCGATGTACAATTTTTCCGCACGGTTTACCGCGACGGTTAAATTTAAAGAAGCGGTGCAGTTGTTCCTTAAAAGCGACGACGGCGCGACCGTGTGGGTGGATGGCGAGAAGGTGATAGAAGATAAAACCTGTCATGCCGCATTGATGCTTCCGCTCAACATAATAACACCGAACGTAGAACATAAAATCGAAATAGAATATTTCCAAGCGGAGGGCGAAGCGTGTTGCGGACTGTATGCCACAAAGCAGACTGACAGCACATATAAAGAAGTCTATCTCCCGAATGGCAAATGGCTGGACGCGTTCGGCGGCAAAGTTCTCAACGGCGGAAAAACGGTTAAAAGACAATACGGTATCGTCGAAATGCCGCTGTTTGTGCGGCTCGGCGCGGTATTGCCGCTTGCATACATTGCGCATAACACGAAAGCGCAAAAATGGAACAGGCTTGTGCTCGACTACTATGCCGATAAAACGGCTTGCGACGAAGGTTATATCTACGAGGACGATACCGAAACGACGGCGTATAAGCTCGGCAAAAAACGCACGACCGCATATTCCGCAAGCTATTGCGAGAAATGCAAAGCGTATGTATTGACAATCGATAAATCGGTAGGCGAATTCGACGGCGATAAATGTTTCTCCGAACGCGAGATAACGGTAAAGCGCCACTTGCTCGGCGGCGGAAAATCGGTACGCGTGACAGTAAACGGCAAAGACGTCGAGATAGTTGGTGCGAAAAAAGATCAAGGCGCTTTTCCGTTACATACGTCGCACGTAGCACCAGACGGCGATTGCGAGCTGATCAAATTCACCGCGCGTGCAGACGAACAATACGAAATCAAGTTTTATTTATAAACGGCAATGATGTCATTTTTGAAGCAAAAGAAAAATCCTCGAACATTAACGAATTAAAGTCAAGGAATTTTCTGTTTTCGCTCCAAAAAGCGAATCAATTTGTAAAGCGTTTTTTAGTGAATTAAAACTTATTGCTTTACACTGTTATATTGCGTAGAAATTGCATAATTATACGTACAATTAAAAATTTCTTTAACGAAAAAAATCCATAATGCAGGGCATTGTGGATTTTTCGCATTTCGCTATAAAAGCGATTTGATTGTAAAGCTTATAAACTCTTCGGCGTAATTAAGTTCAAGCCTTACGTTATTATATTGTGCCGACAGAAGCGTTTTATACACGGTTTTTAAAGTTTTAGATTGCATTATTTCTTGAAACAAAACGGCTTAAACGAAAAAATCCCGCAATAAGATGTATCGTGGGAATTTTCCGTATCGCCGTACGTCATTGTAGGCGAGTTGTCCGTAAAGCGAATGTTTGTGGGTAGGAAGTAATATCGAATAACTCAATATACTTATCTTAAACCCTTGCTGTCTTAAACCTCTGTTGCTTTACAAATATAGCTTGTGTGGGAATCACGGTTGTTATACGTAAAACCGTATATTTTTTATATTCACTTGACTTTTGCTTTTTGTATTGCTATACTAAATTATATGTTTTAAAACACACGTTTTAGTATGGAGGACGCATGCCGCCCAAATCGAAATTTACAAAAGAGGAAATAGTTGCCGTCGCACTCGATGTAGCGGAAAATGACGGAATAGGCGCGTTGACGGCGCGAACGCTCGGCTCTGCACTCGGAAGCTCCGCGCGTCCGATTTTTACCGTGTTTAACAGCATGGAAGAGGTGATGAGCGAGGTGATACGCGCCGCGAAAGAATTATATGCGCGTTACGTTGACGAGGGCTTGCATGAGCGGCTTGCGTTCAAGGGCGTGGGCAAGGCGTATATTCGGTTTGCGGCGGAGCATCCCAAGCTGTTTACGCTGTTATTTATGAGCGAGGCTGAAAAAATTCCGGATTTGTCGAGCGTGCTGTATGTCATAGACGGCAGTGCCGAAAAAATTCTCGGTTCGATTGTAAGCGAGTACGGCTTGGAAAGACAGGCGGCGCAGAAGCTGTACTTGAATATGTTTATTTATACGCACGGCATTGCGGTGCTGATTGCGACAAAAGTGTGCGAGTTTTCAGCCGACGAAATTTCGGAGATGCTAACCGAAATTTTTACGGGCATGTTGAAGCAAATCAAAAGCGGTGATGAGGCTAATAAAGCGTGATAGTCGGGCGTGGTATTTTTAAGGCGTATAATAAAGGCGCAGTCAAGGTATTAAACGGCGTGTCAGTCGATATAGAGGACAGCGAGTTTGCGGTCATTCTCGGCGCGTCGGGCTGTGGCAAAACGACATTGCTTTCAGTGCTGTCCGGGCTTGAACGTGCCGACGGCGGCAGTGTGGTTTGCAACGACTGTGATTTATCCGACATGTCCGATAAGCAATTGACAGAGTTCAGGCGCAAGCACGTGGGATTTGTATTTCAGCAGTATTATTTGCTTGAACACTTGACCGTTGACGGCAATGTCAAGCTGGGCGCCGATCTTGTAAATAACAAAGATTACCGAGAAATAATAGACGCCGTAGGACTTTCCGGCAAACTCAAAAGCAAGCCGTCCGAACTGTCGGGTGGAGAGCAGCAGAGAGTGTGCATTGCGAGAGCGCTTGCCAAAAAACCTAATGTTCTATTTTTAGACGAACCGACGGGCGCGCTTGACGAGGCTACGGGGCGAAATGTGCTCGATTATATTATGAAGCTCAAAAAAGAACTCGGATTCACAATGATTATGGTAACGCATAACGGACATATCGCGCAAACGGCTGATTCTGTCATAAATCTAAACAGCGGAAAGATAGTAGGCGTCCAAAAGAACCCCGCGCCGAAATCGGCTTACAAGATAGGTTGGTAGTATGGTTATAAGCGTTAAGGACGGAATAAAGCTCGTGGGCATATCGATCGTGTTCTTTTGCGCGGTGTTTGTTTGCACATTCTTTATGAACTACTATTTGGACGCGCTCGAAATCGGCGAGCGCGTGGACGAGAGCTTGAAAAGTCTGTATGAAGCACAGCTTGCTACGGCAAGGCTCACTTGTGCGGTAACCGGCGGAGTGCTTGCGTTTATTTCCGCAATAATGCTTGTGTTTTACATAGGTCTGTTTGTAGACGCCAACAGGAAGCGATTGGGAATACTCAAAGCTATGGGTTATTCGGAGGGCAAGATAGCTGTAAAGTTTTGGGTTTTCGGATTGAGCGTGTTTGTCGGGACGGCGCTCGGTTACGGCTTGGGGCATGCGGCAATGCCGTTTATCTACCGCGAAATGAGTATAGACGGTTTGCCGCATATCGTCGTGAATTTCCATGTCGAGCTATTATTTGCATTTGTGTTTGCTCCTACGGCTTTGTTTTCCGCGCTGGCGTGCGCGTTCGCACGGCTCGCTTTGCGTAAGAATTTGACGGCAATATTGAAGGGTGGGCAAGCGGAGAAGAAGCGACAAAAATCAAACGCCGGCGCATCCGGAGAAAACAAACCTTTCTTGATTCAAATGTGCTTCGGCGTACTGCGCAGTAAAAAGTCGATAGTTTTCTTCGTAACATTTGCATGCTTTTGTTTTTCGTCAATGGTGCAAATGGGCTTGTCTATGCGCGATTTAAGCAGTGTAACTATGGGCATGATGATTTTGGTGATCGGGCTTGTTATAGCCGTTACGGCGTTTATAATGGCGATTACGACGGTCATACACAGCAACATAAAAAATATCGCGCTTATGAAAGCGTTTGGATATTCGCAAAAAGAACGAGTGGCGGCATTGCTTTTGGGCTATGTTCCTTTTGCTTGTTTGGGGTTTGTGCTCGGCACTGTGTATCAGTACGGTTTCTTATTGTTGATGATAAACGTAGTATTCAAAAAAGTGGAAAGCGTGCCGAAATATAATTTCGATATGCTTGCATTTTTCATTGCGTTCGGCGCGTTTATCGTTGCTTATGCTTTTGCCATGATTTATTATGCATTGAGAATAGGGCGGATTTCCGTAAAAGCCGCCATGTCGGAAGAATAGAAGCAATAAAAAATCGGAGCGTTGACTCCGATTTTTTATTGCGTTATTTATCGCTCTGCTTGGATTTCTTTGAGGTGTACGTAGGCATGGACGTGTATGTGACCTCTTGCGGCTTTTCATTTTCGTGGGCGGTTTCGTCAATCTTGCCAAGATAAGAGGGAAGCTCCATGCCGTTCATTTTGAATAGCTCGTTGAGCGGCGGAACTGCACCTAACATCCCGGACAGGAAGTTGGCAGTTGTGGGCTTTCCGCCCTCCATGCTGTCCCAAACCGTGACTTTGTCGATCTTGATATTTTTGATTGCGTCCACTTGAAGAGCGACAAGGTCTTGGATCTTGTCGGCGATGAGCATTTTGACGGCGTCGTCGCTCTTGCCGCCTGCCGCGTTGATGATCTTGCTGAAACCTTCCGCTTGTTTGGAAAGGATTTCAAGCTGACCTTTGGCCTCTGCAACGCGCTTTGCGTAAGCCGCGTCCGCTTCGCCCTGTGCGCGTCTGCGAATACGCTCGGCTTCCGCCTCCGCCTCGATCTCGGCCTTTTGCTTTTGAATTTCGGCGCTTACGAGAATGTCCGCTTCGAGCGTTGCGCGCTCGCGCTTTGCACGTTCGAGCTCGGCTTGCTGTTCGGCCTTGTACGCTTCCTCCTTGGCTTTGGCGCGCGCTATGAACTCTGCGCTTTGAGCCGCGCGGTTGGCCTCCGCCTCCGCCTCGCGAAGGCGAGCATTGGACTGACTGATAAGCACTTTGGATTTATTCTCTCCGTCGATAGCCTCTGAATTTGCCGCCGCGACATGAATGCGCTCGTCTCTGCTTGCGTTTGCTTCGCCGATAGAGCCGTCGCGGTGCTTTTCGGCAACCGATTTCTTGGCGTCGTTGATGACCTTTTCGGCGGCCTCTTTTCCGAGCGCCTCGATATAGCCGGACTCGTCTGTTATATCGGTGACGTTGACGTTGATAAGGCGAAGACCGATCTTTTTAAGCTCGCCCTCGACGTTGATTGAAACGGCTTCCAAAAATTTATCGCGGTCGGTATTTATCTCCTCGATGTCCATCGTTGCGACGATGAGTCTGAGCTGACCGAATATAATGTCCTCGGCAAGCCGTTGAATCTCGCTGAGCGGCAAACCGCGCAGGCGTTCCGCCGCGTTTTGCATTACTCCCGGCTCTACCGAAATGCCGACGGTGAAGCGCGACGGCACGTCGATACGAATATTCTGACGCGAAAGCGCGTTTTTGAGGTCTACCTGAATGGACATCGGGGTGAGGTCGAGAAAGCTGTACGCTTGGAAGAACGGCCATATAAACGCCGCGCCGCCGTGAATGCACTTGGACGAGCGCGCCGTGCCGTCGGCGGCTTTGCCGACCTTACCGTAAATGACCATGACCTTGTCGGGCGGACATTTTTTGTACCGCGTTGCGACGGTGGCAATCAAAAGAATGCCGAGCAGAACGGCAACTACGATTACCGCAACGATACCGCCGACTGCGCCGCCCGAAAGGGAAGAGAAAAACATTTTCATAATTTTCAAACTCCTTTATGTGTTATTTTCTGGTTCTGTTATAGTGAGGGTTTTCGGTACTCTTCAACTAGCAAGATGTTCGAGCCTATATGCCCGAGTACTTTGATATCCGACATGGTGGGAAGCGGTTTGTCGCTGTCAGTCACCGCTTCGTACTCTGCGAAACGCTCTTGAATGAGGATGTTGACTTTTCCGCGTCCGCTTCGACTCGGAGGGACGGTGAGATAGACCGTACCCGTTTTTCCGACTGCGTTTGCCGGATTGATATTGCCGCTGCTTTGCAGTTTTTCCAAGCCGGTTATCGCGGCCGCCATGCCGCATGCCGCGGCGAATCCGCAGGCTATTGCAATAATCAGCGCGTAATACCATTGCAGCGAGTAACAAACCGTATATCCAATCCATGCTCCTATCGCGAAAAACGCTATTATACAGCGAAAGCTCAAAAGCCTCAATGCGAATACGGCAAAAAAGTCGCTTCCGCCGTCTCCGCCGTCAACATTAAATTCACCGTGAACGTCCAAATCGCCGTCTCCGCCTATGTCGGGCGAAAGTCCGCCGTCCGCACCGTCCGAAAGTCCACCGCCCGTAGCGTCGGCTTCATCGGTACCGATGAGCATGAGAATAATCTGCACTATCAATATGAAGGTTGCGGCGCACGCTACAATGAACAGCGTTTGCTGAAAAGCAGACATTGAATTCCACCACATAATGCAAAACCTCCCAAATCGTAGTATAGCAAAATTGCAAGTTCTTTGTCAATACTCGGTTATATTATATATCGCTAAAAAATACGAAAATTACAGCAATATTAAAATTTGATTCGAGGAGTAAATTTGCTTGCTTGCAATAGCAAACTTAGGACGACGACAAATTAGGTATTATAACCGCTACTTGTTGCGGAAAAAGCGCGCTTTGCGCGCGAGTCCGGAGCTTGCTCCGGTGGTATACTGCCTAATTTATTAATTAGGCGGACGTTGACAAATTTTATGTGTTGCGGTATAATTGCATTATGCCGACAGAGAGCGCAGTTAACATGAAAAAATCGATTGCGACGTGCAATATGAAAAAGCGGTATTACGCGTCCGACGGGTACAGGGCGGAAAGCGTAAAGCGCCCGTTTAAACGCACGATTTTTTATCTTGCCGCGGCAATATGTTTGCTTCTTATTCCTCTTATCGTCATGCTCGATATACGCGAGGACACGGCGGTTGCGGAGTGGTGGACTACGCACATCCAGTTCGGCTGGGAAAAATCAATCGGGACTTTGACCGATTGGTTGCCGTTTTCCGTACTCGAACTTTTGATAGTTTCCGGAATAATACTAGGAATATATTTGTTTGTTCGCATGTTTGTAAATCTCTGCAAGGCAAGATTTCGCAGAATCTGCGTGGGACTTCTTTGGATTTTGGCAGGCGGCGCGTACTTAATAAACCTTTATATAATGTCAATGGGGTTTGGGTACTACCGCGCGGAAATGCCCATACCGCAGGCAGGCGAGGACTACACAGTCGAACAAGCGACAGCCGTCATCGAATACTTTCTCGAAGACTATAACAACTTGTCGAACAGCTTGAAACGCGATAAAAACGGTTGCGTCATTTGCCCGTACTCTTTTTCGGAATTGTCGCGCGTGATGAAAAAGGAGTACTCTCGGCTTGACGATAAGTACTTTTCTTCATACACGCCGAATGCAAAGCCGATAGTCAACAGCTGGTTTCTTTCCGACATGCTCATAACCGGCATAACATTTTTGCCGATGGGCGAGGCCGGAGTCAATACGGTCGCGCCGCCCACGAGCGTCACCGCCACGATGGCTCACGAGCTGGCTCACACAAAGGGCATTCAGCGCGAGGGCGACGCCAATCTTTTGGCGCGTTATATACTTCTGTCGTCGGACGACGACTACCTGCGGTATTGCGGATATTACAGTTCTTTCGATAATCTATTGAGCGTGCTGTATTTGGCAGGCGATTACGATACGTATAACAAACTTGGATCGAGCATAAGTCAGCTTGTTTATAAAGAGAGAAGATACGCCAGAGATTATTGGAATTCTCAACCCGATTTTATAGGCAAACTTGCCGAGTTTTTCAATAACCTGTACTTGAAGTCGAACGGCGCCTCTAACGGAACGGGTAGCTACGACGACGGCAATAAGAGTGACGTGATTATCCCCACCGATCCGAGCACGGGCGAGCCCGAGCGCGATCCCGAAACGGGCGATATAATTCGAATCATACAATATTCGCAAGTGCAAATGATGTACTTTTGGATTTACGAAAATAAAGTAAAATAACAACAAAGATTAAACCGCTCGATATTTGCGAGCGGTTTAAATGTAAGATGACAATAAAATAGAGTAAGTTAAAAAGTTTTACAGCAGTACCTTGGGATCGTATTCGGGCTTTTTGAATACGACGTTATCGGGCTTGTCGGCGATTTCGGTCTTGAAAACGTCCTGCCATTCTTCGGCGGTGTAATCTTCGATAGTGCATGTGATCCAGTGCTTATCTGCGCCGAGATCGCGCGATAACACTTCGACTAGGTCGTGGGCGAGCTTTTGCTTTTGCGCTTCGGTTCTGCCTTCGAGCATTTTTACAGAGATATTGGGCATAATTTTTCCTCCGATTTTTTATATTTTTTAGTTAATGGCGGAAGTAATTTAAGCCGATTCAGCACCGGCAGCAGTGCGACCGCGACGGGTATGTTTGCAAGCGCAACGACAAGCTGGAACAAGCGCGTCAGCATGTATACGCCGAATATCGCGTTTTTTCCGTTGCCGAAGTACGATTTAAGATTAAGATAATATTTGCACCAGCCCCATATTGCGAGAGAGTCCAAAATAAAAGTAAACAGTACGGCGGATATTGCTCCCGCTACCACGAGCTTTACCGTATAGCTTTTTACCGGGAAATATTTGAACAGCAGTCCGGCAGTCAGTCCGTACAGCGTCCACACGATTGTGATAAACGGATTAAATACGCCGGCAGGGAATATCAGTGCGATTAAAAGATCGGATGTAAAGCACACCGTCGCGCCGCCGACAGGCCCGAGTGACGCCGCGGCAAGCAACCAAACCGTGTATATGGGGGTGATTTTGAAGTTATTGGATAGTGTTCCGATTTGTCCGATAACTTTCATCAAGAGTGCGATAGAAGTGAATAGCGCTGTGTGCGCAAGCCATTTTGTTGTTCCTACTTTCAATGCTTGCGAACGGACTTTATCGGAGGTTATATTGTCCGGAGTCGCAATTTCCTGTTGATTTTCCATCAATGTCGGGCTTCTCCTTTTTCGTTTCATATTATTCACGTATGCGACAATTTTGCCGCGATGTGATGATATGAAACCTATATTAAATTACATACAGTATAGCATAGCGTTAAGTTTAAGTAAAGTAATTAAAGGACGCATTTATGTGTTTTTATCGAGTACACGTTTTCGCTGTTTACGCCATCGTTTTAACCGAGGCTTTTTGCTGATGTTCACATCGAATTCCACCGCGCCGAAAACGACGGCCGCAAGCGCAGAAAAGCACACTCCGCCTATTCCGGCGATTATTATGGGAATGACATTGCCTGCGATTATCGAATACACATATTCGGTAAACAACCAAGCCGGATATGCCGCGGCAAGGCATATGACAAGCGGACGGAAAAATGTCAGCTTGATACCCGTGCGGCGCTTTATGTCGATTATGTCGAGCGCCGACGATACCAGAAGGCTTATGCCGAACGCTATCATGAACACGTCCATATCGAATCTCGAATAGAAAGAAAAGCAAATGACGTACATAACCGCCGCGCCTACAAGATAGTTAATAAGCGACTTTCTTTCGAGATCGAGAGAATTGAGCATGGACGAGGCTATGTTTTCAAACGAGAGTGGAAGAAGCAGCCAAGCCGATTTTTTGAGGAAGATTCCGGCGTCGATGTTGTTGTAAATGAACTTGCCGAGCGGCTCGCCGAGCGCCATATACGACGGCAATACGATAGCCGCCATTATAACCGAAAATGACAGCGCTCCCTCAATCTGCCGCCGCATATTTTTCTTATCGCCTGCGGCGTATGCCTCCGAAAGAGTGGGGATCATTACGAACGCGAGCGAGCCCACGACCGTTATCGGCAAATATAAAAGCGGCAAAGCCATGCCTACGCACGAGCCGAAAACGTACATGCTCTGCTCGGAGTTGAGTCCGCTTGTAATCAAGAGAAAGGGTATGGCGATTGCGGTTATGTAGTTATTGATGCTCGACGTTGTGCGCGACAGCGTTATCGGAAGCGATGTGCTTATCAGCGGTTTGATGTGGCCTTTCGGGCTTTTAAGCTTGCGCTTACCGGCAAGGAAGAACAGCGCGCAAAACGCCGCGGACACAAGGCATGCGAAAGACATCGAAAGTGCAACCGCTTTGATTTTGTCTTTGAACATGCCAAACAAGACGATGCAACACGTTATTCTGGCAATCTGCTCTATGAGCTCTACTATGCTGACCGACGTGAATTTCTTTTCGCCCCACAATACGCCGCGGAATGCGGAGTACACGCCGGAGAATACGAGCGCGGGGAGCATTATCATGACGAGCGTCATCGACTGCCTTTCCGCGAACAGCGAGCCTATCGGTTTTTGAAAAACAAGCACAGCCGAACAAACAATCAGTGCGGTAAAAAGCTCGAAGATGAGCGCGGCGGAGCAAATGCTTCCGCCTACGGTTTTATCCTTTGCCGTCAGCTTTGACACTACGAGCGGAATGCCCGAAGTCAAAAGAGTTAACAGCACAAAGAAAAAGGATTGAGCGACGGAATATATGCCCATTCCCACCGCGCCTATCTCGCGCGAGAGATAGATCTTGAACAAAAAACCGAGCATGCGTTCGGCTACGGTAAACGCGGTGAGCGTCAATACAGCTTTTGCCATAGATTTCATCCGTACATTTTATGCCGATAAATGCCGTAAAATGATAGCAAATGTCGCCTACATCATTATGTGCGAATAGATTGCTCATTTTTTGCAAACCGCTCGGCTTATCTTGATTTCAGGGGAAGTTTGTGGTATACTTTATTATGTGAAAACAAACGCACAAACCGCAATGATAATTCGCAAAGTGTTTTTTGTATTTGCGACGTTCGTAGCCACAACGCTTGCATGCTTGATTTTTGTCGGCTGTTCCGATGATGTCAAAATGTCGCTTACGGTCGAGCGGATAAATCTTACGGTCGGAGAGAGCCGTGATATTTCGCGCTATGTAGTATATTCTCCGTTTACGACCGAAAACGTCGGCGTTACGCTATTCTCAAAGTCCGAGAATATCGAAATAGACGGAACGCGCGTTACGGCATTGGCAGAGGGCAGTGCGGATGTGACCGTTAAAACAAAATACGGCTCGGCACAGCTTACGGTAAGCGTTGTAGGTGCGTATGTCGGCGATTTACAAATAGCTGTAAAAAGCGGCGACGCAGTCCAGACTGTCGATAGCGGTGAAAGCCCCGAAAAAATAGTATTCGAAGCGATTTCGCAAAGACCTTTGAATGAAAATAAGACGGTAGAGTGGAGCGTCAACGGTGCGCACGCCGCAGTAGGATTGCAGTTCGAGTTTACGCCTACGGGCTACGGCGAGTTTACTGTGACTGCGGAGGTCGGAAGCATAATTGCCGCCACTACCGTCAAAATATACAGAGATACCGACGTAGTTACGAGAGTGGAAGGGAACTTAAACCAGACCGACGGCGATTTTTCGCCCGTGCGTTTTACTGCGATTGAAAGCGCGGATTTGCGCAATCCCACGTCGGTGTTTGTTTGGCTTGTGAACGACGCGCCGAAAGGTAACGGCATGAAGTTCGAGTTTACGCCCGAGACCGATGGCGAGCATAAAATTAAGCTGCTTGTAAACGGCAAGGATCGCCTCATTTCGGGTGGCGATTCCGTTACCGTAATGGCGGAGGGCAGGCGCGCGCCGCGTGGTGAAGTGGTTTTCGACGATCGCGACGGTGTGCGCATCGAGTGGCAGGACAAATCCAAAATTATGCGCGTTACCATAATAACCCGTGACGGAGAGCGACAGGACATATCCGCTACGGACGCCCGTCACGCTTATAGGTTTGCCGCCGGCAGCTTTAATGCGGACGAGCTTATAGAGGTGTTTTCAAGCGAACCAAAAGAGTATACGGTAATTCTCACTGCGGAGGAGCAACGTGCGTTTACTTTTGTTCAGTATCCCATTGTTGCGAAAGAATATTTTGAAAAAAAGGTGCTGTGCCGCAACAGCTTTATTTCAGACGTTACGGACGGGCGAAAGTTCATTGAAGAGCTTTACGCTTGCGGAATCAAAGAGGCGAAGTGCTATATCGGAAGAAATGCGACAGGCTGTTTGGAGAGCATGAACTCCGCCGCAGAGCGTCTCGGTCTTAACGCACAAATAACCGAAAGCGGCAACGTCGCGACGGTTAGATTTTCCGATTACGAGAATGAGCCGACTGAGTACGACAGCGGCGAGAGCGAACGCATGTATTCGGTGATTCCGCACATAGAATACGATAAGAATAAACTGCGCGCTTCTTCGTATGTGTTTGAACTCGATAGGATTAAAAGCAGTGCCGTCGTGTCGCGTTCGGAGGAGCTTTTGAGCGTCGCTCTATTCGGAGTGCGCCCGTCGCCGAAGTCACACAGCACGGCTGAAAAAATCTACACGGAAGTGCGTAACAAGCTGTTGTCGATTATAGGCGCAAATTATACGGACGAGCAAAAAGTCCACGCGATTTACGATTGGCTTCAATGGGTTTGCGTTCGCGCCGACAATCCGAAGAAGTATGGCTCCGGCTCCTACCTTGAAAGCGTATTCGGAAGCGCGGATATTTCGGCGCCGTCAATCGGATTTGTGAGATCGGCAGTGACGAGCGAGGGATGTGCGAAAGCGTTTGCGCTCATGTGTGCGACGGAAGGAATCGGGTGTATAATAGAGAGAATGCAAAAAGACGGCAAGCCGTATTTTTGGAACAAAGTCGAGATAGGTGGATTGTGGTATAATGTAGACGTTTACGGCGGCATCGAAACGAGCGCCGAGATAGGCATAGCGCGCAGTTCGGAGCTGACCTCGCACCGCGGACTAATGCTCGACGATATTGCGGCAAGGCGTATGGGACTCAATCCGACAGGCGGCGAGTTTGAGGCGATAGACGGCGGTAAAACGGTTTATTCCCACAAGCGTGTGAGTGGCGCGGCTTACTTCGACAACTATATCGGCGCAAACGAATGCGACGACTATGCCTCGATTAAAGCGGCTGTATTCGATTCGTTTTCGCGCGTTACGCTCGGGAGTTTTTCTGTGCCTGTATTCAACGGCACGTACTTGGCAATGAATTCGATATTCGGCGCGGAATTTATGCTTGAATACAATCTCAACGAAACACAGCGGCAGAGCGTGATCGGATTGATAATAAAAGCCGCGGACGAATATGCGATAAATAAATTCGGGCAACCGTTTTCAGACGGCGTTCTCAACGTTTACGTCGCAGGCAATAGCTTGCATGTCGTAGCATTGTCGCCGCGTAATACCTTGGCGGAGGAGGCGAAAGAACGTGAAAACAAATGCGTTTAAAAAATCGGCGAGTATAATTGTAGCGCTTGTTTGGACGGCGCTTTCTGTATTCGCGCTTTGCGCCTGCTCGCTTTTCGGCGATGAAGAGGCGTCGGTATGGTTTACTCGCGGCGGCCTTACACTTCAAGTGGGGGACTCCTACAATCTTTCCGATATTATAGAAAGCGACGCCGGCTCGTACACTCTGTCGTCGTCAAATGCGGCGGTTGCAAGCATAAGCGGACGTTACG
This sequence comes from Clostridiales bacterium, assembly GCA_022508445.1. Lineage (GTDB taxonomy): Bacteria > Bacillota > Clostridia > Christensenellales > Pumilibacteraceae > Anaerocaecibacter. The sequence goes on along the minus strand of JAFLVG010000010.1, from coordinate 42,572 downwards.
TCACTGCGCACGCCGTCGGCGTCACGACTGTCACGGTTTCGACCGCATACGACAGCGACACTCTCAAAGTGACGGTGGTAGAACGTCGCCCCGATACCATAACGATAGAAACAACAGGTAATCTTATTCAGACGGTGGGCGAGTTTTCGGCAATCACGTTCACGCCGACGCTTACGGGCAGTATCGCTTCGTCAAACATCAAATGGACTGTTAACGGGCAGAACGCAAAAACGCTTGCGCCCGACGATTCTTTTTCGTTCACGCCCGAAAGAGCCGGAATATTCGTCATAAGAGCAAGTGCAGGCACAGCGCAAGCCGAAATCACCGTAAGGGCGTTTTACGCGGTTCGGACTACTGTCGTATGCGACGGAGAAAAGACACAGCTCGACGCGCCGTATTCCGCATTGACTTTTACGGTTAATGTCGAAAGCCACAGCGACAATCCGGACAATTACATTGTTTTGTACGAAGATGACAGCGTTGTTTATTCGGGATATGAACTCGAATTGTCGTACACCCCTACGCCGGGACGGCATACGATTTCTGTGGACGTAAACGGCAAGCGCGCATACTCTACCGATGTGTTCATTCGCGGCGCAGTTGTGCCGAGCGCACCCACCGTCGAGTTCGACAATGTTTTTCCGCACATATATATAGTTTACGACGCCAAGGGTGACGCACTTGTAGAAATCACGTCGCCGACCGGCGCAGTAAGTACGTACTCGCAAAACGACGCGCAATATGCAGAGAGGTTTTCGGAGCGCGGATTCGACGCGCAGGGACTTATTGCGTTGTGTGCAACCGGCGGCGGACGCAAGTCGTACAGAATCCGCGTGTGCTCTTTGGGCGACGGCGAAGCTTTAACGAGGAGCGAATTTTCGGGATATTACGCATTCACGCAATTGCCCTCGAACGCGAAAAGGTTTATCGAAACGCGTTGCCTCGACAGCGACCTGTACGTCACATCGGCGAATGAATACGTAGCGATAGCCGAGTATTATATCAATTTCCGCACGAAAACCGGCGCTACTTCGAAGGTGTCGTTCGATTGCTATATCGCTTACGAGCTTGACGGTAATGCGGACGATTTGTGGAACGACGCATTCCCGCTTGCGGCGACGAGCGGTATGTACTCCAAAATCAGCGTGACGATGAGCAACAATGTGATGAACACGTCTTTTTCGGTCAATACGGTCAACAATCCGTCCAAACAATCTCGCGAAAGTCTTTTGTGCGAATACCCCGAGCAGCTTCATGCGATACTTCCGCACATCAACTACGACGACAGTAAGTACCGCGACGAAGATTATATTTTCCCCATAGATAATTCAGAATACGAAGGGCAAGTCCAATATTCTGACGAGCTGTATCTTACGGCCCAGCGCGGAGTGAAGCCCGTTCCCGTGCGCGGCTCGGCGGCGGAAATATTGTACGAAAAAGCAAGGGCGGTTCTTCGCGAAATTTGCACTGACGACATGACCGACGTGCAAAAAGCGCACGCGATATACGACTGGATTATGTGGCAGGTTTCTTACGATATCCCTGCGGCAGAGAGTACTACCGAAGTAGAAAAATATTCGGCGTATTATCTCGAAGGAGTGTTCGGCGACGGCGTTACTCAAATAGGCGGCGTAGTGTATTCGCCGTATGCCGTGTGCGACGGCATGAGCAAGGCGTATGCGCTTATGTGCAATATCGAGGGCATACCGTGCGTTCGCGTTGTGGGCGAGGCGGGAAGCTCGCTCGCCGCTGCCGGCGGTCACGCCTGGAATAAGGTATTCGTAAACGGAAATTGGTACGTAGTCGATTGTACTTGGGGTGATTCGCAAGGCGAGCTTGTGGTAAACGGCGCGCGTAATGTGTACGAGCTTGGACTACACGATTATCTGTTTGTGACGGACGCTCAAATTTCGTCTACGCATTTCGAGCCGTACAGGACAGGCGAAACCTCGATAGTGTACGCGCCGACTACTGCAAGAACGCCGCTCGACGTTTATTCGGAAATGACGTTTAACGGCGTGGCGGTCAATTGTCTTATCGCCAAAGGCGAAAACCAGACCGAGCGCCTGCGCGAGGTAGCCAAAAAGTGCGCGGCGGCGTACGAAAAAAAGACCTCCGTAAATATAATCGGAGGTACAAATAACGGCGTATACGATATAGATTATCAAGGCGTGGAAATACGCGTGCAAGACAAGCTGTCGCTTTCAGACAACAATATTTATTCGATTATATCGTCTGCGGTGCGTTCCGTCAATTCGAAATTGGAAATAAAAATCGCTGTGTTTGACAACATCATACTGCTGTTGCTTCGTTGATTGTTAAAATTGTGAGAATCTCTTAAAGAAAAAGGCTTCGGGCGTTCGCCAATAGGTTTCGTCATGACCGGCTTGATTGACAACGTCGAGCTTGATGTCCGCGACATTGCTTTTGCGTAGCTCGTTGACAATTTTAAACGAATCGTCTACAAAACACTGCGATGCTAATTTTAAAAGGTTCTCGTCTTGTATTCTGCCGACCATCTCGTTTCCGCCCGTGTAAACGTGATAAAAACAATCGGCGTCGAATGAGGCTGTTTCAAGATATTTTCCGAACGCTTTTGCATTAAAGAACAGCGGCGTGGAGTACATGCCGTATGCCTTTATGCGCTCATTCTTTCGCGTCGCGATATAAAGCGTTGCTTGTCCGCCGAAAGACGAGCCGAGCATTCCGTAAAAGCGAAACCCGAAACGTTTGTCGAGATAGGGGATTATCTTTTGCTCGATGTAGTCCGCGTATACGTCGGCCTTGCCGCCGCACGCCGCAACGCCGTACTCTTCAAGCTCCGACGGGAACGGCAGGTAATCGTCGTCGCGTGTTGCAGCGCAGTCGATTCCGATAATCGCGGTGTTTTTGATATTCTCCGATTTCAGAACGTCGATGGCACGCCAGCTCTTTTTGTAAGCGGCGTCCTCGTCGCGGAACACGTTTTGACCGTCGTGCATGATGATTGCACGGTCGGCCTTTTTGGGTGCGTAAATGCGTAAGGTCCGTGCAAAAGCGCCGCGTGAAACGACCGCTATTTCGTATTTGCGTTTCATACATTACCGCCTTTAAAGTTTATTGCCGATAATATTATATACTTTGCTTTAATAATTGTCAATGCGGAAAGAACGGCGTAAAAGCAAATATCACGGTAACGACATTATTCGGGTGCAAAGCAAAATGAATCACAATGGTCAATACACGAAGGTCAAAATTTTCTTGCTACTTCTTTTTTAAAAGAAGTAGGAAATATGTTGATTTATATAGACGGAATATGGTATAATCGCATTATGAAAATTCAATTAGACGACAAGTCCGCCAAGTTCATAAGCAGTCTTGGCGAGAATGTGTATGTGGTCGGCGGCTATGTACGCAATAGTTTGTGCGGCTATAAATGCACGGATATAGACATAGCAGGACCGATTCCTGCGCTTGCACTCAACCTTCCGCCGCACACCACGATGAACATGGTCAATCACCGCATGGGCACGGCACAGCTCGTTTACGACGGTGTAAAATACGAATACACGCCTTTTCGCGTGGAGGTGTACGACGCAGGCGGCGCACACACGCCGTCGCACGTCAGCTTTACTACCGACCTTAACGCCGACGCGCAGAGACGGGATTTTTGCTGTAATGCGATATATTACGATGTGAAACGCGACGAGATAGTAGACCCGCTCGGCGGCGTGCGCGACGTAGAGCAAAAGATACTGAGGGGCTGCAATAAGCACGTGTTCGAGTCGGACGGGCTTCGCACATTGCGGCTCGTCAGGCTTGCGTCCGAGCTTAACTTTAAGATAGAAGGCGAAACGGCGCGCTCGGCAAAGGCTTTGAGCGGCCAGCTTGCCGATATCACGAGCGAAAGAAAGCGCATCGAGCTCGACAAAATACTTTATGCCGACACGGTGAACGGCGTGGAAAACGCCCACTACCGCGGATTAAGGCTGTTAAAGCAACTTGATTTATGGCGCAATCTCATTCCCGAAATAGCCGCCTGCGACGGCGTGACACAGCCCAAACAGTACCACAAGTACGACGTTATGGAGCATTCGTTCAGATGCGTTCTCAATGTGAAGCCCATAAATAATCTTCGGCTCGCCGCGCTTTTGCACGACGTGGGCAAGCCGTACTGCATGCAAAAATTCGGCAACTTCCACGGCCACGAAAAAAGCTCCGGCATAGCGGCGCGTATTATATTAAACAGACTGCGCTACCCGAACGACGTCATAGAACAAGTTGTGCGGCTTTGTAGCTTGCACATGTACGACATGCGCGGAGATGCAAGAGAAGCCAAGGTCCGCGTGTTCGTCGCCAAAAACTACGATATAATAGATAAGCTCGTCGAGATCATAAGAGCAGACAAGCTCGCCACCGGCATGGTGACGGAAGAACAGGCAAATGCGCCGCACCGATTCGAGCTTGTTCTCGAACGCATGAAGCAAGAGGGCGCGCCCATACTGAAACGCTCGCTCAAAATTTCGGGCAAGGACCTTGCCGATATGGGGTTTGAGAGCGAAGCTATTTCCGCGGCGCTCGAAAGCTTGTGGCGCGAATGCATAATCAATCCTCAAAACAACAATCGGGATTGGCTATGTAAAGCCGCACAGCGCCTGCCCAAAACTCCCGAGTCCGTCAAGAAAAAATAGCAAACGAAAGCGAAAATTGCGTATAAATTCGATATTATTCGACATACTACCTGCAATGGAAACATTCGGGAAATCTGTCAAATACATAATACTGTCGATATTGGCCGCTTGCATACCCGTAGTGCTTGCGGCGTCTTTTTGTGTCGCGGCGAGAGCGGAGGAAATCGAATCCGCGCCTGAGCTTGCACCTATAAAGATTACAGTTGTCGCAGGCGGAAAAGAATTCACGTACAGCGACGAGAAGATATATCCGTCCGACTTTACCGTTGCGGAGCAAATCGAAATGCGAAATATCAACGCTTCGCTCGACAAAAAAATAGAAACAGTCGATGTTTGCCTGTCCAAGGGTGCAGATCATAAGACAGCATTGGACGTTTGCTTTCCTTTGCTCAAAAATACCGTAAACGCCGCCGCGGAATACTTGTACGTTGCGCCTGTCGACGCGCAAGTTGTATACGAGCGCGGCGCGTTTAAAGCTACAAAAGAAAAGAGCGGAAGACAGCTCGACGAGGCAAAGCTGTATGCCGGAATATATTGCGCGCTTAAATTTTCGGGCGGCGGATCGGTAAAAGCGTCAGTCAACGAGTTGCAACCGGAAGTAACGCAATCGCAATTGCAAGAATGTCTTAATCTTCGCGGCTCGTATACGACGGACTTTTCGACTTCAACCGCCGCGCGTGCGCACAACGTCCGGCTTGCGCTCGAAAAAATAGGCGGCATCAAAATAGAAGCCGGTGAAACGCTGTCGTTTAACGAAACGGTGGGCGAGCGCACGGAGAGCAACGGGTTTCAGAGCGCGAAAATCATAGTTGACGGCAAGTATACGGACGGTGTGGGCGGCGGCGTTTGTCAAGCGTCCACCGCTGTGTACAATGCGGCGCTTCTCTCCGGGCTACACTGCAATGCCAACGCACATTCTATTTGCCCGTCGTACTGCCCCGCAGGGCTCGATGCTATGATAAGCGAGTTCAGCGATCTCACAATAACGAACACCACTTCGCACCCCGTGTTCATCTCCGTTAAGCTGTTGAATTCGGGCGCAACGGTAGCTGTTTTCGGCGAGAAACCGGAGTACGTAATAGTCCCCGAAAGCGTGACCGTAAAGACAGTTAAGCACGAACAAATAGAAAAGGTAGACACGGAGCGCAAATACTTTGACGAAAGCGCGCAAAAAGGCGACCGCCTTCTCGTGTCGCCCGGTAAAGACGGCGTATTCAGTCAAACATATTTGAACTACTATAAAGGCGGCGAGTTTATTAGGCGAGTGAGGATAAGAGAAAACGAATATCGCGCCACACCGCAGGTTATAGCGGTCGCGCCGTAAAAGACGTTCGGTCGATATGGCGGATATTCTGTTGAATTATAGGGAAACCGCCTATTATTCATGATCGCTATGTGTCGCTCCGATGCAATTAAACGAATACGCTTGACAAATATTCTTTAAGGGAATATAATCGTGTTATGGAATTAAGCATGTTTTTGAGCGCATTCGATAATTGGTACGGATTGCTCATAGCGTCGGGAATACTGCTAGGCATAACGGGCGCGTACTTTGCCGCAAGGCACCGCGGCGTCGAAGGCGATATAGTCATCGACTTTATTATCTTTTGTTTGCCGCTCGCGATAATCGGCGCACGCGTCTATCATGTCGTATTCGACGTGATGGCAGGCAACGAATGGACTTTTGCCGAGTTCTGCGGCTTCGACAGCGATTCGGGCAACTTCAAAGGCCTTGCCGGACTCGCCATTTACGGCGGTCTTATCGGTGCGATCGGCGGCGCGGTCATTCTGCATTTTTGGAAGAACAGAAAGAGCCTGCCGGAAAATAAACGCGTATCGTTCTGGCAAATAGTGGACGTAGGCTTTACGTTCATCATGCTCGGTCAGGTTGTGGCGCGCTGGGGCAACTTTACGAACGGTGAGGCTTACGGCGACATCGTGACAAGCTCTGCGTTTCAATGGTCGCCCATAAGCATGAAGGTGGACGGCGTATGGCGTCAGTCCATTTGGTTCTACGAATCGCTTTGGAACTTCTTCGGATTTTTCATACTGCTGTTTTTGTATTTGGGGCGGTACAAGAGCTTTGACGGATTCGTATTCGCCGCATACGGCATATATTACGGAATAGGCAGAACGTGGATCGAGGCAATCCGCGTGGACGACGTGCTGTATCTCGGCGGTATGCGCATAAGCGTTTTTGTAAGCGTCATGTTTATAATAATGGGCGTTGTAATTATCGCAGTGCATATCATATTAGCCAAGAAAGCGGGCAAGAAGGTGTTTATTTTCGTTGAGCGGAAAAAGCTTAACGACGATTACTACGGTTACGAAAAGACAAAGCTCGCTCACCCTATGCCCGATATCGTGTTCTTCAAGGACAGACATAAGGTCAAGCAGAAGGGCAGTAATATCATAGTCGACGAGAGCGGGCTTGCAATCAAAGTCGAAGACGATTCCGAGACGCTCACTGACGAACCCAAAAAACAAGACAAACCGCAAGAAAAGGAAAAGCCGAAAGTATCGGTTGCGGAGGAAGAATATGAAGACAAATGGGACGACTGATGCCGTTCTGCCGCTTACGCGCAAGCAAAAATGCGTTTGCAACGTCGTTATGGGCGTGTTGCTCGTTGCGGCAGGTATCATACTCGTTCTTGCCGGAACGGACGTCATTCATGCTTCGGTGAGAAAAATTGCCGCGCCGACAATACTTTTCGGCTTCGGCGTAGCCGTGCTTTTCAGCGCGATAGTCGCAAAGAATTCGCTTTCGATGTGGCTTGCGGGAGTGATTCTCGCGTGCGGACTCACGTCGCTTTTGGAAGTGACAACAACCGCAACTTACGGCAATCTTTTCCCCATATATATCGCTTCGCCGGGGATAGGCTGCTTGTTTGCGATTTGGTTTGCCGAAGCGAAATTTCCGCAGGTCAAGGCAATGATATTTTTCGGCGGCTTTGCCGTGCTGTTCTCGCTCGCGTCTTCCGGCGCGTGCGGTTGGGGACTGACGGGCGGACTTATCGCCGCGTTCGGAGGACTTCTTGTAATAGCGTATGCCGCCGGCGTATATTTCGGAAAGGACAAGGAAGACGATGCGTAATCTTACTATGATGACCGACCTCTATCAGCTCACGATGATGGACGGTTATTTTTTAGAGGGAAAAGCGCAAGAAACGGCAGTGTTCGATCTTTTCTTTCGCCAAAAGGACTCGATGAACTATGCTGTTTTCGCAGGCCTCGACCAAGCCATAGACTATGTAAAGGGCTTACATTTTTCCGCGGAGGATATCGACTATTTAAAGTCGCTCAATATTTTCCACGAAAAGTTTTTGGAATATCTTAAAACGTTCAGATTTACGGGCGACATGTATTCGGTGCGCGAGGGCGATATAGTCTATCCGCAAGAGCCTATCGTTATAATCAAAGCGCCGCTCATAGAGGCACAGCTCGTCGAAACGGCTCTTCTCAATATTATAAGCCATCAAACGCTTATTGCCACAAAATCGGCAAGAATAGTCACTGCGGCGCGCGGAAAGAGCGTAGTGGAGTTCGGGCTTCGCAGGGCGCAAGGCCCCGACGCAGGCATCTACGGCGCACGCGCGGCGATTATAGGCGGATGCAACGGCACAAGCAATGTGCTTACGGGACAGATGTTCGACATTCCCGTCAAGGGTACTCACGCGCACAGCTGGGTGATGAGCTTCGACAGCGAGCTGGACGCGTTTCGCGCTTTTGCAAGAGTGTATCCCGATACATGTCTTTTGCTCGTCGATACCTACGACACGATACAGGGCATAAAGAACGCAATAACCGTATTCAAAGAGCTCAAAGCAAAAGGGCATAAGCCGATAGGCATACGGCTTGATAGCGGCGATTTGGCGTATTTGAGCAAGGTCGCGCGGACAATGCTCGACGAAGCGGGATTTACCGACGCCGTCGTCATGGCGTCGGGCGATATCGACGAATATCTTTTGGAATCGCTGGGAAGTCAGGGCGCGAAAATCGATATGTACGGCGTAGGCACAAAGCTAATCACAAGCGAGAACGCGCCGTCGCTCGGCGGTGTGTACAAGCTGTCGGCAATCGAGCGTGACGGAAAACTGCAACCTCGAATGAAGATTTCGGATTCTATCGTCAAGGTGACAAATCCGGGATTTAAGACGTTGTACAGAATTTACGACAAGAAAAGCGGCATGGCGGTCGCCGATCTTATCGCGCTTGACGGCGAGAAAATAGAAAAACCGTTAGTTCTTACTCACGAGACCGAGCGCTGGAAAACCACCACGCTTGAAGACTACGATATACGTTGCATGCTGCATAAAATATTCGATAACGGTAAGAATGTATACGAAAGCCCGACTCTTTCGGAGATTGTCGAGTTCGCGACGAGCGAAAAAGCGAAATTCTGGGACGAGTACAAGCGCATAGACAATCCGCAAATCTATAAGGTCAATCTCTCAGACGATTTGTACGAGCTGAAACACGAAATGCTCAAACAGAAAAAAGTTTGATAAAGAACGCAGTAAACGAAAGCCTACAATAATAACAATCGGGGCATAATGGACGATAAAAAGAAAATTTACACCCAAGCGGACTTTAACAGCTACGCCGAGGCGTTAAAAAAAGAATGCGAACAAACGCTTTTGCGCCAGCGCGAGCGCATCGATGAGCTTCGGAAAAGTCTAAACGACGCCGAACGAAAAATAGCCGAGTACGAGGGACAAAAGGAACTCGTCTATAAGGCTATTACCGCCGCGCTCAAAAAAGCCGACGATATCGAGCGCGTGTCGCTTATACGCTACAATCAAGAGATTGCGCAACTCAAAAGCTTTCACGATAAGTGGATGAGCTATTACAACAAAATTATCGAAGCGTATCCGCTCGATGACGATTTGGTAGCGGCGAGCAGGGCTAGCGCTAAAATATCCGAAGTCCTCGAAAAAGCGGGGGACATAGAACGGCAATACAACGCCGAGCGCGAGCGACTCGCGTTGTCGCTTCAAAACGACGAGAGCGAAGAGGTGAAAAAAACCGTGAAAGATCTCGGCACAAAGAGCGCGGCGGCAGCACAAACGCGCGACGAGTTTTATGCCGACCGTTCGCCCGCGGGATTCTCGTTCGCCGAGGCGCTTCACCCCAAAGACGACTTAAAGGACATTATGAAAGAGCTCGGCGTTCTCATGGACGAATAGCGCACAAAAATAGGGAAGAGTATAATATAAAAACGCCTCGCATTACTGCGAGGCGTTTGATGTTTAATTATTATTCCGCTTTTTCTTCTGCAGCTTCTTCCGCTTTTTCTTCGGTCTTCTTTGCCTTTTTGGGAGCTTTTTCTTTTACGACCTTCTTTTCCTTCTCGGGCTTTTCTTCCGCCTTGTCCTTGGCTGCCTTTTTCTTCTTCTGCTCGACCTTTTCGGCCTCCTTCTCGATTTGCTTTGCGCGGAACTCGGCTCTTGCCGCTTCGCGTGCTTCCTTTGCCGCACGAGCTTTCTCTGCCGCAATCGTCTTGTTGTCCTTCTTGACGACGACGGTCACTTTGCCGCTCTTGATATCGCTCAAACGCTTGGAAATTGCCGACTTCTTGTTGGCGGCGGCGTTCTTGTGCATGATACCTGCGGTAACACCCTTGTCGATTATAGACATGGTGATGGGAAGGAGACGTTCCGCCTCTTCGATATTGGCGGAATCGATTGCTTTATTGAACGCTTTGATGGCGTTGTTGACTCTCGATCTGTCGGCGCGGTTGCGTGCATTCTTTTTCTTGGTAATCAGTACGCGTTTTTTCGCGGATTTGATGTTGGGCACGGTGTATTACTCCTTTTGTCGCTTTTTTGTTTGAATTGCAGTACGTATTATAACATATAAAATAAAGTTTTGCAACTGTTTGTTGCAATGCGTTTAAATTTTTTTCTTTTACAAACAATATTTTTATGAGTTACAGAAACGATTTGACCGATATGGCGGTGGAGTTTTTAAAGCACAAGCACATCAAGGATGACGGTCTTATACGGTATTACGAAGTGCAAGTGGACGAAAAGCTGTCGCGCGAACTTAATAAGCCGTGCGGAAAATACGCAACGCTCGAAACGAGCGCCGTCATTAACGGCTGTTTTTCCGATTACGACAGGGTATCGGACGCACTCGGCGCTTGTATGAAGGACTATCTCAAAGACAGCGAAAAAATCCTAGCCGTCGGGCTCGGCAATCCCGATCTTACCGCCGACGCGCTGGGCGACCGTGTTTTTAAGCGCTTGACGGTTACCCGTCATCTAAATCAAGACAGGTATCTTTGCGCGCTTACGCCTAACGTTCTCGGCATGACGGGTATCGAGAGCTACGACATCATTTCCGCGGTAGCAGACCGCATTCGCCCAGACGCAATACTCGTTGTGGACGCGCTGACCGCGGCGGCGGCAGGGCGCATAGCGTCGGCGTTTCAAGTAACGGACAGCGGCATAACGCCGGGGAGCGGCGTGGAAAATCACAGGCGCAGGCTTGACGAAAGCTCGCTCGGGTTTAAAGTGGTGTCAGTCGGCGTGCCGCTCGTCGTGTATTCTTCGACGATTGCGCGCGAGTATTGCCCATCGGCGGAGTGCGGACGAGGCGACATGATTGTGACGCCCAAGGACGTAGATATTCTCGTCGAGGACTGCGCAAAGATTATAGCAAACGCCATAAACGGAGCGTTCGCGGCATAAAGCAAATCATATATTGAAAGAAGAAATTTGTCGAAATATGTAAGCGCCGCGCATTTATTCGCATATATAAAGTGTTATGCGTGAAAATCCGATAGGCGTATTCGACAGCGGCGTAGGCGGGCTGAACGTTCTTACAAAATGCGAAAGGCTTTTGCCGAACGAGCGCTTTATTTATCTTGCGGACGAGGCAAACATGCCTTACGGCAGTAAATCGGCGGCGCAAATCAAGCTTGCGGCGGAGCATTGCGCGGAGACGCTTTTTTCGATGAACTGCAAAGCGGTTGTGATTGCGTGCAATACGGCGACCGTTACCGCTATCGACGACATACGCGCGCTTTACGGCTCGCGCACGGTCATAGGACTCGAACCGGCAGTAAAGCCGTGTTTCAGAGAGCTTGGAAAAAGCGGCTACGCGGTGGCGCTCGTGACATCGGCTACATATCGCTCGAACAAGTTTGAGCGGCTGATTGCCACTTGCGGCGGTAGGGTTAAGCCGATAGCGCGCCCCGATCTTGCAAAGTTTATTGAGGACAATTTGAGCGATATAGAAAAAATCGCTCCGCTTATTCATGAAATATTTACGCCGTATAAAACAGCCGAGGCTGTTATCCTCGGCTGTTCGCATTACACATACATATCAAAAATAATAAGCGATTTTTACGGCGGAAAAATCAAGATATACGACGGAGCCGAGGGTGCGGCGCAGCGCCTTCGCTATTGTCTGTCGCTGTCGGATATGCTTGCGCCGGCAACAAGGCCGGGCGGTGTGCGTTTCTACTCGACGTTCAAAAGGATTGATTAACTGTATTTTATATTTTAGTGTTGCCGAAAAGCGCGTTGATGACCGCCGTGCCGTCGTTTAAGACAACGCCGCTTTTTTGTGCGGCGCTTTCTGTGAACGTAGCAATACCGCAAGCGTACTTTCGTTCGCTGTCGTAAATGAGGAAGGGAATGGGATCGGTGGTGTGAGTGCGGACGGAAAGCGGCGTCGCATGATCGGGCATGACAGATATCGCAAACGGCGCGCCGCTTGCTTTAAGCATGTCGTAGAGCGGCTTTAAAATCATCGCGTCTATTCGCTCTATTGCTTTTATCTTTCCGGCGCGGTCGCCTTGATGTCCGCATTCGTCGGGACCTTCGAGATGTATAAAGCAGTAGTCGTGTGTCTTTAACGCGCGCTCTGCGGCGGCGCGTTTTGCCTCATAATCTGTGTCGAGCGTGCCGGTCGCCGTGGGAATTTCCACAACTGTCATGCCGCCGGCTTTGCCTATGCCCTTGACAAGATCGACAGCCGATATGACGGTTGCCGTTTTGCCGAACTTTTGCTCGAAATTTTGAAGCTTCGGCTTTGTTCCTTCGCCCCAAAACCATACGGATGTTGCCGGATTTTTGCCGGCTTTTTCGCGCGCGATATTGACGGGGTGGGTTTTGAGTATTCGGGCGCTTTCTTTGATAAGCGATACAAACAGTTCGCTCATGCCGCCGCGCGGCAAATAATCTTTTACATTCTTTCCTATTATGTCGTGGGGCGGTGTAAAATCGGTGCCGCTGTTTTTCAATCCTCTCATGACCGCGGCGTGGCGGTAGCTTATTCCTGCGTAAAGCTCGATACCTGCTTTTGAAAACAGCGGCTTCAACGCGCTTATAAGCTCTTGCGCCTCGCTTGTGGATATTTCTCCCGACGAATAATCGACCATGACGCGGGAGGCGAGATCGTCGCAATTTGACAACGTGACAAGATTTACGCGAAATGTAACGTCGTTTTCGTTTAGCTCAATGCCCATGGATAATGCTTCGAGAGGCGATCTTCCCGTATAACATTCGCGCGGATCGTAGCCGAGCGCGGCGAGGTTGCAAACGTCGGAGCCCGGCTTCATTCCGTTCGGCACGGTGCATACAAGTCCCGTCAGCCCGTTTTTGCAAAGCTCGTCCATTGTCGGCTTGTGCGCTTCCGTCATTGGCGTAAGGTTACGGCTGTCGGGGCGGTCCGCCATACCGTCGCAAAGTATTGTCAAGTATTTTTTCTTCATAGTGTAATCCTAAATTATCGCTGTGTTTATCTATTCGACCGTTACCGATTTTGCGAGGTTTCTCGGTTTGTCGATATCACAACCGCGTTCTTTTGCTACGTAGTACGCGAAAAGCTGTAAAACAACCGCGGTAATAACGGGCGATACGTCGTCGTCGCAATCGGGGATTACGAGTAGCCCATCGGAGGCTTCGCCGATTTTCTCGTTGAGCTTTGACGCTATCGCAAGCACGGTTCCGCCGCGCGACTGCACAGCTTTTATGTTTGACAGCATTTTTAAGTACAGCGCCGATTGCGTCACGAGCGCAAGCGTGATCGTGCCGTCTTCGATAAGAGATATCGTTCCGTGTTTGAGCTCGCCTGCGGCGTAAGCCTCGGCGTGAATGTACGAGATTTCTTTTAGTTTGAGCGCGCCTTCGAGCGACGCGGCGTAGTCTGTGCCGCGCCCGATAAAGAACACGCATTTATGCTTTGCGTATTGCTTTGCGTAGCTTTCGATAGCGTCCGTATTTTTGAGAACGGCTTCTATCTTTTTCGGCAGGGCGGCGATCTCTTTCAAAACTTCGAGATACCGTGCGTCCGATATCGTGTGCTTGATCTTGGCGATTTTAAGCCCGATAAGGTACAGCGCGGCGACTTGTGTCGTGTATCCCTTGGTGGTGGCAACGGCAATTTCAGGCCCTGCATGAGTGTACAAAACGTCGTCCGCTTCACGCGCAATCGCGCTCTCTACAACGTTGACAACCGCAATCGTATGCGAACCCAGCTTTTTGGCAAGCCTGAGCGCCGCGAGTGTGTCTGCCGTTTCGCCGCTCTGACTTATTATGATTGTGAGCGTTCTGTTATCGGTGATAGGATCCGAATATACATATTCGCTCGCAAGCTCGCAGTTCACGCGTATGCGGCAATATTTTTCTATAAACGATTTTCCGACAATGCCGGCATGGTAAGCCGAGCCGCAGCCGACGATGTCTATTCGTTCGATTCTGTTTACGTTTACGTCGGTGAATTCTATCTTGTCGAGAACTATCTTGTCGCCGTTTTCGCCCTTTATGCGAGGACGAACGGTATCTGTTATGGCGCGCGGCTGCTCGTAAATTTCTTTGAGCATGAAATGCGGATAGCCGCTTTTTTCGGCACTTTCTATGTCCCAATCGACGCGGTACGGTGTTTTTTGTATGTTATTTCCGTCGCTGTCGTAAAAGGTGACCGAGTGCGACGAAAGCCTTGCCGTTTCGCCGTTTTCGAGCTGAACGAAATTGTGCGTGTGTTCGAGCGCGGCGGCAAAGTCGGATGCAATGAAGTTTTCGTTTTTGCCTACGCCCACGACGAGGGGATTGTCTTTTCGAATCGCATAAAGCGCGTCTGGATCGTAAACGGTTACTATGCCTACGGCATAAGAGCCGACCAGCCTTTTTGCGACGGCGCGAAGAGTGCTTATGATATCGCCGTCGTAATTGTCTTGAAGTAGCTGTGCAATGACCTCGCTGTCGGTGTCGCTTGCAAAATGCACGCCGCGCGAGATAAGTTCCGCTTTTAATTCGGCGTAATTTTCGATTATGCCGTTATGGACGATTGCAAAAGCCCCGTCCTCCGAAAGGTGTGGGTGAGAGTTGATATCGCTCGGTACGCCGTGTGTCGCCCAGCGCGTGTGTCCGATTCCGATTTGACCGCACGGCATATTCGAGCCCGACGCTTTTTTAACGAGTTCATTGATCTTACCGATGGATTTGATAACCTCGATCTTTTCGCCGTCCGCTACGGCGATACCGCTCGAATCGTAGCCGCGGTATTCCAACCGTTCCAATCCTTTTAGGAGAACGGGCGCGGCTTTTTTGCTTCCGACATATCCGATAATTCCGCACATATAGACCTCCTTTATTCGGCCCCGCCGTCAGTAGGCGAATCGGTGCTTGGTTTGTACAAGATGAACTTCACTATAAGGAACAACACGACCAGAACAACTATTCCCAAAAACGCATAAATGATATAGTCGATGTAGTCCAAAAACAAATAGCTTATAAGAGTTAATATGCCGCAAGCGACGGCATTGCCCACAATAATACCGATAAGTCCTTTTATAAAGCCTATTTTGATTATTGACGCGACTGCACTGCCGGTCCATACTCCCGTCATTGGTATGGGCACGGCTACGAATAGGGCGGTGCCGCCCATTTTTTTAAGATCGTTTTTAGTAATGCGCAGTTTGTTTCTTTGGACTTGTTGCTCGCTTATGTTTTCGCCTTCGAGGGCTGTATCTTCTTTCAGCGAGCGTGACTTTTTTTCAAACTTATCGTAGAGAAACTTGCCGATTTTGGAAAAGAATTTCGTGCGCGACAGCGCGTTGATTATGGGTATGAGAATGAGCAGAAGAATGGGTGCGAGCATGGACGAACCCAAAAACGCCCACCCGAACGCCTCTATGGGCGACAGACTCATTCTTACCCCTACAAGTATTGCGATTCTCGCCTCCGCAAGCGGAATCATGGAAAGTAAAAACACGGTTAGTGGTGCGCCCAACGAACTCGCCATGGCGTTTGCGAAATTTTCCATTACAGCGTTCATACCGATATATTATAATATTTTTGATTGAGTTATGTCAACAGTTATGGTAAGGTGTGTAAAAAAAGGCGTGGCAGTGTTTATCTTAGGCGTATATTCGGCAAAATAATATTGACAAGATATGTCAAATATAATATACTCTTTATTGTTATCGTACATATAATAATAGTTGTACGGGAGGCGTTCATGGGCAAATATTTCGGAACAGACGGTATTCGCGGCAAATATGGCGACAACCTCGACGCGGCGCTCGCTTATAAAGTCGGCTTGGCGGTAGTGGCTTATTTCGGCAAGGGCGAAGTAATCGTCGGGCGTGACACCAGAGTGTCCGGTCCCGAAATAGAAGCCGCGCTCGTGGACGGACTCAAACGCGGCGGAGCTGACGTTCTGACTGTCGGCATATTGCCCACGCCGGGGATAGCGCGTATGGCAATTAAATACAATGCGCTTTGCGGCATAGTTATTTCCGCGTCGCACAATCCGCCCGAATACAACGGCATTAAGATCTTCGACGGAAACGGTGTCAAACTCAGCGAGGAGCAAGAGGGCAGTATCGAGTACTATATCGACAACCCGACGGAGATGCGCGCGGTAGGCTCGGTTCACGAGATTGCCGACGCGCAAAAGCAGTATATCGATTATCTCGTAAAAACCGTGGATTACGACATGACGGGCGCAAAGGTTTGGCTGGATTGCGGTTACGGCGCGGCGTCAACGGTGGCAAAGCAGGCGTTCGAGAGGCTTGGCGCAACCGTCGAAATTGAAAACTATAAGCTTCGCGGTGAAAAGATAAACTGCGGTTGCGGCGCGCTCCATCCCGATTATGTGCTTCACTCCATGGTCGGCACGGACTATAAGCTCGGATTTTCTTACGACGGCGACGCCGATAGGCTTTCGTTTGTATTCGACGGCAAAGTAATGGACGGCGATTCCGTGCTGTACAATATCGGCCGCGACATGACGCTCAAAGATAACGTCGTAGTCGGCACCATTCTTTCCAACACCGCGCTCGAACGTCGGTTGGAAAAGGACGGGAGAAGGCTTGTCAGAACACCGGTCGGCGATAAATATATTTGCGATCTCATGTTCAAAAAAGGTTATAATCTCGGCGGCGAGCAGAGCGGGCATTACATCGTGTATCCGCAAGCGACGACGGGCGACGGCATTATGTCGAGCATGATGCTAACGAAAACGCTTTACAAAAACGGCAAGCTCGGTGAATTCACGGAGCTCAACCTGTTTCCGCAAAAGGCGATTGCCGAATATGCAGATCAATCGATTATGTACGAAAAGGGCATGATAGACCTTATCGAAGCATATACGACAAGACTGTCGGGGATAGGTCGGCTTATTGTGCGCATGTCCGGCACGGAGCCCAAAGTGCGCGTAATGTGCGAATGCGAAGATCCGAGAATGATAGACGAGATACTTACGGTGTTCAAAAAGTATATTAACACGCGTAAATCGTAAGCCTTTTGCGCTGTTAGGAAATAAAAGATTGACAAGAATCGATGAGCTGTGGTATTATTATTCCAACAAACGACTGATTGAGGAACGATGTCAGAGCAACCGAAGAAAAGCGCCGATCGCAAAGAGCGGCGTATATCCAAAAAAATGAAAAACATTGCCAACATGCGTGCGTTGTCACTGCGTTACCGCGGTGTTATTTTCATGTTTATGCTCGATATAGCGTTTTGCTTCGCGTCGTTTTGGGCGGCGCGCGCTGCCTTGTTCAAGGAAATACCTTTTCCGGCTAACTATCTTAATTTCGAAATACCCATAATGATAATATTGGCCGCAGTTCCCGTTTGCTTGCTTGCTCTTTTCAACTGCTACAACGTAGTATGGAAGTTTGCCGGACGGATAGAGTTTATCAAGTTTGTCGGATCGTATGTTGTTACGTTCGTTTTACTGCTGATAATGAAAGTCGTGCTTTTGGCGTCATTCAACGTAGAGCTGTACGGAACGCAAATAGTGTTATATATCGTGTTCGCGGTTGTTTTGACGTCCGTTCCGCGCTTTTTCTATTTGATATTAGGCTATGTCAAGCACGTAAGGCGAGGCAATCTGTCAGAGCAAGCGACAGAAAAACCCAAGCGTACCGTCATTTACGGCGCAGGCAATATCGGTTCGGTACTCAACAATCGTTTCATCGCAAATCCGAACGAGGGGTATTTGCCTGTTGCTTTCATTGACGACGACAAGGACAAGCACGGCAAATCGATAGGCGGAAGCATAGTTGCAGGCGGACTTGACGATATCGAAACGATTATCTCACAGTGCAATCCGGACATATTCATAATCGCGATTACGGATCTTACCAAATCGCAGTTAAAAGCAATTTACGAGCGGCTGTCCAGATTCAATATACCCATTAAAATGCTTCCTCCGATAAGCGACGCGCAGGGTGCCGCGACTAAATCTCTGACTCTTCACGACATTAACATAGAGTCACTCCTCGGCAGAGACGAGTTCAAAGTTCGCCAAGAGCTTGTGGACATGTCAGTAAAGGACAAGGTCGTCATGGTCACGGGCGGCGCCGGAAGTATCGGATCGGAGCTTTGCCGTCAAGCGCTCAATTTCGGCTGTAAGCATCTTGTCATTTTCGATCAGCACGAAAACGGCATGTTCAATATCGATCAAGAGTTTGTCAAAAAATACGATAAGTCGAGATATTCGCTAGTAATCGGTACTGTACGCGAAGCGGACAAGCTCGCGTCGGTACTCGAACGGTTTAAGCCCGAAACGGTGTTCCACGCCGCGGCGTATAAGCACGTTCCCATGATGGAAATCGCACCGACGGAAGCGATTAAGAACAACGTGTTCGGCACGAAAAACGTTATTGAAAAGTGTCAAAAGGCGGGCGTAAAGCGGTTTGTGCTTGTTTCCACCGATAAGGCGGTAAATCCTGCGAACGTAATGGGCGCTAGCAAAAGGCTTGCGGAAATGCTCGTGCAAACTCGCGCGGAGTGCGGCACTATGCAAATGGCGGCAGTGCGGTTCGGCAACGTTCTCGGTTCGTCCGGCTCTGTCATTCCCACATTTTTAAAGCAGATAAGAGACGGCGGACCCGTTACTGTAACCGACAGGAACATTAAGCGCTATTTCATGACTATTCCGGAAGCGGTGCGGCTTGTTTTGCAAACGGGCGCGCTCGCGTCGAGCGGCGAAGTGTTCGTTTTGGACATGGGCGAGCCGGTGTATATTTACGACCTTGCGTGCAACCTCATTCGTCTCAACGGCTTTATTCCCAATCAAGACATTCAAATCAAAATTTCGGGATTGCGCCCCGGAGAAAAGCTGTTCGAAGAACTGCGTTACGACAAAGAGCAGGTGGACGCAACAATGCACGAGGGCATATTTGTAACCAAACTCGAATCGATAGACAAAGCCAAGTTCGACCGCGATCTCGAAAAGCTCAAAAAACTCGCGGAAAACGAGGACGAGGTCGGTATAGAGAAAAAGGTGTTTGACATCGTGCCGCGTGCCGCCAGAGAGCAGGCGATAAAGGAGCGCGAATCGAGCATGCGCGCCGCCGCTGCGGAAGCGAAAATGATAGTCGACGAACAAGAAACTGTCGAAAGCAAGCGCGGCGCGGAAATCGCCGAAGTTAGTAACGAATCGCAAGCCGTTGCATAACTTAGGCGCGCTTTTTGCATATTCTCCGCCGAAAAACAATATAATTTATACGGCGCGAGGAGGTTGGAAGTGAGTATGGTTTGGTGGCAAGCCATGGTTTTGGGGCTTGTCCAAGGTTTTACCGAATTTTTGCCTGTGTCGTCGAGCGGACATCTTATACTTGTCCGCGAAATCATGGGACTTAATAACGGCGTGAACGGACAGTTTAATCTGATTTTCGACGTCATGGCGCATATCGGCACGCTCGTTGCCGTCGTGCTCGTTTTATATAAACCTATTTTGGAGTTGCTGAAAAAACCGTACAAGCACCTCGCCATGCTTGTGGTTGCGTGTATACCGGCAGTACTCGTCGGGTTTTTGTGCAAGGACTATATCGAGGATTATTTTTCGACAGCCAAGTATATTTGCTTCTTTTTCCTGTTTACAGCCGTTATCATGCTGGTTAGCGAGATTGTGGCAAAGCGCAATAAGTCTCCCAAACCGCTGGGTTGGGGCAGTGCGGTCGCGATGGGCGTTATGCAGGGCGTCGGCGTGTTCCCGGGCGTGTCGAGATCCGGATCGACCATTTTCGGCGGCACGGTCGCAGGTGCGGACAGCAAAGAGATAGCGACGTTTTCTTTCCTGATGAGCGTTCCGATCATTCTCGGCTCGCTGCTGCTGAGCGTGATAGACGTAGCGCAGGCAGGCGCGATTGCGCGGATAGATTGGTTCAGCGTATTCGTGGGTGCGGCGTCGGCGTTTGCCTCGGGGTATTTTGCCGTTCGCGTAATGCTCAAACTGATTGCAAAAGCGAATTACAAATGGTTTTCGCTTTACCTTCTTATCGTTTCGATACTGACATTTTCGTTCTATTTTATATAGGTTAATCATGTTTTTTGCTTTGCGGTTATATTCCGCGTGCAATGGGCATAGAATAAACAATCACAAATTCGGCGCGGCAATCATATACAACAATTATGATTGCTGTATTTTTCGGTGGAAGATCGTGCGAACACGACATCAGTATAATCACGGGACTGCAAGCGATGTCCGCGTGTCCAAAAAAATGCGTCGGTGTGTATATCGACGGCGATGGGGTTTGGTGGGCGGCCGATCCTGCGAATTTCGAGAGCGTTAACAAGGTCAAGAACGGCAAGTTCGACGGGAAGCGAGTGCATATTCGCCCGGGCCAGCCATATCTCTATGCGAAGAACAAGCGCGCGTACAAGATAGACGTTGCCCTTCTTTGCATGCACGGAATGCTGGGCGAGGACGGCGCGCTTCAAGGCCTTCTCGAAATGTGCGGCATTCCGTACACCGGTAGCGATATTGCCGCGTCGGCAATCGGCATGGACAAAATGCGTTCAAAAAGCGTGTTCGAACGCGAAGGACTTAAAGTTCTTCCACACTTTTCGCTGACTCGCGAGGGCTACTCTCACGACGCTAGCTCGGCCTTAAAATACGTAAACGAAATAACCGGCTTTCCCGTTATTGTCAAGCCGTGCAATCTCGGTAGCTCGATAGGTATTTCTATGGCAAGCAATCAAACCGAGCTTTTCACGGCTCTTCGCGTAGCGTTCGAGTGGGACGACAGAGTAATCGTAGAGCAAGCGCTTACCGATTTTATCGAAGTAAATTGCGCCGTGCTGGGCGACAGTATCGAAGGCGAGCTTATCTCTTCGGAAACCGAGCAGCCCGTCGGCTGGAAAAACTTCCTCACGTTTTCAGACAAGTACGCCGGAGATGTGAAAGCCACGAAGCACAAAATCCCTGCGCAAATCGGCGATGGGCTTAACGAAGAGGTGAGAGATAGCGCAGAACGTGCGTTTAAAGCCGTAGGGTGCAGCGGCGTTGCAAGGGTGGATTTTCTCGTCAAAGGCAAGGACATTTATATCAATGAGATCAACACTATTCCGGGTTCGCTTTCGAGCGGACTGTTTGCAAGCGACATGAAGTTTTCGCAGCTCATACAAAAGCTGATTGACATCGCGTTGAAGCGAAAAGCGCGCGAGGACGCGTTAAAACGTGTGTATACGCCGCTTATTCCTTTGGCAAGCAAATAGACGGCAATAAAAATAACGTACAAACAGAGTGAAACGGCATCGCATTTTGCGGCGCCGTTTTACGTTATAAAATTACAAAGCGACAAAATTTGCATATCGACGAGTGCGGCGACATATCAATAATCGAAACCAATTAAGGAGCATTGTCGTATGCGAAAAAAGTTAACAGCAATCATTCTTGCGGCGGCGTTGGCGCTGTCACTTTTGGGATGTGCCGCGCCCGAAAAAATTCAGAGATCGAAATATACTATAAAGGCCGAGCTCTCGAATGACTACACACTGAACTCGTCGGTAGTGTGCGATTACGTAAATAACAACGACGTACCGCTTAAAGAGCTGTGGTTCCATTTGTATCCTAACGCATACCGCTCGGGTGCCAAGTATTCGCCGGTGCCGTCAAATCGAATCGCCGAGGCATATCCGGACGGGCGTAGCTATTCCGTCTTGGACGTTACGTCAGTAAAAGTAAACGGCAAACCCGTAGAAATAACGTTGACGGGCGAGGACGAAAATATACTTTCGGTGGCGCTGGGGAGAACGCTCGATCCCGCCGAAAAAATCTCGGTCGCAATCGATTACACGGTCAAACTTCCCAAGGTCAAGCACAGATTCGGCTACACCGACAAATCCGTCAACCTTGCCAATTTCTATCCGATAGCTTGCATGTACCGCAACGGCGCGTTCGTTGCCGATCCCTACTATTCGACGGGCGATCCGTTTTTCAGCGATTGCGCAGATTACTCGGTAACGCTCACCGTGCCCAATAAATTCGAGGGTGCGTTTACTGGCACCGTCAAATCCAAGACGAGCGGCGAGAGCGCTACTACGTACAATGTTGAAGCTAAAAACGTCCGCGACTTTGCGGCTGTTTTGGGAGAGTATCAAAAGATGAGCGGACTTGCGGGCGACGTTATTGTAAACTATCTGTACTATAATGACGGCGATCCTGAGCGCGCGCTCAACACCGCAATCGACGCGGTCAAAATTTTCGGAAATCTGTTCGGAGCATATCCGTACAAGGAATACACCGTTGTGCAGACAGGTTTTTTGCAAGGCGGCATGGAGTACCCCTGTCTTTCTATGATTTCCGACGCGTACAGCGGCGACGCCAAGCTCGACATTATAGTGCATGAAACGGCGCACCAATGGTGGTACGGCGTTGTGGGCAATGACGAGGTCAAGTATTCCTGGTTGGACGAGGGGCTTGCCGAGTATTCTACAATGATGTTCTACGAACATTCGGAAGGGTATAACTACACGTTCAACGCAAAGCGCGCCGACGCTTTGGGTGCGTATATACTGTACTGTGAAACATACAAAGACAACGGCATGGGCGACACGTCCATGACGAGAGCGATTAACGAATACGAAGGCGAAACCGAGTATTCGTATCTTGTATACGTCAAGGGCGCGCTCATGCTCGACGACGTTCGAAACACAGTGGGAACTAACTCGTTCATATCCGGACTCAAACGCTACTATTCGGAAAACAAGTACGGTATTGCCGAGCCGCAAAACCTCATCGGCGCAATGGAAAAATCGTCCAAGCGCTCTCTCAACGAGCTTTTCGATTCTTGGCTCGAAGGTAACGTCAAGCTGTTCTCATCCGGCAAATAAACAGAGTTATACACGAAATATGCCGAGTTATGCACTTATGCACAAAGTTATGCACAATTGATGTGTAGAAAAAGGTGGATTTATGGCGTTTATTACTATCAGAAAGAAAACTATTGTGATCGTGTTGTCGTTAATACTCGCGTTTGTGACCGCGTTTGCCACGGCAGCCACCGTCATAGCTTCCGGACGAACCGAAAACGGAATAACGATAGTTATAGACGCCGGACACGGCGGTGCGGATGGTGGTGTTACCGGCATAACGACAGGCACGAAGGAGAGTGACATCAACCTTTCTATCTCCAAGTATTTGATGAAGTATCTTGAAGACAGCGGGTATAACGTCATTCTCACTCGCTCGGACTCGGCGGCTGTTTGCGGTGGAATCAAATACAGCAAGCGCGAGGACATGAAAGCGCGGAAAAACATTCTCAATTCCGCTTCGCCCGATCTCGTGATAAGCATACATTGCAATTCCTATCCGGTGTCGTCTGTCAAGGGTGCGCAAGCGTTTTTCGCAAACAACTCGGAGGGCGAGCGCTACGCCAAGACAATACAGAATTACTTCAACGAAGTGCTGAACGACCGTCCGCGCACGGCGGCAGTAGGCGATTACTACATATTGAATTGCAGCGTGTATCCGTCGGTGCTGTGCGAGTGCGGATTCTTGTCCAATCCGAGCGACGAGAGCAAGCTGATTACCGCAAGCTATCAAGAAAAAATCGCATATACCATTTATTCGGCCGTCAATTCGGTGTTCGGCGAAAACATGTAATAATAATTTAACGGAGTTTTAATGATAGCTTAATCACAACTTCACAAAATTACTTGCAAACAAATTGCAGTTATGATAAAATTAAACCAAGGAGGAATCATTATGCAGCTTTTGTCTTTGTCCAATGCGATGCTGGCGGTATGCATCGTTGTGCCGATTGCGGCGGTGCTTTTGATATTCGTCATTTGGTATATAGCCACAAAAAACAAGCTCATTTCGCTTCGTAACGATATGGAAGAATCGTTTTCGACGATGGACGTACATATGAAAAAGCGTTACGACCTTATCCCCAATCTTGTGGAAACGTGCAAGGGCTACGCCAAGCACGAGTCGGAAACGCTAGCGCGCGTTACGCAAGCTCGGAACAACGCAATGTCGGCGTCGCGCAACGAAAAAGCCGCCGCCGAGCAAGAGCTTTCGTCGTCGCTTAAAATGCTCATGAACATGGTGCACGAGGCTTATCCGCAGTTGAAGGCGGACAGTCAGTTCAACAACCTTTCAAAACAGCTCGAACAGATAGAGCATGAAATCGCGCAGAGCAGAAAGTATTACAACGCGAAAGTAAAGCTTATAAACAACAAGATCGAGCAGTTTCCGTCCAGCTTTGTCGCAAATAGGATGCGCCTGCAACGCTATCACTATTTCGAGCTTGACGACGTTTCGGAGCGCGTAAATCCCAAAGTAAGTTTTTAAAATATGGCATCAAATAAAAAAAATACCGTCGTGGTAGGCGTATTCGTCGCTGTGGCGGTTATATTTTTTCTTACGATAATATTCTTGGCTTTGTATTTGCCCGATGAGGACGAAAAGGGCCGCGCCGATTATGCGGTGCAGTTCGATTACATGAACGTCGATATCAAATGGAATGCCGACCGTTCATGCCGAATCACACAAGAAATGCAGGCGAGATTTTTTACATACGACAGTCACGGCATTTACGTCGATATCCCCGTCAACTCGGGCGAAAAGGTGCGCAACCTTAAAATCGAAACAACGCCGTCACGCCCGTATTCACTCGAACGCGAAAACGGAAACAGGATTATTCGCGCGGTAGTCGGCGATCCGGATTTTACGTTCGCTAAGAACGCAACGTTGTTTTGCAAGGTCACATACGACTATATCACGCCCGAGCATCCGCGCGATAAGAACGTTCTCGCGCTCAACGCGATAGGCGGTGGGTGGACGTGTCCTACAAAGAAGGCGACCGTAACGGTTACATATCCTGCCGCGCCACAAAGCGCAGGCACCGATTACGGCATTTGGATAAAGAGTAAAAAGATTACTTCGAGTACCGCCGGTGTTACGGTGTCGTGGTCTAACGACAACAAGACGGTCAAAATCGACATAGCAAACCGCGTGACTTGCGACATCAATTACAGTAGCGGCATGTACGCGCTCGACGCGTTTGAAAATGTCGAGCTCGCATACAAAATGCCGAGCGGAGCGCTTAAAACGTACTCCGATACCGAATTCGTGCTTACTCTTGTGTTGGGCGCACTGCTTGTTGCGGCGTCGCTCTTACTCAAACTGCTGTTTGCAAAGAACAAACCGCTGTCCCCGATAGTCGATTTTTATCCGCCGAGGATAGACGGCGTTCGCGGAGAAAAGCGCCACATGCTGCCCGTGCAGATGGGAAAGGTCATCGACGGCAGTTGTTCGGCAAAAGACGTTACGTCGCTCATATTCTATTGGGCAAGCAAAGGGTATCTTTCGATTGAAGAACGCGACAACGACACGTACTTTAAAAAGCTTTCCAATATAGACGAGGTAACTGCGTACGAAAAAAGGATGTTCGACAAGCTGTTCGCTCGCGCAAATGACGACGGCACCGTTGCGCTGTCCTCGCTTCGGGGCGCGTTCGGCGTGACAGTCAACGAAACCAAAAAAGCGGTGAACAGCGAGTACGGCGGCAAATTGTACAAAAAGGGTTTCTTAGCTCTCGGCGTACTTATGGTCATGCTGTCCTTCGCTTTCGGCGCGTGCTTTGCAACGCTCACGTCGCTTCGAGTTGGAAAGCTCTTTTGCATAATTGCAGGTGTTGCCGCTTTTGTTTTCGTGGTGGTGACTGTGTGTGCCGGAGTGTTTCTCGTTATGTATTACCACAAGCTCGGCAATACAAAGCGTCTGTTTTTTGCCGTGTTGTATTTTGTCGGAAGTTTGCTTTTTGCCACGCTCGTTTCACTTCTCATCCCGTCGGACGTTATGAGCGTATTCGAAAAGGCGGTATATGTGGTGTGCTTGGCAGTACCGAGCGCAATAGCGCCGTTCTTTATAGTGCGCACGCCGTACTACGACGAACAGCTAAACAGCATACTCGGATTCCGCAACTTCCTTCGCGACGCAGAAAAGGATAGGCTGGAAGCATTGCTCGCAGACGATCCGCAATACTATTACGATATACTTCCGTATGCGAACGTCCTCGGCGTTTCCGATATTTGGTCTAATAAGTTCAAAGACATCGCTCTTGCGCCTCCGACTTATTACAGCGGCGGCAGAGGACTATCGGTATTCGACGTTATTGTTCTCAACAATCTGATGAATTCGGTAGGCGGCAGTTTAACATACGTTCCGCCAAAAGTCAACAGTGGAAGTCTTTCGCGCGGCGGCGGAGGCGGCGGCGGATTTTCTGGCGGAAGCTTCGGCGGCGGAGGCGGCGGACGCTGGTAAAATTTAACTTCGGGATTATAATATTTATAGGAAAAAATCATGGCGATCGAATATGTTACGGCCGGTGAATCACACGGTAAAATGCTCATAGGCATAATAAAAGGCGTTCCGTCGGGACTCGTTATAGACGGCGAATTTGTGGACGGCGAGCTCAAAAGGCGCATGCTCGGTTTGGGTCGCGGCGCGAGAATGGATATAGAAAACGATACCGCCGAGTTTGTTTCGGGCGTTCGCGCGCATATGACGACGGGCGCTCCTATTGCGGTGTTGTTAAACAACAACGATTACAAGAATTGGTATAAAACTATCGGGGCGGACGCGCTCGAAAACGACAGAAAGCTGACTGCCGTGCGCCCCGGGCATGCCGATCTTTCGGGCGCGGTGAAGTACGGATTTAAAGACGCGCGAAACGTATCCGAGCGCGCTTCGGCAAGAAGCACGGCAATGACGGTCGCGCTCGGCGCGGTCGCCAAGCTGTATTTAAAAGAGCTCGGAATCGAGATTGCAAGTCATACGACGGCTATCGGGATAGTAAAGGCAAAGCCTATTTGCGATTACTCCGAAATCAACGCTCGCGCCGACCTCGACCGCGTGCGCTGTCTTGACGAAAGCGCGAGTGCGAAAATGGTGGATGAGATTCGCATGGCGGCAATTTCGGGCGACACTCTCGGCGGCGTTTCGGAAATAATAGTCACGGGCTGTAAATCGGGAATAGGCAGTTACGTTTCGCAAGAGAACAGGCTGGACGGACTTATCATGGGCGCAGTCGGCGCAATTCCGTCCGTCAAAGCTGTGGAGATAGGCGACGGCATTTTCGGCTCGTCCGTGTACGGCTCGGCGTTCCACGACGAGATATACGGCAGCGGCGGTAAGTATGAGAGAAGAACCAACCGTGCCGGCGGAATCGAAGGCGGCATGACAAACGGCGAACCGATTATTGTTCGCGCGTACTTTAAGCCCGTTCCCACACTCAAAAACGGACTGAACACAATCGATATCGCAACGGGAAAGCAAGCCAAAGCGGCGAGTGAGCGCAGTGACGTTTGTTGCGTTCCGGCAGGCGGCGTCGTTTGCGAGGCGGCCGTCGCACTTTGCATTGCAAAAGCATTGTCGGACATGCTGGGCGGCGACACGATGGAAGAGGTGGCAGAGCGCTACAAGCAAAAGGAGAGCGCGGTATGACGAATATTCTGCACGGCTTGGAGTTAACGAACGAAGTAATGACCGCACTGGCCTCGTGCGCGTTTATCGTCACCGACGAGAATGTTAAAAGACTGTATCCGAGTTTTACCGAAAACGCATTTGTTCTGTCGGTTGGTGAAAAAGCGAAATCCCCCGAGATTCTTTTTTCGGTGCTTGGCGAAATGAATAAGCGAGGACTGACGCGCGGCGATACGGTTGCGGCAATCGGCGGCGGTGTTACTTGCGACGTCACGGGGCTTGCCGCGGCGCTTTACATGCGCGGCATAGAGTGGGTGAGCATTCCGACCACTCTTCTTTCTATGGCGGACGCAGGTATAGGCGGTAAAACCGCGGTCAACTTCGATGGGGTAAAAAATCTGATCGGCGCGTTTCATGCGCCGAGCCAAACTGTGATTTCGTTTGAATTCACAAAGACATTAAGTGACCGCGAATGGCTGTGCGGATGCGGCGAGATCGTCAAAACATGCCTTCTCACCGAAAAATCATTCGACATGCTGTGCGACAGCGTCGACAGCTTGAAAAACCGCGACGAATCGGTTGTATATAAGCTCGTCGAGAAATGTATCGAGATTAAAAACGCAGTGGTGACTGCCGATCCCAAAGAAAAAGGATTGCGCAAGATACTCAATGTCGGACATACCGTCGGGCATGCGCTCGAAAGCTTCGACAATTACAGGCTGAGTCACGGCGAGTATATATTCAAAGGAATGATGGCGGAGTGCGCCATGTGCAAGGACCTCATTGACGAAGAGTATTACGTGCAACTGATGCGCATATTCAAAGCGTTCACGTCGCCGCCCAAGTCCTCCGCTAATGCGGTTTACAATTACGCACTCAAAGACAAGAAAAACTCTAACGGTTTCATAAATATCATGCTTCCCGCTTCGCGCGGAAAAGTGTTGAATGTCATGATCGAGAAAGCCGATTTTATTTCGCGTTACGACAACGCATTGAAGGAACTTAAATCGTAATGAGCGACATCATAGTTCGCAAATTGAATAGTTACGAAAAGACAATCGATTGTCCGTCCGACAAAAGCATTTCCGTTCGTGCGGTGATATTGAGTTCTTACGCAGTAGGGCGATCTGTTATCAGAGGTCTGTCGCTGTGTGACGACGTCAAAACTGCGATAGAGTGCATGAAAATGCTCGGCGCGGAGATCGAGCTTGACGGCAACACCGCTTTCATCACGGGCGCGCCGTTTCACAGCGGCAAGCTGTATTGCGGAAACAGTGCGACTGTCGCGCGACTTCTGATCGGTCTGCTTTCGGGCATGAACGGCATATTCGAGCTTGACGGCGACGCTTTTCTTCGCAATAGGCCGATGAAAAGAGTGGTCGAGCCGCTTAAAAGCATGGGCGCCGTCATTACAGACACAGACGGACGTTTGCCGATAAAAATAATCGGCTCGGCGCTTCGCGGCATGGAGTACGAGCTTCCCATTCCGTCCGCGCAAGTAAAAAGCGCACTTTTGCTTGCCGGTCTTAACGCGAGCGGTTCAGTCACGGTCATGGAAAAGATTAAAACTCGCGACCATACGGAAATAATGCTTAAAAGCATGAACGGCAAAGTAGATATGAGCGGCAATGAAGTTAGCGTTACGCCGAGCATACTGTATGCCCGTGACACAGAGATTTGCGGCGACGTGTCGAGCGCCGCATATCCGATTTGCCTTGCGCTGGGCATGAGAGGCGGGCGCGTTGTCGTCAAAAACGTAGGCATAAACAAAACGCGTACCAAGTACTTGGATTTTCTTTTAGAGTGCGGCGCGGATATAACTTTTACGAAGGCAAGCGAAGGTGACGAGCCGTATTGCGATGTAATCGTTCGCGGCGGAAATAAACTCAAACCGATTACGGTCACAGCTGAGGATGCGCCTATGGTTATAGACGAGATTCCGGTGCTTTGCGCACTTTCTTGCTTTATCGACGGAGAGAGCGTGTTCGATGGTTTGAGCGAACTGCGCGTAAAGGAATCGGATAGAGTTCAAGGTATAATCGATGCGCTTTGTGCGCTCGGCGCGGACATAACCGAAAAGAATGACCGTATAACCGTTCGCGGCGGCAAGGCGCTGAAATTCGGCACCGTAAATCCGAACGGCGATCACCGTATAGCAATGTCCGCGGCTGTCGCAGGGGCTTTGGGTAACGGTGTTTGTATACTCGGCGGCGAATGCGTTGATATCAGCTATCCCGGCTTTTTCGAGGAGGTGGTTTGTGTTTAAACTCGCTTTGCTCGGTAGGGATATCGGCTACACGCGGTCGCCTAAAATACACGAAGTTATTGCAACCGCAATAGGCGAAAGCATCGAGTTCCACGTAGTAGACGTGACTTATGACATGCTTGAAAGTACGGTAGGTACGTTACTTTCAGACTTTGACGGTTTTTTTGTGACAAAGCCGTACAAATACGACGTCAAAAAATATTTGGATTGCGATATTTCGGGTGGCATAAACGTAGTTAGATCGCGCGACAAAAAGGTATTCAATACCGACGGCGACGGGTTTATTCACGCGTTAGACAGGAACTTTCCGAGCTGGAATGGCGACGTAAGCTCTGTTCTCGTAATGGGCGCAGGCGGCGCGGCGTATTCGGTAGTAAGCTCGCTTGTCGAGGCAGGAAAAAAGGTGTACATCCTAAACCGCACGCTCATGCGCGCGGTCAAGCTGTGTTCTTTAACAAAAGCCGAGCTGTACGTCAATCAGCCTACCGAACTTGCCGTCAACTGTACTAGCCTCGGCACGGCAGGCGAAGACGTTTTGCACAGTCTTTGCGTGTTGCCGAGCTTTAAGTACGCGTTCGATCTCGTGTACGCGCAAGCGGTTACCCCGTTTATGCGAAGGGCAATGGATGCCGGGGCGACGGTGACAAACGGTACTGATATGCTCATATATCAGGCAATAATCGGCGACGGATTACTTCTCGGTAAAGACCTTAACGTCGAAGAAGTGTACAACAAAGTAAGAGAAATACTAAAAGATCTCGGAGAATGATTATGAAAGTTTTGGTTTTAAACGGCGTGAATATCAACATGACGGGAATGCGCGAGAGCATTTACGGCGATGAAACGTTGGAAGAAATAAACGGCAGGCTTCGTAAATTTGCCGACGAACGCGGTGTGGATATAGAGTTTTTTCAATCCAATATAGAGGGTGAGATTGTAGACAGACTGCAACGC
This sequence comes from Clostridiales bacterium, assembly GCA_022508445.1. GTDB lineage: Bacteria > Bacillota > Clostridia > Christensenellales > Pumilibacteraceae > Anaerocaecibacter. The sequence goes on along the minus strand of JAFLVG010000010.1, from coordinate 11,501 downwards.
GGCGGTTTTGACGGACTTATTATCAATGCAGGGGCGTACTCGCACTATTCTTACGCAATATCGGACGCGCTCGCATATGTCAAAGCCAAAAAGATAGAGGTGCATTTTACAAACGTGCTTGCAAGGGAACAGTTCAGGCAGACGAGCGTAACGGCGAAAAACTGCGACGGTTGCATATGTGGCCTCGGCGCGGACGTGTATTTGCTCGCGCTCACATATCTTACGTGGAAAAAATGACGACGCGAAAAATAATCTTGATAGGGCCTATGGGAAGCGGCAAAAGCACGCTTGCCAAGGCGTATGCCGACAAGTACGATCAGGCGGTTTACGATACCGACTGCGAGTTTACGCGCCGTCACGGCGATATTAACGCGTATTTCGAGCAAAACGGCGGGCAGGCATTTCGAAATATCGAGAACGGACTGCTTGTGGAGGCGGCAAATTCGAGCGCAAAAATTATCGCGTGCGGCGGTGGTGCGGTGCTTGATAAAGTCGGCATGAACGCTCTTCGTCGCTCCGGCGACATAGTTTATCTGACTGCGCCGAAGAGTGTTTTGAAAGAGCGCATCGATAGGTCGAACCGCCCACTCAAAGCCGAGTTGGATCGGGTGCTTTCGGAGCGTGAAGAGCTTTACAAAAGCTACGCCGACTATACCGTGAATACTGACTGCGCCGACGCGCTGTCCGCACTCGAAAAGGCGCTCGACGTGCCGCGTAAGAACAGATACGACGTTTTGCTTTGCGACGCGGACGACACGGTACTCGATTTTCAAACGGCTATGAAAAGCTCTGTCGTAACAGCGGCGCGCGCAGTCGGCATTACAAAGCCCGACAGCGAGATAATTTTAGGGTATTCCGAAATTTTAAAAGTCATATGGGAAAAATTGGAGCGCCGCGAGATTACTCGAAGCGAGCTCGACATTCAAAGATTCGAGCTATTGAAGCGCGCGCTTAAAGAAGAGTTCGACACACGCGAAATGAACGAAATTTACATTTCGGAAATGCAGAAAACTCGATTTGTGATAGACGGGGCAATAAAGTTTTTATCGGGCGTAAGGGCAAGGGGAATAAAGGTCTACATAATAACCAACAGCTTTACGAAAATCGCCAAGGAAAGGTTAAAGGCTTTATACGGAGTTATAGACGGCGCGTTCATTTCCGAAGAAGTTGGATTCGATAAGCCGAGCGTCAAATATTTCGAGCGCGTGCATGCCGAAATCGGATATCCGGATAAACGGCGCATACTCGTATTCGGCGACAGCACGACTTCGGATATAGCAGGCGGCATAGCGTTCGGTGTGGATACGTGCTTATATGATCGGGAACGGCAAAAACAGAGTGCTGCGGATTTTGCGGTAAGCTCGTTCAACGAGCTCGACGATATAATATAGAAAGAGAGCATGTCGTAAACGAAAAAAAGTAATAAAATGTCGTGCGAATTTGTCGAAAACGCCTATAAAGCATTTGTCAAATACGATAAAAAGCGTTATAATATTCGTAGCGAATTTCGGAGTTTTTATGAACGATTATTCTAAACTGAAAAGCGGTACCGATATACGCGGTGTAGCAATCGCGAGTGAAAACAAATCGGCAGTTCTCACGGAAACTGCTGTCAGCGATTTTGCAAACGCTTTTGCGCTTTGGATTGCAAAAAGAACGGGTAAACAGCGGTTCAAAATAGCTGTCGGGCGAGACAGCAGGCTTACCGGCGAGTTGTTTACCCGAGTTGTTATTTCTTCTTTGAAATATGCGGGACTTGAAATATTCGACTGCGGTATGTTTTCCACGCCCGCGGCGTTTTTGACTACGCAGTTCCCGTCGATGCAGACGGACGGCGCTATAATGATAACGGCGAGTCATCATCCCAAGGACATAAACGGGCTTAAATTTTTTACGCCCGAGGGCGGAGTCAACTCCGGTGAACTGAACGAGATAATCGAGATTGCAAGCGAGGGCAAAAAAATGCCGATGGGGCCTGCCTCCACAATAGTAAGACGCGATTTCATGCGGTTGTACTGCGACTCGCTTACCGACGCGTTGAGAAAGGGCACTGGGCTTTTCCTGCCGCTCAAAGGCTTGAATATAGTCGTTGACGCCGGACACGGCGCAGGCGGCTTCTTTGCAACGCGTGTTCTCGAACCGCTCGGCGCGGACACCTCGGCTTCGCAGTTTTTGGAGCCGGACGGCTCTTTCCCTGCGCATGCGCCCAATCCCGAAAACGGGGAGGCCATGCAATCGCTCAAAGACAGAGTCATCGAGACGGGCGCAGATTTGGGAATAATTTTCGACGCGGACGTAGACAGGTGCGCAATCGTCACATCAGACGGTATGGAAATAAACAGATGTAGGCTCATTGCGCTTGCGGCGGCAATGATTTTACCCGATCATCCGAACGCTACGATAGTTACCGATTCGGTAACGACCGAAGGGCTTAAACAGTTTATCGAAAGCCGAGGCGGAGTGCAAAAGCGCTTCAAAAGAGGCTATCGCAATGTCATAGACGAGGCGAAACGGCTTTGCGAAAGCGGAGTGGACGCGCCGCTTGCAATCGAGAGCAGCGGTCACGTCGCTTTCTCGGAGCACTATTTCCTGGATGACGGCGCGTATTTCATAACGAAAATTCTCATTGCTTATGCCAATCTTCGAAAGCAAGGTCAGTCGATTACCGATTTAATCGCCGACTATTCCGATCCTCTCGAAGAGTGCGATATAAGGCTTAACTTCATGTGCGAAAATTGGCGAGAGCTTGCAGACAAGATAATGTCGCGGCTCAACGGACTTGCCGAACGGCTTTTGCGCATTTCGCCAGGCAGCTACGAGGGCGTTCGCGCGTACGTTTCTCACGCGAACGGATATTTTATAGTTCGCACAAGCGTTCACGATCCCGTTCTTCCCATATACATCGAGTCGAATAAGGCAGGCGGCGTAAAATCGATAGCGCGCTTCTTGTATTCTTTCCTCAAAGACTTCGGCGGACTCGATTGTACGCCGTTCGACGAATACGTGCAAGAAGAAAGCAAGCCCGACGAAACGGCTTACGAGGATAGCGCCGCGGAGCAGACGGAAGAAGTACCCGACAATTACGCCGTAGAAGAGCAGGCAGAAGAAAGCTTTGAGGAGTACGCGGCGGATAGCGACGGCGGTTTTTCCGAGTACGACGCCCAAAGCGACACCGTGCAAAATCAAGACGAGCAAACAGTGCAAGTCGAAAACGACGGCTTTTAATATTATTAAGCAACTTCAATCCAAGTAAGGAGTATAAAATGACAAACGAAGAACTCACCGTATCAACTTTGAGAATGTTGTCCGTAGAGGCCATCGAAAAGGCGAAGAGCGGACACCCCGGTATCTGCTTGGGCGCCGCGCCTATCGGTTACACGCTTTTTGCAAAGCATCTCAAACACAACCCAAAAAACCCCAACTTCTTCGACAGAGATAGGTTTGTTCTTTCTGCGGGACACGGCTCCGCACTCCTGTACTCGTTGCTGCATGTTTTCGGATACGGGCTTACCAAAGAGGATCTGATGCGCTTCCGTCAGCACACCTCCAAAACTCCCGGACATCCCGAATACGGCGTTACGGCAGGGGTTGAGGTTTCGACGGGGCCGCTCGGTCAAGGCATTGCGAATGCGGTGGGCTTTGCACTCGCAGAACGCATGCTCGCACAAAAGTTCAATATGCCCGACTGCAAGCTCATAGACCACTACACCTACGCGCTTTGCGGCGACGGGTGCATGATGGAGGGCATAGAAAACGAGGCGGCGTCGCTTGCCGGCACTCAAAAGCTCGATAAGCTGATTGTGCTTTACGACAGCAACCGCATCACCATCGAGGGAAGTACCGACCTCGCTTTCACAGAGGATGTGGGCAAGCGCCACGAAGCGCTCGGCTGGCAGGTTTTGAGAGTGAACGACGGCGAAAGCATTGAGCAGATTTCGGCGGCAATCACCCTTGCGAAAGCCGAAAAGCAAAAGCCGTCGCTGATTATAGTCAACACGACGATAGGATACGGCTCGCCGCTTGCAGGAACGTGCAAGTGCCACGGCGCGCCGCTCGGCAGTGATAACATCAAGGAATTAAGAAAAACGCTCGGATATAAGACTGCGCCATTCGAGGTGGCGTCGCAAGTGACAGACTTTGTCGCAGAGCTTGCACCTGCGTTTTCCAAGTACGAGGCAGAATGGAACAAGACCGTCAAGGCGTACAAAACCAAATATCCCGAAATGTTCGAGGAGTTCCAGCGCTGGCGCAAGGGAAGCATCGATTTTGCCGAGCTCGACTGCATATATGACAAGCCGCAAAAGGACGAGGCCACAAGAGCTTCGTCACAGCGCATACTAAATGCGATTGCGCAAAAGAACCCGTTTGTGGTCGGCGGCTCTGCGGACCTTGCAACGTCCAACATGGTTGTTATAGCCGACGGCGGCGACGTGTTTGCGACAGAGGCAGGCCGCAATATACACTTCGGTATCAGAGAGCATGCCATGGGCGCTATCTGCAACGGAATGTATTTGCACGGCGGACTTTTGCCGTTCTGTGCGACGTTTACTGTGTTTTCCGATTACATGAAGGCCGCCATTCGTATGAGCGCGCTTATGAATATTCCCGTCGTTTATGTATTCTCGCACGATTCGATCGGTGTGGGCGAGGACGGCCCCACACATCAGCCTATCGAGCAGCTCACAATGCTTCGCTCTATCCCGGGCATCAAAGTTTTCCGTCCTGCCGATTCCAAGGAAACGGCGGCGGCTTATGAGTCGGCCTGGACGGGCAATAGCCCCACGGCTATCGTGCTGTCGCGCCAGTCGCTTAAACAGCTCGACTGCACTGGAACAAATGCGCTCTACGGCGGTTATATAGCGGCGGACAGCAACAGCGAAACCCCCGACGTCATTCTCATTTCCAACGGCTCCGAGCTCGGGCTTGCCATGGAAGCGAAGAAAAAGCTCGCCGAGGAGAATATAGACGCTCGCGTAGTAAGCATGCCGTGCATGGAGCTTTTCGATATCCAGACCGCGAAGTACCGCGAGTCTGTGCTTCCGTCAAACGTGAGAGCGCGTGTAGCAATCGAGGCAGGCAGATCGACCGGCTGGTACAAGTACGTCGGTCTTGACGGTGAATGCTGCTGTATCGATTCGTTCGGCATGTCCGCACCTGCGAACGTCATGTTCGAGATTTGCGGATTCAATACCGAAAACGTAATTAAGCTCGCAAAAAAGACTATTCGCACTTGCACAAAAGCACAGTAAATCAGGATAATGGTCAGTAAATTCTTCGCATTTTTAGACAGAATGAAGCTCATCGACAGATGGGCGCTCATGCGTAATACCTCGGTAGAGGACGTGGCACAGCACACAATGCAAGTGGCCATGATTGCCCATGCGCTGTGCGTAATTGAAAACACTATGTTCGGAGGCTCGCTCGACGCGAATAAGGCGGCGGTGCTTGCTCTTTACCATGAAGCGGCGGAGGTCGTAACAGGCGATCTGCCCACACCCGTCAAGTATTACGACGACGATATAAACCGCGCGTACAAGAATATAGAACGCCGTGCCGAGCAAAAGCTGGTTGACACTCTGCCCGAAGAACTGAAAAGCGCGTTCTTACCGTGCGTAAGGCCGGATAAGGCGAGTGCGGAATACGTGATAGTCAAACGCGCTGACAAAATGAGCGCGCTCATCAAGTGCGTGGAAGAGCTTGCGGTGGGCAATAACGAATTCAAAAACGCTTACGACGCCACAGTCAAGAGCTTGGAAGGAGTACCCGAAAAATCGGTCGGGTATTTTATCGACACCTTCATTCCGGCATATTCGATGAGCTTGGATTATCTTTTGGACTGATAATTTAATATGAATTTAAAAGGGCCCGACATCAGTGTCGGGCCCTTTTTTACTTAAATTCCGGTTTATTCAATCAATCCCGAAAATAACATAAAGCGCCATTCATTTCTTACGAGTGTAAATCGTTCTTGTGTATTTTATATCTTTGCCTGCGGTTTGACCGACAGTTACCGTGAACTCGTTTTTATCGAATTCCGGAAAAAACACGTCACCGTCTTTTACTTCTATGTCGATTTCGGTAATATACATTTTGTCTGCTATCGAAATTGCTTGCTCGTACAAACCGAAACCGCCGCACACGTAAATATCTTTATCCGCACAGGCGTCGATTGCCTCTTGAAAAGACCGCGCCGTAATTAAATTATCCCCCGTATAACCGGCGGTACGTGAAACGACTACATTCAATCTGTCGGGGAGCGGACGCCCGATTTCTTCATACGTCTTGCGCCCCATAATAATGGCGTTGCCCGTTGTCAGCTCTTTGAACTGCGATTGTTCGCCATCGATATTCCAAGGTATCCTGCCGTTCTTGCCGATAACGTTATTTTTGGAGCGTGCAACAATTATGCTAATCATTCAAGGCTATTGCGAAAAAGCGGGCGAGAGGTCGACCTCGTTGCCTTGCTCTAACTCCAACACGAACAGCGCGCGAACGTATCCGCGGTCGAACGTTGTGGAGTGAACGTAGAATTGCTTGCCGTAGTAATAGCGTGCAAGGCGGTAGTACTTTGAGTTGGTGTGCAGTGCTATTGCCTTTGCGCCGTTCTCGTGCGCAAACTCGACCGCCGCGTCGAGAAGTGCCGAGCCCAAGCCCGTATTGGTAATATTGGGACTTACGCCGAATCTGTAAATGTACCAAAGATCGTCGGACAATTTTTTGATACGGATAGAGCCGACAAGCACATTGAACCGTTCCACTACAAAAACCGCATTCTCGCGAATGTCTTTGAGTGTGGATTCAATCGTTTCTTTAAGCGCTTTGACCTCGTAATTGACGTGCAATTCATCTTGGTACAGCGAAAATGATTCTTTTGTGACTTTGAGGACTTTATCGGTGTCCTCGTCGGTTGCCCGCCTTATAGCAAGATACATGTTACTTTTTACCCATAAGAAGGCACATGACCGCCTTTTGAACATGCAGACGGTTTTCTGCTTCTTGGAAAATTATAGAATGCGTGGAATCAATGACGTCCTCGGTTACCTCTTCGCCACGGTGCGCAGGCAGGCAGTGCATAAACACCACGTCCTTTTTCGCCATATTGAGCACATCGGCGTTTACCTGATAGGGCATGAGCGTCTTTTCTTTTGCCGGATCTTTGGCTTGTCCCATTGAGAAGAAAACGTCGGTATAAAGAGCGTCCGCGCCGGTCGCCGCTTGTTCTACGTTGTCAGTCACGGTGACGTTGCCGAACTGCTGTGCCGCCGCCGTGATTTCGGGGTTGGGCTGAAAACCCTTGGGCGAGCAAATGCAAATCTCCATACCCGTTTTTGCGCCTGCGAGCATGAGCGAGTGCGCCATGTTGTTTCCGTCGCCGAAGTAGGCTAGCTTAACGCCGTTGAGATGACCGTATGTTTCGTAAAGCGTGAAAATATCGGCAAGCGCTTGGCATGGATGGAAATCGTCGGTAAGTCCGTTTATTACGGAAAAGCTGCCGTACTTTGCAAGTTCTTCGACGTCCGATTGCTTGAACGTGCGAATCATAACGCCGTCGATTCCGTAACGCGACAGCACGCACGCCGTGTCGTGTATGGTTTCGCCTCTGCCTAGCTGAATGTCGTTGCTCGAAAGGAAAAGGGAGTGTCCGCCGAGCTGGTGCATGCCCATTTCAAACGACACGCGTGTTCTGGTGGAAGATTTGCTGAAAATCATTGCAAGAGTTTTGCCTTTCAAAAGCTCATGCTTTTTGCCGCGCAAGAACGCCGATTTGAGATTTCCTGCCAGATGTAAAATTTCGTATATGTCTGCGGAAGAATAGTCCAAAAGATTGAGAAGGTGTCTGTGTTCTATTCTGCCCTTGGGTTTATATGATGAAACGTCCATAATTCTCCTTATAATTGTCCGAAATTACAATAAGCTTTAATCGCAAAATTGTTTGATATGTATTATATCAAATTGAACAGTGTAATTATATCATTTATTAGATTAAAAGGCAACAAAAATGGCAATAAAACCGCGCATTTCGATATTTTAAGAAATATGCGGACAGTTTAAATTATATTTGTAGACGCGCAGATGTCGTCGAGGGCGAGAATAAGCCCGTCAATCTCTTCGCGAGTTATCGTGAGCGGAGGAATAAAACGCAAGGTGTTGTTGCCTGCAACGTTTACAAGATAGCCGCGCTCGCGAAGCTTGCCCTCGAACGATGCGGCGTTTATCTTTTCGTCGAGCTGTATGCCGCGCATAAGCCCCATGCCGCGAATGTCTTTGATGAAGTTGTACTTTGAAAGGTGAGCGAGTCGCTGACCGAAATATTCTCCTACATCCGCCGAGCGTTCCAAAAGTCCGCCGTCTGTTAAGATTTCGAGTACCTTGTTTGCGGCGGCGCAGGCGAGCGCGTTGCCGCCGAACGTAGAGCCGTGATCGCCGAGTGCAAACGCCGTGCCGACTTCTTCCGACGCAAGGCAAGCGCCCATGGGTATTCCGCCGGCTATGCCCTTGGCAAGCGTTATGATGTCGGGCTTAATTCCGAAATGCTCGAAAGAGAATAGTTTGCCTGTTCTGCCCATGCCTGTTTGTACCTCGTCAACGATAAACAGCACGCCCTTCGACTTGCAAAGCGCATATGCGTTAATGAGAAAGTCGTTGGAAAAAGGCCGCACACCGCGCTCACCCTGTACTGTTTCGAGAATGACCGCGCCGACGTCGCTTGTCAGCTTTGCTTTGAAGTCGTCGAAATCGTTGTACTTAAAGCTGTCGAATCCTTCGGGGAGTGGCGCGTATGCGCGATGCTGTCCTGCGTTATCGGTCGCGGTAAGCGTGGCGAGCGTTCTGCCGTGGAATGCGCCCTCCGCGGAAAGAATTATTTTATTTTCGCCGTTGTTTTTGAAATACCGCCGCGCGAGCTTTATAGCACATTCGTTTGCTTCCGCACCCGAATTGCACAAAAACACGCGCGAGAAACCCGACGCATCGCACAGCCTTTTGATGTATTCCGACTGTATAGCCGTGTAGTAATGATTCGAAACATGCATGAGCTTATGCACTTGATCGCACACAGCTTGCGTGTATTCGGGGTGGTTGTAGCCTAGAATATTCGTGGCGATACCTGCTACGAAATCGACGTACTTATTGCCGTGAATATCATATAAGCAATTGCCCTTGCCGCGCTCTATCGCAATATTCTCGCGCGAGAAAACCGGCATGTAGCAATTAAGTTCGGTTTCTTTTATTTTATTGAAATTCATAAACGCCATACCTAATCAGTCTTTTTCTATCATAGTGCCGACGCCGCTGTCGGTGAACAATTCCAAAAGAATGGAATGGGGGAGTGTGCCGTTGAGCACAAATACGCTGTTGATGCCGCGCTCTATCGCGTCGATACAGCTGTTCGCCTTTGGTACCATGCCGCCCGATATCGCACCGCTCTCGATCATCTTTCGAAGTTCTGAAACGGATATTCTGTCGATGAGAGTTTCGGCTTTGTCCTTATTTGCCATAATGCCGTCGATGTCTGAAAGGAACAACAGCTTTTCGGCATGCATGGCGGCGCCGATAGCCGCCGCCGCAACGTCGGCGTTTACGTTATAGCTGTTGCCGTTATCATCGGTCGCAATCGAGGCAATGACTGGAATAAACTCGTCTTTTGCGAGAATCTCCAAAAGCTTGGCGTTGATTTCGGTTATCTTGCCGACGTAACCGAGCTCGGCGTCAAGAGTTTCAGCCTTGATTAGCTGCGAGTCCTTGCCGCAAAGTCCGATTGCCTTAACTCCCATCGAGTTGAGCTCGCCGACGATGTTTTTGTTAATTTTGCCGCAAAGTATCATCTGTGCGACTTCCATTGTCTGCTTGTCGGTCACGCGCATGCCGTTTTTGAATTGCGGCTCGATGCCAAGCCGCCCGAGGAGCTTATTGATTTCGGGTCCGCCGCCGTGAACGAGAATGGGGTTTACGCCGACGATTTTGAGTGCGGCTATGTCTTGAAGTATAGTCGTCGTAACTGCCTCGTCGTTCATGGCGTTTCCGCCGTATTTAATAACGATGGTTTTGCCCGTGTACTTGCGTATGTAGGGGAGCGCTTCGCAAATTATGGCGGCGCGCTCGATTGTCGATTTGAAAGAGTCTTTCATAATATAAGCCTGTGCCTTTTTATTTGTTTGTTAAATCGGTGCATAAAGCGGCAACCCCGCAGTTTCGTTAAGCCCGAACATGATGTTCATGTTCTGCACGGCTTGTCCTGCCGCGCCCTTCAAAAGATTGTCTATTACCGAAACTATGATTCCGCGGTTTCCGTCAAACCTCGCGGAGAACATACAGCGGTTTGTGTGCGCGACGAACGATATTTCGGGCAATGCGTCCGAATACGATACAAACGGTTCGCCGCCGTATGCGGATTTAAGCGTGTTTAGCGCCTCGTCTGCGTCTTTTACCGTAAAATATACGGTGGACAGTATTCCGCGCTTAATCGGCAAAAGATGGGGAGTGAAAAGAATGTTTGTGCCCAGCTTTTCGCTCATCTCGGGCGCGTGACGGTGATTAAATACGCCGTAAGCCTTGAAGTTTTCGTCAAGTGTGCAGAACGAATACGCCTCGTCGCTTTTCCTGCCTGCGCCGCTCACGCCGCTCTTTGAGTCGGCTATGATATCGGACGCGAGATCATTGCGGCAGAGAGGAAGCATGGGCAAGAGAACGCTGGTAACATAGCACCCGGGATTGGCGACAAGCTTTGCGGCTCGTATGCTATCGCGGTTGACCTCGCATAAACCGTAAACCGATATGGCGTTTAAATCGGGGCGCGGATGAGTAACGTTGTACACGCGTTCGTATACTGCAACGTCGTCGAAACGGTAGTCGGCCGACAGATCGACAACGCGCACGCCTGCGTCAATGAGTTCGCCGACGAGTCCTGCGCCGGCGGTTTGCGGCAACGCCGTAAAAACCACGTCGCACGATTTTAACGCTTTGTCCGACATATCTGTAAAGACAAGCGAGCAGGGCAACGCAGGAAAAACGTCGGATACTCGTTTTCCGAGATGCGCTCGGCTCGTAACGGCAACAAGCTCGGTATTAGGATGTGCGGAGATAAGTCTTAAAACCTCCGCGCCGGCATAGCCGTTTGCGCCGACTATTCCGACTTTGATTTTTTTGTTGTTCATGATAATCCGTTTTGTATTGTTTAAACAATATTATAATACAAAAGGAGTCAAAAGGCAACCGTTTAGCGCGGTTTCACAGTCAATATCAACGATTGCCTACAAATCAATTATTATAGTAACGCAATTATTCGGGTGCATAGCAAAAAACTTACCGCAGTAAACACACGACGGGTAAAAGTATTCTTGCCTACATCTTTTTTAAAAGAAGTAGGAATTTACTTGACAAAACAGTATAAATGATGTTAAAATCATGTTGCTTTGCCGGTGTGGTGGAATTGGCAGACGCGCCGGACTCAAAATCCGGTGGGCTAATAACCCGTATCGGTTCGACTCCGATCACCGGCACCA
>JAFLVG010000001.1 GCA_022508445.1 Clostridiales bacterium | reverse complement strand
ACGGTACAAAGTACCTTACAATAACTAACAATTATTCGCAGGGAATTATGGAAAATATCAGTTTTATCGTACTATACCACAATAATGAGCGATTCAATATTGTAATAGATGCTCTGTTAAAGCAGCGGCAAGATGGTGATGAAATAATTATCGTGAACGACCATTCTGACGAAAACCATATAAAGTTACTATCGAAATATGATAAAGAAAAAGATATTACAGTTATCAATTCTGATGTTGTAGCAAACCGCTCTCATAACAGAAATATAGGTGCAAATCGTGCAAAACACGCTTTTCTGTTATTTATAGATGGCGATATCGTTTTGCTTGACAACTGTGTAAATTTGATAAAACTAGCTCTGATAAGCGGCTATGATGGTGCTTTCGGCAACATTATTCAAGGCGGTAACACGCCTGAGCAAATGAACCTTTTGGTGGGTTTTGATTACTTGAAATTTTTGGAGAGTAATCCAAAATTGGAAGATTTTTTTAAGCTAAACATTGCACATGATAGAAGGATGGGGTTGATTCCTGAAAATATAGTTTACCGAACAGAATGGCAATTCTATTATTCCGGATATTGTGCCGTCACAAAAAAGGCGTTCGAAGCTTGTGGTAAATTTAATGAAACGTTTGTAGGCTGGGGTGCTGAAGATGTGGAATTCGGTTACAGACTTGAAAAATATGGGAAAATTAAGTATTTAAATGGAGCATACGCATATCATATTTCTCACCAAAGAGATTTGTTTGCAATAATGCAAAACAACAAGAAAAATTTGTATCTATTTTTTAGTCAACAGCCGACAAACGAAGTCGAAATCTATATGGCTTTTCATCTGAGTGCGAATATATTAGACTCTATGAAATACATAAGAGACAAGGTTGTAGAATTAAATCTTTGTGTGGAACACAATTTACAAAGCGTTGGCGAACTAAGCGTTTTACCTGTTAGCAACAAATATCCTTTTGGTTGCATAGCTTATATTGACGATAATTCCAATGTAAATGAAATGCAACTTATGGGTATTGCGCTACCTTTTAACGATAACCAGTTCGATTACGCAAATCTTTCCACGGATATTTTTTGCTATCCAGAAATTGTAGCCGTTAAAATAGTTCAAGAATGTTTCCGAGTATCAAAATGCGTTAGAATTTACAAAAAACAAAAGCGCGAACACATTTTTTGGAATTCCGCTGTTATAAACGCTCTGTCAACAAGAATGTCAGGTATGGATAGAACTAATTATCACGCGAGAGTGATAAATGATTTTATGTTTTCTGACAACGGTGAATACTATACGATAGTGGGAGGGATCGTGCCTAAAATGCCTTATGTCCATATTGATAATTTACCTATAATATATCATGAAAAAAATACGGAAAAAGAGTGCTTACTCTTCGATTTTACGAAAGATGGTCTAATGGATTCCGAAATCAACCAAATTGCTGATCAATATTCTTTAAAAATAAAAGGTGTATACAGGATTCGCCTCTGCAATCAAACTGGAAAAATCAAATTATCAGAAATTATTTTAGGAGAAATGCAACTTTTAAGCACTCCTTTCACATACGTTTTGGACAATGATACCGTAGTAGATACAAATGATATTTGGTGGAAATATAAAACTCGCGGTTGCGATAAAATTATCTACCATCTATAAGTATAGTGAAATAAATTTATTTTATCGTCCGAATCGTTAAATATGCCTCTTCTTAAAACAGGTGCGTATTCAGTTTTTTGCTCAGCACGCGTGCAAAGCGACAAAAACAGCGATCTTCTGCCTATAGGTATTATTTTCACAAAGTAGTCACGCCACCTTTTATCATTACCGACAGCATAGGCAATATCTTTGAAAATCGGATAAAAGAACTCAAAGCTTTTAGAATCCCAATTATAATTCCTTAGCAATTCCTCTGCAACGATATGGATAAAATTTTCATATTCTTTGTAAGTTTGGTTGTCAATAATATTTTTGAAATTTTCTACAATGTATTTATAAAACACAAGCGATTTATAAGCGGCGTGCAAATAAGCGTTCATGTCATACATTAGCGTCAATGTACGGTAGCGCTCTAGTACAGTTACAATTTCTTTGATTTTTCCATGCGAATAATCTCCATGACTGACTAGCTCAAGGATAAGGCTATTGCTTATAAAATCGTTAGTCAAAGACTTTAAGTAATCATAACTATCCTTGCTTTCGTAGAGTTTTTCCAGCTCAGCGCGCATGGCGTTTGATACAGCAAATTCGCCTTTCAGCAGTCCCACATTGCCAATATAAACGCATTTTAAAACTTTCTCATAAAAATTAATGCCATTGAAATTCGAGCAGGCATCTTGCCAGTGTGCTTCCACCTGCTCTTTATCTTCCAAATAGGAAAAAAGAAACCCTAACTGTACTTTGATTTCAGCAAGCCTGTGCATATTTTTTTTGGATTTTGCAAGAGCAACTCCTTTATTAAAAAATATTTGGGCTTCTTCAAACTTATATTGATGCATAGCGTTTCTTCCAAAAGCCCACAGAATCCATACTTCTAAATCGTCTTTTTTTGTTTTGTCCGTTAATTCGCTTAAAAGCTCTAAGCCAATTTTTTCTATTTTACCGAGAAACACATCTTTCTTTTTGGGCGGTAATTCGTAAAAATAGTATTTCAATAGTTCAATAAATTGTTCTGAACACGGTGCGTTTAATTTATAATTATCGACTTGATACTCGATAATGTTCTCAAATAAGCTGGCTGTTTTCTGTACGCCGAGTCTATCTTGACTGTTTTTTATTAATAAAGACAATGAGTCTATTTTCAGTATTGGTTTTACATTTGTATTGTGTTGACGAATTAACTTGTTCACCAAATCCACGATGTATTGTATAAAAAGATCGGTAACGCTTTCCATAGATAATTTAGGCAAAAAATCATTGAATTTTTCAAACGAAATGTTGCCGTATTTTTCTTCTATCGCGAAGAGTGCTGTTTTGTGCTTTTCCGATTGAATGTTTTCTAAAAAATTCTTGGCTGTCGAATCTGATAATCCGAGTTTTGTTATAGATGGACGCGGATTATAGGTTTTTTCTTCCAGAATCAGTAGAATTGATTTGGCGATAAGCTGGTGTTCAAAAACCAATGTGTCATTTACGCTTCGTTTAATAAATCCTAATTCGATGCAATGATTGAGCACTTTCATGTTAAAACTATCTATATAATTAACAAATTTTTCGGGCATTTCACCGAAAATCAAAAGTGACCAAAATAGATCTTTTATTTTGCCTTTATTTGTTTTTGTGTTTTTAATTAACAATTGGAATCTTGCTCGCATTAAATCAAAAACAGTACCTGGCAAACTGTTTAATTCTTGTATAAGTCTAGTATAATTCATTATACATAAGGTATCGTTTTGAAAGCCTATAACATTTTGTTGATATAGATACAATACTAATTGTTTTAAAAAAAGAGGATTATTGTTCGCGCGGATTGCAACGGACTTATATAGTTCTTCTAAATCGTTTCTAACACTGCGTGGATCTAAACTATACTTCAAATAATCTACGGCCTTAACCTCGTCAAATCCTTCAAGGCAGATATCATATTTTTCTTTTACATTACATTTAAGGTGTTGGAAAAAATTATCAGCCGGCGAGTCGCTTATAGTTAATTCAGTGTTAAATGTAAAAATAATTTCGCTTTTACATTTACAATTTTTTAGATCGGAAACCGCTTTACTGAGTAAAGTGAGAACCTTTTTACTAAGATGCTGAACGTTGTCGATAATCAATATCGTGTTGTCGGTTTTAACTATGTCAACAAGCCAATTTCGCGCTAAATTCAAATTGATTAAATTTTCATCTTTACAATTTAAACAAGTGTTTAAAAAATCGATATATTTTTGAATTTGAGAATCGTCTGTCGGTTCCACAAACTTCGGCAAAACAATCTCGCTCTCTTGCCCGATGAATGAAATATTATAATATCCATACAAAAGTTGGCGGATAAAATCGAGAATTGAATTATTTGTGTTATCACCGTGAAAAATAAAACAGCGCTTACCCTTTTTCAAACACTCTGAATGTAATTCGTATAAAAATCTCGATTTACCT
The DNA here is from genome assembly GCA_022508445.1 of Clostridiales bacterium. Taxonomy (GTDB): domain Bacteria; phylum Bacillota; class Clostridia; order Christensenellales; family Pumilibacteraceae; genus Anaerocaecibacter. The sequence goes on along the minus strand of JAFLVG010000001.1, from coordinate 346,413 downwards.
ACGCCGCTTTTTCCATAGACCAATACACTCGTAAAATGTAGCGTACTTTCAAGGTCTTGGTTCAACTGTGAAAGTTTATTTGAATCTTTTCCGATATACGGAATTTCGCCAACTATTTGGCATGGAATGATACTGATGTCATTATGGCTCATTTTACATTCGACTGGTTCGTTCTCAAACAAAACTATGGGTTGAGGTAAAGCTAATTTGCATGACGCGTTGAGTGCTTTAAAGAAAAAAGTTAATGCGATACTTTGTCCGGGCAAAAGCTCACCATCATAAGAATAAGGCGTAACCGCTTTACAATTTTTCGATAATTCTTTAAATTGAATTTTTATGTTTTTACTATGCAACACATCCTCGTTTCTTATAACCAATTCGGCACTAAAAACGTCAAAAGCCCTAATTGAAGTTTTTAACTCTTCCGAATTAGCTGAGTCGTTTTGCAGATAAAATTGTTTATTTATTATTTTTACATCTTTGGAAGCGCCAACCAAAGAACTTTCACTTTGCGCAAAATTGTTGAAAGCTAAGTAAGCATAAAGTGTCAAATAAAGATTTAATTGTTTTTCGTATCGATTTTTATCTTCATCTATATGACTCATTTTTTCTTGTTTTAATTGAACAAGACGTTGTGTAATTACACTAAGTCTTTTGTCTTTTATCAAGTTAACAATTTCGCCATCCAAATCGAAAAAATGACCTATCGAATGGATTATTTCTTCGTCATCTATTATTCCAAAAGAATTAATAAGGGTACGAATATCCGTATCATTGAAAATTATAAGTTCTTTGTCGTTTCTGGAGGTAAATTTTGTAAGATTTTTAATCGCCCCACTAGTTAAATTCGATGAAGAAAAAATAATGATTCGGTTTATTTTGCATAATTCCGCCATTATAAATGTGCCTGCTATTCTGCCAAGCTCAAGATGACGTTTATGACATTTTGCTTCCGCCCATATATTGGTTTCACCGTCAACAGCATAAAAATCTTTTCCTCCGTCGTGGCTATATTCGGTTCGCGTAAAGCAGTACTGCGGATATAGTTTTTTTAGCATGATTTCTACCAATCTCTCGAAAATATTTCCGCCGTATTCCTTTATTGCTTTGTCTAATTCAAAAAAATCATCTTTTTCGTTTTCCATAATTCCCTGCGAATAATTGTTAGTTATTGTAAGGGAAGATGGCTAAATGTATAAACGCATACCAACTTTATCACTATACATTAAAAGTTCAAATTCGGGTGCTTGCGTCCCGCCAAGCGGTACCGAGTTGAACATGAATGTTCCACTCGGTTTTGTATTGACTGCAATATATTATGGTGTATAGCTTAAAGGTAAATAACGGTAATAAAAATTTTTTTGATTACGGTGGAAAAAATATGGATATGTGCGCTATTTATTAACAGGGAGAGGTGGGTAGTACTTTTATGAGGAACGCATAAAAAGAGTCAAATTTATTTTGAGTTTGTACTAATGGCGATAGTGAATGTGTTGACTATTGCTGTAAATTTGAGGGAAGATCGCGAATAACCTAAGCAGACACTAACGAATTAATGCAAGCTATATTTTTATTTGTGAGCCACATAAAGGCAAAATGCATATGTTTTTGTTTGGTGCCGTAAGTATAACCATTGTAATCAAAGCAAACATAAGCGCCTGCGACAGTATTGATAATCGGGACTTAATAAATGTGAATTAAGCTTAAATATGAGCATCATTTAATAAATATTTCAAAAGGGGTTTGATATGGCCGATATACTTACTTCAAATATGGTTTCTATGGATAAATTAAGTAAAAATAGCTTTAAAGTTCTTTGATATGTTAAATAGTATTGGGCACGAGACACAAAGCATTCGGTTTATTCGGGCCAGTATGTGTTTAATAAACACTAGAAAATAGTAAAATATAATAATTTTTTGGGTTACACATATGAAAAACAAAATCTGTTACTATAATACAAAGTCGCATATTTTTATCATTATTGTTGAGATGATATTGGTTTTCTTGTTGTGTGTTGCTGTAATTCCTTATATGATTAAAGGGATTTACAGTCTATTTGAGAGTGGGTACATGCCTTGGTTTGATAAGATTCCTGTGTCATCGACGGGGAGTTCTGCGAATGATGGCACTACTAAGATGCCGGATTTCTTAGGAGGCATGATAGGTGTAATTTTAGGCTTTGTCTTTGATTTGTTATTTATTGTAAGAATAAGAAGAATTGTAAGATATAAGTTGCTCATGACTTCATTAACCGGAGAATTCGATAGGTTGTGGAACGATATAGATGAAAAAATAAGAGCCGAAGATAGAAATGAATTTAAAAAGCAAATCTTTGAATTCGCATGTACAAACAATGATACATACACGGTACTGAATGAAAAAGTAACATTACATGTATATCCGCTGCGTGAATCTTTAAGTGATACTATTATGAAATGGGCAATAGGTGATATCGTTTCTTCTGTTGAGAATGAATCTTTGTTTTCAAATTTACCCAGAAGCTTACTCTTGTTTGACTTGTGCAAAAAATACTCGGTTGCGGATTGTATACACACTATTAATGGCGCAATGACCAGATTCAATTCGGCACATAACGCAGAGCAAAGAGAACAACAGTTGAAAACTATACTTGGTTACATAGAGCGTTTCAGAATTTGCACAAATAAAAAGAATTATAAAGAATATAAAAAATATATAAAGAATTTAAAGACAGCGAGCAAAACAAATGCTTAGTATAAGAGTAAAATTTCAAAAAAGCAAGAATATACTTTGGAGAACATATGGATACACAGAATAAGATTCCAAAAGATGTATTTGATAATGGTGCAGCTGAATTAACCGGAATAAACCATTCAAACATCTTAGAAAATGATTTCGAAGAACTGGGAAAAAGTTTATATACTAGCGCGGAATCGATACACGGGATATTTTCTAAAATAGGACAGTTTGAGCTAAATGAAAACGCCTGGTTTCAAAATACGGCGAAAACGATATGCAAAACGGCATTAGACGTATTTTTGAATTTGGTTAAACATAGGGATCCTAATCCTAGATTTTCAGTTAGCGCTGTTTTCAAAAAGAAAATTAATGGACAAGATGGATACGCTATGCCCTATGTTTTCTCGGGTAATGGTCAAGGTATCTCCTGTGATACATGCGGTGAAGAAGCCAAAACAAAAATGGTAGATAACCGAAAATACATAGATAGCAACGCGGGAAAAGCATCGAGACACCACGGGGTATCTTTCAGCGAGAGATTTATTGAGCAAATCAAAACCAATCAAAATTCAAATATCATATCGCATACTAATAATTTTGAGCTGGGAGAAGATAAATCACATATTTTTCTGATTAATAAAGATGAAATCGCCGAACTTTTTGACGTCGGTAATTACGAGAGTTATCCTCAAACGGGGCATGCGCTCCATTTTCGCAGTCAAGTAGCATTGTTTCCAATTGAATTTGGACCCGGTAAGAACAAACAAAGAATAGGATATATGCAAGTAACCTCGTACTATAATCAAGATAACGCAGAAGATACGAGCTTGATTTCCACAACAAATTCTCTTGATGACAAGACGAGAAAAATGTTTCAATTTTTTGCCAATTGGTTACGGTTTGCCCACGAAATTGCATCTGTACAAAGCGCAAAAGTAGAAAGGTCTACCACAATTAAATTCATATAAAACATTAGTCATGGACATAGAATATTTAAAAAAATTAAATGTAAAATTTAATATAATTGATGAAAAAGAAGCTGCTAATTTGATTTCTAGCGAGTATCCTCTCAACAGGCTGATAGAGTTTGCTTCAATCTTTGAGCAATACAAGATGACAGACAAACAAGGTCAGTTTGTAAATTTAGAATTTGCACAATTGTATTATCTTACTAAGATTGATGAACGATTACGCCACATTCTTATGAAAATGTGCTTGGAAATTGAGCAAAAGATTAAATACATATTAATTAGTGATTCAATCAAGTTAAAAGTTGCAAGGACTTTTTTGACTGAATATATACGATCTGATTATGACTATCTTTACCGGCATTATTCGAAAGAGCTTGATTTATTTATCAGTGGAGATGAAAATGTATATACATTAGATAAATTTCTTGACATAATAACTTTCGGGACGTTTGTAAAATTGGTGCGCGCCTTCTACCAACAATATGCTCAGGAAATTTACCATAAAAAGCATGCTTCTTTTGAACAGTATTTAAGTTCAGTGCATCACATCCGAAATAAAGCAGCGCACAATGTAACATTGTTGAGTGAGCTTAATGAAAAACGAGGCTTATTAAACCCTCAGGTTTCAGAGTATCTTGCCAAACATGGAATTAATTCTAAAACTTTAAAAACTAATCTTTCTCGAACTATAGTGTTTGATATAACTAGCGTAATGCATTTATACTGTAATTTATTATCGCGTGAGCAAATAAAACAAAACAATAAAGTCTGGCGCAAGTTCGTTTTCAAAGAGTGCCGTTCATATAAAAAACTCTTCCAAAAGAATGAGATATTAAAATCTGCATATAGGTTTTCTCAAAAGGTTGTCCGTATCTATTCAAAAAAAGTAACATAGTATATGGCTCGTATTACTTTGTTTGTACTATATGGGAAATTACTTAAAAAATCAAAAAATTATGAAAATTTTTTTGTAATATTGTTGACATAGTAGATAAGCTATGTTATAATATAAATGAAAAAGATTGCTATATGCAGTTTTAGTTACTCAGTGATTAGATTTTATCTAGAAAAGCCGGTGCCTGCACCGGTTTTTTCTTGTTCGCCGAAATTCCGACGCTAGTTGGTTGGATTGACTTGTTCAATTGCGAATTAGATATAATATCAATGTTATTAATAAGAGATTCAAAGTCAAGGTTTTATAGTTATTCATATTAATTCGGACCTTTTTGAGGCCACCTTTTGTAATTTTTATGCTAATGTAAAGCGCACACATGTGGTGCGTTTTTGCATTGGAGAGGATTGGTCCCGATAGGCATAAAAAGGAGTTTTTGTGATTTATTGTCGGCTATCTCTATGCTTAATCAGCTAAATAGATTATTCAATATACGTCGTAATGCAATATGACGTTCAGCTCTCGTCGGGCATTAGCAATCGTGTAACTCGGTAGATGGGAATGAAATCATTGAAATGAGGGATATATTAATGAACGCTTGCGAACAAAACTACGATTATTGGATGATAGATTGCAGAATAGATTGGTTTGCATATTGTCAAGAAAGTATCAAAGAATTTGCGAAATGCTTTGAGGCTGGAAATTTTAAAAAATATAAATTATTTAATTTCATGTATCGGATATGGTGAACATATGAAGAGTACGACTTTCATGCCGTGTGCTGTTCATTTTTTGCGACCGTTTAAATTAGGCGCTCATTTCTATGCCATGAGCATCTAATTAAAAGTCGATACAAATGTGATATCGGCCTAACTTGCAATTGCGGAGTTTTGATATGTTTCTAGCGTACGTATGCCAGTGTGCATTGTTTATCTTATGCTCGCGCTCCATATTCCGTATGTTGACATCACAGTCGGTTTTGTGTATAATTAAAGAATGGCGCGCTACCAAAGAGAGTACAACAAAACTATTACCGGGCTACTGCGAAGCATAAAGAGTGGAGACAAGCAAAAGATGGATGAGCTGTTTAATATGACATTCAACCATTTTTATGGGTATGCGTTAGTCAAAACATGGAACAAGTCCAAGGCCGAAGATGCGGTGATGTCTATGTTCGAGAATGTAATCAGGTACATAAATTCTTATGACGAGGGTAGAGACGGTGCGACATGGATGTACACGATTTTGAACAGAATAATATACAACATCAACGCCGAAGACAAAGAATTACAGAAATACGAGCGACCAATTACTGACGAAAGATATTCAAAAGATCTGGATCAAATGTACGAAGTAATCGGCCTTTCGCGCGCGGTTGCCGGTTTGGACGACACAGACAAAAAGATAGTCTTTATGTACTATTTCGAACGGAGGACGTTGGAAGAGATTGCGGAAGCTTTGAGGCTAAGCACTTCGGCAACGCACAAGCGAAAACAACAAATTCTTAAAAGATTCAAAAAGTTTTTGGTTTAGGTAGAAAAAACCAATACTGCATTGCTATTTATTAGTAAGGAGGTTTTTTATGAAGAAAATCAAAAGCTTAATTTTTAACGTATTGGCTGCAATCGGACTGACTGTGCTCGGCGCATGGACGCCGTCCGTTGCACTGTCGGCCGCCGAATACAGGTATGCGAATGCGCAGTTATACTCACTGTATGCGACGGAAACGGTGACTTTCGACACGAAAGAGTCGGACGCAAAGGCAAACTACGCACCTCAATTTACAGCAATCTCCGGACTTACAAACGCCTGCGGCGCGGTTGCCGGCTCCGAAATTGTATCGTACTACGATAAATACTATCCCGACATGATCCCCGGCTGGGAATCCTTTTACGCGGCGAGCGGCAAGTACAGAGCGCAGGACAAGGTGTACATACCGAGCGTCATGAACGAGCTATATACGCTCATGCGCACAAACGTCGACGGCGATGGCGTCAGTGAAAGCGATTTTACAGACGGACTCGCGCAGTACATAACGGACAAAGGATACAGCATGAATATGCAATCCGTAATGAGCGGTACGACGGTGGATTACGCGGCATGTAAGAACGCAATAGACAACAATAAAGTGATTGTGTTGTTTACACGTGCTACCGACATGTATTTGTTAAGTGAGGGTACAACGCAGGACAGCATAAGCACTATCACGATATCCGCTTCTCATATAATGGTTGTGAGCGGATATAGGGAATCCAAGTATTATAAGAGCGGCAAGCTGTTTAGAACGGACAGATATTTAGTGGCATCGACCGGCCTAGGCTCTCCCAAAGCCGCATACTACAAGCCGGATAATAACAAGCTGAACGGCGCGTATATTGTAAACATATTATAGGAGCATTTATGAAAGATTTTGACATAGACAGCACTATTGAAGTAGCCGACGGCGACAGAAAAACGAGGCTGTTGGCGCAATTGCACGCTCGCACCGGCATTCCCGAGATTCAAGAGCATGGCGTCAAAAGCCGTAAACGGTTCTTTGGCGTAAAAGCCTCCGCTTTCGGGCTTGTCGGAATATGCGTCGTCAGCCTTGCAATAGTGCTGCCTATATCATTGCGTAACGAAACGGCGCCGCCCTCCCAAGAAAGATATACTTATACGGCTGCCGAACTATCCGAAAAAGATTTGGGCATGACGATTAAGGAATACGCGCAAAAGATCGGTAAAGATATTTTATATTTAGATTGGTACGACGTTGCCGAAGAGTGTAATACGACTAAATATATTTTGCCAACCGAGGAAAATAATATCATATATGTTGCAGAGGAAATAACCAACGGCGAAACGGGCGATAATGTCCAGCTTTGTGTAGTAGACATCAATATCGATGTAGATCGATTTGACTACTTCAAAGATAATTGCTTATATGAATATGAATATAATGGTGTAACCATAAATTGGTCATACGACAACATAATAACTTCAATAGCATATTTCGAATATAACGATTACAAATACTACGTACAGTTCGCATATCCGCCGTCTGAACAAGCTATTTTGGATATTGTTAAAGAAATGTTTTAGAATAAATTTAAAAATTTAAAAATTTTTAAATTGCAGTAGAAAAATATGCATAAACATCGCTATTAATATATGGATGGAGGGCAAAATCATGAAACACCGTCTTGTACATAATAGCAATATTAATAGTATGTTATAGCATACTTATTTTTGCATATTCTAACGATAGGACTGCGACACACAGCGACGGTACCGATATGTGTATTATTCGAACGAGACGACATCGCCATCACTAACGGAGTGATTGCGTCTGCACGCAAATAAAGAAAATTACTGGGAACTTTGCCGAGGCAGCTATTTTCAAATTCGCTACGCAAAGTTCGGACAACGTCTGTTCGGTTTATCTCGGGAGCAAAAGCCAAAAGTTTACAGCGGATAATTTAAAGTATTTCAGAGAAGAAACAACATTTGCCGACGCATTATCTTTTTGTATGAGAGTTTGCACCGTGAGTTATAGCGTCTCCCGAGTATGCCGAGCTGTGCCATATGGTTCAGCTCGGCTTTTGTATATAAATTTAAAAAAATTTTAAAAAGTATTGACAAGCCGTAATTTATGTGTTATATATACCGTAGATATATGTTAACGTTCACCTATGGGAAAGATGAGAACTGCCCGTAAGCATATATATGTTAACGTTAACATATAGCTGTGCATTTTTTTCGGTAAGGGCGAATGGAAAGCAAGAGGGTAACAATTAAAGACGTCGCTTCGGCAATCGGGGTAACTCCGCAAACGGTATCGCGTGTGTTTAGGAGCAATGGTTACGTATCTGCGGACACGCGGCTCAAAGTGCTTGACGCGGCTGATCGATTGAAATACGTGCCGAACAGCGTGGCCATAAGACTTCGCACGGGCGGCTCGAAGAGCGTTGCCGTTGTTTTCGATAGTCTTATCAACGTCTATTTTGCCGTGATGGTTGACTATCTGCAAAAGGAATTGCAGGCGAACGGCTATGAGATACAGACCATTTTTCTTCACTCGCACACCATTACCGAGTCGGTTTACCGTCAGGCCATATCGGGCGGCGCGTCGGCGATTATAAGCTTCTTGGAACCGGACGACACGCTGGGGAATGTGGTAAAGGCGCTCGGCGTTCCGCTCATGATTCTCGGGCGGCGCAGCGAGATTGACGTTATCGACTACATGACGACCGACGACATTAACGGTGGCGCGCTCGCGGCGCAAAAGCTGATTCAAAGCGGATGCAAAAGCTTTGCGTATATGTCGGTATCGTTCGGCATCACCTGTGTTCAAGACAGATACAAGGGCTTTGCGGAGGTGCTTGAAAAAAACGGCTTCACTGCATATACGCTTGACAGCACAGGAGGTGTGCTCGACGCCATAGAATTTTTCAAGGCACAACACGGCTCGCTTCCGGACGGAATCTTTTGTTTCAGCGACATGCTCGCATACGACACTGTCAAGTGCGTCAGAAGCATGGGCGCGGACGTGAAAGTAGTGGGTTACGACGATATTCAGGCGGATATATCTATGCCGATCGATCTAACGACAATCGGCACAAACAAACCGAAGTTTGTACAAACGGTAGTAAAAATGCTCTTGGATAAGATCGAGGGCAAAGTAAACGACAGAATAGCGCTAAGTATAGCAGTTACTCTGCACAACGGCGAAACGGCATAAAATTACCAACCGCGGATCGAGGGGGTTCCGCTACAACAAACGCATCAACGGCGAAAACATAAAACGCGCAAATGTGTTAACGTTAACACATTTGCTTTAAGCTTTTTGCAAAGCTTAAAGCAAATAAAAAGAAAATTGTCAACTCTTCTGACGAAGCAAAAAGCCATAATACAGCTGCCGAGCTGAAAAAATCGGCGCACAATCTTTGTAAATAATTTTGGGAGGAAAATAATGAAAAAAGGACTAAAAGCACTGCTAGCAACGTTGCTTGCAACTTCTTGTTGCACATCGGTCATAGCGCTTTCCGCTTGCGGCAAGAAAAGCGGCGGAAAGAATCCGACACTGCCCACGGAATGCACACAGCACGTGGATTCCGATCATGACGGATATTGCGACAACTGCCACGAGGAGTATAACGATCCGCAGGACGACGAGTACGAGATTTCGGTCAGCGGCGACGTCAATATCGAGCTTGACATCAGCGGCTCGAAAAAGCTCGAATGGACGGTGTACAAAAACGGCACGTCTGTTTCCGGCGAAAAGGTGAACGTGTCGTTAAACAACAGCAACGTCAGCTACAATGAGACAACACAAATGCTGACGGGCGTTCACAAAGGTCAAACAACCGTTACGCTCACGCTCGACCGCGACGAAAGCGTAAAGAAGACAGTCAGAGTGACCGTAAGAAATTACTTCTTCAATCATGAGCTCAACCGCGGAAGCTGGACGAGCGCGTATGAGGACAGCGAGGTCGGCGCCAAAATTTCGATAACGGGAGGCCAGGCGGCAATACCCGTAAAAGAGGCGGCGACGCAATTCGTATTCAAGTACACGCTCGACATGGCGCCGCAGGATATTTCCAACAACACGTCGTTCGGCATAGCGTCCTTCCTTCCCGTGAACGGCGCGGTAGGCGACAACGCCATGTGGTTCGGACTTCGCGGCACCGCCAATCGCGGCTCTTTCAGCATGTTTGTCAAACAGTTCTATCCGGGCTGGGGCGCTGCCGGCGGCTATGAGGGCGTTCCCGATGGCTATTCAAATCTTGCCACCGGCTTTACAAATGTCGAGTTTGTAATTATCAGAAACGGACTCGACTACTACTGCTCTATCGGCGGATTTTATCACAAGTACACGATGTCGGACGCGAGCCATGCCGACGTTGCTACATACGCCGGTATTTACGGACAGGAGCTTGCGTTTGACGTCAGCAACTACACGTATTCGAGCGATCAAAGCGACGTCGACGCCGCGATAGCGCAATATTACACCAACCGCGGCGTATCTGCTATCGCCATAAAAGAAACGCATCAGAACGAAATGGTCAAGGGCGACAGCCAGGTTTACACCGCGGCGGCATATCCTACCGATAGAGCGGCGGGCGTCAACCTCGTGTGGTCGGTGGACAAAACCGAAATGTCAAGCGGTAACGCTACCGTAACCGAAGCGGGCGGAAGAGCTACGCTCACGCTTTCGGACGACGCGGCGGGATATGTAACGCTCATTTGCGCAACCGAGGACGGATTGGTCAAGCAGGGCCTCCGCATAGAGATTTTGCAAAAGAGCCTTAACGACGAAAACGACTACGTCAATACCTACGGCGGCGTGGAAATCGGCGGCGAAGGCGAAAACTACACGCTCACGTTCCCCGAGTCGCGCATGGCCAAAAACGGCATTAGCCTTTCCGGCAGCGGCAACGAGGACGTATATCAAAAGACCAATTACTGCGCGGTGTTCAAGACACAGCCGAGCAAGAACTATTCAATCGAATTCAAGTTCTCGCAGTACAAGACAAACAAGAATACTCCCAAGCTCCAAGTATCGCTCGGCGCGGACAAAAACAACTTCTATCTTGTGTACAACAATGCCGGTCAGTTCCGCATTGAATCGTATACGCAGGGCACCGAAAGCAACGGCTTTACAACTGCGGGCTGGCACAACACTCAATGGATAAACAATTGGAATCCCAACGATGAACACACGTTCAAGCTCACCGTGAGCGATCGCGGCGTGTACAACATCTATATTGACGGCACACTGCGTCCCTTCTTTGCGGTCGACAATCAACAGCAGCTCGCCAATCAAACGACAATCGTCAGGCAGTACGTGAACTACGACAGAGCATTGCCCGTAAAAATCGCCACCGAAGGTTGCTCGGTCAAGTTGAGCGAAATATCCATCACGAACGGCAACAAAGCGAGCAGTGAGCACAAATTTTGGAGCGAACACCAGAGCTACACCTTTGACGGAGAAACCGGCTTTAAAATGGTCACGCCCATCATAACCAATCCCGATGCCGACGGTTGGCAGTACGGTGGTTGGGGCGATTACAAGCTGTACTATACGGGAGTATTGGACGACGGCGGATACGCCCTCGACTACGACGTGACGTTCGGCGATATGATGACCGACGCGAAATTCATCATGCGCGTAGGCAGCGCCGAAAATTGCGGCAATGCAAGCTCGGGCGCATACGAATTGCAGTTTACCAACAAGTCGAGCGGTGTGGGCTTAACGCTCCGTCGCGGCGGTGAGTGGAAGGACGGCACGCTCAAAATCGACAGAACCAATCCTCTTAAAATCAAGGTGCGCGTCGAGCTTCGCGGTAACAAGCTTCGTATAATCGCAAACGGCAGAATAGTGTTTGATGAAACGCATCCCGAAAATAAGATAAGCGATAACAGCGAGATAGAATTCTACATGTTCAACAGAACTCCCGAAGATGTTTGGAGTACCAACAACAGCAATAAGTACGCCGCGCTCGCTAACTTCAATGCGGAAGGAAGATCTTTCACCGCGGCGGACGTGTACGAGCTTTCTGCTACCGGCAGCAGCACTGTTTTGGTGAACGCCGAAGAGGCACAGGCGCTTCCCGTAGTTATCAAACACAACGGTGCAACCATACAAGAGAACGATACATATACGCTCGCTTACGCTTTGAGCGGCGACGATAAGGATAAGTTCGAGCTGAGCGCAGACGGCAAGGTCAAGGGCAAGAGCGGAGTCGCCGCAGGCAGCTATGACGCAGTCGTCACCGTATCGCTCAAAAAGGGCGCAGATGTCATCGACACGATGGACTTCACATTAACATTTATAAATAAAGCTACCTCCAATAACTTTATCGAGGTCAAGGGCGGCGTCATTCTCGACACCACAGGCGACACCGACCAAAACTATACGCTCACGTTCCCCGAGACCATGCGCGGAACAAACGGCGTAGGCAACGAATACGCTTACGAGGATAACGCATATTCGGCTAACTTTAAGCAAAAGGTAAAAGGCGACTTCTCGATCGAGTTTACCGTCAGCAACTATAAGACCACGGCCGATTTCCCTAAACTGATGATTTCGCTCGGCGGTACCAACAACCAATTCTATGTCGTCTACGGCAGACAAGGCGGCACCCACCACGTGGAGTCGTATGTAAGAGGCGCGTCGGCAAAAGGACATGACGCCGTCGGCTGGATTAGCAGCGAGAGCTACGCGGTGGAAGACTTCACGACGGCGGTCGACACCTACAAAATCGTATCGCTCGGCGGCGTGTATCACGTATACCGCAACGGCACAGAACTCAAATTCTTCTTCGACAGCGACACCAAAGACGGCAATCCTTCGCAGGTAACGCTGTACCGCAACTACAAAGACTACTATGCCGAATGCCCCGTGCGTATAAGCACAAACGGTGTGTCGGCAGTGGTCAGCAATATCAAGTTCGTAGACCTCAATGAGAGCGACGTTCAAATGCCCAAGCTGTACTCTTACCGCTACGGCGACTCGGTGACGAACGACGGATTCGTTATGAGCCTGCCCAACGGTTGCTACAACAACGACAGCAATCACGGCGACTGGCACCTTCGCGACGGCTTCTACAACATGGTGTACTATACCGATCCTATCGACAACGATTGCGCCGTGGAGTTTGACGTCGAGTACAGCAAGCCGCAAATGGGCGACGCGAAGCTCATACTCAAAACGGGCAACTACGAGTACCACATCAACAACGCTAACGGCACGCTCGAAATGCAACATTTCCCCGGCAACTGGGGCGGCAAAACGAATATACCCGTTCTTGACGGAAATGCCAAATACGTGCACTTCCGCTGGGAGAGAAAGGGCGGCAAGGCTCGCGTAATCGCAAACGGCAAGGTGCTCGGCTTATTCGACACCAACACAGCAAACGATCTTTCGTTCTTCTCGTTCGGCAATGCCGCGGACGCCAATGAAACCGTTACCGTGACAAACTTCACGGTGGAAGGCACCGACTATGTCCCGCAAACGTTCTATTCGATTACCGCGACCGAGTCCAACGTCACAGTGATTCCCGGCGGCGCGGCGGTTGAAATCGGTTACACCGCCTATGCGGACAACGGCACGACGAGCGAGGTCAACAAAGATGCTTTGCAGGCGGCGGGCATAACCGTACAGTATTCAATAACCGGCAGTGACAAGATAACGCTTACGGAAAACCGTATATCTGCGTCCGCCGACATCACCGACACGGAAACGGCAACCGTCACAATCTCGCTCGTAAAGGACGGCAAGACACTCGCTTCCGCCACGGTCGGCGTCACCGCCACCGCGCGCGCGACCGAAAACAACGTGCTTACCGTTTCTGGCGGCGCAACACTCAACTACGACTCATCTCCCAATGAGGAAGGCTGGTCTGTAACGTTCGGCAAAAACGAGGACGGCGTTGTAGACGAACAGAGATATGTCGAAGCCGGATATTCCGCAAAGCTCAAACAGTCGGTCATAGGCGACTTCGAGCTTGAATTTACGGTATCGAACTATGTGAACACAACCGATTTTCCCAAGCTGATGATTTCAATGGGCGGCACAGCCAATCAGTTCTACATTGTTGCCAAAGACGGCAATTACCATATTGAAACGTTTATGACCTCGATTACGCAGACTGCGGATTTGCGTGGTACGCCTTTGTCAAGTACGTTCCGCGGCGGACAGTGGGTTTCCACTTCGAACAGCGAGTTCGATATGACGGGCAAAACCACGTTTAAGATTGCGGTTGTTAACGGATACTACAAGTTCTATAAGCACAACGGCACGAGTTTTGAAGAAATTACCGGATTTAAAATGGACAACGACAGTCGAGAAATTTTGAGAAATCCCGTCGATTACATTCACGAAGTGCCTGTAAGGATCTCGGTAAAGAACTGCACGGCAACCGTCAGCGACGTTAAACTGACGGGCGGCACAACTAAACCCGATATTGACTTCTACTTTACGGACCGCAACGGCAACAATAAAGTCGAGGATAATTACGACCTTCCGTTTGGCGGTTTTAACGCACCCGATCCCGGACAGTTTGCCGACTTGATGCGCAGTTCGTGCTTTATCGTACCCGGACAGACCGCAGAGCTTACAATTACTTACAGCGGCAAAATGAACGACAACATTGTCGGTATATTTGTCGATAACGATAATGACGGATGGGAAGGCAATCTTGCTGTTATCCAGAATAAGCTCAAAAACGGCAGATTCTTAGTGCAAAGGGCTTGGGGTGACGAAAAGAACATTACGGTTTCAGCAGGGGACGGAGCGTTCTCGATAACCGTTAAGATTCGTCGCGTAGGTAACGAGCTGTATTTCGATTTTGTTTCCGGAAATGATGTAACTACGTGGAAACAGCCTAATTTCAATGACGGCGACGCCAAGCGCATATTCATTTACGGATTCAACAATGATGGTTCGGAAGGCGATAAGGTCACAATCTCCAACTTCAAAATTTACGACAACGCATAATAGTTAAGAGGTTTTAATGAAAAAAAGCAAGTTATTATCGGTTTTAGCGCTCGTGCTTGCCGTCGTTATGTCTATGCTTGTAGGTTGTAGCGGCGGCGGAAGTACTACGCCAAAAAAGAGACAGCCGTCAATCGAGCTTCGCAGCGATTCGTATTACGACGTGCTTGTCGGCGCAAGAATGACGCTCATGTACGCCAAATACCCGGCTAATGCGGAAGTCGAGTGTACGTCGAGCAACAGCGAGGTTGTGGTCGTCGATAAGTACGCCACGGTGGACGCCGTGGGCGCAGGCACTGCGACGGTTACAATTGCGCTCAAAGATTATCCCGACAAAAAAGTCGAGGTGCAGTTCAAGGTCTCGCGCAACAACTTTATGACGCAGCTCGGGTTTTACAACGGCGATATCGACTTCGGAGAGCAGGCGACCGGCGGACCGGTGAAGATCGAAAACAGGCAGGCGCAGCTGCTTGCCAATGCTCGCGGTCAAACCTGGTATTTCAAAACGCACATAGAGCGCCGCGGATATACAGAAGGCGACAGCTACGGCATGTGGGGCGTAGGCTCTTTCCTCGTTGACGCAGGACACCCGATTGGCAACACCATGTTCTGGTACATTCTGCGCGAGCACGGCGACGGAAGAGTTAACGCTTATTACGGCGGTTGGAAATACGCCACGACCGTGCCCGATCACAAGGAAACTAGCATTACGGACGAAGCGTTTTCCATCGACAACGGCGTGGACTTTACCATAATCCGCCGTGGAATCACGCACTACGTAATAGCAGAGTTCAAGGACAACGCCGGCAACGAGCAGAGCTTTAAGTACGTGTTCGACGTTCCGCTTTTCGAGGATACCGATACGTACCCCGGCGTGTTCGGGCAAAACCAAAAGTTGACGGTCAGCGATTACTCTATGAGTAACGATCCGACGGAAGTGCTTGCCGAGCTTGCCAAGTTCCAGCTTGCCGAGCATATCGAAATCAACGGACTCACAAGCGAGCTTACGCCCGGAGAGTATCAGCTTACGAGCACGGTCGCACCTGTATTCACCATAGACAAGACGGCGACGTACACGCTTAAAGCACCGGTAGACGGCGTTACGCTTTTGCCCTCGGGTGCGCTTACGATTGCGAAGAGTGCGGTTTCGTCATCGTTCACGGTGGTTGCTACGGCTACGAGCAACAACGAGGTAAATACCGAAAAGACGTTCACCGTCAAAGAAAAGCCCGTGAGCAGTTCGGGTTTGTTCGACATCGGCTCGGAGCTTACCGTAAAAGGCGAAACGGGAACGAGCGCGCGCGAAGTGCAGTTCGACTCCGAAAACGCCCAAGCGACGGTTACCGCGAGGAGCAACGAGAGCGGCGACGCGTACATTCCTCTTGTTGCCGACGATAGCAATTGGTACGTTACAGCCAATGTTCAAAACCGCGCAAGCTCGAAAAACGGCACCGAATTAGGCATTATGGCGGCAACAGGCGGATATATGGACTACGCCAAGCTCGGCGTAACATACGGAGCTTCCGCAAACAGCGGCGCGGCGTTTGTGCGGCAGGGCGGCGTGCCTACCGAGTTCCCCGACTGCGTTTCCACAAGCGGTGTTACAAAGCTCGGACTTATCAAGCTGGGCGGCACCTATTATTTGGAAATCAACGGCAAGTTCGTAAGGCGCATTACAGCCGATCTTTTGGGTTCCGCCACGCCTGTTTTGTATACGCTCGGCGCAGGTGCGTATTTCACGGACGTAACGGTTGTTTCTGACGTCGAGACAATCGAACAGTACATCGCGAGCAAGCCCTTCTATGTGGGTAGCTACGTCAATGTGGACGGCAATAAATATCAACTTCGCGCAATCGACTTGGGTGAGTCCGGCGGCGGAGGCGACACGCTCGACTGGCCGCCCGACAACGAATACATCAACGGCATAAAGAGCACAAAGACGTTTAACGGCAATTTCAGTATCGAGTTCACGATGTCGAATATATCGCCGCTCAGTTTAAGCGGAATATACGACGCCAAGATACTCATTTATCTCAAAAGCGAGCGCGTGACTTCCTCGTTGCAATTTGTCATCAAAAACGGCGGATCGGGTACCGAAACCACCGTCAAGTTCACTCCCAATCTCGACGACGCGACCTGGACGGAATACGACTTGCCCGACGGCGTGGATATTTTAAACGGCGATACTGCGGTCAAGGTGGTGCGCAAGGACGATCTTGTGGAGCTTTACCTCAACGGCACGCTCGTGTACGAAGGCGAGGAGTTTATGAACAATCGTGGCTATTGGTCGTCTGAAACCAAAGCAACGCCCGGTATCGGCTCGTTCCTGTGCGCAGTTACCATATCCGATCCGGTATTTACCGAAATTTAATTAGGAGCTGATAATGAAAAACAAACTTGCTAAAATTTTGGCCGTGCTTTGCGCCGCCTGCACCACGTTTTCGGTAGCGGCGTGCGCAAACAGCGCCGATCCGGACGTCAATCCCAAACCGGGAATCGATCCCAAGCCGCCCAAAGAAGCGGAGCTTCTCACGACGTATACCGACAACTCCAACTCCAATTCGGGAACGGGCTTCAACAAGTCGCTGTGGTACCGCAACGATCTTAAACTCGACATGGGCGATCCCATGCTCGTTTACGACGAAGATCTGCAAATATTCTACGCGATGGGTACGCGCGGCGGCACGCAGTTCGAATGTTTCTCGTCCGAAAACCTCACCGATTGGAATCAAGAGAGCTTGGGCGGATTTGCGCCGGGCGTAAACAGCTGGGGCAGAAAAAACCTTTGGGCACCCGACATACAAAAGATAGGCGACAAGTGGTACTTGTATTACACCGCAAACTACGCTCTGCCCGCAAGTCAAGCGAATTATGTGGGCGAGGACCATTGCCAAATAGGCGTGGCGGTTGCCGACAGCCCGAAAGGTCCGTTTAGACAGTGGACGGGTACAAACGCCTACGGCAAACAAATCGGCGAAGGCGATCTTCCGTTCTACGGCATGGAACATCAGACCATACTCGATCAAAACGTTTTCCAAGACGACGACGGACAGCTGTACATGTATTTCAGTTACGACACGCAGTACAGCCCCGAGGGCGAGCGTTATACTTCGACCGCCGAAATATGGGGCGTAAAGATGAAAGACCCCGTCACCTGGGAAATGGACGAAGCGACGGGCAAGCCCAAAATAAAGCGGCTTATTATCGCGGGCTACAAATCGCTTGACGGAAAGAAGACGGACATTCCGTGGGAAACGATGTCGCCGTCGTTCTTGGAGCCCATGGAATGCGTGGAAGGCCCGTACATGATTAAGAACAACGGCAAGTATTATCTCACGTACTGCGCCAACAGCTTTGTCGATATGGAATATGCGGTGGGCTTTGCCGAATCGGATAGTCCGCTCGGACCGTTTGTAAAGCCCGACGACACTTATCTGCAAAATATGATTTGCGGCGTTCCCACAGAAAACCCCGGCGATTATATAAGCAACCGCTACCGCGGCTTCCAGACCGGCACAGGTCACGCGTCCATATGCAAGGTGGGTGACGAATATTTGCTTGCTTACCACGCGCACCTCAATCGCGACGCTTGGGGCGTGGACTCACCTTATGCCCAAGGCAGCTACACGGAGTGGCGCGCGCTCGGCATGGACTATCTGTATTTCGGCGCCGACGGCAGACCGTACTGCAACGGTCCCACGTTCACCCTTCAAAAGCTTCCCGACGTTATTACAGGGTACAAAAATCTTGCGCCCTCCGCAACCGTCACAATCGACGGAAACACAACCCCCGACTGCGCGTTCATAAACGACAGATACACCAACCGCGCGGTAAAGACGGCGGAGGTCAACAAGGAAGCGCAGTTCTCGGCAGGCACGCACGTTATAACGCTCAAACTGCCCGAGGCGAAGCTCATAAAGGCGGTCAACGTATACAATTCCTACGACAGGGAAAAGAGCACGACGGTCATTTCCCGAATAGAGTTCGGCAATATCGCGTACGTCAAGGATTTGAAGTTCAACCTCAATTATCTTGTGGATACGTATGTTAACCAAATTCAGGAATATACGATGAACTTCATCTATCCGCACGCCGCGTACAACATCGAGCTGACGAACAAGGGCGTGACTACCGATACCGTCAATGTTATAATTTCGTGCGATCACGCGTTCGCGATAGGCGAAATCGAAATATTAGGCAAATAGGAGAAAAAACATGAAAATCAAACGGTTTTTGGCGATTGCGCTTTGCGCTATTATGTTCGTAATGCCGATGTTCACCGTTGCGTGCAGCGGCGGTGGCGACGACGATCCGCTCGGCAAAGTGGTCGACGACTTGGAATTTAACGAGTACGGCGAGCCTATTTTCAACAACGTCAAGCTCAAAGTGTGGTCGATCATCGGCAATCCCGACGACACCTACTTTGCGCAGGTCAACACCATGTTCAACGATTACTACCGTTCGAACGGCGTTACCGCGACGGTCAGCCCCATAGCCAATGCAGACTTCTATACACAGCTCGCCAACACGCTTAACACAGACCCCGACAACGCGCCTGACGTGGTAATATTCCACAGCGAGCGCTTGCCCATGCTTGCGGCGGCGGACATACTTTTGCCCATGGACAGCTTCTATGCGGCTTTGGGCGACAACAACACGTTCAGCAAGAACAACTACGTACAAACGGTCATGGACGAGTGCATATACAACGGTAAGCTTTACGGCGTGCCGCTCGATATGCACGCCGGCGTGTGGTACTGCCGTCAGGACATTCTCGAAAAGAACGGCTTGTCCGTTCCGCACACGTTGAGCGAGTTTGTGGAGGTAAACAACGCGCTCATCGACCTTTACAAAAGAGGCGAGCTTTGGTACCGCGGTCTCGAAAAGACCACCTGGACAAAAACAAAGGATTTCGGTGCGGACTACACGCCCATTGTCATGAGTTCGCTCGGCGGCATTGAGATAGGCTGGATTCCGCAGACCGCAGTGTTGCAAAACGGCGGCAAGCTCACCAAATCAAACGGATATCCCGATTGGAACACCCAAGGTCTCGAAGACGTGATGAGCATGTTGCGCGATTGGCAGAACGGCACGGGCGACTTTAAAGGCACGCCGTACAAAGGCAAGTTTGTCGATCCGCAAAGCGACTACAACACGGTGTGGAGCAATCTTGCGTCCGGCAAGTCCGTATTCAGCTTCGAGGGCACCTGGTGGGCGGAAAGCAGACTAAACGAATACGAGGAGACGCTCGGCAACAAAACGGCAGGCGACGCAAACGGCAATACCTATCAGCCGCTCACTATTATAAGCCCGTCCAAGATGTTCGCGCTCGACGAGACCAAGCCCTACGCATCCAATGTGTACGGAGTGGGACATTGCGTTTCGATATGCCGCTCGGTCACAAGCAAGACAAAGTGCGTTGCGGCGGCGCTGTATGCGCAGTTCGTTACCGAGAACTCGGAGGAATACACGCGCGGCGGACATTTGCCGGCAAACGTCAAAGTACTCAACTCCGACAAGCTCAAAAGCATGTCGCACTACAATCGCTATCTCACCAAAATGGGCAATCCCGACGATTTCGTAATGCTTGGCGGCACTAAATACTACGGTGCGGTTTACGAGATGCTCAAAAACGTCTACGTCGACGTTTTTGCTCCGTCCACCAAATCGGTAACCGTCAAACAGATAATCGCGGCTAACTACGCCGAAGCGCTCGACATGATCGACGCAGAAGAGGGATTATAAGGATTATTTATGAGCGAGCTAACCACCGTCAGCGATTACGCCCTTAAAAGGAGCAAACGCGCCGAATTTTTCAAGCGGTACGGAATCGTATTTCTATTTCTTTCTCCGTACTTGTTGTTCTTTGCGCTGTTTTGCCTTTATCCTCTGTTTTACGGCATTGTCATGTCGCTTATGAGGTACTCGATAGGCAATCCCGCGAAGAATGAGTGGCGCGGATTCCAAAACTTCTTTACCGTTCTTTTTGACAGCGACAGTTATTATCACAGACAGTATTGGTACGCAATGGGCAACACGGTCAAGGCCGCGTTGATTTTGGTGCCGCTCGGAATTATCGTGCCGCTCATATTCGCGTTGCTTGTCAACACCAAACCCAAGGGCTACAAGGTTTTCAGAGCTATCATATACTTGCCGTCCATATTCCCCGTGGCGGCAAGCGGCGTCATGTTCACCGCTCTTTTCGGGGCAAACTTCGGATATATCAACCAGTGGATAGGCTCTAACATCGACTGGTTGGGCGGCAGCACGAGCACGGCCTGGTTTATAATAATCCTATTGTGTATGTGGGGCGGCTGGGGCGGCAACTTTATGATACTGTCCGCCGGGCTGAAAAACATCGACAAAAGCCTTTACGAGGCGGCGGGCGTAGACGGTTGTACGGGAATAAAGCGAACGTTTGCCGTTACGCTTCCGGCCATCAAGTATCAACTGATACTTTGCCTATTCACCACGATAATAGGTTACTTCGGACTGTACGGGCAGGTTTACGTTTTGACGGGCGGCGGTCCGCGTGTGTATATCGACGGCAGACCGTATCAAAGCACCATGACGATTATGTGGTACTTGCAAAACCTGATTAACGGCAAAAACGGATTGGACGCTTTCGGCATGGTGAGCGCAATGGGACTCACTCTCGGTGTAATAATCGGCGCGATTGCAGGAATTCAGCTGTTTGTGACGCGCGAGAGAAAGAGCGGCACCAAGCTTGCCAAGGAATTTTTTGCGCACAAAAAGGCAAAAGAAGAGGCCGTTAATATTGCCGAAAATGCCGATCGAGCAGCCGAGACTGCAATTGCGGACGCGGATGCAATCGAACCTCACGACGACGGAGGTGGCTTATGACAAGCTGGCTCACTGCGGCGATAGCGATAATTATAACCGTGTTTGCACTGCTCGTGATACTCGACGTAGTTGTAATCACGCTAAAACGCAAAAGGGCAATGCCCACAAACTTCTTGGGCAGATATTTTTCAAAGCACCTCGTTCAGTTCAATTCGTTTATCGTGCTTACCGTGTTTTGCATAATCTGGATTGTGCCGCTCTTAATAGGCGTGTTCGGATCGCTCACTTCGCAGTACGCGTTTACAAACCACCCGGGAGAGCTCGTGCCGTCCGACGGTTTCACGTTCGACAATTTTGAAAAGCTTTTTACTTACAAAGATACGGACGGCTCGCGCCTGCCCGTGGAGCGGTGGATACTCAACAGCTTTATAGTGTCCATATCTTCGACGTTGCTGTATCTTATAGTCGCAGGCTTTGCCGCGTATGCGTTTGTGTTTTTGAGGTTCAAATTTAGAAACATACTGTTCATGTTTCTCATATTCACAATGGTCATACCCGGCGTTGCAACGCTCACTCCGCAATTGGCAAACATCGCCAACCTCGGCATTGCGCGCAGTCTGTGGGCGCTTATTCTTCCCGGGCTCGGCGGCGTGGGCGGGCTTTACCTCATTCGTCAATTCATGCTCGGAATACCAAAGGATCTTATAGATTCGGCGAAAATGGACGGCATGAACAACTTTAAAATCATGTTCCGAATAGTCCTGCCGCTCGCGAAATCGGTGTTTTTCGTGCAAGGGTTGTTCTGCTTTATGGGCGCTTGGAACGACCTTCTGTGGCCGCAGATTATTCTCGGCACCGGAAATAAAAGTCTTTGGACCTTGCAGGTGGGAATCGCTTACATTTCGGGAGATAAAACCGCAAACGCCATAGGAATAAGTCTTGCAGGCGCGATATTCAGCGCTCTTCCCATTATCATTCTGTACATCTTTACGCAGAACAAGATAATAGAGGGCGTGGCTACCTCGGGAGTTAAGGGATAATATGGAAAAGAAAGTTACCAGAAAGGAAGCGGCGGCAATCTATCGCCGCAACAACAAGCGCGTCGTAGAGGAAGACATCGACGGCTACGTCGTGTTAAAGGACGTCAACAAGGTGTACGACAACCGCGTGCAAGCCGTGTTTGACTTTAACCTCTCTATCGCGCAAAACGAGTTCATTGTTCTTGTAGGGCCGAGCGGCTGCGGCAAGTCCACAACGCTTCGCATGATCGCAGGGCTTGAAGAAATTACGAACGGATATCTGTATATAGACAAAATCCTTTCCAATTACCTCGAAAGCAAGGACCGCGATATCGCCATGGTGTTCCAAAGCTATGCGCTCTATCCCAACATGACGGTGTACGACAACATCGGATTCGGGCTTAAAGCGCGAGGGGTTGCCAAGGACATAATCAAGCAAAAGGTTTTCGAAGCGGCGGAAATACTCGATCTCGGACCGTATCTCGACCGCAGACCGCGCGAGCTTTCGGGCGGACAAATGCAGCGCGTGGCACTGGGGCGTGCGATAGTGCGCGACGCCAAGCTGTTTTTAATGGATGAGCCGCTTTCCAATCTCGACGCCAAATTGCGCGTGCAAATGCGCAGCGAAATAGTCAAACTGCACAAAAATATTCACGCCACCACCATTTACGTCACGCACGACCAGACCGAGGCCATGACAATGGCAGACCGCATCGTCATTATGAACAAGGGCGTAGTTCAGCAGATAGGTGCGCCCATGGACATATACAACGATCCTCACAACGTGTTTGTCGCGACGTTTATCGGCAATCCGCCCATGAACGTGTTTAAAGCGTCCATTGTGGGCGGTAAAATCGCAAGCGGTGACGCGATCATTTCGCTTCCGAAAGGCGCGGAAGAAAAATACAAGCAGTTTATCGCAAATCGCAAAGCGTACTTCGAGGATTTCAAACGCAAGGCGGATCTTGCGGCGGAGAGTGGGCTTATAGATAAAATTACCGCATTTTTACGCACAAACAAAAAAGCAATACTATCTTTCGGGTGCAAGAAAATATCGGACAACCAAGCAAGCGAAACCGCCGCGCACGAAGAACAAGATTCGAAAGAGCAAGCTACCGCCGCGCTCGAAGCCGTTATACAATCCGCAAAAGCGATTTCGGAAGAAAAAGGCTTTATCAAGTTCGACGACGAACGCGCCGAGGTGTTGCGAGAGGATTTGAAAAACGGCGATTTTCGCGGACTTAAAAACGATTTGAACGCGCTTGCGTCGGAGCTTAAAAACACCGATCTCGTGATAGCCGGTATTCTTAAAAAGTTTGATTCGGCAGGCGTGTTCAATCAAAGAAGCAAGGACGCGCCGCCCGCAGAAGAGAAAAAGTCAAAAAAGGAAAAACACGAAAAAACAGATCTCACCCAAAAGAACAACGAGCTAATAGATAAGTATCTTGCGGCTTACAGCGAAGAGAGTGCGGCGGAGGTTGCGTATATCGGCATACGCCCCGAGGACATTCACTTTGCCGCCGATTTCAAAGGCAAAAAGAGTGAAACGTTCAAAGCGGAAGCGGCGTTTGTGGAGCTTTTGGGCAGCGACTTCAACATTTACACCGAAATGTTCGACGGTAAGATAATCATGAAGTCCGCGCTTGTCAGACCGATAAAGACTGGCGACACCGTCGAGCTTTGCTTCAATTTGGATAAATTGAGAATTTTCGACGCAATCAGCAACGAGCGCGTGTTTTAGCAAAAGGAGATTGAACTATGAAGAAAATAACAGCCATGTTTTTGGCGGCGGCGACCGCCATTGCTTTTGTCGGGTGCGGCGGTCCCGGCGGCACGAAAGAACCCGAGAAGCCCGAAGATCCGCCCGACAACGATTACGGAACTTTGACCGTGAGTGACACTTACGCTTGGCTTGCGGATTACGAATCGAAAGAATTTCCGCCGCTATACGATTATCCTGCCACCGAGTTCGTGCTCAATTTCAGCAAGCCCGAAAAGGCGGAAGCGGTGAGCTATGAATACGACAGTACCGCAATCGAGCTGGACGAACGCGCACATACCGTCAAGGCGCTCAAAAACGGCATAACGGAAGTTAAGGTCACGTCCGAACACTTTGAAACGACGTTCAATGTGATTTGCGAAACGGTGAATAAGGATAGGGAAGACAAGGGCTATTCGCTGACTAAACACCGCAACGGCGATCCGAAGGGTTGGGATGCGCGAGTTCGCAACTTCCAAACTTCGTGGAGCGACAACGGGCACAACGATATAACAACCGTGTTTATAGGAGATTCGTTCTTTGATTCATCCGCATTTTGGACGAGCTTTTATACCGATTACAACGGGAAAGACGCATTGTGTTTCGGAATCGGCGGCACCACCACTTGTTCGTGGGAAACGATAATTTACGAATTTATGTCGCGCATATCGCCTAAAAACGTCGTAATGCACTGCGGCACGAACGACGTTTATGATTTGGGAAGAAGCGCGGATGAGATAACCTCGTCGCTTGAACGGATTTTTTCGGTAATGCACGACTTTATGCCGGACGCGTCGCTGTATTGGTTTAACATTCCCAAGCGCTACCCGGGCGAAGCGGCAAAAGAGGCCGTTTCCGAAGCGGCCAACGCGAGGTTTGCGAAATGGGCGGAAGGCAGGGATTGGCTGACCGTCATGGACACGCGCGCCACGCTCGGCATCGACAAGGTATTGCAGGACGGGCTTCACCCCAATGCCGACGGCTATAAGATGTTTATGGATGCGCTTGCCAAAACCAAAATAAAGATATATAATCTTAACTAAATTTAAGCGCTTGTTCTTTCGGTTGCGATCAATAAGAGGTTTCGGTTTATGATAACGATAAGCGACAATATTTATCACATTACTGACGGCAAGTACTCGTATGCTTTTTTTGTCAAGGACGGCAAGCTTGTCCACTCGTACTACGGCAAGGCGCTTCCCGTTGACAAGGCGCGCATGAAAAGCAGTGCGCTCAATGCGTTAAGCGTTCACTCATTCGGATACGATTGGATGCCGTTTGAAGTGGGAGAAAGAGGAAGAGGAGATTTTCGAATTCCGTCCGCCGCGGTGAGCGGAAACGGCTTTACGTCAACCGATTTCTTATTTGAGTCAGCGGAGGTACTTGACGATAAGCCGAGCCTTAATATGCCTTCGCTTCGCGGCAAGGCGCAAACGCTTGCCGTAACGCTAAAAGACGCAGTGGCAGGGCTCGAACTTAAACTGTATTACACCGTGTACGACGGCGCGCTTGCACGCCACACCGAAATCAAGAATATAGGAAAATTGCCCGTAACGCTCTGCACGCTCGATTCCGCATGCACCGAGCTTGACATAGGCGATTACGACTACATATCGCTCGACGGTCGCTGGGGCGCGGAGTGCGGCGTTTCTCGGCAGAGCGTCGCATACGGAGTACACACGCTCTCGTCCTCGCGCGGCGTGACGTCGCACCAGCACAATCCGTTTTTGGCGGTACTCGATAAGGACGCAACCGAGCACAGCGGCGATGTGTACGGATTCAACCTGATTTACAGCGGCAACTTTGCC
The DNA here is from genome assembly GCA_022508445.1 of Clostridiales bacterium. Classification (GTDB taxonomy): domain Bacteria; phylum Bacillota; class Clostridia; order Christensenellales; family Pumilibacteraceae; genus Anaerocaecibacter. The sequence continues at coordinate 319,962 of JAFLVG010000001.1, read as the reverse complement.
GCAAGAATGGAGCGCGACGAAAAATCGCGCGTGCGCGTTAACTTCGGCGCGCAAATAGCGGAAGGCGGAATATCGCTTGAAGTGGGCGAGAGCTTTGTTTCGCCCGAGCTCGTTTCGGTGTATACCGACGAGGGCGTGGGCGGTATGAGCAGAATTTTCCACAAGCTCTACCGCACAAGGCTGATAGATCCGAGGTTTGCGGATAAGCCGCGTCCAATCGTCGTGAACAGCTGGGAAAGCGTTTATTTCGACTTCGATGAGCAAAAGCTCAAAAGGTTTATCGACGGCGCAAATGGTTTGGGCATAGACACCGTAGTGCTTGACGACGGCTGGTTCGGCAAGCGCGACTCCGACAATTGCTCGCTTGGCGATTGGATTATAGACAGGCGCAAGCTGCCCAACGGACTTAAAGCCGTCATCGACCATTGCAAGAAGAACGGCATGAAGTTCGGCATATGGTTCGAGCCGGAAGCGATAAGCCCGAACAGCGACCTTTACCGCGCTCATCCCGGTTGGGCGATTTCAACGGTCGGGCGCAAGGGCATTGAAATGCGCAATCAATACGTTTTGGATTTTTCCAATCCGCAGGTTGTCGATTACGTTTTCGAGGCAATGCGAAAGATTCTTGCTGAGCATGAAATATTGTATGTGAAGTGGGATATGAACAGAGGCTTGTCCGACGTGCCGAACGGCAAGCTGTACTTCGGTTACGTGCGCGGCGTGTACGAGCTGTACGACAGACTGTCGCACGAGTTCCCGAACGTGCTTATAGAGGGCTGTTCGTCGGGTGGCGGACGGTTCGATCCCGCAATACTTTATTACAGCCCCATGATCTGGGCGAGCGACGATACGGACGCGCACGAGCGCACAAAAATTCAGTACGGCTTGTCGCTGTGCTATCCGCTTCAAACTCTTTCCAATCACGTTTCCGTGTGTCCCAATCATCAATCTGCGCGTACAACGCCGTTTGACACGCGCGGCGCGGTGGCGTCGCTCGGCTGTTTGGGATATGAGCTTAACGTCGCGGAAATATCGGAAGATGAGCGCGAAAAGATAAAAAAGCAAATCGAGACTTACAAGGCGGATAGAAATCTGATTCTCACCGGTGAACTGTACAGACTGCGCAATCCGTTTGCGAGCGATATTTTCTGCGAGCAAGTGGCGGCGGAAGACGGAAGCGAAGCATACGTCGTCGCCGTTAACACGCTCAATAAGGTGAATTTGCCTATCGGAAAAATCAAGCTGAAAGGACTTGACGAAAACGCTTTGTATTCTGTCAAAGAGCTTAACGCGCAGCTTTCCGGTGCGGAGCTAATGTACGACGGATTGCAGCCCGAATTCCGCAATGATTTTTCCGCAAACATTTGGCACATAAAAAAATTGACGAATAAGAGATAAAATCGGCGCCGTTGCTTTTGCAAAGCGCTCAGTGAAGCACTACCGAGGTAATTATGATTAGCAAGAGGAAAGAATATCCGAGACCGCAGTTCAGGCGAGACGAGTGGATGAGCCTAAACGGAGAATGGGAGTTTGCGTATGACGACGCGAAAGACGGAGAAAAGCGCAAGTACCATACGGGCAAAGTAAGACTTAACAAAACAATAACAGTCCCGTATACATACCAATACCCGGCAAGCGGAATAGGCGATACAACTCCGCACAGTACAGTGTGGTACCGCAAGAGCTTTCAAATAGAAAAGAGCAAGCACAAAAAGCGAGCGCTCTTGTGCTTTAATGCGTGCGACTACGAAACGGACGTATGGGTAAACGGTAACCACGCAGTCAAGCACGTGGGCGGATATACCCCGTTCAGTGCGGACGTAACACAGTATCTCAAACCGAACGGAGAAAATACGGTAGTGGTGCGTTGCAAAGATCCCACAGATCCCACAATACCGCGCGGCAAGCAAAGCTGGCTGGAAAAACCGTTCAGTTGCTGGTACGTACCCAATACGGGAATATGGCAGAGCGTGTGGATGGAGTTTACGGGCGAGGATGCGGTGCAAGCGTTTTCGCTCATACCGGACATAGATACATGCTCGTTTAAAGGCGAAATAACGACGATGTACGGAATTGCGGACGAGATACAGCTCGACGTATATTACGACGGAAACCGAGTAAAAACACAAAGACAAACAACGGACGGCAAGCATACAAGGTATACGGTATCGCTCATGGAAGCCGACTTTGTGGACGAAAAACAGTATTGGACTCCCGAGAAACCCAATCTGTTCTATGTGGACGTAATGCTATACGTTAAAGGTAAATGCGTAGATAAAGCGCATACCAGATTCGGCATGAGAAAAGTGTCGATAGATAACGAAGGAAAAATAACGCTTAATAACCGAAGATTGTACCAAAGGCTGGTACTCGATCAAGGGTATTGGAAGGAAAGCGGAATAACGCCGCCGTCGGTGGAGGCCATACGCCACGACATCGAAATGGCAAAGGCAATGGGCTTTAACGGAGCGAGGAAACACCAAAAGTTCGAAGACCCGTACTTTTACTATCTCGCAGAAGAAATTGGATTTCTGACCTGGTGCGAAATGCCGTCTGCGTATAACTTCAATGCGGACATGATGTACGCACAAACAAAGGAATGGCAAGAGATAGTAAACGTAGCACGGAACTTTACGAGCGTTGTGTGCTATGTCCCGTTAAACGAAAGCTGGGGAACCAGGAAAATAATCAATGACGAGAACCAACAGAACTACGGCAGAGCGTTATATTACATGACTCACGCAATAGACGGAAGCCGACCTGTTTCCACTAACGACGGCTGGGAATGTCTGAGCGCAACGGACGTATTGGGCATACACGACTATGCATACTCGGGCGACGAGTTCAAAACGAAATACAATCCCGAAAACTACGACACCATGTATCCGCAGGGCAGAAAGCTCATGGCGGAAGGAAATGTTTATCAAGGCCAGCCCGTGCTGCTCACCGAGTTCGGCGGAATAGCGATGCAGAGCGGATGCGTGGACGGGAATTGGGGTTACAACAGCGGCGCAAAGACCGCCGAAGAATTCTACGCACGGCTTACTAATCTCATGAAAGGCATATACGAATGCGACTTCTGCGGTTACTGCTACACCCAGCTTACTGACGTTCAACAAGAGATAAACGGTCTTCTCGACGAAAACCACGAACCCAAATTCGATAATGCCAAACTAAAAAATATTTTCGAGAATGATTAGCCGTTTATAAACAAATGACAACACGAACGATTACGTTTCCCCTATGCGAAGCCGAGTTAAGCTATGATGTTTGACTCGGCTTCGCCTTTATGTTCTCGCGATATTTTGCCGCTGTTTTGCCGCCGGTGAATATGGATTATTTATTCAGATAAGAAGCACGAGCCGAAGCACGCCGAGCGCCGCGACGAGAGTGGGGATTGCAACGGTCACTCCGAGTTTAAGAAAATCGCGGTAGCCGAATTTGATTCCGTGCTCGGATAGAATAGAGCTCCACATCAGCCCTGCCAACGCGCCGATGGGCGTGAAGAATGCACCGATATTCGAGCCGATAACCGTTGCATACATGGCGCCCACGCCTGCGTTTGCGGAGCCTATCATCGACGAGAGAAAAACGCTCATCGGAATATTGTTGATTATGTTCGAGCCGAGAAACGACAGGCCGCCGTATTTGAGTACTGCAATATCATTTCCGAGAAATGCGCCGATTTTTGCCGTCGTTCCTTGTTCGCTCAAAGCCTCTGTCATTACGAACATGGCGAGCAAAAATGGAATGAACTGCCACGGCGCACGCTTGACGCACTTTAAAAGCGTGCGCGGTTTTTCTTTTCTCGCCGCGGATATAATCAGCGTGCACAGAAACAGACTGCCTGCCGCACAAAGAGCAACGAGCCACATTTCGATGCCTGTGTACGAGCTTATCGCGAGCATTACGGTGCAAACCGAAATATGCGCCACGCCTATGCCGAGTGAGAGCTTATCGCTTATTACAACCTGTTCGGCACAGCCCTCGACGGGCGCCGAAAGTTTTTTGCGGAACAACAGCCACAAAAGCGCAAGGGATATGCCGCCCGCCGCAATTGTCGGAAGAATGCTCACCGCAAGATACGACAAAAAGTCCACCCCGTAGGCTGTCGCGATGTATATATTGGTCGGGTTGCCTATTACGAGCGCCATGCTCCACGTGTTTGCGGCGACGAACTCGGCGGCAAGATACGGGAGCGGATCGATTTTTGCGTCTTTTGCGAAATAGCAAATAAACGGCGTGAAAGAGAGCACGATGACGTCGTTTGATGTAAACACGGTGAGCAGCGCCACGATAAAATATAGCGAGAAAAACAGCCGCTTTTGTCCGCCGTGCGAATGCTTCAACGAAACCGAGGCGAGATAACTGAAAAATCCGAGTTCGTCCAAAAACACCGAAAGCACGGTCATAGAAAGAAACAGCACGAGAATTTTAAGCGGATTGACGGCCGTGTCCGCAATAAGCGCTTTTCCGATAGCGGTGACATCCGTTTGTCCGCTACATAGAATAATCACGGCGCCCAAAAGTACGGGTACCCAATATGTATCGAGTTTGATCTTCCCGACGTGTAGCTTCGGGAGAAAAAGCACGGCAAGGAGCATAAGTACACATGCCGTGCAACAGATGATGATGTTAAGCATTTTTATCGTCCGTGAAAATCCGATTTATATTAGCACTTCCGTACGATTAAGTCAACATTTCGCGCAGGTCGTCACAAAAATAGTTTTGCGGATCACGGTGCAGTCGCGGTTAACAATTGATTTTTGCCGTGTTTTTTGATACAATGATAAAAATTTAAGGTTTGATTAAGCTAAGTGCGGTATGCTATGATATCGGGAGGCGGATATGCGGTTGCTTTTGGCGGAGGACGAAAAGGCTCTTTCAAATATTCTTTTGACTATACTCAAACACGACCGCTATTCGGTTGACGCGGTTTACAACGGACAGGATGCGCTCGACTATCTCCTGACAGGCAATTATGACGGAGCGATACTCGACGTCATGATGCCCAAAATGGACGGAATAACCGTTTTAAAAGAGCTTCGCAAGACGAATAAGACTCTGCCCGTGCTTATGCTGACGGCAAAGACAGAAATAGACGATAAGGTTTTGGGCTTGGATAGCGGCGCGGACGATTATCTCGGCAAGCCGTTTGACGTAAAAGAATTGCTTGCGCGCCTTCGCGCAATGTTGCGCCGAAAGAGTGGACAAGCGGACAACACATTGAAGTTTCAAGATGTTACGCTCGACCTCTCGACATTTGAGCTGTCTTCTCCGAGAGGGGTTTTCCGTTTGAGCAGTAAAGAATTTCAAATGATGGCGATGCTCATGGATCGCGGAAAAGTCGTATCCGCAGAGCAGTTTATGGAAAAAATATGGGGCTACGAGAGCGAAACGGAGAGCAACGTCGTTTGGACATACATCTCTTACTTGCGGAAAAAGCTCGCGGAGCTCACCGACAAGGTGCAGATAAGAGCAATACGGAACATCGGATACACATTGGAGGAAAACAATGGTTAAGCGCCTCAGGCGAAAATTCATCATAATCGCAATGTGTTCCGTTTTCGCTGTTCTTGCGATAATAATGAGCGTTATAAACATTGTCAACTATGTCCGAGTGGTCGATAATGCGGACGATATCGTATCCATTTTGAAATCGGGCGGCGGCAAGTTCGACGTTTCGGGCGGCGAGCACGGCGGCAACGACGGGATAGATGATTCGAATAGACCGATGTTGCCCGACAGACCTATGTCGCCGGAAACGCCGTTCGAAACACGTTATTTCACAGTCGAACTCAACAATGACGGTTACGTTGTGGCGGTCAATATAGAACATATCGCCGCAATCGACGAAGCCGCGGCAAAACGTTACGCCGAGAATTTGTACAAGAAAAAAAGCGCGAGCGGGTTTTACGGAAACTACCGATACGGAGTAACGTCTACCGATTTCGGCGGCAAACTGTATATTTTTGTGGATTGTACGAGAGAGCTGTCCGGCTTTTACAACTTCTTGTGGGTGAGCTTCGGAGTGAGCGCAGGCGGTTTTGCCGTTGTATTTTTGCTGGTGTATTTATTGTCGGGCAAGATGATTAAACCGATTGCGGAGAGCTATTCCAAGCAAAAGCGGTTTATCACGGACGCGAGTCACGAGATAAAAACGCCGCTGACAATTATCGGCGCGAGCGTGGACGTTTTGGATATGCAAAACGGCGGGAACGAGTTGACGGAAGAAATTAAGACGCAGGTCAAAAGGCTTTCCTCGCTCACCGACAAATTGGTATTTCTCGCGCGCATGGACGAGCAAACGCAACGAATGGACATGATAGAATTTTGTCTATCCGACGCTGTTTCAGAAACTGTTAAGTCGTTTGAATCGGTGGCGATTTCTCGCGGTTACGAGCTTGTCGAATATATTCAACCCGAACTGCACTACCGCGGGGATGAGACTATGCTTCGACAGGTCGTGTCGCTTCTCATCGACAACGCGCTTAAATATTCCTCGCAAAACAGCAAAATAGAAGTTAAATTGAATTCGACGAACGGGAAAATTCAGCTCACGGTGAGTAATTGCGCAGACGATGTTCCAAACGGAGATTTGGACGTTCTGTTCGAAAGGTTTTACCGCAAAGATCGATCGCGCAACTCCGAGACGGGCGGACACGGCATAGGACTGTCTGTCGTTAAGTCTATTGTAACCGCGCACAAGGGGAAAATTACGGCAAGGAAAGAAAACGAGGTCGTGACCTTCACCGTGACGTTATAAGTAGCTTATTGTCAATAGCACAAAATCCGATAAAAATTTATTTATCGACTTTGTTTTTAAGTTTGATTTAAGGTAAATATTTTATAATGATCTTAACAACATCAATCATGAGGTGAAGCATGAAAAAACTGAGATTGCTTTTGGTATTGCTGATATCAATTATATTGACATTAACTTTCAGCGCGTGCGGCGATGGCGGCAGGCGCGGCCCCAATGGATTTGTCAACCCGGGTGATATTCTGGGCGGCGGTGGTAACGGTGAAACCCCTAATGCGGCGGACGACACGACCAACAACTCGTCTAAGGACGACATGCAAGACAAGGCCGATTTAGACGGATTGTCCGGCAACACTTCGGGAGATAACGCAATCGAAAAAGAGGCGACAAGCGATGTCGTCAGCATTTCCGAAAGCGGAACGTACATGTTCAAAGGCACATACGGCGGAATCGAGATTGCAGCTTCGAGTCTTAATCTCCATTTTATCTTCGATGGTGCGACAATAACGAGAAGCGACGGCGTGGCGATAGGCAACGGCAGTGGTAGCAAAAAGACGACGCTTGTCATCACTCTCAACGAGGGAACGAGAAACTCCGTGACTAATGACGGAGACGACGTCAACGCCATTCACATCAAGGGCTCGCTTGCAATCAACGGCAAGGGCACGCTCAATGTGACGTCGAACAGTAAGAGTGCGGTGAAGGTAAGCAAGGACATTCGGATAGTGGATGCCACACTAAACGTCAAGAAAGCGATAAATCACGGAATTACCGCTGCGTCGGTTGTCGCGGCAAGCTGCGAGATTAACGTGGAGTCGGCAGGCAAAGACGGAATCAACGCGGAATGTGACGGTGCCGAAGCGTTTACCACCGACGACGGATATGTTTCGCTCAAAAACGTCAAATATGCGTGCAACGTCGATGGCGACGGCATACAAGCGGATACGGTCGTCTATATAGACGGCGGAAATTACAACATCAAAACGACGGGGACGTTTGTGCAGAAAACTGCCGAAAATATGGCGACATACGGCATGACGGCTGACGATTTCCGTTACAAAAAGTCGGGCAACACCTATGTCAAGGTGGCAAACGACGAGACGAACGGCACGCTTTACGGGCTTGTTCAGGGCTGCAAGGGAATTAAGGTCGGCGAGATCGAATACGAGGACAAAAGCGGCAACACCGTTACCGTCACCGACGGCGATTATCTAATCGCAATCACGGACGGCACATTCGTTATCGACAGTACAGACGACGCAATTCATACAAACAGCGGCAACTTGCTCATAGAGGGCGGAACGTTTAATATTTCCACATATGACGACGCGCTGACTTCCGACAAGCTCACCAAGATTACGGGCGGCAATATTACGATAACGAAGTGCTACGAGGGAATCGAGGGCGCTTACGTGGAGATAAGCGGCGGCACAATAAGCCTTGTCGCGTCCGACGACGGCATTAACGCGGCGAGCGACGACAAAAGCGTCACCGCGCATATCATCATAAGCGGCGGCGACATTACGGTTAATTCGAGCGGCGACGGCCTTGACTCCAACGGCAGTATTCTCATAAGCGGCGGCAAGGTCACTGTACATGGTCCCACGTCGGGCGGTGACGCAGGTATGGACGCCGACAAGGGCATTATCGTAAACGGCGGCATGCTGTTTGTCACTTCCACACTCGGCATGGTAGAAACACCTGCGAGCAATTCCAAGCAGTACGTAATATCTTACGCGCATCAATCCAAAATTTCGGCAAGCTCTGTCGTTTCGCTTTGCGACAGCAACGGTAATACGCTTGTGTCCGTCACTGTGGAGAAGGAATGTCAATCCATAATCATTAGCTCGCCCGATATAAAGAACGGCTCGAACTACTCCATTTACTGCGGCAGTACGCAGATGACGAGTTTTACCGTTTCGTCGATTATAACCACTGTGGGCTCTTCGGGTAGCACGTTCCCCGGTGGCGGCACTCCCGGTGGCGGACCGGGCAGTGGTGGCCCCGGCGGCAGATGGTAATAACCAAAGTGCAATTAAGTGACACGGCGAGAGTAATCTCGCTGTGTTTTTAAATAGTAACCTTTAATGTTATACGTTTATTCGTGACATACTATATATAAATAATTACGAATGCGCGTAAAAACCGCATTGTCATTATCGCCTGCGGCGTACTGTGTTGACTTTTGTCGGTTTTTGTGTATAATATATCTTGTTCGGATTGTGACTGTTTGGGCGGTCAAACCGACGAGAGAGTTCTCGCATTACGGGAGTAAACTGTGAAAATAAGAAAAAAATCAATCGCGACAGTGTTGAGCTTTGTTATGGTTGTTCCGTCGGCGACGTGCGGACTTATGGGATGTAGCTACGATCTACCGAGCTACGAATACGGCGCGGATGAGCTAAACATGCTCGCGGACTCGCTCGCGGTTTCGCTCGTGGGCTATGACGCGTTCACATGGAATGTATGCTCGATACGCCCCGAACAGTCCTACGGCGTTACGATTGAAAATCCGCAGTGGTACACTTACGAAAAGGTTACTCAAAACGACATTTACAGCGGTAGAATGCTGTTAAATCTTTATAAGCGCGAATTGAATAAGGTTGACTATTCGGCGCTCGGCGCCGCCGACGCCGCGACCTACCGCGCGATAGATTACGCGCTCAACACATATAACGATTACTATTCGTCGCAGTACGCGGCGCAGTTTTCACTCATGGGCGGAAGCTTCATAAACGCCACCGGCGGGTATGTATCCGATTTTGCCGATACTTGCGAAAACTATGCGTTCAGGAACGAGAACGACGTAAAGAATCTTCTTTCTCTGACCGTCTCCACAAAGGACGCTTTCGTTTCGTACTTGAATTTTGCCGATGACCGTGCGCAGTCCGGATATCCGCTTTACGATTACACCATCAACGCCATGCAGGACTATCTCGATAAGGTGGCGAAACAGGGGACCGACTATTATCTTTACTCGCTGACCGAGTCGATGATAGACGGCGCGACGTTCTTGTCCGAAACAGAAAAGGATAGATACAAAACCGAATACAGCGCGGCGCTGACCGACTGTTTCATGGTGGGGGTGCGCGAGCTTTCGCAAGGTCTCGAAAGCTATAAAGGCAACGTTGAAACAACAGAGGAGAGCTATCTTACCGCTTACGGCAATGCAGGCAGAGCTTATTACGAATGGATGTTCAAGCAGAAAACGGGCATGAGAAACGTCAACATGTATACCGTTTACAACGATATATACCAAGCTTATGTCGTATACAATGCAGGACTTCAAACCGCAAAAGCGCAGGCGGAACAGCTTGAAACTACAAACAAAGCGGCGTTCGACGATTACAAGGCATATAAAAACGGCGACAAGGCGCTACTCGGGTTGGACGAACCGCAGGAGATGATGGATTACCTCAAAGTCGCCGCCAAAAAAATAGTGCCCGATTTGAAATCAATGCCAGAGATAACGTTTAAGTACATGGACGACACCGCCGCAGAGATATCCAATGCTTTGGCGTACTACCTGCATTCGCCGATTGACGAGCAAAACGCCACCGAGCGCATAACAATCAACGGATATACGACCGCCGGCAATCCTGCCGAAACCCTAACCGTTTTGGCGCACGAGGGCTATCCCGGACATCTTTACGCTTACGTAAACGCCAAAGAGAACGGCACTTCGCTGCTTGCCACGCTCGTGAACTGCTCGGCTTTTTCGGAGGGCTGGGCGAACTACACCGAGCTTGCGCTACTTAATAATATCGCCGAAGAAACGGACGATGTGGCGGTCAAGCTCTATTGCAACGAAAGCTATTACGCCACTCTCACCGGATATGTAGCGAGTCTGTTAAATGATATGATGGTCAATTACTTCGGTTATAGCGTCGAGGATATGGTTAAGCTCGGCGAGGACAGAGAGAATGCACAAACGATTGTCGAGCGCTTGATGGAAATACCTGCGGCGTATGTGCCTTACGGGTACGGTATGCACGTCATGGTCGAGCTTCACAACAGCGCAAAAGCCGCGCTCGGCGAGCGTTACGACGAATGCGAGTTTAACCGTGCGTTGCTTTCCGAAGGTTTTGCGCCTACGCTCGACCGCGCAAAGAGCATAACGTCATCGTTTGTATCAAAGAAAAAGTCCGCGGCATAGCTGTAAAATGAAGCAAATAAGCAAATAAAAAATCCGAGCGTAACGTAAGATTACGCTCGGATTTTTGTTTTTAATTTTGCTTTACTATTTTATGAATGCCGCAAATGCCAGGTGCGCCGAATAGATATCGGCTTTTGAAACAAGCTCGTAGGGCGCGTGCATGGAGAGTACGGGTACGCCCATATCCACTGTGTCTATATTGTTTTTGGCGATGTACTTTGCAACAGTTCCGCCTCCGCCGAGATCGACTCTTCCGAGCTCGCCCGTCTGCCAAACGACGTTGGCTTTGTCGAACACGCCGCGAAGGTAGCCCACGAACTCTGCGGACGCGTCGTTCGAGCCAGACTTGCCGCGCGCGCCGGTAAACTTGTTCATGGTGACGCCGCGGCTTACGAGCCCGACGTTCATTTCTTCGAACGCCGAGGCAAAAGTGGGATCATATGCCGCAGTCACGTCGGCTGAAATGCACATTGAATGTTCGCGAAGAACCGCCGGATTGACGCCGTAGCTTTTTGCGATCTCGTCCAAAATGTCGTGAATGAGAATGCATTGCATGCCGGTGTTGCCTTCCGAGCCGATTTCCTCCTTGTCGGCGAGAATGGTAAGGACGGTCTGGTCGGTTTCGGTTTGGAGCGTCGCGGTAATTTCGGGGTAGGCGCAAACGCTGTCGTCATGGCCGTAGCTTGCTATAAACGCGCGGTCGAGTCCGACATCCTTGGCTTTGACGGCAGGGACCGCTTCAAGCTCGGCGCTCAAAAAGTCCTCTTCGGTCATGCCGTACTTTTCGTTGAGAAGAGCGAGAACGCCTTTTTTAACGGCGTCTGTTTCTTCGCCGTGCGCAGGCATGCCGCCGACGATTAGATTGAGGTTTTCGGCCTTGAAGCCTTCCGCAATTGTTTTGGTGTTGAGCTCTTGCGAAAGGTGAGGTAAAAGATCTGTTATGTAGAAAACGGGATCGGTTTCGGCCTCGCCGATATTGACGTTTACAGTCTTGCCGTCTTTTAATACGACAACGCCGTGCAGAGCAAGCGGAATCGTCAGCCAATGATATTTTTTGATGCCGCCGTAATAGTGCGTTTTCAAAAACGCGATATCCGATTTTTCGTAAAGCGGCACTTGTTTGAGGTCGAGCCTCGGGCTGTCAACGTGCGCAACGAGAATGCGCACGCCGTTTTTGGCTATGTCCGCAGTGCCTGCGCGCAAAAGGAAAAGGCTCTTGCCGCGGTTGTTGTAGTACAGCTTGTCGCCCTTTGAAATCTTGTCGCCCAGCGTGTACGGCTTGTAACCGTTCTTCTTCGCCATCTTGATTGCTTCGGCAACCGCCTCGCGTTCGGTCTTGCCGTTGTCGAGGAATTTCTTGTAGCCTTCGCAGTACTCGAAAATGCGCTTGCGCTCTGCCTCGTCCGCGGCGGCATAAATGTTCTTCTTCTTGTAGGTCAAATCCATAGTATCACCTCTATATACTATTATATTATATTTCGCCGCCAAAAGCAATTGTTTTGGGTTGCTGACCGAAATTTAATATTTACATAAAACACAGCTGTAACAGCAAATAATAATTGTTGAAATTTAATAATGTTTACGGCAGAGGAAAAGATATGTACCGAACTCCGACTCACATAGGAATAATACCCGACGGGAATAGAAGGTGGGCGACGCAAAACGGCATGAATAAGGAAGACGGATATGAGCACGGCTTGCTCCCCGGGCTTCGGCTTATGCGCGCCGCAAAGCAGCACGGAATACAAGAGCTGACCTACTACGGCTTTACTGTGGACAACTGCAAGCGCCCCAAAGCGCAGGTGAGCGCATTTTCGGACGCTTGCACAAAGGCGGTCAAGCTGATAGAAAACGAGGGGGCGGACGTGTTGGTCGTGGGCAATACGAGCTCGGCGTGTTTTCCGCCCGAGATGATCCCGTACACGGAGCGCAAAAATACCGGAAAAGACAAATTGCGCGTCAATCTTTTGGTCAATTACGGCTGGGAATGGGACATGAATAACGGCTGGCCGTCGCGCGAGATTCCGAGAATAGATATGGTAATACGCTGGGGCGGGATGCGAAGGCTGTCGGGATTTTTGCCCATACAAACGGTGTACGCCGATTTCTATATCGTGGACGAGCTTTGGCCCGATTTCAAAGAGGAGCATCTTCTCGACGCACTCGAATGGTATTCCCGTCAAGACATAACTTTGGGCGGTTGATAATTATTTTAATTGTTTGTTGTAAATTACGCCGTTTATTTCATAAAAACAACCCCGACGGATTAGTCTGTCGGGGTTTATCGATTATTGTGCGATTATGATTTTTTGCTTCTCTTTTTGGGCTTTTCGACTTGCGCTTCGGTTGTGTCCGCCGTCTCTGTTTCCGCTTTTTTGTCGGCAACAGCTTTGTTTAATTCCTTTACTACGACTTCCTCTTTGACGTGCAGATCGAGCTGATTGAACGGAATCTCAATGCCGTTCTCGTTAAATGCGGCGACGACTTGCTCTTTGAGATCGAAGTAGACGTCCCAATAGTCGTCTTTTTTAACCCACACGCGCAGAATGAAATCGAGCGAGCTTGATCCGTGATTGTTAAGCCTTGCCATGGGCGCGGGATCGCTAAGCACTTTTTCGTGCGCGGTCGCAACCGCAAGCCCGACATTCTTGACTTTTTCGACGTCGGTGCCGTAAGCGACCGAGAGCGGAATTTCGAGCCGGCGCGTGCCCTCTATGCTGTAATTGGTGGTGTTGCATGAAACCGCCGTCCTGTTGGGAATGATAACCACTTGATTGGACGGGGTGCGAAGGTGGGTGTTGAACATCGTAATCCGAGTAACCGTGCCTGCCGCGCCGCCGCTGAGTTCTATATAATCGCCCTCGGAGAACGGTTTGGTGAATATAAGCACCACGCCGCTCGCTAGGTTTGATATGGTGTCTTGAAGTGCCAGCGAGATAGCGAGGGCGAACGCCGACAGAAGCGCTATCATGCTCGTGGTGGGTATGCCGAGCAGCGACAAAAGCGCTATGATGTAGACTATGTACAGCACCGCCTTGATGACGCCGATAAAGAAATGACGCGCGGTTGCATTCACCCGTTGCGACTTCTTGAACGTTTTGTTAAGTAGCGCGAGAATAACCTTGATAAGGATTATTCCGAAAATCAGCACGCAGAAAAATATGATGATCTGCGACCAATTGTTCAAAAAGAAGTCCTTGATCCAATTCCACATTCGTTGATACCAGGGCATAAGTTTTCTCCTATGATTAATTAGTAGGGAATGGTGTTCGACGAATTTTCGGCTTGCCGAAAATTTTACATCATACGTATCGCCGCATATATTATAACTCGAAACATATCATTTGTCATTCGTTTTGCGGCGCAAGATAGTATTTTGTTTACTAAAATTGTCGTTTAAAAAGTATGGCGAGTATTCAAAGCAAATAAAATTCACAAGCACATTTCACGCGTTATAAGCATTAGCGACGTTGTTCGCCGGCATACACGCGAAGTTATTATGGCGCCGAACGAAAGGCCTTGCGCGCATTGCATGTCGAAGCGCAGTAACAAATCAAAGATTATTTTTTATTTTTCAATGAAATACTCTTTACGTGTAGCATCGTATATTTGTATGAAATCGGCACTGTCATATGAATTGCCGTGAGCTTGTTTTTTAATAAATCTCCAATCGGACAGGTCGTAAACGGAATATTCATTAAACAAATTTTGCCTTGCCGATTGAACACTTTCCGCGTTATTTTCGCTGTCGAGATAAGCGGCAAGCTCTTTAATAAGTTCATTTACGGCTACCAGAACAGCGTTGTCCTCGTTATATATTGTTTTCAAAACCGTTTCGATCGCCGCTGCGCTTGTAACACATTGTTTTAATGTTTGCTCGTCAAAAAGTCTCAATGCATAAGCGTTGGAATTGCTCAAAAGTATTCTTACATTGTCCCTGATTATTTCCTTGTTGCTCAACCTTTGAGCGGTGACAACCTTGACGTACTGTTTTTTATTGTTTTCACGCGTGGTTATAATCAGATTAAAAACGAGAGAACTTACAGAAATCAGAATAGTAACGACTTGCAAAATAAGCACACTTAAATCCATACGAAACTCCTGAAAATTTTTATTGACAAAATATTAACATATTTTGTCGTAAAAATCAATAAAAGATATCTAAACAAAAGGCTCGAATGTTTTGTTGAGCGAGGTGCGTGTGTGTGGGAAGGGTATGTGCGCGGAAGTCTCGCGCGGGCTTCGGCGTGGCCGTTATTTAATAAATCGGTCGCCGTCAAAGTGTTCACGCTTACTAATAGTTTACAGCAGTTCACCCAACGTACCGTTGAGCTGATTTTTAAACCCGTGTATAATCGTTTTGTTAATTACGATAAGATTATCCGGACTGCCGTTGTAGTATCCGATAAACCCTGCCGCAGGATAGACCGCGAGCGACGTTCCGCCCACGATGAGCATATCCGCGGAAGCTATCGCCTCGATTGCCATGGCCACGGTGTGTTCCGGCAAGCCCTCGCCGTACAGAACGACATCCGGCTTAATCACGCCGCCGCACTCGCACCGCGGAACAGACGGAGCTTGTTTTAACATTTCGTCAAGCCCAAACCTCTTTCCGCAATGAATGCATGTGTTGCGGTGTACGGAGCCGTGAAGCTCGTAAACGGTTTTGCTCCCTGCCATTTGGTGCAGGCCGTCAATGTTCTGCGTGACCACCGCTTTTAGCTTGCCCGTTTTTTCCCATTCGGCGAGTTTAATGTGCGCGGCGTTCGGCTTGGCGTCCGTATATATCATCTTGTCAAAGTAAAACCTGAAAAACTCGTCCGTGTGGGCATAGAAAAAATCGGCGGACAGCATAGTTTCGGGCGGATACTTGTACTTTTGGTTGTACAGCCCGTCCACGCTCCTAAAATCCGGTATGCCGCTCTCCGTCGACACGCCTGCGCCGCCGAAAAACACAATGTCGGTTGCTTTCTCCAATCTTTCTTTATATTCTTCAACTGTCATGCTCAACCTCTATATATGCACAAGAAGCGCAAAAACTGCGCCAATAAAAGCTGTGATGCGAAACATATATTGCAATCATAGTTGGGGCTGCGTCGTCATTAAAAACACTGTAACATATTTATCTTACGGTGTCAATGCTTGTCTGAAAAAGCGCTTAAATCATTGCAAGTGGATTTCCGGTGAATAACTTTTTTGCGATAGGCAAGAATCATTTCGGAGACAAAAACGAAAAGGAGATTTGCACGCCTGCCGTCTCCGAACAGTCGTGCAAGCAAAATAAATATGAACCTGAATCAGAAGGAAGTGCAACTCATCACCGACCTCAAAACCCAAGAGCAGCTGTGCGTTCAAAAGTATGATTTTTACGCAAACCAAGCAAAGGATCCCGAACTGAAAAAGCTGTTCAAAAAGATCTTAAAAATGGAGCAAAATCATTATGATATGTTAAACGCTCTCACCGCAGGCACGGTGCCTGCAATCAAGAACCGCAAGCCGGGCGCCGTAACATACGCGCCGCAGGCCACGTACAACGGCGAATCTACGGCCAAGGAATTCGATAAGTTTTTGTGCACCGACATCATAGCCACCGAAAAGTATGTAGCCACCGCCTACAACAACGACCTTTTCTACTTTGCGTCGCCCGAAGTGCGCAACGTCCTGAACGCTATCATGACCGACGAACAGAACCACGCGGAAATGATTTGGATGTACAAAACCGCAAACAAAATGGTGGCGTAGAGCATTAAAAACACTGAATAACAATGCAAGCCGAAGAACTCTCGGCTTGCTTTTTGTTTTGTTTAAGCCGGGTAAGCGATTACGGCTCCGTATAATCGATGAATTTTGATAATCCTCGCACCGTTGAAGGTAGGGTGGGGGTATATTTATCCATAATCGACAAATACAGTCCGAAACGCTCATACAAAACAAAAGTACGAACTCGCTTTGTCGCGTGTTCGTACAATTTTGTGTGGGATTGTGCGCGGAAGTCGCACACGGGCTTTGCGTTGACGGAGCGACAATTAACTAAAACTATATGTCTATTCATCCCACCGAATATAGCTCTATTACCTCGCAAAGTCGTATAGTAGTTTGACATCATGTGATATGGTGTGATATATTAGTTCATATAAATAAATTTATGGATAAAGGTTCGAAATTCGGTTACGGTTAGGGAAAAATGAAAAAAACGTTCAAATTTTTAGCAACTGCACTATCGGCGGCGATACTATGTTCGCTGTCGGCATGCAGTAAAACAAAAGACATAGATCCGGATTCGCCGGAAAAATACACAGGCCATACCTGGGGAAAATATGATGTCGATTCGGTTACAACGCTTGACTTTCGGAAGAACAGCGACAGCTTCACGATTTTGCAGCTAACCGACACTCATATAAGAAGCGTCGACCAACTTGAATATATGAAAGATTGCGTCGGCGAGCTTGTTACGGCTGCCGACCCGGATTTAATTGTTATTACCGGAGATTCTATTTGGAAGAGCAACACTAAGGCTGTTTTGAGTGAATATGTTAAAGTGATGGATAGCTTCAAAACCCCATTTGCTTTGGTCTTCGGAAATCATGACCGAGATGGCGACGCAAAAGCAGCCGACTTTGAAAGGTGTTACAATGCATCCGAATATGGGATTTTCTTTACCGGGCCCAAAGCGTTACACGGCGAATCCAACTATCAGATTAATGTAAAAAACAATAAACAAATCGTTTACACCCTTATGTTTTTGGATTCGGGCGACTCTTACACCGTCCCCGATAATCCAAAACGATACGACTGGATTCGCGATGACCAAGTCGATTATTACGCGTGGTGCATCAAGGGTGTAAGCGCGGCTGTTTACGGAACGTTCGATCCCGATAATAATAAAGTCGTGCCGTCCATGATGTTTTACCATGTTCCTCAACAGGAGTTTTGGGATTGTAGACAACAAATGCTTGCCGACTACGGCATGAATGTAAAAGCGCCTGACGGCAGCATTGCAACGGAAACCGATGACGACGTCGCCTATGACGAAAGATTATATCCCTGTAATCGTTCAAAGCTTGTAGAAATGGCCTTGGAGCTGAAAAGCACAAAAGCAATGTTTGTGGGGCATCTACACAGAGACAGGTCGGTCTATGCTTACAACGGACTTATGCTGATACAAGGACTTAAAACATTGACAACATATTCTTATTATGGTTGCGAACCGGGAGAATCTCCAATCGAGGTCGGCGGAACTTGTATAAAAATCAAAGCTGACGGCTCTTACGACTGGACAAGAATATACTCGTCAGAGCAATTTACAAGCGTTCAATTGGGACCGCTTCACGGAGCATAATAAACAAGAAAAAATCATAGCACCGTTATATTACTCGCCACCGGACGAATTTCATTACAAAACCCTAAACGAAATATTCGTTTAGGGTTTTACGTGGCGGAGCGTCATTATCCAAAGTTGAACTGTTTATGTGTGGAAAAACATTTGCAGTAAGGTTAATTTTATAAAAATCAAATAAACGCCGATATATCTGCTCGTTTTATTAATATTTGTGGTACAATATAAATTAACATTATAGATGTTTCCCTCAAGTAAAAGAAAAAAATTTTTTATAAAAGAAGCAAAACTAGCATAAAATGCTTGACCCCGCCAATTCAGCGTGGTATAATAATCATAGAATAGCACTATAGGATTTAAATATGCAAACTAACATTATTTATTTGAAATCAAGTGAATCAATGTGCGAAGTCCCAAACGAAAGCGTTGACTTGATAGTTACATCGCCTCCATATAACATTGATATACAATATGGAAACAAGACTGAAAAGGGCAAAGTAACAGCTAGTAAAGCCGTAAAATACTCCGATAAAATGGCAGAATCAGAATATAGGGGAATGCTTCGTTCTGTTTTTAGCGAATGTAAAAGAGTACTAAAAAAGAATGGTTCAATTTGGATAAATATAAAAAATCGTTATAGTAACGGCGAAATAATACCACCATTTTGGATTCAAGAATATTTCCAAGAGTTTACCCTAAAAAATCTAATAGTTTGGAATTTTGATTGGGGTGGTTCTACAAACAAGCGATTTGCGCCTAGATATGAGTTCGTCTTTTGGTTCACAAAAGATAAAAATGCCTATACATTTAATCTTTCAGATGTATCAATTCCTGCGGTTAATTACAGACCGGATAGATATAAATCCCAATTAAAAAATCCTAGTGACGTTTGGAAAATCCCTATGGTTTCTGGCAATTTCCTAGAGCGCACCGGGCACCCTGCGCAATACCCGGAAAAATTAATAGAACGTATAATTTTAGCGGGAACAAATAAAAACGATGTCGTTTTAGATCCATTTATGGGTAGCGGAACTACTGCCGTTGTAGCAAAAAAATTATGTCGCAGATATATTGGTTACGAAATAGTCCCAGAATATATTGAAATGTCAAACGTTCGTCTTGCCAATATTCAGGAGGAAGATAACAGTGATTAAAACCGAGAATTTATATATTGATTTTGGAGACTCAAGGAATCTATTAAAATCGATCCCTGATGGAAGCATAAAATTAGTAGTAACATCTCCACCCTATAACATTGGTAAACCATATGGAAAATATAAAGATAAAATACCTTTGGATGAATGGAAGAATTTAATTTCCGAAGTAACAAAAGAAGTATTTAGGACTTTAACTCCAGATGGTAGTTTCTTTTTGAATCTTTCCCCGGTTCCCTTCGGCGAAAATAAGGAAATTTTGCCTTTACCTTATATCGGGTACGATATTATGAAAGAAGCCGGGTTTTACATTAGAAATATCATTACTTGGACTTTTAACAATATGCAAAACTGCACTCAGAGGTTGTCTGGTAGATATGAAAACATTGTCTGGGGCGTAAAGGATCTAAAGAATTATGTGTTTAATCTTGACGATGTAAGAATCCCATATATAACTCAAAATGACAAAAGATTAGAAGGTGGAACAGGAAGAAACCCTACAGATGTTTGGTACTTCAATCGTGTCAACAACATGACAAAGGAAAAGTTGGGTTTATCACATCCCACCGTTTATCCGATAGAAATGATTGAAAGAATAATAAAGATGTCCTCAAATATAGGCGATACCGTACTAGATCCTTTTCTCGGTAGCGGAACGACAGCTGTAGCGGCACTCAATCTCGATAGAAAAGCTGTTGGCTTTGAGCTAGATCAATCCTATGAAAGCGAAATATCAAAAAGAATAGAAACCGAAGTAAAGAATCTCCAACAATCCATATTTGATTGGATGAATCAAATTAAAAAAGATGGAAATTAATCCATCTTTTTTAACTAATTATTTGCGAATCGTTTATAAACATCCGTATTATGAATTAGCAATTTAGCTCTTCCGTTGTAAGTTTCCTCGTTAGATTGATGATTCTGATGTCTCAAAACGGTGTCAATAATATTTGTCATTTCATTCAAATCAAACAAAGGATTTTCCACGGCAGCATGTAATTGTAATATTCTATTCCTTGTTTCGGGTTTTATTCTGATAAGTTCTTGATTTTGATAAGAATAGTAACAAGATTGGGCTGTGCCGCTAACATTTCCATCTATTGAACGATTGATCGGTGTAGAACAATCAACCGATGTTCGTTCATTGTCAAAAACTGTATTTCGCAAAATTGCGACTTTTTTTAGCCCGCCACACCCTAAAAAGTGAATGTGTTCATAATTCAATTGTGCTTGTGCGAGTGTGTTTATACATTCTATAAAAGTTGATTCGTCCGCAGAAGATACGCCGCCAATGGCAAAATTTCTAGGCCTATAATCAAGCAAACTCAAAAAGATATTGACTTCGTCAAGACTCCATTCCCCATTGATAATAGTATATAATCGCTCACTGCTGTTGTTTAAGACATGGTATATCCTATTAGAATAATTAGCAGAAAGTTCAATAAGGCGCTGCCTGTCGGTTTGAGTCAAAATATTCAATCTCGCATTACCATTTTGACTACGTATTTTAAATGGGTTGGGAATATCGAAAGTAACTGCGCCATTAATATTTGAAGTTGCTATAATATCAATGTACTTTTCGATTATTTGGTATCTATTAAGTATATTATCAAATTCAACAATAAGGTCATCGTTCGAAATTTGTGGGTTATTATGTGCTATAAAATTTACAAGTTTTGCACTTCCGGAATCTAATAAAATATTCGCTTCGTTTAGAGTGTATTCGTCAGCAGTTGCCTCATATAGCCATTCTCTTAAATTTGTAATGTCATTCCATCTGCGAGGTCTACAAGGAGTTGTTGGAGCCGCATGATTAAGAAACACATCTCCGAATTTTAGAAGTATATTTGACTTGATAGCAATAGGCATACAGTCGTTCCAAATTCTTTTTACACCATTCCAATCCCCAGCGCCACCACCTGCACTGTATATAAAATAATATTTCATTTGTGTTTCTTCTCCTTAATAATTTTTCTGATTAATTCAACAAATTCCTCGAATGTTCCCATTTGCAAAAGCGGTGAGTAAAATTTAGAAAGATAGATACTTTTCGGGTTCTTCTCGTCATCTCCCACGCGTTTCTCTCTGGAAAATTCTTCACCATTATCATAAATGTATTGTTTAATTTGTTCTGATGTCTCAAAAAATACGCCTTTTAAGCAAGGAAAATCTACCCAATGCAAATAGAACACAGGTCGTTCTATATCAGAGTCAATCAACTCTAATTGTTTTATTATCTTTTTATAATCAAGAGTAATGCTTCCTTCATAACAATATCTATTGATTTTATTAATAGCTGATATAAAAGGAGCCGAATGATATTTTACTTCAAAATAAGCAGCTATTTGCTTATCTCCACATAAAATCATACAATCTGGATACTGCTTGTTGCTATTATCCGCATGCATTGCCTTTATATGTAATTTCTGCGTGAAGAAGTCAATTAAAATATCTTCAAACAATTTTCCCATCATTAAGTCATACTTAATATGGCTAGAATTTCGTGGGTTCATATAATACGGCCCACATTTTTTACATACCATAGCCAACTCTTGGATTTGTGATTTTAGTTCCTTAACCGTGCTTGGACAATCAGAGTTGTTAACAGCATACATATTTTCATAGCAAATCTTATGAAATTCCGTAAAATTAAATTGATTGTCAAAAAGAGTTACATTCTTAAAAAACTCAGCAATTTTATCTTTGGAGAAAATTAAGAGTTCATCGTATAACATAATTTTGTCTCCTGAATATAAAAAACCAGTTATATTATATCACATCTCGAAAAAACTTTCAACGGTTAAAAATATAAATTTTTAAAAGTTCCGATCAACTAAAAGCGGGTTTCCCGCTTGTTCGGACTTCGCGGAGCGAACGTCCTCGAAAGCGGGTTTGCCCACTTTCTTATCCTGCTTTGGCAGCGGTAAAATGCATCATAATTTTGGGAAGAAATATTCTGGATTTTTTGAGTTTTCTGTTTTTATAGATAATATGTTGTCACTATTAGTATTGTAAACTTATCCTGAGGATAAGTTAGCATATCATTTGAATAAGAAGCAACAGCCGGCGAAAACTGAAGGAAAATATCTGTATTACTATCCTTGTAGTGAGGACGATTTACCTAATGTGCATATCGGAGAAAAGCCGTGCAACAACACAGCGAATACATATTGAGCGGAAAACTTTTCTGTGGAAACTGCGGAACACTTATGACCGCAGAGGACGGCACAATTCATACGGGAAAGGTGTATCATTACTACAAATGCTTTAATAGAAAGAAGAACAAAACCGAATGCAATAAGAGCAATATTACAAAAGAGATGTTGGAAAATCTTGTGTTTGAAAAGACAATAGATTATGTTTTGCAACTACAGGTAATAGACAAGATTGCCGTTTCTGTGGTCGATAGGTTTAACGAAGGATTGCAAAAGTCGGATCATCTTGTACTACTCGAAAAAGAACAACAGCAAGTACAGAAAGCGATTAACGGTTTTCTTAATGCTATTGCAGAAGGAATTGTGACAAAGTCCACCAAAGAGAGATTACTCGCTTTGGAACAGCAAAATGACAAATTAGAAAATAAGATTGCAGTAGAAAAAGCAAGGCAGATTCAGCCGCTAGATTATGAGACGATTAAAACGTTCCTAACCTACTTTGCAAAAAAGCAATACAAAAACGACGAAGAAAAGAACGAGTTCTTTAATTTGTTCATATACCGCGCGGTGTTATTCGACGATTATCTTTATATCTTTTACAACATCTCGCCAGAAACGCCTACAAAGGTAAAGCTAACCAACGACGAGTTAGACGAGCTGAAAAGTTTTACCGCAAAAGAAAACACCCTTTTTGAGCCGCTTGGGTTCAAATTGGGTGCTCTTGGCGGAGCGGGTGGGATTCGAACCCACGAGCCCTTGCGGGCTACCTGATTTCGAGTCAGGCCCGTTATGACCACTTCGATACCGCTCCGTATGCCGCGCTTTTCGTTGCGCGGATTTGTTTGGATCGCGTGTGCACGATCATGGTCGAAGTGGCGAGACTCGAACTCGCGGCCTCATGGTCCCGAACCATGCGCGCTACCAACTGCGCTACACCTCGTTAGCTGATTTATTATACGCCGTTTACCGCTATTTGTCAAATGCTTTGCTCGGATTTATCGATTTATCTTGAAAATTCTCGGCTGTCGTTTTTCCGCAATGAAAATCGGCGCGTTGTTTCGCGCCGATTATGTAACTTTCAGTTGCCTTACGGTTTGAATCGTATATCCGTTACCGTAAGCGCGCCGCCGCAGTCGGGGCAGGGCGCTCTTGCCGTTAAGCCCTCGAACATGAAGCCCATATTTGCGTCGTTGACTAACACAAGCTCCGCGTTGCAGTTTTTGCATCTCGGGTTGTACATATATGTGCGCTCTTTCTTGTCCTCGATCGAGCGGACTTTGAGAAACAAGCCTTGTTGGATCTTTTTGCATTTTCTGCAATAGAAAATTGCGTCGAACGCCATGAATCCGTCTGTGTTGTGCGCGTCAGCCCACATGCCCATACTCTTGTTGAGCCTGTCGATCTGGTCCTGCGTATACTTGCCGTAGATTTCTTTGATATCCTCGGTCTCGAACATATTGATCGACGGGCCGCAAACGTCATAGTTTATCATGGAAAGTCCGTCGGCATTATTCATCATGAACGCTGTGCGCTGCGCTTCTGTTTTGTTCATGAGCATGCGGTTGACCGATTCGAGAAGTTTGTCGGCATCGCGTTCCGGAACATTGTTCACGGCGTCTTGCAGAGTTGCGATATCCCGAGTGCCGACGGTGAAGGCATGCTCTTTGCCGCATTTGGCACATTTGAAAGTAACGGTTTTAGTCATCAACAGGCCTCTGTATATCTTATTTGTATACATTATAGCATGTGATAACGAATAATTCAAGTGTTTTTCGCGCATTTGCCCGAATTAACGCGTCGGCGTTGTTGACCGCGGTGTTGCGCGCTTAATGCTTCGAGGCTATATTATTCGCCGCGGGAGGTGGCGGGCGACGAAGATATAATTTTTCGGGGTGCGCAGTAGCCCCTTTATTTTGTTGACTTATCGAGAAGCAAAAGGTATAATAGAATTGTGGAAAAGCTCCGTGCGGAAAGGTTGACGCCCGTCGGTTTGGCGTTTATAGGCGACGCGGTACATACTCTGTACGTTCGCGAGCGTGTGCTTGAAAGCAGCGACGGCGTTATCGGGACTTTGCACACCGCGGCGTCACGTCAAGTCAATGCTCGGGCGCAGGCTGCGGTGTTCGACGAGCTTATCGAACGCGGAGTGTTCACCGACGAAGAGGCCGACGTTGCGCGGCGTGCCAAAAACGCGCACCTGCATTCGCGCTCCAAGACCGCTACTCCCACAGACTACCACAAAGCAACCGCATTAGAAGCGGTCATCGGGTTCGTTCACATTTCGGGCGACACGGAGCGAGAGAAGTATTTGCTCGATCTTTGCGCCGAGTGTCAGGCAAAGGATTAAATCCAAAGCGCGAGACGGCGTTTCGGTTTTTCTATAAACAATACATACAAAAGGAAACAGTATGCAAGTAACACCCAAAGTCAAGTTAATACGCTACACTGCCGATCCGGAAGCCACGGTCGCGCTTGCCGCGAAGCTGTGCTACTCGGATAGAGAGCTGGACGATCTCACTGACAACATCATGTCGGGCGATAACAGCGCGTTTATTGCGCGGCTTACCGAAATGGGACACCATTCTCCCATAGAGCATGCGTCGTTCACGTTTTCGGTAGAAGGCGTTTCGCGTGCGTTCTTGGCGCAGATAACAAGACACCGCATTGCGTCGTTCTCTGTGCGTTCTCAACGCTATGTATCGGAGGATTCGTTCAACTACGTCGTTCCGCCTGCGATAGAGGACATGGGTGCGGCGGCGGTAGCGCGTTACAAGGGTCAGATGGACACGATAATGGACTGGTACCGCGATTGGCAAACGGCGCTCGGTAGGGGTGAAAAGTCAAACGAGGACGCGCGGTTCATTCTGCCCAATGCTTGCGAAACCAAAATGATAGTTACGATGAACGCGCGCGAGCTTATGCACTTTTTCGAACTGCGTTGCTGTAACCGCGCGCAGTGGGAAATTCGCAGTGTGGCGTGGCTGATGATGGGAGAGGCCGTAAAGGTCGCGCCCAATCTATTCCGAGACTGCGGCCCCGGGTGCTTGCACGGCGCGTGTCCCGAAGGCAAAAAGTCGTGCGGCAAAAGCGCGGAAGTCAAAGCTATGCGCGACAAGCTGTTTGAAAACGTCAAGGCATAAAAAGCATAACGGGTGTACATATAAAAATTTTCGGTAAAAATGCCGTTCTCGAACGGCTTAAAAACGGCGGCGGCTTCAACCGCATCGAGATTGTCGGCACACACGGCCACGACGGTCGAACGACCGAGATATTAGACCGTGCAAGGCGTGCCGGCGTACCCGTTCGGTTTTCGGACAAGGCGGCGCTCGATCGCGCGGCGGAGGGCGCGTCGTACCAAGGCTGTATAGGGTACTGTACCGATTTCGAGTATTCCGATCTGGACGGCATCTTCTCTGCGGCGGAGGCAAAAAGCGAAAAGCCGTTTATAGTTATTCTCGACGGAATCGAGGATCCGCACAACTTCGGAAGCATTTTGCGTTCTTGCGAGTGCGGCGGAGTTCACGGGGTGGTGATCGGCAAGAACAGACAAGTTCCCGTTAACGACACCGTGATAAAAGTGGCGGCGGGCGCGGCGGAATACGTTAAAGTCGCGCGAGTTACCAACGTCAACGACGCGGTACGCGAGCTTAAACGACGCGGTGTGTGGGTGTACGCCCTCGACATGGGCGAAACGGACATTTATAAAACAGATTTGTCGGGCGCAGTCGCACTCGTTGTCGGCGCGGAAGGCAATGGCATATCGCGGCTTACGCGCGAGCTGTGCGACGGGGTTGTGTCGCTGCCCATGCGCGGCAAGATAAACTCGCTCAACGCAGGCGTTGCGGCGGCGCTCGGGATTTATGCAAAACTACAATGCGAGAGAGGCTCTCGTACCGAATAAAGGAGATTGTCATGAGAAAACCTATAATAGCAGGCAACTGGAAGATGAATAAGACGGCGGCGGAGTGCCGCGAGCTTATTTCCGCGCTTGCGCCCAAAGTCAAAAATGCGGCGTGTGACGTGGTTGTGTGCGTACCGTTTACCGACATCGCGCTTGCGGCGGAGCTTTGCAAGAAAACCAATATCGCAGTCGGCGCGCAAAACATCGCGTGGGCGGACAGCGGCGCGTTTACGGGCGAGATTTCTGCGGCAATGCTGAAAGAAGCCGGCGCGAGCTATGTTATCATAGGTCACAGCGAACGCCGCCAATATTTCGGCGAAACCGACAAGACGGTCAACGCGCGGCTTGTTCAAGCGCTTAAATACGGATTTACTCCCATCGTTTGCGTGGGCGAAATGCTCGCCGAGCGCGAGGGCGGCATGACCGAAAAAGTATGCCGCACGCAGGTTGTCGGCGCGTTCGAGAATATTTCGGCGGACGACGCGAAAAAGGTTGTTATCGCTTATGAGCCGGTGTGGGCGATCGGCACGGGCAAGACCGCTACCGACGAGCAGGCGAACGAAACAATCGGATACATTCGTTCGGTAGTGAAGGAGCTTTACGGCGAAGCGGTAGCGGACGGTATGCGCATTCAGTATGGCGGCAGCATGAACGCGAAGAACGTGGACGGACTTATGGCCCGGCCCGAAATCGACGGCGGACTTATCGGCGGTGCGAGCCTTAAAGCCGACGATTTTGCTTATATCGTAAACGCCGCGAAATAAGCGATACTATGTCGATTTGTTATCGCCGCAAATTTGCTATTGTAAGCAAGTAAACTTGTTACTCGAAATAAAATAATAGTACAAAAGAATTAAAGAAGGTATAATTATGAACGCTTTGATCATTCTCGACGGATTCGGCAACAATCAAGACGATTACGGCAACGCCGTAAAAAAGGCGAAAAAGCCTTTTATCGACTCGCTGATTGAAAAGTACCCGCACACGCTCATCAATGCTTCGGGATACGCCGTAGGCCTCCCCGAGGGGCAAATGGGCAACAGCGAGGTCGGACACTTGAATCTCGGCGCGGGAAGAGTCGTTTACCAAGACATTACGACTATCGACGACGCAATCAAGGACGGCTCGTTCGACAGCAATGCGGCGTTTAACACGGCTATCGACGCCGTGCTTAATAACAAGTCCGCAATGCACCTCGTCGGGCTTTTAAGCAACGGCGGAGTGCACAGCATGAACACGCATCTGTACGCTTTGCTCGAACTTTGCAAAAAGCGCGGCGTGAGCAAGGTGTACGTGCATTGCATCACCGACGGGCGCGACGTTCCGCCCGACTCGGGGCGAGGATTTATTCGCGAGCTCGAAGATAAAATGAAGGAAATCGGCGTCGGACAAGTCGGCACGATCGTCGGCAGATATTACTATATGGACAGGGACAACCGCTGGGAGCGCGTGGCGCGCGGATACAACGCGGTGTTCGCGGGCGCAGGCAAGCATTTCAGCTCGCCCGACTCGGCAATGGCATCGAGCTATGCCGCAGGCACGATGGACGAGTTTGTCGAGCCTGTCGTAATAGGCGAGTACAAGGGCGTAAACGCCGGCGACGCGATGATATTCTATAACTTCCGCGCCGACCGCGCACGTCAGATTTCGCGTGCTATCACCGAGCCGCAGTTCGACTGCTTTGAGCGCATGGGCGGATACAAAAAGATAACGTATGTAGGCATGACGCAGTACGACGTCACGCTTAACAATATCGAAACGGCGTTTCCGCCGCGGCACTTAAAGAACACGCTCGGCGAGTATCTTGCAAGCAAAGGCTTTACCCAAGCCCGAGTAGCGGAAACCGAAAAGTACGCGCACGTCACATTCTTCTTTAACGGCGGTGTGGAAAAACCGAACGACAATGAAACGCGCGTACTCGTCGCAAGCCCCAAGGTGCCGACGTATGACCTTCAACCCGAGATGAGCGCATACGAGGTGGCGGACAAAGCGGTCGAGCAGGTGCAAAGCGGCAAGGACGTTTTGATCCTCAACTTCGCCAACTGCGACATGGTCGGACATACCGGCGTGTTCAATGCTGCGGTCAAAGCGGTCGAAGCCGTTGACGAATGTCTTAAAAAAGTCGTCGAGGCCGTGTGGAAGAGCGGCGGCACGGCAATCGTAACGGCAGACCACGGCAATGCCGAAGTTATGCAGTTCGAGGGCGGATCGCCTTGTACCTCGCATACTACAAACCTGGTACCGCTCATTGTTGCAGGCGACAAGTATTTAGGCAAAACGCTCAAATCGGGCAAAGCGCTCTGCGACGTTGCTCCCACGCTTCTCGACATCATGGGCGTGGAAAAGCCGAGCGAAATGACGGGCGAGAGCATAATAGAAAAATAGTAAAAGTGATTTATAAGCTGAGATTTTCATTAGTGAAAATCTCAGCTTTTTGTTTAAGCCGTTGCACGAAATAATACTCCGAACGGAGCATATAATAATAAGTGCGCAACAACTCAATAAGGGAGTATAATTATGTGTACAGCAATCAAATTCGTATCGGAAGACTTCTTTTTCGGACGAACGCTCGACAATGATTGTTCTTACGGCGAAGAGGTGATAATCACACCGCGCCGTAAGCGCTTTTCTTACCGTGACGCAGGAACGGTGCAAGCGCATTATGCATTCATAGGCGTCGGATGCGTAATCGACGATTACCCGATGTATTACGACGCGGTCAACGAAAAGGGTTTGGCTATGGCAGGGCTTCGGTTTGCCGGCAATGCCGTTTATAACAAGGTGCAAAGCGGCAAGGATAACATAGCGCAGTTCGAGCTCATTCCGTGGTTGCTTGGCGGCTGTGCTACGGTTCCGGAAGCAAAGCGCGCGCTTTCGAGAATGAATTTCACGGACACCCCGTTCAAGCCCGAATTGCCCGTATCGCCGCTGCACTGGATAATAGCCGATAAGCATGCCGCTATCACAGTCGAAAGTACCGCGACGGGCCTTCATGTGTACGATAACCCCGTAGGTGTTTTGACAAACAATCCGCCGTTCCCCGAACAGCTGTTCAATCTGAACAACTACATGAGTCTGTCGCCCAGACCGCCCAAAAACGAGTTCTCGAAAAAGCTCAATCTTACGGAATACAGCAGAGGAATGGGCGCGTTGGGACTGCCCGGGGATTTATCCTCGCAATCGCGGTTTGTGCGCGCGGCGTTTACCGCACTCAACTCGACGTGCTGTAAAACTTGCGACGAGAGCGTAAATCAGTTTTTTCACATTCTCGGCACGGTAGAGCAGACGCGCGGCTGTTGCGTTATGGAAAACGGCGAATACGAAGTTACGATTTACACGTCGTGCATGGACGCCGACAAGGGCATTGTGTATTACACGAGCTACGACAACAGCAGAATTACCGCAGTGGATATGCACAAGGAGAATATCGACGGAACGGCTATCATACGGTATCCGTTCTTGCACGGCGAAACGATATTTATGCAAAACTGAAAACTCGGCAAATATATTTTTCTTATGGAAATAAACAGTGCGAAAGTCGGCAAGGGTAACGAATAATACGTTGCCCTTGTTTTTATTGCCGCCATGTGCTATAATGTTGTACGATGTACGGTGATTTGCAGAGGATTAGATGAAAAAATACATAAAGATAACGATAATAACATTGGCAATGCTCGTTATATGTTCGGTGTGCACCGTGGGTTTTGCTGACCGAACAAGAGCTTATGCCGACAGTGCCGGCAGTGTGTACGACAGAATCGACGCATATCTTTCGGACGCTACGTCCAAAGCGCATTTCCCGTCGATGTCGATTACCGTTGTAGATAAAGAAAACGTACTGCTCTCCAAAACTTACGGAAGCTGTAAAAGCACGAACACCCCGTTTTTGCTTGGCTCGGTGAGCAAGTCGTTTACGGCGCTTTGCATTATGCAGCTTGTGGAACAAGGCAAAATCGATTTAGATGCAAAAATATCGAAATACCTGCCGAAATCAACGGACGGGAACAGAATAACAATCAGGCAGCTTCTAAATCATACCGGCGGACTCGGAGAGCATCAAAATCTCGATAATTATAAAATAGTGGGCAAACAAGGCGTTCATGTTTACGCAAACGTTAACTATTCGTTACTCGGCAAGATTGTTGAAGCCGTAAGCGACAAAAGCTATGAAAGCTATATAGCGGAAAACGTTTTCCGTCCTTTGAATATGTCGAAATCGGCGGCAACGCTTAAAGAAAGCATAGAAAACGGATTGATTTGCGGCTACGAAAATTGGTTTGGCTTCAATATAAAAACAACGCCCAAGTACCCCAAAGCCGACGGAGATTGGATTTCCGTTCCGGCAGGGTACTTGTCTGCTTCGACAGCCGATCTCGGCAAATACCTTCAAATGTACTTAAACGGCGGTCAAGGGATAATTTCGAGCGATAGCATAAATAAAATGTTTTACGAGAATGTGAGCGTAAACGCGTCTATTCCGTATTGCTACGGTATGGGTTGGACTTTAATCAACGAGCCGTTAAAGGAACCCGCGCTTCGGCACAGCGGACTTGTGGAAACGGGCATGTCGACGATTTATATTTTGCCCGAAAGCGAGAAGGGTTTTGCTATCGCCGTAAATACAAACGATTATTTTGTCGGAAAAGATCTTATGGACAGAATCGATTGGGGAGTCGCTTTACTGCTTATGGGCGATGAGCCAAATCAAATCGACGGAAACGAATATGCGATTGGGCATTTGCTCTACGACCTTATCTATTTGGCGGTGTTTATAATGTCCGTTTTACCGCTTTGCTTGCTTAATGTTTATAAAAAGACTTTGAAAACAGGTAATCTTGCAATTAAAACAGCGGCGCTCGTTTTGTTGCACTTGCTTGCGCCGATGTTTATATTGCTTTTACCGCAAATAGTCTTTTCAACGCCTCTTTGGGTAGTGCGCGCTTTTGTTCCGGATATGTATATTACAATATTGATATCGGCCACATTGCTTTTTGTAGGCGGAATAATTAAAGCAATTCTCTTAAATACAAAGCGCAATAATATATATATTTCTATTTATCGCACAAGATGTAAAAGACAGAGATAGCAAATTTCCAACATAAAAAATCCGACTTGACTTCAAGTCGGATTTTTGAATTTAATACCTTATCTTATAAAATTTGTTCTTTCGCTTGCTTCGGTTTGCGGAAGAGAAATGCCTGCGGCTTTTCCGGCTTCGATACATTTGAGTATCCATGCCATGTTTCTGCCGATGTTGCGCATTGTCTGCATGCCTTCCGCGTCCTGTTTTACTTGTTCGGCGGAAGAGCCGTACACCATGTTCCAATACGACGATGAAACGATAGGCATTTGAGTTATGCCGAAATATTTGTTGAGAACGTCGTAAGACGCCGCCGAGCCTCCGCGCCTTGCCGATACTATTGCGGCGGCAGGCTTATGAGTAAAGCTCGCTTTTCCTGCGTAGAACGCGCGGTCGAGCACCGAGAGTATCCGTCCCGACGGGTGAGCGTAATAAACGGGCGAGCCGAAAACAAATCCGTCGCATTCCGCGGCCTTTGCTATTAAGCTGTTTGCGACGTCGTCGTCGAACACGCATTTGTTTTTGCCGTTGCAGCCGCCGCAAGCGATACAGTCGCGTATGGGCTTGTTGCCGAGCTGGAATATTTCCGTTTCTATGTTTTCTTTTTTGAGCGTTTCAGCTATCTCGGTCAGTGCGGTGAAGGTGCAGCCGTTCACTCTCGGACTGCCGTTGACTAATAATACTTTCATGCCTTGCTCCTAAATGTTTTTAATGAATGTCCGCAAGCATTTTTAAGGTCGCGGAAAGGGGAAGCTTGTTTGCCGGAAGCTCGGACAGACGCGCGAGCGTGCGGTAGAGCTGTTCTTGCGTTTTGCCCGATATTATGCGGTCGGTGTAGTACTTGACGTATGACGTGAAGTCCTGCGAATCGTCGCCGCGTTCGAGCGAAAAGAATATATGAAAAAATGTGTTAAGGTAGAAGTCGGTGTTAATTTCTTTTAGCAGGATTTTTGCCACTTCGCCCTCGACGCCGTCAAGCTCGACGTCCACGGTTATCTTTTCGCCGATAGCGATTGCGGCGTAGTCGATATTCCGCATCCATTCCATAAGGCTCACGAGCAGTCCGCCGTAGTTGTCGCCGCCATTGTTGCTGTTGGGAAGGGCGGTGTGCGTTTTTTGCGCTATAAGCCCCGAAATATTGTCGCGTATGGTTTGTATGGACGATTCGCCTTTCATTTCGTCGGTGTACGACGAAGCGGTTATCAGATAGTCGACGATAGCTTCCGAGTATTCGGTTATTGTGACGGGAATGCCGACGTTGGCTTTTACTATTGCCGTGTACATCTCGTTAAGCCCGAGCGCGAGCATGCTTTTTAGCTGTTCTTGCTGATTGCTGATAGTGTTGCCCGATACACGATCGAAAATGAGGTTGAGCTGGTGGTCGATGCCGGAAAGGCTCTCGTGCGTGTAGTCGAGCATTTCTTTCATGAGATTGTCGAACTGGTTAAGCCTGTTGTTTTTGTATATGAGCTTATGCTCGATCTCCGACCAGAAGCTGTTGACAAGCGATTTGATTTGGAGCTCGAAATTGTAGTTTTCGCCTGCGTAAGTGACGTTGCCGTCAATCCTGTAAATGGAATAGCCGTTCTTTTGCCGTTCGGGCTGGGGTGTGTCGAGTTTCAGCCTGACTGCTTTTTTGTCGGCAGGGCAAAACAAGCCGCCCCCCACATCTACGCAGAACGTTTCGCGTATTTTCTCGTAAATATATTTTTCGTCCTTGAAGAATCGACACTCTATCTTTACACCGATGATGTCGTGCATTTCAAACACTATCCGCTCGGCCGGAGCTTCGCGGTAGAGGTTGTTTCGCAGTATTTTTTCTTTAAGGCTGTCGCGCGTCTTTATGCGTGAGGTTACGCCGATTGTGGCGTCGATGTCGCCGAAACGCATCGTTAAAAATTCGGTGAGCTTATCTGCGGCGTGAGTGAAACCGACAAGATTGGCGT
This sequence comes from Clostridiales bacterium, assembly GCA_022508445.1. GTDB lineage: Bacteria > Bacillota > Clostridia > Christensenellales > Pumilibacteraceae > Anaerocaecibacter. The sequence continues at coordinate 286,471 of JAFLVG010000001.1, read as the reverse complement.
CAAGTACGCTCGCGGCCTGCTCGATATATTCGAAAACGTCCAGTTTACTCATAATTTTCCTTTTTATGCTGTTGGGCTATACATTCTATTTTAAGATAAAGTGTAAAATGCGCACGGGTGCGTATATGCTAATATTACTTTTTGAGCAAGAGTTTGAGCCCTTTGAGGTAGTGTCCGTTTGCCATTTCGACAATGCCGTTTGCCGTGTTGAATGACATCTTGCCGCCGGACATGGCGAATACCGACGAGAGCGGGGTATTCATCGCCGACGCGACAAATGCGTCATATTCCACGCTGCCGCGCTTACCAACCGATTTTGCTCTTCGCATCACAGCCCTTTTTGCGAACTTACCCGCGAGCGTGCCTTTGATGTCGTTTATACAGCAGTCGAGCGTAAACTCGCCCCTTTGAAGAGGCAGCGGCTTTTCGGGCAAATCCGAGCCGTAAAGCGCTTTGAAATCGTCGTCCGTGATTTTTTCTCTGATCGGCAAATTGTAGACGTCAGGATATTTTACGTAATCGAAAAAGTCGCCGTCCACCTTGACCGTCGTTTTAATCCTTATGTCTTGCGCGCTTGCCGCCGCAAGAACGGTGTATTCGCCGTCGGGGACTTTGAACGTGCCGCTTTTTACGTCGAAAAACTCAAAAGCCGAGCGCGGCAGATGTATTGTCGCGGTTGCCGTCGTTTGACCTTCGACAAAAACCTTCATGTATCCGGCAAGCTGTTTTTCGGGGCGCAACACTCTTCCGGAACGGTCGGAAACGTATATTTGCACTATTTCATAGGCGTCGCGCACCGAGTTGTTCGTGAGCGTGACGGTAACGTCGAACGCGTCGCCCGCAATGCGCCTGACGTGCATATCGTCGTAGGTTAAGTTCGAAAACGACAGTCCGTGTCCGAATGGGAAAAGCACGGGCGTGTTTGTTTTGTCGTAGTATCTGTATCCGACGAATATGCTTTCGCGGTAGACGGGCATGAGTCCGCCGAAGTCCGCCGAGTAATCCTCTTTGGGGAAGGTTTCTGCGAGCTTACCTCTGGGGTTGATTCTTCCGAACAGCGCGTCCACTGCGGCGAGCGCTCCGCTCTGTCCGTTGAGTCCTGCGTAAATTACGGCGCGAACTCGGTTCACCCACGGCATTAAGACAGGCCCTGCCGAACACAAAACCACGACTACGCGCCGTCCTGCGGCGGTCAGCTCGTTTATAAGTCTGTTCTGCTCGGGCGGAAGTTCGAGGCTTTTTCTGTCTATCCCTTCGCCTGGCGCAGGCTGGCCGACGTATACGATAACGGCGTCGCAGTCCGCGGTGCAGGATACGGCTTCTTCGAGCAATCTTTCGTTTTGTTTTGCACTTGCCGTTGACGAGTAGCCGTTAAGATAAGTCGCTCCCACCGCGCGCATTCCGAATGCGTCGAGCGGAGAAATCGATTTGAGCGGCGAAACATGCGAGCTTCCTCCGCCCTGAATGGGTGCTGTTTTTGCAAGCTCGCCTACGACGGCAATGTGCATGTCCTTCGTTATAGGCAAAAATCCGCCCTCGTTTTTGAGCATGACCACGCATGCGGCGGCGGTGTTGTAGGTTAGCTTGTCGTGCGTGTCCGCGTCAAATTCGCCGTAAGGCTCTAAATACACGTCGTCTATAAGCCGCAATATTCGTTTGAGCGAACGGTCCACCGTTTGCTCGTCGATTGTGTTTGATGCAACAGCGTCGCGAAGTTGTTCCTCGAACAAGCCGAGCGAATCGGGCATGGCAAGATCGAGTCCTGCGTTAAGCGCTTTTGCGCGGTCGTGAACGGCGCCCCAATCGGAAACGACTACGCCGTCATATTTCCAATCGTTACGCAGTACGTCCGTGAGAAGAAATTTGTTTTGCGAGCAGTACTCGCCGCCGAGCTTGTTGTAAGCGCACATGACGGCTTCCGGCTCGGCTTTGAGTGCGATTTCAAACGGTTTAAGATATATTTCACGCAGTGCGCGAGCGTCGATTACGGAATCGGAATACATGCGCATATCTTCTTGGTTGTTTGCCGCGTAATGCTTGATACACGCGCCTACGCCCGAAGATTGCACGCCGGATACGAACGCTTTTGCGAGATCGCCGGCTAAATACGGATCTTCCGAAAAATATTCGAAGTTGCGCCCACCGCGCGGATGGCGTTTGACGTTTATTCCCGGCGCGAGCAAAAGATTGACGCCGAGTGCGGTCGCTTCTTCGCCCATTGCCGCACCTATGCTGTACAGCATTGCGGGATCCCAACTGCATGCGAGCATCGACGCGGTAGGGAAGCAGGTCGCAGGCACGGACGAACCCATGCCGTCGTCCATTCTGAGTCCGTTCGGACCGTCTGACATGCGAACGCGCGGAAGCTCGCCCGCGCCGAAGGTGTGCCACATGCCGTCGCCCGACAGCATACGCAGCTTCTCGTCGAGGGTGAGATACGCAAGCGTTTTTTCTATGTCCAGCCTTTCTCCGTTCATTACAAAAAGTATAACATAGGTCGAATATGCTGTCAAGCCTAAAAAATTTTGAGGAATATGAGCCGCAAATTGTTCGTGTAATTTTTTTGAAATGTACTTGACATGCTTGCATATAAATAGTATAATGATAATAACAAAATATTAAAAGGAGATTTTATCATGGCAAAAAGTAAGGATTATTTTGGCCTTTCCTACATTGTTAGCGTGATTCTCGCTATCATTCCCATCACAGCATGGTTTTTGGGTATAGTTACGCGCTTGCAAGAAGGCAAAATTGTTGCGGGCATAATCCGTATCTTCGGCGGCTGGCTCATTTGGCTCCTTGACCTTGTTTTCATGATCATGAACAAAGAGATTTTCCGCTTGCTCAACATCTAATCTCGATAAAAACCGCCGAGAGGCGGTTTTTTCATGCCGAAAATTCGACGAACTTCATATAACAAACATAAAAAGATTTTTATTATGTGCGCAATATCATTGACAAATAATCACATTAGGCTTATAATAGCCTTGTAGTTAATTCATACTAATTCAATAGGAATTAAAGCATAATGAACGAGAAAACCGTATATGTAGATAACGCGGCGACGACCGCGATGAGCGACGCGGCGGTAAACGCGATGATGCCGTATCTAAAAGAGGTGTACGGCAATCCGTCGTCGCTTCACACGAGCGGTCAGGTTGCGAAGGAAGCGCTTGACGATGCGCGTGCGCGGATAGCGGCAAGGCTTAATGCCGAGCCCGGCGAGATATTTTTCACATCGGGTGGCAGTGAGGCAGACAATCAGGCCATACGCTCCGCGGCGGCAAACGGATTGAAACGCGGAAAAAAGCACATCGTATCCACTGCGTTCGAGCATCACGCGGTTTTGCACACGCTCAAAAAATTGGAGCGCGAAGGGTTTGAAGTAACCTACTTAGACGTTCACGAAAACGGCGTGATTGCACCCGAAGAGGTGAAAAACGCTCTGCGCGACGACACCGCGCTCGTAACGGTCATGTTTGCAAACAACGAGATAGGAACTATTCAGCCGATTGCGGAAATAGGCAAGCTGTGCCGCGAGCGCAAGATAGTTTTCCACACCGACGCGGTGCAAGCGGTAGGGCATGTGCCGATTGACGTCAAGGCAATGAATATCGATATGCTGTCGCTTTCCGCGCATAAGTTTCACGGCGCGAAGGGCGTGGGTGCACTGTATGTGCGGCGCGGCGTGCCTATCAACACTCTCATCGAGGGCGGAGCGCAGGAGCGCGGACGGCGTGCGGGAACGGAAAACCTCGCAGGCATTGCGGCAATGGCGGCGGCGCTCGACGAGGCGTGCGATGGCATGGCGGCAAACGCAAAAAAAGAGCGCGCGCTTTGCGACAGGCTGATAGACGGGCTTAAAAAGATTCCGCACAGCAGACTAAACGGCGACCGCGAAAAAAGGCTTCCGAATATCGTTAACATGTGTTTCGAGGGTATCGAGGGCGAGGGGCTGCTTCTTCTTCTCGACGATAAAGGTATATGCGCGTCGAGCGGCTCGGCTTGCACGTCCGGCTCGCTCGATCCGTCGCACGTCTTGCTCGCGCTCGGGCTTCCGCACGAGGTGGCGCACGGCTCGCTTCGCATAAGCCTTTCGGAATACAACACCGAATCGGACGTAGACGCGATTTTGGACGCAGTGCCAAAGGTTGTGGAATACCTGCGCAACATGTCGCCCGTTTGGGAAGCGCTCGAAAAGGGCGAGAAGAAACATCTTATCTGATAATCAACAAGCAATCCGGCTAACTGCAATATAAAGGAGAAATCATGGCATTATACAGCGAAAAGGTTATGGACCACTTCAAAAATCCGCGCAACGTGGGCAAGCTCGACGACGCCGACGGAATAGGCGAGGTCGGCAACGCGCGTTGCGGCGACATCATGAAAATCTATATCAAGGTGGAAAACGACATCATAACCGACGTCAAGTTCAACACCTTCGGTTGCGGAAGCGCAATCGCAAGCTCGTCCATGGCAACCGAGATGATAAAGGGCAAACCTATATCCGAGGCGTTGGAGCTTACCAACAAAGCTGTCGCGGAAGCGCTCGACGGCCTGCCTGCGCACAAATTGCACTGCTCGGTGCTTGCCGAAGAGGCGATAAGATCAGCAATCAAGGACTACTACGATAAGCACGGCATAGATTACGACAAATCGAAATTCCCGGATCCGACAGACGAGGACGAACACGGCCACGACTTTGATGAATAGGACACAAGCATGGAGAAAATACCGTCGTTTCAAAAAGACCACAATAAGCTCGACGTCGGATTGCACGAGAGCGGCAATGCCCACGGCGTGACAACCTGGGATTTGCGGTTTAAAAAACCCAACGCCGACGATTTCATTTCGCAAAAGGCTCTGCACTCTATCGAGCATATGCTCGCAACCGTACTGCGCAATTCCTTTCACAAGGACAAGATAATCTACTTCGGGCCGATGGGTTGCAGGACGGGCTTTTATCTTTTGACCGTCGATATGACTCGCGAGCAGGTGACGGAGCTTCTCAAATCCTGCATAAAAGTCGCAACGGAGCTTACCGAAGTTCCCGGCAGCAAAAAAGAGGAGTGCGGCAACTATCTCGAACACGACCTCGACGGCGCAAAGCAAGAGCTCATAAGATATCTTGAAATATTAAACTTGTTGAGTTAGCTTGACAAATGTTCGGCGTGAGTTTATAATCGTACTATAAAAGGCAGTTCGTGACCATCCTGCCTGCGGAAAAACCGCGAATCAAAACTACGGAGTACAGGGATATAAAATTCCCGTAATACATACTTGCGGAAAAACCCGTAATAATGCCCGTGTGTTTTGTGATGTCACACGGAGCGTTTTTTTATGGTTAGATATTCCGAAATCACGGACAAGCGTCCGCGCGAGATTGTACTTCTTCGCGGCATGGGCTGTGCATACAAGCTGTGTACGTTCTGCGATTATCATCTCGACATGTCGAAAAACGAACAAGAAAACTTCGCGTTGAACAGCGAAGTATTATCGCACGTCACGGGCAAGTACGGCGAGCTGGAAGTGATAAACAGCGGCTCGGTGTTCGAGCTCGACAAAAAAACGGTCGAGCTTATAAAGACGACATGTGAAGTGCGCGGCATAAAGGTCATACATTTCGAATCGCACTACATGTACGAAAACAAAATCGCGGCGTTAAGAAAAGAGTTCGAAGCGTTCACGCTCAAAATGAAGCTCGGTTTGGAAACCTTCGACTTCGACTTTCGCGAAAACGTTTTGAAAAAAGGCATACCCGAACGCAATCCGGATCTTATAAGCCGAAATTTCGACGAGGCAAATTTTCTTTTCGGGATAAGCGGACAGACGGCGCAGTCGATGAAGCGCGACATCGAGCTGGGGCTTACATATTTCGAACGCATTTGTATAAACGTCATGTGCGACAACAGTACGGAGGTTAAACCCGACCGCGGCGTTACCGATGTTTTTATGCGCGAGCTTTATCCTATATATAAGGACGACGCGCGCGTGGACATTCTTATTGAAAATACGGATTTCGGGGTGGGTGCATGAACGAGCTTTTGCTTATAGTTTCGGTGTTGCTCATATTCGGCTCGGTGCTTGTGGCCTACATGTTCTTCGGCCGCGCCGGGATTTATTGCGTATCCGCGCTTGCGACCGTTTTTGCCAACGTCGAGGTCGTCATTCTCATAAAAGCGTTCGGCATGGAGCAAACGCTCGGCAACGTGTTGTTTGCCGCCACTTTCCTCGCCACCGATATACTTTCGGAATGCGAAAGCAAGGCCTCGGCGAACAAAGCGGTGTACATAGGCATATTTTCGACGTTGTTCTTTCTCGCGCTGTCGCAATTGTGGATGCTGTTCGATCCGAGCGAGGCGGACGCTTCGATGCCGGCGGTAAATCAGCTGTTTTCGCAAACGCCGCGGCTTGTGGTCGCGTCGCTCGCGGTATACGCCGTAAGCCAGTTTTTCGACGTGTGGCTGTATCACAAATGGTGGAGCTTTACCGAGAGAAAGTTCGGCGACAAGAAAAAGTATTTATGGCTGCGCAACAACGGATCGACGCTTGTCAGTCAGCTTATCAACACGCTTTTGTTCACCACTCTCGCATTCGCAGGCACGTATGACTTCATGACTTTGCTTTCCATTTTCGGCTCGGGTTACGTGATATTCGTATTCACATCATTGCTCGATACGCCCGTCATTTATCTTGCGCGCAAGGTGAAAGAATACAAAATAAAGAGCGGCGGATCGTTGCTTGTGAAATAACGGCGTGAAACGTCGCAAATCCACCGCGCTTGCTTGACAAATCGCGGACTACAATGTATTATTAGATAGCATAGAAATATCGAAAGGGTGAAATTTCAATGAATAAACTTGTTGTTAAAAGACGTTTTTCAATACTGTGCGTTTTGCTCGCAATGGTATTTGCGTCGAGCTTTTTGCTCTTCGCTTGCGGCGATTCGAAAACGCCCGAAGTAGGCGAAACGTACTCGGTGGCGTTCATAACAAACTGCGCCGAATCAATACCGACGCAGAGAGTGCCGGCAGGCGGCAAGGTTAAGCGTCCGCCCGATCCCTCGAACGGCGGCATGGTCTTGGAAGGCTGGTACACAAGTCCGCAATTCGATTCGGGGAAGAAGTGGAACTTTGACACCTCTACTGTGGAAGGTCCTACCGTGCTTTACGCCAAATGGGTAAAAAAGAGCGAGAGTGGCGGCAATGAGAGTGGCGGCAACGGCGAAGGCGGCGATAACGGGGGCGGCGGCAACAACGAGGGCGGCGGCAACGGCGAAGGCGGCGATAACGGGGGCGGAAACAACGACGGAAAAGTTACCGTAACGTTCAACGTCGGTTTGGACGCGAGAAAGAGCGGGCTTTCCAATCCGCCCGCGCAAACGGTAAACAGCGGAAGCAAGGTGACCGCTCCGCAAATTACGCGCAAGGGTTACACGCTTTCCGGTTGGTATGCCGAGGATAGCGGAAGCACCGCGTGGAATTTCAACTCGAATACCGTTTCTCAAAACACAACGCTGTTTGCGCGCTGGACAATCGGCAGCAGCGGAACGCAATATACTCCTACGATGACCGATAACAATACTCTTTATATCCACTATTTGCGCTCGGCAGGCGATTACGACGGCTGGTGCTTGTGGGTATGGGGCACGGGAAGCGGCACGCGCTACACCCCGATCACGAAAGATAAATCGGGCGCGGTTTATAAAATAAGCATTTCTTCTGCCTCGACGGCGGTCAACTTCAAGCCGGGTATAATAGACGAGAACAATAAATGGGGCGTATCCGACGGCGGCGACTGTTCAGTCGTTCCGTCGAACGCACAAAAAGTGGGGGGCAGCTATCACTGGTATGTTCGCGAGGGCAATACCGGAAACGGCACGGCGTATTTCGTGGACGATGTGGTAAACGACGACGTAAAAACCGAACCCTTGCGCGCGAGCAAGGGCGATGTTGTGCGCTCGGAGGCGGCGGCTCTTCCGGTCGCGTCTACGGTTAGCGGCTGGGACGAGGCAGGCGTAGGGTATCAGATATTCGTCGCGTCGTTCTGCGACAGCGACGGCGACGGCGTGGGTGATATCCGCGGAATCATTCAGAAGCTCGATTATCTCGAAAGTCTTAACGTGGACGTGCTTTGGCTCACGCCCGTGCAGAGCAGCAATTCTTATCACGGATACGACTGCTTCGATTATTACTGCATAGACGAGAAGTTCGGCACCAACGCCGATTATCGCGAGCTCGTGTTCAAGGCGCACAAAAAAGGCATGAAGATAATCATGGACTTGGTCGTCAATCACACCTCGCCCAATAATGAATGGTTCATAAAATCCAAAAAAGGCGTAGTCGAAACGGTCACGTATCAGGACGGAACGACCGCCGAAGTCAAGTACCGCGATTTTTACAGATGGAGTCAAAGCAGCGGAAACCGCAAGTACGACGGCGGCAACGGCTGGTACTTCTATTCGTCGTTCGGCAGCAATATGCCCGAGCTCAACTACGACTGCAAGGCGGTGCGCAGGGCAATGGCCGACGTTGCGGCGTACTGGATGAACTACGGACTTGACGGCTTCCGCATGGACGCTATCAAGCACGTGTTCATGAACGACGAGAGCGAAAACGCCGGTAGCGATCGCATTGTCGGCGACAGCGGTTGGCAGTACAACCTCGACAAGAACGTCGAATTCTTTAAAGAGTTCAATTACACGCTCAAAAAGAAGTATCCGCACTGCTACCTGCTCGGCGAACAGCTCGACGGCAATGCGTCCAACGTGGCGCCGTTCTATGCCGGCATGGACTCGCTGTTCGATTTCAATACATATTATAATATGTCCGACAGGATCAAGTCGGGCAATGTGAGCGAAGCGGCAAGCACGCTCAACAGCAATGCGAGCATGTACGCGCAATACCGAAAAGACAGACCTATCAATTCCATGATAAGCTCCAACCACGACATTCCGCGCCTTTCAAGCAAACTTTCAACCGAGCAGTCCAAGCTGTACTTTGCGATACTTATGACGATGCCCGGACTGTCATGGATATACTACGGCGACGAAATCGGACTGATAGGCCCGAGCGGCAGTGATAATAACTACCGCCAGTCCATGAAGTGGACGAGCAATTGGCAGTACGAGTGCCATAACGCTATTTCCAAAAAGGATCTTAATTCGGCAACGGTCAGCGTCGCCGATCAGCTTACCGACAATAATTCGCTGTTGAACTACGTCATTAAGTTGACAAAACTCAGAAACGACTATCCCGTGCTCACGAGCGGCACCGCCACTTGCTCTACGCAGGACGGCATGCTCAAAATTTCGGTCACGAACGGAACGCAGACGCTCACCGTGTACCACAACTTCTCGTCGAACACAAAGACCGTCGGCGGAACACCCGTGTTCGGCACCAACTCTGTCGGCGCTTACGGCACGACAGTCGTCAAGTGATGAAACATAGGGGTAGAGCAGTAGCTTTTCGGCAGTAAAATTATTCTTGTAATCTACATGTTTTTTACACACGGCTAACACTATTGTATAATATAATTGTAAACGTGAAGAGTTAATCTTTTCAATCTTTTTCTTCCTTTGGTAATACGACGTATCGATTCCTCCTTTTTGATGCGTCGTATTATTTTGTTTATTTTTCACCGTTTTGCATAAAAATGGAGAAAAGTATTGACAAGTGTTCTTGTCGGGTGTATAATAACTAATGCAACGATTATACAAATCGTAAAGTAATCGGAGGTAAAATGATGAGGCTAAAAAAAGCAATTTGTTTTGTGCTGTGTTTCGTTTTGGCACTGCCGCTTTTTGCGTGTAGCAAAGACGTGACGGGCGGTCCTGGCGTCGGCGGCGGTCAGACGTACACCGTAGTATTCTACGTCGGAACGGATGCCGCGGCGGCAGGTGTGACGGTGCATCCGGAGTCCATCGACGTCAAGTCCGGCGGAACCATCGCAAAATTGCCGGTGCCCAGTACATATGCCGGTCAAACGTTCCAAGGATGGTATACTGCGGCAGGCAAGTTGTTCACGACGACAACACCGGTCACGAGCGACATGACCGTAACGGCGAAGTGGAAATCCAATCAGCAGCAAGAAGAAGAGGCTGCCGAATACGAAAAGTCTATCACGCCTGCAAACGGCTGGAAGGAAGGGCACTTGTACGTCCACTATATGCGCCGCGCTCACGACGCGAGTGAGGAAGGTAATGTCAAGAACTCTTCCGCCGCTCCTACATATAACGGTGCAATTTCTTCAACCGCATACGGCAACTGGGGACTTTGGGGCTGGCCGGTAGGTAACGCCAACGGCAGACTGTTTAATGCGGCGTTCGTCGACGCGAGCGGCGCCGTTTACGACATCGATCTCACAAAGACATACAACGACTGCGGTTGGAACAGCAAGGCAAACGGCGGTTTGGGCGCTACACCCGATCCCGCTATCTCGATTGACTACTCGAAGTACAACAATCAAGACAGTAGCTTCGGCGTTCTTCTTCACATGATTTCGTCGCGTACCAACGGCGGTCATTGGATAGGCGATCAGGGCGACAGAACAGTGCCGCTCGGCGAGGCATACCGTCCGAGCGTCGGCTATCACTGGTTTATCAGCGAAGGCAGTGCAGGCAAAGCAACCTTCACTTCGGAAGTTTTAAACAATCCGTATAAGGATATCCCCGAAGGTTCGGCGGTGACGAGAAAAGACGGCCCGGGCATGCTCGACAGTGCTTCCGATAACAGCTCGCAGTACCCGACTTGGGGCAGCCGCGTGCAGAACTTCGATTCGAGCACCGGATATCAAATCTTTATCGGCTCGTTTGCGGACAGCGACGGCGACAACTTCGGCGATATTCGCGGAATCATCAACAAGCTTGATTATCTCGAAAGCCTTAACGTAGACATACTTTGGCTCACTCCTTTCCAGGATTCGACCAACTATCACGGATACGACATTAAGGATTACTTCTCTGTCGATTCGCGTTTCGGCACGATTGCGGACTACCGCGAGCTCGTGTACAAGGTTCACCAGAGAGGAATGAAGATCGTTATGGACTTCGTTCTCAATCACACCTCCAAGAGCAACCCTTGGTTCGGCAAATCTCAACAGCTCGTTGTGGAAAACAAGGGTGAGGAAAACGAAATCGATTACCGCCAGTTCTACAACTGGATTAACGAAGAAACGTACAACAACCTTCACGACTGCACTCCCGCGTCCAAGAAGGCAGACAAGCACGAGTGCGAAAAGGACCAGTGGTACGGCGATCCTTACGGATACTACTTCTATTCGTCGTTCTCCTCCGACATGCCGGAGCTCAACTACGACTATCAGCCCGTCCGCGACGCCGTTCTCGAAGTTTGCGATTATTGGATGTCCTTCGGCTTGGACGGCTTCCGTCTTGACGCCGTAAAGCACATCTACATGGAAAACGAGATTGTTCCGGTCGGCAAAACTTTGTCGGGTAGCAAAGGTACGCAACCGGGCAGCGCGGTTATCGACGACGGACTTTATTCGCACGATCAAAAGCGCAACGTACACTTCTACCGCGAGTTCAACTACCGCCTCAAAACAATGCATCCCAATGCGTTCGTAGTAGGCGAAAATCTCGACGGCTATAATGCGCGTACTGCCCCGTATTATGCCGGCATCGATTCGCAGTTCGAATTCAACACCTATTTTGCAAGCCGTAGCTTTGCTACGATTCGCGGCATTAACAACCTTAACGGAGGCAGTAAAACCGATGAAAATTGGATGGGCGCAGTGTTCGGCAACGAGGCCTACATGAGAGGCTATACCGAATTTAGGAAAGTCAATCCCAACTTCATCGGCGGACAGTTCACGTCCAACCACGACCTTCCGCGTGCAAGAAACCGCATGGCGCTTTCGGGAACGGACGGCGCCGAGAAGGATACTTACGGCAGAATTCAGGGTACCGATCTTATTAATGATTCCGAGAATTTGCTCTATATGTACTACGGCTTCCTTATGACTCTTCCCGGCGTAACATGGATTTACTACGGAGACGAGCTCGGCATGGAAGGCGTTATGGACTACACTATCAATAATAACGGCAGCACCGACTCGTTGCTCAGCGATCCGCATGAGGACAGAGTTTACCGTCAGCCCATGAAGTGGAAGGCGAACGGTAACGCGTCCTACGAAATAGGCTACGAAACGCTCAAAGCCGAGCTTACAGGCATCAACGCGACGAGCTCCGTCAAGAGCGTCGAGGAGTTGACGACGGGTATCTCTAACGGACATTACTCGTTCCAGAGCGGAAGCTTGATAGAATGGGTGCAAACGCTCGGTGCGCTTCGCAAGCAATATCAGCTCGGCAAAGCGACCAATATCTCCGGTAGTGGAAGCGGCAACAAAATCACGTATACGGTTACAGGCGGCAACGGAAGCTTGACCGTAACTATCGTTGCCGGAAGCGGCGCGACGTCATCCAAACCGGCAGGCGCCAAAGCGTTCTGGTCGGGTACGGTTGCAGGCAAAACGTGCTCCGTCACGGTAGCGTAAGGAAAGGAGGCAACGAAATTATGAAAAAGATAACTTCAATAGCAACTGCGTTATGTATGGCGACCGCGTTCTGCGGATTCTGCGCCGGCTGTGCCTCTGATATCCAATCGCAAGACACGGCAGGTCACACCGCGGCGACTACGGTATCTGCGGCAAGCGATAAGCTTTCCACTCCGCAAGTAATACTCAATCCCGGATATCAATACGGTTACGACAAAACCGGTGCAACCGCAAACACGGTTGATACGTCCGGTGCGACAAAGCTCACTTCGGCGCAAGAGGAAGCGTACTGGGTGACCAACGCGTACTTTGCGACGGTATCGGCAGGAGAGAAGCTCCCCGACGCCCAAACAGAGCGCGCCAAGACCACGTTCGTGGGCTGGATGTACGCAAGGGACGGCGTTGTGGAAATGGTGGAAACAATGCCTTCCAAGCTTGAAGCCGATCTCTTCCTTTACGCTAAATGGGAGACCGAGAGCGACGGCGGCGGTTATGTGCCCACTCCCGACGGCTCGGATGCGACTGTAAACGGAAAGAAAATGTCCAAGAACCCGACACCGATGGCAGGCGTTGACGAGGAGTACATGATTACCGGCGCTACGTTCAATACCGGCGATACGCTTGTATTTACGGTAGGCGGTAACCAGATTACAGTCAGTGAGCTCGACGGCGCAAGCACAGGCTTGTCGTTCTCCGGCGGCACGGTAACGGTTGCAAAGGGCGGTACATTCGAACTGTATCTCAAAAAAGTAGGTTCGTCTTGGCAGCTTTACGGCAGCCGTACTATAACCGACGATGAGGTCAGCATACAAGGCGAGAATGCTGTGGCCGGCAACGTCTATCTTGCAGGCAACATCACAGGCGCCGACTTCACCTGGAACGATTGGAACGACAGCACCGGCAAGCACAAAGCCTTAAAGGCAAATGCAAGCGGCAGCTCGTATACTCTTACGGTAAAGCTTACGCAAAATGATAACTGCAAGTTCGTCAAGTACGGCGGCACGTCAGGTTCTGTATGGCAGGGTTCGTTGAGCGGAACAGGCGCATCGAATATCACGTACAACGGCGGACCTATGGATAACATGATTATCAAAACAACCGGCACGTACACGTTTACCGTCACTGTGAGCGGCAATAGTTTGGCAGTTAGCGTTACGTTCTCGGCATAATTGTCAGTAATCAAAAAACGCGGTGAGAATTTCCTCGCCGCGTTTTTTATTGCCGTAATATAAGACAGCAAATACTTACCTCGGAAAAAATATTAAAAGCGAGCCGTGCTTGACCGATATCGCGCCGCCGTCCTTATTTGTGGCGTTGGAAACTCCGAGCGGAAAGTCGGGCGACAGCTCGGCGTTTTCGAGAGTGTAGCTCAAATTTTCGAGCGTCACGCCATCGCTCGCGCCGCCGTAGGCAAATACGGAAACAGTGCCGCGGCATTGCTTTGGAAGTATGAACTTCTCGTCGGTTATGACCGTTGCAATGCTGTTGCGGTCTACAAGATAGCCGTGCGCGCCGAATAAGTTGAGATACGCGAGCGTTGCGATATTTGCAACCGTGTGATCGAGCCGTCCGCCCGTGCCGCCGTACAGCACAAACGTCTTGTAGCCGCGACGAAGCCCGAGCTTGACCGCGGCGAGCATATCGGTGTCATCCTTATCGCGGTTCAGCTTGACGACGAACGCCTCGGTATCTGTCGGCTTGTCGCTCGAATCGAAATCGCCGATAATGACGTCTGGCGCAAGCCCTGCGGCAGTTACCGCTTTATAACCGCCGTCGGCAGCGATAATCAAATCGTTCTTATTAAAAGCCTTGCGCGGCGAAAACACTTCGCCTGCGCCGAAAATAACGCACAGTTTTTCCATGCCGAGATTATAGCATATAGAGCAATATAAATCAAGCCTATTATCCCGCCGGTCCGACCGAAGTGGGTGGGCTATGCGAGAAGCCACGTATAATCTTATTTTGTCATTTTAAACAAGCGAATCGCAGTGAAGAATCTCAATATTAAAACGGTAGGAAAATTCGGATCAATATGCTATACTATACAAAATGCGCATTGCCATCGAACGGGCATGGCGGCATTAAAGACAAAGTGAGGTGGAACTATGGCAAAAGCCTATGCAATAATTGCCGACGGCACAGAAGAAGTCGAGTGCCTCGGAGTGGTGGACGTTCTTCGAAGGGCAGGCGTAACTACGGAAATAGTGTCGGTTGGCGAACTAACCGTCAAAAGCTCGCACGGTGTTGTTATAACCGCCGACAGAACGATTGCCGAAACCGATTTTTCTGACGCCGACCTCATCTTTACCCCCGGCGGAATGCCCGGCACAAGCAATATCGCGGCATGCGAAAAGGTGATAGCCGCAATCGAACAAACACTGGCGCGCGGCAAGTACGTCGCGGCCATCTGCGCCGCGCCTGCGCTCGTTCTCGGCGCGAACGGGTTTTTGCGCGGCAAGAGCGCTATTTGCTTCCCGGGGTTTGAAAAACACATGAACGGCGCCGATATCTCAACGGGTGCGCGAGTTGTCACCGACGGGCAAATAATCACCGCGCGCGGACTCGGATGTACGCTCGAACTCGGACTTGCGCTTGTAGGCTTGCTTGTCGGCGAAGACAAGGCCGCGCAAATAAAAGAGAAGATACAGTTTTAAGCTAAGATAAATATTAGAAAATCCGACGCTCGCTACATCAAAAAAGTCACAACGAAAAATCCCACGGCGCTTTTACCGTGGGATTTTCTGATGTTAAGTATTGTTTATTTAATATTAGTTGAAAGCTTTAAGAAGGGGAAGGCAACCACCGACTGCTGCAAGGATGCCGCCGATAAGGCCGAGGATGGGGCCGATACCAACGCTGGCAAGCAAGCCGGTCGGATCAAGATCGCCTGCGAGCAAGATGCCTGCAACCAAAGCCAAGACACCGCCTACAAGAGCAACAGCAGCGCCGACGATGCCGAGAATCTTGATGGTCTTGCCAACGAACAAGCGAAGGATAGCCTCAACAAGCAGGACAACCGCGCCAACGAGTGCTACGATGAACGCAATGATACCGAAGGTGGGCGAAGCGACTTCGGCGGGTATGAATTCCCAACCTTCGTCAAACAGTGTCACGCCCTCATCGCCCACGCTGACTGCGTTCGTGCACATGCCGACGATCACGAGCACAAGGCCCACGAGTACGAGTGCGGCAAAAATATAGCCACACAGCTTCTTTGCTTTTTCTTCCATTTTTTACCTCCGATGGAAAAATTGATATACATGATTATAGCACAAAGGAAATTTAGGTGTCAACACTTTACGGAAAAATTCTTATTATTTAGTTGTTTTTATCGATTATGAGCTGTATGTTGCAAGAATGACTGACAATGAAAATAACAGTGCGTAGACGTATGGATTTCTCCGTAGAGAAAACGCGTTCAGCTTTTCGGTCGAAATGATGGGAGATTACGCTTTTGTCGTTCAAAACGAGCAAGCGCGTAAAGAATCTCGGACTTATATATTTTCGCTCAAACAATATATTTTTCCAACCGTCCCGTTTGTTTAAGGAAGGACAGCATTGAGTCTACGGCGAACACATCGGGCGCGAGCGCCACGCAAAGACCGATATCCGTTTTGTCTACTAACGTTTTCAAGCCGTATCCGTCGTCGTGATACAGGCGTTTGAACACGTGCCATGCGGCGGATTGCCGCGAATTGAGCTCCGACAGCATTCGCAAAAGCTCGGCTCGGAACTCGTCGCGGCGGTATTCGAAGAGCCGCATTTTTATTGGAGGGTATATAGCGGTTGTGTATACGCAGGCGCGCCTGACGTCTACGCCGAAATACTCGCAAATGCTGTCTATGCGCTTGTTGTTGTCGGGCGGAAACTCGGGCTTATTTGATGTCAGGCTTTTTATATAGAAGTCGGTTATGTACGGCGCGATCAGCATTTCTGTTTCACCGCGCATGCCGATCGCCCTATCTTCGGCGGCGTACAGCATTCGTAAGGCTTCGGCGGCTTGCGAAGCGCCGGACGCGTGAAGTAGCTCGGGGCGGCGTTCGATAATACGCGCGGTCTTTTTGCCTGCGGCGATAAGAGCGTTCGCTTGCGAAGCGCGATCCTTTTCGAGCTGTTTGAGCTCGGCGGTGAGACCTGAAACGAGCGCGGCGATTTCTTGCGTAAGCTCGCGGTCGGCGCGCTCGCCGCGCATGCGCGCACCGAACGTCACGTCGAACGCGGCAAGGTCGAGCGCGGCTATCTCGCCGAAAAGCGACGCGAGATTTGAGTGGACGTCCGTTTTATCGAATACGGCGGCAAACGGCTTTGCCCCCTCGCGCATGACGGCGAAGCTTTTGTCCTGCGTGCGATAGCGCGGCGTCGCAACGGCGGCATAGGCGTGAGTGGGGACGAGTATGAGTTTTTTGCACGGGAATTTGCGTGCCTCGTCGAACTCGCGTTCTCCGCCGCGCGCTATCGCAACGTCGGCTTCGCCCTCCAATACTCGGTAGCCCGCACGCAAAAACATATCCGCGTGGTCGAAGCCGACTGCGCGGACAGTGCTGCCCATCGGCGCGGCGGCGTTTAATGCTTCGAGCGCACTGTCGAAAAACGCTGTCTGCGTCGGGGTTTCTGCATCGGAAGTATGTACGTCATCGCTCAAACATTGAGAATCATCATTAAACGGCAAAGTGTCGAAATTATGTTTCATGCGTACATTATACATAATACGCACGGTCGAAAATTGTGGGTTTTTCTGTGTTTTGCTCGCTGTTTGTCTATAAAAAGGTAGGCGTTCTAATCAAATTTTAATGTTGCGCTAATGACAAGATAACATTTATTGTGATATAATGCTCATATCGGGTACTGTAAACAGCGGATTATTCGCGACGCGATGTCTTGCGCGAGCGAATACACAACGCCCAATCGCACTGCCGAAAGCGGAGTGCTGTGCGGATCGGTTACGGTAGCCGTTATGGACACGTCGCCGACCTTGGGAAGCTTTTTACCGTCGGCACTGCCCGGGGCAATCGAACCGAACGCAACGCGGATCTTGCCCACGTCGGTGATTTTGCCGACCGACGAATCGATTGCAAGCACCTTTTTGTCGCCGTGCGCCGCCTTGATATGCTTTACCGCATCTTTGAGGTTAAGCGCGGTTATCGGGCGGGCGAGAGTGCCGTAAACAAACGCATTCGCGCCGCGCTCGACGAGCATTTGTCCGACTATCGGACCGAGACAATCGCCGGTCACGCGGTCGGAGCCTATGCAGAGCACAACGGGGAGCTTGCCGAGACTCAGCAACGCGCAGTCGAACTCGAAATCTTGCGGTGATTCTGTGCGGATTATGTCGGGACTCGCGGATAGTATTTCGGATGAGGTATTTTCGTCGAAAGTCATACATCGATTTTTGCCCGATTGTGCTCGGATTATACCGAGTCTGCTGTAAACGCAAAATTGTTATCCGTTTAAAACGGGCGCAACACGGCAATAAGAATACGGAGGCTTAAAATGTCTTGGATTGATATAGGTATAATTGCGCTGGTGGTTCTTTTGGGACTGTTCGGCGTGTGGAAGGGACTTAAAAAGTCACTGCTGTCGACGGGCGCATTCTTGATTGCGTTCCTTTTGGCGTTTTTCCTTGCCAACGTCGTCGCAGAAGCGCTTATCGGAATCGAGGGAATCAAGGGCTTTGTTCTCGGCGACGGGTTCGACGAAAAGTCGAGTTTTTCGCTTGCCAATTGGATATATCATTCGCTCCAAAAAGAAGGTACGTCCATCAGCCCGTACATTATGAAGCATTTTTATAACCCTATAATCGAAATCATCGCCAAAGCAAAGGTAGACATTTCGCCCGATCAGGGCCTTGCGGTGTACCTTGCATTCTTGATGTTCTCGGCGATATGCGGTGTAGGTATTTTCATTATCGTGCGCTTTTTGCTCGTTATCGTCACCGTCATCGTCAAATCGTATATCGGTAAGGCCAAGACGCCGCTTACGCGTTTGTTCGGATTTATTGTAGGCGCGATGCGCGGCGCGATGTGGGCGTTTGCCATTACGCTCGTGTTCACTTGCTTCGGAGGTCTGACGTTCATGCCGGCTTTCGGCGCGGTCGAAAAAGAATACGAACATAAGAACGGCGTGGTGTGCGAGTCGTTCAATAACGGCGCATACTACATTCGGAACAATCTGTTCTTGCCCGACTCCGATATGTACGGACGTATCGTCGAGCGAATGGGCAAAAAGGATCCGAAGCCGAATGAAGATTTGGAAAAGCTCACGGGAGGCCGCCTTGAATTGTTTATCAATTTGAGCAACCTCAACTACGAAAACTCACCGTGGACTATCGATCAAGCTACTAAAAAGCGCAAGTTCGACGAGAATGACGCTACACCTATTAACGCGTCCGAATTCGCAAAGGTCGGATTTGAAAACGTCGTTAAGGCAATCCTCGAATACAACAAAGCCGCTGCCGAATTTGTAGACAATCTCGAAAATCTCAAAGATCTCAGCGAAGCGAATTTCGTGGCTTACAACGGCATTATTCAATCGAATACGACTTCGGTCTATAACAATATGAATTCGCTTATGACCAATCTTCGCGCATATATTGTAGATTTCGAGTACGGTCAAACGCTCACCGGGCAAACGGAGATAGATAATTGGAACAACACCACGCTTAGCGACGACTATAACAAAATCAAGCTCACACTGCAAGCGATAGCCGAACAGTACGGTGCAATCCAAGAGTTTGCCGAGTTCCCCGATCTTACAGACCTAATCCCCGATCGCGTCAATGCCGGCCCTCAACAGGAAGAAGGACCGAGCGGAGACGGAGATCGGGAGACGCTCACGGGAAGTCGCCTTAAACTGTTTATAAGTTTGAGTAATCTCAACTACGAAAACTCGCCTTGGAGCATCGATGTCGAGACAGGAAAGCGCAGGTTCGCCGAAGAGAATGCGCAGGCGATAAACGCTTCCGCGTTTGCGGCGGTAGGGTTTGACGAAGCGCTCCAAGCAATCCTCGACTACAACGAAGCGGCCGCGGAGTTTGTCGACGATCTTGATAACCTGACCGAGCTTGAAGATACGAATTTCGGAACGTATAACGACACGGTCGTTTCAATCAACGGGAAGCTGACTACGCTTATATCGCAACTCCGTACATATCTTACGAACTTCGAAAGCGGCACAACGCTCACCGAAGAGCAGCAAGAAGAGATTGAAAGTTTGAACAGCACTCTCGCACAAAACTACGCCGCAATCCAAGAAACTCTCCAAGCATTGAAAGCGCAATACGCCACTCTCGATGGATTTGACGATTTCCCCGTGCTTGACGAGCTTATCCCCGAATGTGCGACAGCAGGAGCGCAGGAAGAAGAGTACGGAGTCGAAAACGCAAGCGAAAATTTATTGGCGCAAATTGCGGTGATTGAAAAGTACAGAGCCGCACTTTAATACCGATAGCATTCTTTTAAAGAGCGTTGCTTTTGTGCAATGCTCTTTTTGTTTTATATGGGTTTTCTTTATCGAAGCTACATGCCGAATTAGACAATTATCGCGACGGGCATCATAAATCCAACAAAACACGGCATACAATGTATAGTAATATTGTGCCAAGGTGGATTTATGCTGTACGAAAAAAAGATGCTGATTCTGTCGGGCGACGGCAAGGGTGTTGTGCTGATAGAAAAGAGTGCCGGCGGTGTTAGATTTTCGCTACGCACCTTCGATATGCCCACATGCGACGTGCTTAAAGCCGGAATAATCACGCGCACTTCCGTTTATGTGCGTGATTTGCCGAGCGGAGTCAATCCTGCCGCGACGTTTACAATCGACGCAGGCGATATTTCGACGCTGCATTTTGCCGTATTCGATAAGCGTTTGCGGCTGTACGGCACGAACTCGAAACGCATGTGGGAAGCAAACATCATGGACCTATTATGTAAAAACGATCGGCGCGCGCCAAATCTTAACCCTGTTACCGCGCCGGCATTGCCGCCTATTGCGCCCACGCCGCGAGTTTTGCCCATGCCCGACGGCACGGGTATTCCGCAGTCGAGGCTTGCGCTCTACGGCGACGAGGCGCTCGCGGAAACCGATTTTTATACGCCGCTCGATATAGAGTCGCGCATGAGCGTTGTCGACAATTTCCTCGATTCACCGCGTGTTCTCGACGGGCTGGCTCCGCGCGTCGTGCCGCCCCCGAACATTTCTGCGAGCGAGATTAGTGAAGAAACAACCGCGGCCGCAATTGAACAGGACGGTGACGATAACGTAGCCGAATCGTCTGTTGAGCGAGCGGAGCAAGAAAACGAAGAAATCGAGGTAACGGCAACGGCGGATGCGGAAGCACCACCCGAGCCTAACGCCGAGTCATCGGACACGCCCGTAAAAAACAGCGAATCCGCGTCGGAAGAGTACGCTTCGTTTACAGTCGACGAAGCGGATAAAGAACAAGCGAGCACTGTTGTGGACGTCGAAAGCACGGCGAATGACGTTTTGCCATTGCGAGCCGATGACGGTGCCGAAATGCCGTGGGAAATCACTGCGCGCTGGCTCAAAAACAGAACGAAGCGCGCGCCCATGGTGCGGCAGGAGCGCGTGCGCAAGATTCCCGATAACGCCAATGTCAAGTTTTTGCGCGCGTCCTCATTTTTCGAGCGCGCAAGGGCGGATATAGAACTGCTCTTTAAAAACGCCGAGCCCGATAAAACGCTTACTCGGCTTTTACCCGACATGGTATGGGTAAAGGTCGAATTCGACGGACGCGCCATTTCGGTGGGGCGGGGCGGCAATGAGTTTCTTTGCTATGCCGTTCTCGGCACTTACGAAAAAATTTCGCCGCTCGGCGACGAGGCGCAATGGCTGCCGTTAGAGCGCTCCGTTCCGACGGGCAAGGGCTATTGGCTTATTTTCCAAAACCTCTCGACGGGCGATATTATAGGTTAGTGGGAGTCGAGCAGTCGAACGCAGTAAACCAAAACGCCGCATTTTTTGGCTTTACCCCTTATGTCGCTTGCCGTGCCGCATAGGGCATTACTGCGCTCCATAAGTATCTGACTATCTACGAACTACGGCGTTTTGGTGAAAACAGTTTTAGGGAGAGGTAAGTGGCGTCAAGCAAGAGAAAGTACGTCGAGCGTGCTTTGACGCTGCACCACGCCACTTAACGCGCCGAAAACCTTATGGGTTCGATTACCGCTAACCTAAGTAATAAGCAGTTTTCACTCAATAAAAAAGCAGATACTTTTATATCTGCTTTTGTGTTTTAACTCAAATTACTTCATATCGGGAAGAGCCTTTCTGATTGCGTCGAGAAGAATCGGAATATTGATAGGCTTTGCCAAATGCTCGTTCATGCCAACTGCGATCGACTCGCGTTTGTCGCTTTCCAGCGCGTTTGCCGAAAGCGCGATGATCGGGATGTGAGCGTGCGCGGGGTTTTTGAGCTTTCTGATTTCTTCCGTCGCCGTGCGGCCGTCCATGACAGGCATTTGAATATCCATGAGTATGAGCGCGTATTCGCCGTCCTTGGAGTTCTTGATTTTTTCGACTGCGACAGAGCCGTCGGGCGCGCTATCCGTCAAAAAGCCCAAGTCCTGCAACAGCTCCTCTTCTATTTCGAGGTTGATCTCGTTGTCCTCTACGATGAGTATTTTTTTGCCTTCGGGAATTTTTACGGTGTCGCTGTTGTCGGTGGGTTCCGCGGCCTGCGTCGTTTGTCTTCTCAAACTGAGCGATATGGTGAAGGTGCTGCCTTTGCCGACCTTGCTCTTTGCGGTTATGTCTCCGCCCATAGCTTCCATGAGCTGCTTTGATATCGTCAGCCCGAGGCCTGTGCCGAATATGCCGCTTGACGTGGTGTCGCGCTCGCGGAAGAACGGATCGAATATGCGTTTGAGAAGCGGACGCTTGATTCCCACACCGGTGTCCGTGACTTCGAATGTGTACGCGGAGAATTGTCCGCTGTTGTCGCTCGCTTTTTCTTTCACGGTGATATCGATCTTACCGCCGGTATCTGTGTATTTCAGCGCGTTGCCGATGATGTGGTGAAGCGCTTGCAAGAGCTTGTGTTTATCTAAATACACGTCGGAGTGAGTGACAGAATCGGTATTGAGCGTGAAAGCGATGTTCTTTTGCTCCGCTTGACCTTTCATAGCGTCGTACGTTTCGTTCATCAGCTCTATTATATTGCACGGCGATTCGGTCACGGCGTTGTCCTGCGCGGACCTGCTCGACATTTCGAGAACTTTTTCTATAAGCTCCAAAATCTGCTCGCCTGCGGTCTGGATTTTGTCGAGATAGGGAAGAACGTCTTCGCCGCTCGATATTTTATTCTTTGCAAGAGCGAGGTATCCGAACACCGCATTGAGCGGAGTGCGCATGTCGTGCGACATATTCGTGAGGAATGTGTTCTTGGCAATTTCGGCGAGCTTGGCGTTGTTGAGCGCAACTTCGAGCAGCTGTTTTTGCTTCATCTCGAACATGATTTCTTCGTCGACGTTGCGGCAACCTATAACAACCTGCGAAACGTTTTCGCGGTCGCCTACGTTGACTATGCGGAGCTGAATGAACCTTGTTTCGCCGTTTTGAACGGCTTTGTAGTTGAGATAATAAGTGTCCGATTCTTTGAGAGTCTTGCGCATGTAATCGGGCGAAGTCTTTTCGGCGACGGTTGCGCGGTCGTCGGGGTGCACCCACACATTGACGTAGTCGTCCAAGAACCATTGCAAATCGAGAACTTGCAGTTGCTGTTCGAACTGACGTTCGAGTCGTGAACTCAATCGGTAGGGCAGTACCGTGTTTGTGTCGAGGTCGGCATATAGAATGGAATCGTAATTGACGCTCAATCCCTCGATAACTTTAAGCCTCTGCAAACGCTCTTTGTCGTACAGATCGATAAGGTTTTGAAGCTCTTGCTGTTTGACCTTGCCTTCGTTGATGATAGTCGCCGTTTCCAGCATGCGGCGCGTAACCTTTTCGGTAGCGTCGTTGATGAAAACGTAATAGAAATCGCCGTGCACCTTACTGTGCGTAAGGTGACCGTAGTCCTCCGCCCAGCGTATAGCGCCGTCTTTGCGGATAATACGATATTCGACGTAGTCTATCTTGTCTTCGCTTGTATTGATTTGGTCTATGATGCTTTGCTCGACTTGCTCCAAGTCGTCCGGATGCACTATACCGCGAAAACTGCCGCCGGTAAATTCCAGGAACTCCGAATAACTTTCACAATTATAAATTTTGAGAAGCGCTTTGTTTGCGTAAATTATTTTTTCTTGTTCGTCGGCGGAGTAAATCAAGAAGCCGCTGGGAAGCTCGTCGACAAAAGATTTTATGACAAGCTCCACTTTGTTTTGCGGCTGGTTTGCGCGTGCACATTTGTTTTGTTGGGTTGTGTCGGCATTGGAATCGTTCGCATGAGAAAACGATAGCATGTATTCGATAATGCTGTTTTCTAACGCCTGTTTGTTCATAATGCTTGGACTCCTTTTGTTATCGTGATAATTTTATCATAAACAATGAAATTTGTCAAATACAACAACATTCGTATATGTTTGCACATATCGAATGCTTTCGGACTTATAAATTGTCTTACGTGCGCGTCATCTTATCGATGATATGCTCTGCGTATATTGCGGCAACGTTAATGCCCGTCACATTTTCGAATGCGTCGAAAAACGCGTTGGAGTTGACCTCGCAAAGAAGGGGGGTATCGCCGAGCAAGAAATCTATGCCGCAGTAGTCGAGACCGAGGATGTTCGCCGCTTTTTCTGCGAGGTCGGAAATCTCTTTCGGCACGTCAACCTTTTTTGCGGTGCCGCCCAACCCGATATTGGAGCGGAAATCTCCGTTCGACATGCGAAGTATCGCCCCGACAGTCCTGCCGCCTATAACTATAACGCGCATATCTTTGCCGTGTGATTTGTCTATATACTTTTGGAAAAGGTGAGGTTGCATTTTCACTCTTTCGGCAAGCTCGTCGAGTTGTTTGCGGTTATCGGCCTTGAACACGCTTTTGCCCATTGATCCGTATGCGAGCTTGACTATAAGAGGAAAGCCGAGCTTGTTTTGGACGTAGTCCAGCTCGTTCTTGTCCGTTTTTGAATCGTCGAAGTAGCACAAAAGCCCACCGAGGGTTTGCGGCATGGGAATACCGTTATTTGCAAGCGTAATGTGCGTTTGCATTTTGTCGTCGCACAGCTCAATAGCCCGAGCGCTGTTGAAAAGCCTTACGCCGCTTTTTTCAAGCATTTGCGACATGTATTTGTCTTTGTCGAGAAACAGACAAAAATCTAAATCGCCTTTTGCTATCACGTTGCCGCCGTTTATCTCGGCAAGAGCGATACTGTTGCGCATGATGTCTGTTGCGACTCCGCGAGAATGTAATTCCTCGCTCATTCGTCGCACCTGCCGCGTTTCTAGGTCTTGCGTGTATGCGTTTGTAAGTATCAAGCCGTGTAGGTTTTTCATAAAACTTCCCAAATAAACACACGGCGGAATGTCCTCCGCCGCGTGAACAAATCGATTATTCGTTGTCGAACGAACAGCCTGTGAGAATGTACTCGGTAACGCGGTACGGCGAGCCGCCGCGGTACTGCGGATACGATATCTTGACAGGGATTTTGCCGTGTTCCTTTTCGTTCTTTTTGAAGGGATTTTCTGTATAAAGCACAGTGTAAGGCGGTCCTGAATTTTCGCTGCTTATTGCGATGTTCACCGAATAACAAACGACAGAGTAGGTAGTAGTATTCATCATTGCGTTCGATTCGCCCTCCACGCCGAACTCCGAAACCCAATTTCCTATGTCGATAGTCTTTTTGGATGCCGCACCGCTTATAGACATGGTGTACTCGGCAGTCTCGCCTTTGAGGAAGGAATCGAACACGTTTATCATTTTGAACATCGTGGACGAATTCTTGCCTATTTTTTGCGCGCGTGCGAGGAAGAACATCATCTCGTTGTCGCGGCACGCGTCGCGAGGAAGCGAACGCGTTTTCTCTTTTGCACCGTCTACCTTGGTTTGAAGATAAGTCGCCTTGTGCGTGAAATAATCGGCAGTCAATCGGTAAGAGAGATTTTTTACGTCTTTCCGATCGGCGAGCGACACTGTCTTTTCCATGCTCTTGGCGTCGAGACTGTTCGTTTCGAACTCTACCGTGCTTGTAATCTCGTCGGTAAGATTTCTATCCTCTTCGGGTGCGGACTCGTTGTACGTGACGGAAAACACGGTGTCGAGCGTAGTGTAGCCGTTTGCCTGCTCGTTGAGCTCGAAGTGCATTGCGCCGGCGGCTATTTGTACGCGCTTGTCGTCGGCAACGCCCTTTGTTGTGTCGTAAATAGCAACCGAATATTCGAGCTTTTCGTACGAGCCGGTGGGCGCAAGCTCTAACGAGTCGTGCCAGGGCAGGGGATTGTCGAAATCCGATTCGGAGGGTTCGTTGCTGCAACCTACGAGCGACAGAGCAGTCACCATCGCCAAAACGACGCTTATTTTTTTTCTAACCGCAATTTTCATGCCTACATTTTACCACAAACTCATTCGTTTGGCAAATGTTTACGGGCGTCCGCTTGATTTTTGTGTCAAACGGCTATATAATAAAGTTATGGCAAAAGACGACCGCAAAAAAGGCTATCCCGCGCTCCTTACCGAGCTTGCACAAAAACTGCGAGCACGCACATTCTCGCAGGACGAGTATTACATTGTGCTTACGCCCGACCGCTACACGCAGACCGTTGAGCGCGAGCTGTTTTCGGGCGGCGGTGCGCTCGATTGCGAGGTACTCACGTTATCGCGGCTTGCTTCACGTGTCGTCGGCGATATCAAGACGTTGTCGCGCGAGGACGGTGTAATGATTGTCGCACGCGCGATAGACAGCGTGAAAGACAAGCTCGAATATTACGGACGCGCGGCGAGGTTTCACGATTTCGCGCGCGAGGTGTATCAAACGCTCTTGCAGATAGCTTCGTCCGACGTAGATATCGAAAAGCTGTCGGCAAGCGGACGCGCGGCGAGCAAGCTTCGCGACCTTGCCCTCATCAAGGCCGAATACGACAAACTCAAAGCGGAAAACCTGGACGCGCCGGACAGGCTTGCCGCGCTCATACAAAAACTGCCAACCGACGAACTCATCGCAAAGTCGCACGTCTACGCTATCGGATACGCTTTTGCCACAAAGTTAAACGCTCGCGTTTTCAGCGAGATAAAGAAATATGCGAAATCATTTGAGCTTTTCGGCTCGTCCATACCACTCACTGCGCCGCGAAAAAGTATGACCGTGTTCGGCGCGTCCGACCGCATATCTCAGTACAAGGAAGTCGCGACGCTTATTCGCGAATACATAGACGGCGGCGCCGACTCGACTTTGCCGCGCCGCAGATACAGCGACGTTTCAGTCGTTTGCCCGTCGCCGCGCGCGCTTTCGAGAATACTGCGCGAGTACGATATTCCGTTCTACACCGACGAGTGCATACCGCTTGCGGAAACGCCGCCGCTTGCCGCGCTCTGTCTTTTGTACAAGCTGAAAAAAGGAGCGGACGGCGAAACGCTTGCTTCTTTTTGCAAAAATCCGTATTCGGGCTGTGACGCCGATGACGCCGAAAAACTGCAAAACTACATAGTGTCGCACGGAATTTCATACGGCGCGTTCGATATTGATATTGATGACGCCGGCGCGGCGCGAGCATTAAAACACGCGAAGGATATCGTAGATCGGTTTACGGGCGGGTTTGCGGACGCATGCGAAAATGTCATGACATATGCCGATTTCCAAACCGTTTACGACGGGCTTACAGCCGACGTTGCGGGAAGTACGGATATAATTTCGCCGATACACGCGCTTACTTCGCTTGTCAAACGCTACGGTACTAATGATTTTGACGCCGACGCAACCGCGTTCTTCGCGGCGGCGCGCGCTGTCGAGATCAAGTCACTGCCGAGAGAGCGCGACAGGGTGACGGTCACCATGCCGAAAACGCTTCGAATGACTGCCTGCAAAAAGCTCTTCATAACCGATTTCAACGAGGGTGTTTTGCCGGCTGTCACGTCCGATACCGGGCTTATAAGCGACAGAGAGCTTGACGAGCTCGGAGGAGATGTCGAGCCGTCGGTTGCGGAAATGAACAAGCGAGAGCGCGCCGAGCTTCGCGCCGTCACCGCAAACGCGGAGGACGTAGTTTGCTCGTACTGCACGTCGGGCGGAGCGCGACCTGCGGCGTTTATAAACGAGCTCGCATTTGATATTTTCAAGTACGATATTTCGGAGCGGCAAGCGGCGCTTGCAGTCACCGACGACGGCAGTGAGATTTCGAAATACGCGTGCGTGGTCGGTGCGGCGCGCGAGATAGCGGCGCGAAAGATTACAAAGCATGCCGAGTCGGTTTGCGCCGCCGTCGGAAAAAGCGAAAAACAGGCCGCACCATTCGAGCCGCAAATAGAGCTTAATAAAAAGCGCACGCTTTCGGCGAGCGAACTTACTCATTGGTTTACTTGTCCGTACAAGCGGTTTTTGTCTGACGCGATAGGGCTGAAAGAGCGCAAAACGTCCGCGCTCGGCGCAATCGATTTCGGCATTGTGCTTCACGATTTTATGAAGATGTTTATAGACAGCGGAGATTATGATTGCTCACGTCAAAGAATTGAAAAACTGATAATTAAAGCGCTCGACAATAAAGAGATAAAGCTCGATTCGTATTTGCTCTCTCGGATTACAGACGACGCCGTTGATTACGCGACGGCGGCGGTTGCAGTCATCGAGGCCGGCGATTACATCCCGGCGCAGACGGAAAAGTCCTTCACCTTTCAAAAACGCCTCGGAAAAAATGCGAATACGACGTTTTACGGCGTTATCGACAGAGTGGACGTTTATGAGGATAAAGCGAGGATTATCGATTACAAAACGGGAAGTAAGACCTTTGATTTCGATAAGTGCATAAGCGGATTGGATATGCAGCTTCCGCTGTACGCCGCCGCTGTGAACGAGTCGGGAAGAGAGGTCACGGGAATGTTTTATCAAACGTTCGCGCCGCGCTACGACGCGAAAGACGCGGACGGGCGTTTGTCGGGCTGTCTTGTCAAGGATACGGAAATAGCAAGCCGATACGACCGCTGTCTCGAACTCGGCGAGCGCTCGAAGGTCATTCCTGCGCAGTTCAAGTTCGATAAGGACGGCAACGCCGAGTTTTCGCGCCCGACAGCCGCGCTTGTGGAAAGCTGTGAGTTCGACGAGCTTATCGAAAAATGCGTACGGACGGCGGACGTTGCCGCCGATGAAATAGCGAGCGGATATATTGCGCGCTCGCCCGTTGTCGGTGCGTGCGATTACTGCGCATACCGCGGAATATGCGGCGGCAGTGCGGTTTTGCGCGCCGCTGTTGTGAGCGATACGGAGGGCGACTGATATGTCCGATAGGTTTGAAAAAACACTCGCGGCAATCAGCGACGTGCCGTTCACGAAAGATCAAAAACGCGCCATTAAAGAAGAGGGGAGCTTGATTGTTTCGGCAGGCGCAGGGAGCGGCAAATCGACCGTGATGATAGCGCGTATAATAGACAAGCTGATTGGCGGCGCGAGCCTATCCGACATGCTCATTGTCACGTTTACTCGCGCATCAGCCGCCGATATGCGCGTAAAACTCACGGAAAAGCTTTTAAGGCTCAAAACCGACGTAAATCTCGATAATAGCATTCGTACCGCGGCCGCGCAAGCGATTGAAGATATGTCGGTGTGCAATATCGGCACTATTCACAGCTATTGCCAAAAACTGATAAAGACGTATTTTTACGCTACCGGCATCGATCCGTCGGCTGTTGTGTGCGAGGAGAGCGAGGCGGCATCGTTGAAGCGTGCCGCAGTAGCCGCCGCGGTAAAAAGCGCTTGGGAGAGCGGCGATACCTTTTTCTCGGCGTTGTACGACATGATGCGCAGTCGCAAAAACGACGACGGAGTGATTTCCGCGGTCACCGACGTGTTGGACTTTGCGCTTTCCGTTCCCAAGCCCGAAGAGTATTTGACAACCGTAAAAGAGGACTGCGAGTATTTCGATACTCTCGATAAGATTGTAACCGACAAGCGAGAAGCGCTGTTCCAAAGGATAGACGCGCTGAAAGCCGACCTTGCCGCGGCAGGCATGAGTAGGCATGCTGTTGTAATCGGCGAGTTCGGCGATTATATGGACGGCACGATAGACGATATCACCGGAACATCGCACAGGATAAAAGGCGACGCGACCGACGAACTCAACGAGATGTTCAAAGCGCTCAAAGCCGATTGCAAGGCTTTCCGCACTTTCAACAGCGAAGCGAAAGCCGCAAAAGAGTGCAACGGCACGCCGTATGTGCGCGCCGTTTGCGCAGTCGCGTTCGACGCGCTTAAAAGATATTCAAAGCGCAAAGAAGCGCTCGGCAAGATAGATTACTCCGACCTCGAACACGGCGCGTTTTCCGTGCTCGAAAGTCCCGACTGTATGTCCGAAATTGCGGCAACCGTCAAATATGTGTTCATTGACGAGTTCCAAGACGTCAATCCGTTACAGTCCGAAATAGCCCGAAAGTTCAAGGACGCAGGCGCGGAAATGTTTTTGGTGGGAGACATCAAGCAATCCATATACGGGTTTAGGCGTTGCAGTCCCAAGCATTTCCAAGACGCTATATTAAGCGGCGAATACACCCACATTTCCCTTGCCGAAAACTTCCGTTCGGCAAAGCCGGTTATCGATTTTATCAACGTAGTGTTCGACAGGACGATGACAACCGAGTTCGGCGGAGTGGACTACTCAGGCAAAACAGGGCAACGTGGACAACGGCTTGTTTTCGGCAATAAGGCTATGGCGGACGGCAAAGCCGAGCTTGTCTTAATCAGTCCCGAGTCCGAAAACGAAGTAAGCACGGAAACGGACGAAAATGATTACGGCGACGTGTATTCGGTGATGAACGGCGCGGCGGCAGTGGCTGTCGAGCCGGATCGCGAGGCGCAGTTTATCGCAAGCGAAATAACCAAGTGGCTCGCGACGACG
This sequence comes from Clostridiales bacterium, assembly GCA_022508445.1. GTDB lineage: Bacteria > Bacillota > Clostridia > Christensenellales > Pumilibacteraceae > Anaerocaecibacter. The sequence goes on along the minus strand of JAFLVG010000001.1, from coordinate 255,964 downwards.
GACAAACCGAGTTTAAGCTCGGTGGCAGTGCTTTTGCGCTCCGCCGATCCCGAGTTTTGCGCGGCGCTTTCGTCGGAATTCAAGATGCGCAATATCAAGCACAGCTTCGGGCGCAAGACCAAAGTAAAGGACTTCCCGGAAGCCGTTGCGCTAATGGATATCGCGAGGTTTGTAGATAACCGTTACGACGACGTTGCGCTGTACACCGCGCTGACTTCGTCCATGGGCGGATTTTCGGACAAAGAGCTTGCCGAAATTGCGGCGGTCGGCGACGATGTGCTTCGCAAAGGCAATAAAAACGATTCGTTCGGAGCAAGAACGCCCATAATGTTTTGGCAAAAGCTCGAAGCGTATAACGGCGACAAGTATCGCGCGCGGCTTCAAGCGTTTTTCGCACTGCGCGAAAGGTTCATGCGCTACTCTCGCGCCAATCACGACGCCGCCGACGCTCTCGGTTATATCACTTCCACTATCGATTATTTCGGCAGCGTCTACGAAAAGGGCGGTAACGCTCGCGTTTTGGAGGCGGTTATCGACTACGCCGCCGAGCGGCATTGCGATTTGCACGCGTTCATCGATTACTACGACAGCTCGGACTTCGAGCTTGACGTTACGGACGGAGACGACGCGGTTGTGATTTCCACGATACACTCGTCCAAAGGTCTCGAATACGATTTCGTCATTGTGGCGGACACGGCGAGAAGGTTCAACGAGCGCGACAACAGCTCGCGCATAATGGCAACGGAAAGCGGCGTGGCGATTAAGATTCCCGACGCGTCCTCGCGCACGCTCAAAAAGTCCGTTCCGTGGATGGTATGCAATGCGCTCGCACCCGAGCGAACAAAATCGGAAGAACTGCGCCTCCTGTACGTCGCTCTCACTCGCGCAAAGAGAAAGCTCATTGTGTGCGGCAAGAACAAAAACAGAAAAGCGGTTGAGCCTCGCGAGGCAAAGTGCTTTCTCGACTTTGTTAATTTCTTGCCGGTAACGCCCGAGCCGCTTCTTCTTCCCGTCGAAGCGGAAGAAGAAATACAGGCTCTTCCCATAGACGACGGGATTGTGCGCGCCGTCAAAGAGCGCATTCTGCGTACCGACGGGTACAAAAAGAACGAGCTTCCCATCAAGACTTGCGTGACCGCAATCTCGCACGGCGACGAGGAAATAAGTACAGGCGACGACTATACCGCGGCGGCGCCCGTACTTACCGCCGACGAGTACGACGATATTCAAGGCGAGGGCGGAGATATGCCAAAGTGCGACGGAGCCGACGCACGCGCTCGCGGCACGGCGTATCACCGCGCCATGGAGCTTGTGGATTTTTCATCGCCCGACATGCAAAGGCTGAAAGAGCAGTGCGAAAACTTCGATCTTGTGGACGAAGGACAAATATTGCGCGCGGCAAAGGTCATGAACGGGCTTGCGGAGTCGGCGGCGTTTGTCTGGAAAGAACGGTATTTTATAGCGGACCTGCCTGCCGACGGACTTTACCGCGACGGCGCGGACGAAAATATATTGGTTCAAGGCGTAATAGATTTGCTGATAGCGGACGATTGCGGCAATGTGACGATCGTCGATTACAAAACGGGCAATCCGAGCGCAATCAAGGATAACGCCGGATACCGAATGCAGCTCCGCCTGTATGCCGCCGCCGTGGAAAAGAGCGTGCCTGCTTTTAAGGTTAAGCATGCGTATTTGTATTCCTTTGCGTCGGGCGAGCTTTTCGAAGTCACCGAAATAAAATGACTTATAAGCTCATGATTTTACCCGTTAGCACATAAATATCAAAAAAACCGAAAAAGTTTCTAAAAAGTATAGATTTTTTTATTTGTATATGCTAAACTATATTTGTCTAACTATACTCGCAAAGAAATCATGCCTATACGGTATCTGAAAATATACGCAAGGAGAGTGTAAAATGCTCGAATCTATGACTAAAATGTTCACGGAAACGCTCGGATTGTCCGCCGATTTGTGGCTGACGATTTCGTTGATCGTCGTGGTAGTTGCATTTTTAGTTCCGCTACTTATGGGACTTTTGAGCGGTAAATTCAAAGCGATTAAGGCGGCGATGAAGTCGGCGATCGCAAAACCCCAAACCGTGGTTGCCGCGATGAAAAAAATGCCTGCGCCGATCAAGGCGCAGTACAAGACTGCGCGCATGGGCAATCTCAAACCGTCTATGCTCGTGACGGAAGACGTATGCGTTTCTACGCCGTACAAACATTCGCTCATCTCCAAAGTTTGGCTCACAACTCTTTCCGCGACGCTTGTCTGCGCCGGCATCGGTTATTTTTCCGCGCCGCTCGCAAAAGAGATCGATGAGCTTTTGCTCGCTTCGTTTGTCACGCCGCTCACCGTTTTGATTGTCGGCGGAATTTTGACTGTTGTCGGCGGAATAATAGGCAAAGTCGCTTACGGCGGCGCCGTCAAGACATACGCCAAGTTTATGCCGATAATGGACGGCGATCAAGTCCAACAGCCCATGGCAGCGCAGCAAAATCAGTCCGCGTCCCCGATCAATGTTGTCACGCCGCAGCAGCAAGCCTACGCCGAGCCGCAACAGGCCTATGCGGAACCGCAACAGGCCTATGCGGAACCCCAGCAAGTCTATGCGGAACCGCAACAGGCTTATGCCGAGCCGCAGCAAGTCTATGCGGAACCTCAACAGGCTTATGCGGAGCCGCAGCAAGTCTACGCAGAACCTCAACAGGCTTATGCCGAGCCGCAGCAGGCTTACGCCGAGCAACCGCCGGTGATGACGGCCACGCCGCAAGAGAGCGAAGAGGAAATCAGACGCCGTGCGCGTGAAGAGGCGATGGCGCAAGCGCGTGCGCAACAGCAAGCCGCACAGGCACAGGCACAAGCACAACCGCAGGCCGCACCCACCGGCGCGATGACGTCTGCGGACGAAGTGATTGCTCAAATAGAAAAGATCGATCGTGAAGGCGCCTCACGTGATGCAATGCGCGAAGTTGCTACGCGCTTGCAACAAGAACGAGCCAAGCCCGAGAACAAAACGCCCGAGCAGCAGAAGAGACTCAACGACGCTTTGAGCAAGCTCTTAAAAGCTATGTCAGCGGCAAGCCGTAGATAAGTTAATCGATAAAAGAACAAAAAGCACGGGAATGCCGTGCTTTTTTAATGCGGAAATTTCCGTTTTTTGCCGTAGCCGCTTTGCGGAGCAGGATTGCTTGTGCAAAATTTGTGAAACAAAATGCGACAAAATTCCACTATGTGCCGTCAAACAATTGCATAATTTTCTTTCTTGTGTTATAATCGAAATGTAAGTGTTGCGGCTATGCCTTTGTTGTAATCAGGCGGTTGCCGCACTTTGTTTTCCTAATTATTAACGGTCGGGAGCTACTGATGAATAAGGATTTGCAAAGCATAGTTCTTACCCAAGAGCAGATAGCGGAAAAGGTCAAAGCGGCGGCGGCGTGGTTAGACGAGCGGCTTGCCGGCAAAAAGCCGCTTGCTATCAGTGTACTCAAAGGCAGTGTAATGTTCTTTTGCGATCTTGTTCGCGCTATGCAAACACCGGTACAAATCGACTTTATGACGGTTTCGTCCTACGGCGCCTCGTCGGAAAGCTCGGGCATGCCCAAAATCGTCATGGATTTGGCGGCTTCCGTCAAGGATCGCGACGTAATTCTCGTAGAGGATATCGTCGATTCGGGTTATACGCTTCAAAGAATGCGCGACCTCCTTATGGGGCGCGGCGCAAGTACTTTTACTACGGTGACGTTGTTCGACAAGCCCTCTCGCCGCAAGGTGGACATCAAAGCAGACTATTCGTGCTTTGAAATAGGCGACGAGTTTATCGTAGGGTACGGATTGGACTATGCACAACAATACCGCACTTTGCCGTATGTCGGCATTCTCAAACGCGAGATCTACGAGAAGTAGACCGCGTTATATTTTTGTTCGGCAATGACCGAGAATATCGGTTAAATAATAAACAAAAGGAGAGTCTATGGAAACAGAAGACATGACTGTTGCAGAGCCGCAAGACGCTGCACAACAAGACCAAGTGTCCGAAGCGACTGCGCAGCCCGAAACGGTTGCGAGCGGCGACGACACGGCAGTCGAACAAAAGCCGTACAAAGGCTTTGCGGGGAAACTCGATAAGTTCTTCGGTATAAGAAAGAACAAATCAACCTTCCGCGCCGAGCTTATCGGCGGACTTATCACCTTTATGGCGATGGTCTACATCTTGCCCGTCAACGCCGGTATGTTGAGCATGACCGGACCGAGCTTCGGTGCAATCTACATTGCAACGGCTTTGTCTGCAATCGTCGGCACAATGCTTATGGCGTTGCTTGCTCGTATGCCTATGGCACAAGCGAGCGGTATGGGACTGAACGCATTCTTCGTATTCACTATTTGCTTCGGTTTCGGACTCTCATACGCTAACGCGCTTGTACTCGTCCTCATCGACGGCGTAGTGTTCATTCTGCTCACCGTTACCGGACTCCGCAAAATGCTGTTCAATGCCATTCCGAAGGTTGTCCGCATTGCAATTCCTGCCGGCATTGGCTTGTTCATCGCGTTTATCGGCATGCAAAATGTCGGACTTATCACGACCGACGCCTCGATCGTAGACGGCGCAGTCAGCTCGGCTACCATCGTTAAGCTTGCTTCGTTCAACCTTCTTCCCGCAAGCATGGGCGGTTCGGCTACCTACGGCTCGGTAATGCCGCTCATTGTCACTATCGTCGGCATTATCGCAGTCGCTATCATGGCAAAGAAGAAAGTAAAAGGCGCAGTGCTTTGGGCGCTTCTCGGCGGCACGGCATTGTACTGGTTGTTCATGGCAATAGGCTACGGCTACGGTGACGCCGCTTGCAAGGGCGTTATCGATACTTTCTCGTTCTCCAATCCCATTGACGCATTCAAGGATTGGGGTACTCAATCGGTCGGGCAAGTGTTTGCCAACGGCTTCAACTTCGACGGTTATCTCGCAACGCACAACGGCGGTTCGCTCACACTCGTTATCATTACTTCCGCCTTGGCGTTCTGCATGGTCGATATGTTCGATACCATGGGTACTTTGTACGGCGCGTGCGCGCGCGGCAACATGCTCGAAAAAGACGGCGGCATTCCCAACATTAACAACTGCATGCTTTGCGACGCTATCGCAACGACAACAGGCGCTGTCGCAGGTACTTCCACTGTAACGACGTTCGTCGAATCGTCGGCAGGTATCGGCGCGGGTGCGCGCACCGGCTTTGCCTCGCTCATCACCGCAGGCTGCTTCTTGCTCGCCATGTTCCTCAGCCCGATCGCCGAGATGATTCCCAGCGCGGCGACTTCGATTGCGCTTATCTATGTCGGCGTTCTCATGATGAACTGCGTGCGTGAGATTGAATGGACGGACGCGGCCGAAGCTGTTCCCGCATTCCTCACCATCGCTATGATGCCGCTTACCTACAATATTTCCTACGGTATCGCGTTCGGTATTATTTCGTGGCTTCTCATCAAGATCTTTGTCGACCTGTTCAGCCTTAAAAACAAGGACAACACAATTGCGGTAGAAAAGAAAGAAAAGATAAACGTTGTTACCGTTGTCATCGCGGTGCTGTTTATCCTCATGTTCTTCTTGACGCACTAAGCACATCAATTTGCTTCATTTTTCGGGCGTTATCCGCCTGTATGAAACGGGGACGTCTGTCGGTTCGACGGGCGTTTTCGTTTGCCTGAAATTTCGAGCATTGTATTTCTGCGCTAGTCGGTTTTTGTCTCTATTTGTAAACCGCAAGATCGGGGTTTTTGAAAATCCGTCCGAGTATCGAAATTACAAGCCCGTTGTGTATGTCGGTGGCCTTTACGGTCACGCCTATCATGTCGGAAAGGCGAGCGGATATATCGTAAGCGTGCATTATCGCGTAAGCTATGGAACGCATGACCGACTTTGCGCGCTGGCCGTGAAGCTCGCCGAGTATGCGGTATATTTCGCAAAATGCAGTGCATGTCTCCGTGCCGTAAAGTATGACGGCCTCCGCAAGCAGGTCACAGCCTTTGAGATCGGCGCGCACACCGCTCTTAAATGTCAGTCTTTCTGCTGTCAGCTTGAATGAGGAGTCTGAAATCAGCGATATGTATTCGTTCAATAAGATTTTGTCCATGCATACATTTTACCTGCTTTTACGACGATAATCAACAAAAAGTGCGCTTTTTGAGCGGAGGCTTTTTATGTCATTTTGTGTCTTTTTGTGCCCGAAAAAAGGCATAAAAAATTTGTGCCGAAATTCTCATTATCCATACGGCGTGCGGTTTTGTCTTAAATATTAGGATAGGGTAATGCTGTTTAAACAGTTGACAGAGGAAAAGATTTATTGTATAATACTCTTTGCACTGCGGCGCGGATGGGTTTGACCTGCCCCGGCAACCGTCTGTTCGTACCGCAAGAGCGCGGCGGCGTGAAACGTTTGCGCTTAGGAGTTCCGATAATACGCGCGGAGAGTTGCTATTCCCAAGCGACTGCGCCGTACGATTTAGACGAAATCCGGTTAAAAAATTTTTACGAGGTTGTTTTCAATGAAAACATTAATGGCAAAAAAAATCGATTCCCGTACCGCCGACTACAAGATCGGCGATAAGGAATATAAGCGCAATTGGTTTGTCATCGACGCGGCAGGCGTGCCGCTCGGTCGGCTTGCAAGCACCGTCGCGTCCGTACTCAAAGGCAAGACCAAGCCCGAGTACACCCCCAACGTCGATGTCGGCGATTTCGTTATTGTCGTCAATTCGGACAAGGTCGTGCTTACGGGAAACAAGGCTAATGCAAAGCTTCGCACCTACCATACCGGTTATATGGGCGGTTTGAAGCAGCAGAAGTATTCGCACTTCCTCGAAGAGAATTCGGACAAGGCGATACAAAAGGCCGTCAAAGGAATGCTTCCCAAAAACTCGCTCGGCCGTCAGATGATCAAAAAGCTCAAAGTGTTCAAGGGCGCGGAGCATAATCACGAAGCTCAAAAACCCCAGCCGCTTGCAATCAAGCTCTATAACGACAAGGCAAATTAAAAAGAGGTAATAAGCTATGGCAGCTAAATCTTCCGCAAAAAAGAAAGTTCAATATTGGGGCACGGGCCGCCGCAAAAAAGCGGTCGCGCGTGTACGTATCTTGGCAGGCGGCAGCGGCACGATAACCGTCAATAAGCGTTCGCTCGACGATTATTTTCCGCTCGATACGCTTAAACTTATTGTCAATCAGCCCTTTGCCGAAACCGATACGGCAGGTAAGTTCGACGTAATCGTCAACGTCCGCGGCGGCGGTTATACCGGTCAAGCCGGTGCGATTCGTCACGGCATTTCGCGCGCTCTTTGCAATGTGGACACGACTTACCGTCCGGCGCTCAAAAAGGCGGGATTCCTCACTCGCGATCCGCGCATGAAAGAGCGTAAAAAATACGGTCTCAAAAAGGCGCGCAAAGCTCCGCAGTTCTCCAAGCGTTAATCCATGCGGTCGGGACTGCTCGGCGAAGGAAATTTGCTCGACGCTCGCGGAGAGCTTTGCGAAGGCGGTTATGCGTTTTCGCAGGTCAAAAGCTATGACCGAGGCGCAATTAAGGGCAAAAAACTGCGCATAAAAGAGTGGGACTATTACTATTTCGGCGACGATGAGTACGCCGTAGCGCTGACGGTGGCGGACAACTCGTATATGTCGCTTGCGTCGGCGTCCGTTATAGACTTCACGCACCTTAAATACATCACCGAGAGCAAGGTCGGACTGCTTCCGCGCGGCAAGCTCAAAATGCCGAGTAACTGCTCGGAAGGGAATGTTCGGTTCAAAAAAGGTAATGTCGATATTTCATTCGATATAGATTCTGACGGAACGCGGCGGCTTCGGTGCGAGTATAAAAAATACAACGGCAAGCGCGACTTCGCGTGCGAGATGACTTTCGAGCCGATCGAAACCGACAATATAACGGTGGCAGTGCCGTTCGAAAAGCGCAAGCAGTTCTATTACAATACGAAGATCAATTGCTTGAAGGGAAGCGGTTGGTTTTCATTGGGCGATATGCGCCACGAATTCGAGAACGCTTACGGCGGACTCGATTGGGGTAGAGGCGTTTGGCCGTACAAAAACAGATGGTATTGGGCGTCGCTGTCTTGCGAAGTGGAAGGTGTGTCGCTCGGGCTAAATCTCGGTTACGGCTTCGGAAAGCCGGTCGCAAGTGAGAACGTGATTGTGTATAACGGCAAGGCGAACAAGCTCGGCGAGGTCAAATTCGAAATACCGTATACGCAGGGCAAGCTCGACTACCTTAAACCTTGGAAAATCACCGACGACAAAGAACGGCTGGAATTGCAGTTTTACCCGATGATAGACAGAAAAGACCACATGCGCGTGCTGTTCTTGGCAACCGATCAGCATCAAGTGTTCGGAAAGTTCTACGGCAAAGCGACGCTCGACGACGGTACGATTATCACATTGACGGACAAAATCGGATTTGCCGAGCATGTGAAAAATCAGTGGTAACGGACAATCAATAACCAAATAAAATATCTCGTCCGCACAATAAGCGGACGACACGGAGAGATGGCTGAGCGGCTGAAGGTACTCGCTTGGAAAGCGAGCGTACTGTAACAGGTACCGCGGGTTCGAACCCCGCTCTCTCCGCCACGCAAGGCGCACCTTTTGGGTGCGCCTTTTTATGTGGCGGAGAGAGCGGGTTAAATCTGTTGTAAAATGAAGAGCAACATTGAGAAAAACTAATACGATGTATTCGTCCTCGCTACATCGAAATAACTCGCGAAAAAATAACCTTTGACATTAGCCGCTATTTTTTGCGAGTGGGTTGACTTGCAAGCACAATTATGCTATAATTATTATGCTGTTTTGCGAGGTTATTATGAAACGACGCGCACTCTTATTGATAATAGTAATGATGATGATAATGCCGTTTGTGTTCGGTGTTTTGGGTTGCTCGAAAGATGTTAAGCCGACCGAGCCGGACGGTGAACATACCGGTGGAGAAGGCGGAGAAGGCGACGACGGTGGGGATGAAATTCCGGACGTGCCGGACGAAACGGAAAGGACGGTTTATTTTAAAGTAAACAACAATACGGCGGTTGTCATGACCAAGCGTGCAAACAGCGGCACTACCGACACTACCGATATATATTATGTATCGACCACATTGGCTGTGGGCGATATGGTGTTTTTCTACGACGATTCGAATAACGTATATCAGAGCTATGCCACGTCGGATTTCAACGGCACAGCCAAGCTCGCCGGTGTGTATGCGTTTGAACTGCGCATTACCGGCACGAGCGGCGTTATTTACGTCACGCCACCGTCAACGAAGCCCACGCCCGAAACACCGGTGGATCCGGAAACTCCGTCGACTCCGAGAAACACCAAGATCAATGTCTACTATACAAACAACAATGGTTGGAACAAAGTATACGCTTATATCTGGAACAACTCTACGGGAGCGAGCAAAAAAGCGTGGCCTGGCGAAGAATTGAGCGTTTGCGGTACGTCGGGCTTCGGCGAAAAGCAATACTCGGTGCTAATCGATTGCACTGTATACGACAGGGTTATTTTCAATAACGGGGGCAACAGTCAGACCAAAGATCTTGTCGTCAGCAGTGCGACAAGCGGATATTACGGAGAGGACGGGATTTTCACTATGGACGCTACCGACTACGGCAAGGTTACGTACACAACACTTACAGACGCGACGAATTTGAGTTACACTTCGAGCAAGAGCAAGAAGATATCGGTGTATACACCGCCCGGCTATTCTACCGCAAAGAAGTACGGTGTGCTGTACATGTTCGACGGGCAAAACCTCTATACCGACGGATCGAGTACTCAGCCCGCATCCAATCCGTGGGCGGTGGACGTTGCGGTCACAAACCTAATGAAAAACGGCGGTGCGGGTATTATTATTGTCGCAATCGACAATACAGAGTCAAGCAGGCAGAGAGACCAAGAGCTGACTATGAGTCCGTCCTTCGGTACGCTTACGTCCCTCGGCGGCTCGCAGTACGGATACTTTACTAACGGCAAGCTTGACGATCTCGGAAACTTCATTAAACAGACGCTCATGCCGTGGGTAAAAGACCACTATTCGGTCGACACGAGCCGCGAAAAAACAGGCATTGCCGGCTCGTCGTCGGGCGGACTTGCCGCATACTATTTGGGACTTCGTGACAACGATTTGTACGGATACATCGGCGCATTCTCGCCGGCCAACGGAATTTTCCAATCGAGCGACTGGACTAGATTTTACGCGAGCAAGAGCGGCTTTTCGGCAGGCAAGCCCAATGTATACGTTTACTGCGGATACAAGGACAACGATCTTGAAGACATGCTCGTTACCGAAACAAGAAAAATTAAGAGCGGACTTACCGCAGCCGGCTTCGCCGCATCGAGTATAATCGAAAACTATGTCGAAGGCGGAACGCACAACGAAAGCTATTGGAGAATAGCGTTTACCGAGTTTTTGGGTAAGCTCGCGCCGTAAGGCGGTAAATAACTTGCTTGACAAAGATATTTCAGTAAATTATACTAAAAGAGCTTAATCGTATTTGAAAATCCAACGAAAGAGATTATTGCTAATGATAAAACGGCTTGGAGTTTTTGTAATTCACGCTTTATGCGTGCTTTTGTGCGTATTCATTTTTCTCGCATGCGGCGAAAACAAAGCAGAGAACGACGGCAAGGGCATGATTACAGGTATTTTTGCCGCGGATGTGATTGTAGATTACGATGGAAGGGCTCATTCTATAAATGTCGAAAATGTTTTGACTACCGATAAGGTTTATTATTCCGAATCGGAGAATGGCGGCTATGCCCTCGATACGATTGAATATGTCATGCCCGGAGAATATACTGTTTATTTCAGGGTGGTGCGCGCCGGCTATGCGGATTACTACGGAAGCGCGGACATTATTATAAATAGGATAATACTCGACAATATTTCAGCAAATAACGTCACGGTTATTTATGACGGCTTTCCGCACGGCATAACAATCGACGGACTTTTGCCCGAAGACGTTGTCGAGTTTTCTTTTGACGGGATAGTTTTCGGTGACGAAAGCACTCGGACGGAAGTGGGAGAATACACCGTATTTTACAGGGTATCGCGAGCTTACGGGGATTATGCAGACTCGTGTACGCTCACCATTTTGCCTGACCTGCGCGGCAGATATCTCAACGACGAGCGCGGCTTAATCGTTTTGACAAACAACAGTGCGGTTATAGGCGATGATGAAAAGCCGCTTACTGTCAAAGCAGACGGTAGCGGTCTTATCGGCGACGAACAGTTTACGTGCAATGACGGCACGCTGATTTTCGACGAAAAGGAATATATTAAGCTGTCTGACGACGACTGTGTTTACATGATTGCGGTCGGAGAGGATGCCGTTTATGTTGCCGGCGGCGACACGCTTACGGTTTATATTTCGTTCGCCGACGAAACGGCGACCGTTGCCGCTTGCGGAAAAACCGTAATGACGATAGACGGTGTCAACTATTGCGAGAGTGCGGATGTCCGCGATTATTCCACTTCCGACGTTGAGCTTGAATTTGTTGCGGACGGATCGGTCAGCAAAGTAGAGATCGTGCTGTCCATGCGCCCTACGCTCGAAGTCGGAGACGTTATGCGGCGCGTCGTCTTTGACGGCAAAACGCACGGATTTGGCATCGATTTCGACGGCACCGTATTGTATAAAACAGACGGTGAGTACAAAGAAGAGGCGCCGAGCTTTACTGAGGTAGGCGAATACGCTGTGGATATCGTTTATCTATCCGACGGATATTTGCCGCGGCTTGCTTGCGCAGTGCTTGTCATCGCGCCGAAAATAGACGGCGTTTATTGCAATTCCGATACGGTCATAGTAATAGAAAACGAAAGCGCGACAATTAACGGTGCTACTGCCGAGTTGGACTATACGGACGGACATTGGACGATAAACGGCAGGGCAGTCGAGATTGGCGAAAATTGCATTAGGTTTACAGACGATGGGAGCACGTTCGACTCGATCACGAGCGGATACGTGCTTCTTGTATGCTTCGGCGAGAATACTTACGTCATCAAGCACGACAGCAAGCAAATTACGGTAGAGTTCGACCATGCAAGCGGCAAGGTGACCTTAAACGGCGGTGATACCGAGCTTCTTTCGTTTACCATAGACGCGGATAACATAACAGTTTCATTGAACGGCTCGGAAATTTTTAAATTTGAGCGTGACGGTCGCGACATCTTTTTAATCGGGTCGAGCGACATCGGCAACAATATCGTTCTTACGGTCGTAATATCGGCGTGAACAGTAATATTTTTCCCGATTTCTCGCCTGAACATATTATTAAAAGTCAATTAAAATGCTCTATGCGGCAAAAAACGCTTGTACAATTCCGTCAAACGTGTTATACTATTCTATAATGCGGAGGAGTCCTATTTGAAAACAAGCACGAAAGTTTTAATCGGCGTTATCAGCGTCATACTTGTCGCCGTCATAGTTTGGGTGATTGTGTATGCCTCTACCGGCTATAAGGAGAAGAAGTATACCGACCTTGTAAACGACGTCGACAAGGGCTTTGTCGTTGAAATTTATCTCGAAAACGACACGGCGTATGTTAAAACCGACAGCAGTAAGGGCAAGGTCGCGTACAAGGTTTATGCGCGCGACGAGCTTATTATAGAATTAGTCAATAAATATAACGAAAACAACGGGGAAAGCAAGGACATTGCGCTTTCTTTTAACGACCGCTATGCCACATCAATAACAGATTATATCATACCCGTACTCGGGCTGTTGCTGCTCGTGATACTGATGGTATTCATGTTCCGCGCCATGAGCAATTCCACGAGATCCACCATGGATTTCGGTAAGACCAAGGCGAACGCGCAAAATCAGCTCAAAGTGCGTTTCTCCGACGTCGCAGGCGCGGAAGAGGAAAAGGAAGAGCTTAAAGAGATTGTAGAGTTCCTCAAAAATCCGCAAAAGTTCACGGCGGTCGGCGCAAGAGTGCCGCACGGCGTGTTGCTTGTAGGCCCTCCCGGAACAGGTAAGACGTTGTTTGCAAAAGCGGTCGCTGGCGAGGCGAACGTTCCCTTTTTCAGCAAGTCCGGCTCCGATTTCGTCGAGATGTTCGTAGGCGTAGGCGCGTCGCGTGTACGCGATCTGTTTGACCAAGCGAAAAAGAATATGCCGTGCATTGTGTTTATCGACGAGATAGACGCGGTCGGCCGTCAGCGCGGCGCAGGCATGGGCGGCGGCAACGACGAGCGCGAGCAAACGCTCAACCAGCTGCTTGTCGCAATGGACGGCTTTGAATCCAACGAGCATATAATCGTCATGGCGGCGACGAACCGCAGTGACGTCCTCGATCCGGCGCTCATGCGTCCCGGTCGGTTTGACCGTCAGATTTACGTCAACCTTCCCGACGTTCGCGGAAGAGAGGCCATATTGAAGGTTCACGCGCGCAATAAGCCGCTTGCGTCGGATGTTGATTTCCAAGCGATCGCGCGTATTACGAGCGGATTTTCTGGCGCGGATATAGAGAACCTTTTGAACGAGGCCGCCATTCTTGCCGCACGTGAAAACCGCACTCGCATATCGATGGAGGATATGTTCGAAGGAATCGACAAAGTCGTCATGGGCCCGCAAAAGAAATCGCGGCTCGTCACGCCCGTCGATCAGCGCATTACCGCGTATCACGAGGCTGGCCACGCAATCGTTGCAAAGAAGACAAAGGGTTGCGATCCCGTACAAGAGGTTTCGATCATTCCGCGAGGTCAGGCGGCAGGCTATACGATGTACCGTCCCGACAACGACAACAACCACATTCCGAAGAGCAAGGTCTTGGGCATGCTTGCGCAGGCCATGGGCGGAAGAGCGGCGGAAGAGCTTGTTATCGAGGACTACACCGCAGGCGCTGTGGGCGATTTGCAACAAGCGACAAACGTCGCGCGAAAGATGGTTACCGAATGGGGTATGTCGAGCAAGGTCGGGCCTGTCTATTACGGCGGCAGTCAAGAGGTTTTCCTCGGCAGAGATTACCAAACCCAGCATTCGTATTCGGAAGCTATCGCAGCGCAGATAGACGCGGAAGTCAGGCGGCTTTTGGACGAAGCGCATGACAAGGCAGTTAAGATACTGTCAGAAAACCGCAAGATCATGGAAAATATGGCGCGCGTGCTTTTGGAGTGCGAGACCATTTATTCGGAAGAAGTCGACATGCTCATGGACGGCGCTTCGCCCGAAGAGGTCAAAAAGGCGCTTAACGAGCGGTTGAGCTACAAGGCGGCGCACAAGAGCGATATGGAGAAAGCCCCCATTAAAAAGCTCTCCGATTTCCAACCGTTTTCGCAATCCGAAAAGAAGGTAGAGATCAAGCCGTATGAACCGGAAAAAACCGATAAAGCAGAAGAGCCCGTTTCGGATTCCGAAAAAACGGACGGCGCAAACGACGTGACGGAGCCGGAAGTCAAAAATGACAGTGCCGAACATGCGGCTCCCAAAAAGACAGTCAAGCGCACGCCCAAGCAAAAGGTCGAAAAACCCGAAAATAAAGAGGGCGACGGTGGCGACACGCCGCGCGAATAGGCCACACTTACAGTAAAGAATAAATCCTTTCGGACGGAATACAATATGTCGAAGAACAACAAAAAAGTTCAAAAACAGGAAAACGAGACCGTAGCAGCGTCGCACAAAAAAGCGAATATAGCGGTCATTATAGTTGTCAGCATAACTGCGCTCATTCTTATCGCAATCGCAGTTATGTGTGCGGTGCGCGTAGATCCGCTCGACGGATTGAAGCGCCCCGAGCGTTACGAGCTTTACGATCTCGGAAACTCTACTCCTACGTATACCAACGAGAGCGCTCAAAGCAAGATACGTAACGCAATGGACGATATGGATTTCAGCGTGATGAACGCCGTTCTGCAATGGAATTGGGATTACTCCTACAATTTTGTGCGCGACGTAAACGGCAATAAGACGACCATGTCTGCCGATGCGATAAGCGCTGTTTCGGCGACCTCCACTGAGTATATGGTAGAGCTTATATATAAGCCCGTCAAGATAGAGGGCGGAAAAATCGATTATAAGACCGCGCAATCGCTCGAAGTCGACGGCGAAAAGATTTATTTCGACAGAGTAAAAATTTTGATAGGCAATACCGACGGCAGTGTGGGCGAGATCAGGCTTTACCCGTACATCTACGACCGCGTTCACAACAAAGCGGCGGAAGGCGGCGAAACGTACAGCAATTACAAGATCACGGCGGTCAAGGTGCGTGCGAACACCACAAACGCGTACGCCGCGCTTGCATCGCTCGCAAAGACATTGAGTAAATAAGTCAATCTGTAATAAATTCAAAAACCGACTCAAATTAACGAGTCGGTTTTTTTGTTCTGTTTGCAACGGCATTATCTGTGTTGAATTGACACGGCGTGAGATTTGATGTATACTTAAAGCGAGGTGAATTCATGATTCGATTTATCGACGAGCAAGGGTTGATTTCGCCGCGCGGCGAGCATGTCGGAGCGGACGCGGCTATCACGGCGTTCAGCACGCATATATTTGACGAGCTGATAAGACAGTCGGGCGCAAAGCGCACCGGCGTTATCAAAGGCAGTGTGGACATAGATATCTTCACGTTCGAGGCGGACGGTAAACGGATAGCCGTTTACAAAAGTCCCATCGGTGCGCCGGCGGCTGTCAGCGCCATGGAGGAGATTATGGCGTGCGGAGTCAAGCAAGTAATTGCGTTCGGCATTTGCGGAACGCTCATCGAAACGCCGCCCCACACGTTTATCGTGCCTACAAAGGCGTACCGCGACGAGGGTACGAGCTATCATTACCTGCCTGCCGATGACTTTATCGAAGTTGCCGAAAGCAAGACGGTAGCATCCGTTCTTTCGGCGTGCGGAATCAGTACGTTGAGCGGCGGCACCTGGACGACGGACGGATTCTACCGGGAAACGCGAACTCGTGCCGACGAGATGAAAGCAAACGGGTGCATTGCCGTCGATATGGAGTGTTCGGCTTTGCAGGCGGCGGCGAATTTTCGCGGCAATCGGTTTTACACTTTCTTTATTACCGCGGACAGCCTTGCCGGAGAAGAGTGGCAACCAAACGATATTCTCGATCTCAAAGTGACGGATTCGACGACGGTCGCCGCGTGCGCCGCGATAAAGCTTGCGCGCGAAACAGTCAAATAATCGGTTATATGCGAGGTGTTTTGTATGGAAGTTAAAGACACGGTCGGGGAGCTTTTCGATCCTACGTTCGAGGCAATCGGCGATAGTGATTTGTCGTATGCGCAAAAGCGCTCGCTGCTCTACAATCTTTACTGCTTTGCTTGCGCCGTTCATCCGGAATACGTCGCAATGCCCGATAACACGCTGTTCGAGTACGGATGTTGCTTTTTGATCGAACCGGAGCGTCACCCCGACTACAAAAAAGACAATCCGGAGTTTGTACATACCGCCGCGTCCGCCGACGTTTTACCGAGCGGTGGGCGTTGGTACAAGCGGCGTGGCAAGGATTTTATCAAGTACGATTACGGCTCTCCGCTGTTCGATAGGCTTGTCGTAAGCGGCGTTATTCCTCCGCAGGACCGCGAGCCTATAAGCCAAATTTCGCTTTATGCCGCCGTTTATTGTGTCTGCAATCTCATCAAGAAATTGCGACCGCTGTGGTATACTTATTACTTCTATCTCGACGCGACCAACGAGCCTGTCGACGAAGAATTCGACGAAAAGCTGTTTACTCTGTTGCACGATAAAGAAATATACAAGCAAGCGGCAGAGGTGCGCGGATCGATGCTTATAGGCGACGAGGTCGAGCTATTGGGCGCAGACAAGCTGCTCAATTGGTATAAGCCGTTCATCGATTTGCGAAGGGAGTATATTTTCGAGGTTTTCGAAAAACACATGCAAGGCGGCGACGCGCAGTTTGTTGCCGAGTACTCAAATGCTCTTCTTTCATGCTATCCCGAAAGCGTGGGGCTTATGAATTGGAATGCCGCGGCACGGACGGAGATAGTCGTGCGTAGCCGCGACGCCGCCGCGCTCACCGAGCTTATACGCGATTTGAAAGAGTACGAAAAATGCGGCTCGGCTACGGTCAAAAAATATTTGCAGCTCGCAGAGCTCATGAAAAAGAATATCGACGGCGGAGTGTAGCCGTTTACCGATAACCGCCTTGTTCCCATTTGAAGTCAGGGCGGTTTTTTTGATGCGAAAAGTCTGTTTATTGCCCATTGTACTTGACATTTTTCGCGCTTGGTTGTACAATTATAAAGTATTGTTGTTCAACGAGGACTCGATGAAGAATTACTATCAAATTCTCAATATCAAACCGACTGCAACCGAGAATGAGATCAAGAGCAGTTACCGTGTGCTTGCAAAGAAGTATCACCCCGACGTCAATCCCGGCAACAGCGCCGCGGCTGATAAATTCGCCGACATCAACGAGGCGAACGCCGTGCTTTCCGATCCCAAATCGCGCGCGGAATACGACGCCAAGCTCAAAGAATCGATGTCGGGCAGACTCAATCCCGAGAGCGTAATCGCAAAACAGCGCGCACAAGCCCAAGCGGCGGCGCGCCAGGCCGCACGTCAAGCGGCGTTCCGCAACAGCGGAATGAATATGAACAATATGAACGTGAGCGCCATGCGTGACGCAACGATAGCGCGCGCACGTCAAGCGGCTCAGGCTCAGGCGGCGGCGCGTCAGGCGCAGGCCCAAGCGCAAGCGCAATTCCAAAACGCGCAAATGCAAGCCCAAGTGCAAGCCCTTCGCAATCAAGCCTATCAGAACGGGCGCGAGCAGGGCAAAGCGGAAGCGCAAGCTGCGGCGGAGGCCGAAATCAACAGGCTCAACGAGAGCGTGAGGAGCTTGCTTGCCGAAAACAAAAGGCTTAAAAGGAATGTCGAGGACGACTCGGATCTTAAACGCCAGCTTGCCGACGCGGAGCAAGATAGGCGCGAGCTCGAAGGCGAGCTTTTCAACCGCGACATGGAGCTTACCAAAGAACGCGACAGAGCGGACGAGCTGGAAGCCCAACTGAACGAGCTTCGCGAACTTGGAAGTGCCGACAGCGAGGCCATTCAAAAGGTCAGGGAAGAAGCGGACAATCTTCATGTGATGCTCGAAAAAGCACGACTGTGCATTAAAAAACTCGAACAGGAAAACAAAAAACTCGAACAAGACAAAAAGAAACTCGAAATGGACAAGTCCCAATTCGAGCTTAAAAACCAAGCGCAAATACACTTGCAGCAAGACAAGCGGCGGCAAATGCAAGAGGAAATCGAGGAGCTTCACCGTCAGGTCGCAACGCTGACCGCAGAGGTGGAAACTCTTCGTTCCGAAAACGATCAGTGGCAGCAGTACGCAAAGAGCGAGGAATTCCTCTCCGATGCGGAGCGGCGCATAGAGGATTGGAACAAAAAGGCAAAGGCCGACCGCAGAAAAGCCAAGTCCACGCTGTACGGTGATTTGGGTGTGCTGATCTGGGCGACAAGCGAGGAAATCGACGACGCTTACAATAAACTGTGTAAGCGGTATGCGGGTAAAGCGGACGAGTCCATTGTTGTCAAACTCGCAAAGATAAAAGAGGCTTATGGCGTGCTTTCCGATCCCGTTAAGCGCTCGGCATATAATGCGTCCATCGCCGTTACCGAAGAACAGATAGAAGAAGAGCGTAGGCTTATTGCCGAGAACGAAAGCCTTATCGAAGAATACCGCAACCGCATTGCCGGTAAGGAGTTCTGGGCTCACTATGACGAGCTTACCGCCGCCGCGCTTGCCGGCGATCCCGCCGCGCAAAACTCGCTCGGTGAAATGTATTATTACGGCGATGAAATCGAAAACGATTTCGAACAAGCCGTTTATTGGTTTAAAGAAGCGGCAAAACAAAAACATCCCGACGCCATGTTCAACCTCGGCATATGTTTCATGAACGGAGAGGGCATAGAGCTCAATATTGCAACAGGTCAAGGCTTTATTCGCCAAGCAGCCAAGCTCGGCTCGAAACTCGCAATTCAATACGAGGCGTCAAAGAAATAGTAAACTTAATGTTAAAAACATCCTTGCCAAAAAGCGAGGATGTTTTTGTATTGCTGTTTTTCATAATGTTGAAAAGTTCGCCTGACAGATATTATATGTCGTAGGTGCTGCGAAGCGACGAGAGTTTGAGCTGCCAAGGCATCAGCTTGTAAAGACCGGTCAATAATTTGTTTTTCAATCCGATCGTCACTTGCGGCGGCGGATTGTTTTTATCGAGTATCGCAACTATTTTTTTGGCGACAAAATCCGCGTCATATCCCGTCTGCTCGATTTTGGTAAGCGCCGCAGTCGCGCGTTTTAAATCTTCGTCGTAATCGTCGCAGTTGATATACACATCGCGTTTGAACGAGAATTGCGTTCTTGTGCCGCCGATTATAACCGCGGTGCTTTTTATTTGCGGCAGTTCGAGTCGCAGTTCGGTGCAAAGTGCAATCAGTCCTGCTTTTGTCGCAGAATAAAATCCGTCGTATGCGATGGGTGTAATTCCGCCTGTCGAACTCAACATAATAATTCTGCCGTCCTCGCTCTTTTTGAGAAGAGGCGCGGCGAGCTTACAACACTCAATCGCTCCGAAAATATTGACCTCGAACAGATGCTTGTAATCGTCGGTGCGGACGTATTCGACGGGCGCCGCCATCGAAGTTCCTGCGCAGTATATGAGCGCGTCTATACGCGAAATGCGCGAAAAAGCTCGTTTCAGCGATTGTGTGTCGGTTACGTCCGCAGTCAGATTGTTCACGCCTGCGACCGTACACGGTGTGCGCGAGATGTTGACGATGTTGTCGCCTTCGAGATTTTGGATTAAAGCAAGTCCTATGCCGGACGAGCCGCCTACTATAACGATATTTCTCATGATAAGCATAGTATGTGCTTTAACCAAAAATACTATTATGCGATGTGAATTTGTTGATTTTCATTGGAATCGGTGATATACTAACACTACACAAATGATATCAAAGGAGTTGTTATGAACCAGGACTACGCTTACGCGGAAGACGAAAACGAAGAAGGCATTACGTTTAAAAAGGTCGGACACTTTTTCAAAAAAAGCTGGTTGCGAATGATTATATACGCCGTAACGCTGGTTTTGATTGCGACGGCCGTTGCAGTGCCGATTAAAGTATTTTATAAATCGGAACCGGTTGCGCAGACGTCGATTGAATTTATTTACGACGGCATAGAAAATGGGCTCGATCCGAACGGCGGCATGCTTGACACCGACAGCATAATTTCCACGACTGTTCTCAATAACGCCGTACAGTCCGGCAATCTCGGCGGCGTTATAAAAGATATTTCGAAGCTGCGCAGCAAGATGCGCGTCGAGGGCGTGGAAACGGACGAGTACGTCCGCCTTAAAGAGGCGGCGGCAAACGGAGATAAAGACGCCGCTAACAGGCTCCGCAATTACACGATGATTCCCACGCGGTTCAACATAATCATTTCCGATCCGGAAGAACTCGGACTTTCGGATGATCAAGCGAAAACATTGCTCAACAAGATAGTTGCGAGCTTTTATGCGGATTTTCAAAGCCGTTTTGCAAAGAGCGATATGTTCTTAACAAGCGTGTTTACGCTAGCCGAAAACGAACAGTACGAATTTTTCGATATCTATGATATGTATACTATGTCGCTTGATTCGGTCAAGACGTATCTCACGAGAATATCGGAGTCGTCTTCGGCGGCAAGCACTGTGACGTTTAATCAATTGCTGAGCGAATATAATATCATTTCGGGCAAATACGTATTGTTTAACGCATATATTACATCCAACAATATCTGGCGCGACAAGGAAACGGCGCGAAACGCGCTTAACGCAAGCAAGACCGAGATAAACAATAAGCTCGAACCTTTGAAGAGTTATATCGTTTCGTTAAAAGAATTGATTGATAAAATCAAACCCAATACCGAAACAACGGATAACGGCGGTATTCATATCGAGAATGTTAAATATCCGCCCGAATTGTTAATCTATATCGACAAATTAAACGAGGCGAACAATCAAGTACTCGATTATGAAATCAAGATTAAAAATATCGACACGCGGCTCGAAAAATTGAACGAAGAATCAAGCGCTACGGATAAGGCGCTTATAGATTCGGCAATCGAAACGCTTTCGGAGCTTGAAACACAAACGACTGAGTTTGTGCGCAAGGTTCAAGAACACTATAAATCGACGTTCTTGTCCTCGTCCGTAAGACAAATTCAATCGCCGATTGTGACAAGAAGATCTATTGATTTCAGTCTTTGGGTGGTCTATATCGTCGCAATAATCGCCGGCGTTGTCGCCGCAGGCATAGTCACAATCGTCAAGATAACAAAGGCGAATGCAGCCGCGGAGACTGCACAAAAGACGGACGAGAAACAAGCAGAATCGGCAAAATAAGCGACAGCACAAGAAAGATATAAATCGAATTGATTTTAGGAGAGTGAGCTATGATTAGCGCATGGTTGAAATCGGCGGTATTTTACGAAATCTACCCCAACTCATTCATGGACAGTAACGGCGACGGATACGGCGACTTTAAAGGCATTACGAGCAAGCTCGACTATATCAAGTCGCTCGGTTGCAATGCGATTTGGCTCAATCCGCACTACGATTCGCCGTTCAAGGACGGAGGCTACGACGTGCGCGATTACTTCAAGGTTTCGCCGCGCTTCGGATCGGAAGAGGACTTTGACGAGTTTATAGGCACGGCGCACTCAAAGGGATTAAAGGTAATACTCGATCTCGTGCCAGGTCACACGTCCGAGGAACACCCCGACTTTATCAAGAGCGCGTCCAACATTCCCAACGAGATGTACGACAGGTATATCTGGACGAACGATCCGTGGGCTTGTCCGCAGGGCTTTAAAAATAACTCGGGCAGGTTTGACAGGAACGGCAGCAGTATCGTCAACTTTTTCTCCACACAGCCTGCGCTCAATTACGGGTTTAACCGTATAGACGAGCCGGCATGGCAGATGTCTTATAAGTCCGAGGCGGCGCTTAAAACGCGCGAGTGGTTGAAGTCGGTCATTAGGTATTGGCTCGACCGCGGCGCGGACGGTTTCCGCGTGGATATGGCTGACTCCCTCGTGAAGAACGACGGCAGTCAGAGTGAAAAGCCGGCAACGAGCGAGATTTGGCGCGAGATAAGGACGATGCTCGATAACGAATATCCGGACGCGGTACTTGTTTCCGAATGGTCCAATCCGCAAGCCATTCGTGCCGGATTCCACGCAGACTTCATGCTCGACCATCGCGGCAATCCGTACAGCTTGCTCATGCGCATGGAGGATGAAAGCGGCAAGAATATCAGTTATTTCGACGCGGACGGCTCGGGCGATTGCTCAAAATTCGCAAACGATTTCGGCAATTGGTACAATGCTATAAAGAACGACGGTTATATCGCGCTTATAAGCTGTAACCACGACACGCCTCGTCTTGCACCCAAGTATTCGCAAGAACAGTTGAAAGTGATATACGCGACGCTGTTCACATTGCCCGGCGTTCCGTTTATCTATTACGGCGACGAGATAGGCATGACATACATGAAAGGCATGCCGTCGGTCGAATGCGGCTTTCAACGCACCGGATCGAGAACGCCCATGCAGTGGAGCGACGAAAAGAACGCCGGATTTTCGACTGCTGACAAGACGTTCTTGCCGGCCACAATCGACAAACAGATAAACGTTGCGGCGCAGACCAAAGATAAGAAGTCGTTTCTTAATTTTATGAAATCGTTTTTGGAATTCCGTAAGAGCCGCAAGGAGTTTACCTCGACCGATTTCGAGTTTGTTCACGCAAAAGGCGCGGAGCCGCTAGTGTATAAGCGCGGAGCACTGACAGTAGTCGTCAATCCGCTCAAAGTCAAACAGACTGTGGCAGTCGATATTTCGCCCAACTCAAACGTCATTTTCGCCGTAGGCAAGGAAGCAAAAGCGGCAAAAGGCGGAGTGACCGTTCCGCCCATTTCGCTAACTGTTTTCGGTTAAACGCATACTATGTGAGCCGCGCAAGACAATTGACTTTTGCGCGGCTTTTTCGTATAATCTTTTATGCGATATGAATTAAGGAGTGAGCAATGATTAAAAAAATTTCCGAATACGAGTACAATCGCGTGGACGTGGACGCCGCGGTCGAGTTTGTAGACGGGCTGATTAAAAAGCTTGGATTGGCATCGGATGAACGCGCGCTTGCCGCAGTTCGCGAGGAGCTTAACGCGTACATTACCGATTTCAGCACCGCGGTAAGCCTTGCGATGATACGGCATACGTTAGACGTGCGCGACAAATTTTACTCGGGCGAGCAAGATTACTACGACGAGAACTTGCCCAAGCTTTGGGCGAAGTCCGCCGAGTTCCACCGTGCGCTCATGGCGTCGCCTCATGCGAAAAAGCTCGGTAAAGTCATCAATCCGCTCATCGTGGAAAAGATAAAAGCCGACCTTCGTATAATGGACGATAAGATCGTCGAGGATTGCGTAGAGGAAAACAAGCTGACGACAGAGTACAGCAAGCTGCTTGCCGAGCTTACTTATCCGTGGAACGGCAAAAAAGTTACGCTCGGCGAAATGCACGGTTTTTGCAAGGATAAAAATCGCGAAACGCGCAAAAAAGCGTTCACTGTTATAGGCGAAACGCTACTCACAGTTCAAGATAAGCTCGACTCCATTTACGACCGTTTAGTCAAGGTGCGCACCGCTATGGCGAAAAAGATGGGGTTTGACAGCTTTGTCGAAATGGGCGATCTGCGCGTCGGGCATATTGGCTACGGCAGAAAGCAGATTGAGGTTTTTCGCAATTCGGTCAAAAGCGACGTGGTGCCGACTCTTATCAAGCTCAAAGCGGAGCTTGCGTCGCGGCTCGGATTAAACAGTATTCATATTTACGACAACGACATATATATCGAGGGAGGCAACATCGATCCCAAGGGCACGGCGAAAGACCTATTCACTGCGGCGCAAGAGATGTATGACGAAATGAATCCCACGCTCGGTGCGTTCTTCAAGGAGATGTGCGAGGCGGAGGCTATCGACTACGCCTCGCGTGACGGCAAGGCCGGCGGCGGATACGCCGAGATTCTTTACTCTTACGGTCAGCCGTTCATATTCGCCAACTTCAACGGAACGATGGACGACGTCGGCGTTTTGACGCACGAGTTCGGGCACGCGTATGCATTTAAGCGTGCTTATGAAAACAAGATAGATTCCGATATTTTGGTGGGCGGCATGGAAACGGCAGAAACCCATTCCATGAGCATGGAAGCGCTGTGCAATAAGTATAACGCGTATTTTTACGGCGAGCGCGAAAAGCAAGCGACGTACCAGCAGATTTTCGACGCGCTCAACTTTTTGCCTTACGGCGTTACCGTCGATTATTTTCAACAGCTCGTTTACGAGCATCCAGATATGACGCCCAAAGCGCGGCGCGAGCTGTGGCTCAAACTCGAACGCGAGTTCCGCCCGTATGTTGACATGTCTGACGTTCCGTTTATTAGCGAGGGCGGAAGATGGCAGTATCAGCGGCACATCTACGAATCGCCGTTCTATTATATCGACTATTGCTTATCCACCTGCTTGGCGTTGCAGTTCGGCGAGCTGGCAAAAGATAATTTCGATGACGCGCTCAAAAGATATCTCGATCTCGTCGAGGCAGGCGGCACAAAGAACATTGACGAGCTTGCAAGTGACGCAGGGCTGAAAAGCCCGTTCGCTTCGGACGCGCTCAAAAATCTGTGCAAGCAAGTTAAAAACCATATCGAGGATTTGGGCAGATAGGACGCTCATCGATTTAACACTTCGGACGGTACACTTATGAAAGAAAGAAAGAATATATTGACGCTTGACGGAAAGACGTTTCTCTCCGCACCGATAATCGACACTTCGATCGACCTTTGCGTGTTCGATATCGGCGGCCAGTTCGAAAAGGTCAAGGCAAAGCTGATAAAGCTTTACGGCGATATCGAGGTCACGGCGGACGGCGTTGCGGCAAACCTTTGCACGCTTAAATGCGGTGACGTTATCGAAATTTGCGCTCAGCCCGAATTTTCGAAAAAACGGTACAACGCCGCCGACGCGATGCGCGTAACTGCGCGGCTGACGCGCGAGGGCGACGGCTGTCCGTGGGACCGTGCGCAGACGCACGACAGCATTCGTATCAACATGATAGAAGAGGCTTACGAGGCGGTAGACGCGATAGACAAGCGCGACCTGCCCAATATGTGCGAGGAGTTCGGCGACGTGCTTTTGCAATCATTGCTTCATTCCGATATATCGCGAAGAACGGGCGAGTTCGACTTCGACGACGTCTGCGACGGACTGTGTAAAAAGCTGATAGGCAGACATACGTTCATATTCGGCTCGGATAGCGCAGGAAGCGCCGATGACGCGTTGTCGCTTTGGGAAAAGAACAAGGGAATAGAAAAGCATTACGACACTGTCAAGTCGCAACTTCAAAAACTGCCCGAAAATTTCCCGTCACTGCTTTTGTGCCAAAAAACGCACAAAAAGCTAAAAAAGGCAGGCGAATATGTAAATCCCCAAGCCGACCTCGAAAGCGCGCTCAACAGTGGGGATTACGCAAAGGCTATCGCCGCTTGCGCGGCACTTCTTTCGGACAGCGGCAAGGACGCGGAGGTCGAGCTCAATAAGCTCGTCAAGCAAAAAATCGAGTCGCTATGACGTGCCGGTCTTTTTATATAGGCAAATACGAAATACGCGGCGGAATTCTCGCGCCCATGGCAGGGTATACCGACATCGCGTTCCGCGAGCTTTGTAAGGAATGCGGCGCAGGGCTTACCGTGACCGAAATGGTATCGGTGCGCGGACTCGACCACGGCAACAAAGCTACGCGCGAGCTGATGCGACTGTCGCCGTTCGAAACGCCGTCGTGCGTTCAAGTTTTTGGGAGCAATCCCGATGATTTTTCGCGCGCGGCGGAGGTCATCGAAAGCGATATCATCGACGTTAACATGGGCTGTCCCATGCCGAAGATTGTAAAAAACGGCGACGGCGCGGCGCTCCTTAACGATCCGAAGCGTGCAGGCGATATCGTTCGCGCGCTCGTAAACGCGACAGATAAGCCGATAACGGTAAAAACGCGACTGGGCTATAATACAGGCAACAATCAAGCTGCCGAGCTTATAGAAAGCGTAGAGCAAGCAGGCGCGGCGGCGGTGGCTGTTCACGGCAGGTACGCCGAACAGCGGTATGCCGGTAACGCCGATTATTCGGAGATAGAAAAAATAGCGCGCACGTCAAGCATTCCGATAATAGTCAACGGCGACCTTACGGACTGCGAGGCGAAACCGCCGTTTGCGGCGGTCATGATAGGGCGTGCGGCGCTAAACAATCCTGCTGTATTTTCGGGTAAAGAATCAAACCCGTTCGAGATTGCCAGGCGGCATTTGGAGCTTCTTACAAAATACTTCGACGAGCGTTACACCGTCATACAAGCGCGCAAGTTTTTCGTACACTATTTCAAGGGCATGCGCGGCGGCAAGGCGCTTCGCGACGAAGTGAACCGCGCGGTGTGCGTCAAAGAAGTTTTAACCGCTCTTGACAGAGCCGAAAGAACCGTGATATAATTTAAAAGGAGGACATCATGGAAATCAATAAAATCATAAAGGCAAAAATCGAATTTACCGACGGGAACGTTATCAATCTCGAATTGTATCCCGAGTATGCGCCGATTTCCGTTTCAAACTTTGTGGGGCTTTGCAAGGCGCATTTTTACGACGGATTGTGCTTTCACCGCGTGATTGACGGTTTTATGATCCAAGGCGGCGGATTTGTGTGGGATGACCGTCGCGGACTGCTTCAAAAGGAATCCAGCCAAATCAAGGGCGAGTTCAAGAGCAACGGCGTTAACAACCCGATCAAGCACGTAAAGGGTACGATATCTATGGCGCGTACAATGGTAAAAGACAGCGCGTCCTCGCAGTTCTTTATTTGCGTAGCCGACACTCCGCACCTCGACGGCGAATATGCGGCGTTCGGCAAATGTGCGGACGAAGAGAGCGTCAAGGTCGCGGTGGGGTACGGCAAGGTCAAAACGGGAAGGTGGCAGCAGTTCTCCGACATTCCGTTCAATCCGATTGTCATCAAGACGATTACCGTCGAGGATTGAATATCGCAAAACTATTGATACAAAAAACGGCGTTTGCTTTTTGAGTTAACGCCGTTTTAGTTTGTTCGATTATGTATGTGGTCAGCGCAAGCGGTAAACGTCCGCGACTTCTCCGACAAACAGTGTGTGCGCGGTTTCGCCGAGCGGTAATCCTGCCGCAAGCTCGGCCACCGACTCGGGAGAAATCATGGCGATTACGTTGCATTCCACAATCAGTCCGCATTCGCCCAATATGTACGCTTCTATCGTGCGTGCGCGTTTGGGGTGGAGGTTGAGCGCCTCGAACTTGTTGCGGTTGAATCCCGATATTGTGTCGCAAAGCGATATTTCTCTGCGCATGTCGCGTGCCGGAACGTTGAGCGCAAAGCTTTTTGTCTTTGTCACGATTTGATATGAGTATTTATTGCTGCGAATGGGAAGAGTAAAAACATCGCGTCCCCACAGCTTTCCGAGCGTCCCCCAATGCGTGACCATTATGTTGGGGTTTTGCCGTCCGCAAGTTACAAATATCCCCGAGCTGTCAAGATTGCTCAAAATCGCAGTTCTGTCTTTGACCGTTAAACTTTTCCCGTCCATATTCTTCCTCTTGCGATAGTATAACACAGTGCATTTGTCGATTCAATACGTTTTTGTAAATTTGCGCGCCGATTTTGAATTTTTGTATCGAACGCTTTGAGCTTTAATATTTACGCTTGACTTCGAAGATAAAATATTGTAAACTTTTTTGACTATGAGTAAGCGCAACAAAATACTCAAATTCTTGATAAAGCCGCCGATGTGGATGTGCATAACGGTATGGGCGGCGGGAGTGGCTTCGCTTGTTGGCAGTATCACTCTCTACTATCTCGGCATGGGCTTGAAGATGTGGGCATTGCCGGTGTATTTGGTTGCGGTTGTTTTCGGCGTGCTTTCGGTTTATGCCGTGCTGACTGTCGTAGGCGTTCCCGAACGTGTGAAGGACAAGCCCAAGGTGCGCGAATTTTTTAGAAGCTACAATACTCGCGCGTTCGTTTATGCGACGTGTTCCGTAATTTTCAATCTGCTGTACGTCGCGTTCGGAATTTTAATCGCCGTTCTCGAACACTCGGAGTGGCTGGGTGCGCTTGTCGGGTATCATATTTTTCTTGTGCTTCCGCGCGTCGAGGTGTTGGTAACGGCAAGACTTCACGGCAGAAAGGACGATAGGAATGCGGAGGAAAGACAGCTACGCGCTTACAGTAACTGCGGCATTGTGCTTGTCATGCTCGCATTGGCGATAATACCCGTAATCAGGCTCACTATAAACGACGACAACAGTTATAATTATTTTATCGGTGCGGTTGCGTACGTCACAGGCATTGCCGCGTACACGTTTATTAAAATGGGTATTGCCGTCTACAACATGAAAAAGGTGAGAAAGCAAGACGACATGTCGCTCATCGCCGTAAAGAACATAAGTTTTTCGGACGCGCTTATTTCTTTGTTCGCGCTTCAAGCGATGATGTTCAAGGAGCTTAACGCCAAGAAAAATATGTTCGTCAAGGTCATGAATCCGCTTCTCGGCGGCGTCATCGTTGCGGCGATTTTAGCTATCGGGTTGTATATGCTTATAGGCGGGTACAAAAGGCTCAAAGCAATGCCCGAAGCAAATGACGGCGCAGACAAAGTGCATGACGGTCAGAGCTGAAATTTAATATTATTTTAATGTTTTAGAGTGTCCATATGTGCTATACTTTATTTGGGAGTGTTTAGCCTTACTGCATTGAAGGTGCGATTATGTCTGATAAAATAATAGAGATTGAAGGGCTTGTAAAAAGGTTTGGTGACGTCACCGCCGTGGACGGCATTTCGTTCGAGGTGCGGCGCGGTGAGCTGTTCGCGTTTTTGGGCGTGAACGGCGCAGGTAAGTCCACGACAATTTCGATAATCTGCGGTCAGCTCGACCGTAACGGCGGCTCTGTCACTGTGGACGGGCTGGACATCGACCGCGATCTTGACAAAATAAAATCAGAGATAGGCGTTGTGTTCCAATCCTCCGCGCTCGATAAAGCGCTCGGAATTAAGTCCAATCTAAAAAGCCGAGCCGCGCTCTACGGAATTTTCGGCGCGGAGTTTGAAAAGCGTTACGCCGAGCTTGATGAAATGTTGTCGCTTAAAGAGCTTGAAAAACGAGCTGTGGGCAAGCTGTCGGGCGGTCAGCGGCGTAGGTGCGACATTGCGCGTGCGCTACTACATAAGCCCAAAATCCTCATACTCGACGAGCCGACTACCGGACTCGATCCGCAGACGCGCAAGACGGTTTGGGCGGTGATCGACCGTTTGCGTAAGGACGGAGATATGACGGTGTTTTTGACCACGCACTACATGGAAGAAGCCGCCGACGCCGATTACGTAGTCATTCTCAACGCCGGCAAGATAGCGGCAAAGGGCACGCCCGTCGAGCTTAAAAACGAATATACCGGCGACTTTATTTCCATTTACGATAAGGCCGAAAGCGAGCTTGCCGTTCTCGGTAAGCCTTTGCAAAAAATCGCAGGCGGATTTAGAATAGAGGTTAAGGACACGGCGGAAGCAACCGAGCTTATAAGATCGTACCCAGAGCTTTTTACCGACTACGAGGTGAGCAAAGGCAAAATGGACGACGTGTTTTTGGCGGCGACAGGACTGACGGCCGGTGATTAACTTGTTACGGAGTAGCTTTAAGATGAACTTAAAAAAGGACGTAAAGCAAATAGCGGCGTTTACAGTGCGCAATATCAAGTTATTCTTTAAGGACAAGGGTACGCTGATAGGCGCTCTGATTGCACCGCTCATCATAATGATGCTGTATGCGCTGTTTTTGCACCGCGTGTTTTTGCAGACGTTCGACAGCACGCTCGAAGGCATAATATTGCCGGCAAAGACGGTTAACGGCTTGGTCGCGTCCTACGAGGTTTCGTCGGTGCTGTCGGTCTGTTGCGTTACCGTCGCGTTTGTCGCCAATATGAACATGGTTGCGGACAGAGTAAGCGGTGCGCGCGCCGACATTACCGTAACGCCCGCAAAGGGGCATGTGCTTGTTTTGGGCTACTACTTCGCAACCGCTGTCGTCACGCTCGCGATTTGCTACATAACAATGCTCGCAGGATTTTGCTACATAGCCGGAATGGGCTGGGCGATGACCGCAGGCGAAGCGCTGTCCGTCGTTTTCGACGTATTTTTGGCTACGCTTTTCGGTACCGCGCTGTCGTCGGTTGTGTGCTTCTTTTTGCGGTCGAGCGGTTCGATAAACGCAGTGTCTACCATCGTATCGTCGGTATACGGATTTATCTGCGGCGCTTATTATCCTATCTCGAAGTTTTCCAAGGGTATGGCAAATGTGATTATGTGCCTTCCCGGGACGTACTGCACGGGGCTACTACGCTCGCACTTTATGAGTGGCTACGCGAGTCTTATGACTTCGGGCGGCGCGCCGCAAGATGTGATAGACGGACTGTTTAGCGGCTTCGACGTGCGTTTGAGCTTTTTCGGCAGTGACGTAAAAACATGGACGATGTATCTCGTCGTTGCCTGCACTGTGCTTTTGCTGATAGCGGCATTTGTCGTCATAAATATCATAAGCGCAAAGCGAAGTCGGAAAAGCAAAATGTGCATAACCGATAAAGCAAAATAACAAAATTATGAAATGCCCTTCGCTCAACGCTTGACAAGACGGGGGGGGGGGGGGGTAGTATACTAATCTTTGAAAAATTTATCGCATTGTTCATTGACCGATGTGTATAAATTACACTTCATCTTTGCAGTACAAGAGAGACTAACATGATTGAGCTTAAAAACGTAGAAAAACACTTTAAAAAACCGATACGCGGCAAAGGCGTTTGGGGCATGGTAAAAACGCTGTTCTCACGCAAGTACACGCTCGTCAAGGCAGTTGACGGAGTGTCGTTTACCGTGGGAGACGGCGAGGCGGTGGGCTACATAGGCGCGAACGGCGCCGGTAAATCCACCACTATCAAAATGATGAGCGGTATTCTGACGCCCACATCGGGCGAGATTTTGATAGACGGCAAGCATCCGTATAAGTCAAAAGAACGCAACGCCGTTTTAAAAACGATAGGCGTTGTGTTCGGACAAAAGACGCAGCTTTGGTACGATCTTCCGCTTACCGAAACATACGAGCTTTTGCGCTACGTCTACGACGTTCCGGAAGCCGAGTACAAAAAGCGAATCGCAGAGCTTATCGAGCTTCTCGACATGAAGCCGTTTATGGACGCGCCCGTTCGCACGCTGTCGCTCGGTCAACGCATGCGCGCCGATCTTGCGGCCGCCATGCTTCACAACCCCAAAACGCTTTTCTTAGACGAGCCGACTATCGGCTTGGACGTTTTGGTTAAACGCAAGCTCGTCGAAGCTATAAACACTCTTAAAACCGAATACGGCACTACGCTCATTCTGACCACACATGCAATGAGCGATATCGAGCTATTATGCAACCGCGTCATTGTTCTCGATGCCGGTAAGATACTTTTCGACGGTGCGCTTGACGAGGTCAAGCACATGTTCGGCGATAAGCGCGACATAACGATAAGTACAAAAGTAGCCTCCGATTACAGCGGAGTCAAAGAAAAATTCGGCGAGGCCGTCACGCGCATAGCGGCGGAGGACGACGGACTCAAAACGACGTTTACCATAGACGCGCAAAAATTGCACACGAGCGAGCTTTTGAATTATTTGTTCGCAGTTTATCCGGTAGAGGACGTCAAGGTCGCCGAAACGGGAATCGAGCAGGTGGTGGAAAAGCTTTATCAAAATAATAAGGCCGACATTGACGGAATCGGCACTGACGAAAATCGTGACGACGATACGGAAGAGAAAAGCGAGGAAACGGCAAAATGAGAGCGGCGAGATTGAAAAAATACTTGATTTTTTCCAAATCGGGTATTCAAACAACTATCGCGTACCGCGGTCAGATTGCGCTGTGGTTTTTGGGCGGAATAATAAACGCCGTGCTTATGGGACTGCTATGGTGGGCGATATATAAGTTTTCTCCCGAGCCCGTAATCGGCGGATTCTCTTTTCAGCAAATGCTGATGTACGTTTTTCTCTCGTCGATAGTCGGCGAGGTCACGTATGCGGAAACAATGGGCACGATAAGCGACGACGTTCGGTACGGACTGATAGGTATGCGACTGATGAAGCCGGTAAATTACCGCGCCCAGCTCGCGTTTACTTCGTTCGGCTCGTTCGTCGCTCGGCTTTTCATAATCGGAGTGCCTATGACGCTTGTCGGAACGCTGGTCATGGTGTTCGGGTTCGGACTCGACGGCATTTTATGGTACAACGTTTTGTTGTTTGTTCCGGCGTGCATTTTTTCACTGCTCACGGTCGACGCAATACAGTTTTTGTTCGGACAGCTTGCATTCAGGACGCATGCCATGTTCGGCGTTCATTCCATGTCGAGCGTCATTATAGGATTTTTATCGGGCGCAATGGTGCCGCTTACGCTTTTTCCGACATGGGTGCAAACCGCTCTGCTGTATACGCCGTTTCCGACGATGACCAGCTTTCCGGTGCGGCTGTTTTTGGGCCAGCTCGGCTACGCGGATATACTGATACAGTTCGGCATTTCCGCATTATGGCTGATTGCGCTCAATGTCATAGGGCTTTTGATGTACAAAACGTCGGTGCGCAAGGTCGTCGTCTTCGGTGGTTAGGTGAGAGTATATTATGTTAAAAGAATTGAAGTTATATCCCAAATATGTTTCGATGAGCCTGAGAAGCGGACTGTCGTATAAAGCCGATTCCATTATCATGATGTTAAGCTTTGCGGTGACAGAGGCAGTCTCGCTTGCGACCATTTATCTCATAGTCGGCTCAGTGCCCACGCTCGGCGTTTGGACGTTCCAAACGCTCGCGTTCTTGTTCGGTTTTGTTCTTATCCCCAAGGCGCTCGACCATATTTTTACAGATAATCTATGGATTCTCGCGTATTGGGCTGTAAGACACGGCGAGCTCGATATTTATATGACAAGGCCGCTGAATCCGCTTTACCAATTTGTGGCAGGCACGTTTAAGTGGGACGGAATAGGCGAGTTTATCGTCGGCATAGTGGTCATGAGTGTGTTTGCGCCCATGACGGGTATCGTATGGACGGCAAGCGGAATTATCGGCCTTATTTTGTGCGCTTTCCTCGGCATATTCTGCTTTACGGGAATAAAGCTTCTTTTTGCGTCGCTCGCGTTTTGGGTAAAGAACGCCGGAATTTTTCTCAATACCGTCTATAACTTTGCCAACTATGCCAAATACCCCGTGCGGTACATGGGCAAAGCGTTTGCGTCGATAATGTTCTTTGTGATTCCGTTCGGGTTGTTCTTGTACTATCCCGTGGAATGCTTGATCACGGGTGAGAGTATCTGGTGGGCGGTGCTTTACAGCTCGATAGCCGCACTCGTGTTGATGACGCTGTCGCTTTTTATGTGGCATTCGGGAATAAAGAGGTACGAGAGCGCGGGCAATTGACGGGTAAGTGCGCTTTTAGCCGTGCGGTTTTCCGTTGCGGATAATGTCAAAACCGTTACACCCCAATATTTACGGTTTTCGGGGTTTTACTGCGGAATTTCAATCTTTTCGCGATGCAAATACAAAAAACGCGTCAATTTAGTTGCAATTTGATTTTCATATTGTTATAATGACAGTATGAAAAGTGTCGCTTTAAACACTAATTGGGATATCACCGCGGGAGACGAACAATATGTTTGCGACTTGCCGCACGACGTAACGTCGGGGGCGGCGAGGGACTATTCGTGTGCCTACGGTCAGCTTAACGGGTACATCCCCGCAGCAAGAGCGGTGTTTGCCAAATCCTTGCCGCAGGTCAAGCACGGTGCGGCGCGCCTTGTCGTTTCGGGCGCTTGCGGTTACGGCGACGTTTTTGTCAACGATGAAAAGGTCGGCACGCTTGTGGGATATGCGCCGACCACCTTCTATATAGACGATATGCTTACCGGCGCAAACAACTCTTTGCGCATACAGCTTTTCAACACACCGGGCATGACAGACAAGTACATGGGGCTCGGTATTGCCGGCGGCGTCAAGCTCGTTGTTTTGGACGAGGAATGGGATTTCGATTACAACGACCCGATTTTTGTCAAGACCGTCACGGTCGGCGACAGAACATACGCGGATGTGAACGTTTCGGTTTTCAACAACGGCAAACAGCCGCTTAAACTCGTTTTGGATTGTACCGCACTCAATGCGCGTGGCAAGCGTGCCGGCAAGAAACAGCGTAAGCTCTATTTGAGAGCAGGTCAGACAAAGCCGTTTTCGGTCAAAGTTCGTATCAACAATCCTTACGAGTGGTCGCCCGACGATCCGTACATGTACACGATGGCGGTCAAGCTGTCGTCTCAGGACGGCGTCGAGCGCGAAGATAGTGTGCGGTTCGGCATTGTGTCGCGCGCTCTAAACCAAACGCGTGGACTCTATATTAACAACAGGAACACTCTTTTAAGAGGCGCGTATATTTCGCATGCGGACGCCGCGCTCGGTTGCGCGTCGGTATACTCAAACGAAAAGCGTCGGCTCGAAGCGCTTAAAGAGATAGGGTATAACGCAGTGCACTTTGTGGGTTGCCCGACCGACGCCGCGCTCGATGCGTGTGATGACGTCGGCATGTTCGCTTTTGTCGATCTTGCGGCGCAGCTTGTTGCGCCCAAGGCTCCCATTTCCGTGCTTACCGAAAACATAGCGCCGACAGAGAAGGTTTGGGCGCTTCGTAATCACCCGTCGGTCACGCTTTACGGGATTGCCGACGACGTTCCCGAGTGCTACGGACGAAACGACGGTCATGAAATAATCGACGTTATGGCGAGCTATATTCGCGAATTCGACGACACGCGTCCCATAACCGTTTCCGCACACGAGTTCGTTCCGACCGCCAAGGAAATGGAAGCGGCGGGATTTCGTAAAGTTCATTACGAAAACGACACTGCGGCTATAAATGCCGCGCGCGAAAAGAATTTGTTCGACCAGCTTACAGCCGGTGCGTTTGACCGCGTGGACATTTGCGGATTTAACTATTTGTACCCGATGTACGAAACGGAAAAGCTCAAACGAGACAGACTTATTGTGGGCGCAAGGACAAGCTCCGAGCGTGCGTTCGAGAGCCTTGACGCTACCGAAAAGAACGGCAGAGTTATCGGAGATTTCAACGACTGCGGCATAGACTACCCCGGAGGCGGCAAGCTCAACGAAATCTACACGACGCTCGGCGACATTGACGCTATTTGCTGCGAGAAGCCGCAAGCGATGTATAAGCGAATACTTCTCGGCGCGCGAAATATAGCATATATAACCTCGGTCGATCCCGATTCGGGCGACAACGTCAATATGTGGAACTGGCCGCGTTATCTCGGTCAAAAAATAAAGGTTCAGGTTTACACCTCGGGCGACGTTGTGGCGCTGTATCTCGACGGTCGCCTTGTAGGCCGCAAGCTCGCGGGCAAGGTGAATAAACACATAGCGACATTCGACGTCGATTATTACCCCGGTACGCTCGAAGCGGTTGCGTATTTCAAGGGCGTCGAGTGCGCGAGGGGCAGGCTCAAATCGGCAGGCTCGCCCAAGGTGCTCAGGCTTTCCGCTTACGAAAAGAATCTCTCGGTGTCGCGCGGCGATCTCGGGTTTGTCACCGCAGAGGTTTGCGACCGCGACGGCGAGCTCGTTCCTTATGCTATGCGTACGCTCGGCGTGACTGTTACGGGCGGTGAGCTTGTTTCGTTCATAAACGCCGATCCCATGCTCAGAAAAAGCGAGTTTGACAGTTGCCCCGCATACGGCGGACGCGCGCTCGCGGTAATTCGCCCCGATCCCGCCGAAAACAAGGTTGTTGTCAAGATCACGGGCGACGGACTGCTTTCGTCCAAAATCTCGTTCAAGATAAAAAACTGAAATCAAAATCTTTCGCAAGGCACAATCAAAGTTATATTGCGTCGAAACGAAAAAGTCGGTTATTTAGCCGCCAAATAGGTTATAATCTTTTTATGGAGCAAATATGAAAAAACGCACAGTCGCCATATCAATAGCACTCGCATCGGTACTCGCCGTATCTCCGGCGGTGCTTTCGGGCTGTTCGGGCGACCACTACACCGAAATCAAATTCGCGAAGCAAGACACGTCTTACGTCGTGACTAGCCAGGGCGGATCTGCCGTTTCTTACGGCAACTACGTCTATTTCATCAACGGCACGCGCGGCTTCGACGATACCAACGGCAACGCTAACGTATGGGACGAAGTCGTAAAGGGCGCGCTTTATCGTGCGGAGCTCAGCGGCGAAAAAGTAGTGGATGAGTATGACGGTCTTACTCGGTTCAAAACATCTCCCGACGAAAACGGTTTGGAGTTCAAGTATGACGCAAGTACAGACTACTTTGACAATCCGCTCAATGTAGTCAAAACGACCAAAATCGCGCCCAAGACGATTGGAACGGCGAGCTATACGCGCGGCGGCATTTTCATTTACGATAACGCCGTTTATTTCGCGTCGCCCAACAACGAAAAGGATAAGAACGGAACGGTACAAACCTCGCGCACGGACTTTTTCATGATGCCGCTCAGCGGCGGCGAGCCGACAAAAATTTACACCACGTCCGAAAAGGTGGATACAACGGCTTCGGCTTACGCATTCTATAAATATAAAGGCGCGGTGTACCTCGTAGTCAATGAGGGCGCCAAGGTAATTTCGGTCAAGGTAAATCCGTCCAAGCAGGACGTAAGCGATCCCGTCACGCTCATATCCAATGTTACGAGCGTGTATTTCCCCGTGCGCGACACCTACTATAAGGGTATAAGCAACAACACGCCCGAGGACTTCATTTACATTGTCAGAAACGTAAAAGACGGGGAATTGCAACGCTCTGGAACGGTCATCGAAGCGATGCGCCCCAACGGAAGCGAAAACTTCGTAGTGTCCATGAACGGTCAGACCGAGTCAATCGAGGCGGTGCGCGACGGCATGGTGTTCTACCGTACGACTGTCGTCAGCGATACGGTAATGGCGTATACCAACCTTCACAATATGCTCATGGAATATTCGCCGTCGTACAAAAAAGAGCAGGAGGCGCTTAACGAGGATGAGCGCACGCGCCAAATAGACGGCACGTTCACCAAGAGCATGTTGGCAGGCTCGATATCGATATCCGCAACGTATGCGTTCCGAGGCGATTTGCTGTCCAATACGGTATATTGCGTAGGAGTGGCAAGCTCGGCTATGTACCTCTATCGCAACGACGCTCTTGTCGGCAGAATCAGCCCCATGACGGGAACGATACAGTTCATTCAGAACGATTACCTGTATTTCTCCGATTCGAGCAACAACTACTATCGTGTTCCGCTTTATTCCAATATGGAAGGGTATAACCCCGACAGTTCCGCGGACGTCGAGATTGTAGCGTCCGACACTTCTTCGGCTACAAGCGGTATAAAATGCGACTACGCGGCCGGATACTTCGTATATTTCGACGAGGTTGACGAGTGGGCAAACAACTACACGTACTTCTATAAAGTGGACGGTGCGCGCATGGAGCCGCAGTTTGTCGGCAAACTTGCAAAGAGCGACATCCCCACGAAAGAGCAGATCGAAGAAAAAATCAAAGGTAGCTCGTCCAACTGATAAAGCAATAATCAAGCCGCGCCGTGAAAACACGGGCGGCTTTTTGTTTTACGAGCGCTTTAACGTTGAATGCGCCGCAATAATATTGCAATACTTTGGTAAAAACGCTTGACAAGCGGACAAGTGTATGATAAACTTCTAATACGCACCGTTTCGGCGGTGTTTTATTTAGCGACTTTTCGGAGGACGGGTATGGAACCTAAGAATGTAAGAATTACGCTCGAATGCACCGAGTGCAAGCAGCGCAATTACGATACGACCAAAAACAAAAAGAACGATCCCGACAGAATCGAGCTCAAAAAATATTGCCGTTTCTGCAAGAAACGCACCGTTCATAAGGAAACAAAATAATGGCCGACGAGAAAGTCAAGGATAGAAAGGATAAAAAGAAAAAAGAACCGGGCAGAGTTCGCCGTTGGTTCAAGGACTTTTTCTCCGAACTTAAAAAAGTAACTTGGCCGTCCT
Organism: Clostridiales bacterium; assembly: GCA_022508445.1. Taxonomy (GTDB): domain Bacteria; phylum Bacillota; class Clostridia; order Christensenellales; family Pumilibacteraceae; genus Anaerocaecibacter. The sequence goes on along the minus strand of JAFLVG010000001.1, from coordinate 217,725 downwards.
TTTCCAAAGTGGTTAAGCAGACGGGCATAGTTCTTCTTGTCACGGTTATCTTCTTGCTTGTCATGATGGCGTTCGACGCACTTCTCGGCACGTTCTACAACGACTTCCTTATCAAAGGCCTCGGGTCGGATACCGTCGTTGCGTTTTCTGCGCTTATTCGTAGCGGAGGAGGGTTGCTATGACAGAGCAAGAGCTTCCCGAAGCGCAGTGGTTTATACTCCATACCTATTCCGGATATGAAAACCTTGTCAAGGTCAATCTCGAAACCGCTTTCCAAAAGAACAACATCGAAGACAGACTGATTGACATTCGCATCCCCATGGAAGACATCGTCGAGGAAAAGAACGGCAAGCGCAAGATTGTGCATAGGCGTATGTTCCCCTCGTATGTTTTGGTCAAAATGATCTATACGCGCGACATGTGGCACCTTATCACGGGCACGCGCGGCGTCACGGGCTTTGTCGGACCGCAAGGCAAGCCGACTCCGCTCACCGACGACGAGATCAGAAGAATGCAGCTCGAAAAAGTCACAGTCAAAACGGACTTTGCAGTGGGCGACACTATCCGCGTCGTAAACGGACCGCTCACCGACATGACGGGCGAGATCAAGAGCATCAATACGGCAACCGGCAAATGCTCCGTAGACATCAACATCTTCGGAAGAATGACGCCGGCCGAGCTTGATACCTACCAAATCGAAAAGATAGATCTTTGAGCGCGTATATACTTCGTTATGCGACGACAACACAGTTACTAAACGGGAGAGGGAAACCTCGCAAGTACCGCGATTGTAAATAAATTTTACAAGGAGAAAGCAAATGGCAAAAAAGTTACAAGCAGTCGTAAAACTGCAACTTCCCGCCGGTAAAGCCACACCCGGACCGCCTGTCGGTTCGAGCTTGGGCCCGCACGGCATCAACATCGCAGGCTTCGTCAAAGAGTTCAACGAGCGCACGCGCGATAAAGAGGGGCTTGTTATCCCCGCGGTTTTGAGCATTTACTCCGACCGTTCGTTCACGTTCGTACTCAAAAGCCCCCCGGCAGCCGTTCTTATCAAGAAGGCGGTGGGCATCGATTCGGGCTCCGCAAAGCCTAACCGCGACAAGGTTGCGAAAATCACAAAAGCTCAGGTCGAGGAAATCGCCAAACTGAAAATGGTCGACCTCAACGCAGGCTCGCTCGAAACGGCTATGTCCATGGTCATGGGTACGGCTCGCTCGATGGGCGTAACGGTGGAGGACTGATATGAAACACGGAAAGAGATATACAGCCGCCGCCGCCGCAATCGAGAGCGGCAAGGTTTACGATCCCGCCGAGGCGTTTGCCAAGGTAGAAGAGATAGCCACAGCCAAGTTCGACGAAACCATAGAAGTGCATGCAAAGCTCGGCGTCGATCCCCGTCAAGCCGATCAGCAGGTGCGCGGCACCGTCGTTCTTCCCAACGGCACAGGTAAAAGCGTGCGCGTTCTCGTCATCGCCAAGGGCGAAAAAGCGGACATTGCGCAGAAAGCCGGCGCGGACATTGTCGGCGCGGAAGAAATTATCGCAAAGATTCAGAACGAGAACTACCTTGATTTCGACGTTGTAATCACTTCGCCCGATATGATGGGACAGCTCGGTAGAGTTGCGCGTATCCTCGGACCGCGCGGACTCATGCCCAGCCCGAAGTCCGGCACGATCACGCAGGATATCGCAAAAGCGATTGCCGACACCAAAGCCGGTAAAGTCGAGTACCGCGTCGATAAAACCTCGATTGTGCACTGCATAATCGGCAAAAAGAGCTTCGGAGCGGAAAAGCTCAAAGAGAACTTCGATACGCTCATTGACGCCATCATCAAGGCAAAACCTGCCGCGGCAAAGGGAACTTATCTTAAAAGCGTTTATGTCGCACCTGCTATGGGCCCCGGCATTAAGGTCAACGTCCGCGCGTAGTTCGCGCAAAAACAGTGTTCGGAAAAATAAGCCGAACGCCACTATTCAGAAAATTCAATAGCGGTTATTGTTTACCGCACCAAGCCGAAAGGCTTGCCCAAGACACAAGCGGAAACTTAAATGACAGTAAACTGTCAACTTGTCGAGGCGAAAAAACACCAAACGTGTTTTCACGTTGAGTTTTTACGACGCTTCGAACAAGCGTCGTTTTTTAATCTATAAGGAGGTTAAACATGTCGGAACACAATATCGATCAGCGTAAAGCGTATGTCGCGGAAGTTGTCGAGAAAATCAACAATTCGGCATCGGTAGTTCTTGTCGATTACCGCGGAATCAACGTCGAGCAAGACACGGCAATGCGTAAAGCAATGCGCGAGGCAGGCGTCGAGTACCGAGTAATCAAAAACAGCGCGCTCGCACGTGCGTTCGAGCAAACCGGAAACACCGGCTACGACGAATATTTCCACGGCCCTACTGCCGCGGCGTTCGGCCCCGAATCGGATCCGGTCGCGCCCTGCCGCATACTCAACGAGTTCGCAGGCAAAACGCCCATGACCATTAAGTGCGGCGTTGTGGAAGGCAAGAAGTTCGATGAGAACGGAATCAAGTCGCTCGCAAACATTCCCGAAAAGCCGGTGCTTTTGGCACAGCTCTTGGGCCTTCTTACCAGCCCTATGCGGTCGCTCGCTGTTGCACTCAGCGAAATCGCAAAAAAATCCGCATAAGCGCGTATATGCATCACAATACGAATTGCGTGCTTCTCGGCGCTTGGTAATATAGGGGTTCTACACTCCTGTCGCGCCTCGTCGCCGATTGCCCGTCCGCGCCGCGCATCTGCGGTTGCACATTCAATTAAGTTAGGAGTGACCTAACCGACAAAAAAATTACGGCATTTGCCGCGTGTGGCGACGTAAACGCCAAAAATTAAATTCGGGCAAGACGCCCACAAATTAAAAGGAGATAAAATCATGGCAGATTTGGACAAGATGATCGAAGAGATCGAAAAAATGACAGTTCTCGAACTTAACGACCTCGTTAAGAAGATCGAGGAGAAGTTCGGTGTTTCGGCTGCGGCTATGGCTGTTGCCGCTCCTGCGGCAGGCGCTGCCGCTCCCGCGGCGGAAGAGCAGACGGAGTTCACCGTTGTGCTTAAAGAAGTCGGACCGAACAAGATTCCCGTTATCAAGGTTGTGCGCGAGCTTACCTCGCTCGGTCTTTCCGAGGCGAAAGCGCTCGTCGACGGCGCACCTTCGACTGTCAAAGAGAACGTTTCCAAAGCCGAGGCAGAGGAAATTGCGAACAAGTTCAAAGAAGTCGGCGCTACCGTCGAGCTTAAATAATCGAATTCGTTCTTTACAAAAACCCTTGCGTAGCCGAAATCCGCGCAAGGGTTTTTTGTATGTTATTTTTTTCGAAATGTGCGTAAACGCATTAAACACTTGTGTTTGATTGCATTGTTGTGATATCATTACATAGTAAATCGGCAAGGAGGGCGCCATGCGAGAACCGTATCAATGGTATGTGTTGTATGTTCGTGCAAATACCGAAAAGCGCGTGATAAGCGATATATTGCGGTTTATCGAAACAAAACGGTTCGAGTTTGACTTCGACGTGTTCTGTCCCGAATCCGAATATTACTACCGCGGCGACAAGACTGGGCCGCTTGGCAAGCCGTACCGCAAACGACCGCTTTTCCCGGGTTATGTGTTTATCGAAACCGAAATGCCGCCCAAAGAGTTTTTGCGGCAGTTCGGCACATACGCATACGGCGCGCATGATATAATCCGCATTCTCGGCACGGGCGACTCGGAAGGGATTGCGCTATCGAAAGAAGAAAGGATAAGACTCGAATTTTTGCTCAAAGACAAGCGGTGCGTGGAACACTCCGTCGGTTACATCGTCGGCGACGCCGTGACCGTCGAGCAAGGTCCGCTAAAAGGATATGAGGGGCTTATTACATATATCAACAGGCATAACCGTTTTGCGGATATCGAGATGGACATGTTCGGCGGAAAGGTCAAAGCGCGCGTCGCGCTTGAAATTGTGAATAAAACAGTTGAAAGATAATCATGGCAGGTGACGGCAATAAACCAAATAAATACAGAGCTCTGGTAAACGACACGCTCGAAAAACGGCTTGACGATTTTAAAAAATCATTGACGGAAGCCAAAGGTAAGCAATGCGACGACGAAACCGCCGCCGTAACGGACGAGGCGGCTTTAAATGTCGACGTGCTTTCGAATGCTTCGACATTTTCTCCCGAGCTTTCGGAAATACGGCTCGATATGCGTAGAGTAAAATCCGTTTACGAGCTAATCGAGGCGGAGAACGCCGAGCTTGCACGCAATGCACAAAGAATGCGCAAAAGCGAGGGCGGTGTTCACGGCGGACACAGAGCGCGCATGCGAGCTTCCGCCAAGGGCGATAAAATTCTCGGCGGATTCAGCGACGTCGAGCTGCTCGAATTTTTGCTCGCGTTTTTCATTCCGCATAAAGACACAAACGTTACGGCGCACGCGCTCATCGACAAGTTCGGCTCGGTACTCGGCACCCTGCGCGCGACCGCCGATCAGATAGCCGCCGTACCGTCCGTGACTGCGTATGCGGCGAGTATTATTCCGCTCATGAAAGCCGTGCTTGTTTGCGACGTGCCGACGGGCGTAGCGATAAAAGGGCCGTTCGACGCTGCCGATTATTTCGGCTCGATGTGTCTTCACGGTGTGCGCGAGGGTACTTACGTCGCGTATCTCGACAGCAAGTTCAGATTGATATCGATAGAGCGTATTTTCGCTGCGGACATTCTACCCACGCGCACAGTCATAGGCTCGGCATGCGAGCATAAGGCGAAGTACGTTTTGCCAGTTCGCCGTGAGCCGAACATGTTTCCGGACGCGTTCGATTTGTCGAACAAGGTCAAAACGCTGTCGGACGGGCTTATGACGTTAAGCAAGCGCTTGCTCGATTTCATGCTTTTCACAGATTACGGATATTACACGCTCGGCGAGCCGCAAAAGGGCGAAGAGTGGTACGCGCAGTACATATTCGTTCCGTCGCTTCGGTATTCGCGCGCGTCGGCGCTTGCCAAAACCTTTTCGCAATTCGACTATGCGGGGCGTGAGCGCGCCGAGAATAGACCCGATATACTTTCGGAGCTTTCCGAGTTCGCGGACTCTTCGCGCGCTGACGATGTAAATAAAACATAAACGTTTGACAAAAAATAATCATCGGGTGTATACTGATACCCGAATACAAACGGTAAAACATACAAGGAGTTTATCATGGCAAACAAGGTTACTGCCGATATGACAATCTACGACGTTTTGTGCTTGTCGCCCGACAACGAAAAGGTGGCGCAAGTGTTTTTCGACATGGGCATGCATTGCTTGGGTTGCCCCATTTCGCGCGGCGAAACTGTCGCCGAAGCGGCGGCGGCGCACGGCAACGACGTGAACGATCTCGTCAAAAAGCTCAACGCGGTCATAGACTGATTTTATGAAGCTCGTCGTCGGCTTGGGCAATCCGGGTAGCGATTATAGTGACACTTATCACAATGTCGGGTTCATGGCGGTGGACAAATTAGCGTCACGCTTTCTGTCGCCTGATTTTGTGTTGGATAAAAAAAGTAATGCGCTTTTATCCGATCAAATCCTCTTCGGGCAAAAGACGCTACTCGTCAAGCCGCAGACTTACATGAATCTTTCGGGCGACGCGGTGTCGTACCTTGCGCGGTATTATAAGATAGAGTCCCGAGATATCCTCGTCATCTACGACGATATCGAAATGAACAAGGGCGTCGTTCGCGCGAGAAAGAGCGGCTCTGCCGGAACGCATAACGGAATGCGCGACATTGTGAATAAGCTCGGCTCGACGGAGTTTGCACGGGTGCGAATAGGCATAGGCAAAAAGCCCGATTTTATGGAGCTTAAAGATTATGTCCTTTCGCATTTGCGGAGTTTCGATAAAAGTATTTTCCAAGACGCATTTTCCGTTGCATGCGATTTTGCGGAGAAATGGTTAAAAGGCGATGAGTGGCAAGAACTGACCGTCGATTGCAGACGGTTAGCTGATGAACATGCGTAATATCGGCGAAGTTATAAACGCTATGGCAGGAGATGTAGGCTCCGCCGTACAAGCGGTAAAAAGCGGTAAAAAGACGTCCGTTTTCGGTTTAACCAAATCGGACGTTTTGCTGTTTTGTTGTGCGTTCGATAAGTTCATGCTCGTTTGCCCCGACGTTGTGGCGGCGAGGATGGCGTTTACCGAGCTGTCGCTGCATTACCGATCGGTCGAGCTTCTTTTGCCCAAAAACAACGTACTTCTAATTTCGGGTACGGAGCGCAACGGCGCACGCGCGAGAGCTTTGTACAATATCGCGAGCGGAAAGTGCGATGTCGTTGTAACTACGTCGGAAGCGCTGATGCAGATAGTGCCTCCGCCCGAATACGTATGCGATGCCGCCGTCAAGTTCGAGGTCGGCATAAAAATGCGCACCGACGAGGTGCTGGAAAGGCTTACTGCCGCAGGTTACACGCGCTGCGGACACGTGGACGAGCCGGCGCAATTTTCGGTGCGCGGCGATATTTTGGACGTTTGCGCGCCGAGCGGTGAAGCGGCGCGTATCGAATTTTTCGGGTACGAGTGCGACAGTATTCGCGCGCTTGACATTTCGTCGCAGAGCGCAGGCGAAAAGTTGGATGAATTTATTGCATACGCCGCGACCGAAACGGTGTTTGCCGATAGGTCGAGCGCAATAGCAAAACTCATAGAAGCAGGCGAGCGCAGAAAAACCGCAGGCGTGCCGGTAGAACACCGCATGGCGGAACGACTGCGCGTAGGCGACCGTGACGGCGAGCAGACCGTTCTTCCGCTGTTTGAGCATACCACGCTCGATAAATTTTGCAATCTTCCCATAATCGTAGCGGACGCGAAGAGCGTTTACGACGGGTGCGTTTTTGCACACCGCGAACACGCTTCGCGTGCAAAGCGTTTGATCGAGGCAGGAGAATCGCCATTCTGCGCGGAGGACAATCTCGTAAGCACGCCGCCCACATGCGGCTGTGTGCTGTGTTTTCATGCAATCGACAGCAATAACAGATTTTTCTCGCCGGACGCGGTGTATAAGTTCAAGAGCCTCGATTTGCCGCTTTACGGGCGCAATCTGATCGAGCTTAGAAACGATATTGCCTCGTGGCGGTCGCGCGGTATGCGTGTGCTTATCGGCGCAAACATCCGCGCGGGACTCGAACAGATAGATTGCTTCGACGTGGAATACATATCGCCCGTTGCGGACGGCGGCGTGTTCTTTGCCGAGGATACGGTAGTCATCGGCATGCGCAACGTCGGCATGAAGCGCGATCCGTTTGAGTCGGTGCGTAGAACGGGCATGGCGGAGCTACCAAAGCCCGGCGATTACGTCGTACACGAAACGCACGGCATCGGGCTTTGCGAGGCGGTGGGCGCCGTTGACTTCGGTGGCTACGAACGCGATTACATCACCGTCAAATACGCAGGCGGCGATACGCTGTACGTTCCCGTCGAAAACATGGGACGGCTGAGTAAATACGACTTCAACGACAATCCGCCAAAGCTCAGTAAGCTCGGAGGCGGTGAGTTCGAGCGCGTAAAGGCGAGAGTCAAGTCGCGGCTCAAAGCAATGGCGTTTGATTTGCTTGAACTTTACGCAAAGCGTGAAACAGTCACCGGCAAAGCATACGGAACGGACGGCGAGATCGAGGACGCGTTTGCCGCCGATTTTCCGTATACCGAAACGCCCGATCAGCTCGCGGCAATCGACGCGTGCTTTTCCGACCTTACGAGCGGAAAAATAATGGACAGGCTTATTTGCGGCGACGTGGGCTTCGGCAAGACCGAGGTGGCGCTTCGCGTCGCGTTCAAGGTCGTGGCGCAAGGCGGACAGGTTGCGTTCATGTCGCCGACCACGGTGCTTTGTCATCAACACTACAATACCACGAGATCGCGCATGGAAAGGTTCGGCGTTTCCGTGGCGGCGCTGTCGCGCGCCGAGCCTAACACAGCAAAAACGCTGAAAGGCTTGGAGAACGGTTCGATAGATATTGTGTGCGGCACGCATAAGCTTTTGGGCGGAAGCGTCAAGTTCAAAAACTTGGAGCTTTTGATACTCGACGAGGAGCAGAAGTTCGGCGTTTCCGATAAGGAAAAGATTAAAAATCTCAAAACCGACGTGAACGTTCTCACCCTTTCCGCAACGCCTATTCCGCGCACACTTCATATGGCGCTTTCGGGCATTCGCGACGTGTCCATGCTCGAAACTCCGCCGACGGGCAGGCTTCCCGCGCAGGTGTACGTTACCGAATATTCGGACGCGCTATGCGTTGACGCGGTTACGCGCGAGGTGGCGCGAGGCGGTCAGGTGTTTATTGTTTACAACTACGTCACCGGCGGCACGCGAGGCGGCGGCATTGCAGAGTATACAGGAAGGCTGCAATCGTTAATGCCGGAGATTAAGTTTGTCTACGCACACGGGCAGATGGAAAAGCAACGGCTCACGTCTGCCGTCGAGGACTTTGCCGCCAAAAAAGCGGACGTGCTTGTCGCGACGACGATCATAGAAAACGGAATAGATATCCCCAACGCCAACACCATGATTGTGTACGGCGCGGAAAATATGGGACTCAGTCAGATGTATCAGCTTAAAGGCCGCGTGGGGCGCTCCGACCGCGTTGCGCAGGTGTATTTTACGTACGGCAACGAAACGACGTTATCGGGTGCGGCGCTCGAACGGTTGACGGCGGTGTCGAGATATACCGAGCTCGGCAGCGGCGTAAAGATCGCCGAGCAGGATATGCGCATTCGCGGCGTGGGCAACGTGTTCGGCGCGGAACAGCACGGACACATGGTAAGCGTCGGATACGAGATGTATTGCAAGCTATTGCAAGAAGCTGTTGCCGAGATTAAAGGGCAAGCGGTGCGCACGCACAAGGATCCCGTGATGAAGGTAGACTTCACGGCGGTCATTCCCAAGGATTATTGCGACGGCGCAATGCGTGTGGAACTGTACCGCAGGATTTCGCAGCTCAAAACGGAAGGCGAGCGCGACGAGCTTTTGAGTCGGCTCAAAGACGCTTACGAAACCGTGCCGACCGAGCTTAAAAACCTAGCCAACGTCGGGCTTATTAAAAACCTTGCCGCCGCCATGAATGCGACGACGGTTACTCTGCTTCGTTCGGGCGCAAAAATAGAGTTTTCGGACGTAAAGGACGTGCAAGGCGGATTCGAAAAATTCGGCGGCGTGTTCAACGCCGTAAAAACCCCGATAGTGATTTTCGACAGCGTAAAGAGCTTGATGCGCTATGTCGTGGAAAACGCGCAGGGCAAACAATAGAGGTTGATTATGTACGAAACTTATGAAGAATGCAGAGCCGCACTGTTTGCTGGCATAGACGAAAAATACAACGAGTTTAATAATCCCATAGTTAACACAACGTACAAGACCTACGGCGTTCGTACTCCCGTTATAAAAAAGCTGGCAAAGTCAGTCCCTATCTCGGCTCGCGATAATGTGCTTAACGGCTTCTTTAATGACAGCGATCCGTCGTATGAAACGGTGCTGTTCGCCGGCATTCTTGCCACGCGAAAGGGCGACTACGAAAAAACGCGCGAATACCTAAAAAGGCTTATTCCTCTTTTCGGATCGTGGGCGCATGTCGATTGCGTTATCTCTTGCTTGGATTGGGTGGATAAAGATTCGTTCCTGCGCGACTTTGAGTATCTGTTGTCGCAGGACGGTCAGTACGAGGTGCGGTCGTATATCATATTCCTTTTCGACTGCCTGACCGCCGACCGAATAGATTTTGTTTTAGACACGCTTCAAAAAATCGAATACGGCGAGTACTACGTAGATATGGCGGCGGCATGGCTTCTTGCAGAGTGCCTGGTCAAGTTTTACGATAAAACATTGCCGCTTTTTACGAACGTAATTTTCCCGAGCTTTGTGCACAACAAGGCGATACAAAAGGCGAGAGAAAGCTACCGCATACCTCTTGAAACCAAAAATTATTTAAACACTTTGAAGGTCAAAGCGAAAAAGAATAATTAGATTGTCGCTTGTAAAGCATAGAAACCGCTTGAAAAAAAGTTACAAAAAGCTTATAATAGTGACATGAAGACTTTTGTGTTCGATTTGTATAACACGCTGATCGACATTCGCACCGACGAGCATAGAGAGCAGTCGTGGGCGCCGATAGTCGATTTTTTCGCGGAGCGCGGAATTAAAACCGATTGGCAAACGCTGTGCGCATTGTACGACGAGTGCTGGAAAAAGCACCTCGACGAGCTTTATGAAAGTTCCGAATACGCATACCCCGAAGGCGATATCTTGTGTGTGTACAAGGGCATAGCAAAATCGCTCGGCGGCGAACTTGACGACGAGACTGCCACGGAGTGCGCCGTGAAAGCGCGGTTCGCGTCCATTGTGCATTTGCGGCTGTTCGACGGAATTAAGGAGCTGTTCGAAAAGCTGAAAACGCGCGGGGCAAAACTATATCTGTTGAGCAATGCGCAAGCGTCGTTTACGTATAAGGAAATCGAAGAGTGCGGACTGTCGGGTGCGTTCGACGGCTTTTTGTTGAGCTCGGAGTGCGGCTGCCGCAAGCCCGATCCGAAGTATTTCGGCATGCTGTTCGACAAGTACGGACTCGATAAGCGCGACGCGGTTATGGTGGGCGACGACACGGTCAGCGACGGCATGGGCGCGGCGGATTTCGGAATTATGTATGTGAAGGCTGACGGCGGCGCGGCGGCGCACGCGGCAGAGCTTATAGCACTTGCGGATAGAAAATGAAAATCAAAGCAATAGTATTCGATCTGGACGGAACATTACTCGACACGCTCGACGATTTGACGGCGGCGTTAGGTCACGCGCTCGGCGCTCTTTCTTACGCCGCGCTCGATAAAGCGCGTGTCAGACGGTATGTGGGCAACGGCGTGCCGAGGCTCATCGAGCGCGCGCTGTATTTTTTGATAAACGGCGTCGATCCCAAGTCGGATAGCGAAACGATTGGCGACCGTGAACTCTTTGACGCATGCCTGTCGGTTTTTACCGAGTATTACGATAAGCACAATGCCGACTTTACAAAGCCGTATGAAGGCGTGTCCGAAATGCTCGCCGCGGCGAAATGTCTGGGACTCAAAACAGCGATTGTCACCAATAAATACGACGGCGCGGCGAGGGCGCTCAAAGACAAGTTTTTTTCGAGCGTTGACGTCGTTGTGGGTGCGCAAGACGGCATAAGGCCAAAGCCTGCGCCCGACGGGGTGAAAAAAGCTTTGGAGCTTATCGGCGTCGATAAGTCGCAGGCGGTGTACGTGGGCGACGGCGAAACCGATATGAAAACTGCGAATAATTGCGGCATTGTGTCGGTTGCGGTGACTTGGGGATTCCGCGACCGCGCCGTGCTTGACGAGTACAATCCGAATTTCGTTATCGACAAGCCGAGCGAGCTGTTTGATGCGTTGAAATCGCATGGCTTGCTCGATTAAAGCAAAAACAAATCACCCATATGTTCTACGGTAAAGGGGGAGTTTAAAATGCTCGATTTGAATGTGAATGCTCAGCGCATAAACGCAGGAAGGGCGAGATCGATGGACCTCATCACGACCGCGCTTTTCGAGCTTTTGGAGGAAACGCCGTTCGCACAGATATCGGTGACGGATATCTGCGTAAAAGCCGGCGTTGCGCGTAAAACGTTTTACAGGAATTTCGAGTCCAAAATATCGGTTGTCGAGCGGCTGTTCGACCAGGTGTTTTTCGAATTCATGCAAAAGTACGACTTTAAAACGAGCGGCGCGCGAAAGATATATCTGTATTGGTACGAGTATATTTTGTGCACAAGAGAGTTTACATTGATTTTCTTCGATCCCGATCTGTACGTTTTCATTACGGACAAGATTCGCGAATTTGTCGAGATCGAGCTGTCCGAAACGCTACACAATTCGGCGTCGTTCGATCCTATGCTCTCCAATTATTATCTGAATTTCGCCGCGGCAGGCATTGCGTCGATTATGCGCGAGTGGATGAAGAACGACTGTCAAATCCCTGCGGCGATCATGGCGTCCGTAACGACAAGACTATTAAGCGGGGTTTTGATGTAATCTAATAAGAGCGAAAACTGCGTAAAATGTCTGATTGCGCCGAAACGTTCGATACGCGAAAAATTTGTTGCAAACTCGCTTGCATTCATGTATAATATATAGACTTGGGGATGTAAAGGCTTCGACGGCGCGGCGTAGCGACGGAAAGCAAGTGGTAGGGCCGTCTACCTAAAAACGCAAAAGGCTATAATTGCCAACAAAAACGAAACCGCCAAAACGGTAAAGTTCGCAGCTCCGGTTGCGGCTCCCGCAATGGCATTCGCAGCTTAATTTAGCTACGGCGTTCGCCCCCGCTACCTATCGGCGGGACGGCGAGCGTAATTGAACGGTAGGCAACTCGAATCGGGATCGGTCGCACCGCTTCGAGTACTCAGACCTCGCGAGACGGAACATTTGTTTATTGCTGTTCCTTCTCGGACAATAAGCGATAAACTAAACTTGTAGATGTCCCCGCAAACCCGCGTCGGAAAGGGGTTCAACTCCCCTCATCTCCACCAATGTCGTTAAAGTTTGAACACCTAAAAACGGAATACATTTTCGTCAAAGGTGTAGCGGGCTTTATCGCATACCAGTAAAGAAAAAGCACATGGCAACAGCCTTGTGATTTTTCTTTTGTAATCATAGAGAAAAGAATATTTTATCTACTCTTTATTTTATAAATTTTAATCTGGTATGTTCATTCACATAAATTATATCTATAACTGAAATTCTTTTGCTTTCGGAATACATTTCAAAAGAAATTTTACTTATATTTCTTTTATTACTCTGTAACAATAATTTTTCTGCCAATGTATCAATTTGATATTGAGGTATAGTATTTAATTTAACATACGAAATAACACTACACGGTTTACTTATTTCGTTTAGTTTCTTTAAAAGTTGCGTATTCTCAATTCCATTTCTAATAGTCTCACCGCCGTAGTCTTTATACAGATTATTTAGCCCCGTATATTTTGTTGAAATATCACAATTTCCTGATAGAAACCAAATTTGACCAAGTCTATCAGACTCAAATGGAAAATTTAAAATGCAATGACGTTTTATGTAATTACATTCATTCTTTGTGATATATCCGTCAAAGAGCAAATTATCGGCTCGTTTATAACAATTTTCTTTGCTGGAAGTTATCAAACCGTCTTTTTTAATATTAGCAACTTCTTCATTTGTTAGTCTTGTTGCGTGATAACCGATTAGCGTTAATTTTTGCAATTCTGATTTTACACATTCTTTAATATATTCTAAATCATAATAATACAGATTTGTTCTATGTAAATTTTTATAATTAACTGGTGTACAATCTTTGGCAGCTTCATGCAAATTGAAATTATAAGTTTCAACATACTTATACTTGCGAATAAACGGCTTATTGCTTTCTATTAAATCCAACAAATCTTGATGCCAAGTATTTTTGTCATTTATCAAAAATGTTTCATTGTTTAAATATTTTGATATGTCAAACATTATTATTTCGCTCTACTCCTCATTATTTACGCCAAAAGTGTTACACGTTACGGGGTGGCGTGGTAATACTATACGCCATCAACACACGGGCGGCTTCGCCGCCCGTGTGTTGCCGTACTTTTACGAAAAAGCGTGACAGTGTTATATAGTGGCGTATAAAAGTAATACTATCAATTTACCCCGCAAGGCTTATTCAATTTTATCACTTTTACCCATATTGCATCTATCGCACAATGTTCTCAGATTAGAGGCAATCGTTTTTCCACCTTTGGCAACGGGTACAATATGGTCAACATGCAATTTTGCCCCTTCTTGGGCTGTTGCCCCGCACAACTGGCACATAAAATTATCTCTTTTTAAGATATCATATCTTAATGAATCAGTCATTTTTGCTCTTTCGACTTTCACTTGATACGAATAATCTTTTTGCTGTTTCTTCAATGCTAAGTATTGATTAAAAGCGATAACAAGCTCATCATATGTAAATGTTCTTTCTTTACTATATGAATTCCTGCCTTTGGGACTTGTGTAGCTTGCTCTTATGTAGACTGAGGTGGACAATTGTGGTGTTAGTTTTGACTTTTCGCATAAGCCTCTCTCAATTTTGAGAAAGGCACTTAATTTTATCTTCAACCCTTTAATTTTATCTTCGGTTATAGTGGAGCATAGACATTTATACTTTTCGTAGTATGATTCATAGTTTTTTCTATTTTTTTTAACTTGCGATATTAAATATTCATAAAAAGTAAAGTTACAATCAATTCTTGATAGTAGAACATCTACAAGCGATAGGTTTTCTAATTTTCTTTTTGAGGCGCAAGTTTCGTGATATTTATACACGCTTGAAAAATTAGAATAAAACTCATAAGAGCCATTTAATTTTAGAACCTCAGCATAATATTCGCTGTTTTCTTTAACTATCTTTAAGTGCTTTTTATAAATTATTGCACAACAAACAAGTGCTATTACCGCCGCAATCAGACATGCTACAAATACAAGTAATATAATTCCCGTTTCAGTCACCCCTTTCTCCTTTGCAGATACCCCGTTAGTAAAAGTTTAGCACAAGCTTTCGTTATTGGCAAGTAGTTTCAGAAAATATGAAGAAAGCTCTTTGCTGAAACAAACGAACTCATAGAACGACAAAAAATGCGTTCAAACTCTAACGCCATAGCTCAACCATAAAATAAGAGCGCAGACTGATGTCTGCGCTCTTATTTTATAATTTAAATAGGGAGCATAATTGCTCAACTTACAGCATAGTGCATTGATGGGAAATCGACGCCACGCTTTTCTTATTACAAACAAAGTCGTATATCCAACGTGAAAATTTTTTATCGTTTAAATACATCATTTTGCTTGTTTTGAATTTTAAAATATGGTATAATATTTTCAGACCGAAATCAGAGGTGAATGGAGTGATTATAGTTTCTTGCTAATTCTTATATCATAAGCCGATAGGTTTTTTTGCTCTTTTGGTTTATGGCATTGCAAGAAAGTTTAATCTGTCGATTTCTCAAATAATAGGTCTGATATTTTTGAGCGTTAATTGAGTTATGAGATAACTTTCTCATAGCTCTTTTTTTGCGTTAAGGAGGATTTTGGTATGTCGGTTATCAAAGTGGAAAATCTTACGTTTTCCTATCCGTCGAGCTACGATAATATTTTCGAGAATGTGTCTTTTCAAATAGACACTGATTGGAAACTTGGCTTTGTAGGCAGAAACGGACGAGGAAAAACAACGTTTCTCAATCTTCTACTGGGCAAATACGAATACAGCGGTAAGATTGTTTCTTCTGTGCTGTTCGATTATTTTCCGTATTTTGTACGAGATAAAAAGTGCTTGACGGAAGATGTTTTACGAGAAGTTTGTCCGACTGCCGAGCAGTGGCAGTTTATTAGGGAGCTGTCGTATCTCGACGTGGATTGCGAAGTGCTATACAGGCAGTTCGACACTTTATCCAACGGTGAACAAACGAAAGTTTTGCTCGCCGCCATGTTTTTGAACGAGGGACATTTTTTGCTTATAGACGAGCCCACCAATCATTTGGACTCACATGCGAGAGAATTGCTGTCCGCGTATTTGCGTAAGAAAAAAAGTTTTATTTTGGTCTCTCACGACAGGTGTTTTTTAGACGGTTGCGTAGATCATATTCTTTCTTTGAATAGGTCGGATATAGAAGTGCAAAGCGGTAATTTCTCATCGTTTATGACGAACTTCGAGAGGCAGCAAAACTTTGAACGTCGGCAAAACGACCGACTTGAAGCGGACATAAAACGCTTGCAGGAAACGGCAAGACGCACTGCGGGCTGGGCAGATATCGTCGAAGGCTCGAAAATCGGGGCGGGAGACAAAGGTTATGTCGGGCATAAGTCGGCAAAAATGATGAAACGCGCGAAGGTCGTAGAGGCAAGACGGCAAAGAGAAATCGAACAAAAATCGAGCTTGCTTAAAAACATCGAAGTTGAAAGCAGTCTGAAAATATTGCCTCTTCCGTATCGCTCCGAACGACTTGCGACTTTTTCCGCGGTTATACCGGTCTACGACGGTAAGGAAGTTTGCGCGCCCGTAACATTTGAGATTAAACGTGGACAGCGCATTGCTCTCGAAGGAAAAAACGGGAGCGGCAAAAGCAGTCTGTTGAAATTGCTTTGCGGTCAGCCGATTGCACATGCCGGTATGTTGGACATCGGCTCGGATCTTATTATTTCCTATGTGCCGCAAGATACTTCGCACTTGCATGGCATGCTCGACGATTTTGCGGTTTCCAACGGTATAGACGAAAGTTTATTTAAAACCATTCTTCGCAAAATGGGGTTTGATAGGCGACAGTTCGAAAAGGATATATCCGATTTTTCGGACGGTCAAAAGAAAAAGACATTGATTGCCAAGAGCCTTTGCGAGCATGCGCATCTATATGTTTGGGACGAGCCATTGAATTATATTGACGTTTATTCTCGCATTCAAATCGAAAATTTACTGAACAAATTTTTGCCTACCATGATATTCGTCGAACACGATAAAGCCTTTCGTGATAAGATTGCGACAAGCATTATTAAGCTATTCCCATAACCCGTAACGGTTCGACTCGTTTCAGTAGAAAAGTAAATTTGAATTTTTGCGGTGGCAAATCGGCGGTGACGACAAATCATATGTAATACTCTTGGGGGAGTATAATACCCGATTTATAATGCAGTCATGTATGAATGACAAGATTAAATCGATAAAGTATTGATTTTTAATTTAAACTGTGATATACTAACTGTGCCGACAGATCTTTCGACCGATTGGAGAAAAAGATTTTAACTTAATATGTATTTCAACAGGCATACACAGAATTCTGCTAAACGACAAATTCCGTTTATGTGCGTTTTTTAAATTCATTGCATCGTAGGGTTTGCTCGGCGACGTAGTTTGCGTATGAGTGCGCTTGCTTTGTCTTATGCATTATTAATTTCGGTTTAAGGAGGGATAGACCATGAAGAAAAAGATTATCTCACTCGTTGCGGCGGCGACTTGTGCCGCGACATGCGCGTTCGGGGTTGTCGCTTGCGGCGACGGTGGAGACACCGCTCCTCAAAAGGCGCATTCAGAGACTCAGTGGAAGTCGGCATTCAATGCCGCGATTAATGTGCGCGACTATCGGTTGGTACAGCAGTATTTTGATGAGGAAATAGACTCATATCGACAGAGTGAAGAATTATTGTATGACGCAAATAACAGAGCCTATGTTTATACCAACCATGTGTATGGCAGCACAGACGTTCTATTTAAAAAGGATTCGCGGTACTATAAGGGTGACTATGTAAGCGTCGAGCTTGTCACGGAAGAATACTTCGAACGACGGGTTGCATACTACAACGAATACTATGACGCACTTGTAGAGAGGCTGTTAAAGCTGTACCGTGACAACTACGCCAAGTTCGACACACCCGGCGGATACGGAACCGAAGACCAAGACGATGTTATAGTAAAGTTTTATGATTACTATTGGAAAAACAGCTCCCTTACGATTCAGGGCATGGTGCCGAGCGAAGAAAACAAAGACGAGTATGTGCCTGGCGACATAGAGTACAGTATAGAGTCCGTCAAGGTGTCGATCACGGAAGGCGGCTATTTGCGCGAAATCGAGATTGACGGAATAACCAACGAATACGATGACGTCGAAATGAAATTCAATTACTATGGGAGCTCCGGCGCACAAAAATATATTGAAACGGCAAATCCTATTATCCCCGAAGTATTCGGCAATACTTTCCGGCTTAACAGCATAGATGTCGAGGCGAATGTTTCGGCAGATGAGTTGGAAAACTATAAGAATTGGGCAGGTCAAGTATGTGAGAATAATATAGGGAAATATGTTTTGTGCAAAGCCGACGGTACGCTTGAAGGCGATATAACGCTCGACGGAAAACAAATCGGTGATTACACATTGACTGAAAACTACGGTCAAATTACCGTGACCGACGGTGATGTAACGCTGACCGGCGTTTGCGTCGCGGACAAGAGCTTCGGCGCCGTAACCATAATTCTTAAACAAACGATAAAGGCGATGGACGGGACAACCGACGTCGAATTTACCTACACCTTTATTCAGGTTGACATTGGTTAATATATGGATGATATCTTTTACGATGACAGTGAAGTAAACAGCGCCGCGAGCAATGTCGAACAAAATGCCGTAAGCGATCCCAAAATCGACTACGAGCAAAAGAGCTACGGCAAAATAGGCTATAAGCGCGTACAAAAATTGCGCAAAAAAGGTGCGCGGCGCGGCATTATAGTGCCTAAGCTCTGCTATGAGCTGCACAAGCCCGAGAAGCCGCGCGTTGCATTTCGGGTTGTCGCCGCGCTTGCGATAGTTTTTCTTATCGGCGTTATGGTGGCGATAGGCTTTCTGTTCAACGAGCTTATAAAAATGTCCGATTCGTTCACCGGCTTGGGCGATGTGTTCAAAGTAGTCTTTAATCCGACCGCCTTCACTTTGTCTTTGGGTTTATCGGTATTGCCTGCCTTGGTCATTGTTCTTGCTTACATCATGCTTTTCGCCTTGTTTTTAGTGCCGTTATGCGTAGGGCTTTATCTTTACAGTTTTGTGCGCAGTTCTTTCTATTTGGCGATCTGTTCCAAGGAAGAGTTCGCAAAGGGCAGTATTGTCGGCGATCGCATACGAAGGCTTGCGATTATTGTGATTATCTCTACTCTTATATGGATTGTCGGATTGGTGATGATCAAGACGGGGGCGGGGAAGCTGTTTTTGTCACTCGGGTACTTCGCCTTGATAATCGTTGTGGGCGGTCTGCTCGCCATTCTGTTGGTTGAAAAGAAAAAGAACGAAAAATGGTTTGAAACGCTGGATGAAGACAAAAAGCGGAACTACCTCGAACACGAGGCGGCGTTGCGAAGCGTTAAAAGAAAAATGCGCAATGAAAGGACTTTTTGGGGCAGCTTTTTTCGGTAAATAAACTTATGTACAACAATCGGCGGTTACGCTTTTCGTGACCGCCGTTTTTGTTTTGTCGGAATAAAGTCGTGATTGCTCGGCGGGTATGAAAAAGTAGTTGAGTATTACAAAAAACATAACCGCAAGGGAACATACTCTTGCGCTACCCGAAACTTTTTTAAAAAAATTTACAAAATATATTGACAAGGAAAAAATTTGTTGTATAATATAGTTAAACGTTTAAGTAATACCTGCAAATGCGGTAGCGGACTTAGACATAAACTGTATCGGAGGTTGAAGATGAAAAAAGTGCAAAAATTGCTCATCTCGGCATTATGCGTGGCAATGGGTGCAGGCGCGCTTATGGCCTGCGGAGATGATGCAGGTACAGGTAGTGGGAAATACACGGTAACATTTTACGATGGAACAACCGTGTTGTATACGCAAGAAGTATCCAAAAACGGGACGGTGACCAGACCTGCGGAGGATCCTCCGAAAGAAGGGTATGAATTTGTGCGCTGGTGCGCGACGCCCACTTACAGTCAGCCGTTTGACTTTTCTGTCGGTATTGTGGCAAACACAAGTGTATATGCGGGATTTCGCTCTACTGCCGCAGACGATCACACTTGGTATCTTGCGGGTACATCTTCGACATCCGCGCTGTTTGCCGAATCGGGCGACTGGAAAGAGTTTAAGGGGGATTCGGCTGCCGATTTGCCTGCAAGTGTAACGTTTGACCATGACGCTAATAAAGGAAACAGATTTACATTCACTGCCGATTTTTACGCAAAGGATAAATTCCAAATCCTCAATACGGTAGACGGATGGGGCAATTATCAAATCGGTTACGGCTACATGACGCCGGAGCAGTACTCCACCGAGAGCGATGCTCCGTTCTATTTCGGCGGCGGACTAAGCGGCATAAACAAGACTGCGGACATCATGGTCGGGCAGTCGGGCAATTATACATTGACGCTCGACGTGGATGTAGACGGCAAGCTAACGGAGCTTTCATACAAGCGCAACGGTGACGCCGCCGAGGTGTCTTCCGACTACACACATTACTTCATTAAGGGCGAAAATATCACCGCATGGGCGGATATGTACAATGACGCTACGCAAATGCGACAAAACGGCGATATTTATACGTTGGAGATTTATCTCAAACAGAACGAGCAGTTTATGTTCATATCCAAACAATCGGTTGACGGACAGATTGCAAGCGGTCCTAATATCAAGGCGGATAAACTCACCGAAGCCAGTAAAGCGTATGTAGACGGCACAACAGGAAACATAACCGCAAAGGCGAGCGGAATGTATACGTTTGTTTACGATGCGAAAGCTGAAACCTTGTCAGTAACGTTCAACGATCAAAAAACGCCTGCGCAATACGACTATTATCTTGACGGAAAATACGGTGAGGTCAATTGGGGCGCCTACCAACAAGATGCCGATTCGTTCAAGTTGACGGCGAATAATGGCGTTTACACTTATACCGGACTTTCTCTTGCCGCGGATGATGAGATTGTTATAAGAGCTTACGCGGCAGGCACGGAAGAATTGGGTTGGGATAATATGGCAAACACATACAGCTATAAGTATTTTAACAATACGAGCGATGCTTTTGTCGCGGCAAATCCCGCAGGAGACAACTATAATATCAAAGTCGTCACAGCCGGTACTTATGACATTGCGTTCGACAGCTATTCGAAAATTATTAAAATCACAATTCACAGCGACTCGCCCGATATTTACGATATCTATATTAAGGGCGTAGGCATAACTAATTCGGCAGGCACGCCGAGCCCGAGCGATTGGAATCACGGTTTCGCCGAAGAGTGGAGAATGGTTCTCAATTCCGAAGAAACGGCGTATGAGATTACGGTAACGATTACCGCAGGCGAAGGGAACAGTTTCGGCCTTGCCCTGTATGATAAAGGCGCGTCAAGCGGCAACGGAACATTTATCGACGTCACTAAGCTCGGTACGGACGGCGACGCAAACGACAGCTTCCGTCCAGAGTCCGGAACCAACTTCACTTGCACGACGACGGGTACATACAAAGTCGTTTACACAATCGCAACCGGCAAGGTGGATATCTATTCCGTAAGTGTGTAACGTTTTTTAAGAGCCTAATTTTTGGGAACATAAAAATGCGGTGCGCGTTATGATAGCGCGCACCGCATACTCATGTAATATGTATTTAAACCTTTATGTGGTGTTCTCCGGACGGAGCTTGTAAGCGGTTAAGAGCCTTTATCACGGCATCTGCCGCCGCAGACGCTTTAAGAGCGAACGACGAACTTTGCAATCGAATATTGAGCGATTTCGGGGCGATGTCGTGTATTGCGCCCGATAGAGTGACGTAGCACGTTTTGCTGTCGAGCGCGTTTAAATCGCTTAATGAATTTACGATTTTTACTTCGTCGAAAACGGCGGAGGCGGATTGTATAACTTCTTCGGGTAGATCGAAAGTCAGAAGTCCTATCTTGTCCAAGCCCGATTCCGATTTCGCAGTTTTGTACAGCGATTCGTAGTCGTCGTTGATACGGTAGAAAAGGAAATCGTCGAACGCACTGTCAATCGCTATTACCGGAATGTATTTGGTGTCGGCAAACTCGCGAAACTCTTTTTCCGACAGTGCAATCGTTATGTAAGCGTCACAATCGGTGTTGCGCTTGAAGCCGTCGCTGTAATCGACTATTTTGAGTCCGAAATTTTGTCGCCACAGTAGGCGCGAAAGCTCTGTCAACAGTTTCAAATAGTAATGTGCCGCGAACGGTTTAGCGTCTTTTAGAATCACGGAAATCGTGTTCGATTTTCCTGACGCCAAATACTTTGCCATAACGTTGCATTCGTAGCCTAAAAGATTGGCAAACTGCAAAACTTTTTTGCGCGTGTCTTCGCTTATAGATTGTCCGGGGGTGTTGTTAAGCACATACGACACCGTGGCTATGGAAACATCGGCGGCGGTGGCAACGTCCTTTATGGTGACTCTGTTCTTCTTTCTATCTCTTGTCGAACTCATATCGATATTTTAACAAACATCAAACTTTAAGTCAAGGTAATTCATGAACAGGCATGCTATTTTACATAAGTCGGATTCACTGTACAGCTTTGCGCTGACGCCCGACACGGCGGAAATCAGGCTTCGTGCGGCAAAGGGCGATATTTCGATTGCCGATGTGATTTACGGGCAAAAACACGAGTTCAGCTTGCACAGAAAAATCGCACGGATGAATATTTCGGCATCCGACGGACTGTTTGATTATTTTACGATTAGACTCAATCTTGACGATAAACGCTTGGCATATATATTTTTACTTACCGATAACGAAGGTAATAAATATTACTACTCTGAGGACGGCTTGACCGAAACGTATGATTTTTCGGTCGCGTTTTACAATTTCTTTCAGCTTGCGTATTTAAACGGAAACGATATATTTCCGCGTTGCGAATGGCTGTCGCGCGCGGTGGTTTATCAAATTTTCGTAGACAGATTTCATCGAGGGGTTATTCCCGAAAATTCAGTCAAAAGCTCGGAAACTGCGGCGTGCGATGACTTTATTAACCTTAAATGGGGAGACAAGCCCACTTCAAAAAGCTTTGCGGGCGGCAACCTCGACGGCATTGCGCAAAAGCTCGATTACATTTGCGATCTCGGCGTAAACACGCTTTATCTTACGCCTATATTCACGTCGCGCTCAAACCACAAATACGACATAAGCGATTATTTCAGCGTGGATCCGCACTTCGGAGGCAATGCGGCATTCGACAGACTGATGACGGCTTGCAAGGCACGCGGAATACGAGTAATACTCGACGCGGTGTTCAACCATTGCAGTGAGGACATTAAACAGTTTCGCGATGTGTGCGAAAAAGGCAAACGCTCGCCGTATTTCGATTGGTTCGTGATATACGGCGAAAAGCCTACAAAGCGCCCGCTTAATTACGAGGTTTTCGCTTCGTGCGATTACATGCCCAAATGGAACACCGCAAATCCCGAGGTGCAAGAGTATCTGTGCAGTGTAGGCGAGTATTGGATAAAGGAATACGGCATTGACGGTTGGCGGCTTGACGTGTCCGACGAGGTAAGTCACGAGTTTTGGCGAAAATTCCGAAAACGCATAAAAGCTATCGGCGCCGACAAGGTGCTTATCGGCGAAAATTGGCACGACAGTTCGAGCTATTTGTGCGGCGACCAGTTTGATTCCATTATGAATTACGCGTTCACAAAAGCCATGCTCGATTATTTTGTTTATAAAAAGCTCGATACTGCGGCGCTATGTGATAAACTAAACGAGCTCATGATGCGCAATGTTACACAAGCCAATTTAATGATGCTCAATCTTTTGGATAGTCACGATACGCACAGGTTCTATACGGAATGCGGAAAAGACGAAAACAAACTGCTTTTGGCGCTTGCCGTAGAAACGTTTATGCCGGGCGCTACTATGGTGTATTACGGCACGGAGATACCGCTCGAAGGCGGATACGATCCGGACAGTCGCAGATGTTTTATTTGGGGCGAACATTCGTTTTCAAAGCGAGTAAAGGAACTGCTGAAATATAAAAGATTGCGCGCTTTGACAGACGGCGACGCTGTTTTTCGCGAGCAAAACGGCGCTATCGTTATAGAGCGCATTACCGACGGTCAAAAAGTGACGTTGATTGTCAATAATTCGGATAGTTCGGTCTGTATTTCCGATACTTCCGTTAAGCCGTTTTGTTATAAAGTGATTGTAGAGTAGGAGGTGTTGTTTGAAAGGCTTACGTAAAATAATCGCATTGACGGTGTGCGGAGTTCTTACGGCTCCGCTTGCGGCGTGCAACGGCGGCGGTATGCGCGGAAAGTATGCCGAGCAGTCGCTCGAAGCGCTGTACGATAAGTTCGAGGGAGATTTGGAGCGCGGCACATCCGAGCGACCGATTACTCTTCATGTACTCGAAAACGACACCGCAAAATCGTCAGGCTATCTAAAAGTTTTGCTCGACGGGTTTAATGCGAAGTACAAGGACTATAATATAGTCGCGATTGACGCAAATCAAGATCAGTATTCCAATCTTGCGGACGACGGTCCGTACGGCTACGGTCCCGATGTCTTGTATCAGGCAAATGACATGCTCATGAAGTACTGCGACGGAAAGCACATAACGCCGTTGCCGATCGGAAAGCTGGACGCGTACGCACAGCTTCCCGAATTGGCAAAAAGCACTTACACTTATAAGTATAAAAACGCCGAATACTTTATGGGCGTGGGCTTAAACATACAGGCCGGAATGCTGTATTATCGCAAGGATTTATTGCCCGAAAATTGGCAAGACGAATGGGATGACAACAATAACGGTGTTCCCGACATGGTAGAAGATATGCGTAAGCTGTATCGATGGAGTAAGATTCGCAACAGCAATAATTCCTCCGAATACGGATTTATGCAGTCGTTCGACGATCCGTATTTCTCTTGCGGATATCTGTTCACATACGGTGCGTATGTTTTCGGCAACGACAATACAAATACGAAAGATATCGGGTTCGATAACGATAACGCGAGGCTGGGCGCCGGGATTATTTTACAGCTTGCTAACGTTATGAACAGCGGTTGCGTAGACAATTCAATCACTGTTGCGCGTGAAAGTGAGTTTGCATCGGGTGCCTACTTCGCCGTGCCCGATACACAAGATATGTACGGAACATTGAACAGCGAGCTTGTTGCGGTTTATCGCAAGAAAGGCATGAGCTCTTCGGAAGCGCGTGCGGCGGCGGAAGAAAATATTGTAGCTGTGCCCATGCCCGATCTGCCTGTTTCGGGAGACCTTACGGAAACGGAAGGTCAAACTTTCAAATCAATATCTATGGGCGGCATAAACGGATATGCAATAAGCTCGTATACTAAATACCCGAGAGCGAGTTTGGCGTTTTTAAACTATGCGACAAGCTACGAAATGGTGTTAAAGCGCAATGAGTATTTGGGAATTGCGCCGGCGCGCAGGGACTGCAATAAAGATTGCACTGTTCAAGCGGATGTCGCACACAGCTTGTACAGCATGGTTGAGGCGGGGCGTATATCTATCATGCCGTCTGTGTACGGAGTAGAACGAATTTGGACTCCGCTGACCACGGCTTTTACGGATATAGCAACGGATCCGTACAGAAATTCGAATAAGAAATATACTCGGTCCGACGGCAAATGCAATTACGCCGCGCTAGACGCGCTTCTCAAAAGCGTCAACCGCAACATTTACGATTCCATATACACTATAAAGTAGTGAGGCGAGCATGGAAAACACCGAAGTTTACAGAGGCAAAACGCCGTTGATAAAGAGAATTGCAGGGTGGTTTATAAATCTGCCTATACGTATAGGCGCGTTCTTCAAACGCGTCGGATTATGGTTTGCCAAACGCCCTTCGGCAATAGCGGCCAAATTGCGTGAAATCAAGAGTTCGCCCAAACCTGTCAAGGCTTCGATGTGTATTATGGGGCTTGGACAGCTTATGCAAAAACAAATTGTCAAGGGTATACTGTTTTTGCTGATGTTCGGCGGGTACGTTACATACATGGCGGTTACCGGCGGAGAGGCTATGTACGGCTTTTTCTCGCTCGGCGTAGTGCCGCCCAATCCGTGGCTTGGCATCAAGGGCGACAACTCGGTAATAATGATGCTACTCGGTACGCTGGCGTTTATAATAACGGGATTTTTCATAGCCGTACACCTTGCCAACATACGCGACGCGCGCCGCACATATGAGTATGTGTCGCGCGGCAATCCAACGCCCGATTTTCGCAAATCGCTCGCGAGCATGTTCGACAAATACTTCTATGTGACGGCGCTTGTGCTACCTATTATCGGCGTGTTTGTGTTCAATATTCTGCCAATCATCTTCATGGTGTTTTTGGCGTTTACCGATTACAGCGGCAACGTGGTACTTTCAGGCTCTCTCGTGAGCTGGATAGGATTCGGAAATTTCGCACAACTGTTCTCCACGGGACTCATGGGCAGTACGTTTTTCAAGATACTCGGGTGGAACGTACTTTGGGCGGTCATGTCGACCGCGCTCAACTACTTCGGAGGGCTTGCAATTGCGCTGTTGCTCAACAAAAAAATAGTAAAGGGCAAAAAGATTTGGAGAGCGTTCCCCGTGCTTGCATTTGCAGTGCCAGGATTCATAACGCTTTTGGCGTTTAAATTCATGTTTTCCAATCAAGGTCCTATCAACTACTATATAGAGCAGTTCGGCGGCACGGGTAAGCTGTTTTTCGGCATAGATTCGAAGTGGAGTGCAAGAATAATCGGTTGGCTTGTCAACGCGTGGCTGTCCGTGCCGACTAGCATGCTGCTTGCGACCGGCATACTCGCAAACCTCAATCCGGATCTGTACGAAGCGGCGCGAATTGACGGCGCAAGCGCGTGGGTGCAGTTTAAGAAGATAACGTTGCCATTTGTCATTTTTGCCACAACGCCCGTATTGATAGGTCAGTTCATGGGCAACTTCAACAACTTCGGCGTGTTCTACTTTTTGCGCGGCGGAATAATCTGCGACGGATACTTTTTGGCAAGCGACACCGATTTATTGATAAATTGGTTGTACAGTCTGTCAATCGATCAACAATACTATTCGTTCGGCGCGGCGATCAGCATAATCATATTCATCATCGCATCGGTGATTTCGCTCACGGTGTATGTGCACTCGCCGTCATACAGCAAGGAGGATATGTACAGATGAGCCGCATCAGCAAGCAAGACAGAATCATCAACAAAAATATCAAAAAGTCGCGCATAGGAAAGAGGTTTACCGCAAAGCTCTTCTTCGAATATTTTTTCACATATTTTGCGCTTCTTGCGATAGCATTCATATTCGCATTTCCGGTGCTGTGGCTTGTGCTCGCGTCGTTCTCGGAAAGCGGATCCATGTATACGTTCAAGGGTTTTTTCCCGAGCTCGTACAGTGTGGAAACATTCAGAAAGCTTTTCACCGACACCGAAATGTACAATTATCCGCGCTGGTTCGGCAATACGCTTATCATCGCGGTAGGATCGTCACTTTTGGGCAGTCTTTTGGTGATATTGACCGCGTATGTGATGTCGCGATTCAGGTTCGGCGCGCGCAAGGGAATTATGAAAACGACAATGATTCTCGGTATGTTCCCGTCGTT
The DNA here is from genome assembly GCA_022508445.1 of Clostridiales bacterium. Taxonomy (GTDB): domain Bacteria; phylum Bacillota; class Clostridia; order Christensenellales; family Pumilibacteraceae; genus Anaerocaecibacter. Next base: position 190,604 of record JAFLVG010000001.1, on the reverse strand, counting down.
CATGGCTATGACTGCGGTGTATTTGTTGATGACGCAGTTCGGCATGATAAACAATTTGTTCGGGCTGATACTGATATACTCGTCGGGCGCGCCTATGGGTTATCTCACGCAGAAAGGTTTTTTCGATACGATTTCCAACTCGATGTACGAGGCTGCGAGGATAGACGGCGCCAGCAATTTCAAGGTGTTTATAAAAATCACACTGCCGATCGCCATGCCGATGATAGTGTACACCCTTATCACATCGTTTACATGGCCGTGGTCGGATTTCATTCTGCCCAAACTTCTTCTAAAAAACAAGGACTTGTACACCGTGGCGGTGGGGCTGATGAGCCTCGGCGACACCGAATTTGCAAGGTTTGCGGCAGGATCTGTGTTTATCGCTGTGCCCATTATCGTGCTGTATTTCGGACTTGTCAAGTACATGGTAAACGGTCTGACGGCAGGCGCGGTAAAAGAATAAAGATAGGCTTCGGATTTTTCCTCCAATCCTACGATAATCGAGCGGACGTTCAATTTGGACGTCCGCTCGATGTTTTAAGGTTGAGATTGCCCGGTGGGCGAAATGCTTGGAATAATCGTTAGCCTTGTTTCGTATTTCAAAAGAGTTGTGCGGCTTGCCTTTATTGTCTTTACACTGCGGTGGAGAGAATTTTATTGCGCGTTTTCTCATCGAACTCGTTCAGACCTTTTGCGAGGCGCGCGATTGCCTCGGCATTTTCTTGCACCGAGAGGTTGTACTTGCTTCTCACGTAGTCGTACCCGAAGATGTCCTCGGGACGGCACAATAGGGCTGTACCCATGTAGCTCTTTTTGAAGTTGAGGCACAGATACGTCTTGTTTTGAAGCGACGCCACTGCGCCGTCGAAGCCCTTCATGCCCAAGCTTTTTCCGAGGTTGTACGACGGAGTGGGCTTGTCGCCGACAGCCTGCATGATATCGATTTCTCTTCTCGGCGCTCTGCCCTCGTCGGATAGCGAATCGAAATCATACCCGTCGCGCCTCAATGCGGCGAGATACGGAAACACTTCGAGCGACACGAACGTTGCTTTCTTATTTACGAATCTGCCGTACACTATCTTGTTCGAGTTGACCGCTTGCTCGCGCACGTTCCAGAGCGCGTTGAAGTTTATTCCGCTCATGGCGGCGGCGGAAAATCCGTCCTCCGTCCAAAACGGAAGAATGCCGAATTCATTTATGCGCGCTATGAGATCGTCTTGCGTATATATTTTGTTCATACCGTTAACATTGTAGCGTATTCCGCGAAGTTTGTCAATTGCGGACGAAGCGTGTCGAAACACAATCGCGCCGCGAGTTTACCGTTGACAGGGTTTACATTCGGTGTTATAATTTAAGTATGAACGAATTGTACTTGCGTTATAAATCGATAGCGCTGTTTGATAAGACCGCCGCGGCGATAGCACCGCTCGCGGAGCTTTGCGTTTGCACCGATCCTGTGCGTAAAATCGAGCTTTCGGCCCGCGTTCTCCGCGAGGTTTCGGAGCGTGGCTGCGACACGACAGGCGAGTGGATTCGTTCGCTTATTTACATCGACGACAATGTGTTCAGCAGGACTGCGGCGCGCGCAGAGCGCATTCCCGAAAGGCTGAAAGCGCAAGTCAAAACCGAGCTTTTGACGTTTAAGCAGCTTTCGCTGATTAAGCCGGACGATTACGTTACAGACAGCACAGCGCAGTTTTTTCCGCGCTTCGGATTCGGCGGATTTTCGGTGAGCTACGATAGGCTTCTCGCGTTTTACGCCGCGAGCGGTTACGGCAGGCTTGCATGCGGAAACACGTTTATATACCGCGACGGCGAGATAACGAGGACCGAAACGGACGGCGTGCGACTTTTCGACCTCAAAGACTACGAGGAAGAAAAAGCCGAGATTGTGCGCAATACCGAAAACTTTATAAACGGCTTGCCTGCATTCCACACTTTGCTTTACGGCGACCGCGGCACAGGCAAATCGACAACCGTACGCGCGCTCGCGCAGGAATATAAGGACGCGCTCAAAATAATCGAAGTCGCGCACGGCGATATAGGAAGGCTTCCGTCTCTCAAAGCCGAGCTGTCGGGGCTTAAACAAAAATTCATTCTATTCATAGACGATCTTGTGTTTGAAGAAAACGAAACGAAAGCGGACGAGTTCAAGACCGCGCTCGAAGGCTCGCTGGACAGCGTTACCGGCAATACGCTCATTTATTGCACGTCCAATCGTCGGCACTTGTTCAAGGAGACCGACAAGACGGACTACCGTCACCGCAACGACGAGATTCAAGCGGAGCTTGCGCTGTTTGACCGCTTCGGGCTTGTCGTCACATACGTCAATCCCGACAAAGAGAAATTTGTCGAAATACTCAAACAAATTTTGCGCTCTCGCGGCATAAAATGGCGTAACGAATACGCCGCCATAGCGGAGATTTCCGCGCTCAAAAAGGGCGGTCGTTCGCCGCGCGCCGCAAAGCAGATTGCCGACATCATCGAATCGACTTATGCCGAAAAGCGAGGGGATTGATGGGCGAAGTTTTTCTCGACGCTTTTTTGGACACGCTAAAAGTTCTTCCGTTTCTCTTGATAATGAATTTTCTTATCGAGATTTTGGAATACCGTTCCAAAGGCCTTAAAGCGGGCGGCATACTCAAAGGCGGTGTTGCGCCGCTCATCGGTACGGCGGTGGGCGTTGTTCCGCAATGCGGATTTTCGGTGGTTGCGACCGAGCTGTACGGTAAGCGTAAAATAGCGCTCGGAACATTGCTTGCCGTGTATATCGCAACGTCCGACGAGGCTCTGCCCATAATGCTTTCGAGCTATGCCGGCATAGTAAGGCTGTGGCCGATTCTGGTCATCAAGATTTGCTTCGCGCTGATAGTCGGGTATGCTGTGTTCGGCGCGGGCAAGCTGTATGCACGAAGAAATGCCGCGAAAGTCGGAAGCGAATGTGCGGCGACGTCGGCGGAGGATAAAGAACAGGCGGTCAACTTCGAAACTCACGAGCCGCATGAGCATGGTCACGAGCATCATGAACATGAGCATGACGTCGGGGAAGTCGAAATGCACGTCCACGGCTGTCACAGCCACGCGCTCAACGCCGATTTACCGCCGCTTGACGACAATGCGACAAAAAAGCAAAAGGCGATGCGCGTATGGTCGCTGTACTTAAAGCATCCGCTTTTGCACACGGCGACGGTCATTTTCTTTATTTTCGTAGTCAATTTATTTTTCGGTATAACAGTCTACTATGTAGGTACGGAGCGCATTGCAAAGTTCATAGGCTCGACCGGATATTTGCAGCCCGTGCTTGCCGCCGCGGTGGGGCTTATCCCCAATTGCGCGTCGTCTGTCGTTATTACAGAGCTGTACGTCGTGGGCGGACTGTCGATCGGTGGTGCTGTCGCAGGGCTGTGCGTGGGTGCAGGGCTCGGTTATGCCGTGCTCGTAAAGCAGAACAAGCCGCTTAAAAACACCGTGCTGATAATATTGCTTATGTACGTTGTTTCCGTTGTTCTCGGTATGGCGGTCAATGCTATTCCGAAATGGATATTCGGCGTGAGTACGGTGTAAAAAATAAAAATTCGGATTCTTCACTTCGTTCGGGATTGCAATAATATGCGGCGTGTAGCATATTATTCAGTACATATCGAACGATATAAAAACGTTATTTAAAAGTAACGCTGCTTTCGTATGTTTATTTTTTATTTGCAAATATATTGACAAACTACGATATAAAGTGTTAGAATTATACATGGATAAGTTTAGCCATGAACGGCTATCGGCGTGAATTTATGCACTATTTTCAAGCGATTGACGGTAGGGAGGCTTGTATGGAAAAGAGAATACGGAAAAGATCGTTGCTGACGTTCTTATTGATTGTGGTTTTGGCTTGCGCAGTGGGTATTGCCTCACTGCTTTTGCGTCCTGCCCCGGCGGCAGCGGAAGGCGACGACGTAATCGCTCTCGAAGAAGATGAGACAACCGACGTCGGCGGCAACAACTTGCGCACCGACGATGGCGAGGAAATTTCGGAAAGCGACGAGGGTTGGACTTACGGCTTCGAAGTCAAGAGCTATGCGTTTCGCGCCGAACACGGCAACACGGTTTTCTATTCGTACTACAATGACGACGAAACAAACACCGAACCTATCGGTCAGTTCGCGCTCGTTTATCAAGACGATACAAAGGAAGCTGTCAAGAGCTTCTACGGAGTGAAGATTGCCGACGGCAAACTTACCGTCGACGATAGCGATCCGTATAACGACGAAAACTACTTGTACAATTTCAACGACAATCTCATTGCGGGAAACTACTTAATCGCATTAACCGTTCCGCGCACAGAGGCAGACAGCAGTCACACGCACTGGTGGGACAGCTCGGCTGGCGACGACTGTGATTCCGAATATGACGAGTTCGTTTACTCGTTCAGATTCAGAGTCGAAAATTACAATATCTCGGACGGTAGCGGCGCAAATGTCGGTATAACCGTTTCGTCTACTACTAACATGACCGTTATGTACACGGGCAAAGCCGATAACGTCGTAGATCCTGTCATAAAGCTCAATAACAAGCTGCTTGTGAGGGGCATAGACTATGAGCTTTCTTCCACAAGCGTAAAAGTCGGTTGGGCGGTGCTTACAATCAGCGGCTTGAACAGCCTTTACGGCAAATTCACCATTGACGACGCTTACCGGATTGTCAAGGCGGATAATAGCTGGAATCAAGTTCCTGCGATTATGCAATGGACATACGATTCGTTCAATAGAGAGGTAAACCGCATTATCGCCGAGCCTACCTTGCTCGACGACCCCTCGCATTTGTGGTTTGCCGTCGCGACCGACGCAAAAGGTCAGAATATTTATGACGGGCTTGAACATTTCACGATTGATTCCGAAGGCCGTGTTCCCGAAAATATTGCCGATATCCTAAAAGACCTTAATGCCGGACATTACTACCTCGTCGGACAGGTCGAAGGAAACAATAACTATTTCCCGCTCTCGCCTCAAAGAATTCCTTTCACGGTCTTCACCGCTACAAACAGTTGGGCGGTTACGCCGTCGGTCAAATCATGGACGGAAGGCAAGTTTACCAAAGCCGAAGATTATATTGTGGCGGAGCCTGTATATGGCAAAGCTAATATCGTCATTAAGGGTTCTGACGGCAAAGTTTACTATGATTCCGAGAAGAATATCGACAACCTGAAAGATGCCGAAGCAGGGAGCTATACGCTTATCGCTACTGTGGAGGCGGATCTTGACGGCAACTATACCGACATACAGGCGTACACAGTAGTATTCCGGATTTTCGAAAAGCCCGGATTCCCTTGGTGGGCTGCGTTTCTTATAGGCATAGGCGCTTTGTTAGTGGCGGCGCTCGTCATACTGGTACTGTTTAAGGCCGGCGTATTCCGTATTTTCAGCGAAAAGATGGCGGTTGACATTCGCGCAAGCGCTAGCGTTGATGCGACTATCGCCGCTGTACGTGCCGCAAAGCGTGAAGAGGAGGCTAAAAAGTCTGTTGCGGCGGCGGAAGCCAAAGAACGCGCGGCGGCTCGCAAAGCGGCGGCCAAGGCGGAGCGAGAAAAGCCTGCCAATGAACGTGCGGCGGCTATGGAAGCCAAGGCGCAAGCACAAGCCGCGCGTGCAGAAAAGATACGTTTGCGTGCAGAGGCTATGCAGGCGCGTGCCGCAAAACTGAGGGAAAGCGCCGACGTGAAATCCGAGCAACCGGAAGCAAACGCAGAAGCTAATGCAGAAGCGGCGGCAACAGAAGAACCCAAGACCGAAAAATAATCAACCATTTGATAAATAAAAAACAAAAAAGGAGAATGAAATCATGTCAATGAAAAAGGAGTTGGCGAAAGAGATTCGTATAATGGAAGAGGAGATCAAGGAGCTTGAAATAAAGCGCATCAGATCTATGTCTGCGATTATTGAATCTATAATTTCCAAAACCGAGATTGGAGCGGATGAAGCGAGATTTTTCAGAACGTACTCTGCGGAAATCGAGGTCAAGCGCGAAAAACTCAACATTCTGAGAAGAGAATACAGAACAAAGGTGTAAGCAAAATCCTCATAAAACAAAAGCACCGTGATTGCGGTGCTTTTGTTTTATGAGCAAAGGGCGGCTTATCCGATTTGTCTTGACAAAAAAGATATTGCGTATTATACTGTGCGTATGGCTACTCTGTACAGAAAGTATCGGTCTCAAAGATTTGATGACGTTATCGGGCAAGACCCGATTGTCACGACTCTTACAAACCAGATTAAACTCGGGCGCATTTCCCATGCGTATCTGTTTACCGGAAGCCGCGGCGTAGGAAAGACCTCGTGTGCGCGTATTTTTGCGCGTGCGGTCAACTGTCTGCACCCCGTAAACGGAAGCCCGTGCGGCGAGTGCGAGGTGTGCAAAAGTCTTGCCGCCGACAACGTGGATATCATCGAGATGGACGCGGCGAGCAACAACGGCGTAGACGACGCTCGCGATATTCGAGAAAAGGTCAAGTATTTGCCGGTGTCTTGCAAGTACAAAGTGTACATCATCGACGAGGTGCACATGCTTACGGGCGGTGCGTTCAACGCGCTTCTCAAAACCATCGAGGAGCCGCCTGAGCATGTTATTTTCATTCTTGCGACCACCGAGCCGCAAAAGCTGCCGCAGACAATTCTTTCGCGGTGCATAAGGTTTGATTTCAGGCTAGTTCCCACCGACATACTCGCAAAGCACATTGCGCATATCTACGATCTCGAAGGCATCAAATACACGCCCGAAGCGGCGGAAGAAATTGCTCGGCTCGGCGAGGGGAGCGTGCGCGACGCGCTGTCCGTAGCCGACACCCTTGCGTCCGCCGCGGAGGTCGTTACACCCGAGTTAGTTCTTGCACTTACGGGCGCAGGCGAGACTGCGTCGATAGCGGAGCTGTTCGAACGCACCGCCGAGCGCGATCTCGCGGGTGTATTGTCGTCAATCGACGGATTCGCAAAGCGCGGCAAGTCGGTTGCCGCCGTTTGCCGTCAGCTCATCGACTATACGCGTAACGTGATCGTGGCTAAATCCGTCGGGAAGGAAAAGGCAATAAACGGCGGAATGATAAATGCCGACCGCGCCGCGCTCGAAAGGATTATTGCCGCCGCGGATAAGTACTCCATGCAGGACATAGCGCGAATACTCGAAGAGCTCGGCGTAGCCGAAAACGGACTTAAATATTCGGTCAATCCGCGAGTGTTTTTGGAAACGTCGCTAGTCAAGCTCGTGTGCGACAGCTTGCGTGAGGACGATTTGTTACGGCGAATAGCCGCGCTCGAAAATAACTCCGTGGGGCTTCCTTCGGAGCAAAAAAAAAATAAAGTAATTTCATGCGGCGAAAGCGCTCCCACTCGGTCTTCGATTAGCGCGCCCGTCGCCAAAACCGATGATGGATTCGTAAAAACGGCCGCGCCCGTGAAAAGCGAGGCGACTGTTTCGCGGATTGACGATTTCGCGCCTCCGCCCGAGCCGGAGTATTACCCCGAGCCCGAGTACATTCCGCCCGTTACGGAAAGAGTCGGATACACGAAGTACGGCGATACGGCAAAAAAGCAAGAGCCGATTGCGTCCAAGCCCGATATTTCCCAAATAAACGTAACGACTGCCGACGAGGGTGAGTTTAAACACATCGGCGCGTCGAAAGAGGAGGGGCGCGAGCTTCTCGGCAAGATAGCGATTGCGCTTCGGCGTGCCGCAACTCCTGCGGCTGATCGTGCGAGAAGACTGCTGTCGCGCGGCGTTGCCGTCAAAGAACGCGAGGACGCGATAGGGTTTGTAACGCCCGACGACAGCTTTCTTTCAATGAGCGAAGGCGTTGTTCTCGATGTGCTTAACGGTGTGCTTAACAGCCTCGGCATTAAAAAACACGCGAGGATAGAGCGCACCGCGGACGATCTTTTCGAGGACGACTTCGCGCACGCGGTAGAGCTTTTCGGGCGCGACTGCACTTTCAGGGAATAAAAATCGATAAAGCAATCGAGACTGTTCGCATTCCGAGCGGTCTCGATTTTTAAGTGGCGGATTGCAGTGCCGATGTTATTTTTTACTTGACGTAAACGGGATTGCGGACGGGTTTTGAAGCTTCACATATTTTATATTCGGTTTTCTGCCGAAAATCGAAATGTATTTTCCGAGTACGATAAGGAAGGACGGGACCAAAATCAAGTTCGCACCTAACCACGACATGCAATTTCCCATGCATACGACGGTATAGCTATGCAGGATCATTGAAGTGACAGCGACACCGACGCGCATGCAAACTTCCGCCGCGGCGGAGATGAGTGCGACTGTTCCGCGCCCCATGCCTTGCAAGCCGCTCCTTGTAATGCACAGCGTTGACAGCAGTATGTAAAATCCCGAGTTGAACAGAAGAAAACGCAGGGCGTAACCGTAAAGTTCGTCCGTGCGTTCTTTTTTGCTTATGAACAGCATGACGAGCGGTCGGTGCATGCCTATCACGATAGCGGCGAGAATCACCGACGCGCCGACCATGAACAATGTAAGCTGTTTTACGCCCGACTTGATTCTGTCGTACCGTTTTGCGCCGTAGTTCTGCCCGACATAGGTTGCGGTCGCCGCGCCAGCGCTGTTGATAGACGCCGTGGCAAGCCCGTCTATTCTGCTCGCGGCGACATAAGCTTTTATCGCGGTCGGATCGAGCTTGTTCAGCGCGGTCTGCCCGAATATCATTCCGATGGAAATGACGGAAAGCTGTAACGCCATCGGTATGCCGAGCTTCAAATGCAGTCCGTACTGCTTTAAGTCGGGCTTGAAATGTTTGAGCCCAAACCGCAATTCGGGATATCTTATCCACATGTATAAAAATGTCGCCGCCGCCGAAACCCCGTTTGAAAGCAGAGTCGCCGCCGCCGCGCCGCCTACGCCCATTTTGAATACTATTATAAAAAGACTGTCCATTCCTGCGTTGAGTAAGCTTGCGAAAATCAAGAAGTACAGCGGCACGAGCGAGTCGCCGATTGCTCGCAATGTTGACGAAAATTGGTTGTACAGCGCAGACAGCAGCATGCCGCCGAATATCGTCACTATGTATCTGTACGCATAGGGCATAAATTCGGCTTGCGTGTTCATTGCCGTCAAGAGCGGTTTTGTTACCGACACCGCGACCACGGTCAGTACCGACACGATAGCCACGGTCAGCACGATTCCCGTCGCGAACGATCTGCGCATGCCCTCGACGTCGTTAGCGCCGCGCCGTTGGCTCACAATTACCGAAAAGCCGTGAGTAAGCCCCGACACCGCACCGAGTATGAGAAAGGATATCGCGCCCGTAGATCCGACGCCTGCAAGCGCGGCGGAGCCGAGAGTTTGCCCGACTATCATCGTATCCACCATCGAATACATCTGCTGAACCAGATTGCCGATAAGCATGGGCACAAGAAAGATCAAAATCTTTTTGAGCGGTTTGCCGACGGTAAGGTCCATAGCGGAAGTGCGGTGTTTTGATGTCGATTGATTTTTTCTCACGATGTTATTATAGCATTGCGGCTTTTGTTGTCAAGCCGATTGATCTGACAAATTTCGCAATATTACAATAGAACAATTAAAAGTAGTTTAGTTTCAGTGTCTTTGGCTTTTGATTCCTTATCCGCCTGACATTGACATTTTCGCGCTCATGTGATATAGTAGTATCTACGACAAATGATATAACTTCGGGAAAAAGCGATGAGAGGACAAAAATATATACTTGCGCTCGATCAAGGTACCACGAGCTCGCGTGCGATTGTTTTCGGACGCGAGGGCGAAGTCAAGGCGGTTGCGCAAGCCGAATATCCGCAGATTTATCCGCGCGAGGGGTTCGTCGAACACGATCCGCTCGCCATATACTCGTCGGTTGCGGCGGTTGCGGCGGACGCACTTGCAAAAGGCGGAATCAACCGCAGTGAAATTGCCGCAATCGGCATCACCAATCAGCGTGAAACGACTGTCGTTTGGGACAAATTCACCGGCGCCCCAGTGTATAACGCTATCGTTTGGCAGTGCCGACGCACTGCGGAGCATTGCGACAGGCTTAAAGAACAAGGCTATGCCGATATGATATACGACAAGACCGGACTTCCGGTTGACGCGTATTTTTCTGCGACAAAGCTTGCTTGGATTCTCGACAACGTTCCTAATGCGCGAGAGCGCGCAAGGCGCGGCGAGTTGCTTTTCGGAACTGTCGATACTTACCTTATGTGGAAGCTCTCGTCAGGAACGATATTCGCAACGGATTACACCAATGCTTCACGCACCATGCTCTTTAATATCCACAGCTTGAAGTGGGATGATGAGTTGCTTGAACTGTTTGATATTCCGAAAGCAATGCTACCCGAGGTCAAGCCGTCGGGTTGTGTGTTCGGTTACACCGATATGAGCGAGTTCGGGGCGTGCGTACCGATAGCCGGCGTTGCCGGCGATCAGCAAGCCGCGCTTGTAGGACAGCGGTGCTTTTCCCGCGGCATGTCCAAAAACACGTTCGGCACGGGCTGCTTTATGCTCATGAATACGGGCGATACTGCGGTTAAAAGTAATCACGGGCTTATAACAACGCTTGCGGCGAGCCTCGCAGACAAGCCTGTGTATGCGCTCGAAGGCAGTGTGTTCGTCGGCGGTGCGGTCGTGCAGTGGTTGCGCGACGAATTGCGCATAGTGCGTTCCGCCGCCGAAACGGAAAAGTGTGCGGAGCGCGTCGACAGCACGCTCGGCATGTACATCGTTCCTGCGTTCGTGGGGCTTGGCGCGCCGTATTGGGATTCCTATGCGCGCGGCACTGTCACCGGCATAACGCGCGGCACTACGCGCGACCACTTCATAAGGGCGGCGCTCGAAAGCATAGCGTATCAGGTGGGCGACGTGCTTTCCGCCATGGAAAAGGACTGCGGCGATACGGTTAAAAGCCTTGCGGTGGACGGCGGCGCGTCCGCAAATAATTTTCTCATGCAGTTCACGGCGGACATCACGGCGCGCGAGGTCGTGCGACCGCAGGCAGTAGAATCTACCGCACTCGGTGCGGCGTATCTTGCAGGGCTGACTGTCGGATTTTACGACAGGGCGGAGCTTGAAAAGCCGCGAATGGGCGATGCCGTTTTTGTTCCGAAGATGGCGGAAGAAGAACGGCGGCGGTTGCTCGACGGCTGGGCGGACGCGGTGCGAAGAGCAAGGCGTTAACGCAAAACGACAAAACCAAAACGCTTGCCTTTGGGGCAAGGTCGTGATAGAATATCAATAATGACAGGCTATATGGATTACGACGCAATAGTTATCGGAGCAGGGCATGCCGGAATCGAATCGGCGCTCGCGCTTTCGCGTATCGGCGCAAAAACGCTCGTCGTATCCATCACCGTGGATAATGTCGGTTACATGGCGTGTAACCCGTCGATAGGCGGTACGGGCAAAGGTCATCTCGTCCGCGAGCTTGACGCGCTCGGCGGATTTATGGGCATTGCCGCGGACGCTTGTGCGACGCAGATTCGCATGCTCAATTCGTCAAAGGGACTTGCGGTGCGCTCGCTTCGTGCGCAAGAGGATAAATATAAGTATCATGCGTTTACAAAGCGTGCGCTCGAAACCGCACAAAACCTCACTATGCGTCAGGACGAGATTAAGTCTGTGACGACAAGCGGCAAGGATTTTACCGTCGAGTGCGTTACGGGAAATATTTACAGAAGTAAAGCCGTCGTTATCGCGACGGGCGTATACATGGATAGCACTATCATTTGCGGAGCTTCCGTGCAAAAGCGCGGTCCCGTTTGTTTTTCGCGCAGCGATTATCTTGCGGCCTCGCTTAAAAATCTCGGGTTTACGCTTCGCAGATTCAAGACCGGCACGCCTGCGCGCCTCCTCGGGCGATCGATTGATTTTAACAGGCTGGAAGTGCAAGAGGGCGATGATGTGCCGTACACTTTTTCGGCGCTCACTCAAAAACAGCCCAAAAACACGGCCGTTTGCTATCTCGGTTACACCAACGAAAAAACGCACGACATAATCAGAAAAGCCTTGGAGTTTTCGCCGAGAAAGCTCGGACTCATCACGGGCACGGGCGCGAGATATTGTCCGTCGATAGAGGACAAAATAGTGCGCTTTTCAGACAAGCCGCGCCACACGTTCTTTCTCGAACCTGAGGGCGCCGGTACGGACGAGTGGTACATTCAGGGCATTTCCACATCGCTTCCGCCGTTTGTTCAACGCGATATGTACAGATCGATTGTGGGACTTGAAAACGTCGAAATCGTGCGCGACGCTTACGCTATCGAGTACGAGTGCATAGACGCGCGCGAGCTTTATCCCAGCCTTATGTCAAAGCGTATCGACGGACTTTTCTTTGCAGGGCAGGTCAACGGCACGAGCGGATACGAGGAGGCGGCGGCGCAGGGCATGCTCGCAGGCATCAACGCTTCGGCGTATCTTCGCGGCATTGAGCCGCTTATACTCGACAGGACGAACAGCTATATAGGCGTCATGGCGGACGACCTTGTGACCGTCGGCAGCGACGAGCCGTACAGAATGCTCACAGGCAGAGCGGAGTGTCGGTTGAGCCTGAGGCAGGACAATGCGGATTTACGGCTTACGGAGCTTGCGGTCAAGTACGGCACAGTTTCGGAAGAGCGGCAAAAACTCCTTCGCAAAAAACAGGCGCAAATAAAAAAATGCGAGCGGCTAGTCAAAACGCAATTATCGCTTGAACATGTGCGCACGCTCTTTGAAGCGGCAGGCGAGGATAATTGCAAACCGATGACCGTAGAGGACGCACTTAAACGTCCCGGCGTTACGCTCGAATTGTTCGATAGTTTATTCGATACGCTCAAAGGCGTTATGCCGTCCGCAAAGCTCGACGTGTACGCAAAAATAAGATACGACAGCTATATCAAGCGCCAGAGCGCGGAGCTCAAAGAAAAATCGCGGCTTGAAAATATGAGACTTTCTCCCGATACCGACTATTCCGCGATCGAGGGGCTTCGGTTGGAGGCGCGTGAAAAGTTGAGTGCCGCAAAGCCGCTATCTATTGGTCAGGCGTCACGCGTTTCGGGCGTTACGCCTGCCGACGTGTGGGTACTAATAAGTAGGTTAAGATGAACCGACCCCGCAAGGTTTTAGTGGCGTAAAGCGGCATGATACATTGTCAAAGCGCGCTCGCCGTACGCTTTAATCATGTACGACTTCGCGCACTTTTCCTCGTCTGACGCCACTTCTCGCTCCCTAAAACTGCAAGGCCCCCAAACGCCGAATTTCGGCGTTCGGCTTACGTGGTCCGGCTACCTTAACCTATAAAAATTCTGATTAATTTTTCTATCGTCAACGATAGACAAGGCGGTTGATATCAACCGCTTTACTTTTGCGGTCAAATGGTGTAGAATATTAAATATGGAAAAAACCGCATGTGCAAAACCTATATTTCGCGATAAAAAGCGGCGAGTGTGGGAGCTCGATTTTTTGCGTGGGATTGCCGTGCTCGCGATGTGCTTCGATCACTTGATGTTCGATCTCGCGTACTTCCGCGATTGGTTTTCCAACTCTTACGACATAGAAAACGCGTTTTTGAGCAAGCTGTCATTGTTCGCATCCGACTATTGGTCTACCGGCTGGGTTGAAAGCGCGGGATTTAGGTTTTGGGCGCATTATTCCTTTGTGTTTTTATTCCTCTTCCTTGTGGGAACGAGCTGTGCATTTTCGCGTGACAACACAAAACGCGGGAGTATGCTCGCGGTTGTTGCGATCGCGTTTACGGGCATATCGTTTGTTCTCAAAACGATGGGGATAATGAATTACGGCATTATTTTCGGCATACTTCATTGCATTGCGTTGTCCATTCTCTGCGCGGCGGCCGTAGACAGTCTGACGCGCTTTAATAAGTACGTCAATTTGTTTGCGCCGCTCGTTTTGGGTGTCGTTATTATTTCCGTGGGGATAGGTAAGGAATTTTGGACGATGTCGCTTTCTTACGACCACGAGTTCGTGAATGAGCATTTTCTCGGTTACATATTCGGAACGCATGCGTTCGGCGACGATTGGTTCGGGCTGTTCCCGTACCTCGGAGCGGTGCTTCTCGGTATGTATTGGGGCAAGGCGGTATACGGCTATCGTCAGTCGCTTTTGCCGCGCCTTAACGGAAAATGGAACAAGCCGATAACCTTTGTCGGTCGGCATGCGCTGTTGTTTTATTTGGCGCATCAAGTCGCTATCGCAGGGCTCGTCATATTAGTTTGCTTATGCCTCGGGTATAAGCTGTAAGGAGTACGGCAAATGTTACTTTACAAATCGCTCAAAGATCATTATAAAAAAGATTTGAAGTCGCCTGCGCTGTTGTACATGGGTAAGTCTGTATCTTACGGCACGCTGTTTGACTCGATTGACGACGCGGCGGCGCGGCTTTCTTCGTTTGTGAGTGCAGGCGACGTGGTCACGATATGTATGCCCAATACGCCCGAGTGCGTGTATTGCTTTTATGCGCTTAACCGTTTGGGCGCAATTGCGCACATGGTTCATCCGCTCGCGCCATTCAATCAGCTCAAAAAATTCATGGCGGCGGCAAAGTCCAAGGCTCTCATAACTCTTTCGATCAATCTCGAAAAATACGCGTCGCTTGCCGCCGACTATCCGATAATATCGATTCATCCCGCGCGGTCGCTTAACGGACTGTTGCGGTTTGCATTCAACCTCAAAGTCAAGCCGTACAAGGGCGACATGACAAACATAACCGATTATAACGCGTTAAAGCGCGGAGAGCTTCCGAGTGAGCCTACGCGCGACAGCGGTACCACCGGCGTTTACCTCCACAGCGGCGGTACGGGCGGCGAGCCTAAAATTATCGAGCTTTCCGACGATTCTATCAATGCGCTTGCAAATCGCGGTCTCGAAGCGCTTTGCTTAAAGGACGGGCGAGGAATGTATATGCTCGGCGCACTCCCCATGTTCCACGGCTTCGGGCTTGCGATGTGCATACACGCTACGCTTACTTACGGCGCCGTTAGCGTACTCATGCCAAAGTTCGATCCCCAAAAGACGGTCAAGCTCATCAAGAAGAATAAAATGCACCTCATGATAGGAGTTCCCAATCTTTTCCGTGCGCTCTTGAAGCAGAAGGACTTTAACGGCGATATGCTCAAAAACATCTACGTCGGGTTTGTGGGCGGCGACTGTGCGCCGCAAGATCTTCTCGACGAGTTCAACGGCAGAATGGAAAGCGCAGGCGCGCACGGCAGACTTTTCGAGGGCTACGGTCTGACCGAAACTGTCACTGTGTGCGCGGTCAATAATTACGATTACAACCGCAGAGGGTCTATGGGACACATGCTGTCCGATCTCGACGCGCTAATCCTCGATCCCGATTCCGACACTCCGCTCGAAGTGGGCGAAAAGGGCGAGATTGCGATTGCAGGCGACACGCTGATGGTAGGGTATCTCGACAATCAAGAGGAGAACGAGCGCGTGTTCGCAAACGTTAACGGCAAGCGTTACGTGCGTTCGGGCGATTTCGGATATCTCGACGCCGACGGATTTTTGTATTTCATTCAGCGCCTCAAACGCATAATCAAGATTTCGGGCATAAGCGTTTACCCCAAAGAAATAGAAAGCGCCGCGCTCGAAATACCGGGCGTTACGGGCGCTTGCGCGGTCGAGTATAAGGACGGCGGTAAAACGCGCATTGCGCTTTATCTCACAGGCGCGCCGCAGGACGCGGAAAGCGTAAAGCGTAAGATAGAAAACGATTTGTCGCGTTACGCCGTGCCGACTATTGTAGAAACGATTGACGCCATTCCCGTTACACCCGTCATGAAAGCGGACACCATAGCGCTTACCGCGCGCGCGGAAGGGCGGTCTAAATGAAGCTGACGTTTTTGGGTACGGCCGCGGCGGAGGGCGTTCCTGCGGTTTTTTGCAATTGTCCTACATGCATTCGGGCAAAAAACCGAGGCGGCAAGGACGTGAGAACTCGCAGTCAGATACTTGTTGACGACGATACGCTGTTCGATTTTCCCATGGATACTTACTTGCACATGCTCGCGTACAAGCTCGATTTGTCCGCGGTAAAGCGAGTGCTTATTACCCATGCGCACATGGATCACTGCTATCCGCAAGAGTTTTGCATGCGCGGCGAACCGTTTGCGCGGTACTTGAAGGAAGAACGCATAACGGTGTATTGCAACGCTACGGTCGCGGAAATGTTCCTGTCGGACACCGCACGCGAAATAAAGCCGGAGGTTGCTCAAAACATCGGGCTTGAAATTTTGCGCCCGTTCGACGAGACCGTAAGTGGCGATATGCGCATTGTCGCTTTGCCTGCCTCGCACACCAAGGGTGAGCAGTGCCTTATATATTATATCGAAAGAAACGGCAAGGGTGCGCTTTTGATGAACGACACAGGCATTCTCGACATATCTGTGTTTGAGCGGCTCAAAGCCATGAACGCTAAAATAGACGTTGCGGCGCTCGACTGTACTTACGGCGCAAAAAAACACGGCGCAGGCAGGCACATGGGACTATTCGACGTACAGGACCAAGTCGAGCTTATGCGTAAGGTCGGCTTGCTTGCGCAAGGCGCAAAAATCTTTGCGACGCATTTTTCTCACAACACGGACCTCGATTACGATGGCATGTGCAGAGAAGCCGAGCGTATCGGAATAACGGTTGCGTATGACGGATGCCATATAACGGTATAGCGCATTCGGCACGGCAATAATTGGACGGTTGGTTTGATTTTTGCGGTTTTAATTTTACGAAAAGTATTGCAATAATCGATTTGTTGTGATATAATTTACACAGTCTATATATCAATGGGGGACATAATGGCCGAAAAGAAGAAAACAACCGGCAATAAAGGCAAGACCTCAACGGCTTCCGATATTGTCGAAGAGCTCAATAAAGCGGACGGCACTCGCGAAGAGATTGCCGAAGCGCTTCGGCGTGCCGCCGAGCTTATCGCGTCTTTGAAAGACGACGATGAAAAACCGGCAGAGAAGAAGCCTGCGGCGAAGAAGCCCGCGGCGAAAAAGCCTGCCGCTAAAAAGCCTGCGGCAAAGAAGCCTGCCGCCAAGAAAGCGGAAGAGCAAGAAAAGCCTGCGGCAAAGAAACCTGCGGCGAAAAAGCCGGCAGCTAAAAAAGCTCCTGCCAAAAAGCAACCCGTTCAACAAGAAGAGCAAGAGCCTGTCGAGGAGGTTGCGGCGGCAGACGCGCAAGCCGCAGACAGCGTAGCGTCCGTAACCGAACAGCCTGAACAGGTCGTAGTCGAGGAAAAGCCGGAGGAAGCGGCGAAAGTCGAAGAGCCTGTTCAACCGGTTGTTGCTCCCGAAGAGAAGCATGAAGAGGTTGCCGCTCAACCCGTCAAGGAAGAACAGGCCGCTCAACCTGCAAAAGAGGAGCCTGTCGTTCAGCCTGCGAAGGCGGAAGATAAAAAATCGTTAAAGCAAAAAGCCGGAAAGTTTGTCGAAGGCAAGGGCGTGCTTCCCATATTCATTGTGGCGAACGTGTTGCTCGGACTCAGTGCGTTGTTCCTTTTGATATTCACGTTCGACATTTCGTTCAACACTGTGAGTGGCAAAGATTCGGAATGGTACACGTTGTTCGGATATTACGGCAACGGCGACGTAATCAAAGCCATGCTCGCCGGCACGGCGTTTGGCTGGGCGGACGGCGGTTATACGCTAATCGGCATACTCGCCACGCTCGCCGTACTCATTCCCATCGCGCTTATTGCCAAAAATCTCGTACTTTTCTTCGTTAAAAAAGACAAAAACATCCACACGTTCGACGCGATTGTTTCGATAGCATTCTTGGTCGCGTTCCTCGGAATCGTCAACCTTTACGGCGTGAACATGACGGCAGGTCATGTGCTTGCACTTGTGTTCTCGCTCATACTTCTCGCCGCAACAATAATTGTTCCGTTGTTGCTCGGATCGTCGGATAGACTTTCGCTGTACACACTCATTCAAATCGTACTCGTTTTGGTTTGCATGTTCCTGATTACGTCCACGACTGTCTATAACGTCAAAGGCAGCTATGCGGCGGCGGCGACAAGAGTAGTAGACGCAGGCTATGCGTTCGTGTTCCTTACCTTCACCGTTCTCTTGCTCGCGGCGCTCATTGCGATAAGAGTAAGAAAGCTTCCCATGCTTGTCGAGCTCATCATTTCTGCGGCGACCATTGCGCTTGCACTCATTTCGCTCATCGCGATTGCGAGCGCCAAGCCCGAAGGCGTCGGCATGGGCGGCGGATTCGTGTTCGGTATCGTCTTGACCATTATCGTTTCGGCGGCGAGCATTGCGTTCGCTCTCGTCCCGCAACTGAGAAAATTCACGGTTGTGAGGACGGTCAACGCCGCGGCGGCCGAACAGCCCGCAGAGGCCGAACAACCTGTCGAGGAAAAGACCGAACAAGAAAAACCCGTAAACAGCGGAGAAAAGATTTACTGCATGGCGTGCGGCACTCCGAACGACTCCGACGCGTCGTATTGCTGCAAGTGCGGCATGCGCCTTAAACAGTAAATAACCATCATGTAATCAATCACAAAGCCGCCGTTCGATAAAAGAACGGCGGCTTTTGTTTTGCGTTAATGCCGCGGCATAACGAAATAATCGCTTGACTTTTCGTGGCTTTTGCAATATACTGATATTGTCTGAACCGAAAGAGGCGCTGACGGCAAAGACGGCAAACTGATTTTTTATGACAATGTGGCTATGCGGCTTTACTGCCGTGTCACGCCGTATATTTTGCGCCTCTCGATTGCGGAGGTGTTTTTTTATGGAAACAAGTGCAAACAGAATAGCGCTACTCGGCATAATAATATCGGACGGGAACGCCGTCGAAACCGTCAACCGTTTGCTTCACGAGTACAGTGAGTTCATCGTGGGGCGCATGGGGCTTCCCATGCGCGACCGAGGCGTGAACACGATTACGCTTGTTCTCGACGCGCCGCAAGACGCCGTGAATGCGCTGACCGGCAAGCTCGGCAGGGTGAGCGGCGTGGCGGCAAAAGCGCTTTTCGGCAAATGATTATATTCTATGGGTATGAATCTCGATTTACTGAAAATCATTTAAAAAAACAAACTAACCTTTAAAGGAGAATTATAATGAAAAAGTTTATATCGAAAGTTCTTGCTTTCTTGTCCGCGCTGACCATCGCCGTGCCGCTTACGGCATGCTCGAAGGATGACGGCAAGGTGCATATTTACATGCCCGACGGCGCACCTGCGATTGCGCTTTCGGCGCTCATGGATAGCGGTTATGCGGGTGCGGATTTCACCGTTGTAACGGCAAGCTCGATTGCGGGACACGTAAGCTCGGGCAATGCCGATATGGCGATAATGCCCATAAATGCCGCGGCAAAGCTATATAACGGCGGCGTTGACATCGTCATGCTCACCGTCAATACGCACGGCAATCTGTACATTGTAGGAAACAGCGGCGTCGACGAACTCGGCGATCTTGTGGGCATGCGCCTCGGCGTTATCGGAAGAGGCAATGTTCCCGATCTTATCTTGCGCATGCTTCTCGAAGAATCAGACATCGATTACGAGGTGAGCGACAGTGCGGTTTCCGGCAAGATAGCGCTCAGGTACGAAGAAACGGGCGGCGCGCTTTTGCCCCTTCTCGGCAAGGGCGATATAGATTACGCGCTTCTCGGCGAGCCTGCCGTCACTACCGCAACGACAAAGTTCGAAGGCAAAGTGCCCGTTATAGACATGCAAGAGACATGGGAGCTTACAATCGGCGGCGAATATCCGCAGGCCTGCCTTGTGGCAAAAGGCTCGCTCATCGATAACCGCCGCGAATTCGTCAACGGATTTTTGGCGGCGCTCGAAAAGTCTGACGGCTGGGCGGAAGCTAACCCCGACAAGGCTCTTCAAGCCGTGAAATCGCACATGCAAAAGGGAAGCACGTCCGAGCTTACGGTGCTTTCTTCGACTATCGTCAAGCGTTGCAATATTTACACTGTCGCCGCGGAAGAAAAAAGAGCGGACTGCACAGATTATTTCAGACTGCTCACGAGGCTCGAACTCGACAACGGCACGACTGCGCTTAACAAAGTGCCGGATGACAATTTCTATTATCAACCGTGACGAGTAAGAGGATTTTTTACAATATACTATATATCGCAGTCGTTGTCGGCATTATCTTGGGAATCTGGGCTGTTGCCGCGCATGCAATCGATTCGGAGTTCGTTCTGCCGAGCGTAAGCTCGACAGCCGCCGAGTTTTCAAGGGTGCTCAAAAGCGCCGAATTTTACGACGGGCTTTCGGGAACACTTTGGCGCAGTACGTTAGGGTTTTTGATATCGCTCGCGCTGTTTTTTGTCACGTTCTGTTTTTCCACCGCATTCGAGCCGTTCAGACGAATTGTCGAGCCGCTCATATCCGCAATCAGATCGCTCCCCGCGGTTGCGGTCACGCTCATACTCGCGCTTTCGGTCGGCGGATACGGGACGCCCGTTGTTCTCGGCGTTCTCGTCATTTATCCGATTATGTACTCCGCGGCACGCGCCAAAACTTCCACACTGCCGTCGGAACTGAAAGAGGTGTGCGTTATATGCGGCGCGAACAAGTTTCAAACTTTTAAGTCACTGTGGTTTCCGTGCCTTGCCGGTGCGCTTCCAGAAACTCTTTCGACGTCGTTTTCTTACAACATCAAGGCGGTTATAGGCGCGGAAATCCTCGCGCAGACTGCGGATAGCTTGGGTATGCTCATGAAGCTTTCGCAGCTATATTTGGAGCCGGCTATGCTCATATCTTATGTTATAGCGGCCGTTGCGGTATCGGTGATAGCCGAATGTATTTTGCGCTTTGCCTTGAAAATCGTATTGCATAAGTATTGCGATAGCAATTGACAAACCGTTCAATTGCGGTTATAATGTTACTATGCAAGAAAAAACCAAAAAGACCAATACTCAAAAAACCGCTGCAAAGCCCAAACGTCAAAATGATGAGCAGCTTACGCTGACAATGCCGATTGTTGATGAGTCGGATATTTTGCCGCGTGCGGCGTCGCAGAAGAAACGCACTCAACAGACTGCGAATATCATAGACAACAAAGCGAAATACGACGCGGATTCCAACTCGAAAATAGATCAGTCGGTAATCGATAGGTCTGTGTTCGACGACGATGAGGCGGACGAGCCTATTTCCGGTTATTATCACAAGTCGATGACAATCGACAGCACAATGCTCAGCAGGGAAGCTTCTGCCGCGCGCCGCAAGTCGGGTAAACACCGCAAGCAAAAAACGGTAGAGCTTGCCGCCGCCGAGCGTTACAATCCCGATCCGGACTTGGGGTTGTCGTCCGCAATTGTACAGTCGCGCACCGAACAAGGATTTGATAACTTTGTTAAAAAACAAAGCGGCAAGAGCTATCTTTCTATTTTTATGCAAAATATCTTCACGTTCTTTAACGTGTTGACCTTTGTTGTCGCGGCTGCGCTTATAGCGGTAAGGGCGAGCGTGACGCAACTTTTCTTCGTAGTTATCATCGCGGCCAATATAGCTATCGGCATTTTCCAAGAGATTCGCTCCAAAATGAAAATAGATAAGCTGTCGCTTGTATCCGCACCGTCGGCGGTGGTGATACGCGACGGCGAGCGCAAGGTGATTCCCACTGCGGACGTTGTTCTCGATGACATTATTTGCTTTGAAATGGGCAAGCAGATTTGCACGGACTCAATCGTCGTTCGCGGTGAATGCGACGTCAACGAATCAATGCTGACGGGCGAGAGCGAGCCTGTGAAAAAACGCGTGGGCGATATGCTGTACAGCGGCTCGTTTATAAGCAGCGGCTCGGTGGTTGCAAAAGTGGAAAAGGTGGGCGCCGCCAACTACGTGGAAACGCTCACGTCGCACGCGAAAAAGTATAAAAAGCCCAAGAGCGAGCTCATGAATTCCATTAAGCTCGTTATCAAGGTTTTGTCTCCGTTTATAATCGCAATCGGCGGACTTATGGTTTGGATGAACTACTTAAAAGTCGTACCGAAGGGCGCACACGCTACGTCGGCCGATTGGAACACCATAGTTACAAGCGCCGCGGGATCGGTCATCGGTATGATTCCGTCGGGCATGTTCTTGCTTACGTCGCTCGCGCTTGCCGCGTCGGTTTTGCGGCTTGCCAGAAAGCAAACGCTCGTGCAAGACCTTTACTGTATAGAAATGCTCGCGAGAGTAGACGTGCTTTGCCTCGACAAAAC
This sequence comes from Clostridiales bacterium, assembly GCA_022508445.1. Classification (GTDB taxonomy): domain Bacteria; phylum Bacillota; class Clostridia; order Christensenellales; family Pumilibacteraceae; genus Anaerocaecibacter. The sequence goes on along the minus strand of JAFLVG010000001.1, from coordinate 168,421 downwards.
GGGCACTATCACGGACGGCTCGATGGAAGTTAACAATGTGATCGAGATTAAGGGTTTCGACAGTGAACATTCTCTTTCGGAGATTATCGGTTCCATGCTGACCGCGACGGGCGACAACAATCAAACGGCGCTCGCGCTCGCCGCGAAGTTCGGATACAGCAAGGCGCTCAATCCGACGGCGGTGCTTCCGTTCTCGTCGCAAAGAAAGCTGTCTGCCGTCACGTTCGAGGGCGAGGGTACGTTCATGCTGGGCGCGCCCGAGTTCGTTCTCAAAGATATCGGCGTAAGAATAGAAAAGCTCATCAACGAGAACGCCGCCAACGGCTTCCGCGTAATGGTGCTTGCTCATTCGCCTGCGGACATGGTGGGCGAAAAGCTGCCTGCGGTGCGCCGTCCCGTTTGCTTATTGATTATTGAGGATCACATTCGCGAAGACGCAATCACGACTATCAATTGGTTCAAGGAAAACAACGTCGCCGTAAAGGTCATTTCGGGCGATAATCCCATTACCGTTTCCGAAGTAGCGCGGCGCGTCGGTGTGGAAAACGCCGAGCTTTACGTGTCGCTAGAAGGCTTTTCAGATCAAGATGTCATCGAAGCGGCCAACAAGTACACGGTGTTCGGCAGGGTTACGCCCGATCAAAAGCGTTTGCTCGTTCGTGCGATTAAATCCAAAAATCACACGGTCGCGATGACGGGCGACGGCGTTAACGACATCCTCGCTATGCGCGAGTCCGACTGCTCGGTCGCAATGGCATCGGGCGCGGAGGCGGCGAGAAACGTCAGCCACTTGGTTCTGCTCAATAACGACTTTACGTCAATGCCGGACGTCGTTATGGAAGGACGGCGCGTGGTAAACAATATTCAAGCGTCGTCGGCAATGTTCCTCATGAAGACATTTATGTCAATCGTGCTGTCGATTATATTCCTTGCCATGCAACGGCCGTATCCGCTTGCGACAAACAATCTTATTCCGCTCGAAATTTGCATAATAGGCGTGCCGTCGTTCTTCCTCGCGTTGCAGAGCAACAAGAATATTATTCGAGGTAAGTTCCTGTCAAACGTCGTGTCACGCGCTGTACCAGGCGGCGTCGCGCTGGTCATCGGAGTTATGTCGATGTACATGTACAACATGTTTATTCCTCTTCCCGAGGCTAGCGACGGCGTGTATCCTGCCCAGCTCATTTCAATGATGGTCATCACAATAACGTGCGTGGGCATGATGGTGTTGTTCCGTCAGTGCGAGCCGTTTAACGCCTTCCGAACGGTGCTCATGCTCGGCGTGGTCGCTATGACTATTCTGTTCATGTACATCATGCCGTCGATAGGCATTACCAAGATAGGCTTTACGCAGGTTTGCTTTGTTTCGACGGTCGTTCTTGCGAGCTACTTTATCGTCACAATTCTCACTAAGATTTTGAGCTCGATTAAGCTGCATTAGAAGAAACAGAACCATGGCTTGCAAATAACATTGTGTAATTTTTGACATACTGTTACACAATCATCATACGTGTATCGCGCGTGGATTACATAAACGGCATCTATAATTAATTCGAGATATTACGCCGGAGGTGCAATATGGCTAAATTTCTCATAGCCGACGACGAGGAAGGCATTCGCCAAGTCATAAAAGAATACTGCGAATTCGAAGGATACGAAACGGAATTCGCCGTCGACGGCATGGACGCCGTCAGAAAGGCTCGCGAAACCGATTTCGATATGATCATAATGGACGCCATGATGCCCAAGCTCGACGGGTTTTCCGCCACAAAGGAAATTCGCAAAAACAAACAAACCCCGATTATAATTCTTTCCGCAAGAGTGGAGGAATACGATAAGCTACACGGGTTTGAAATGGGCGCGGACGATTACGTCACCAAGCCGTTCAGCCCCAAAGAGCTTATGGCGCGAGCCGCCGCTATCATGAGGCGTGGCGCTATGAGCGAGGATAAAATGGTATCCGGCGATCTCATAATCGATTTTGCGGGCTGCGCCGTGTTCATTTCGGGCAAGCGCGTGCCTATGACTCCCAAAGAATGCGAGCTGTTGTTCTTGCTTGCGCGCTACAACGGCAAGGCGTTTTCGCGGCAAGAGCTTCTCGACAAAATTTGGGGCTTTGATTATTACGGCGACGACCGCACGGTCGATACCCACATCAAAATGCTCCGAAAATCTCTCGGCGAAAAATACCGCGACAAGATAGTTACCGTGCGCGGAATGGGTTATAAGGCGATACTTTAATATGTAAAAACGCTCTCGCAAGATCGAGAGCGTTTTTTATGCACTATAAATAGCGCGCCGAGTTTGACTTTTAATCGAACAGCTTTATTCGATTATCAATCGAAATACGTCAAATCCCCGGCGCACTCGCAAATGCCGAGTGCTTTTGCGCAACGCTCGCAATAGCATTTGCCGCAGTCGTCGCAATGCAGAACGGAGCTTAAAGGAAATTCACGTAAACAGTTTTCGCACACACACGTTTTCATGATTTTATCTTGCGCAATCGCAAAAAGAATATTACGCGTTTCGGCAAAATTTTCTTTGAGTGCGGTTTACGGACTTAAAACAGGAATTTTATTGCTGATTATCCCTTGCAATTATCTTGTGACTGTGATAAAATATCACATGGTGCAAAGGGTAAAGCGATGTTTTTTCATCACTTGCGAAAATCGTCGCGCCGCTTTGCGTTCGAGGTATATTATGGGACTTATTTCTTTTATTACGGGTAGCGACAACCGTCGCAACGTCAAAAAATTGGCGGCAAAGGCCGAGCAGGTTTTGGCGCTCGAAGACAAATTCTCTTCAATGTCCGACGAAGAACTGCGCGGCATGACCGAACAGTTCAAAAAACGGTATAACGAGAATTTCGAAACGCTCGACGACCTCTTGCCCGAGGCGTTCGCGGTAGTGCGCGAAGCGGGTAAGCGCGTACTCAATATGCAACACTTTAAAGTGCAGATCATGGGCGGCATTGCGCTTCATCAGGGCAGAATCGCCGAGATGCGCACGGGCGAGGGTAAAACGCTTGTGGCAACGTTGCCCGCGTACCTCAATGCTATTGCCGGTAAGGGCGTACACGTAGTTACAGTTAACGACTACCTTGCAAAGCGCGACGCAGAGTGGATGGGCAAGATTCACAGATTTTTGGGACTTACCGTCGGCGTTGCCGTTTCGGGAATGCGACCGGACGAAAAGCGCAAGGCGTATAATTGCGACATAACCTACGGCACGAACAACGAGCTTGGATTTGACTATTTGCGCGACAACATGGTCGTTCGCAAAGCGGATATGGTGCAGCGCGACCTCGCGTTTGCCATTATAGACGAGGTAGACTCCATTCTCATCGACGAGGCGAGAACGCCGCTTATCATTTCCGGACGCGGCGGCAAGAGCAGCGAGATGTACAGCCGCGCCAATCGTTTTGCGCGCAGGCTCATTAAAGACGAGGATTACGAGATTGACGAGAAAAAGCGCGCAATAAACCTCACCGAACACGGTATCGAGCGTGCCGAAACGTATTTCGAGGTGGAAAACCTCGCCGATATCGAGAACACCGAGCTTTATCACTACATCAATAACGCGCTCAAAGCCAATTTCATAATGCACCGCGATCAAGACTACATCGTAAACGACGGCGAGGTAGTTATTGTCGACGAGTTCACGGGACGTTTGATGATAGGTCGGCGGTATAACGACGGCTTGCACCAAGCTATCGAGGCAAAGGAGAATGTGCGCATCCAGTCCGAGAACAGGACTCTTGCGACAATCACATTCCAAAACTATTTCAGACTTTACGAAAAGCTTTCGGGAATGACGGGTACCGCCAAGACCGAGGAAAACGAGTTCCGTTCCATATATAAGTTGGACGTCGTGACAATCCCCACAAACCTTCCCAGCCAGCGCGTCGACGAAAACGATTTGCTGTTTACGGGCGTTGCGGGCAAAATGCGCGCTATCGTCGCAGATATCAAAGAATGCTACGAGCGCGGTCAGCCCGTTCTTGTCGGTACGACGAATGTCGAGAAGAGCGAGGAATTAAGCAAGCTCTTGCGCCGCGAGAAGATTCCGCACAACGTACTCAACGCCAAAAACCACGCCAAAGAAGCGGCTATCATTGCGCAAGCCGGTAAGCTTCACCAAGTTACGATTGCGACCAACATGGCAGGCCGCGGTACCGATATCATGCTCGGCGGCAACGCCGAATTTATGGCGAAGGAAAAATTGCTTAAAGACGGCTACGAAGAAGAAGTAATCGATCTTGCGGCGTCCGTTTTCCCTGCGAAAACCGAAGAAGTGCAAAAGGCGCGCGATCTCTACAACGAATACATGGAAGAGTTCAAAAAGGAGGTCGCGGAGGAGAAGGAAAAGGTCGTCGGATTCGGCGGACTTCGTATAATAGGCACCGAGCGCCACGAGTCGCGGCGTATCGACAACCAGCTCCGCGGCCGTGCCGGACGGCAAGGCGATATGGGTTCGTCCATTTTCTATCTTTCAGCAGAGGACGACGTTTTGCGGCTGTGGGGCGAACGGCTCAAAAAGGTCATGGCTCTTTTCAGAGTCGACGAGGACACGCCGCTTTCCGCAAAAATTCTGTCGCGCCAAATCGAGAACGCACAGCGCAACATCGAGGGACGCAACTTCTCCGTTCGTAAATCCGTTCTCGAATATGATAACGTAATGAACAAGCAACGCGAGATTATTTATGCCGAGCGTGGCAAGGTGCTTAAAGGCATGCCCATGCACGAAGAGATAATGAAGATAATGCGAGACCGTTGCGACGCCATTGTCGATATGTACACCGATCCCAAGGTCGATTACGACGAGTGGGATGCGGAAGAACTCAACAAAGAGGTCGAGCGCAAGCTGCTTCCCGGCGTTCACGAGTTCTTCGACGAAAACAAGCTCAAAAACTACTCGCTTGACGAGCTCAAAGATATGCTGTATCAAGCGGTTGACGAAACGTATCAAGTCAAGATCGACGAGGCGAAAGAGCACGGAGTAGACTTCGAGGAAATAGAGCGTTACGTCATGCTTCGCGTGGTCGATCAGAAGTGGATGGATCACATCGACAACATGGACGCGCTCAAAAGCGGCATCGGTCTCAAAGCCTACGGACAGCAAGATCCCGTCATTGCATATCAGCAAGAAGGCTTTGACATGTTCGATGAAATGATAAACAACATTCACGAGGACGTTACGTCCATGCTTATGCACGCGAACGTCGAATATCCGCCCGAGCCGCCCAAGCAGGAGACCGAACTCATCGAAAATCACGGCGACGGCGAACGTCACGTCAAAGAGCCTGACGTAACGCCCAAATCCAAGCAGGTGGGCAGAAATGATCCTTGTCCGTGCGGCAGTGGACTTAAATACAAGAACTGTTGCGGCAAAGGCGAATAATAATTAGTAAACGTAAACATTGTGGTCGGCACTGTTTGCCGCGCTCGGTCTGCGCTACGCATTTAACCGAAAATCAACTTCAAGTCGAATGGATATAGAAGAAAGCAAAAACCGAATACGCGAGGCTAAAAGCCTTATAGCCGACGCGTATACAGCAGTCGCGCCAGATAAGCTCAAAGCGCGTCGGGAGGAGCTTGCCCAAAAACAGAACGATCCGTCGCTGTATTCCGATCCGAAGGCGGCGCAGGCGGTGAACAGCGAGGCCAAGTACATCGACGACACACTGGGCAAGTTCGATAAGCTGTTCAAAAAAGCGGACGATCTTAACGTTATGGCCGATCTTTTGTCCGTCGAGGCGGACGCGGAGCTCGCCGAAGAGCTTTTTGCCGAAACCGCCGTTCTCTTGGAAGAGGCGGAAAAGGCGCAAATAGCGGCTTTATTGAAGGGTGAGTACGACAAGTCTGACGCCATTTTAACTCTTCATTCCGGCGCAGGCGGCACGGAAGCGCAGGATTGGGTTTCCATGCTGTTTCGCATGTACAAAATGTATTGCGAAAAGGCAGGCTATTCGGTTGAGGTTATAGACAGACTTGACGGCGATGAGGCCGGAATCAAGAGTATCACGTTTATCGCTCGCGGCATAAACGCTTACGGCTATCTCAAAGCCGAAAAAGGCGTGCACCGCTTGGTCAGAATTTCGCCGTTCGACGCAAACGCAAGGCGACACACGTCGTTTGCAAGCCTCGAAGTAATGCCCGAAATCAAGGACGATATAACCGTCAAAATCAATCCCGACGAGATCCGTGTAGATACTTACCGCAGTAGCGGCGCGGGCGGACAACACATAAACAAGACGGATTCGGCTATTCGCATAACGCATTTTCCGACCGGCATAGTCGTTACTTGCCAGAACGAACGCAGTCAGACTCAAAACCGCGAAATGGCTATGACAATGCTCAAAAGTAAGCTCGTCGAGCTAAAAGAGCGCGAGGCCGCCGAAAAAGCGGCGAGCATAAAGGGTGATCTCAAAAAAATCGAATGGGGAAGCCAGATTCGCTCGTATGTTTTCCAACCGTACACGCTCGTTAAGGATCACCGAACAGGCTATGAAAACTCCGATATACAGTCTGTAATGGACGGCGATATAGAAGAATTCATCATTGACTACCTCAAAAAATCCTGTTAGAAAAACATGAAAGAAATGCTGATTTTAGGAATAGAAACATCGTGCGACGAAACGTCGGCGGCGGTCTTGCGCGGAAACGAGCTGCTGTCCAACGTTATTTCGTCGCAGATAGAGATTCACCGCAGATTCGGCGGCGTTGTGCCCGAAATCGCGTCGAGAAACCATTTGACCGCCATTCTTCCCGTCATAGACGAGGCACTCACGCGAGCCGGCGTGAAAAAGCAGGAGCTCGACGCTATCGGCGTTACATACGGCGCGGGGCTTGTCGGCGCTCTTCTTGTCGGCGTGTCTGCGGCAAAGGCGCTTTCGTATTCACTCGGCATTCCGCTGTATGCGGTGAATCATATCGAGGCGCACATAGCCGCTAACTATCTGTCGTGTCCCGAGCTTAAACATCCGTTTCTTGCGGTTGTGGCAAGCGGCGGACACACCGGTGTTTGCCGCATTGACGGGCCTAATCAATTTACCATGCTCGCCACAACGACGGACGACGCGATAGGCGAGGCATTCGATAAGGTTGCACGCTCTCTCGGCTTGCCGTATCCCGGAGGTCCGGAGATAGACAAGCTCGCAAGAATGGGATCGCCTACGATTGAGTTTATAGACAATCGGCGCAAAAAGAAAACCGCCGAATTGAGCTATTCGGGGCTTAAAACCGCCGTCGTCAATTATCTGCACAAATCTGAACAGCGTGGGGAAAAACCGAACGTTGCGGACGTTTGTGCATCCTTTCAAAAAACGGCGGTCGAAATGCTCGTAGACTGCGCAATGCAAGCGGTTGTCGATTCCGGGATCAAAACGGTCGTCGCGGCAGGCGGCGTGTCTGCCAATTCTTACTTGCGCGAAAAGCTTACGAAAGAAGGCGAGAAATACGGATGCTCGGTGCATTTTCCGCCTATGTCGCTCTGCACGGACAATGCGGCAATGGTTGCGGTGCGCGCACGCGATATGATTGCAGGCGGAATACAAGCGGCAAAGCTCGACTTAAACGCCGTAAGCTATCTTAAAATAGGAGGCGCGGCATGACTGTAAAGAAGAGCGGACTTAACGATACCGATAAAATTATCGTTGCCGTTGCGTTATGGCTGTCCGCCGTGGCTCTTTTTACAACGGCGTTGACTCTTCAAATGCTGCCGCCAAGGGTGGCTATATTCTATAAGTCTGTCGAAAAGTCGACGGTGCAGTATTACAGCAAGTACAACAATCTCGTTCTCATTTTTACGTCCGTGATACCTGCAACTATCATTTTGATAGCCGCTTCGCTCAAAAAGCGCAACAAGCTTCAAAACAACTTCATATCCGTCATGCTTTTCAGCATTATGCTTTCGCTGTGCATGGGTGGCGTCGTGATTTACGGAATAACTATGCAGTTCGATTCGAGCGCCGCCGCACACCGCCTCAATATACACGGCATGATCACGTTGTTTTCGGCATTTGCAATGTCGATGTTTTGTGCGGTAATGCCGACGTTCATACATACTCCGCGTTTGAATAACTCCACAACTTCGCCGCAGAAGGCAAGATTAATGAGCGTGCTTGATACACATTGGAACGTAGGAGCTTACGGGTTTGAACTTTGTGCTGTGGTCTGCGCATTTACACCCGGTCTGTTTTGTTATATTCCTCTTGCGCTGAGCCTTATCATGTACGGTGTTTTTTTGACGGTTTGCTGTGTCAAAACAAACGGGGTGAAAAAAGAAACAGAGCTAACAGAGCAAGACGATAAAAATTAAATGCAAAAAAACGACGCGATGTGCGTCGTTTTTTATATCGCATATTCGGCGTGTCGAGCGTCAAGCTACCGCAAAAATTCAATGCCGCTTCTCAAAATGTTTTCGCCGATCTCCGCTATTTCGTTTGTGCTTTCGCGCATGCCGCTGTTCAGCCAATATTCCAGCAAACCCAGAAATCCGTTCGACACGAATATATAGTAGTAGTCGATTTTGGACGTCTGACAATCGGGGAACAGCTTTGTCATTGTAGATACCACTTTTTCACGCCCTGCTTCTACCGCGCGCGATATGAAGTTGGATTGGCGCCTTGCGCCGAGAAGCATGCGGCACACGCTTGCATTTCTCGATATAAATTCGAAAAAGGAAACATAAAAACCTTTTTCGGGAGATCCGTCGCTGTTGAAAATTGACTGCGAAAGCCACTGCGCGAATTCCGATTCCGTTTGCCTCTCGATTTCGGCAAACACATCATGCACCGAATCGTAGTGATAATAGAAGGTCGCTCTGTTGATTTTGGCATACTCGCAAAGCGCCGTTGCCGTGATATCTTCGATAGGCGTTTTTTCAAGCATAGCCGTCAGGCTTGCTTTTATTTTATCGGTTGTTCTTCTCTTTGCCGTACTCATTTCAAACCGTTAAAGCGTTTTATATATTATACAACTTTCTAAACACAGTGTCAAATTTTTTAAGAGCATAAATATAAGAATTTGCGTACTGATTGCAGTATGCAACGGGCGCGACCGTGCTTTTAAAAAAGCCTCGGCCGCCCACCGCCTATCGGCGATATGAATTTTATGACGTCCGCGCTTACGCCGTATTCTTTACTCACCGTCAGCTCGCTTCCGTTTTCGGCAAGGAATTGCGAGATAGCCGCAAGCGTTTCGTCGTCGAGTTCGCCCGACTGCGGACATTTATACAGCTTGCATAAGAGTTTACGCTGAATGTATCTGACGGCGTTGTCTCGCGATCTGTATTCGAGGTGTTTGGGATTGAGAAGTAAAAGATCGCGCCACACCGCCGACGTAACTCCGTCGCAACCGATCATGTCGTTGTTTATGCAAAATGTTTTGACGGCGGTGTCCGTCGCTTTGCCGTAAATGCCGTCGATGTCTACGTCGTAACCGTTTGCGCAGAGTAGGGTTTGCAGCATTTTTATCTTTTTGCCGCGTTTGCCTGTTGCGGCGGAGCATAACATAGGATATGACATTATATCGTCGCGCCTAACGTACGGCATGCCCAAGTTCTCGCAAATCCCCATCGCGATGTGTTCGGCGGTTTGTACCGCAAAGTCGGGATCGTGTATCAGCTTCGCTTCTTCGAAGCAGGTAGAGTAGCCTACGTCGACAATCGCCGTCTGGCAAATAGCTGAGCCGAGCGTGCCGTCGGGCGACGTAGTGCAGTCGCGGTACAGAGATAGCTTTGCGCAAATATCCTCGCACATGACGCGAGATTTTGTCATGAATCGGCCCTGCGAATATCTAACGACACTTCCGTGCACGCCGTTAAAGCTCTTGCGCGATCCGAATGCCGTATACGAAACGATTACGGCGGCGTCGATGCCGTACCGATTTGAAACCATCACGATGTCTTGCGGCTCGCAAGTGGTCTTTGACACATTGACTACGTCAAATCCGCACCGCAAGAGCGCAGAGCCTAAATAGTACTTTGCGAGCGAGCTAAAATCCTTGCCGTCAAACCGTCCGCCGACATACGGCATTACGGGCGTTTGTCCGCATTCCGTACACCCGATTGCTATAACGATATTCTCCATACTGATATCTCTCCGTAACACTATATATGCTTACTTACGCCAAAAAGTACCGAGCCGCTTTGTTTTAATATCATAGTAATTCAGTAGGAAATTGCTTGACATAACTACAAGCGGTTGTTATAATACTAATGCAATGAAGAAGATATTCGACATTACGGGAATGACTTGCGCGGCGTGTGCGGCGCATGTGGAAAAAGCGGTAACAAAGCTCGGCGTGGATAGCGTCGAGGTCAATTTGCTAATGAACAGAATGACCGTAGATACCGACGTTTCGGACGACGAGATTATCGCCGCGGTCAAAGACGCGGGGTACGGCGCAAGTAAACGCGAAAGCGGAGCAAAGAAAGAGCGCGAAAGCAAGACCGAAACGCGCGACTATTCAAAAACGCTTTTGATTCGTTTTTTAGCGTCGCTCGTGTTCTTGATTCCGCTCATGTACTTTTCGATGGGGCATATGGCGGGATTTCCGATGGGTGTGTTCGATCCGCACCGCGATCCGTCGTCGTTTGCGCTCATTCAAGCTGTTCTCACGACACCTATTCTTGTCATTAACGGGCGGTTTTTCGTAAGCGGCGTCAAAGCCGTTTTGCACCGCGCGCCCAATATGGATACTCTCGTGTCTCTCGGCAGCGGCGCGGCGTATATATACGGCATTGTGACCTTGTTCTTGATAAACGCCGGCGTTGCGGCAGGACACACCCACGCCGCCGCGGAGCTTGCAATGAACTTGTTTTTCGAGTCGGCGGCGACAATTCTCGCGCTCGTCACACTCGGCAAGTTTTTGGAAGCCAAATCGAAGGGCAAGACGCGCTCGGAGGTTGATAAGCTTTTGCGCTTGCGGCCGCAGACCGCCACCGTTCTTCGCGACGGAAAAGAAGAGCAAATTTCCGTTGAACAGATTGCGGTGGGCGATACGGTTATTGTGCTTCCGGGCGAGTACGTTCCGTGTGACGGTGTGATTGTGAGCGGATCGACAACTCTCGACAAGTCGGCGATTACGGGCGAATCGATACCGGAAGAGGCGACAATCGGCTCTTCCGTCACTTCGGCTGTACTCAACCTTACCGGCAGAATAGAAATGCGCGCCGAAAAAGTGGGCGCCGATTCGACATTAAGCAAAATTATCGAGCTTGTGGAAAACGCCGGCGGTTCGAAAGCGCCCATACAAAAGATAGCGGACAAAGTATCCGCGATTTTCGTTCCAGCTGTTTGCGCTATTGCGCTCGTCACGCTCATAGTGTGGTTGTGCGTGGGAACGGTCGGGCAGGCGCTTACGATGGCGATATCGGTACTTGTCATATCATGTCCGTGCGCGCTCGGTCTAGCCACGCCGGTAGCGGTTATGGCGGGAACGGGACGGGCGGCGGCATACGGCGTACTCGTCAAGAATGCGGAGGTCTTGCAGGGTTTGCGCGACGTTACGATATTCGCGCTCGACAAAACGGCGACAATCACCGAGGGTAAGCCGCGCGTTACCGAAATAAATGGTTTCGGCGCGTGGGACGGCAATCCCGACGAGGTGCTGAAAGTAGCGGCGGCGCTTGAACGGACGTCCACGCATCCGCTTGCACGTGCGGTAACGGAGGCGGCAAAAGACGACGGCACAGTCGCGACCGACAGCGAATACAAGATAGGATACGGTGTTATCGGCAAGGTGGACGGAGCTGAATACGCGCTCGGCTCGCCGCGGCTCATGAAAGAGTTCGGCGTCGAGGTGACGGAGGGCGACGCTCAAACAGTATATCTTTGCCGCAAGGGTGAACTTCTCGGCGCAATAACCGTAGACGACGAGGTAAAGCCGTCGAGTAAACACGCCATCGAGCTGATAAAGAGCGTGGGCGCGCGCGTCGTCATGCTGACCGGCGACAACGAGCGCCAGGCAAGGAGAATAGCGGAAAAGGTGGGAATAACCGAAGTTTACTGTAATGTTCTTCCCGAAGACAAACTGAATATAATAGAAAGCCTCAAACTTCAAGGCAAGGTCGCCATGGTGGGTGACGGAATAAACGACGCGCCTGCGCTCAAAGCGGCGGACGTCGGCATAGCGATAGGCTCGGGTACGGACGTCGCAATCGAGGCGGCGGACGTCGTTCTTGTCAAGTCCGACCTCGTAGACGTGCCGCGCGCAATGGCGGTTTCCAATGCAAGCCTTCGGAACGTCAAGCAAAATTTGTTCTGGGCGTTCATATACAACACTCTCGGAATACCGCTCGCGGCAGGCGTGTTATACTCGGTCGGAGTAACGCTCAACCCGATGATTGCGGCAGGTGCAATGGCGTTCTCGTCGCTGTTTGTCGTGTGCAACGCGCTTCGGCTGACGGTAATGAGGTTTGACGACGGCAGACTTTCTCGCAAGCTCTCCGCAATCAAGCGGCGGACAAAGCTCCAACATTCCGATAACATTACTGCCGAAACCACAATTAAAATAACCGACAGCGGTCAAGGAGGATCACATAGTATGGAAGTAACACTCAAAATAGACGGCATGAGCTGTATGCACTGCGTTGGACGCGTGGAAAAGGCGCTTTCTGCCGTAAACGGCGTGCAAAAAGTGAACGTCGATCTTCAAAAGGGCGAAGCGAAGCTCGTAGGCGAGTTTGACACGGCGGCGGCAGTCCAAGCGGTTATTGGCGCCGGATACGATTGCAAGGTCGCGTAATCGGTATAAAACTTCCGTCGCGTATTAGAATATCATTAGAATAAGATTAGGTTACGCTTGCGCTGTTGACAAAACCGTTTGGGCGTAGTACAATACCGTTGAAATAATTACGGCGTATTTTGCGTGTGGAGAAATTAAATGGCAAATAAGGTTGCCGTCAAGGACGGCGAAAAAGCGCCGAAGGAAAACGGCAAAATAAAAAAGAAGCGCAGTAAATGCTGTACTTGCTGCCTAATCTTCCTTATTGTTATGCTCGTAATTTTCGGGGCGGCGTTCGGCGTCGGTTGGTATTTCGGCGACAAGTTCACAAAGGAGAATCTCGGGATGTCGCTCGGCGACACGCTCGGTGTTCTCAGCGACCTTTATTGGACGGATGACAGCGACGTAGTCAAAAATCCGTATAAGGCGAAGGATATCGAGGGCTTCTATGCCGAATTCAAACGCAACGTATTTCTCAAAGAGGATGCCGAAATCGATTTCGACAGCGCACTCGCCGACGCGATAAACAATTATTTCGGCATAAATTCTGACGGCAATAAGAGCATGGGCCCCGTGCGCGCGGGCGAAGGCGGCGAGCAAGGTCAGACTACCGGCAGCGGCGATGATTCGTCCATTTTGAATATTTTTACCGATTTGATATCGGGTGTGCTTAACCGCGACACTATCGACGTTGAGCGGCTTAACGAATATGACGAGAACGATCCGTCCACCGACGAATATGTTTTCAAGCTGAAAGACAAACAGCTTGCGGCGTTTATCGGAACGGCATTAAAGATTGCGCTTAAACAAGCGGACAACAGCGATTTTCTCAGTTCCTTCTCGGACATAGTCGATCTTTCGCGCGTGCTTTCGCTTAAACAGATTCGGTACGTAGCAAAAACGGCGAAAGACGAGAGCGGAGTAAGCACGATTACCGCGACCTCTGCCGACGTCACTTTATGGTTCGGCTTGCAGAGTGCGGCAGGGCAGGCGATAAAACACTATATGAAAGAGGCGGGAGTAGGCTGGGCAGGCGGCTTTGTCGCCTGGCTTGGCGACGTCATTCTGCCGGAAAACGTGTATTTGACGTTGTCCGTGCCGCTGTACGGCGAAGCCGAGCCGAAGATCAGGATAAACGACATGAACGCGAAAGAGCAAAAGCGTGCAAACAAGCTCATAAACGGCATTCTGTCGCTTACCGGCAACAATAAAAAGCTCGAAGACATTCTTCAAGAATATCTCGGCACAATCAAGCCGTACTTGGAAAAGGCCGCCTCACATATAAACTTCGATGAGGCCGCCAAAGGCTCTATTTCAATCGATTTACTCGAAACGATAACGTCGAAGGCGAGCGAAGGTATGTCCTCGGAGCCGCTTACCAAGTCCGATTTGATCTATGTTTTGCAGGTTCTGTTCTCCGATATGAGCGCGCAAAAGCGCAAGCTCGAACCTCATTTCTACCAAAACAGGTATATCGGCGCGGACGGCAAAGAGGTGTATATCGAGGGTGGGAGCACGGAGCTTACACCCATCGATTACTCGGAGCTGTTCAAGCATGAGATAGAAAACAAATACGCGATGGATTTCGGCGATATGAGCTTGGACGAGGTGCTGGAAATGCTCGGCATGTCGTTTGACGAGACGGGAAGCGCCATCGATTCGGAGGGACTGCTCGGTCTTGTGAACGGCGAGCGGTTCAATGCCGCGCTGAATAAGGATATTTCCGCGCTCGAACTTTACGTCACCGACAGGATGCTTGCCGCCGCACTCGGCGGACAAATGAGCAAGCTGCTCGCGGACGGGGATTCGAAATTTTCCAATCTCGACGTCGTGCTTGACGCATTGACTTTCTTGCCGGATGAGAATGCTACGCTTACTGCCAATGCGCTTGAACCCAAGTATGCGCTACTCGCAGTCGAAGTCGGTCTTGCCGACCTTTTGGGCAATCTCGGTGACAACAGCTTCTTGAACAAGCTTGTGTCGGGATTGCTGCCCGAAAGCATTTTGCTGACCGTCAAAGTCGATATTTCAAACAACCGCACGCCCGAAACGCGCGTTCCGACAGAGTTTGTCATCAATTCGTGCGAGAACACCGACAGGGCGATAGCGGCGCTTGAAAAAATTGTACCCGACTTGAATTTGAACGCGCTGTCGCAAAAGATAGAAGAAATGCTCGACAATATGCTCGATCAAATGCAAAAGAAGTTGAACGTGCGGCTTGTCGCGTCCACCGTGGAGCTTGACGAACAAGACGGGACGCTCGGCGGTATAGCGCTTCCCGATATATTCACTGTAATTACCGATACGGTGCTTGTCCGCAAATTAGACAGCGGAGTCAAAGAACGCATTGTCGAACCTAACGAGCTTAAAGACGTCATTCGCGCTTTGAACGACACCGACGGCTTTGACAGCACGCCCATCGGCGGTGATTACAACGCGTTCTTGGCACAAATAGTCGATAAATACTATTTCGCGCCTACGCAAAACGATGACGTTTCGACGTTCGACGGCATAACGGCCTTTATGTCCGCATTTGATACCGATAAGTTCAGAATCACAGGTACAGATAAAAATGTGTTGTATCTCGCGCACGACAGGCGTTCGGTAAACGAGCTTAAACCCAGAATGACGGCAAACGAGCTCGGCGCGCTTCTTGCCGAGCAATTGGGCAAGCAGGGCAACGAGAATGTTGCGGCGTACAAAATTACAGAAGTTACCACAACGCCGCAATCGCTTACTCTCGTGCTTGCCATAGATATTTCCGATTTGTTGCCCGAAAAAGTCGGATTCATGCTCAACACCGACTACGTTTACGCAACTGCGGTCGCTAAACTGTCAGAGCCGGACGAAGTGAACGGGCGCTACCCGATAGAATACTCCGTAAACAATATGCAGCAGGGCAGCGACACATACGACAATATGCTCGACATCGTGCGCTTCTTCAATTCCGATTTCAATATCGATTCGCAGATAGAAAAGTTCGGCGAGATATTGTACACGGAGCTTAACAACCTCAATATAGGATTGTCCGACAGCAAATCGCAAGACGGAGAGCAAAGCGGCGGCAATACGCGCTTCTTCGAATTTACCGACGACGGAATAGAACTCATCGATTTCTACACATTCCTCGCACAGAAAATGGAGCTCGGACTTGACGACGAGACGACTACGGAAACGGTCAAGATAGCGTTGCAGGGCATGTATATGCAATCGGAAATCCCCGAGCTTTACAACGAGAATAACTACGTGCCGTCGGACATCTTGCGCAACGAGTCCACGGCAGACGCCTGGGACGACCAAAAGCTTTATGCATTTATGAGCGGCGACGAAACGTACAGCGACATCGACTTTAACGGCTATGTCAGACGCGTCGAGGATATGGATAGCGCCCACAGCTTCCAAATCGTTCAAACGACAGTTCTGAACAAAGGCAATACTGCGCCGGGCGAGGGCAACGAAGCCGACAGTATCCGCGCCTGGATTAACGAGCGCATATCGCAAAGTACCGAAAAGCTTACCGCGGACAACGAATATATGATTGTAACGGTCAAGATGCCGATAGATAAGTTCAAGGATTCGGAAAAGGACGAGTCGACAGGATTTATGCCGGAGGGCTCTGCCATATACGCCACGCTCGTGTTCAAGAAAACCGTATTGAGCGGCAAGGATCATTTCGAGCAAATCGATTTGATATTCAACTCTATGGGTGCAAAAGAATACGGCATACTCACTCGGCTCATGGGATTGAGCGACGATTCGAAAGATCCAAATGCGGTCAATATCATGACTATTTCCCAAAGAAGCGGAGACGCGCTCAACTACTTTGCCGAAACAGGCAAGATCGATTTCGGTGACCGATACGGCGACAAAGGCATAGGCAGTGTCAAATACACGTCATCTTTGTCGTCTGTAAGCGGTTAGGAGCTATATGAAGTACAATCGAATTATTATGTTTTGCGACTACGGCTTGGACGACGCAATCGCGACTCTGCATATACTCGAACATTCGGACATGTTCGAGTATATCGACATTGTGCCGATAGGCGGTAATGTGAATGTGCAAACCGCATACCGCAACGCGCATGCGCTGCTTTCCGCCGCGAGCGCCGACAAAAGTAAAGTGCGCATTGTGGACACTCGCAAAATACCGCAGTCAGCGGCCGACATTCCGGACGTTCACGGCAAGGACGGTATAGGCGACGTCCTCGACCACAAAGAGGCGGACATTCCCATAATAGACTTCGATTCGTTCAAAAACGAGCTAAAAAGCAAAGCCATGCCGCACCGCGACTGCGTATTATCGCTCGGACCGTGCACGTTGCCAATTCTTCTCGGTTATACGCCGTTTTGCACGGTACTCATGGGCGGCACGAATAAAGAACAGCCCAATTACGGCAAGTATGAGTTCAACGAGGCGATGGACGTCGCCGCCTTCGAGGCTTTTGCCAAGACCGCGACGGCGGTTGCCACGCTCGATACCTGCCACGATAAAAAATTCGATTTCGATAGCTTTACCATGCGCTGCGAGCTTGCAAACAAGCTGATAGAGCAATATTTGTCGCTTTGTAAATCGAGAAGCGCCACGACCGCGATTTACGACTACGTCGCGGCGCTCGCCGTAACCGACCCCGAGCTTTTCGAAGCGGAGAGAATAGAGCGAGCGGACGGCGTGCAGTTCAACGAGTTGATATATTTAGGTAAATAGAAAGAGTGCGGCTTCGCAGGATTTCCCGGGAGCAATAAAGCTCGCTATCGCTAGCTCCGATTGAAGTGACGGGGCGAGGGTGAGTAGCGAATTTGTATAAAATTCGACAAATTTGTTTATAATAATCAAAAGTTCGGATGTTTTTGTCTATGATGATATACAAAAAAACGTTTGCTTTGAATAAAAATCCCAAAGTTTTTTGAGAAAACCTATTGACAAAGGTGTCCGATAATGATAAAATAAACACGATAACAAAAATATTTCTTTTGGAGGAAAATTTATGAAGAAGTTATTGGCTACACTTTTGGCGTCTACCATGGCGCTTACGGCTATCGGCGGCCTTGTGGCATGCAACGACGACAATGGTGGCGGCGGCGGTGGCTATGTCGATCCGTTCGACAGCGAAATCGGCGGCGTTTGGTCGGTTCCCGAGGAAGATTCCTACTGGCTTGCCGGCGGCCTTGCCGGTTATGAGAACGCTTCGTGGGACGAACCTGCTCCCGAGGGCATGAAGTTCGAGCAGAACTCGGAAAACGAGAACCTTTACAGACTTAAACTCGACCTTTTCGAAGGCGACATGTTCAAGATTCGTTTCGAAGGCTTGGGCTGGGATGACGAAGCGGGTGTAAGTAAGCTCACTGCGGACATCAACCTCCTTGAATCTCTTCGCGACGGCGACATCGGCGTAGAAAACGGCGGCCTTGGCGGCGCTAACTTCGAGGTTAAAACCGACGGTCAATACGAAATTCGTATCAACACCGCACCGAGTGACAGATCCGTTGTCACATACGTTCGCCTCGGCGATCCTACGAAAGAGCTCGATACCGCTTCTTACGTATGGTACATTCGCGGCGACATGAACGGCTGGGACGAAGTTACCGACGCAGAAGACGCGCCCAACTATGTATTCACAAAGGACGCGGCAGGCGATAGTACGCTTGAAATTACGCTCGAAGAAGAGCAAGGCTTCAAGTTCTGCGTAATCGGCAAAGCGTGGGGCGTGCAGCTTGACGCATCCAAAGTAGAGGGGCTTGAACCCAACTTCGAGAACGACGGCGGCAACATTAAGGTTGTGGAAGCCGGAACTTACACGTTCAAGATTGACAAGAAGGGCAAAAAAGTAACCTACACCAAGGCGTAAGCATAACGCTTTACTTCATATCGTTAAACAGATTAACCCGAGCCTTACGGTTCGGGTTTTTTCGTGTCGCAAATTGTTGCATTATATATTCGCGTTATGTCAAAAAAGGCTATATTTATGGTTAAAATAGACAAAAATTTGATATAATAAGTATATATTTAACCTAAAATTTTTGAAAATCCTATTGACAAAGGCGCGCTATGGTGATAAAATTACCATAGCAATAAAATATTCATTTGGAGGAAATATATGAAGAAATTGCTGGCTACACTTTTGGCGTCAACTATGGCGTTTTCGGTTATGGGCGGTCTTGCCGCGTGTGGGGGTGACGACAGCGGTCCCGAGCTTAAAGTTTGGGCGCCCGGCGAATCCATAGCGACATACAGGGAATTGGCAAAGCAGTTCCAAAAGGAGCATTCCGAATACTCGAAGTACAATATCAAGTTCGAGCCCGTAGAGGAAGGATCTGTTCAGACTCAAATGGGTAAGGACCCTTCGACGGGCGCGGCGGTGTTCTTCTTCCCGTCAGACCACCTTTACAGATTGAACAAGGCAAAGGTGTTGCAACCGCTCACTTCGGAGTATGTGGAAATCGTTAAAGAACGCGACGATCAACAGGTTTACGAATTCGTTACCATTGAAAATCAGATGCTCGCTTTCCCCGCGACAAACGACAACGGTCTTTTCTTGCTTTACGATTCGGACGCGCTCACTGAGGATGAGGTTAAATCGCTCGATACCATGCAAAAGAAGGCGAAGGCTGCGGGCAAATCGATTGCGTTTGATTACGGTGATGTTTATACGTCAATATCTTTCTTTATCGGTGCTGGATGCGAATTCGGATATAAAGATCACACAATGACCGAATATCACACGACGCTCGGTTCCGAAAAGGGCGAGGTGGCTACAAAGGCGTACCTTAAATATTTCAATCCCGAGCTTAACAACGACTACAAAGCCGAAAATAAAGTTATCAACAACGGCGCCCTCGCAGTCGGCTTGGCAAACGGCAACTATGTCGCCGGCGTCACCGGCACTTGGACGTGGGCGAGCATTAAGTCGCAAATGGAAGCAAAAGGCAAAGATCCGAGCAAGATCAAATCCGCCGTTCTTCCCGACTTCGAAGTAGACGGACAACCGTATCACATGGGTTCGTTCTACGGCGCAAAGTACTGCGGCGTCAACCGTCAAAAGGATAGGGACACCATTAAGGCTTCGCTTGCGCTTGCGTCATATTTCACGAGCGAAGAGGGACAGCTTGCTCGCTATCAGGCGACGTTCTCCGGCCCCAGCAACATAAAGGCCGCACAAGATCCTACCATAGCAGCCGATCCCAGACTTATCACTTACAACGAGCAGAAGACACATTGCGGATACCCTCAACGTGACCAATCCGGCGATTTCTGGTCCGGATCGGGCTTCGGCAACCTCGCCAACAAGATAGCTACCGGCAGCATCAGGGATAGCAAAAATCCCGATCACACCGGCAAGACCGATGAGCAAATAGCGATTGCATTGCTTAAAGAGCTTGCGGGTAGCTTGGAAAAGGGCGCGAAAGTATAATCTATTTACCGACGTAAAAGAGAGGTTAATATACGCCGAGCCGACAGCTCTCGGCCCGGCGTATATTAGTCGTTATTACAATAGGGAGATGTTATATGGAATCAAATAAACAAGCAATCCCTACTTGGAAACAATTTAACCGCCCTTGGTATCTCAGATTGGTTTATGCAATCTGGTCGTACATACAGGGCGTAGGCTTAATGCTGTGGAGCGTCATAAAAGCCATCCCCTTTAAGATTTGGGGATTTTTGTGCGCTATCGGGCGTTGCTTCCAAGGATTGTGGTTAAGATTCAAGAACGGCGATTGGCGCACGCGTATTTCGTATCTCGTAATGGGATTCGGAAGCTTTTCGCGTGGACCAAAGCAGTTTTTGAAAGGCTTTTTGATGCTTGCGGTAGAGGTATTCTACATTCTGTTCATGATATTTTTGGGCGGGGCAAATATCGCTCAATTCTTCTCGAACAAACGTCAGGGCGTTATAGAGGATGAGATAGGTCTTATCATGGGCGACAACTCGCTGAAAATTATCATATTCAGCGTGCTTGCGTTCATAATAACCATATTCTTCGTCTATATGTGGATTTACAACACCAAGTCGGCATACAAGACACAAAAAGATGTCGAGGCGGGTAAGCCCCTTACTTCACCCAAGCAACAACTCAACTATGCGCTCAACGACGGCTATCACGTTACGGTGTTGACTTTGCCCATTCTCGGCGTCCTTATCGTTACGGTGTTGCCGCTTGTGTGCAACATAACAATCGCGTTTACAGACTACGACTTCTTCCACGACGAGTACGTATCTCCGTTCCACTGGACGGGATTTAAGGCTTTCTCGGAAGTATTCGGAAAATCTTACGGCACGGAAATTTGGAGCGTTTTGGGATGGACGCTTATTTGGGCGTTCTTTGCGACGTTCACAAACTTCTTCTTCGGAATGTTCCTCGCGATGGTCATAAACAAGAAGTCCATTAAGCTCAAAGTTTTTTGGCGCACTTGCTTCGTTATAGTCATCGCCGTTCCCGACTTCGTTTCGCTTTTGATGATGAGCCAGTTCTTCGGCTGGAACAGCGACCCCACTCAAACGGGTGCGTTCAACCAAATTCTGCGACAGTGGTTCGGCATTAACGCAAACGTCGACTGGCTTGGCGGAGCTACCTATGACGCTATGAACGCGAGAATAATGGTCATTGTTATCAACCTGTGGCGCGGTATGCCGTTTACCATGCTTTCCACATACGGTATTCTCATGAACATTCCCGAGGAGCTGTATGAGTCAAGCCGTATAGACGGTGCAGGCCCCATCCGCAGATTCATTTCGATTACCTTCCCGTACATAATGTTCGTCATGGGCCCCACGCTCATCACGACGTTCACAGGCAACATCAACAACTTCAACGTCATCTTCTTCTTGACGGGCGGTGGTCCGTTCCTCGGCACAAAGGCGAACAGCGCCGGATCTACCGACCTTCTCGTCACTTGGCTTTACAGATTGACGGTCAGCAGTACGGAGCCCGAATACAGCCACGGCGCGGTTATCGGTATATTCACGTTCCTCATAAGCAGCGTGTTTGCGCTTGTTGTGTTCAACAGCTCTAAATCTATCAAACAGGAGGACACTTTCCAATGATAGGCATTAGATCGAAGCGTATCGCCTCCGATACGATAATCTATTTGGTTTTGACCGTGATGGTTGTTATTTGGTTGTTCCCCCTCATTTGGATGATAATGCGCGCATTTGACGTGAACACCAGCAATAAGGTTTCCACCATTTTCCCCGAACACTACACTTTTGCCAACTTCAAATACTTGTTCGGCGGCGATGAAATGTACCCTTACGGCAAGTGGCTCGTCAATACGTTGATTGTTGCTACCGGCTCGTGCATAATTTCCACACTGTTCGTTTTGATGGTGTCCTATGCGCTTTCCAGACTTCGCTTTAAAGCTCGTAAAAAGCTGATGAACATTTCGCTTATTCTCGGTTTGTTCCCCGGCTTCCTTTCGGTCATTGCTTTGTACTACATCTTTAAGCAGGTCTCGTTCACTATCGGCGGCGAAACGATTTATCTGACAAACAACTTGCTTGGCTTGATTCTGGTTTACTCGATCGGTGCAGGCACGGGCTTCTATATCGTTAAAGGCTTCTTCGATACAGTGCCTATGGCTATCGACGAAGCGGCGAGAATAGACGGGGCTACCAAAAACCGCATATTCTGGCAGATGATAATTCCGCTCAGTAAGCCGATCATCATTTACACCATTCTCACTGCGTTTATCGGTCCTTGGTGCGACTTTATCTTGGCAAAGGTGTTTATCAACGATGCCGAAAAGTATACGGTTGCAATCGGTATTCAGCAATGGCTGAACGCAGGCGATAACGACACAATAGGCCGCCACTTCACGCACTTCTGTGCCGGCGGTACATTGATAGCCGTACCCATCGTTATTTTGTACCTGATCATGCAAAAATTCTATGTGGCAGGTATTACGGGTGGCGCGGCGAAAGGCTAAACATCGCTTTCGGCAAACAGCATACGGGGTGTTTACTCCGTATGCTGTTTATCGTGTGTTTTAGGCTGATAGAAAAGACAGTGTAGAGATGGGCGTTTACGCGCCGTTAAAGCACAAGCTTCTCGCTACGCTCAATGGCTTGCGAGTAGGATAATATCAGTGCGACGCGATGCGCCTAACAGCATGGAATAAATATCTCATTTAAACTTACAACTTGCTTTTACACGGAGGAATAATGAAAATTAAAAAGGTCTTGTCGGCTTTGATGGCGGCAGTTGTCACTTGTTCGTTTGGTCTTTGCAGCGTTGCATGCGGTGGGGACGAGTCCAACCCTGCGGCGCCTAAAAACACAGATCCTTACGACATTCCGCAGGATTACTGTCGCACTTATTACGAGGTGTTTGTGCGGTCGTTTGCGGACGGCAACAATGACGGCATCGGCGATTTGAAGGGTTTGATCAAGAATCTCGATTATCTCAATGACGGCGACGATTCCACAACCGACGATCTCGGCATCAACGGTATTTGGCTCATGCCTATAAATCAATCGCCTTCGTACCACAAGTACGACGTTACCGACTATTACGACATAGACGACGAGTACGGCACGCTCGAAGACTTCGATGAGCTTGTCAAAGAGTGCAACAAGCGCGGCATTTGGATTCAGATGGACTTGGTTCTCAATCACACTTCGTCGCAACACCCTTGGTTTAAGCAAGCGCGTAACGACGCCCGTGCCGGAAAGGTCGCAGGCGACGGAATCGAAGAGGGTACGAGCAAGTACATGGCGTACTACAACTTCTACAAATGGGACGAAGGTCCGCGCATCGACAAGGCAAGGTATGAAAAGCGCGGCGAGGGATTTGAGTATCTTTGCAACTTCGATTCGGCAATGCCCGACTTGAATCTTCAACATCCCGACGTCCGTGCGGAAATTACCAAAATCGTCGATTTCTGGTTAGAGCGCGGAGTTAAGTCGTTCCGTTTGGACGCGGTGCCGTGGGCGAACGCTTACGACAGCATTTACAACGAAGAAAACGGTGAATTCTGGACCTGGTTCAACGATTACTGTCATTCAAAAGGCGCAGAAGTCGCGGCGGCGCAAGGCTGGGCAAACGACGCTATCGCCAAGTACTGCTACAATGTCGGCGAGGTTTGGGCGGACAATGATACGGTGCAAGCGTTTTTCGGAACGGGCATGAGCAACTTCAACTATGCCGTTGCCGCCAATCCCGATATCGGTTATGCCCAAGTTATAAACGGGTTCGGCAGTGCCGCGTCGTTTGTTGAAAAGCTGGTTAATATCCAAGCAGGAGTCTTAGGACGCGATCCCGACGCGCTTTTGTCCAATTTCCTTTCCAACCATGACAACGACAGAAGCTCGTGCTTTTTCGGACTTGATAAGAGCCTGATCAAAAAAGCGGCGGGACTGTATTTGCTTTCGCCCGGCAACCCTTATATTTATTACGGTGAGGAAATAGGCGCAAACGGTTTTTCCGAATCTTCGCAAAACAACGATCCCAACAAACGGTTGCCGTTTAACTGGGGCGACGGTCGGTCTAAAATACAAGATCCGCCCGGCGCGAATTTCTCCGGAAAACAGCGGCTCGGATCTTGGAAGAGTCAAAACACCGATCCCAATTCCATACTGACTTATTACCGTAATGCCATTAAACTTCGCAACCGCTTCCCCGAAATCGGGCGCGGTTTGATGAAAGCGTACAGATTGGACGCAAGCGGCAAAATAGTCGAAGCGAGTGCGGCGGGCGCTATCAATTCGCTCAACACTTATGTGGCCGTTTATACGCTCACATGGAAAGATCGTACCGTTCTTATTGCGCACAATATCGGCGAAGAGGATGCCGTACTCGACATCTCGAACTTTGCCGGTTATAGCTTGCAGGGCATGCTCAAAGCGGACGGCGGTAATGTTAAGCTCGACGACAATAAGCTTACGATGTCGCCCTCGACCGTTGCGGTACTCAAAGCAGTTTAATTTATAAAGCTGTTAAAACAGTTTAAATTTATTCAGTTAAAAACAAATTATTTATAAGGAGAAAAATATGAAAAAACAGTCGATTGCAATCAGCAGTGTTTTTAAAAGCGTAGCAGTCGTCGCACTCATCGCGGCGTTTGCACTGCTTTCATTGCCGATGCGGTTAATCTTCGGCTCTCGTGCCGCCTCGGCAGAAACGGAGCCGCAGACCAAAGCGTCGGCGCCCGTCGAGGCCCCAGAGGATACCGAGAGTCTCAGCTTCGACCTCACGGTCAACTACTACCGTCCGGACGGCAAATACAACGGATGGTCAATGTGGGTTTGGCTTATAGGTAAGGAAGGCGTTGATTATAAGTTCGACGCAGCAACAGTCGATATCGCCGGCAGTAAATGGGCGACACTCAAACAGACTATTACCGTACCCAATCCGCCCGAAGCCGGCAACGTAGTAGGCTTCCTTGTCAAAAGCGCAAGCTGGGCAAAAGATCCCGATGTGGATAGGTTTATCGGTATCGATAAAATAGTAGGGAATAAGGTTAGCATTTATTTGATTTCCGGTAGCGAGGATGTTTACTATTCGGAGCAAGAGGTAACAGAGGGTATGCAAGAAGCGAAGAAACCTAAAATCACCAATGCTTATTTCGTAGACTTTAATACGGTTCGCGTGACTACCGGAAAGGAAATTACGGCCAAGTCGTACTTTAAGGTATACGACAGCACCAACAACGTTGTGGGTTCGCTTGACTGCTCAACGGCATCCGACGTCGTAGGTAAAAAGTCCGTAGGCGTAAGTATTACCGAGTCTATCGATTTCGGTAAATCATACAGGGTTGTTGATGAGCCGACGGGTGAAGTGGACGTAGATGCAAACTTCTCCAAGCACAGCGTCGATCTTTCCAGATTGTTCTCGACCGATGAATTCGGTACATTGTATAATTACAGCGGCAATCTCGGCGCAGACTACACCCCGGAGCGCACTGTATTCACGGTATGGTCGCCGTATGCTTCGGCAATGACGCTTAATATTTACGACGCGGGCGAGGGCGGCACTGCTACGACTTATGACATGAAAAAGGGTGCTAACGGCACTTGGACGGAGACCGTCAACGCCGACCTTAACCGCAAGTACTATACCTACACCGTTAAAGGCGGTGCGGTCGATAGCGAAATCGTCGACCCGTATGCGCGAAGCGGCGGCAAGAACGGCAAGCGCGGCATGATTCTCGATCTTGCTTCCACCAACCCCGTAGGCTGGGAAACGCAAAAAATGCCCGAGTTGAAGGGCAATACCCATGCCGTTATTTGGGAAGCGCACGTTCGTGACGTAACCATTCACGAGAGCTCGGGCGTTTCCGAAGCCAACCGCGGCAAGTTCTTGGGACTTACCGAAACCGGCACAAAAAACAAAAGCGGCAAATCCACCGCGCTCGATTACATTAAAGAATTGGGCGTGACCGAGATTCATTTCCAACCGATATTCGATTTCGCTACCGTTGATGAGAATTTCACAAAGGCCACTTACAACAAAGCCGGCCAATTCAACTGGGGATACGATCCGCTCAACTACAACATGCCCGAAGGCTCGTATTCTTCCAATCCTTCCGACGGCTTTACGCGCGTCAACGAGCTTAAACAGATGATTATGGCGCTCCATAATGCAGGTATTCAGGTTATTATGGACGTTGTTTACAACCATGTCAGCAGTGCGGATAGCTCCAATTTCGAAAAGCTTATGCCCGGCTACTTCTTCCGCAAAACCGCTACCGGCGCGTTAAGTAACGGTTCTGGCTGCGGCAACGAAACGGCTTCCGAGCGTTACATGTTCCGCAGATTCATGATCGATTCGGTCAAGTATTGGATGACGGAGTACAAGCTCGACGGCTTCCGTTTCGACCTCATGGGCTTGCACGATGTCGAGACTATGAATAAGCTCTACAACGAGCTTGCGGCGATCAATCCCGACGTTTTAATCTACGGCGAGGGCTGGACGGCGGCTTCCACTCCTTTGGCGCCTACGCAGCAATGCGTTCTCGCCAATGCGAAAAAGACGCCCAACATCGCTTACTTCGACGACGTCATTCGTGACGGTTTGAGAGGCAGCAACTTCGATAAGCAAGGCAAGGGTTTTGTGCAAGGCGTTAACAGCTCCGAGAAAAGTGTTTACGTAGGCGTTTACGGCGCGACCAATAATTTCGCAGCCAACCCCACGCAGAACATCAACTACGTCGACGCTCATGACGACTCCACACTTTGGGATAGGCTCAATGCGTCGGTCAATTACAGCAAGTCCACGCTTAAAGCTATGAACCGCCTTGCCGCTACGTCGGTGTATACAAGCCAAGGCATTGCGTTTATGCTCGCCGGCGAGGAAATGTTGCGTAGCAAGCCTACAACCAAGAAAAATTCTTATGATAACCGTCCCAATCCTTATAAGACAAATCCGGATTACTACTTCTCGGATAACTCCTACAAATCTCCTGACTCGGTTAACGCTATCAACTGGGATCTCTTGGACGAAAACGCCGATATGGTCGAATACTATAAGGCGCTCATCGGCATCAAAAAGGCATGGCCGCAGTTCCAGCTTTCTACCAAGGATCAAGTAGATAAGTGCGTTACAGTCAAAGACAATCAGTTGGATGACGGCGTGATTTCCTATGTCGTTAAGGATCCCAATAGCAATGAATATGCTGTCGTAATCCTCAATAACTCGGATAAATCCGCGAAGGTTTCCGTGCCGAAAGGCGAATACGACGTTTATATCAACGGCAGCAAGGCTTCTGCGACAGATAAGCTTTCCACATTCAAAGGCGATAAGTTTACTGTCGGTGCGCGTGCCGCAGTTGTCATGAAGGGCGAGCTTGAAGCGTCGGCGGTTTCCGATTGGGAATACAGCGCGCAGTTGTTGGAAGATGAAGAAGACAATCTCGGGCTTGCGCTCGGTCTCGGCATCGGCATTCCTGCGGCAGTGCTTATCGCCGGCGGCGTAGTGTTCGGCGTCATGTACGGCAAGAAGAAGAAATCCAAGTCGAACGGCAAAGACGACAAGGACGAGGACAAAGCAGGCGACGAACCGAAAGACGCTCAAAGCGACGATGAGCCGCAGGTCACACAAGAAACCGAAAATGACGGTGGTGACGCTCCTTCGGCAGAGTAATTCATAGCGCAAAATAAAGCAAGAGGGTGACTTCGGTCGCTCTCTTGTTTTTTATTCGCGGCGATAAGTCCGCTTTTGCTAAAAAAGAATAAGATATGCCGCATGGCAAGTACTGCGGTCGCGCGCAAGGCGCGTGGTTGCGCCGCAAGTAGCGTGACATAACAAATTTACTCCTCGAATAAAAAAGCAAATAAATGGCAAAAACATATTGAAAACATTTGATTTTTTCGTCGATGTTTAGTATAATAACAAGACAACATTTAATTGGTGTAGGTGTCACAAGTGTTTAAACGCATTGTTTTCGGAATATTATCGTTTGTGCTGACGGCATGCTTGCTGCTCGGCTGTTCGTTCTTTACTCACGACACGGAACGCGACTTGCAACAAGAAGTTGCGCGCGTCAAGTCGTATACAATTACGAATACGGTGTCCACCGATGATGACGACGTAAATAAGACCGTCGAGTATGTGACTGCGACCAAAAAGATTTACAAACGCGATCTTGTCGAGTATGTAAACAACAATGCGAGCAATCTTTCTTCATCGTTCGGGGCCGACTACAAGGGACTTTACAACTATGCGGTGACAATGCTCATCAATGTCGAGCTTGTTACAAACGAGGTGGACGCGCTCATCGATTGCGGTAAGATCGAGTGGGACGTTGCAGAGCAAAACGAAATCAGAAAAAATATTTATTCGATTATCGACAATACGCTTACCTCCATTAAAAACGATATACTTTCGAGCCGTGGGCAAGAAGAAATCACGACGGGTGACGATAATGTTTCGACCGACACGACTTACCCGGTTAAACCCGACGAGGACGACGAAGAATTCGACGGGGCCGATGATGTCAACAAAACGCCCGAAGAGGTTTGGAAGCCGAGCTATTCCAAATATCCCGGAATTCACGGCGAAAACGGCGATATCAATTCGCTCGAACGCGAAGCGGTGCGCAGATTCCTTGCGCTCATCAAGCAGCGCGTTAAAGGCGATTTCCGCTTGGATAGGGCTGAGCGCAAATGGCTCAAAACAAAGATAAACAATGAGATCAAGGCGATAGACAAGCTCATTGATACCAATGGTATCGAGGCCGTGTATCCCGTTATAGGGGATTATAGCTATCCCATGAAAGAGAGCAAGAGCGAGTTCGGTTACATCATGTATTACGTCAGTGGCGAATCGCTCGAACGCTCGCAAAAGATAACCGCGCTTCAATCGTATTTGTCGGACAGCGTAAAAGTCAGCACCGACGAGGTGGTTGACCGCTACACGTCCACGCTCAACGAACAGCGCGAGCTGTATTCTTCGGATATCTCCGCTTACGACAGTGCAATGTCGTCTAATGCTTCGTCAGTTCTTTATCATCCCGTCAGCAATTATTTCTATGTGAAGCACATCTTGTTGCCGTTCTCCGACGATCAAAAGACTGCGCTTTCCGATTATAAAGCGCTTCCCGAGGTTTCGTCTTTGCAAGAGGACGACCAAGAGGCGATGATTAACGAGTTCAGAGAGCAGCTTGCCGAGTCGATTACTTGCTATCCGCACGTAAACGGCGAGGACGATTTGACTCGTCCGATGAGCGTCGACGACGTTATGTCGCATGTTCGCTCGGTCATGCTTCCGCTCGAAGCAAACATCACGCGTGCGGACGTTGCATTCGATGATTTGATTTATTTGTACAATACAGATCCCGGTGCGTTCGGCAACAATCAGGGCTATATCGTCAAGTATGCTCTGGACGACGGCGAAAGAGAGACTTATATGCAAGAGTTTGCGGACGCTTCGCGCGAAATGTACGATACCTTGCGCCCCGGTCAGGTGTATTATAAAAAGGTTATTACCGACTACGGTGTGCATATCATGTACTTTGCATCCAAGGTAAACAGCGGTGCGGTGGCGCTTAACGATTATACGACGCCCGGTAGGCTTGAAACATATTACGATATTTTGGAAGCGCCGATACGCTCGGATCGCGAAAGTGCGGCATATACTAATTGGGAAAACAATGTTTTCTCGTATAATTACAATAAATATTCCGTGATATACGAGGACACTTTCTCCGATCTTTGGAAAGACTAAAAATTTCGGTAAGGAGTAGTTTTATGGCACGGTTCGGCGGTTACGGTCGCGGTGGCGGCGGCGGAATGAATATGCAGCAGATGATGCAGCAGGCTCAAAAGCTGCAAGAACAAATGGCGCAAGCGCGCGAAGAACTCGAAGAGGCGCGCGTTACGGGCACTGCCGGCGGCGGCGCGGTTACTGTCACGATTTCGGGCAGCAAGAGGTTTATCTCCATTCAAATCAAGCCCGAAGTGGTTGATCCCGACGACGTGGAAATGCTCGAAGACCTCATAACCGCGGCGGCGAATGAGGCGTATGCCGAAGCCGACGAGCTTATGAAGAACAGCCCGCTTGCCCAGCTCGGCGGAATTTAATGAAAGAAATAAAGAGTATAGCCGCGCTTGCAGCAAGATTCGGTATGTTGCCCGGCGTAGGCAGAAAGACCGCGTTGCGTTATGCGCACGCGGTTATAGATTTATCGGAGCAAGAAATAGAGGCTTTTTGCGCCGCACTCAAAGACGTCAAGAGCAGTGTGCGGTTGTGTTCGGTGTGCGGCAACTACACCGACAGCGAGGTGTGCGATATCTGCGCTGTAAGACAGAGTAAAAAGATTTGCGTAGTTTCTTATCCGAAGGACGTAACGGCAATTGAACAAACGGGCGCGTTTGACGGCGTGTACCATGTCCTGCACGGAACGCTGTCGCCCATGAACAACAGGACGCCCGACGACTTGAACATCAAATCGCTGATGACGCGTCTTGACGATGTCGAGGAAGTGATAGTCGCAACAAACCCCGACGTGGAAGGCGAGGCGACCGCGGTGTATCTTGCGCGGCTGATTAAACCCTTGGGAATTAAGGTGACGCGTATAGCGCAAGGCATATCGATGGGATCCGAACTCGAATACGCCGACGCGGTAACGCTGACGCAAGCGCTCGGACGGCGTACGGAATTGTGACAAAAGTCAAGTACATATAAAAAAGCTAAAACAAATCGATATACGCCGCTCAAACATTTGCAAATTTATTTTATATATGCTATAATAGCGACGGTCGAAAAACCTGTTCGGCCGTTACGGATTTCTATAAAAATATGCTTCCGTGGCTCAGTTGGACCAGCTGATTCGTAATACTCGCTCCGCTCGTGCTACGTAGCAGCAGGTACAGCGCTTACGCGCTGACAGTCCTGCGGACAGCGGCGGTTCTTCTCACCGCCGACACACAACTTAATATCTTGACTATATGCTTCCGTGGCTCAGTTGGTAGAGCAGCTGATTCGTAATCAGCAGGTCGGCGGTTCGAGTCCGCCCGGAAGCTCCAAGTGGCTGTCGCTTATGCGACAGCCACTTTTAGCTTTCGGGTGGCTCGCCGTGCGCTGCGTGGATGAGCATGCAATAGGAAGCAATGGCACGATCAGCGCACGGTTCGCTAGGCGCTTGCGCCGGCTGATGAACAAACGAGAAGAAAGCTTGTTACTTGCAACGACTTAACGAGCTTATAATATGAAACGCAAAGCCCGCTCGCGAGATAAGCGAGCAATCCGCCCGGAAGCTCCGAATTAAAACCGCCTTCAAAGGTGTGTTTCGTAGGGAATTAACATTGGACGAAAAGCACACTATATTTCGGAAACGAAGTATAGTGTGCTATACTTTTATGCGGCGGTTCGCCCGGATTTCTCCGCTACGCTTCGCTCTGCTCGCTTCGGTCGAAATGATGGGTAGAGTGATTATGCCGCACCCCATCATTCCGAGCCTGTCGAGGAATCTAGGCGCCCCGCGCCGCATTTGCCGTTAGGTAAATAGAACTGTGGGTGCTTGTGATTTTCTATCGCAACACCAACAAAGCGGATTTTAATTTGGGATTATGGCGGCTCGCGGTGCGCTAAGTGGGAGCGCTGTGGAAGAAGCAACTTTTTATGGAAAAAGTAAACATAAACAAAGGATAATGCGCAGTTACTTGTGTTTTTGCTATCGATAATCTATAATAGTTGTACGATAAACATTAATTTAATGGAATGATGGAATATTATGTTAGCTTCTGAATTTTTTAAAAAATGGTATGCCGCTTTTGCGTCTAATGTAGATCCTTTGATTATGCGAGAAAAGGTTACAGGGCGCGGGTGTTTTCCTTGGCATATATTCACTTTTGGCAAAGTCCAATGTCTTTCCGGAGATGAGGCATTAAAGGCTTATTTGAACTCAAACACCGATGAGATTGTTTACGTCTATGTCGGTTTTGATTATAAAAATGGCGCGGTGAAACGTCGTAAAAATAATATTATTGAGTTGACTCATCTTATGCAAGAGGGAACAGAAGTATTTATTGCTTCACATGATTTCTCATGGACTTTTGTATGGACACACGAAGGTTATTTGTTCGGTCCATATTTTCTAAAAGTATAGTATTAAATTCCAATTTTGCGGGTAGGCAATTATGGCGACGTTTGAAGATTTTACAAAGCTCGATATTCGTGTAGGTACTGTGATTGAGGCTAACTCGTTTGTCAAAGCGAAAAAGCCGGCGTATCAATTGAAAATAGATTTCGGCGAACAATTGGGAATAAAGAAATCGTCCGCGCAAATTACAGACCGCTATTCGGTAGATGAATTGATAGGCAAACAGGTTTTGGCGGTCGTCAATTTTCCGCCAAGACAGATTGCGGATTTTATGTCAGAAGTGTTGGTTTTAGGCACGTACAGCGACGGCGGTGTTGTGCTTATTACGCCCGATAAGGCTGTAAAAAACGGAGATAAACTGGGTTGATTTTCTATTCGACCGATGGCGTAGCCGGATCTTCTTTTTTGAGCAATCTTTTATAGGTCAGATCCATTCCGATCGCGCCGAGCGGAGCGGTAATCAGTATCGAGAGAACGGCAACCGACAGCACGATATTGCCGCACGAAAGTCCCAAGGCGAGCGGTACTCCGCCTATTGCGGCTTGCACGGTTGCTTTCGGAAGATATGCGATTATGCAGTACAGCCGTTCTTTTTGATTGAGTTTTGTCCCGAGCATGCACAGCCACACGCCGACACAGCGAAATGCAAGCCCGATGAATATCAATAGCACGGCAAAGCCGCCTGCTTCGAGCGTGTAACGTATATCTACGGCGGCGCCCACCAAAACGAACAAGACGACCTCGGCGGCAAGCCATAGTTTGCCGAACTTTTCTTGTAGCCTCGTAGTCACTAGTTTGGCGCTTCGCATTGCAATGACGAGCGCCATGCTCATTATTGCAAGCAGTCCCGAAACGGCCACAATACCGTCCAGCCAATCTTCCACTGCGAGCATGAGAAATGCGAACGCCAAGATGATGATAGCCTTCATGCTGTTTCTTACACGGTGTTTGTGGGCATAACACGTTTCGAAAAACTGCGAGAGCGCAAAGCCGACTGCCGCGCCGACAAGAATGCCGAGCACTATCGAAATTGGAATATTCAAAAAATCCATCACATGCACTCCGTCTCCTTGCGCCATACCCACAAAAGCGGTAAAGAGAACTATAACGAAAACATCGTCCAATGACGCGCCTGCGAGAATCATTTGCGGAACACCTTTTTCGGTTCCGTACTTTTCGTCCATTAGCTGTACCATTCGCGGCACCACAACGGCGGGCGAGACCGCACCGAGTACGGCGCCCATAATTGCCGCTTCCACATAGGTTACTTTGAGAATAAGCGGCGCAAAAATGACGAAAGCGACAATCTCGAAGAGCGCCGGAAGAAACGCCATGAGGATTGCGGGGCGCCCAACTTTTTTCAGGTCTTTCAGATTGAGCGAAAGCCCTGCTTTTATGAGAATTATGACGAGCGCTATCTGTCGAAGCTCGGCGGAAATGCCGAGTATCGTGCTGTCCAACCAATCAAGCACATACGGTCCGAGCACAATGCCGGTGATCAGCATGCCGATTATGCGCGGTAGCTTGATTGCCTTGAATATTGCGGCAAGGCTTAGTCCGATTAGAAAAATCAAAGCGAGCGAGGTCAGCATAAAAAGCTCCTTATATGCAAAAAGCCGATGCTTCTGTGAAAAATCACAGAAGTCATCAGCTTAATCAAGCGGTTTAGGTTTCCCAAGGGAGAACTTCATTCCCTATGTTTATATTATATCAAACTGAATTGGGATTTGCAACGGAATCGAAGTCTTTTTAAAAAATATATTTTGATTTGTTGTATGCTTACGACGTCAAATACGGTTATTATAATAAGTTAAGGGAACGGAAGATTTCCGAATTTGCATTTTGCTAAACTATATGCTATACTACTCATATGGACTTGTATAGGAGGCAACTATGAAAAAGTTGTTCGCGATAATAGCGGTGCTGATTGTAGCGGTAGTCGGCGCGTTTGCCGTTACCGCATGCGGTGACGATTCGCCGAAAAAGCACGTTCACACATCTGCAAGCTATGAAATAACAAAGCACGCCACATGCACTGAAGAAGGCGAGCGCACCGGAGTTTGTACGGTGTGCGGCGAGACGTTTACGGAAACGATTCCTATGGTCGATCACTATTGGCATTTGCTGTCGGCGCAAGCGGCGACGTGCACGCAAGCCGGTGAAGAGTTTTATGAGTGCGTCAGTTGCTCCAAGAGCGATAAACGCACATTACCTGCGCTCGGTCATGACGACAGCGTAGTTATAGCGGCGGTTCCCGTTTCTTGCGTTACAGACGGTTGGACGGAAGGCAAAAGATGTTCGCGCTGCGAAGA
Source organism: Clostridiales bacterium (assembly GCA_022508445.1). Taxonomy (GTDB): domain Bacteria; phylum Bacillota; class Clostridia; order Christensenellales; family Pumilibacteraceae; genus Anaerocaecibacter. The sequence continues at coordinate 133,848 of JAFLVG010000001.1, read as the reverse complement.
GATTATTGTCGCGCCCGAGAAAATACCGGCCGTCGGTCATGCTTTGTATTATGAAAAATACAGCTACGATACCCATGTTGTTTTATGTGAAAACTGCAACTATTCGGAGATTGCCGACTGCGAGTTCGAAGAGATAGAGGTTGCGCCCACATGCACCACAGCCGGCAAGCTGATACATACTTGTCGTGTTTGCGGCGACAATCATGAGCATGAAACGGCTGCGGCGATTGGACACATATGGACTGATAGCTGGTCGTTTTACAGAATTGTCGACGGCGTTTACAAACACAGAAAGACCTGTCACAATTGTGAAGCATACGAAGAAGAGGCTTGCTCGAATTCGGCCGGTGCAGTCGTTATGCCCGATTGCGAGACAATAGGCTACACAACATATACCTGTGAAGATTGCGAAAATACTTTTAATTCCGATTTTGTTGATGCGCTCGGTCACGATTGGACAGACTATGAGCTTGACGACGATAATGCCGATCCGTATGCGCACACGCACAAGCGTCGGTGTCAAAGACTCGACTGTTCTGCCGAAGAAAGAGGCGTCAAGGTCGGCGTCGTCGGCACTGTGCTGAGCGCTCGGACGGATGAGAGCTGCGAGAGCGACGCGTATACCGAGTACACTTGTTCGCTCGCTTCATGCTCTTACGCTCATACTCAAACACACAACGGCACAGCGCTCGGTCACAGCTTCGGCGCATGGGAATACAGCGGCGATAACGATGAGTACCACACTCACACGCACCGCTGTTTGCGCACGAATTGCAGTGAAAGCGAGACCAAAGACTGTCGAATGACGACATCCAGCCAAGTAGCTACTTGCACCAAGCCTGACGTTGAAGTCAGCGTCTGTGAGGACTGCTTGCATGTGGACAGGGATGAAGGCTCGCCGCTCGGACACAAATTCAGCGGATGGATCAGCATTCGCGAGACAAACGGCACACTGTGGCATACTCACGTCTGTACCATTTGCAACCTTCGGGAATACGGTGCCCATACATATGAGACGACCACAAGGCCTGCCGATTGCGAGCATAACGAGGCAACTGTCAATACTTGTTCGGTCTGCGGTTATTCTGCAATCACAGAACAGCAAGGTACGGCGCTCGGTCACGAATGGGAGGTTGTCTCGTGCGACGCAAACGGACACAGTCTTATTTGCAACCGCTACGAAATTCCGCATGAGATTACCGCGCCTCACGATCACGGCGTGTCCAACCTTTGTGCGTTTTGCAACTATGACGGACTTACTTACGGGCTTTCCGTGTCCGGCGACTATTTTATAGTAAAAAACGATAACGGAGTTCCTCGCGCTTCTGAAATCATCGTCGCCGCATCTCGTCCAAATCCGACAAACCCCTCCGAAACGCTCCCTGTGCTTGAAATAGGCGCGTCGGCATTCGCGCGTAATACGGTACTTTCCAAGGTGATTCTTCCCGCAACTGTCAGCACCATCGGTGCAAACGCCTTTGAGTCTTGTACCGTACTCACAGCGGTCGAATTCTACGGCGGCGAGTCACAACTCACAATGGTGGATTACGGCGCGTTCCGTAACTGTTCTGCACTTAATTCGTTTACTCTGCCTGCTATGCTTAAAACTATCGGCAACATTGCTTTCTCGGGTTGTGAGCAGTTACATGATCTCGTCATTCCCGAAAGTGTCATCGAAATAGGAATCAATGCGTTCTACAATACCGGTTATTATAAAGATACCGATAACTGGACGAACGGCGCGCTGTATGCAGGACGGCACCTCATCAAGGTGGATAACGCGCGCTTTACTCAATCGGTCACGGAGTACGCCATATTGAGCGGCACGCTTACCGTAAGTGAGTTCGCGTTTGAAAACTGCACGGGCATGATTAAGATATCGATTCCGGTGTCCGTTAAGGGAATAGAAGCCGACGCTTTCCGTGGCTGCGTCAATCTCGAAGAGGTGGAATACGCCGGCAGTGTGAACGATTGGTTTGCTATAACTTTTGTCAATACGCTGTCAAGCCCTATGTACTACGCTACGCGCATGAGCATAAACGGCGAGCAGAGTTCCGATCTCGTTTTGCCCGAGCAAATCACGGCAATACCTGCCGGAACGTTTAAGGGCAATACGAACATTACGAGGGTGACTATCCCTGCGACAGTTACGTCTATCGGCGACGAAGCGTTCATGGGCTGTACAAATCTCGCCGAAATAGTTTTCACGGACGACCGCGTCACTTATATCGGCGTAGATGCTTTTACCGATACGGGCTTATATAACAATCCGAATAATTGGAACGCAGGAATACTCATTCTCGATAACCGTCATATACTTGCTACAAACGATTCGTTTAAAGAGTCGGTTTACATAGTAGGCGACAATATCCGCACGATATCGCAAGGTGCATTTTCAAAGCGTGAGATAACGAATCTTACCGTCGGGTCCGGCGTGGTGTGGATAGGCGCAAACGCTTTCGAATACGATTCGTTGGAAAGCGTGACGTTTGTAAATACCGTCGGTTCGTGGTTTGCCAAGAATATTGGCGGCATTGTAAGAATGGTCACAGTCACCGCCGATCCTGTCGCGAATGCGAGTTTGCTCAAAAACTACCGCGGCGAATGGAGAAAAATTTAGGAACTATCGATCATTTTGCATTGGATTTCAGGCTGCTGATTAAGAAAGTCGGCGAACATGAATAAATCCGCAGAAAAATGCGATACGGTTTCGGTCTTTCGCACAATCGGTCATATTCGCATTTGCGCATATAAAAATTTTCAATAAAAAACCCCCGCAGAACTCAAATTTTCCGCGAGGGTTTTGTCTATATGATGTTTGTTATTTCTTTTTGAAGCTTATAAGCACAGAACCGGGCCCCAGGTGAGTGCCGATTATGGGAGATAATCCTCTTTCGCTTATAGTAATATTCGGGTTAATCGCTTTGAGTTCTTCCTCGAAAAATCTTGCCATTTCGAGATTGTCGGCATGGCAGACATACACGTTGTATTCCGAGTTCATGTCCGCCAATTCTCTGTACTTTTCGCACAGTTTTGCGAGCGCTTTGCGTTCACCCTTCGGCTTGTCGCAGTTTTCGAGCTTGCCGTTGGGCGTTATTCTTATAATCGGTTTAATTCCGAGCATCGAACCGAACACCGCTGACACCGCGCCGATTCGTCCGCCGCGTTTAAGGTGCATTAGATCTTCTACAAAACAGCTCGTGTACACTGTGTTGCGTGCGTCCTCCACGCTCTTCTTGTTTTCTTCCGCCGACATGCCGTTTTGCTTGTTCTTGACCATCATTTCGGCGAGGATGCCCATGCCGGCGGTCGCCGCGAGCGAATCGATGGGGAAGAGTGTCGCGTTCGGGTGCCGTTCTTTGAGATTGCTTGCGGCGGTGCATGCCGATTCGAAAGTGGACGACAGTCCGCTCGACAGGCAGAGATAAAGCACCGAATGACCTTGTTCGAGATAGGGCTCGAAAAGTTTTTCGTATGTATACGGCGTTATTTGCGTAGTGACCGAGCTGTTGCCGCGAAGCTTTTTATAAAAGTCCGCATGCCCGCTGTCATCCATATCGGTAAGCGTGTACGTTACGCCGCTCATTGTGTATTCCATAGGCACAAACTTTACATCGTTCTTTGCCGCAAATTCCTTGTCGAGGTCGCCCGACACGTCCATAAAAATTATGTAATCTTTTGTCATGATAGCTCCTGTTGTCAATTGACAGCCGACGTAAATTATAATATAATGTCAACGTGAAATACAACTGTCTTTTACGTTATTATACCTATTACGGAGAATAAAATCAATCTAATGAACAACGCGACGAACAAAAAAGGAAAAAATGTAATCTGCGTGAACGGCAAGCTTTCCGGCCTCAAACGTCACAGTGACGAGCTAAACGCGGTCATCAAGGAAAGCCTCAAAGGTGCGCTTCTTTCACTCATGGAACAAAAGCCGTATGACGCAATAAAGATAACAGAGCTTTGCAAAAAGGCGGGGGTTTCGCGCACCGCCTTTTACGGGAATTTTTCGGACAAAGACGAAGTGCTCAAACTCATCGTGGACGAGCTAAATAAAGAGATGATTTTTTACGCGGGCGGACCGTTTGCGCAAACGGCGGAGCTAAAATGGTATGTCACGCTCTTTACGCTCGTGAAAGAGCGCGCCGAGATTTTGAAGCTCATTTTCAGGTCGGGGTTCAGCCAAAAATATCTTATTCTGTTGAACGAGATAGTCCTAAACAGCAGCTCCGTTCTCACTCCGAGCAAAAAGTACGGTCGAATCATTTGGAGCGGCGGGATACAAAACGCCATAGCGTATTGGTTGGAAAACGGGCTTAAAGAGAGCGTGGACGAAATGGCGGAATACTGCTTTAACAGTCTTGTAAGACGCACCGCATTGCCTGTATAGCTTTTGTTTTTTTGAGTGCCGAGGGCGCTCTTGCTACACAGATACTCCATAATATTTGACAGAGTTTAATAAAGGTGTTACAATTGGGGCATGCCGTTTTTGGAATTTTCAAACGTCGATTATTCGTATCCGAGCGGAGATAACGACTATATACAAGCGTTGAGAGCTGTCAGCCTTTCCGTCGAGCGCGGAGAGTTTGTCGCGCTTGTCGGATGTAACGGCTCGGGCAAGTCAACGTTTGCGCGGCTCGCAAACGGCTTGCTTCTTCCGGACGGCGGCGCTGTCACCGTGGACGGAATGAATACTGCCGATAAGTCCAAGCTGTACGACATTCGTAAGAAAATCGGCGTTGTGTTTCAAAATCCGGACAATCAAATGGTGACGACCATTGTAGAGGACGACGTTGCGTTCGGACCTGAAAATCTCGGGCTTCCGCCGAATGAGATACGCGAGCGCGTGGATTGGGCGCTCGATTGCGTGGGAATGCGCGAATATGCGACGAGCGGTCCGTTCAGGCTTTCGGGCGGACAAAAGCAACGCGTAGCTATCGCAGGCGTGCTTGCAATCAAGCCCGAGCTGATGATTCTCGACGAAGCTACGGGAATGCTCGATCCCGACGGGCGAAAAGAGGTTTTGAACGTAGTCAAAAAGCTCAACCGCGAAGAGAACATGGCGGTCGTCATGATTACGCACTTTATGGAGGAAGCCGCGGAAGCGGACAGAATAATCATATTGGAGCGCGGCGCGGTCGTGGCTAACGGTGGCAAGGAGCTTTTTCAATCTCCCGAAATATTTACGCACGCCGGGCTGGATTTGCCTGTTTACGTTAGGGTTGCGCAAAAACTCAAAGCCGGCGGCATCGATATAGGCTGTCCGCTTTCGGTCGACGAGTTTGTTGCGGCCGCAAAAGGCGCACTCGGCAAAAAGGAGGGCGGCGCATGATAGACGTCAAGAATTTGTCGTTCGTGTACAGCCCCAAAACGCCGTTTACGACGCAGGCTCTTTACGACATAAATCTTCAAATAGAAACTGGTGATTTTTTCGGCATTATAGGCAGTACGGGTGCAGGTAAGTCTACTCTCGTCAGTCATTTCAATGCGCTGACCAGAGTGCAAAAAAACAGCGGCACCGTTTTGGTGGACGATATTGATTTGTCCGCGAAAAAAATCGACCTCAAAAAATTGCGCGCCAAGGTCGGCATGGTGTTTCAATATCCCGAGCATCAGCTCTTTGACGATACCGTCGAAAAAGACGTCATGTTCGGTCCCAAAAATCTCGGACTTCCTGTCGAAGAGCAAAAGGAGCGCGCAAGGCAAGCGATAGAGCTTGTAGGGCTTGACTTCAACGAAATCGCGCAGCGCTCGCCGTTCGAGTTGTCGGGCGGACAAAAGCGCAGAGTGGCACTCGCCGGCGTTCTTGCCATGCGCCCCGAAATCCTCGTGCTTGACGAGCCGACGGCAGGACTCGATCCCGTGGGCAAGCGCGATATCATGCAGCTTGTCGTGCATGCAAAAGAAATGTGTCCGACTGTCGTCATGATTTCGCACAATATGGATGAGATCGCGGAGTATTGCAACAAGATAGCAGTATTAAACCGCGGAAGAGTTATGGGTGTTTTTTCACCGCGCGAGCTGTTCGGATCGGAAGAACTGCTCTTTAAATGCGGCGTGGAACTTCCGCTCGTTACAGAGCTTGCGGTTAGGCTTTATAATAACGGCATAGACATAGACAGAACGGTGCTCACGGAGGACGAGCTTGTCCGTGAACTAATGAAGGTCGGCGGACATGCGTGACGTTACGATAGGGCAGTACTACCCCTCAAATTCGATAGTACACCGCGCCGATCCGCGGTTTAAGCTCGTGATACTGATTCTGTATATCGTTACGGTGTTTTTCTGCGAGAGCTTCTTTTCGTTCGGCGTAATGACGGTTTTCGTACTCGTCACGATATTGCTTTCGCGCGTGCCTTTTCTCAAAGTGCTAAAAGGTTTGAAAATTATAATCGTCATTGTCTTAATCACGACACTACTCATGATGATTTTCTATTCGGATACAAGCAGTAAGCCGCTCGCCGAATGGGGAATATTCCACATATATTTAAACGGCATATATGCCTCGATTAAGCTTGCTTGGCGGCTATTGCTCCTCGTCATGATGCCCACGGTCCTTACGCTCACTTCTACGCCGACGGAGCTGTGCGACGGCTTGGAGAGTTTGCTGTCGCCGCTCAAAAAAATACGTTTTCCCGTGCATGAGCTTGCGCTCATTATGAGTATAGCTTTACGGCTTATCCCGACGCTTATCGAGGAAACCGATAAAATAATGAACGCTCAAAAGGCGCGCGGCGCGGCGTTCGAATCGCGCAATCCTTTCAAGAAGATAAAGGCCATGCTGCCCGTTTTGATACCTCTTTTTGTGTCGAGTTTCAGGCGCGCGGACGATCTTGCGGACGCTATGGACAGCCGCTGTTACAGAGGCGCAAAGGGCAGGACGCGCATGAAAAAACTGCGCTGTCACGTCGGCGACGTTCTCGCACTGCTTTTCTGGTGCGCTGTCACTGTGTTCATTTTGTTCTTGAAGTACAATTGGCTCGGTTGGGGCTTTGTTACCGTGTTGGGGCTGTGATATGCGCTATAAAATCGTTTTGAGTTATGACGGATCGGATTTTTGCGGTTGGCAGAGCCAGCCGAGCGGCAACAGCGTTCAGGACGCTGTCGAGCGCGCCGCAAAAAATCTGTTCGGACAAAAAGTAACTGTTGTAGGCTCCGGGCGCACGGACGCAGGCGTGCATGCGCTTGGGCAGGTCGCGCACTTCGACAGCGCCAAGGCGCTTCCGATTTCCAACGTCGTAGGCGGACTCAATGCGTATTTGCCGAAAACGGTGCGCGTTCTGTCTGCGTGCGAGGCGAGCGCTTCGTTTGACGCGCGAAAGAGCGCAAAGCGCAAAACATATATGTATTTGATGTATACGGGGGATGTCTACCCCGTACTCGACGGCAGAGCGGTGAACGTGGGCGATAGCTTCGACGTAGACGCCGTGAACGCCGCCGCACAAGCAATTGTCGGCGAACACGACTTTTCGACGTTTATGGCGTCCAACGGCGGCGCAAAAACTTTTGTCCGCACAGTATACTCTGCGCGCGCCGAAGTGAACGGAAGGTTTATCGCTTTTTATATCACCGCGAATGGGTTTTTGTACAATATGGTCAGAATCATCGTGGCACAGCTTATGCGCGTCGGCAAAGGCGAAAATGTGGACATGCGTGAACTTATAGAAAAGCGCGACCGCAGTTATGCAAAAGACATCGCGCCGGCCTCGGGCCTTTATCTTCACGACGTTGTGTACGGGGATTAAGTTCGATGAGCGGAGAGGCTTTCTTTTTCGAATACATGCGCGGACTCTTGGGCGACCGCTATGAGAGCTTTATCGGTGCGTATGAGGATAAGCCGCGCCACAAGGCACTGCGAGTCAATACGCGCAAGATAAGCGTTGCCGATTTTAAGGATATTTTCAAAGGCAGGCTCGTTCAAAACGAGCTGTGTCATAATTCTTTTTACAGTGACGTTAAGCCGTCGCTCGATCCGCTTTACCACGCGGGGCTTTATTACATGCAAGAGCCGTCGGCGAGCGCCGCGGTGGCGGCATTTTCACCGTACATAGGCGAGCGCGTTCTCGATCTTTGCGCCGCACCAGGCGGCAAGTCCACGCAAGCCGCGGAATACATGCAGGGCGGCGTTATTTTTTGCAACGACAAAGAGTATAAGCGCACGCGCGCGCTCGTCGAAAATATAGAGCGGCTGGGCATTTCAAATGCCGTGGTCACGCGCAACACCGCCGCAGATTACCGCGCCGCAGGGTTCGACGAGTATTTCGACACGCTCATTGTGGACGCGCCGTGCAGTGGCGGCGGCATGATGCGGTACGAGAGCGTGCCGTACTCTGCTGAAATAATCGAGGGCTGTGCGGCTCGGCAACGCGCGATATTAAATGATGCGGTCATGCTTTTGCGGCAGGGCGGATACATGCTATACAGCACTTGCACGTTCGCGCGCGAGGAGAATGAGGATAATATCGAGTTTTTGTTAAAGCTCGGAATGGAAACGGTCGAAATACCGCTCCGAAACGGCGAGGAGCGCGGCATAGGGCTTTCCGACGCTCGGCGAGTGTACCCCATGAATTTCGACGGCGAAGGGCATTTTTACTGCGTTCTGCAAAAGACGGGCGGTGGCTGTTCCGATGTGCCGCACGCCCGAAAAAAACGCGGCGTAGCGGTGTTTAACGGCTTGAAACTTGACGTGGCGGAGATCGGCGGTCGTACGGTGCTCGATTTCGATGTACCCGTTTTTGACGGACTGAACGTTCTACGCGTCGGCACGCCCGTTTACGAGGGCGGTAAAGAGCCGTCGCACGCGCTCACTCACGCGCTTTCAAAGGATGAGGTTGGTTTGTTCGGCTCGGTCGAGATAGGCGAGCATGCGAACGAATACATCAGAGGAACGGAATTGAAAATTTCCGCGCCGCGCGGCAATCTGATTGCTACCATAAGCGGATACGCATTGGGGCTTGTAAAGTCCGCACCGTCGGGCGACGGCACAAATGTTTTGAAAAACAAATACAGTAAGTTTTTACGTGTTAATTAGCCGCGCGAAACGTGCGGAGAAATTACCTATATATTTAGGAGGAATTTATGGAACAAAAGGTTATTTCGGTTACAAAGACTGCGACAAAGCGCGTTGCCGCCAATAGAGTTGCAATCTCGATAAGCGTGTCGGGCGAAGGCAAGAAATACGCTAACGCCGTTGACGCGGCGGCGAGCGGCTCTGCGGCGGTCGTCGGTGAGTTTTCCAAGTTGAGCGGCGCGGCTCTGTCCGATTGCGGCATGAATGTAACGACCGTTCATGCCGACAAAAAAATAGTCGGATACCGCGCGGTGCAAGCGTATTCGGTGCAGTTCGATTTTGCGCGCGACATTCTCGACAAGGCGTTCGAGATACTCTCGTCGCTTGCAGTCGAGTGGCGCGTGTCGTTCACTTATAAAGACAACGGCGAGCGCAGGGAATTGCTGAAAGAAGCTGTAAAAGCCGCACATGAGAGCGCGAGTGTGATAGCGGAGGCGGCGAGCGTACAGCTCGGCTCGCTTTGCAAGGTTGATTACAGCTCTGACAGCGCCGCGCCCATGATGCTACGCGCGATTTCGCTTCAAGACCGTGCCGCCGAACCCGAACAGATAACTCTGTCCGAAACTGTTACATGCGCCTGGGCGATTGATTAAGATTGTTTCGGTTCATATCGAAAAACGTTTTAACAAAATAAGCCATATTTCGTGAAATGAAATATGGCTTATTTTTAATTCGTATTTTAAAAAATGCGGTTGTCGCCCGGATTTCTTCGCTACGCACTTCGTGCTTGGGCTAAACGATTTGGGTGGGAGAAATTTACTCGAAGTCCTTTGAGAAGTTGCCGTTTTCGAAAACGGTGATGGTTTTGCCGTCGCATGTTTTTGCGGTGATTTGAAGGTCTTTTGTTCCTACCATGAAGTCGACGTGCACGCTCGAATCGTTTATGCCGCGCCTTATCAGTTCGTCTTTTTCCATATCGCTTCCGCCGCTTATGCAAGTGGGGTACGCTTTTCCTATTGCGAAGTGACAGCTCGCGTTCTCGTCGAACAGCGTTTCGTAGAACAGAGTGTGCAGTTTGCTTATCGGCGAATCGTAGGGTACGAGTGCGATCTCGCCGAGGCTGTGACTGCCTTCGTCCGTTTCGATTATGCCCTTTAATATATCAACGTTGGTGTCGGCCTTGACGTCGGTGACTTTGCCGTCCTTTAACGTCAGCTCCAATCCTTCGATTATCTTGCCGTTGTAGCAAAGGGGCATGGACGCTTTGACAACGCCGTTGATATTATGACAGTCGGGTGCGGAGAAAACCTCCTCCGTCGGCATGTTGGGATTGAACGAGTGGCCGTTGTATGTGTCCGCGCCGCCGCCGAAAATATAGCCCTCCGGCATGCCGACGTACAGATCGGTGCCTAACTTGTTCTTGTAATGGAACTCGGTTATCTTTGCGGCGTTAAGCTTGTTGCGCCTCGAAATGAGCTCGGCGTTGTGCTTTTTCCATGCTTTTTCGGGATCGTCGTTATCAACGAGCGTGGCTTTGGCGATGTACTTGCCGAGCTTTTTATACGCGTCGCGCTCTTTCAAGTCGGGGAACACGAGCTTTGCCCACTCGGGGTGCGGATAGGCGATTATCGACCATTTGATTTTGTGCGACATCGATTTTTCGTAGTACGGTGCAAGGCCCTGCATGTCCGCTCTTCTCGACGCCGTGATTTTGTCTGCGTCCGCGTCCTTCAAGCCGTTGGGATCTTCGCAGATGATGCTGATTACACAGCCGTTTACGTCGGCGAAATAGTTGCGCTCGTCGTATACAAACTGCGGCTTGCTCGTAAGCGTTTCGATTGATTGGTTTTCGTAAGCGAGTTTGTCAAGCTCGCCGTCGCGGTAGCGAACATGCACGCGCTTTGCGCCGCGCTCGTAGCACAGCTTGACGACTTCGTGCGTAAGCTCGACGGCGTTCACCGAAGATATGACAAAAACTTCTTCGCCGCTTTGAACGTTTACGCCCGAATATACTACGGCTTTTGCTAATCCTTTGTTCAGCTTTTTCATCTATAACGTCTCCTTAAAGGGTAATCATCGGTAAGCATTACATTATCGTGACGACGGCGGGAAAATCCTCGACCGTCAGTTTGTATACTGCCTCGCAACCGAGATCGGGGTAGGCTATTAGCTCGCATGCCTTAACTCTGCTTTGGTATAGAGCCGCCGCGCCGCCGATTGCCACGAGATACACCGCACCGTGCTTTTTTATAGCTTGTGTCACATCGACGGATCTTACGCCTTTGCCGATCATGACTTTCAGTCCGTTCTCGATAAGAAGCGGGGTGTATGCGTCCATTCTTCCGCTCGTTGTCGGACCGCAACTGCCTATGATATTTCCGTTTGCGGCGGGGGTGGGACCGCAGTAATATATCGCGGCGTTATTCAAATCGAAGGGGAGCTTTTCTCCCGATCTTATAGCGGCGGCAATGCGCTTGTGCGCTTGGTCGCGCGCCGTGTACAAGGTGCCGCTAACCGAGACAAACGTGTTCGGTTTGAGCATTTTTATCGCTTCCTCGCTTGCCGGGAGGTGCAGTGTGATTTTTTCAGTCATAGCTTCACCGTCCCATGCCGAACGCTGTGGCATTGAAGATTGACTGCGACAGGGAGCATGCCTATGTGAGTGGGCGCGGTTTCGATATTGACGGCGAGCGCGGTCATTGTTCCGCCGAGCGCGGCTACGCCTATTCCGAGCGCGTTTACCTTTTTCAGTATTTCGCGCTCCAATGCCGCGACGTCTTCTCTTTCGTTGTTCTTTCCAAGCTCGCGAAGAAGCGCGCGCTTTGATAGCGAGCAGGCGGTTTCGGTCACGCCGCCGATCCCGACTCCCACGACGAGCGGCGGACAGGCGTTTCTACCGCCGCGCTCCACGGCGTCTACAACCGATCGTACTATGCCGTCTTTGCCGTCCGCAGGGGTGAGCATGTAAAGCCTCGACATATTCTCGCTTCCCGCGCCTTTGGCGAGAAAGGTTATTTCGAGTTCGTCGCCGCCCACGCTTTCTATCTCTATGATTGCAGGTGTATTGTCGTGCGTGTTCTCGCGAGTTAACGGATCGGCTACCGACTTTCGCGCATTGCCGTACGCTTCGCGCACCGCGGTAGTTATCGCGTCTTTCAATCCCTTGCAGTACACCTCGTCGCCGAGCCTTACGAAAAACACCGCTTGTCCTGTGTCCTGACAGCAGTACAAACGTTTCTCTTCGGCAATCCTGTTGTTTTCGGCAATCAGTCTTGCCGCCTCGCGTTCGAGGGCGTTCGGCGTTTCGAGCGACGTCAGCGCGGACGTGACGGCTCTATCGGGAACGATAAGACATTCGGTAATGAGCCGACTGACTTTATCTTTTACTGTGCTTGCCGCGATTGTTTTCATTCCTCTATTTTACCATAAGGCCCGATTAAACACAACAAAATTTACTTGATTTTAAGCATGTAATCTTGTATAATAAAACCTATGAGTTTGAGGATTTGCAGCCTTGCTTCCGGCTCGAAAGGCAATTGCTGTTACATTTCGGACGGCAATACGCATATTCTTATTGACCTTGGCATTTCGGCGACGCGCGTCGAAAAATGCTTGAAAGTGTTGGGCGTTGACGCCGATAATGTCAACGTGCTCGTTACGCATTGTCACTCCGACCATATCGGAGGTCTTAAAATATTTTGTAAAAATCATTGCGGCGTTCCCGTGCTTTGTCAAAAGGAATGCACATTCGCCGTCAAGAACGCGGTGGGAATAATACCGCAAACCGCCGAACGGACTTATTCGGTCGGTACTCTTTGCGTGTCGGCATTGCCCGTTTCGCACGACGTGCCGTGCTTTGGTTACATCGTGTCGAACGGCGAGAAAAAGGTCGCGGTGGTGACAGACGTCGGCGCGCTCGATCCGCCCGGGCTTTCCGCGCTTTCCGGCTGCGACATAGTCATGTTGGAGGCCAATCACGACATCGATAGGCTTCAAGCAAATCCGCGCTACACCGCTATGCTGAAAGCCAGAATACGCTCGCGGCACGGGCATCTTTCCAATGCCGATTGCGCCGCCGCGTGCGCTTATCTTGCATCCAACGGCGTAAAAAATTTTATTCTCGCGCATTTGTCCGAAGAAAACAATACGCCCGAAATAGCAATAGGCGAAGTGCAAAGCGCGATTAAAGACGCAGGAATATTCGACGCGCGCGTTGTTGCGGCAGGACAGAATTCCATGACGGGGTTGTTTGAAGTATGTTAGGCGGCAGGGAAAAGGCAATGCGTAAATACGATTATTGCGGTGCTTGTACGTTCTATCTCGGCGCAATCGTCATAACGCTTCTTTGTCAAGCGCTTGCCGGTTTCGTTTCGGCGGCGCTCACAAAATCGTACCCCGATATTGCAAACAGCGGCGACTTTAATACCGCGTTCATGATTGTCATTCAACTCGCCAATCTCGCGTTTATTGTGCTGTATTCCAAGATAAACGGCTATAAGCCGAACTTTACTGTTTATCGGCACGAGGTGACGGGAAAGACTGTCACGCCGTCAGTCATTATACTTCCAGTAATAGCGGCGTGGCTTTTGCTCGTCGGCATGTATCTTCCGACCGTTTGGTACGGATTCTTTACGCGCTACGCACTCCACATTCCGCCCGATTTCGGCACGGTTTCTCTCACAACCGCGTCGTCCGTAGTCATGATAGTTATAGCGTCGGTGTTTCTTGCGCCCGTCTTTGAAGAAACCATATACCGCGGCGTGTTGTTTAACGGGCTTACTCGCGAGCGCTCTACCGTAAAAGCCGCACTGCTTTCCGCGCTTGCGTTTATGCTCATGCATATAAACCCCGTGCAAGTCGTTTTTCAGTTCTCGCTCGGTGTTTTGAGCGCGTTTGTCATGCACAAGTCAAAGCGGCTGTTGCCGTCCGTTATACTTCATGCAACGGCTAACGCGCTTGCGCTCGTCATGGAGCTTACGCCGCTTAACGGTAAGCTCGCCGGCTGTGTGTTGTGGCTTACGAACAATGCCGCCGCCGCGGTCTTTATCACGCTCGGGCTGTTTGTCGCGTGCTTTGCCGCGCTTTATGCGCTTGTGCGCTTTGGGTTCGACTTGCCCAAGCTATTCGGCAAAAACGACTGCGAACAAAGTGACGGCGAGCAAGAGGAAAGCGGTGCGAAAGACACTTTGGACTATAAACACGATAAGAACTCGGTTGTCACGGTCAGAGACGAAGCAATGAGCGAAGCGCGGAGAAAAGACGGAACTTTCAGGTATTGGCTTGCTATTTCCATCTGTGCCGTGCTGTTTATAATAAATCTTGTAGTGGGTATAACATGAGCATGCCGTTGTGGTTAAAACGCGATTACCGCGCGGTGTCATACACTCTCGCGTCCTGCGTGCTCGGCGTAATATTTATGCGCCTTTTCGTGTATTTTGTCGCTTTACCCTCGGATACTTACGGGCAGTCGCTCGCGGCAAATGCGTTGTTTGCACTGCCCACACAGCTTCTTTTCTTTCTCGCGATACCATTTTGCATTTATAAATTTTTGGGCGAGCGCACAGTCAGGCAAACGCTCGAATACAGCTCTTGCGGAAAATTCAAGCCGTTCTATTTGTTCGCTCTGCCGCTCGGCTTTGTCGTGTTCGTTTTGACGCTCGGCGTTTCGTCCGCTTGGACTGCGCTACTCAAACAGACGGGATACACTGTCAATTCGTCTACGCCCGATATGCCGAGCAATTTCGTTTTCGGATTTTTTATCGCCGAAGTGATGATGACCGCAATACTTCCTGCTGTGTGCGAGGAATTTTGTATGCGCGGCGGTCTTTTGTCTACCGCGCAGAACACGTTTAAAACGATAGGATGCGTGCTGCTTTGCGGCGTAGCCTTCGGATTGTTCCATCAAAACATTCGGCAGGTGTTTTACACGTCGCTCTTCGGCGCGCTCGCGGCCTACTTGACTATCAAGACCAAAAGCCTGTATCCTGCGATGCTTACTCACTTCGGCAATAATTTTTGCAGTGTGTTCTTTGACTACGCGTCCAATTACAATTGGGCTTTCGGCGGCGGATTTTATGCGTTTATAAACTCGACGTCGGTGTGGGCGCTTGTGCTTGTGTTTCTTGCCGCAGGCGTGATCGGAGTTGCGCTCGTCGTCGCTATGCTGTACTTCCGAGAAAAACGCGTTATTCGCAACAAGTTAGAGGTGTTGAAGGACGCGGCGTTCGACGCGACAAACAAGCGTGTGATAATTATGGGCGAATTCGATCCGGAGCGAGTCAGCGAGCTCGAAATGGAAAAAGAGGTTTACGGCAGAGATTACGAGCGCGAACGGTTTAAGCCTTCGGCTCGCGATATCATGATAATAGTCGCGCTCGGCGTCGTTACGCTGTGTACGACTGTGTTCACCTACGTGTGGGGGTTCTTCTATTGAAAAAGCTGCGTATCGTTTGCGTCGGCAAGGCGAGTAAGCCTTTTTGCCGCGAAGGGTGTGACGAATATTTAAAGCGGCTCAAAGGATTTTACGACGTTTCCGTGGTCGAAATTCCCGAGCAGCCGACAATGCGCAAGGAGTGTGATGAGATACTGCGGCGACTCGGCGAAAAGCAATGCGTTTTGATGGACATCGGCGGCGAGAGCATTTCTTCCGAAAATTTAGCAAAGCTCGTTACGTCCGAGCATGAAAGGTGCGACGAGCTGACATTCGTCATCGGCGGCGCGGAGGGCGTGGACGAGCGCGTGCGCAAAGTGGCCAAGCGGCGAATTTCGTTCGGCAGTGTGACTTATCCGCATCAGATAGCGCGGCTTCTTCTCCTCGAACAGCTTTACCGCGCGGCTACAATCATTAAGGGAATACCGTATCATAAATAAAACAATTCTTTATCTGTTTAACGGCGCGGAAAAAGCATATATTTAAGATATGAGTATTATCGATACGGTTTCGGCCGCGCTTAAAGCGGAGCGCGACGTATTCCCGATAGGCAGAAGCGTTTGCGGCAACGATATCCTGTGTGCGCACCGCGGCGGTTACGCCGGAAAACAGCTTATCGTCACGGCGGCGATACATGCCCGCGAGTGCTACACCGCTCATGTTGTTTTGCGGCAGATAGCGGAGTTTGCAGGCGGCGGAAATGACGGTGTTTATTTCGTTCCGCTCGTCAATCCCGACGGCGCATTGTTTTTTGAAAGCGGCGATACGCAGGGAAGCGCGGTGCTTGAAAGATTCAAAGACAGGCACCGCACATGGAAGGCGAATGCCGACGGCGTCGATCTCAACTGCAACTTCGACGCGAATTGGGGTACGGGCGAGCAAAACAAGCGCACCGTGGGCGCGTCGGATTATATAGGCGAGTATCCGCTGTGCGCACCCGAATCGCTCGCGCTTTGTCGGTTTACCGAGCGCGTTAAGCCAAGCATGACGGTGAGCTACCACTGTATGGGCGGCGAGCTGTACTGGGAATTTTTCCAAAGCGGCGTCAGGCGAGTACGCGACGAAAAACTTGCGGATTTGATAGCCAAAAGAATAGACGTCAAAAAAGTGGACGGCGATCTTCACTCCGCAGGCGGCTACAAGGATTTTTGCGTTCAAACGTTGGGCATCCCGGCCGTCACAATAGAGCTTATAAAGGCGGGTGAGCATCCGTTCGGCTACGAGGATTTTTTACCCGATATACTAAAAAACGCACACCTTCCAAAATTCATTCTCGATATTCTTTAAGGAGAGGACATGGACGAAATTACCAAAGACAATATCACGACCGATTCCGCGAGCGCGAGCGAGCGTGACATGAAGTTTATGCGCGCGGCGCTTGACGCGCTCGAAGATTGCCCAGAAAGCGAAGTGCCGATAGCCGCGATAGTGGTTTGCGAAGGCGAGGTGATAGGTGTGGGCGTGAACGGCAGAGGGGTGGGCAGCGATCCGACCGCGCATGCCGAAATAGTGGCTATAAGGAGCGCGGCGAAAAAGCTCGGCAGATGGAATCTGTCCGATTGCGAGCTTTACGTGACGCTCGAACCGTGCGCCATGTGCGCAGGCGCGATAGTTTATTCGCGCATTTCGCGCGTGGTTTTCGGTGCATACGATTTGCGATTCGGCGCGTGCGGCTCGGCGCTCAATATCGCCGATAACGACAAGCTGAATCACCGCGCCGTTATTGTGGGAGGCGTGTACGAAAAGGAATGTCTTGCGCCCATCCAAGCGTTTTTCAAAGATAAGCGCAAGGCCGCAAAGAAGAATTAGAGGAAGATTAAAAGTACATTAAATGTTCGCGAATAGGCGGTTTCTCAATTGACAAAGATATACTAAAAATATATAATTCAGTTACAACATTTCGGAGCGTACTTTTATGATAGTAGGTCGGTTGCTTAATAAAATAATAAATATCTTTACAGGGCTTTTCGGAATTGCCACACTTGTGCTGATGCTTGTGATTTACTTGAATAATGCGGCAGGCGGCATTATTTCCGTTTCTGCGGCTCAAAGCGTTGCGCGTGCGCGGAACTACTTCACGCTCGCCACCGTGCTTTGCGCAGGAGCCGAATTCACGCTCAAACGCAATATAATCGCCGCAATAATTTTCGCAGGCGTAATCGCCGCAGTCACCGTCTTTATGATTTACACCGACGTGGCATATTGATTAAAGCTAAGGCTTATCCGCGAGTGCGATAAGCCTTTTTACATTTTAAATTTCAATCGCAAAGGTCAGCCGCGACTAATAAGTCCGCGGCTTTATTTATGTCGCCTGCACCCATGAAAATCACCGCTTTTTCGTTCAAAGCCTTGCAGTATTCTATTATTTCGGTGAATGTGTCGAAGCAGTACGCTTTGTCCTTTTTCTCCACTATCTTGCGACAGAGCGTATGCGAGCTTACACCTTCGGTTTGAGCTTCCCGAGCCGAAAATATGGGTGCGAGTACTACCGTATCCGCCTGCGACAATGCGTCTGCAAACCCGTCCATAAGGCTTTCCGTCCGCGTATACGTGTGCGGCTGAAACACCACTGCTACCGACGGGAATATTTCCTTTGCGGAGCTTATAGTCGCGGCTATTTCGGTAGGGTGGTGCGCATAGTCGGTGAAAACTGTTTTGCCGAAAGCTATGCCCTTTCTCTCGAATCGTCGCGGTATGCCGCGGAACTTATTAAGCGCAGGCAAGCACTCCGTGAGCGACATGCCGCACTCGCTCGCCGCGGCAATCGTCGCAAGTGCGTTGTACACATTGTGTTCGCCGACGACGGATAGCCTGACGCGCGCGTGCTTTTTTCCGACTAACGTAAAACTGCGGCAGCCGTTTTCACTTCTGATATCAACCGCCCTGTAATCGCAGTTTTTCCCGACGCCGAAGGTTATTGCTTTGTCTGTAAGTACCGTGCATTCCTCGTCGTCGCCGTTTACTATCACGGTTTTGCAATTATCGCAAAAGCTCCTGTATGCGCGTTTCAGCGAGTCGTAGTCCTTGTAGTAATCGGGGTGATCGTATTGTACGTTGAGCACCACGCCGACGTCGGGGGAGAGGTGAAGAAAGCTCGCTCTGTATTCGCATGCCTCCGTGATGAAAAACTTATCTCCGCCCACTCTCGATCCGTTGGCTACGCCCACGTGCACGGTGGCGTTTCTGCCCGAAAAGCACGAGCCGAGCATTGCCGTAGTCGTGCTTTTACCGTGACAGCCTGCTACCGCCACGACTTTTCCGTAGGTCTTCGACAGCTCGCCTAGATACTCCGCGCGCTCGATAGTGGGTATGCCGAGTTCCTTTGCACGAACGAGCTCGCAATTGTCTTTTTTTACGGCGTTGGTGTAAACTACGAGGTCGCAGCCCTCGACGTTTTTCGGATCGTGTCCGCACAAAAGGCTGTCCGAACCGCTTACGGTATTTCCGCGCGACGCGGCAAAATCGGCGAGCGCGCGCATGGACACGCCCGATATGCCCACAAAATGAATCTTCATATAATCTATGTATGCCGAAGCCGTTAAAGCTGTGAATGCGGGCATTACGGTATATTTCGGCGGCTTCTCGGCAAAATAGTTATAGTATATTTGCGCGCCCGAAAAAAGTTTTGCAAATCTATTGATTTTTTGTAACGACTGTGCTAAACTACTTACGGACGCAATTCATTTTCGGAGGAAAATTGTGGATATCACCGAGGTAAGACTCCGCCTCGTGAAAGAACCCGGCAAGCTCAAAGCTGCAGCGTCTATCACAATAGATGATTGTTTTGTTGTTCATGACTTGCGTGTGGTTGAGACCGAGGGAGGCTTATTTGTCGCTATGCCCAACAAACGTATGGGTACCGGCGAATTCCGTGATGTTGCGCATCCTATCAATAATTCGACGCGCGACTACATAGCAAAACTCGTGATCGATAAATACAAAGAAGAACTCGAACGCGCCTCTGCTCCACAAGAATAACATAGTTCCTATGTAAATATCGAAATAACGCGTAAACCGAAAGGATTATATGTCTTTCGGTGTTTTGCGTTTCAGTATTTTTTCGATTATCGCAAATTTTGCGCTTACGCTTGTATTTATGGGTATAAATTAAATATTGTCTTGCCGATTTTTTGCGTAAAAACGCTTGCACTAAAAGAGCGGTTGTGATATAATAAACAATGCAATCCAAAAAGCAATCCCAAAACGATTTTTTGTTCGGAGAAAATAATGTCATTTTCGTTTGTTTCAGTAGCAGGTTGGATCGTTGACTCCTTCCCAATCATACGCATAGTTCTCATATCGCTCATGGTGCTTCTTGCACTTGCACTTATTGTTGTCATCATGTTTCAGCCGTCGTCCTCATCCGGTATGGGTGCGCTCACCGGCACGCGTGATACTTTCTATTCAAAAGACAAATCGAAGTCGCTCGAATCGGTGATGAAGAAGATAACCGTCATACTCGGGATAATAGAGGGCGTGCTCGCCATATTGTTCTTTGTGACATTGTTCATCTACCGCGGCAACTAAGTTATCGAGGGGCTACAAGTTAGCCCCTTTTTTGTTGACAATATTCTATGAAATACGATAAAAAACATTCAAAAAAACATTTTGCGGCGCATTACGGAGGAGGCGGACGCTCCGCTTATTTTGACGTTGTGCCAAAAACCGTTTCGGGCGTTATCGATTGTAAGGGCGACAGATTCGGATTTATTCGCGGCGAGAATACCGGCGACGTTTTCATATCGGGCGTAAATCTTTGCGGCGCGCGGCACGGAGACGCCGTTCGCGCAATAATAACAAGCGACAGACCTGCACGAGAGGGTGGCAGAAGGCGCGAGGGGCGCGTTATCGAGATCAACGAAAAAAACAGCGACAATATTGTCGCGACGGTAGTGTACAGAGATAACGTATTTTGCGCCGTTCCCGACGATAAGCATTTCGGCGAGCTGCTCGAAATTCAGGGACTCGGCGGCGCGAGCGAGCATGACAAGGTAATAATCGAGCTTGTGCAAACGCATTTCGGCGACCGTGCGCGAGTTGTAGCCGTACTCGGTCGTTTCGACGAGATAGGAATGGACGTTAAGAGCGTTATCGCCGCGCACAATCTCCGCACCGAGTTTCCGCGCGATGTTATAGAGCAAGCCGACGCTTTTTCCGATGTTATAGACAGTGAGGAGGCGAGTAAGCCGTACCGCCGCGATTACCGCGGTCGCATAATTTTTACTATCGACGGGAGCGGAAGCAAGGACTTTGACGACGCGGTGTCTATCGAAAAAACGGATAGCGGATACCTTCTCGGCGTGTATATTGCAGACGTTTCGGAATATGTTACCGAGAGATCGCCGCTCGACCGCGAGGCCCTGCATCGCGGCACTAGCGTGTATCTTGCCGACCGCGTTATACCCATGCTTCCCGAAAAGCTGTCCAACGGGCTTTGCTCGCTCAACGAGGGCGAGGACAGGCTCGTGCTTGCCGCAGAAATCGAGTTGGACGTTGACGGTAACCGAATCGGCGCGAGTTTGCACGAGGGTGTTATCAAATCTTGCGCGCGGCTTACGTATACGGGAGTGCAGGCGATATTGGACGGCGACAAGGCGTTGCGCGATAAGTTTGAACGCGTTGTGCCGTCGCTCGAACTCATGCAGGAGCTTGCAAAAAAGCGGATAAAGATACGAGAACAGCGCGGATCGATAGAATTCGATTTGACCGAAACCGAAATCAAGTTTGACGAAGTCGGGCATGTGGCCGATATCGCGAGAAAGCCGCGGCTCATGAGCGCGCAGATAATAGAGGAGTTCATGATTCTCGCAAACTGCGCCGTCGCCGAGAAGTTCGGCAAAACGCTCGTTTCGGGCAAGCCAGTGCCGTTTGTGTACCGCGTTCACGAGCGCCCGTCGCCCGAAAAGATTTCGGCGCTCAACGATTATCTCGACGCCGTGGGCGCAGGAGTAAGCTGTCCGCTCTGTCCCGTGCCGTCGCAGGTGGCGAAAATTTTGGAGCGCGTCCGTCCCGATATTTCGGCGGCGGTATCCAAGGTGACGCTTCGCGCCATGTCAAAGGCAGATTATCAGCCGACAAACAAGGGACATTTCGGGCTTGCCGAGCCGTACTACTGCCATTTCACTTCGCCCATTCGCAGATACCCCGATCTTGCCATTCACCGCATAATCAAAGCGTATTTGAGAGGCGGCGTTGCGGCAACGACCAAGTACAGGGATTTCACCGTCGGTGCGGCGATGAAAAGCTCAAAGGCCGAGCGCACCGCGCAGGACTGCGAACGCAAGGTGGACGACTATAAAAAAGCCGAGTACATGTCGCGGCATATCGGCGAAAGATACGCCGGCATTATAAGCTCCGTCACCGATTTCGGTTTTTTTGTCGAACTCGAAAATTCCGCAGAGGGGCTTGTGCGCATGAATTCGCTTCCGCCTGCCGCGATATTCGACGCAAAGCGGCTGTGCATTTCTTGCGGCAGGGCGTCGTTCAAGCTCGGCGATAAGGTAAACATAATAGTGGAAAAGGTCGAGGGCGATAGGATAGATTTTCTTTTGGCGTAGGGAATAACCGGCCAGGAAAGAATAAGCACAATATTTTCGCACGCACTATGCGTGCGTTTTTCTTTGCTTGACACAAAAATTTTTATATAGTAAAATAATTGCAGTTCAGTTTTGGAGAGCTTATGAAAATCGGAGTTGTAGGATTGCCCAATGTCGGCAAAAGCACACTGTTCAACGCGATTACGGAAGCCGGCGCGGAATGCGCTAACTATCCGTTCTGCACGATAGAGCCAAACGTAGGCGTTGTTGCCGTTCCAGACGAGCGGCTTGCCGTTCTCGAAAAGATGTACTCGTCGAAGCGCGTTGTTCCTGCGGTTATAGAGTTTGTCGATATCGCAGGGCTTGTAAAGGGAGCTTCACACGGCGAGGGTTTGGGCAACAAGTTCCTTTCGCATATAAGAGAATGCGACGCAATCATCGAGGTTGTAAGGTGCTTTGACGATCCGAATATCATAAACGTGTCGGACTCCGTCGATCCCGTTCGCGACGCCGAAACCATAAACACAGAGCTTATGCTCGCCGATCTTGAAAGCATTGAAAAGCGGCGCGCGCGGTTCGAAAAAACCGTGAAAAGCGGCGATCCCAAAGCGGCCGCCGCGCTCGAACTTTTGAAAAAAATGACTGCGTGTATAGACGGCGGCTCATCTTTGCGTTCGCTCGGACTTGACCGTGAAACGCTTGCGACGGTGGACGGGCAGTTCCTGCTTTCCACAAAGCCGATAATTTACTGCGCGAATATTTCCGAAAACGATATAGGCAAGAGCGACAATAAGTACGTCGCCGCTATGCGCGAGTACGCCAAGGCCGACAACGCTTCGGTCATCGATATTTGCGCGAAGGTAGAGAACGAAATTTCCCAGCTTCCCAAGGAAGAGCGTGCCGAATATCTCGAAGCGCTCGGGCTTACAAAGTCGGGGCTTGAACGCGTTATCACGTCGAGCTATGATTTGTTGGGGCTCATGAGCTATCTCACTGCCGGAGAAAAAGAGGTCAGGGCTTGGACGATCGAGCGCGGCACCACCGCGCCCAAAGCGGCAGGCAAGATTCACACCGATTTCGAGCGCGGCTTCATTCGCGCCGAGATCGTGTCGTATGACGATCTCATTTCGTGCGGCTCGCTCGTCGCGGCAAAGGCGGCGGGAAAGCTCAGAAGCGAGGGCAAGGATTACGTAATGCAAGACGGTGACGTGGTCGAATTCAAGTTTAATGTTTGATTGGTCGTCGCAGTTTAAGAAAAATTGACAGCCGTAAGCGTTTAATAACGGCTAATCGGCTTTGAAATACCAAATATTCACATATATACAGGTGCGCATATGTTCGATTATAAGAATTTGATATACAATGCGGCAAAAGAAGTGTTGCCTGACTTGGAGCAAGCGGACGTAACGGCGGCGGAAGCGTTCTGTGACTACTGCATTCCGTGCTTTAAGTTTGCAAAGGTTTTGAGAAAAAGCCCTGCTCTCATAGCAAGCGAAGCGGCTTCGAAGGTTAAGATAGACGGCATGAAAGCAGAGGCGCTAAACGGCTATCTCAATTTTACGCTCGATAGGGGCGCCTTTGTCGAAAACGCGTTCAAGACCGAGCTCGGCGCTTTTAAGCCGCTCGCCGGAAAGACCGTGTGCCTCGACTATTCGTCGGTCAATATCGCAAAGCCATTCCACATCGGACATCTCATGACTACCGTTATCGGCGGTTCGCTCTATAAGATTTACCGTTCGCTCGGCGCGAACGCCGTAGGCATTAACCATCTCGGCGATTTCGGCACGCAGTTCGGCGGTTTGATTTCGGCGTACAAGCGTTGGGGAAGCGCGAAAAGGCTGGACGAACGCGGACTCGACGAGTTATTGGAGCTTTACGTTCGTTATCACAACGAGTCCGAAAAGGATGAAGAGCTTGCAAAAGAGGCGCGCGAATGGTCAAACAAGATAGAGAGCGGCGATAAGTATGCGGTAGGACTGTTCGAAAAGTTCAAGGCGATTACGCTCGAACAGGCGAAAAAGGTTTATAGTAGGCTCAATATAGAGTTCGACAGCTATCTCGGCGAGAGCTTTTACGTCGACAAAGTGCGCGGCGTTGAAGATAAGCTCAAAGCGAAAAATCTCCTCGTGACGAGCGAAGGCGCGCAGGTTGTTTTGCTCGGCGACGATATGCCGCCGGCTATCATAAGAAGAAGCGACGGCGCTTCGCTGTACATCGCGCGAGATCTTGCCGCGGCATATTACCGGCATGAAAATTATAATTTCGATAAGTGCTTGTATGTTGTCGCAAGCCACCAAGCTTTGCATTTCAAACAGCTTTTTTCAGTACTCGGAAAGCTGGGCGAGCCGTGGGCGGACGACATGGTGCACGTGAGCTACGGAATGGTGTCCGTCGAGGGCATGTCGCTTTCAACGCGCAAGGGCAATGTTCTGTATTTGAGCGACGTGCTTGACGCCGCAGTCGACAAGGCGGCGGCAATCATAGCCGAGCGCAATCCCGACCTAGAAAACAGCGCTGTCGTTGCCGAAAGCGTGGGCGTGGGTGCGGTCGTGTTTGACGCATTGTACGACGGGCGGCTCAAAGACAAGAATTTCTCGCTGTCCGACGCGCTAAACTTCGACGGCGAAACAGGACCTTATGTTCAGTACACGCATGCAAGGTGCCGCTCGGTGCTGGCAAAGGCAGGGTACAATAAGGGCGAGGTCGATTGCGGCGAGCTTCTTGACGATGAGGCTTACGAGGTGGTGAAACTTATTGCCGATTTCGACGAGGTCGTGTATTCGGCGGCCGTCAAATACGAGCCTTCGATAGTGTCGCGTAGGTTAGTGAAGATCTGTCAGGCGTTTAACAGATTCTACAATGCCGACCGAATCATGTGCGGCGGAAAAACGGAGAACGCGCGGCTCGCGCTGACACTCCGCGTTGCGGAAACGTT
Organism: Clostridiales bacterium; assembly: GCA_022508445.1. Classification (GTDB taxonomy): domain Bacteria; phylum Bacillota; class Clostridia; order Christensenellales; family Pumilibacteraceae; genus Anaerocaecibacter. The sequence continues at coordinate 108,931 of JAFLVG010000001.1, read as the reverse complement.
GAAGTACGGGCTGGGGCTTGTCCTTTTGGACGCACCGGAAAGAATGTAGCGATACATGATTTAAAGCCGACGACGTGTTGCTACGCGTCGGCTTTTTATTTAGAACGTATATCCGTCGTCGCGTCCGCAGTTGTTGCAGCGACGCGAGCCGAACAGAGTTTGCGTGTCGTTGTTTCTCGAATTCATCAACAGGAACATAATGACGAGTTGATTGATGCTTTCAGTGCCGCCGCCGTTTTCGAGCATGAGTATCATCATCAAAAGAGAAAAAATATCGTTTTGCATTGTGCCTCCGCTTAATTTGCTTTTTCTCATACCCGATGAGTACAAAATTGTATATGCGAATTATGTCGAAATAGTTACGGATGGTTTCGTCACGGTCGTTAACCGATGTTTCGACGATACAAGCTGTTATGCGCCAAAACACGACATTGACAATCGGGAAGATATATGTTATATTGCACACATGAACACTATGTTGCTTGACAGCTTGACTGCGGCGAAGGTCGAGGATAGCTTGCCGAATACGGGAAATCTCACTGTGCTCGCCATGTTTTTCGACGCTTTGTCCGACGTTACGCGACTCAAAATACTTTCCGCGCTTTCGGTGTCGCCCATGTGCGTGACCGACCTTTCCACACTGACCTCGCTAAACCAGACCACCGTTTCGCACCAACTGCGAATTTTAAAAACGGCAAAGATTGTGTGCGGCCGCCGTCAAGGTAAGGTCATGTTCTACTCCTTGTCCGAGCGCGCCGTGCCCAAAATTTTGAATGCGGCAGTCGGTGCGGTCATGGACGGAAGTTATAAATAAATGGTATACGGAGAAGAAAAACTGTTATGATTATTACGCAAAAATGGGACGAGGTTCTTGCCGCGGAATACGAAAAGCCGTATTTCAAAACATTGAACGAGGCCGTAGACCGCGAGTATGCGCGTTACGAGGTGTATCCGCCGCGCGACAAAATTTATGCCGCGTTAAAGCTTGTCGATTACGACAAGGTGCGCGTCGTAATTCTCGGCCAGGACCCCTATCACGGTGCGGGACAAGCAAACGGATTGGCGTTTGCCGTCAATAACGGCGTCGAGCCGCCGCCTTCTCTCGTCAATATTTTTACAGAGCTTAAATCAGATCTCGGAGTAACTCCGAATAGCGATACCACTCTCATCGGCTGGGCCAATCAGGGCGTGCTGCTTCTCAATGCGTCGCTCACAGTGAGAGCAGGCGAAGCGCAGTCGCACAGCTCGCTCGGTTGGCACAATCTCACGGACGCGATGATCTCTGCGCTCAACAAGAGGAATAAGCCGGTTGCGTACATTCTCTGGGGAATGAGCGCGCGCGAAAAACTGTCGCTCATCGACGGGCGCAATTTTACAGTCACGTCCGCACACCCCAGTCCGCTTTCCGCATACCGCGGATTTTTCGGCTCCAAACCGTTTTCGAAGGTCAACGATTGGCTTGTCAAAAACGGCATGGCGCCCGTGTATTGGCAGTTCACCGACCGCTACGAGCCTGCCGATTACTATAAGCACTCCGACAAGATCGGTAGAGCGTAGCTTCCTTGATTAAACAGGCAATATAACGCAGGTCGTACGATCTGCGTTATATTTTTGCCGCCGTTTGTCGAAATAGTTGAGTAGTCAATGTTTTCGACATTGTCGAATGATTATAATACTTATTATTTTCGACATTTGTCGAAAACATAGGGTAGTCGGCATTTTCGACAAATGCCCTTCGCCTCGCTGTTGACAGATTTGTTTCAATTGTGTTATACTACTGGTATGAGCGACAACAAAGATTTTCTTGACGAGTCGGATGGCATGATGCCTGTGCCGACTGCTAACAATACGCCGAGCGGCAGTGACGTTACGGAGGACGGCGATTTTCCCACCGTTACCGACGATTTCGCGGTCATGACTTCCGATGGGCATGGGAATTTACCCGAGGCTCAATCTGTACGCGAGTATATGGCTCGCGGTGAATCGGACGACAGTATGGGCGGCGGCTATGCGTCTGTAAACGGAAGCGAGGTGCGCTCTCGCGATAATAAGTTTATTTATATTGTCATTGCGCTCATGGCCGCGCTTTGCATTGCGGTCGGAGTTTGTTCGTCGGTCTTGACGGGCTACTTTATGAGAAAGGGCGAAAAACCGCCTGTGATTAAAACCAACGGCGACATTCAGCAAAACGTCGCCGCAGTCGTCGCCGCGCGCAAGAGCAGTATTGTCGAGCTTTCATGCGGATCGCTGCGAGCGAGCGGTATCGTGATGAAGCGCGACGGCAGTACGGTGTACATTCTGACAAATGCGCACGCGATCGAAGCCTATGTCATGAACAGCAACATGCCTGCAATAAGGTTTTACGGCGAGGATAGATTTTGGCAAGGATCTGTCGTCGGATACGACGGGTATTACGACGTGGCGGTTGTTAAGGTCGATCACGACACCGTGTATTCCGTTTACGATCTTGACGGAAGCGAGTTTTTCTCGCCCGACGTCAAGTACAACGAGGGCGATTACGTAGTTTCCATAGGCAACGCTATGGGCATGGGCATTGCGGCATACGACGGCATTATTTCGCGTGCGAGCGAGCTACTCGAATGTAGAGAACTGTTCCAAACGAACAACGGTGATAATTCGGGCGACAAAAGAGACAAAATGAAATGGGTGCCCGTAATGCGAACGACCGCTGTCATAAACGCCGGCATGAGCGGCGGCGGCGTGTTTGATATGGAAGGGCATCTTGTCGGACTCGGCACTTACCGTATGAGCAATTCGGACGGCGTGGATACCGAGGGCGGTGTTATGACGGACGTAGAGGATACGGGCTTTGCAACTCCGATCTCCGTGCTTTATCCCATTTACAGACGTATCATGGCGGAAGCAAACGGCGGAGCGGTCGGATTGACTAACGTGAGCATGAGCGATTCGTCCACGTCGGCAATCGGTTGGTTCGGTATGCCGTTCGGATTCGAGTGCGAGTATAGGAACGGCAAGCTAACCGTTGTCGCGTTGGATCAGGGCACGCCGTCGGTTGATACGCAAAACGGCGACGTGATAACTCAAATCGGCACACTCGCCGTTACGTCTAACGCTTGCGACATGATCGGCGCTTTGCTTTGCTATCACAAAAAAGGGTACGGCAGGGCGTTGAAGCTCACGCTCGAACGCGACGGCGCTGTGTTCACCGCAACCTACGACGATTACAGATATGCGGTTTAAGTTTATTAAAGCCGTAATATTTTCATTATGCGCGGTGTTTGCTTCGAGCATCGCGCTTTTGGGTTGTTCTATATTCAGATCGCCTTCGCCGGACATTACGCCGCATTTGATTTCAATCCCTGATGACAGCCCTTACCGTCCGATAGACGGGCGAGAGGGAAAGCCGCTGTCCGAGCTTAACGGCGATAAATCGAATCGGGAACGCATAGACGAGCTTTACGCAGTGGTTGTATACGACGGCAAGAAGCCGGTGTTTCAAGAGAACGATCCGCTGCAAAAGGTTTACGACCGTGCGCGTGCCGTTCTCGATAGATATGTTTTGAATGCGTGGCACGATAGCGCGGAGGGAGCGTACAACACAGTTCATGCCATTCACGACTTTCTCGTGTGCAATGTGAAGTATGACTTTTCGCTTTATGAAGAGTTTAACAAGGGGAATGCGGACGCCGCAAGCGATCCGGCATTTCATATCGACGGCGTGTTTTTGAACGGGCTTGCGGTTTGCGACGGATTGAGCCGCGCGTTCGATTTTTTGTGCGCAATCGAGGGTATCGAAAGCGTGCGTGTGACCGGCTCGCTCGCGTCTACTCCGCACGCCTGGAACAAGGTCAAGCTGTTTGACAAGTGGTACAATTTAGATGTGACGTCCGACGCGGCGTATTACACGGTTGGGGGAAGCGGCAATAAAAAACAGCTCTCGCACGGATATTTTCTTTTAAGCGACGACACGATTTCGAGCTTTCGCCCCAACGGACATGCGTTTGCCGATTCGCCGTGCGTTGCGGAAGAGGACTTCGATTACTATGCGGAGCAGTCCGTATCTGTCGGACGGAAAAGTTTTGCGGCTGTCGTTAAAAGTCAATCGGAGCTCAATCGACTGTTTTCGGCTATAAACGCCGCGGACGGAAAAGTGGGGAAGATAGAAGTTAAGCTCGATTTTGTAGGCAAAACCCAAGTGAATGAGGCCGATATGTATGCTTTCGAAATTGCCGCCGCTTACCGAAAAATCGATGATTCGGACTTTGTATTTGCAAGCGGAAGCAAGCCGTATTTCCGCTATCCGAACGGCGTTTATATGTTCTTGATTTATAAATAAATTTTATTTATTAACAAAATAAAGAGCGTGCCGTATGGACACGCTTATTTATTTTTAATCATTCTAAAAGTGTTTTGAGCTCGCGTTTTAAGTTCTGATAGCAGGCATTGCATATTTCGCAATCTTTTAGCGCTCTGTGCGCGCCAATGGTTGATATGCCGTAATATTCCGCTATTGTCGCCAGCTTATGGTTAAAAAGTTTGGGCAGAGCCTTTCTCGCAAGCCGAAGCGTGTCGACGAACGAATTGTCCAAAACCAGCCCGCTGTATATCCAAAGGTTGTCGTACAAGAAGTTCACGTCGAAATGGACGTTGTGCCCGATCAATATATCTTTGCCTATAAAGGCGTAGAACGCTTGCATGACTGCGGTTATATCGGGCGCATTTTCCACCATGGCGTCCGTTATTCCGGTGAGATTCGTAATAAACGGGCTTATCGGCTGTTCGGGCTTTATCAGCGAAGAAAAGCTGTCCGTCAGAGCATTGTTGCGGTATTTTAGCGCGCTTACCTCGATAATCTCGCACACGCCGGATATTAGGCCGTTTGTTTCTATATCCACGACGGTGTAATCGGAGGGCAGTGAGAGCAGGCTATTGCCTTTGAATCTACGCTCCATGCTCGCTTTCCTTTTCGAGCGCGCACCGCAAGCTGAAAGGAATGCTCCTCGGTCCGCGAACGGATTTTATCCCATGCTTGCTTAACTCGCCGATATCGAACAGCGTTTTATCGTAGGTATGCAACCGCTCGATTTTCATGACCTTTTGCATGCTGACGTTGTCGTCGTGATAGTCATAAGGTATATCGACTTCGATTGCTCTACACTTGTAACGAACGCAAGAATACGGCGCGGCGAGGTATAAGTATATCGTGTCCCCGACAATAACCGAACTGCTTTGCTTCCACAATATGGCGTCGCTTTCTTCGAACGCCTTTTCTATGTCGTAGTACTTGGGGTTGGCCGGCACGAGCCAGCTTGTAGCCTTTGACCGCGCCGCTTGTTTCTTTTCGCCCTTTGCGATGACGTAGCTCTCGTCGATTAACTCGAATAATGTTTTTGTATCGACCGAGCCGTCCAAAAGCACCGTTATCCAATTCTTGCGGTTTAAGTGATACGCCGGCAAAAAGCCGGGCTTTCCCGTCAGCTTTTCACGCGTGGCAGGCGAGCACTTGACGTCTATAATATCGACGTATTCTTCGCCCTCCAAGCCGAGCTTGCTTCTTTGGATGTCCATTATGATGGCGTACCACTTTTTGTTATCTACTCTTCGAAAAACAGAGTATAAGGGAAACGCCGTCCACAGGTGTTCGGGTAGCGAGCCGTATTCTTTTTCTACGTATTCGTAAACGCTTTCGCGAGTCGCGCCGCTTTGCGTCTTGTTCATTTTTGTGTCCCTTTTCGTAGGAGTGTTGTGGGGTTAAATTGTTCGCGTAAATTAGGATTTTACAAAAAGAGGCGTAGCTCGTGACTATGCCTCAATTCGTTACTATGATAAATCAGGTGTACTTATCGCTTACGCCTTTTCCAACACGGCGCACAGGTCCCCGACGGTCTTGACCGACTCCATAACGTCGTCGTTGAGAGTTTTGCCCGTTTCCGATTCGAGGCTGAACATAAGCTCCATGAGCGCGAGCGAGTCGGCTTTGAGATCGCCGTCGAATGTGGTGTCGGGTGTGATCGTTGCGGGATCGATATCGAAGTATTCCGCAAGCTCTTTTTGTACTTTTTCAAACATGCTATTTGCTCCTTGTGTTTTATAATATTTTACCATTATCAGCGCTTTGTGTAAAGCGTTAAATGCTATTAAAAACGCTTTTTAAGCACGGCGCCGTTTGTCGCGGACGTCACGAGGTTTTGATAGCGCAGCAGCCAGCCCGAGGCGTTTGAATCCTTGGGGCGGAGCTTCTTTTGCCTTGCTTGCAATTCTTTTGCCGGAACGTCGAGCGTGAGCTTTCCGTTAGCTATATCTATTTTAATCGTATCGCCGTCTTTTACAAGCGCAATCTTGCCGCCTACCGCCGCTTCCGGGCAAACATGCCCGATTGCCGCGCCACGCGTCGCGCCGGAGAAACGTCCGTCGGTTACGAGCGCAACGTCTTTGTCGAGTTCCATTCCGACGAGCGCGGATGTGGGCGAAAGCATTTCTCGCATGCCCGGACCGCCTGCCGGACCTTCGTAGCGTATGACGACAACGTCGCCCTTTTTGATCTTGCCTGCATATATCGCCGCGACGGCGTCCTCTTCGCAGTTGAAGCACTTTGCTTTGCCGACAAAGCTGTATAATGCTTTATCGACGGCCGAGCGTTTTACGACGGCGCCCTCCTCGGCGAGGTTGCCTTTGAGCACGGCTATGCCGCCGACGGGGGAGAGCGGTGCGTCGATTTTGTGTATTACGTCGGGGTTGAGAACATGCGCGTGTTCGTAGCTGTCGGCAAGCATATTGCCTGTTGCGGTGTGCACCGATCCGTCTATGAGGTTGTTTTTGGCAAGCTCGTGAAGAACTGCCATCACGCCGCCTGCGCTATTGAGGTCTTCCATATCCACTTCGCTCGCCGGAGAAAGTCTGCAAAGTGTGGGCGTTGTATCCGAGATCTTCTGTACCGTGTCGAGATCGAGCGCGACATTGCATTCCGCCGCGATTGCAATAAGATGCAGTACTGTGTTCGTGGACGCGCCGAGCGCCATGTCGAGCGCGAGCGCATTCATGAACGCACGCTTTGTCATTATCATGCGCGGAGTGATTGAGTCTCGGACAAGATCGCATATCGCTTTTCCCGTGCGTTTTGCGAGCCTTATGCGCTCGCTGTGTACAGCAAGCACGGTGCCGTTTCCTGGAAGCGCCATGCCGAGCGCCTCGCACAAGCAGTTTACGGAGTTTGCCGTGTACATGCCGCAGCAGCTTCCGCAACCCGGGCATGCGACGTTTTCGAGCGCTGTAAGCTCGTCAAGGTTCATGGTTCCGTTCTTGACAGCGCCGACCGCCTCGAACATGGACGAGAGCCCCACTTTTTTGCCCTTGAACTTTCCGCTTTCCATGGGGCCGCCGGACACGAATACCGACGGGATGTTTACTCTGGCCGCGCCCATCAGCATTCCCGGCACGATTTTATCGCAGTTGGGAACGAACACAGCGCCGTCGAATGCGTGGCTTATAAGCATGGTTTCCACGCTGTCCGCAATAAGCTCGCGCGAGGGCAGAGAATACCGCATGCCGCCGTGTCCCATGGCAAGACCGTCGCAAACGCCGATTGACGGAATCATGACAGGCGTGCATCCGCCTGCGTAGATACCGGCTTTTACGGCTTCCGTGATTTTGTCGAGATGTAAGTGACCGGGAACAATCTCCGATTTCGCCGTTACGACGGCGATAAGCGGCTTTTCCATTTCTTCGTCGGTCAAGCCCAGCGCTTTAAGTAGAGCGCGCTGGGGCGCTTTTTCCATGCCTGTGCAGAGTACTTGTGACATATTTCCTTCCTTTATCGGGTATATCCTTAAAAAGTTTATGTGAAAAAACTATATGTATATTGTATCACTCGCGTTCGCGTTTGTCAATTTTTATAAGAAAAAAAAGGGGATTAAACATGAGTTTAAACCCCTTTTCGGATGGTTTTTTGTTAAATTTTTGTAATTGAACGTTTATGTAACCTTATTTGCCGTCAGTTTGCGGACTTTGGGATAGTAAACTGCGCGATATTTTGCGACATAAAATCCCGTTCGGTCATTCCGTTTGCGACGTTTCGGTGTTGTTGAGCTTGCCGCCGCCGCGCTCCAATGCGGTGAGTCCCGTGCGCGACAGTTCGAGTATTCCGTACGGTTTGAGCACCTCGATAAATCCGTCGATTTTGCTCGGTTTGCCGGTAAGCTCCAATACTATCGAGTCGGGAGAAAGATCAACGATTTTCGCTTCATACGTTCTGGCTACCGTTTCGATTTGCGCAATCTTCTCGGCAGGCGCGTTTATCTTGACAAGAAGAAGCTCGCGTAAAACCGAATTATTTGCGGAAAGCTCGCCCGTTATCTTGCAGTCGGGGAGTTTGCCGAGCTGTAAAATTATCTGCCTAAGGACGTTCTCGTCGCCGCGGACAACGATTGTCATACGCGAGCATGCCGGATCTTCGGTTGCGCAAACGGCGAGAGAATCTATGTTGTAGCAACGCCTTGCGAAAAGCCCCGATATGCGCGTGAGTACGCCGCTCTCGTTGCTTACTATCGCCGAAATTATATGCGATTTTTCTTGCGCCATACCTGTCACTTACGCTCCTTCGGTTTGCAGTCTTTTAAGTCGGTTATTATGTCCTTGACGGTCTTTCCCGGCGGTATCATGGGAAGAACGAACTCGTCGCTGTCCATTACGCAGTCTATGACGGTCACGCCGCGCTCCGAGAGCGCAGCACCTATCACGCTCGGAACATCCTTATCGTCGTCGATCCGATATCCCTTTGCGCCGAACGCTTCTGCGAGCTTTACGAAATCTGTCTTGTTCTCGCCGAGGTTTGTAGACGAATAGCGCTTGCCGTAGAACAGCGTCTGCCACTGCCGCACCATGCCGAGCGTGCGGTTGTCGAAAACTATGACGGTGAGGGGAAGATTAAGTCTTGTCGCGGTGGCAAGCTCGTTCATGTTCATGTGAAATGAGCCGTCGCCCGTGAAAAGTATTGCGCGCTTGTTTGTGCCAACCGCGCCGCCGATTGCCGCGCCCATGCCGAAGCCCATTGTTCCGAGTCCGCCGCTCGTAAGGAACGTTCTGGGCGCAGGGAAGGCGTATTCCTGCGCAACCCACATTTGATGCTGTCCGACGTCGGTTGCAACGACGGCGTCGCCGGCGTGTTCTGAAACGTAGCGTATCACCGTTCTCGGCGACAGCTTGCCTGTGCAGTTGGGAAGAGTATATTCGCGTTTGTATTTGTCGTTTAGATCGAGCATTGTGCGGTCGGTCTTGGTCTTGATAAGCGCGATCAGCTTTTCAAGCGCTTGCTTGACGTCGCCGCGGACATGTGCGTCCGTCTTGACGTTTTTATCTATCTCCGCCGCGTCGATATCTATATGAATTATCTTTGCGTGCTTGCAAAACTCGGCGCGGTTGCCTGCCACTCTGTCCGAAAATCTCGCGCCTATTGCGATAATAATATCGCACTCTTCGGTCAGCCTGGCAACCGACGCATGTCCGTGCATGCCTATCATGCCCGCATAGTACTCGTTCGTTTTGGAAACTGCGGATAGCCCCATAATCGACATCGCAATCGGAGCTTTTATCTTGGCCGCGAACTTAACGAGCTCATTACTCGCGTTTGAAGATACGCAACCGCCGCCTGCGTATATGAGCGGTTTTTTGCTTTCGTCTATAATCTTGACCGCCGCCGAAACGTCGGCTTGAACGGGCGGCAGGTGAGGCGGTTCTACCTGCTTTTCTTCGTATTCTATAAGCGCTTGCTGAACGTTTTTGGGAACGTCGACAAGTACTGGTCCGGGCCTGTCCGAACGCGCTATCGCAAACGCTTTTCGTATTACGTCGGGAAGAGTACTTGCGTCCTTTACCAAAAAGTTATGCTTTGTCACGGGCATTGTAATACCCGCGATGTCTACCTCTTGAAAGCTGTCACGTCCGAGCAGCGGTACCGGAACGTTGCCCGTTATGGCAACGAGCGGAACGCTGTCGAGATATGCGTCGGCAATGCCTGTTACGAGGTTTGTAGCCCCCGGGCCCGACGTCGCTATCACAACGCCGACCTTGCCGGTAGAGCGCGCATAGCCCTCGGCGGCGTGGGCCGCACCTTGCTCGTGCGAGGTGAGTATCTGCGTGATTTTCGGCTCTTTGTAAAGCTCGTCGAACAAATCGAGTATCTGTCCGCCGGGGTATCCGAATACCGTAGTGGCGTTTTGTTCGAGTAGGCATTTGACGATTGCCGCCGCGCCGTTTATCTTCATTGCCGTTTCCTTAATTGTAACTTAACATGATTATAGCTTATAAGTCGGTTTTTGTCAATCGAATAATTTATTGACATTTGCAGGTGTTTACGATAGAATTATAGCGTAAATAAAAGGAGAAAGATGGTTATGAAGGTGCTTTCCAAACAGAACAATTCGCACATGTGTATGATTTGCGGCATGGAAAACGTTTACGGCGTGAAAGGTCAGTTCTACAATATGGAGGACGGCTCGGTGGGCGCACTGTTTACTTTCCGTGAAGAGCATCAAAGCTATCCGGGCAGGGTGCACGGCGGCATGCTCGCTACAATGGTGGACGAGCTTGCGGGCAGAGTGCTTTGGACAGACCGCCCGGACCTTATAGCAGTGACTATGGATATAAAAGTTAACTACCGCAAGCCCGTTCCGTACGGCACGCCGCTCAAAGGCAGGGGAGTTTATACCAAAAAGCTGTCGCGCGCGTACAGCGCAAAGTGCCATATCATGGACATGGATGGCAACATCCTCGCCGACGGCGAAGCTAGATATCTTATTCTGCCCGCAGATCAGGTTTCGCCGGGTAGAACTGTGGCGCAAGATCTCGATATCTACATACCCGACGATGTTACCGAAATAGAGTTCGAAGGCATCGCATAGACCGATAAAATAGTCAATCAAAAAAGGGCAAGCAAGAGCTTGCCCTTTTTTGATTGTTGAACTTTTAATTAAAATTATTTGCCGAAGTAGCGTTTCAAAAGACCGTTAAAGCCTGCGCCGTGACGGGCCTCGTCCTTTGCCATTTCGTGAACGGTGTCGTGAATGGCGTCGAAGCCGAGCTGTTTTGCGCGTTTTGCGATCATGAGCTTGCCTTCGCATGCGCCCGCTTCCGCGGCGGCGCGAAGTTCGAGGTTCTTTTTGGTCGAAGGGGTGACGACTTCGCCGAGAAGCTCGGCGAACTTGGCGGCATGCTCCGCTTCTTCGTATGCGTAGCGTTTGTACGCTTCGGCGATCTCGGGATAACCCTCGCGCTCGGCTACTCTCGACATTGCGAGGTACATGCCGACCTCGGTGCATTCACCCATGAAGTTGGCGTGAAGCCCGTCCATGATTTCCTTGTCGTCGACAACGCCTTCGCCGACCACATGCTCGCACGCGAATTTGGCGCCGTCATTTACGGGAACGAATTTCTTTGCGCCGCAGACGGGGCAAACGTCAACGCCGTCTTCCACGATCTCGCCGCAGACTGCACATCTTTTCATAATATGTAATACTCCTTTTGTGTATTTTTGAATTGAGTATTTTATAGCACATAACCCGACAAAAGTCAACAGTTATTGACGCATAAGATTTGATTTTTGCGCGTTGTTGTGGTATGATTGAACTTGTTCGGGTACTGTATGGAAAAGACTGTTAAACGCTCCAAGCAAATGGATATGTTGCACGGACCGATGATGAAGAATATTCTGCTGTTTGCGCTTCCGCTTGCCGCAAGCGGGATATTGCAGCAGTTGTTTACTTCCGCCGACATGGCGGTCATTTTTTGGTTTGAAGGCAGTGCGGCGCAGGGCGCGGTCAACAGCAACGGTGCGCTCGTCAATCTTTTGATAAATCTGTTTTCGGGCATGTCGGTCGGCGCGACCGTAGTTATTACCCAGATGATAGGAAGAAAACATACCGACGACATTCACAGCGTTGTTTTTACGTCGCTCGTTGTGGCGGCGGTGAGCGGCGTAGTGCTTCTCGGCGTCGGCATAGGCGTTTCAAAGCCGTTACTCGAAGTGATGGATACGCCGTATGACGTGCTTCCGCTCGCTACGCAGTATCTTCGCATTTATTTCATAGGCATGCCGTTTCTAATGGTGTTCAACTTCGGCGCGGCAATTCTTCGGAGCGTTGGCGACACAAAATGCTCGCTGTTTATTTTGCTCGTGACCGGCGTTCTCAACGTCGGCTTGAACTTCCTTTTCGTAGCGGCGTGCAAAATGAGCGTTGCGGGCGTTGCCGTTGCAACAGTTATCGCCAACTTCGCGTGCGCGGTGCTCGTTCTGTTTTTCATAATGAGAAACGACATGCTCAAAATGCGCTTTAAAAAGTCGAAGTTCCGCGGCAATTACTTTAAGCGCATTTTCGCTATCGGCATTCCAGCGGGGCTTCAAGGCGTTGTGTTCTCGCTCGCCAATGTGTTTATCCAAACGGCGGTCAACGGCTTCGGCGCAAAGGCCGTCGCGGGCAACGGCGACGCTGTGAACTTCGAATACTACGCGTACTTCTTTATCAATGCGTTCGCGCAGACCACCGTCACGTTCTTCGGGCAGAATTTTGCGGCCGGCGAGTATGCGCGCTGTAAGCGTTTATTCATGCTCAATATGCTCGCGTCGGTGATAGTTTCCGCAGTGTTGAGCGCGGTGTTCGCTCTCGGAGGCAAGCTGTTTATTCGCATTTACACGACCGACGAGGCCGCTATCAAGTTCGCGCTCATGCGAATGTGGAGCGTGCTGACCGGCGTCACGCTATCGTGTCTTTATGAAATCGCAGGCGGTGCGCTTCGCGGCATGGGGCATTCGCTTCTGCCTGCGGTGATGACCATTATCGGCTCGTGCATACTTAGGATTATTTGGATTTACACGGTGTTTGTGGCTTACAAAAAGTTTTGGGTGCTTGTCATCGTGTATCCAATTTCGTGGGCGGTCACGGGCGTTGCGGTGCTTATCGCATACTTCGTGATTTGCAATAAGGAATTCAAAGCGCCGCAAGCAGCGAAGAGCGCCGAACAGCAAAGCGCCGATGCGCCTCTTGTTAACTCCGAGAACATCGCCGCGGAAGTAGCGGCGACGGAAAGTGCGGAAGCGGAAGAGAATACTTCCGACATTTCGCACGACGAAGGGCTTTCCATAGGGGAGAGCGAAGTGTAATATTAAGCGTGTTTATTCAAAGAGTAATTTTTTTCGTTGCAATGAAAAATTTACGATGAACAAATTAAGTATGTTCCGCGTTAGACGGATAGCGCACGAAGTGCAGAGTCCGGAGCTTGCTCCAATGTGAATACCTAATTATGTGTGCTACGAATGCACCCAAAGAAAATATTTTAATATTTGCCGAGGCAAAGAATTAAGCACCCAAAGAGAATGCGCCGCAATCGGCGGCGCGACCTTTGCGCTTCGCGCAAGCGGTTAGCGAACCGTGCGGCGAAGTAGTATACATTTAGTTAATGTGCGGAATTCTTTTCGATGTTTATCGATAAACATATTTGCAACGCCACACTACTCGTGCTACGAATGCACCACCAAAAAAACACGCACAAGGCGTGTTTTTTTGGTGGTGCACCCAAAGAGACTCGAACTCCCAACCTTCTGGTCCGTAGCCAGACGCTCTATCCAATTGCGCTATGAGTGCATAGGTTATTAAATTGTGATTTTGTGCTTGACGGTCAGATCCGTAGCAGACGCTGACAATTGCGCTATGAGTGCGTAAGTTATAAAATTTTGTTGCTTACGTCGGCTATTATACCGCCTTGAAGATATTTTGTCAAGCGATAACGCCGTCAATTTTGAAAATACGTATGCAATATTTTTCGACTTTTTTCGTAAAAACACTTGACAAACCGTTCAAGTGAGAATATACTGTTATTGAACAGTTGAATAATTGTTCAAATGTATGGAGGCTAATATGGCTGACGACAAAGATTTAATCACCGATTTGGAAATAGCCGCGGCGGAAGGCGAGGACGTTTTGCATGAGCATGCGGCAACCGTCAAGCTTGTAAAAGCGGAAATGCCGAATGAGGACGTACTCATGGATATTGCGGAGCTTTTCAAGGTTTTCGGGGATTCGACGAGGACGAAGATACTCGCCGCGCTTGCCGTTTCGGAATGCTGTGTTGCGTGCATTTCCGCGGTGCTGAACATGAGCGTTTCGGCCGTGTCGCACCAGCTTCGTATACTTCGCCAATCCAAGCTCGTAAAGACTCGGCGCGAGGGTAAGGAGATATATTACTCGCTCGACGACGAACATATAGGGCGCATATTCGAAACGGCGCTCGAACACATCAAGGAACTTTAAGGAGGACTTATCATGACAAAGACTTATCGCGTTAGCAATCTCGATTGCGCCAACTGCGCCGCCAAATTGGAAAAGGCGCTCAACAAGATCGACGGTGTCAACTCCGCTTCGGTCAGCTTTTTCGCACAGAAAATAACGCTCGACATGGACGACGCGAATTTTGACAGCATTATCGAAAACGTGCGCAAGGTTTGCAAAAAGACGACGCCCGAAATGGAAGCGAAGTTCAATTAGTCATTTTTCCGCGCGCGTGAATTGTTTGACAAGCGCGGCGAGTGTAATATACGAAAGCGACACTTAAAGGTTCGGCTTATTTTTGCACATGAACAGTAGTAAAAAGAATTTAATACGAATAATAGTCGCGGCGGTAATGTTTGCCGTTCTGTTGGTGCTTCATCTGTCGATTGAGGACCGTGCGCCGTGGTGGGCATGGCTCATCGTGTTTGCCGTCGTGTATCTCGTAATCGGGTACGACGTACTGCTTCGCGCGGGGCGCAATATCGTTCACGGCAAGGTTTTCGACGAGAACTTTTTGATGGTTGTCGCGACGGTCGGCGCGTTTTGCGTATCCGAGTTTGTCGAGGCGGTCGCCGTCATGCTGTTCTATCAGGTGGGCGAGTTTTTCCAAAGCTATGCCGTCGGCAAGTCGAGAAAGTCGATTGCGGCGCTCATGGACATTTGTCCGCAGGTCGCGCGCGTTGCGACGGATAGCGGCGAGGAGACGGTCGATCCTTACGACGTGGAAGTCGGCTCTACGCTCATTGTACGAGCGGGCGAGAAGGTCGCGATAGACGGCGTTGTCGAGTCCGGCGAAGGATATCTCGATTTGTCCGCACTCACCGGAGAGAGCGCACCCGTCTATGTGGGCGTAGGCGATGCCGCGCTTTCCGGCGCTATCAGTACGAGCGGTGTTTTGCGCATAAAAACTCAAAAGCCGTATGCGGATAGTACCGTGTCCAAAATATTGGAGCTTGTCGAGAACGCGTCGTCCAAAAAAGCAAAGTCCGAAAATTTCATCACGCGGTTTGCCGCTGTGTATACGCCTGCGGTGGTTATTGCCGCACTCGTTCTTGCGGTACTGCCGTCGCTCATCATCGGCTATAACGTTTGGTCGGTTTGGAGCGTTTGGATTACGCGCGCGCTGACTTTCCTCGTAGTGTCGTGTCCGTGCGCGCTCGTAATTTCGGTGCCTATGTCGTTCTTCGGCGGAATCGGTGCGGCGTCAAAACACGGCATTCTCGTTAAAGGCGGGAACTATCTCGAACTGCTCGATAAAACCAACACCGTTGTTCTCGACAAGACGGGGACTATTACGAAAGGGAGCTTCGAAGTCGTAGGCGTTGCTTGCGCGGACGGATTATCGGAAAGCGCGGTGCTGCTTACTGCCGCTTCGGCGGAGAGCAGTTCGCTTCACCCCGTAGCGCGGTCGATAGTCGCCGCCGCACAAAAGTACGGGTTCCAAAGCGGCTCGGCGCTTAATGCGAGCGAGCTTGCGGGGCGCGGCGTTGTTGCGGAAAGCAGTGACGGAAGTGTTATCGCGTGCGGCAACATAAAGCTCATGAACGAGCGCGGCATAACGGTGCCGAGCGAAATCAACGACATAGCCAGCGGAACGGTGGTGTACGTCGCAAAAGGCGATAAGTTTATGGGCGCTATCTCTATTGCCGACGGAGTCAAGGACGATTCGGCGGCGGCGCTAAGTGCGCTTAAAGCGCAAGGCGTTAAAACCGTTATGCTTACCGGCGATAACTATGCGGCGGCAAAGCGCATTGCCGCCGACGTGGGAATAGACGAATTTTGCGCCGAGCTTCTTCCAGATAACAAGGTGCAAAAGCTCGAAGAGATCATGGCGGGCGATAATTCGGTCGGCGAAACGAAAGGCAACTCCGACAGCATTAAGAAGCACGGCGGCGCTGTCGCGTTTGTGGGCGATGGGATCAACGACGCGCCTGTGCTGTCGCGTGCGGACGTCGGAATCGCAATGGGCGCGCTCGGCAGTGACGCGGCAATCGAGGCGGCGGACATCGTGCTTATGAATGATAAGCTGTCGCAAATCGTGCTTGCGAAAAAGATTGCGAGAAAGACAGTCGGTATAGTGCGGCAAAATATAGTGTTCGCGCTTGCCGTCAAAGCGATAGTGCTTGTGCTTGCGGCATTCGGCATTGCCAATATGTGGCTTGCGGTGTTTGCGGACGTGGGCGTCGCCGTGCTTGCAATATTAAACGCAATGCGCGCGTTAACCGTCAAAACCGGCGGCAATGGTGCGGCGGTTGCATCGCCCGGTATACAAACGGAGAAATAGCATTTTGAGCTTAAAAAGCCGAATTTCGGCTGTTTCAAGGCATAATATAGGGGACTAAAACCGCCAAAGTACTTGATTTTGGCGGTTTTGTGTTGTATAATTTTCGTATAATACAGTGTGAGGGAAATATGAACTCGAAACAACTTAAACACTACGAGATTTTGAATGAATTCTTTACGTCCGACTTTTTGAAGCAGGCGGCTGTCGATAAGTATTTCGGCGCAATGCTGAAACTCGACTACACATATGCCGAGGACCTTTGGGAGTACATGCTCATAAGAAGCGACGCCGATTTGAAAAACATCGCGGTGGCAAAACTGTACGTGCAGCACGTTTTCGAGCTGTTTTTGTCGAATGCGTCCGCAAAGGTTTTGAAGACCGTGACGGACCGTGCGGTAATTCAACGCGCGCTTTTCGAGTTTTCGCCGACGGCGGACGAAGGCGAGGCCTTTGATATCCCCGTTAATCTTCTTGTCGCAAACAAGGTAGACCTTGTTGATTCCATTCTCAAACATGTTTCGAAAAACAGCATGATGAATGCGTCGTTCGGCAGCTACATGATTAAGTTTCTCGACAAGTTCTTTATCGAGATGATGAAGAAAAATCCGCAGCGCAAGGTCGAGCTCAACCGCAAGCAGTCCGCTCTTTTGATGTCCACTGTTCAAAAGGTGAAGGGCGATGAAAAGGCAATGCTCGTTCAACGCGTCAAAGAAGTAATGTAAGTTCTACCTATTCGTATTTAAAGAGGTGAAATAGTATGCGCAGAACAAAAATCGTTTGCACTCTCGGCCCTGCTACCGACGATTACTCGGTGCTTAAAAGTATGATACGCGCAGGTATGAATGTTGCACGGCTCAATTTTTCGCACAGTACATACGACGAGCATAAGCGCCGCATGGATATGGTCAAGCGCGCGCGCAAGGAGCTTGGTGTTCCCGTCGCCATACTTCTCGACACCAAAGGTCCCGAAATTCGTATCAAGACATTTAAGGACGGCAGAGTCGAGCTCAAAAAGGGCAACAAGTTTGTTCTGACAACGCGCGACATCGAGGGCGACGAGAGCTGTGTGTCTATCACTTACGTGGATCTTCCCCAATACGTCAAAAAGGGTGCGCGCATTCTCGTGAACGACGGGCTTATCGAGCTTTTAGTCAATTCCATTAACGCGACGGATATCGAAACGACAGTCATGAACGACGGCGTGCTGACAAACCGCAAGAGCATAAATATGCCCGATACGTTTATCGACATGCCGTACTTGTCCGATTCCGACCGTTCCGACATTCTGTTCGGCGTCGAGCAGGACGTCGATTACATAGCTATGTCGTTTGTGCGCACGGTGGATGACGTTCGCGCGGTTAAAAGGCTTCTCAACGAACGCGACGCGAACAACATTCAATTGATTGCAAAAATCGAAAACCGCTCGGGCGTCGATAACGTTATGTCCATTCTCGCGGAGTGCGACGGCGTTATGGTCGCGCGCGGCGATATGGGCGTAGAGATTCCGTTCGAAGAACTGCCCGGCATACAAAAGGATATCATTTCGCGGTGCTACCGTCAGGGCAAAAAGGTCATTACCGCGACGCAAATGCTCGAATCAATGGTGACAAATCCGCGCCCCACGCGCGCCGAGATTTCGGACGTTGCAAACGCCGTTTACGACGGCTCGTCTGCGATAATGCTTTCCGGAGAGACCGCCGCGGGCAAGTACCCCGTTGAGTCCGTTCGGACCATGGCGACGATTGCCGAGCGCGCGGAGAGCGGCATAAATTACAAAAAGCGGTTCAACGCGCTCGATCCCGAGATCAAAACGATTACCGACGCCGTTTCGCACTCGACTTGCGCCGCGGCTTTCGACCTCGACGCGAAGGCGATAATAGCCGTTTCGCAGTCGGGCTACACTGCGCGCAAGATATCGCGCTTCCGTCCGTCCGCGCCCATAATCGCGCCCACGACTTCCGAGAAGGCGTACAATCAGCTCGCAATGAATTGGGGCGTTATACCCACGCTCAGCGTAATGCAGGAATCGTCGGACGAGTTGTTCCGCCACGTCATCAACTGCGCGCTCAATACCGGCATGGTCGCAGAGGGCGATCTCGTTGTCGTTGCCGCAGGCGTACCCGTGGGCGTATCGGGCAATACCAACAACATGCGTATCGAGTACGTCAAGAAGAATTACAGATAGAATAGGCCGAAATTGCCGATACTTGATTAAGCCGGATTTCTTTGCGATATAATAGGCGGAGCTTAATAATGACTACCGAAAAAAAGAGTATTTTAATCGTCGAGGACGAGGCGCAGATATCGCGATTCTTGCAGCTCGAACTCGAACACGAAAATTACGCGTGTTCGATTTGCGCCGACGGAAGAGAAGCGCTCGAAACCGCGCTTAAAAATGATTTCGATTTGATTATTCTCGACGTAATGCTTCCGTCGCTCAACGGGATAGAAATACTCAGACGTCTTCGTCAGGTCAAACAGACGCCCGTCATTATTCTTACCGCAAGAGATCAGGTAGTGGACAAAGTGACGGGACTAGATATCGGCGCTAACGATTATATGACCAAGCCGTTTGCCATAGAGGAGCTTTTGGCGCGCATACGCCTTCATACAAAACGGCCTTCGAGCGAGGTGGTAGCGCCCGTTCTCGTTTGCGGTAAATTGTCCGTCAATCCCGACGCGCGCATTGCCACATTTGACGGACATCCCATCGATTTGACAAAAAAGGAATTCGATCTCCTCGAATTTTTGATGCAAAACCGCAACGTAGTCGTCAGTCGGGAAAGGTTGCTCGATTCGGTTTGGGGTTTTGATTTTTACGGCAGCACAAATGTCGTAGACGTGTACGTCAGGTACTTGCGTTCGAAAATCGACGACGTTTACGGCGTGACGCTTATCGAGACCGTGCGCGGCGCGGGTTATGTTATACGATGAGCGACAACAATACCGAAATCGTTAATGCGGAAGACGGGCAAGCTGTCGAGTTTGACGGTGGGAAAAAGGAAGCCGTCAAGCAGACAATCGCGGAGATAAAGAGCGAGAATTCGCCGCCGCCGCGTAAAAAGCGCAACACGCGCGACATTGCCTTTACGGTCGTCGCCTGCGTGTTTTTTCCCGTTACGCTCATAGTTCTCGGACTCCGTAAACTGTTCAAAAAATTGAAGCTTGGCATTACCGCAAAAACGACGGTCGTCTTTACCGTCGTTTTCGGGCTTATGCTTATCGGCTATGCCGCATTCGTGCTTGCGAGCATTTCCAACCTTGTCGGCAGCGGCGACGGCATTTCCGCTTCGTATATGCACAGGCTTGTAGTGACCTCGTCCGTTCTTGTCGCGGTGTTCATTGTTCTCGGCGCAGTTCTCGGCGGATTTTCGAGCCAATACATGATAGATCCCGTGCGCAAGATAACAAAGCGCGTAAAAGAGATTTCGGACGAAAACATTTCGGCGCGACTCGATCCCGTCGATTCGCAGGACGAGTTCATGGAGCTTACGAAGCAGATAAACTACATGCTTGACAGTTTGCAGCAAGCGTTCGAGCGTCAGGAGAATTTCGTGTCGGACGCGTCGCACGAGCTCAAAACGCCGCTGTCGGTCATAGCCGGATACAGCAATCTTTTGCGGCGTTGGGGCAAGGACGATCCCAAGGTTCTGGACGAGTCGGTCGAGGCGATTGCGCGCGAGAGCGAAAATATGAAGCGCATTGTCGATCAGCTTTTGTGGCTTGCAAAGATTGGAAAATTCACTCTCAACAACAGCACGTTTAACCTTTACGAGACGGTGTCGGACGTCGTGGACGGCTACAAATTGGTCAATACCAAGCACGATATTTCGCTTTCGGGCGACGCGTCGGTCACGCTCAATGCCGACAAAAACCTTCTTACCGAGGCTGTGCGTACACTCGTCGACAACGCGATAAAGTACACGCCGCCGCAATCGGGAATAATCAAGCTGAACATCTCGCAGACCGAAGGTCATGCCGAGCTGACCGTCAGCGACAACGGCATAGGGATTTCAGAAGAAGATCAGGCGCATATCTTCGAGCGCTTCTACCGCTGTGACAAGGTGCGAGGAAGAGAGTCCGGATCGAGCGGTCTCGGGCTTACTATCTGCAAATCGATTATAGAGATGATGGGCGGCGAGATAACAGTCGAGAGCAAGCTCGGCGAGGGCAGTACGTTCAAGATTGTTCTGAATCGATTCGAGGAGTAAATTTGCTTGCTTGCAAGGGCAAATTTATTTTGCATGGTCAAAACATAAATTACAATTGCGAATGCTTGTCCTTAATCGGACGGGCGGCGCATATAATATAGCGTGATATTCACTTGGGAAAACGCGTTAATACTTGTGGCGGCGCTCTTTCTCGTCGCAATCGTGGTGTGGGTGACAAGACTCAAAACGCGCGGTGTTATGCGTATTCTTATAAACACAATCGCAGGCGGTGCGCTCATTGCCGGGCTTTCCGCGTTCAACGTCATTACGCTTCCCGTCAACGCGCTAAACGCGCTCATTGTCGGTATATTCGGCCTGCCCGGTGCGGGCGTTGTCGTCGCGGCGGCATTGCTGTTGTAGCAATGAATGTGCGGAGCGTCGGCTCATTATACTTGACTATAAATTTGTCTTGTGATAAAATTTCCGTATAACCGATAAACGGAGATTATCATGGCAAATAACAGCGACAGATTCGTCAATCAGATAGCCGACATCAACTCCGACTACACGCAATGGTACACCGATGTGTGCTTAAAGTCGGAGCTTTGCGATTACGGTCCCGTAAAAGGCACAATGGTATTTCGGCCGTACGGCTATGCCATATGGGAGCTTATTCAAGCCGAAGCGGACAAACGGTTCAAGGCGCAAGGAGTCAAGAACGCGTATTTCCCCATGCTCATACCGCAGTCGTTTTTGATGCGCGAGGCGGAGCATGTCGAGGGCTTTGCGCCCGAGGTGGCGACCGTTACGCACGTAGGCGACACCGAGCTTTCCGAAAAGCTGGTGCTTCGCCCGACCTCCGAAACGGTCATCGGCAATATGTACTCCAAGTGGATAGGCTCGTACCGCGATCTGCCGCTCAAACTCAATCAGTGGGCGAACGTAGTGCGCTGGGAAAAAACCACGCGCCCCTTCCTGCGCACGAGCGAATTCCTTTGGCAGGAGGGACATACCGCGTTTGCGTCCGCCGAAGAGGCAAACGCCGACGCGCTTACCATGCTCAAAGTTTATAAAGAGCTTGCAAACGAGGTTTTGGCGCTTCCCGTACTTACCGGCAAAAAGTCCGAAAAGGAAAAGTTCGCCGGTGCGGTTGCAACCTACGGCATGGAAGCCATGATGAAGGACGGCAAGAGCTTGCAGTCGGGAACTACTCATTATCTCGGCGAGAATTTCGCAAAAGCGTTCGACATCAAATTCCTCGATAAGGACGGAACGCATAAGTACGCGTATCAGGCGAGCTGGGGCATCTCCACTCGTCTTATCGGCGCGATAATCATGGCGCACGGCGACGAGCGCGGATTGTGCTTGCCTCCGCCCGTCGCGCCCGTTCAGGCGGTTATAATTCCCATAGGCTCCGCAAAGAATCCCGAGGTAGGTGAAAGAGCGGAGCAAATAGCCAAAGCGCTCGAAAACGCAGGCGTTCGCGTTACTGTGGATAACCGCGATCAATCGCCCGGCTTCAAGTTCAATCATTGGGAACTTCGCGGCGTTCCCGTGAGATTGGAGCTTGGCGCGCGCGATATTGCGTCCGGCGTAATGACCGTTTGCAGAAGAGACACCGCGGAAAAATTCACTATGCCGCTCGACGGCATTGTGGGCGGCGTGACCGAGCTTTTGGCGAAAATCAAAACCAATATGTTTGAAAAGGCGGAAGCCTTTACGAAATCACACATCGTTCCCGTAAAGACTTTGGACGAAATGCAAGCCGCGCTCGACGGCGGCAACTTCTGCGACGCGTATTGGTGTGGCGATAGGGAATGCGAGGACAAGATTAAACAGCTGTACTCCGCGTCGTCGCGCGTATTCAACGCCGATCAATCGGACGCGCACGAGCATACCTGCGTGTGCTGCGGAAAAAAGGCAAAGCACAGAATATACTTTGCAAGGGCGTACTGATTTAATGACAAACAAAAACGAGCGTCGATATTTCCGGCGCTCGTTTTTTATGCTTTTATTTAAATCTTTTGGAACTTGCCGTCTTTCTTGTGGACGACGAGCTGTGCGTGCAGACGTCTTGCAAGGTCCTTTGCAACCAACAAGCCTTCTTGCTTGGTGGCGAGGCGGCGGTATGCGCGCGTGGTGTCCGAACGGTAGATAACCCAATTCATTTTGGTGCGGTCGTATTTGAGCGTTACCTTGACTGCCGAAGTTTCGTCACCGAACTCGTTGTCGTATTCTTCCTCGTCGTCATCGTCGAGATTTGCTATCTGCACGATGGGATCGGGTTTTTTTACACGGGCGGTCGTCTTCTTTTCGGGCGTTGCCGCAGTTGCGGTTGCGCGCTGCTGCGTTTGCTGTGCTTGCGTGGCGTTGGATTTGAGTTGAGCGTTTTCCGCTTTGAGAATATTGATGTCGTTTTGAAGTTCTTTGTTGGAGCGGTTGAGATCGTTGATCGTCCTGTAAAGCTCGTTGTTGTCGGTGTGATGCGCGTTATTGGCATTGTTGAGCGCCGCACCGAGTTCGTCGATACGCGCTTCTTTTTCGCGTATTACCTGATTGAGCTGTGCGATCTGTTGTGCCGATTGATCGTTCGATTGATCGCTTGCGACAGGGTGATTCATGGCATATTCGCGTTCGACCTGCTCTCTGATGATAGGTTCCAATTCTTGCCTGATTTGGTTGCGAAGTTCGCCGCTGTCTGTCGAGTCTTGCTCGTTTTGCCCGCTTGCAAGCTGTGCTTCGAGATTTGCAATCTTCTTTTTGTTCTTGCTGTGGCGAACGGCGACGATGATAAATGTGATGAGAAGGATCAAGAGCAATGCCGCCGCTATTATGATGATAAGCGACGCATATTCAAGCACCCATGTCCAACCCAATGTAATGTAAAAGAGTTCGTCCAATGCACTCATATTTTTCCTCCGAGTGTGGTGATTTTTAATATTATATCACTATTAAATAGTGTTGTCAATAATTATCGTATGAATTGCGCCGCGATTTATACGCACTTGTTTTCCTGCGCTTGACAAAATGGGGCAAAGCGTTTATTATGGTTTATGTATATTATACATTTACGGAGCATGTATGGAAAGAATCATATCTTCCGAAAGCGTTACCGAAGGACATCCCGATAAGGTTTGCGATTACATTGCGGACGCCATTCTCGACGCCGCGCTCGAAAAGGACGAAAACAGCCGCATTGCGTGCGAGGTGTGTTGCGCGAGAGGGCTTGCCGTCGTACTCGGCGAGTTCGATACGGCAACCGATTTTATCGACGTGCAAAAGATTGCGCGAGATACGATAGCCGAAGTCGGCTACACCGATCCGGCGCTCGGTTTTGACGCGTATACCTGCGCGGTGCTAAACAGCATAAACGAGCAATCGCCCGACATTGCGCAAGGCGTTGTCGGCGCTATCGAAAGCCGCACTGGACGCTCATTCGACAAATACGACCGCGTAGGCGCGGGCGACCAGGGCATGATGTTCGGCTATGCATGCTCGGAGACCGACGAACTAATGCCAATGCCAATAACGCTTGCGCACGCGCTGACGCGTAGGCTTGCGGAAGCGCGGAAGAGCGGAGAGCTTCCATTCCTTCGTCCCGACGGCAAAGCCATGGTGTCGCTTGTGTACGACAACGGTGTACCGGTAGGGGTGAACACCGTCGTCGTTTCCGCACAGCACGCGCCCGACGTGAAAGACGGCGATTTGAAAGAGGCGATAACAGAATGCGTAATAAAGCCCACTGTTCCGAAAAAGCTTTTGGGTAAAGCGGATATCTTGATAAATCCCACGGGACGGTTTGTCGTAGGCGGGCCTGCCGGCGATACCGGCGTGACGGGGCGCAAGATAATTGTCGATACCTACGGCGGCGCGATACCGCACGGCGGCGGCGCGTTCTCGGGAAAAGACGCGTCAAAGGTAGACCGCTCGGCGTCGTACTACGCGCGGTACGTCTGCAAAAATATCGTTGCGGCAGGGTTTGCCGAGCGCGCGCTTTTGCAGGTGGGTTATGCAATAGGCAAGGCGCGTCCCGTGTCGCTTTACATCGATACGTTCGGAACGGCCAAAACAGACGAGAAAAAGATACTCGACGCGGTTAACCGCGTGTTCGATTTCCGCCCGGCTGCGATATCGGACAAGCTCGGGCTTAAAAAGCCTATCTATAAGCGCACGACTAACTACGGACATTTCGGCAAGTCCGATTTGCCGTGGGAAAAACTCGACGCGGTAGAATCGCTTAAATCGGTGATGTGATTTGGAACGGCTTGTCGGCTCGGTTGAAGAAATAAGGTTTCGTAACGACGAAAACGGCTGGACGGTGCTCACCCTCGACAGTGACGGCGAGCCCGTTACGGTCGCGGGAACGCTTCCGCCCGTTACGCCGGGTGACTTTTTGGAGCTCGAAGGTGAATTTGTAATTCATCCGCGCTTCGGCACGCAGTTCAAGGCCGAGCGCGCTTCCGTCACTCAACCGCATACCGTGTACGGCATCATAAGGTTTTTGGGCTCCGGACTTATCGAAGGCATCCGCGAAAAAACGGCGGCGCGCATTGTAGAGAAGTTCGGGAAGAACACGATTGACATTATAGAAAACGAGCCGCTTCGGCTTGCGGAAGTAAAGGGGATCACCGCCGCAAAGGCGAAAAAAATCGCGGAGGGTTTGGAAGAGCTTCGCAGTCAGCGCGAGGCGGTTATGTTTTTGGCGGGATACGGAATTTCTGTCAATCTCGCAATGAAGCTTTATTCCGTTTACGGTGCGGCTACCGTTTCGACGGTCAAAACCAATCCGTACATCCTCGTGGAAGACGTCGGCGGAATCGGATTCTTGACTGCGGACAAAATCGCGCAGTCAATGGGCATCGACCGATTGAGCGAATTCCGCATGCGTGCGGGGCTTCTTCACGCGCTCAAAACGGCGTGCGAGAAAGAGGGCAACACTTACCTTACGCGCGAGCGGCTTACGGGCGACGCCAAAAAACTACTCGGCGATTACGACGAAGAAATTCTCGATAAAGCACTCGACGCGCTTCTTATTGCGCGCAAAGTAGTCGTTCCGTTCGACGGCGCGGTCATGGGCGAAGCGTATTACAGAGCGGAAAAGGCCGTGGCTGTCAAGACAGTTCGGCGCGTGGACGGTGCAAGCGTTTTTGCCGCAGATATTTCGTCGATCATAGAAAGATTCGAAAAGTCCAACGGCATAGTTCTTCACGAGGCGCAAAAACAGGCCGTCTTCAATGCCGTTACGAGCGGCGTGGCGGTCATTACCGGCGGTCCCGGTACCGGCAAGACGACAATCATAAACTGCATTCTCTTCGTGTTTGACGCGCTGTCGCTTACGGCGACTCTTCTCGCCCCGACGGGCAGAGCCGCAAAGCGCATTACAGAGGGCTGCGGCAGAGAGGCGTCGACAATTCACAGGGCGGTTCTCTCCCTTGACGAGGGTGCGAAATTCACCACGAGCGCGGTCATTGTCGACGAGTTTTCGATGGTGGATATTTTCTTGTTCAAAATGCTACTGGACAAGATGAGCGACTCTACAAAGCTGATTATCGTGGGCGACGCCGATCAGCTTCCGTCGGTGGGATCTGGAAATGTTCTTCGCGACCTTATCGAAAGCGAGCTCGTTCCGGTCACTCGGCTGTCGTTTATCTATCGGCAGGCGCAGACAAGTCTTATCGCTGTTGCCGCGCACGACATAAACGGCGGGCGTATGCCCGACCTAACATCGCGCGACGGAGATTTTTTCTTTTTCCGCATGCGCACGCCGCGTGAAATAGCGGACATGACCGTCGAGCTTGCAACGTCGAGGATTACTTCGTTTTGCGGCATCGATCCGTCGCGTATTCAAGTTATTGCCGCACTCAAAAACGGGGAGTGCGGCGTCAACAACCTCAATTCGCGGCTGCAAGCCTCGCTTAACGGAGAGAGCCGAAAGTCTGTCACCGTAGGCGATATCACATTTGCCGAGGGCGACCGCGTGATGCACACCGTCAATAACTACGACATAGAGTGGAATCGCGGTGGGCTTACAGGGCAAGGCGTGTTTAACGGCGATATCGGCATTGTCACGCACGTATTTCAAACGGGCGAGATAGAGGTCGAGTTCGAGGACGGGCGGCGCGTTACGTACGCAGGCGAAAACAAGCGTCAGCTCATTCTGTCGTATGCGGTCACAGTGCATAAAAGTCAGGGCTGTGAATTCGACGCGGTCGTAATGCCGATAGTGGGCGGCTCGCCCGTCATGATGACGCGAAACCTCTTATACACCGCAATCACGCGCGCAAAGAAAATGGCGGTGCTTGTCGGTGACGAGTATAACATAAAGCGCATGGTCGACAATAACTACATCGCGGACAGGTTCTCCGCGCTTAAAATATTTATAGACGAGGCAAAGGCCGGAATGACAAAGCTGTTCGGAGACGACTGAACGCAATTAGCGGTTTAAGACAAATACACATCTTTTCGGAAGGCAATATGACAAACGTACAACACATTTACGATCGAAAAAAATTATTTATACTTTGCGCGGTTTTAGCGGTTATCGGCGGCGCGGTGGCGGCACTGTCGCTGTGGCAATATTTTGTATACTTCCCGAACGCGGCGCGCCGCGAGTTTAAAATAGGCATTACCGTTGTTTCGTCCGTCGTATGCGCCGCTATATTCGGGCTTTCGGCAAAGCCGCTGTATAGGCTTGGTGAGGGCATTGCAAAAAGTACAGGCGCTCTCGCTTCGCGCATGGGCGCAAAGGGCATTGCCGCAATCGTTCTCGGGCTTTTGGCGGCAGGTGCGTTCGCGTATTTGTGCGACGTGGTCGTTCGCTCCGTTCTCGATATATGGGCGGTGCGCCTCCTGTCCGACATACTCGTTTTCATCGTGCTTGCGGCTCTGCTTTGCTACGGGTTTACAAAATGGCTTTCCGCACCGGTGGATAAATTCGAACGCGCGCCGTCCGAAGTCGGATACTTACTCGCATTCTCGTGCTTTACGGACGACCGAGTTATTACCGCCGCCGACACGCTTATCGGAGCGAAAGTGCTTGACGGCGCGTACAAGGCGCTTTGTCTTTACGGTGACGCACATGCGGTCAAGCGTTTGGACGCACTAGTTAAATCGGGCGCGGTGCGGCTTGTGCCGTGCAATAATGACTTTTCTTCAAAGGACGAATACTCGCAGTTCGAAAGGCAATTCGCAGAGCGAAAGCGTTTGAAAATCATAGAGCTTATATGCAGCGGAGAAGGCGGCGACTCGACACTGAGCCTCGGCGTATTTACGCGGCCGAGCGATGAGCGTTTGCTCGATATTTTGGGAGCGGAAACGACAGCCGACGGCGGTGCTGCTTCGACACCGCAAACAGCTTAGTCAGACTGCTCATTATGATTAATGATGTTAGCGATTATAATTGACAAACGCCGCGGTTTTGCTATATAATTTTTGTATAAATGTGCCATACGGGATAATCTGAATTTCAAAATGATAAATTCGCGCAAAAGCGCAAAAGATAAGGAGTTTTTATGAAAACGGACATCGAAATCGCTTACGAGGCAAAACCTCAACCTATCGAAAAGATAGCGGCAAAAATCGGAATCGACAATGTGTACCGCTATGGGGACTACGTCGCGAAAGTGAATCCCAAGTTCGCGCCCAAAGCCAAAATAATTTTGGTCACGGCTATCAATCCCACGCCGGCCGGCGAGGGGAAATCTACGGTGTCCATAGGTCTTGCGGACGGTCTTAACAAGATAGGCAAAAAGACCGCGCTCGCTCTTCGCGAGCCGTCGCTCGGACCTGTTTTCGGGATGAAGGGCGGAGCGACCGGCGGCGGCATGGCGCAAATATTGCCCATGGACGACATCAACCTGCATTTTACCGGCGATCTTCACGCGATTACCGCCGCGAACAACCTGCTCTGCGCGATGATAGACAACAGCTTGTATTTCGGTAATCCGCTTAAAATAGCTAAGGTGACGTTTAACCGCTGTATGGACTGCAACGACCGCGCGCTTCGCTCGATAGTAGTAAACGCCGGCTCGGGCGCTCGCGACGACGGATTCAACATCACGGCCGCGAGCGAGGTCATGGCGACGCTTTGCCTTGCCGCCGATTTCGACGATCTCAAAGTTCGGTTGGGAAGAATTATCGTAGGATACGATTACGAAGGCAAGCCCGTAACGGCGAGCGATCTCGGCGCGAACGAGGCTATGGCGGTGCTTCTTAAAGACGCGGCAAAGCCCAATCTCGTTCAAACGCTCGAAGGTACGCCTGCGTTCGTTCACGGCGGACCGTTTGCAAACATCGCGCACGGCTGCAATTCGGTCATTGCGACAAAGACGGCGGCAAGCTACGCCGATTACGTCGTCACCGAGGCAGGCTTCGGCGCAGACCTCGGCGCGGAGAAGTTCTATGACATCAAGTGCCGCACGTCGGGCATCGTTCCGTCGGCGACCGTGCTTGTCGCGACCATTCGCGCGCTCAAATACGGAGGCGGCGGAGATCTCGCGCTCGGCATGGGCAATCTTTTGAAGCACATCGAAAACATCAAAAACGTGTTCGGTCAAAACGTAGTCGTCGCAATCAACAGATTCACCGACGACACGAAAGAGGAGATCGAACAAGTCAAGTCCGCAGTCAAAGCGCAGGGCGCGGAAGCCGTGCTGTGCGAATGCTGGGCAAAGGGCGGCAACGGCGCTACCGAGCTTGCCGAGGCGGTGGTCAAGGCCGCGAGCGGAAAGGCAAAACTGCAATTTACTTACGACGACGGCGACACCGTTGTGGAAAAAGTGGAAAAGGTTGCGACAAAGATTTACGGCGCAAAGAACGTCGTTTGGACTGCAAAGGCTAAAAAGAGCCTCGAAAAAATGCTTCCGCTCGGTGTGGATAAGTTGCCCGTTTGCATTGCAAAAACGCAGTATTCGCTGTCCGACGATCCCAAGAAGTTGGGTAGGCCGGAGGGCTTTACCATAACAGTCCGCGACGTTCAATACCGCGCGGCCGCAGGATTCGTTGTTGCGATTGCAGGCGACATTCTGCTCATGCCCGGTCTTCCCAAAGTTCCCAACGCCGTGGGCATGAAGATAGAGAACGGAAAAATATCGGGACTGTTTTAATCATTTAGGAATTATTTAAGCGCGACTTTAACTTTTGTGCATAGTGGGTACGGTTATATGGATTTGGATAAAATAACGCCCTCCAACTTTATAGAGGACATAATAATAAACGATCTCAAAAGCGGCAAGGTGAAAAGCGTTGTCATGCGGTTTCCGCCCGAGCCCAACGGAAGGTTGCACATAGGCCACGCAAAAGCGGCGTGCTTTAACTTTTCGACGTCCAAAAAGTTCGGAGGGATATGCAATCTTCGGTTTGACGATACAAACCCCGTCAAGGAGGACGCCGACTTTTGCGATCAGATTCTTTACGACATAAATTGGCTCGGTTTCACTCCGGCAGGCGTGTACTATGCGTCCGATTATTTCGAGTACATGCGCGACTGCGCTGTTACGCTCATCAAAAAGGGCTTGGCGTACGTTGATGAAAGTACGCCCGACGAAATAAGGCTTATGCGCGGCACGCTCACGGAAGCCGGCAAAAATTCGCCTTTCCGTAATCGCTCGGTCAAAGAGAATCTTCTTCTTTTCGACAAAATGCAAAGCGGTTCCGTCAAGGACGGCGGCATGGTGCTTCGGGCAAAGATAGATATGGCGTCGCCCAATATGAACATGCGCGATCCCGTTGTTTACAGAGTTCTTCACACTCCGCACCACCGCACAGGCGATAAGTGGTGCATGTACCCCATGTACGACTTTGCGCATCCGCTTGAAGACGCGGTTGAGGGAATTACGCATTCGTGCTGTACCATGGAGTTCGAAGACCACCGCCCGTTGTACGATTGGTTTATCGACAACTGCGACACAGAGCATAAGCCCAGACAAATAGAGTTTGCAAGGCTCAGCCTTACCGACACGGTCATGAGCAAGCGGTACTTGAAACAGCTTGTGGACACGAACGTCGTGGACGGCTGGGACGATCCGCGCATGCCTACGCTTTCGGGGCTTCGTCGGCGCGGCGTGCCGTCGCACGCGATTGTCGCGTTCTGCAACGAGGTGGGGCTTGCAAAGTCGGTCGGCACGGTGGACGCCGCGCAGTTCAACGACTGCGTGCGCGACGAGCTTAACGCCGTTGCAAAGCGTTACATGGTCGTTCCCGATCCCGTAGAGCTCGACATAGTCAATCTCGAAAATGGCTACAAAGAGGATATAGAGGTGACAGAGGGCGGCGAGTACGTTGTTCCGCACCCCACGCCCATAGATCCTCCGACAAGCACTACGCCCGTCGTCACGCGCAATATAAGGCTTACGCCCAGACTTTATATCAACCGCGAGGACTTTATGCCCGATCCGCCCAAAGGATATCACAGGCTTGTGCCGGGTGGTCTTGCGCGGCTTAAAAATTCGTTTATCGTGCGTTGCGTGGGCTATGACACGGACGACAGCGGAAAGGTCGTCAAAATCTACTGCGAAAAGACCGACGAGGTCAAGGCAAAGGGCGTCATTCAGTGGGTGGACCGCGACAGCGCGGAGGACATCGAGATAAGAAACTTCTCTGCGATTGTTCCCGACGGCGAGGGCGATTTTACCGAACGCATCAACCGCGATTCGCTTGTTACCGGCACGGCAAAAGCCGAAGCCGCCGTAAAAGACTTGAAAGCGGGCGAGGGTGTGCAGTTTTTCCGCATCGGGTATTTTGCGCGAGACAGTAAAATCGAAAATGCGTTCAACTGCGTTGTGGAGCTGAAATCCACGTTCAAGATTAAATAGTATAAAATTGTCGCGGCGCGACTACCGGCATAAACATCGGTCGAATTTGTCGCGGCAGCGGCATGTCGCCGAAAAGGAGAAAACATTATGAAAATACTTGTCACAGGCGGAAGCGGCTTTATAGGCAAGACGTTTGTCAAAAAGTACAAAAAGGTATTCGATATAGTAGCGCCCACGCACGAGCAAATGGACCTTACCGACGCGCGTTCGGTCTCTGCGGTTTTCGAAAGCAATAAGTTCGACGCCGTCCTGCACCTTGCCGGGCTTTCGGAGCGCGGTGAGAACGAAAAGCTCGAAGCGGATAACCTCATTATGTTCAAGAATATTCAGTACATGGCGATTGCTCACGGCGTGAAAAAGCTCGTGACGGTCGGCGACGGCGCGGAGTTCGACAGAAGCCGCCCCATAGTCGATTTCAGCGAGGATATGTTCGGAAAGCACATTCCTTCCGACGGCTACGGCTTGGGCAGATATCTCATAAACCTTCTTGCGAGCAAGGATAAGATAACGACCGTACTTCGTATTTTCAACGTTTACGGCGCAGGCGGCGGAATGACGCGCCCGATTAACAAAATTGTAGCGGCAGGCGCGCGCGGCAAGCGCCAAATCGTTATCGACCGCGATCGAACAGTCAGTGCGATATCGGTTGACGACGCTGTCAAAGTCATCGCCGAGTTTTTGCGCGGCGATTATCCGCGCGGCGACTACAACCTCGTATCTGCCGACAAGATGAGTTACGTCGCTATCGCAAAAGCGGTCAAACGACTCGTCAGACGCGACGGCGGCGACATAGAGATAGTTGTCAAAAATCCCGTGCCCGCACCCGAATACAGCGCGAGCAATCTTAAACTCACGGACACCATGTCTGTGCGCATAACGACAATACAAAACGGCATCAAAAAGTTGTACGAGGAATTGAAATAAATTAGGTATTATAAAAGAAGTGAACTTCTTCCTCGCGTGCGTTGCACGCAAGTTCCGCTGCAAGTAGCGGAGTATCAGTCCTAATTTGTTCTCATCGCAAATTTGCCGTTGCAAGCAAGCAAATTTACTCCTCGAATAGCGGGACGCTTTTAAAATTACTTTACTTAATGCGATAGGAGACGTTATGAAACTAACAAGCGACGAGCTTCGCAAAAAATGGATAGAGTTCTTTAAGGAGCGCGGACATACGCCTATTTCTTCGGCGTCGCTTATTCCCGAAAACGATCCGACCGTACTGTTTACGACGGCCGGTATGCATCCGCTCGTTCCTTATCTTTTGGGACAGCCGCACCCTGCCGGTAAAAGACTTTGCGACACGCAGAAGTGCGTTCGTACGGGCGATATCGACGAGGTGGGCGACAGCTCGCACTGCACGTTTTTCGAAATGCTCGGCAATTGGAGCTTGGGCGATTATTTCAAGGACGAAATGGTGCCTTGGAGCTATGAGTTTTTGACAAAAGTGCTTAATCTCGCGCCCGATCGGCTAGCGGTCACGGTTTTCGAAGGCGACGACGATTGTCCGCGCGACGAGCGCACCGCAGAGCTTTGGGAAAAGTGCGGAATCAAGAAGGAAAACATTTTCTTCCTCGGCAAAAAGCACAATTGGTGGGGACCTGCCGGTCAGACCGGGCCTTGCGGACCTGACACCGAAATGTTCTACGACACAGGTAAAGACAAGTGCTGTGACGCCTGCTCGCCTGCATGCGACTGCGGTAAGTACGTCGAGGTTTGGAACGACGTGTTCATGCAGTACAACAAAAACGCCGACGGCAGCTTTACTCCGCTCAAACAGAAAAACGTCGATACCGGCATGGGACTCGAACGCGCGCTCATGAACGTTTTGGGCTTGAAGTCCGTATACGATACGGACGTGTTCGTGCCGATAGTCAAAAAGATAGAACAGCTTTCGGGACAGTCTGTGAACAACACAGAAGCCGTAAAGGCGATACGCGTTGTTGCAGACCATATAAGGACGTCCACATTCATCATCGGCGACGAGCGCGGCGTTACGCCGTCCAATGTCGATCAGGGCTACATCTTGCGCAGGCTTCTGCGCAGAGCGATTCGTTTCGGTCAAGGCATAGGCTTAAAGAGCGGTGACTATTCCGCGATTGCGGACGTTGTTGTAGATATTTACGCCGACACGTATCCCGAGCTTGCCGCATCGCGCGACAAGATTAAACACGAGATAGACGAGGAGCAGTCACGTTTTGAGCGCACGCTCGAAAACGGCATGAAGGAATTTGAAAAGCTGTGCAAGTTTTTACAGACGGA
This sequence comes from Clostridiales bacterium, assembly GCA_022508445.1. Lineage (GTDB taxonomy): Bacteria > Bacillota > Clostridia > Christensenellales > Pumilibacteraceae > Anaerocaecibacter. The sequence continues at coordinate 75,129 of JAFLVG010000001.1, read as the reverse complement.
CACCATCCCCGGAAAGTCGGCTTTCCGTCTTTACGACACTTACGGATTTCCACTCGAAATGACGGTGGAGCTTGCTCGCGAGCGCGGATTTAAGGTGGACGTCGACGGCTTTAACGCGAGGTTTGAAGAACACCGCAATCTTTCTCACGCCGGCGCCGAACAGCGGTTTAAGGGCGGACTTGCCGACACCGGCGAGCTTACCGCGCGGCTTCACACGGCGACTCACCTCATGCACCAAGCGCTTAAAGAAGTGCTTGACGATCCTACGGTCAATCAACGCGGATCCAACATCACGCCCGAGCGGCTACGGTTTGATTTTTCGTTCGGCAGAGCTATGACGCCCGAAGAGCTTAAAGCGGTCGAGGAAAAGGTTAATGCCGCGATTAAGGCGGATGTTCCCGTAGTATGCGAGGAGATGACGGTTGACGAGGCAAAGGCGCAAGGCGCGGTCGGACTGTTCACACAGAAGTACGGCGAGAAAGTCAAGGTGTATACGATGGGCGAGTACAGCAAAGAGATTTGCGGCGGTCCGCACGCGGCGAGAACGGGCGAACTCGGACATTTTAAAATTGTAAAAGAGCAAAGCAGCAGTGCGGGCGTTAGGCGCATTAAAGCTGTTCTTGAATAAGGCATAAAGAGGCGCGTTTTCCGCGCATATAAATTTACGAGGCAGTCATGGACCACAACGAGATTGAAAGAAAGTGGCAGGGTATTTGGAATACAACCGGACTAAATACCTTCGAAATAAGCAAGAAAGGCAAGAAGTGTTACGTTTTGGAAATGCTTCCTTATCCGTCGGGCGCAAAGCTCCACATGGGGCATTGGTACAACTACGGCGTTGCCGATTCTTACGCGCGGTTTATGCGCATGAACGGCCGCAATGTTTTTCAGCCAATGGGCTTTGACGCGTTCGGACTGCCTGCCGAAAACTACGCGATAAAGACGGGTGTTCATCCCAAAGAATCAACCGACGAAAATATTGCGACTATGGAGCGTCAGCTTCGCGATATGGGTACCATGGTTGATTGGTCGCACGAATTCAGAACATGCGCGCCCGATTATTACAAGTGGACGCAGTGGCTGTTTTTACAGCTATACAAACACGGGCTTGCGTATCAGAAAAAAGCGCCCGTCAATTATTGCCCGTCCTGCCAAACGGTCATTGCAAACGAGCAGGTCGTGGACGGCAAGTGCGAGCGTTGCAAGACCGAGGTCGTGCACAAGGAAATGACGCAATGGTTCTTTAAGATTACCGACTACGCCGAGAAGCTTTTGCGCGATTTGAATACCCTGCATTGGCCCGAAAAGACAAAGACAATGCAGCGCAATTGGATAGGCAAGTCGGTTGGCGGCGAGGTCGTTTTCGAGCTGTGCGACAAAAAGAACGGTATCAACGGCATAACGGTTTTCACCACGCGCGCCGACACGCTGTTCGGCGTCAGCTACGTCGTGCTTGCGCCCGAGCATCCCTACGTCGAAAAGCTCGTTACGCCCGAGTGCAGGGCGGCGGTCGACGAGTACGTCGCGGCTACGGCAAAGCAATCCGAAATAGAGCGCACGTCTACTACCAAAGATAAAACGGGGGTGTTCCTCGGTTGCTACTGCATCAATCCGATTAGCGGAGAAAAAGTGCCTGTTTATATCGCAGACTACTGCCTTTCCACTTACGGCACGGGTGCGGTCATGGGCGTTGCCGCGCACGACACGCGCGATTACGAGTTTGCGCTTAAAAACAACTTACCCATAAAGCGCGTAATAAAAGGCGAAAACACAGGTGACGAGCTTCCGTACACCGAGTACGGCGTCATGTGCAACAGCGGCGAGTTCGACGGCATGAAGTCTTCGGACGGCAAGCTCGCCGTTCTCAAAAAGCTCAAAAAAATGGGGCGTGGCGGACCGAAGGTCAACTACCGCATGCGCGACTGGTCGGTTTCGCGCCAGAGATATTGGGGCGCACCCATTCCGATTATTTACTGCGAGCATTGCGGCACTGTGCCTGTTCCCGAAGAGGATTTGCCCGTACTGCTGCCGCACGACGTCAATTTCACGCCCGACGGACAATCTCCGCTTAAAAAATGTCAAGAGTTTACGAATACGGTTTGCCCGAAGTGCGGCAGGCCGGCCGTTCGTGAGACCGACACCCTCGATACGTTTGTTTGCTCGTCTTGGTACTATCTGCGCTATCCAGACGCGCACAACTGCCGCGAGCCGTTCGATAAGGACACAGTAAACGCAATGCTACCCGTCGATTGTTACGTCGGCGGCGCAGAACATGCTTGCACGCATCTATTGTATTCGCGGTTTATCACAAAGTTTTTGCACGATTGCGGCTATTTGAAATTCAAAGAGCCGTTCAAGCGGCTCGTACATCAGGGTGTCATCATGGGGACCGACGGATACCGCATGAGCAAGACACGCGGCAACGTCGTTTCCGCAGATCCGCTCATCGAAAAGTACGGCTCGGACGCGCTTCGCCTGTACTTGATGTTCGGCTTCGACTATACCGAGGGCGGACCGTGGTCCGATAACGGCATTGCGTCCTGTGCAAAGTTCATGGACAGAATAGAGCGGCTCGTTGAAGAGGTGAAGAGTGTAAGGTCGTCGAAAAAGGCGGGGGCGCTCGACTATGAGCTCAACTACTGCATTCAACAGGTTTCCAAGGATATACGCGCCTTTCACTTTAATACGGCTGTGGCGCGGCTTATGGAGCTTGTGAACGCGATGTACAAATACCGCACAGACGCGTCTTACTATCCTCCGTATTTGAAGTATGTGCTTCGAGAGTTCATAAAGCTCATGGCGCCGCTCGCTCCGCATTTTTGCGAGGAGCTCAACTTCATGATGGGCGGCAATAAGTCTGTGTTTGAATATTGGTATCCGAGATGCGATAAAAGCAAGCTCATTCGAGCGACAACCGAATACGCCGTGCAGATAAACTCCAAAATACGGTGCAAGATAGTTTTACCGCAAGGCGTAGACCGTGAAAGTGCGGAAAAGCTCGCGCTTCAATCGCAGGATGTTGTTGCCGCGCTTAACGGCGCAACGCCAAAAAAGGTGATTGTCATTCCCGAACGGCTAATCAATTTTATAGTTTAAGCGAAAAATACATTTCTGTGAAAGTTGAACGCGTTTTTGTCGCATATGGCAAGAACGCGTTTTTTTGTGTGTAAACATTATATTTTACTTGATTATTGTAAGTCTGATATGATACAATTTAACCTGTAAAATTATCGTTGGAGCTGGCATGGCTATTTGGATTTTTACTTTGATAGCTATCGCGGCGGCGTTTATTGCGTTTGCCGGTTTTGTTTTGCCGAAAATTTTGTTTTATACGAGATTTGAGATTGACGGAACAGCCGATCGCGGTATTAAAAAAATAGACGAGGACGATCGGTTCGGCATTGTTTGCGAGCCGCCGCTTGAAGCGCGCAAGTACATAAAAGAGTATGCGCTTACAAGAAGCGACGACAAGAGCGTTTTGGTATGTAAGCTGGGCAGCGAACTAAATTATATTGATTACGACATCCTCGTATTTGACGAAAAAGACAAGCCGCAACGCGTGTTTAACGTTAAAGAGAACGTGACCGGAAAGGAGTACACAAGAGTGGTGGAGCTTCCGAGCGGAACTGCTTACGTGTCGCTCTTTGTTAATGAGGCAGACGGACAAAAATTCAGGCATAGTTTCGAAAAACACGCGTCGACAGGACGCGTAGCGGCGTTTATCGCCCTTTCCGCGGTGCTTATTGCGCTTGCGGTAATAGGAATTAAGGTTTGCTTTGCGTACCTTTTTGCCGGCATTTTTCGCGAGAGCTTTATTGTTTTGGGAAAAAGCACCGCCGTTACGGCAATCATATTCGCGGCGGTCACTTTGGTCGATATCATACTTACGGTTACCGCATTCTTGTTGCGGCGCTCGGCTAGCAAGGGTGGGAAGCTATGACGGCAGTTAATGTATTGGCAAAAAAATCATTCCCGTCCTCGGCAAACGAACAGCTTGTATATGTCAAGCAATTTTTGATAGTCAGGGAGAACGGCAAAAAGTTTCTCGTCTTGCGGCTCGTCAACGGGCGCGCCGAGACTGTAAACAGCGTCGAGCTATCGGTCGTACAGTGCGACGGCGACGATAACGAGCTGTCGAAATCGACAATGCGCGTTCAAGCTCCGAACGGCGGCGGCGCGGCAGGTCGACCTTTTGTTCCCGAACAGAAAATAGCGCTCGAAGAGAATACCGTCGATTGCAGGGTGGCGGTCGTTTCGGCGACTTACGGAAATTACACTTACAGAGCAGGGCAGAAGAATGTCGCTGTCGAGTACAACGGCGATGACAATCTTTCGGACGGCGTAAAAAAATACGATGTTTCAAAAGCGGGCAAGGACGGCGTTACCGTTAAACGGCGGACGATGCACGTTCCTGCGCTTGTCATTTTTGCGCTCTTTATCGTTCTCGCGCTGACGTGCGGCGGAGTGTACGCGCATTTAGTGTACTTTGTGAACACCGAAAAGACATTCTTGTATTCGGGCGTGGAATACGCGTTCGAAAACGACGACAAATCGGACGGAAGCAACATTTACGTCGTGGGATATCACGGCAACCGTTCGCGCATAGTCATACCTTCGTCCATAGAAGGTCACAAGGTAACACATGTTGCGGACGGCGCGTTCTCGGGCAATCGAAGCGTCACGAGCGTGGGATTTCAGTCCGAAATTCCCGTCGGCAATTACGCGTTCAGTGGGTGCGTCAATCTTCGCACGGTCGATTTCGAAAAGATCACTTCGTTCGGAAGGGGTGCGTTTTTGAACTGCACAAAGCTGACGAGCGTGACAATTTCTTCCGATATCACAATTCTCCCCGATAATGTGTTCGGAGGTTGCGCGCAGCTCGCGACCGTTAGGATAAAAAAGGCGGAGCCGACGGACGACGAGATTGTCACCTTGACGGACGATTCCATTAAGCTGGGTGAAAACGCTTTTGCTCACTGTACAAATATCAAGAGCTTTGTGTTCGAACGAAAAATAGATTTCGCATATAACGGCGGCAACCGCAATTGGTTCAACGGCTCGCGCATAGGCAAGCTTCACCTTGTGGACTATGATGTTTCCGACAATCAGAACGGCAGGGATCATATTTCGTCCATGTTCGGATATTCCGAGTCTTACGGCGGCGATGTGCAATTGGGCGAGCTTATTATAGACAAACTCGATTTCATTCCCGAGGCATTCTGTTTTAACTTACCGATTACATCGTTCGAGGTTAAAGACATCGATTCGTCTGTAATTCCCGACGCCGCATTTTTAGGTTGTTCAAACCTTACCCAATTCAAGTATCCCAAAGCTATTACGCACGTAGGCAATATGGCGTTCGGTTACACCGCGCTCACTGCGTTTGACGGGAACGCGCTTGAATTTCTCGGAAGCGGTGCATTCAACAATTGCGGAAGCCTTAAAGCCTTTACGTTCAATCAGAACACCACGCTCACGGAAATAGGCGACGGCGCGTTTATGAACTGTCGGGCGCTTGTTACGTTCACATTCCCCAAAAACGTGAATACGATTTCTTCGTACTTGTTTGCCGACTGCACCGCGCTCGAATCGGTGACGTTTGCAAGAGGCTCGTCGGTATCGTATATTGCGAGCAATGCGTTTGACAACAGTTCTTCGCTCAAAAGCATGGCGCTTCCCGATGATGCGCTCGAATACATCGGTCAGATGGCGTTTAACGGTTGCTCCAAGCTCGCGGCGTTCGACATTACCGAAAACGTGACGATTTTGGGCGACTACGCCTTTTCAAACTGCACGTCGCTCTCCGAGTTTACGGTCCCCGACAACGTGCAAATAATCGGCAACGGGCTTTTGAGAGGATGCTCGTCGCTTGAACGGTTGACCGTGCCGTTTATCGGTAATACAGAGTACGGCAATACGTATTTATCATACGTATTCGGAGCGGAGAGTAGCTATACGCGAGGCTCTCTCGTAGTTCCCGAGTCGCTTAAAACAGTTACGGTGACCGGTGGCGAAGCGGTTTTCGACCGTGCGTTTTACGGCTGTAACGGCATAGAGAACGTTTATTTGCCGTCCGGCATTATTTCAATAGGCGAGAACGCATTTTACGAATGCTCCAAGCTGAAAAGCATAGACATCCCCGTCGGCGTGGACAGAATAGGCGTGCGCGCTTTTTCACACTGCGAAGCGCTTACCGAAATTGCTGTGCCGAGTAGCGTGTACGCAATCGGAAGGGGCGCGTTTTTCGGTTGCTCTAATCTTCAAACGCTCACCGTTCCTTTTGTGGGCGAAGGTAGCTACGGCTACAACGATTACCTCGGTTATATGTTCGGGGCGGATATATATTTCAATAGCGGTATGTATGTTCCGCAGTCGCTCAAAACAGTCGAAGTCACAGAAACGGTTTCGCTGGGCGCATATGCCTTTGCGTATTGCGAATACTTGGAAAATATCGAACTTTCCGACACTCTTGTCAATATCGGCGATTACGCATTTTCCAATTGCGCGTCGCTTAAAATCATGACGCTTCCCGACAGCGTCGGTTATGTGGGATCGAGCGTGTTCTTTAATACGCCGATAGAGGAGCTGACCGTTCCGTATGTCGGACAACGGCGCGTGAGTGACTTAATTGATTCCGAATATTACAGAATCGATTATATGTTCGGCTTCGAGATGCCGTATATGCTCAAAAAGGTTACGTTGACCGACTGCGTGGCAATAGCGCCGTTCGCGTTTTCCGATTGCAGGCGTCTTGAACAGATTGTTCTCGACTGCGACGTATCTAAAATAGGATATGACGCTTTCTACCGTTGCTATAAGCTTTACGAGATATTCAATTACAGCGGACTGACGCTCGATATCGGATCGATTGATAACGGCCGTATCGCAGAAATCGCGCTCAAAGTTCATACCACGCGTGACGAGGAATGCTTGCCGCGCTTTGAAACGGCAGACGGTTTTGTGTTTATCGGCGACGGCGAGGACAATTGGTACATGTTCGAGTACAATAACTACGACGAAAAACCCGTGTTTCCGCACTACATTTCGTCCGGCGAATATTCGTTTGCGTCATATACGCTGTGGAATCATTTGTTCGAAAATAGCGACGTCGTTAGCTCGGTGACATTGCCGAGTTCTGTTGTCGGCGTGCGCGGCGGTGCGTTTTTCAGCTGTCAGAATCTCGAATCTGTCGATTTTTCGCAAAGTTCGTCGGTTGTCGAAATAAATGCCGAAACATTCGCTTGGTGCAGAAAATTGACGTCGGTCATTTTGCCGCCGTCGCTCGAATATATCGACAGCTACGCGTTTATCGGCTGTGAAAGGCTCAAAACCATAAAGCTTCCGAGCACGCTTTCGACGCGCGGCATAGGAAGTGAGGCATTTGCATCTTGCACGAGGCTTTTCGAGGTGTATAATTTCAGCACTCTCGATATCGAAAAGGGAAGCTATACGCACGGCAGGGTTGCGGAAAATGCACGCGCGGTTTTTTTAAGCGATGACGAGGCCATAGATAAGATCACCGTAGGCGGCGTGCAGTACTTTAAGCTCTGCGACGACGGAATAGATTGGTGGGCGGTCGATTACGTCGGAACGGACGGAAATCTGTCTATTGTTCCGTTCGAGTTCGGCGGTCGCACAATCGACGAGATAGGCATTTTCGCGAGCGCGTTTACTTACTACTACAATTTCCGAAACGTTGTCGTTAGCAGTGCGGTCAAATCGCTCGGCGGCGTGTTTTCGAGTACCGGCGTGCAGAGAGTAACGCTTGTCGGCGGCGGCAAGTACGACAAGATGGAAATTCAAGACGAGGCGTTCAGTTATTGCTATTCGCTCGAATCATTCCGCGCGGACGTGCCTATATCGACTTTCGGAAGCCGCGTGTTTACCGAGGCATACAGCCTTTCGTCCGTACGATTCACGGAGCGCGTCGACGAGATTGCGAGCGAGGCATTCCTCGGCGAAAGTGCGGCGCTATCCGTCAACTTCGCGGATGTCGGAACGATAAAAGCGAACGCTTTTTCAAGCAGTCATAATCTTAAAAGCGTTGCGATAAGCGGCTCGGTGGGCGCAATAGAAAACAGAGCGTTTAACGCTTGCGGCGGCCTCACGTCGGTTACGGTCGGCGATGTTAATACCATCGGCGAATACGCTTTTGCATACTGCGAAAGGCTCGTGACGGTCAGATTCGGCAATGTGTCATCCATCGGCGACTGCGCTTTTCGAAACAGCACGGCGCTTTCGTCCGCGACGTTCGGAACGGTGGAAAGCATCGGTGAAAGCGCGTTCGAATCGTGCGGTTATCTTAGCACCGTAAACATTGCAACGGGGCAGTCGTTGACGATAGGGGGAAACGCATTCAACAATTGTGTGTCGCTTTCGGAATTTGTATACGGCGGGCATATAGAATCGATCGGCGCGCGCGCGTTCAATTACTGCTCGCGGCTTTCTCGGCTTTCACTGAACACGGTTGACGGGATACAACAATACGCGTTTGCCGATTGTTCAAGCCTTAATTCGGTCGTATTTTCCGGCAACGTGGGTGTAATCGGAAGTCATGCGTTCTATGCGGTGCCTATAACCACGCTGCGCTTTAACGGCAGTGTGGATGAGATTGGCGCAAGTGCGTTCTATTATTCGCAGATGAGTGCGCTCGATTTCTCAGGCAGTGTGGGCAAAATCGGAGAAAGCGCGTTCTATTCTTCGTCGATAGGCTCGCTCAATTTCGCAGGCAATGTAGATGAAATCGGACGAAACGCCTTTGCATACTGCTTCGCGCTCGAACGCGTTACGTTCGGCGGCACGCTCGGAAAGATCGGCGAGTACGCGTTTTCCAATTGTGCGTTTGCCGAAATCGTTTTGCCCGATAACCTTACCGATATACCTTCGCGTGCGTTTGCGAATAACAGAAATCTCAACAAGGTCACTCTTCCGCGAGATCTGGTCTCGCTTAACGGCTATGCGTTCTCGGGATGTAATTACATCTTTTCGGTGTATAACCGCAGCAGACTGACATTTTCCAATGCTTCCGATTATTTCGGGGACGTGTTGGTCGTGACCGACGTCGCGTCCGATGCGAATTTTGTCACGGCTTCCGTAAATGAGTTAAAATTTGTTAAGGCTTCGGGAGCTTGGTGGCTGTATTACATTGAGTATTGGAACGGTGATATGATTAACCTTCCGAAATCGTTTACTGTGAACGGCGAAACGGTAAACAGATACGCTGTACGAAATTATGCGTCTACTTTCGGCCGCGTGAACGTTTTTGTGGGTAAAGCGGTGACGGGCGTTCACGGTATTGCGTTCGACAGCGGAACCGTTATCTATTTTGACGGTGATGTTGAAGATTGGCGCACGGTGGGCGGCGGCAGTACGTTATACACGGTGCTGTATTATTCCGATTGTATTCACGACGGCGACAGCAATCACTGGCGGTACGACGCAAGTAACAATCCCACGCGGTCTAATACACAGTTTGCCGAAAACGCTTGGACTGTAACGGAACAACCTACCTGCACTAAAACGGGCGTCAGAAAAGCGGAATGTCCGCACTGCAAGCGCACGTTTGAGGAGGACGTCGCAAAATTGCCGCACTCGTTCGGTTCGGATGAAAAGTGTTCTATGTGCGGCGCGAAGCGCGTAGTAGTTACGAGCGGAACGGCAGAAGAGCTTTCGTCATTTATTCAAAACGACGAGAAATATCCGTTTGAAATTTCGGCAAGCGGCGAAATTAAATCGACTAACAAGGACGACGATTCTTTGTCGACGTTCAAAGTTATTGCCGATCGGGCTATGACCGTTTCGTTTACCGCGCGCGCGTCGTGTGAATTAACTCACGACAAGCTGATTGTATCGCTTAAAAGCACTATCATACTGACGCTTTCGGGAACGCAGTCGCAAGGCTTGACATTGGAGCTCGCGGCAGGCGACATTCTCGAATTCACATATTCGAAGGACGTCAGCCTTGCATCTAACGACGACTGCATTTATATCAATAACCTTACCTTCATATATACGGAGGATGTGTAATACGATGCTCAAAAACGGTGAAATAATTGCAAAGCTCACAGAGGAGCAAAAACTCGCGCTAGTTGCCGACCTCGGCAGTGCGTCGTCCGAATCCGTCACGGCGCTCGGCGTACCGAGCCTTGAAATTTCGGACGTCGATACTCTCAACAGCGAGTACTGCGGCGATACCGCATATCCGCCGCTTTCGAGCCTTGTAAATAGCTGGAATATCAAGCTTGTCGAGCAAGCTGTCGGTGACATCGTGCGGCGTGACGGAACGGAGAAATTCGGTTTGATTGCAACACCCGACGTTTCGGTTAAGTGCAATGCTTTTACAAGCGGTCTTTCCGAGGACGCTTATCTCAACGCCAAATTTGCGGGCGCTTGCGTTGCGGCAATCGAGGCGAGCGGCGGTACGGCATGCTTGGACGGCTTCGGAATCAAAAATACGGATATAGAATATCTCGACCGCACGCCCAGTCAATCGTTTATAGATAATGTCTTTGCGCATCCGTTCTATTCGGTGTTGAAGCACCGCCCGTCTGCGGCGCTTTCCGTTTCGTGTGCGCGGCCGCGCGGCGAGTGGAAGAACGTCAACGAAAAGGCAATAGAGCGCGCTACATCCAAAAACTATGTAAATACCGTAATTTGCTCCCAATCTTATGAGGAGGCGTTACTCACGGGACTCACAAAGCCGGAACTGCTGTTTCGTGGCGCGTCCGTATCGTCGCTTCGCGCGGCGCTCAAAAATTACCGCAGAATGAAAGAGGACGTCGAGCGCGGGTCCGTCACCGTCGGCGAGCTTAATAAAGCGCTCGAAAACGGAACGGCGATAAGCGACGAAATGCTCGACACGGCTGCCGACAAAGTAATAAGCTATATCAATTCGGCGGTGCGTCCTCGCGAGCATTACGGAATGACTGCGCAGACGGAGGGCGAAAACCCTGCGGCGGCACAAGGAAAGAGCATAGCTCTTCTCGCTTGCGAGGAGTCGACGGTTCTTCTTAAAAACGACAATAAAGTTTTGCCCATTGTGAGGGCCGCAAAGATTGCGACTGTGGGCGAGCTTGCACATTCATATCCCGATTTCGAGTCGGCGGCGGCAAGCGTGATATCATCGCGCGGCGCGACTTACGTCGGGCATTCGGACGGTTATGCTATTCATTCGGAGCGCAGTGACGAGCTTATAGCGGGCGCTGTCGGGCTTGCCAAGTCCGCAGACGTAGTTGTTGTGTTCGTAGGACTTGGAAACGCGCGCGAGCGCCGCGTTGACGAGAGCAAGAGCATTAAGCTTCCTGCAAACCAGACGGCGCTTCTTTCCGAAATAGCAAAGACGGGGAAGACGGTTATCTCGGTAGTTTGCGGAACAGTTCTTCCCGATATGAAGTTCGATAGTTTTGCGCAAGGCGTGCTTTTTGCGCCGATCGGCGGATCGCGCGGTGCGGAGTCGCTTTTCAATATTATTTTCGGCGTGATAAGCCCGTCCGGAAGGCTTGCGTTTACGGCGTTCGACGACGCCGACGAGCATTACGCGTCGCATAAAGCGGCAGTCGCGGCCGGACGCTACAAGGTCGGCGAGTTTTACGGCTACCGCAGATATACGACCGAAAACATCAAACAGAGATACCCGTTCGGCTACGGATTGTCGTATACTTCTTTTGAATATTCCAATCTCAAAATCGGAAACGACAACGTGGAAGTCACCGTTAAAAACGTTGGCGGTCGTGCCGCGCTCGAAGTCGTACAGCTTTATATCGGCAAAAAGGATTCGGCGATTTGCCGGCCTTTACGCGTGCTTAAAGGCTTTGCCAAGGTAATGATAGCGCCTAATTCATCCGTACAAATATCGTTCCCGGTAAACGCTTCGAAGCTTGATATTTACGACGAGCAGGACGGCAATCGCAAGGTCGAAAACGGAACATACCAGGTTTATATAGGCTCTTCCGCGTCAGATATCAGGCTGACCGGTGAGATCGTTATACAAGGCGTCGCGCTTAACAAGAGAAGCGAAAAGCTCTCCGATTATTTGCAGTCGGTGTCCAACATCACGGCGAGCGGATATAGAATGAACGAGGTTTCGGCACGCGGAGAAACAGGCGCCGATTTCAAGTCCAATGCAAAGATCGGAGACGACTTCGAATACGACAAGCTGTTTGCCGATGAATTCGGCGACGACGATCAAGACGACGAGCAAAACGTGAGCCGCGATGATGACGACATTTTGAACTACCTTGACGATTCGGTCACCGTAAAAACGATTGCGGAAGGCTTTGCGGCATTCGCTCTCGGCAAGGGGTATAAGTTCGAGGCTTCGTCGCTGTACGACATCATCGCAGCAATGTCCGCTTCGCGCGCCGTGCTTATGCGCTGTGACAGCGAAACGTTTGATGTGACCACATCGCTCATCGGCGAGTATTTCGGCTGCTCGCATTACATCGACAATGCGGAAGATTATTCTTCGTCTGACGACTTGTTTTTCTGCGAAGCGGACACAAGCCTCACTTCCGCTATTGCTTACGCTTCGAGCCGTAAAGAGGCTGTAACGATAGCCGCGCTCGACGGAGTCGTAGCAAACAGGCTGAGCGAGATATTTGCGCCGTTTATCAGATACGCCACCGCGCCCGACGCCTTGACCGTCACATTCGGCGGCGGAAAACGCGTTATCGACGTTTCGCAAAACCTGTGGTTTTTAATGCGTATTTCGGACGGCGATAACGGTGAATTCCCGGCATATCTAGCCGACATGGCGACTGTTATTTCGCCCATTGTCACGCCTGCCGCCGCCGTGCCGTACAGCGGTACTTCGCCAAATTATTACCAGCTTGTTGCGGCATTCCAAGCGGCGGAACGCGAATACGAGATCGACGAACCGCTGTGGAAATTAGTCGACAAGCTCGAAAACTATATAGCGGCGAGAACGCCGTTCAAGCTGGACAACAAGATGTGCGTACAGATGGAAAAATACATTGCGGTGCGGCTTGCTTGCGGAGCGGAGCCTGTTGAGGCGCTCGACAGCGCGGTTGCCGCAAAGCTAATCCCTCATGCGGTTTATGCTCTTGACGGAAAGCTCAAAGCGGATGACGATGATTTTATGCAGACGCTCGGAAATATCTTCGGCGAGGACGAAACCGAGCGCATCAGGCGTGCCGCAAAGCGCAAGGCATCCCGAGGAGATCGAAAATGATGATGAGTGCTTCTGCCGCTTGCGGCGTGAAAAGTTCATACGAATATTTGAGCGGCATGCGTGAGATATGGGATAACCTGTCATCCGCCTATGCCATTTTAATCTACGCTTTAATCATAATCGTTTTGGTAGCACTTCTTATCATATCGGTGCTTATTTCGGACAACCGCTCCAAGATTGTTATCGATAAGAATGAAAGCGAGCCGAGCGCCGAGGACTCCGTTCTCTCTGATGACAAGAAGGAAGATAAAGCGAGCAAGAAAGAGAAGAAAGGGGACAAGGAAAGGAAAGAAGGAGAAAGGTTTCCGACGCTACTGAGAATAGACAAAGAGAAAGCGAAGTACGAAAGGAACGACTACGACGAGAGTATAACGCTAAAAACGCTGTGCGAGAACCTGCGCAATTTTGCGGCTAACCAAAAGCTGTATTACGAAATAGAGGACATAAGGCGGTTTATAGCGGGATTGAGCGTATCTCACATCATGATACTGCAAGGCATGTCGGGAACTGGTAAAACGTCGCTCGCGTATGTGTTCGGGAAGTATCTGGACAACCCGTCTACGGTAATACCCGTGCAACCGATGTGGAAAGAGCGAACGGACCTACTCGGGTACTATAACGAGTTTACAAAGCAGTTCAACGAAACACAGCTACTCGAAAAGATGTACGAGGCAAATTACAGCAAGGATATATACGTGACCGTGCTTGACGAAATGAATATAGCGCGAGTGGAGTATTACTTTGCGGAGTTTCTTTCAATGCTGGAAATACCGGATGCGGATAAGAGATATCTGACGGTGGTGTCCAGCCAGTGGGAGAAAGATCCGAAGCAGTTAAAGAACGGCATGATAAGAGTGCCGGAGAATATGTGGTTTATAGGCACGGCGAACAACGACGACAGTACGTTTGCAATAAGCGACAAGGTGTACGACAGAGCGATGGTGATGAACCTGGACAACAAAGCCGAGCCGTTTGTGGCGGCGAAAGAAAAGCCGGTGCATATAACTGCGGCGCGGTTTAACGAGATAACGAAAGCGGCGCGAAAAGAATACCGCATGACCAAGCGCAACGAGCGGCGATTGGAGAAGCTGGACAGGTACATGATAGAGCATTTCCACATAACGTTCGGGAACCGAATAATGAACCAGATACGCAATTACATACCGGTGTATGTGGGTTGCGGCGGCGACGAGATAGCGGCGCTGGACGACATATTGAGCAAGAAGGTATTGCGCAAGATAGAGACGCAAAACCCGATATACATCAAGAACGCGGCGGACGGGTTCTGCCAATACTTGGACGAGCTGTTCGGCGACGACAAGATGAAGCTGTGTAAAGACCTTATGCGCCGTTTCGAAAAGAACGTGTAACGCTTATCCGTCCGAATATAAATCCAAACAAAAATCTACAAGGAGGTCACCGTGAATAAAAATCAAACTGCCAAAAAGTCCAAATCGGTCTATATAATCGGCTCTATAACGCTCGGTATTATTGCGCTGCTCGCGGTGTACCTTATACTTATTGCTACGGGCGTTATTTCGGCAAGCCCCGTGCATATAGTTGTTGCGACGTCGTCCGAAACTATGGACTATGACGGCACCGCGCTTACTTGCGACGAATGGAGCATAGAAAGCGGCAAGCTCAAAGACGGTCACTCTTTGCGCGTTACCGTCACAGGCTCGCAAACCGAAGTGGGATCGAGCAAAAACACCGCCGTCGCTTTCGTCGTCGACGCGAAAGGAAACGACGTGTCCGGCGATTACAAGATATCGTTCAAATTCGGCACGCTCGACGTAATGCCGAGAAAGGTCGTATTGCAGTCCGCGAGTGCGGAAAAGGATTACGACGGCACACCGCTCACTGCGAGCAGCTGTGCAATCGTCGGCGGCACGCTCATTTTCGGGCATGAGATTACATACTACATCAACGGCACGCTCACCTCGTCGGGCAAGGCCGACAACACATTTACCGCCACTGTCTCGGACGGCGAACGCGACGTCACGCATAACTACTCGTTTGAGTATTTGTTCGGCACGCTGTACGTTCACGGCGAAAAACTCGAAATACACACACACTCGGATAGCAAGACGTATGACGGCACGCCTCTCACTTGCGACAAGTGGACGCTTGCGAGCGGAGTTATTCACGACGGCGACACTCTTTACGTTACGGTGACGGGAATTCAAACCGAAGTCGGCACTTCGGATAACTATGCGTCGTGCAGAGTGCTTAACGATAGAGGCGAGGAGGTTACGGCGTCATACGAGGCAGTGTTTACTTACGGTACGCTCACGGTCGAGCCTATCGTTATTGTTTTGGAGACGCGCCCTGCCTACAAGATATACGACGGCACGCCGCTCGTCAGCGATTGCTGGCGCGTAGTGACAGATGACACGCTCGCAACAGACGCATGGCTGTCGTCGGGACAAAGCTTTACCGTCGGAGAATACACGGTAACTGCGACTGTAATTGGTCGGCAGACCGCCGTCGGCGTTTCCGACAATACCGCAGTGTACGTCCGTGTAACGCAAAACGGAGGCGAAGCCGAGGGAATAGAGGTCAAGTACAAGCTCGGCGCTCTTACGGTTGCACCGCGCAACCTGACCGTACAGTCGGGATCTGCGAGCAAAGAATTCGACGGCAAGCCGCTCACTTGCGACGAATACGACGTAGTGTCCATAACGCAAGTGGCGCAAGGTCAACGGCTTCTCGTTGCGATTTCCGGTACTATTACGTATGTCGGCTCGGTACCTAATACCATCGCCGAGGTCATTGTTATGCAAGGCGCCGAGGACGTCACTCGAAATTACAACATAAAGCTCCAAGAGGGCCGCTTGGTGGTGTACGGTGACGACGGCACGCAAGGCGGTGGCGGCGGTGGCGGAGAAGGCGAAGGCGGAGAAGGTGACGGAGGAAACGAAGGCGAAGGCGGCAAGGGCGGAAATCTCGACGACAGCGGCTCGCTCGGCGGTGGCGATAATGATGGCGCAGAAAGCGATCCCAAGCTCGTGTTGCGATTGCGTGCGGACCGCGACGGAGAGATATATCTTCGGTATATGAGCTTCGGTGATTATAACATGCGCGGCTGGGACGATATCGCGGCATACAATGAGACGATTGAGGTTGCGGGCGTGAGATACGGCATGAACTATCTCATGGGCGCGGCGCTCGCTTCTGCCGGTGTGGAGTACGGCAGTGTGGAGATCGAGCTTGTAGGCTCTTCGCAATATTATTTGCCGTATTATTTGAGCATGACGGAGCTTGACAGCGTTGTGCAAACGAGCGACGTCAAGTATGTCGGAAGCGGAACCGAGTACGCCGTGTATTTCTATTCCTACAATTACATAGCGGACGGCGGTCGCAAGCTTATGAACATCGATTTGGGTGCTCTTTCGCGCGACGAACAGGCTTACCGCGACTATGTTCACATCAACTACACCGCCGTGCCGGACAGCACAAGGCTGTTCCTGCAAGGCATAATAGACGAACAGGGCTTTGCGGCAATGGATTTGCAAACTCTCATCGCTTCGGTTGCCGCGTATGTTCGAGGCGCCGCGACTTATAACCTTAAATACGACACCGCTATGGACTTCGAGGACGACGTGGTTAAGGCGTTCCTTTCCGAATACAAGGAGGGCGTGTGCAGGCATTACGCGTCCGCCGCGACGCTTCTTTTCCGCACGCTCGGCATACCTGCGCGCTACTGTATCGGTTACGCGGGCAATACGAAAAGCGGCGAGTGGGTGGACGTCACGACCAAAGAGGCTCATGCTTGGACGGAGGTCTACATCGACGGCGCGGGCTGGGTACAGCTCGAAGTTACAGGCGGCGGCGCAGGCTTTGACGGAACGGGCGGCTCCGGCAATACCGGCATCGGCAATCCTAACAGCGACAGAATACTGTCAATCAAGCCGTTCGACGTCTATTTGAATTACAGTGATTATAAGGGCGTGCCGCTCACTTACGAGCTCGATTCCTTGCAAGGCCTTTCGCTTGTTGAGTCGCTCGGATATCGCTATGAGTTTACCGTTTCCGGATCGCAGAACGAAGTGGGAATAGGCGAAAGCCGCATCATGTCGTTTAAGCTGATTGACAACTTCGGGAACGACGTGACGGATGATTACAACATTATACTGTCGAGCGGAAAACTGCATATTTATATTCAAGAGATAACCGTCAAGACCGAATCGCTGACGAGCGTTTACAACGGGACATATCTGCGCTCGATATCGGGCGGATGGGAATGCGTAGGCACTCTTCTCGAAGGTCATTCCATATCGTCTGTCACAATGACGGGCAGTCGGCTGAACGTCGGGCGCAGTCTAAACACGTTCGACATAATTATAATCGACGAGTCCGGCAAAGACGTTACGTATATGTATAAGGTCAATGCCGATTGCGGCTACCTTACCGTATCGCCGCGCGAAATAACCGTCACGGCAGGCTCGGCGACCGGATACTTGAATGAGCTTAACGGCGCCGCACTGGTTTGCGGCGAGTACACTATCACGAGCGACGAAGAAGGCGGTGCGTTAGGTCAGGGCGACAGCGCAATTGTTGTCATCTCCGGATCGCAGTCGCTTGTCGGGCGAAGCGCAAACAGCGTCGATTCGGTCACTATACGCAGTGCAGACGGCAAGGACGTTACCGCAAACTATATTATTCATTACGTGAGCGGCTCGCTAACAGTTCTGCCGCAAAGACCGCTATCCGGCGTAGAGGAGGATGCGTAAACATGCTTTATGCCGATTACAACCGTAAAATAAAAAGGCGTGCCGCGTTTGTGGCGAAGTTGCGGCATTTTAAAATTCCCATCATAGTTGCTTGCGTTTTGATTGTCACGGCGGTTGCGACTATCCTCGGCACGCGCGGAATTATCAGCGACGTTTCCGCTTGCCCGTCGCAGATAGTTTACGGCGAGCCTTTTACGTACAAAGCCAGCGCATTCCTCGACGACGTGGAATATGAATTCCGCAGAGAGGGCGACGATAAATGGGTTAAAGAACAGCCCAAGCTCGCCGGCAATTATTACGTTCGTGCCGTGTCAAGACGCACCTTCGGTGCAAACAGTTACGGAAAAGTTCACGCTTTCACTATTCTGCCTCGTCCGCTCGACATCAAAATCGCCGATACGGTTCTCTACGGTGAACTGCCCGAATACACGGCGGAGCTTGTACACGGCGATACGATATCCATAAGTAAATTCGATTATGCGGACATTTCCAAAACCGCTACCGACGTGTGGGCAAACGCCGATTACGTTGTTATCACAGACTCTGACGGCAATGAAGTTACCGGCTCGTACAAGATAAGCGGCAACAAAAGCCCGATAACGTTTATTCCGCGCGATATCGAGATAACCGTTTCGGACGCAACCGCCGAGTACAACGGCAAGCCGCTTTCTTCGAGCGCGTGGGAACTCACGGGCGGAGAGCTTGCGGACGGCGACTTGATTGTTCCGTACTTCGATAAGTCGCAAACCGACGTCGGTCAAACCGAAAACACCGCCGTAATAAACGTGTCGCACAAGATACTCAACGACGACGGCATAGACGTTACCGCCAATTACCGCATTGCTCAAATTACCGGAATGCTCACCGTTAAAAAGCGCACGGTCGTTATAAACACCGACGACGAAAAGCGCGAGTACGACGGCGCGCCGTTTTACGGCAGTAAGTATACCGTTTCCGAAGAAACGCCTATCGTTGATGGCGAAAGACTTGAAATCGCGCTCGCGGCATCGCAGACAAACGTCGGCACAACCGAAAACCTCATGGTGTTCAAGGCCTTTGCGTCCGACGGCAGAGACGTAAGCGACAACTATACGTTTATCGTCAATCCGGGCACTATCGAGGTTACGCCACGCATAATTTCGGTAGTCACTTCGCCCGACCGCAAGACGTACGACGGCGATCCTCTTGTTAACGAGGGCTTTGCGATAGAAGGCAAACAGCTCGTCGCCGGGCATACGCTTCGCGTTGTGTCAAACACTCGAATCACAGACGCCGGAAGCACGCACAATGTTCTCGGCTTTGTCGTGCTTGCCGCCGACGGCGAGACCGACCTGACTTACAACTACACTATCGAAGCTACGTACGGCATGCTGATTGTCGATCCCAGAGAGGTCACGGTAACTACCGACAGCAAAGAGTGGACGTATGACGGCGACGAGCATTGGTATGAAGAATTTACCGCGCGCGGACTCATAAGCGGTCACAGCCTCAAAGTCACACGGCATACGACGATAACCGACGTAGCTTTCGATGACGACGGCGAGGTTACCACTGTACTCAACATACTCGAATTCGAGGTGGAAGGCACGCTTGCCGCCAATTACAAGATTATACCGATTTACGGCACGCTTAAAATCAATAAGCGCCCTGTTACAATCGAAACACCGACGAAATCTTTTGTATACGACGGCACGGCGAGAAGAACGGCGCTTCCGTTTGTTTCCGATAGCTCGCTATACGACCTTGTCAAGTCGCACGGAATAGTTGCGGTAGAAAACGGAAAGTACGGCGAGCTTACGAACGTGGGCGAGACCGACAACGTTATCGACTTCGACATTGTGGACGCCGCGATCATTTCAAAAGCAATCAACTACGATATAACCGTGGTGACCGGTAAGATTTACGTTACCGCACGCCCGATTACGATTACCGCAGGCGACTGCGATAAGGAATACGACGGCGAACCGCTCGTAAACACCGATTCCGATAACTATACCGTAAACAAAGGCGAAGACGTCGGTTTTGCGCCCGGGCATACCGCCGACGTGACGTTTACCGGAAGCTTGACGGACGCGGGCAAGGAGAAGATAAACAGAATATCCTCGGTGATTATATACGCCGAGAATGACGAGAACAAGACGGCGCTTAACTCCAATTACGACATAACGCTTGCGGACGGTTACCTCGAAGTCAAGCCGAGAAAAGTACAGGTGACGACAAACAGCCACACTTGGCCGTACGACGGCGAGCCGCATTTCGACGAGGGCTTTACCGCCGATCGCATTCTTACCGAAAAGGGACACTCCGTTTCGGTGCTTACGCATACCGAAATCACTAACGTTGTTTACGACGAGAACGGGGGAGTCACATTCGTCGAAAACGTGCTGACGTTCGAGCTTGTCGGCACGCTCGCTTCAAACTACGATATTGAAATAGTTTCTTACGGCGAGCTAAAAATAACGCCGCTTTGTATAACCGTCAAGTCGAACGGCCACTCTTGGGTGTATGACGATAAAGAGCATTTCGAAGATGGATTTTCTATTATAAAAGGCCATATAGCTAACGGTCAAGCTGCGCGTTGCGTAGAAAGCCGTGTCATTCGATATGTAACCGACGAGCCGTTGGCAAACGAGTTTACTATCGAGATTTTGCATTACCGCGACGGGCAGTTCATCGAGCCGAATGAAACCGCCAACTACGTCATCGAATACGATTACGGCACTATTCAAGTTACTCCGCGTCCGCTGAACATAACTACCGATTCGGATGAATTCGAGTATGACGGCAAAGGCAGAAGAGTAAATGGATTTACCGTTAAAACGGGCGAAGATGAGGGGCTTGTACCCGACCATAGACTCGTGATAGTCAGCGATCTTTTTAAAGACGTTAAGTACGACGATGAGGGTAATGTCTGCGGTTATATAAATTATCCGCTGTGGATGACAATAGAAAACATCAACACAGGTGAAACGACAGGCGCGAACGGAGTTGGACTTCTCTGTAATTACGCATATAACGTTACGCCCGGCACCGTCACTGTAAATCCGCGCGCAATCAAAGTCAGAGCTAAAAGCCTTTCGAAGGTTTACAACGCTAAACCAATCGTCGATATAGGAATCGGGTATGAAGTTTTTGAGGGTTCGCTGGTCGAAAATCATTACGGAGACGCAATATTTAACGGCGAATATGTCAATGCAGGTACATATAAAAACTGCGTTATAACGGGCTTTAACGTATACGGTGATAAAGATAGAATTGAAGACGTAACCAAAAACTACGATATAAAAATAGACAAATCGCCTGCGACGTTTATTATAGATAAGCGTCCGATAACGCTTGTGTCGTTCGGCACAGAGGACGATTACGAATACTACAACGGAACATATTGGTACTACGACGGCACGGCAAAGTTCTATAAGGTGTGCGGATATTATTACGAACATGACGAGGACGGCAATCCGCACCCCGACAGGGGAATGGTCTTCGAATTCGTAGGTGGCAGCAGGGGATTTGTTCCGCTTCACGATGTAATTCCCGACGACGACAGCTGGGCGGCCATTACCGACGCAGGCTCATGCCCGAATACTTTTACGGCAAGGATATTCGATAAGGACGGGAGCGACGTCACCGCCAATTACGACGTAACCTACGAGTACAGAACGCTCATCGTTCTGCCGCGCCCGGTGACGGTCGTTTCTTGGTCGACCGATTTTGATTACGACGGCGACGAGCATTACGACGAGCGGTTCAGAGTCAAAGTCGGCTCTATGGATTTTGTGTTCGATCATACGCTCAAAATCACTTCGCACACGACGGTCAAAAACGTCATGCGTGACGCAAACGGCGAGATAATCGGAAAAGAAAACGTACTCGGCTTTGAGCTTATCAACGGCGACGTTAACAGCCGTGTGCCGGCAAAACCTTCCAACTACGACATAACAATGGAATACGGCACTCTTCGGGTGCTTCCTCGGCATGTCAAGATTGTGACCGCGACGCATGAGTGGGATTACGACGGCAAATCGCACTTTGACATGGGTTGGGAGGTAGCAGACGGCTCGCTCGGTTTCGTAAAAGACCACACGCTTGACATAGTCGCGTATACGCTCGTAAAAGACGTCATGAGAAATGCCGACGGCGAGGTTATCGGCACTTCCAATTGGCTCGGCTACGAGCTCGTGGGAACGGACGCCGATATAGGAAACTACGACATAGAGTTGGAATACGGCACGCTCACGATTTTGCCTATCGAGCTATGCATATCCACGCCCGATCTCGAAAAGGAGTACGACGGCGAGCCGCTTAACGGCGGCAGTGCGGTTATAACCGGATTTTTGAAAGGGCATACGGTTATATTGAAGCCGAACTTCGTTTCCATCACCGACGTAATGGAGAGCGGCGCAATAAATGCCGTCGAGGTGGCGTACGTTCGCGACAGTGACGGAAACGACGTGACGCACAATTACGATATCGTTTATGATTTCGGCACGCTCACCGTCACGCCGCGCCCCATAAAAGTTCAAACGGCTTCCAATGAGTGGCCGTATGACGGCGTTACGCACTTTGACGATCGCTTCGAAATAATAGAAGGTACGCTCGTCGTCGGCCATGAGCTTGTGGTCATTACGTACACTCAAATACGCGATATCGGAGAAGTGGACAACGTTCTCACGTTTGAGGTCCGCTACGGAAGAATTGACAAAACCCCTAACTACGACATTAAAGTCGAATACGGCAAGCTGAAAATCGTAAAGCCGAGCGGCGGCGAAGGCGGCGGTGACGGCGAGGGAGAAGGCGACGGAGAAGGCGGTGGCGGCGGTCCGCGCGGACCGATAATCAGGCTGTACTCCGAAAAGAGCGGAACTGTGTATTTGCGTCTGATGAGTTACGGCGCGTACACCGGAAAGGTCGCCGCAACCAATTTGGACGTCGGCGGCTGGGCGGCAGGCGTACAATACGACGGACAAAATATTTACTATAACGGCAAGGAATACAGCGTCAATTATCTGACGAGCATTTTGCTTAATAACAGCGGCATGACGGCCAATAATATCGAGGTCGAGCTTTTGCTCTCCGGTACATACTCATTGCCGTACTATCTGACGCTCGGCGAAGATCACAGATACACGAGCGACGTCAAGCCTGCCGAATCGGCGCTCACTCGCTATTCGGCAGAGCATTACATGTACGACTACACCTCCGATAACGGGGCAAGGCTTTCCTCTTCCGATCTCGGCTTATTTGCGGCGGTGGAGCTTGCGTACCGTGATTTCGTTTACAGAAACTACATGGAAGTGCCGTCAGCCACTGCCGAATATATGTACGGCATAATAAAAGAACAACGTTTCAGATATGACGATCCATCGATTATCTTCAAGGTGGCAAAGTACATTCGCACCGCCGCGAAGTATAATGACAAGTACAATAAGGCTCTCGACAGCGAGAACGATGTCGCTGTCGCTTTCCTCGATGAATACAAAGAGGGTGTGTGCAGGCATTACGCGACTGCCGCAACCGTGCTTTTTAGAACACTCGGCTTCCCTGCGCGCTATGTCACAGGCTTCAAGGCGAGCGCAAAAGCCGGCGAGTGGGTGGAAATAAAGGACGGTCACGCTTGGGTTGAGGTCTATATCGACGGCGCGGGCTGGGTTATGGTTGAAGTGACGGGAAGCAGTCCTAACGGCGGCGGCGGAAACGGCGGCGGCGAAGGCAACGGAGAAGGTGAAGGCGGCGAAGGCGGAAGCGGCGGACAGATGAAAGAGTCGCTCTTTATCAAGCCGGTCGACGTCACCAAGGTTTACGACGGCACTCCTCTCTATGCCGAAAACGAGGTCGAGGACGCGTTTGGCTCGGCGCTTAAAACTCTGCTTGATAATGGGTATTACTACACCGTCGTTGTGGAAGGACATCGCGTCGAGGTCGGCAAGACCGAAAGCGTAATCGTCGAATTTAATCTGTACGATTCAGCCGGCGAGGACGTAACCGACAAATACAACATTACCTATTTCGACGGTCTGGTGTGGGTTACGAAGCAGGTTGTTAACGTCATCATTCCTTATGCGAAAAAGGTGTATGACGGCAAGCCGATAGTTTTCGAGGAGTTGTTCGAAGGCTATTACGGATATTATTGGAACAGCCTGCCTCAATACGTCGGCAATGTCGTTATCGACATGGGCGAATACGAGGGCTTTACCGATGTGGGAAGGATTGGAGCGACAGAGCTCGCCTCAATATTTGACGAGCGCGGACTGTGCCACGTGTATTCGCCGAGCGGCGAGGAAATCACCGACAACTTCACCGTAATGTTCGAAGGCGGCGGAATGGAGATCGTTCCGCGCAAAATCGTCATCACCGCGGCGAGCGACGAAAAATCTTACGACGGCACTCCGCTCGTCCGCAATGAGATACTTCTGCCTATCGGCGGACAAGGGCTTGCGGAAGGGCATGTAATCGAGGCGAAAGTAGCAGGCTCGATTATAGACATAGGCTCGGTGGAAAATCGGATAACGTCTGTAAAAATTACGTGTGACGGCGTGGATGTGACTGATAATTACGAAATAAGCGTAATCATCGGAACGCTTACCGTCAAGCCTTGACGAAAATATCGGAAAAACAAAAGCGGTTTGGAAATGCTCTCAACCGCTTTTTGTGTTATATCATTTTTAATTGATGGTGAGAAGGACCGTCTAATCTTCTTGATATTCCAAAATGTCGGCGGGGCGACAATTGAGTTCTTTGCACAGCGCGTTCAAAGTTGAAAACCGAATTGCCGAAATTTTGCCCGTTTTGATATTGGAAAGATTAGCGTCCGTCAATCCGATCTTCGCGGCGAGGTCTTTGAGCTTGACGCCGCGATCCTTCATGACTTTATTCAAATTCAAGACTATCATAATGTTTCGTCATCCTGCTTTTGCAACTCGTTGCCGTACTTGAAGAACATGCCGATCAAAAACAGCACGATTCCTCCGACAACGCCGCCCATTGCGACCGGAAAGGTGAGCTCGGTTTCCGGACAGGCTATGCGCAATACTGTCGAGCCTACAATCGCCGGGATAAGCGAGACAAGCAATATGAATATTGCGATTTTTTTCAAATAGTGGTTGACGGCTTCGCTGAAAGGCGTTTGATTTTGCACGACGCTTTTGAACAGCCCTTCGACGTTCCACAACAAGCCTATGCACATGAACGCGTACAAAGCCAAGGTCGAAAAGATTGTCGCCGTTTCGGCTTTTGTAAACGACTTGACCGCGTTTGAGAGCGGCAGTGCGATTGCCAAAACGATAAATGTCAGACATGCCGCAAATGACAGACAATATATCACCTTTGAAACGATGTAACAGACCTTTGCTGTTTTGACGATTTTGTTCTTTGTTTCCATAATGCATCCTCCTTTTGGCTAATTCTATGCAATAATAGCACAAAAATTATCGTTTGTCAATAATTTTTTACAATTTTTTATCGATTATCGATAATTTTTAGAACGTTCGGCGCGGCATTTTTATGATTTGAGTTTTCTCTTAATGTAATAGCGAGAGTGACCGACAATTCGCTTGACCAATCTTGCCGAAAATGATATATTGTATTTGTTAGGTGTGTTTCCGTAGTTAAATGGATATAACGACGCCCTCCTAAGGCGTAGTTTCGGGTTCGACTCCCGGCGGGAACGCCATACATAGCCTTTGGCGTGTTCGCTTTATGCGTAGGCGCGCCCGTTGAATTTGTAGCCCTCTATATTTCTATATTGGAATTTTTGGAGGTAAACAAAATGCAACAAATTGATAAAATTCGGAACGGTGCGTGCGGGGTGAAATTTTTCAATAGGACGCGCTTATAACAAAGTTATACACTCATGGCTGTGTAGCACACCGGAGGTTCGAATCCTCACACCCTTCCATTCGAAGACTCGTTTTACGACGAGTCTTCTTTTTTTGCGAAAAAGGCTGTGATGTTCTTGCAATCGCCTTGCATGCGCATTGTGCTTGACAGTGTGCTTCGATTATGATACAATGCAAGCATCAATGTTGCGGAAAATATGCGGATTTTTAGGCGTCCGATGTTTATCCGCAATTGACGGAGGCTTTCCATGCAAGGCTGGATGATTGCACTCTTAATAATAGCTTGCGTTGTGGCTGTTCTTGCCGCGGCGTTCTTTATCGGTTCGTTCGTTGCCGTTCATGCCATACTCGGCAGGCGTAAACCGCTCTCGCCTCAAAAGGCGGAGAAGCTCGGTATGACGCCCGAGCGTTACGGAGTGAATTCTGCCTGGTTTAACGGAGTGAAAGAATTTTTTAAACCCCTGTCGCTTACCGCATACGACGGGGTGGCGCTTAAAGCCACTCTCATAAAACAGCGCGAGGGGAATGGCAGAGTTGCGATATGCTGTCACGGCTACGGCGCCGCACCGCGTTCCATGCAAGTGCAGGCAAAGTTGTTTTACGACCGCGGTTATGACGTTCTGTTGCCGTCCATGCGCGGCCACGGCGAGTCGGACGGAAAAGTCGGCATGGCTTGGATTGACCGCTTCGACCTATTGCGCTGGATAGATAAAGTAATCCAATTGTACGGGGAAAATGTGCAGATTGCGCTTTGCGGAGTTTCAATGGGCGGCTCGACAGTAATCGCCGCGGCCGGCATGAATGTTCCTCCGCAAGTTAAATGCGTAATCGACGATTGCGGTTTCTCGTCGCAGAAAGGGGTTTACGCAGCGCATGTCAAGCGTTCGCACCTGCCTGTCGTCATCGCGCTCCTGCCGCTTGCAGTCGGAGTAAAACTTTTTCACGGTTATTCGCTGTACGACGCGGACATTACCGCGCTCGCAAAGAAAATGACCGTTCCCGCATTGTTCATCCACGGCGGCGGCGATAAATTCGTACCCACGGCGCTCGGGCGCGAGCTTTTTGAAGCGTGCGCTTCCGAAAACAAACAGTTTGTTGAAATAGAGGGCGCCCAGCACGCTTGCGCTTATGCCGCCGATCCCGATAAGTATAGCGAGGCTTTCAATGCATTTATCGATTCCTGCGTGGAGGGAAGCGAGTTCGTTTTCGACAGCAACGAGCTGATTCCCGAGCCCGAGCCCGAAAAAGAGGAGAGCGCCGAGCAAAATCCGGATAGCGAAACGCCGGAACAAGAAGCGGAAAATCCTGCGGTCGAAGGCGAAACAAAGGATAGCGAAGCGCCGAGTGGCGAAGTCCCTGCGGAAGCCGTAAAAGAGGACGCGCCCACGAAAGAGGATAACGGCGACGAGCTTTCCGATGAATAATGCTTTTTTATAAACTATAAAACGCCGAGAAATCGGCGTTTTTTTCGTGTGAAAACATTTGTCGCGATATTATTTCTAAATTTTTGCGGTACATATATGTTGACATACTGTTGTCAGTAATTGCGTGTTAGACTGCGCGTACAATCATTGATAAGGAGTATGTTATGCAACATTCGGCGAAGAGGACAATTGAAAATATAATACTCATAAATCAGTTCATTTACGGCTTGCAAGACAGGATAGAGCGTGAGCAAGAGGCGGTGATAGCGGACACCGTTTCGCCTGCGAAAAAAATAGTGGAAAAACTCATAGAGCTTGACAACAAGCGCATCGATCTTTGTAATCTCAAAGTTTTGTATGGATTTATCGAGCGTGGGCTAGGCGATAAATTCGAGATATTGCGCTCATGTGCTTTCGGCGGAACGAATTGCGGACTTTACGACCTTGCCGTCAGGCAAATCGAGCTCGCCGATTATTCTGTTAAGCGAGCCAACGACGAATTTTCGTATTTGTTCAAGCTCATAAAGCGAAAACCGAAAATCAAAAAAGTATTGCCCAATTACGAGTTTGTAATGGGCAATGCGTAGTGTTGTATATCGAAGTAGTTTTAAAGTACTTGCGACTATTTTTGATCGTCCTTCGGTTTTCTGAACAGATAGAACATTATGAACGGAACGGGAATGCACAGAGCTACGATAAATATTATAGCCGCGACGCCGGACATAGACTGCGGCTCTTTTATGTCTGTCGGCTCGGTGGTCGTCGGCGTAGACGAATCAGGTTCTTCTTTTTCGATTATATTAGGCGGCGTAGGCGAGACCTTTACGTGCGCGTAATAGCAGTAGCCGCGCTTGCCGTCGATGTTCACATAGTACCAAAGCCTATTCGCGTCGGCAATCAGTGCGTCGCCTTCTATTGAGCCGTAGCAGTGCCCCTTTGCCGATTTTTCGAGCGTGGCTATGATTTGCGCGTTCTTTCTCGGCGAAGCGCGCAGGTTGACGGGCTGACCGTCGTTGTCGCAAGTAAAGGTGACCGTCGTTTCGTATTTGGTAACGGGGGTGTAGTCAACAGCCTGCACGTCCTCTGCCTTGACGTAACCGCCGAGATCATCGTATATGACGGACAAATATCCGTCGGGCGCGGACATTTCGCGCTGCATGACGAAATAGCCGGTCGGAAGCTCGACTATCGGATTGAGCTCGGCGTCGTACAGCGTGGTCGGCGCGGGCATTAAGAAAAAGGTCAATGCGGTCATTACCGAAAACAGCGATATCATATGTCTTTTGAGTTTACTTTATGCCGAATGGCGAAAAGTGGATTGTTTTGTAGTAACGTGAATTTAATTGGTAATTGCGGATTTAGAAATCCGATATTTTTTCACGGCGGTAAGGGGAATTTATTTTGCGTGAAACGGTACAGAAAATACTCAACATCGAACGCGAGCAAAAGCGGCGTTACGACAACAATGCGCTCATGCGGTACAACACCGACAAGGTGCATTTAAAGCAAATGGAGTTTCACAAATGCCAAAAGCGCAACAGGTGGGTTTTCGGCGGCAACCGCACGGGTAAAACCGAATGCGGCGCGGTGGAGGTCGTGTGGCTTGCTCGCGGAATTCATCCGTACCGCGAAAACAAGCGCACGGAGGGTTGGGTGGTGTCGCTGTCTAGGCGCGTTCAGCGCGACGTCGCGCAGAAGAAGATACTGCACTATCTCAATCCCGATTGGATAGCCGACATCGTAATGGAGAGCGGCAAGGCGCAAAACCCGTCGGGCGGCGTCATCGACTACATAGCCGTCAAAAACGTGTTCGGAACGGTGAGCATTATCGGGTTCAAGACGTGCGAGGCGGGAAGAGATAAGTTCGCCGGCGCGTCGCTCGATTACGTGTGGTTCGACGAGGAGCCGCCGGAGGATATTTACGACGAGTGCGCCATGCGCGTTGTGGATAAAAAGGGTGTTCTCTTCGGCACAATGACGCCCCTTCTCGGTCTTACGTTTGTGTATAAGCGAATTTACCTCAACTGCAATAACGATCCCGAGATGTGGCACATCTTCATGGAATGGGCGGATAATCCGTATCTCGACGCCGAAGAGGTGCAAAGGGTGTCCGCGGCAATGACCGACGCCGAGCGCGACGTTCGGCGATACGGGCGGTTTGTGGACGCAAAGGGTGCCGTTTACACCGAGTTTGACGAGCGCGTACACGTGATTTCGCCATTCGATATTCCGCGCGATTGGCAAGACAGGCTGTCCATCGATCCCGGGCTTAACAATCCGCTGTCATGTCATTGGTATGCAGTAGACTACGACGGCAACGTCTATGTCGTTGCCGAGCATTTCGAGGCAGGGCGCGCCGTCGATTATCACGCTCGAAGAATCAAGGAGATAAGCGACGCGCTCGGTTGGCATACCGACTCGCGCGGCAGGATTTGCGCGCTCATAGACAGCGCGGCGTCACAGCACACGCTCAACGCCGACAAGTCGGTTGCCGAGCTTTTTTGCGACAACGGCATACTCGTCGATACGCGCGTTAACAAGGATCTTTTCAGCGGCATTAACCGAGTCAAGCAATATCTCATGAGTGATGGCAAGCCGCGGCTTTTCATTTTCGATACCTGCGTCAACCTCGTTCGCGAGCTTAAAAGCTATCGTTGGGGGGACGGCGACAGGCCAGTAAAGACCGACGATCACTGTCTGGATGAGCTTCGATATTACCTGATGAGCCGTCCTGCGCCGCCTCGCCGCGACGATAAAAAAAGCGATATATCGCTCGACAAGGAGCGACTTATAAGAAGATACGGACGTAGGTCGATGCGAGGCGTTGTATGAGTACACAGGACGAAATTTTAGACGCGGTCTTAAAGCGCGCGTGCGGTTATGCCGCGCAGGAGATTGTGGAGGAATATGCGGTAGTGGACGGTTCGCTCGAACTTGTCAAGCGCAAGGTCACGATAAAGGACGTGCCGCCGGACATCGCCGCCGCGAAGTTCATCTTCGACAGCAACGGCGTTTCCGACCTCACGGACGAGCAGCTTGAAAAGGAAAAGAAAAGGCTTCTCGAAGAGCTTTTACAAAGCGACAACAAAGATAAACAATAAAAAATCGGGAGGATTTTATGGAAGTTACAGAGTGCAAACACAATGTCAAATGCGAGCTTGGCGCGTGTAAGAACCGCGCGACGCGCTCGATCAAGTTTGACCGAGTGGGAATACGCGGCCGAATCTTTGCGTGCGACAAGTGCTTAAACGAGCTCTACACGGCAATCGGCGAAACGGTCGTGCCCAAATCGGTGGAAACGGCGCGCAAAAGACCGCGCAAGGATAGTGACAAATGAAAAGAGAATTTCGTGAGGATATCATAGCCGACGTTAAGCGCGATTTCGAGAGGCGAGTCGAGGCAAGACGCCCGTTTGAAACGCAATGGCGGCTGAATATGAATTTCTATATGGGCAATCAGTTTTGCACGGCAACGCCCACCGGCGAGATAGCCGACGTCGAACGCGATTACTATTGGCAAGAGCACGAGGTGTTCAATCACATTTCGTCGCTTGTGGAAACGCGTCAAGCTCGACTCAACACCGTGCGCCCGTCGCTTACCGTCAGGCCGTTTTCAAACGACGACAACGACGTAAAGACAGCAAAGAACTCCACTAAGATTCTTAATTCCGCTTGCGACAAGCTGGATGTGGACGCGCTGCTCACCGAGGGCACGATGTGGTCGGAGATTTGCGGTACGGTTTTTTACTTTGTCGGTTGGGATAACAAGGCAGGGCTTAAAATCGACGGCGACGTGTACGAGGGCGATGTGTGTGCGAGCGTGGTGTCGCCGTTCGAGATATACCCGGACGACATCTTTGTGCAGAATATTGCAGACTGCCGCTCTTTGATCCGTGCGCGTTCCGTGGACGTTGGCGAGATCAAGCGCGTATACGGCAAGTCCGTAGAACCGGAACACAGCGACGTTATCGGCATGACGGTAGCCGCAGTCGGTGGCGGACTTGCCGCTGACAGCGCAATAAACAAGCTGTCCGTTCGCGGCGCGGAAAACAGCGCGGTGGTTATCGAGCGTTACACCGTTCCCACAGACGACAAGCCCGACGGCGAGCTTGCGGTTGTTGCCAACGGCGTACTCTTGCATTACGGTCCGCTTCCTTATGTCAACGGCGCGGACGGTAAGCGGTGTATTCCGTTTATCAAGCAGGTGTCGCTCGTAATAGCGGGGTGCTTTTTCGGATCGTCCATAATCGAGCGGTCGATACCCGTTCAGCGCGCATACAACGCCGTTAAAAACCGCAAGCACGAGTTTATGAATAGGCTTTCGATGGGCGTTATGGCGGTGGAGGACGGATCGGTCGATATAGACAATCTCGAACAAGAGGGCATATCGCCCGGCAAGATATTGGTGTATCGGCAGGGCGCTACGCCGCCGAGAATGGTGGAGCTCGGCTCGGTGCCGAGCGTGTTCGACGCGGAGGAGGCGCGGCTACTCAACGAGTTTACGAAAATAAGCGGCGTTAGCGAGGTCATGCGCTCGTCCGAATCCGTTTCCTCCAATATAAGTGGTGTGGCGTTACAGCTTCTCATCGAGCAGGATGACACGCGGCTGTCGCTTTCCGCGGAGTACGTGCGCATAGCGGCGCGCGAGATTGCGCGGCACATAATCAGGCTGTATAAGCAGTTCGGCTCCGATTCGAGGCTGTCGCGCATTGCGGGACAGAACGGACAGGTCGAGCTTATGCGCTGGTCGGCTTCCGACATTTCGAGCGACGACGTCGTTTTCGCAGGCGACAACGAGCTGTTGTCCACACCCGCCATGCGGCAAAACATGATGCTCGAACTTTACAAAATGGGACTGCTCACGGACGAGAACGGGCGCATGACGGACGCTGCAAAAAGAAGGCTTATGGAAACGCTCGGTTACGGCGGATGGGACGGCGACGTCGGTCTTTCGCAGGTGCATATAACGCGTGCCGAAACCGAGAACGTCAAGAGCGTTTTCGCAATAAACGAGTTCGACGACCACGCGCTTCACATCGACACGCACATCAAGTACTTGCTGACCGAATGTCCTTCCGGCAAAAAGGCGGAAAAGCTCAAAGCGCATATTCGAGAACACAAACAGTACGCAAAGACAGAGGATCGGGAGTTGCAACAGCAACAGCCGGTCGATCAATTACCGATATAAGGAGAAATCATGAAAACAAACAACAAAGAGCTTTCTCAAAACGAGGAAAGCGCCATAGGTAAGTTCAACTCCGCCGACGAGCTTTTGTCGGCTTATAACGCGCTAGAACGCGAGTTTACAAAAAGGTGTCAGCTCATAAAACAGCTACAAGCCCAAATCGCGAATGCTCCGAGTGCGCAAGCCGATATTGATAAGGACGGTGAACCCGATATCGAAAACGCTCCCGAAGAGCGGAGCGAAGCGGAAAAGGCTATCGAAAAAGCTTGCGAGAGCGGCGAGGCGAATCAAGACGAAAAGGCTTGCGTAAAAGAAGCCCAATCGTCCTTTGTCGAGCCGCAATCGGAAGTTGCGGCGGCAATCGTGGTAGCCGCACCGACCGCATCCGCGCCGATAGACGACGGCGGAGTTGACAGCGGCTACGACATAGTCGGCGCGGTAGCCGAAAGAGCGGCGGAAATCGCGGACGTTCTTTCCGATATTCCCGAGATAATGGACGCTTGTATCGCGCGGTACAAGCACAAGCTTATCGAGGCGAGAGCGTTCGGCGGCGCGTCGCCGTCCGGCTCTGCGGTCATCGCGCCCGTGCGCAGGCCGCGCACCCTGTACGAAGCCAAACAGCTCGCGGACGAGCTTCTCGGCGGAAACAGATAAATCAATTTTTTAAAGGAGAAAAACATGGTAACTTTACAAAATGCTGAAAATGCACTCAAATCGGTATACCTCGGCACAGTGACAGACCTTCTCAATACTCACGTCAACCCGTTGCTTACCAAAATCGAGCAAACCACGTCCGACGTGTGGGGTAAGGAGATACGCACTGCGGCGAAGTTCGGCATCAACGGCGGCGTCGGTGCCGGCGACGAGGACGGCAGTCTTCCCACTGCGCACGGCAACAATTACTTGCAGTTCGTGACCACGCTCAAAAACCTATACGGTCAGATCGAGATTTCGGACAAAGCAATTCGCGCTTCGGCAGAGGGCAAGGGCGCATTTACCGATCTTCTCAATGCCGAGCTCGAAGGGCTGTTGAACGCGTCCAAGTTCAACCTCGGGCGTATGCTGTACGGCGACGGAAGCGGCCTTCTCGCAACGTATGTCGACAAAGGCGGCGATGTCGTTCTCGACTCCACACGCAACCTGGTTGAGGGGCTTGTTGTCGATATGTACGCCAACAACGGAGCGAGAAAAGGAACGAGCCGCATAAGATACGTTGACCGCAAAAACAAGAAGCTTGTGTTGGACGGCAGTCCCAGCGCAACCGATACGCTGTACGTGCAAGGCTCAAAGGATAAGGAGATAACGGGCATAGGCGCGTTGTTCAAAGGCACGAGCATTTACGGCGTGGAAAAATCCAAGCATCCCTTCCTCAATCCGTACACGAAGGACGTTGGCGGCGCAATCGACGAGATAGTCATACAAGAGGCGATAGACGCGCTCGAAAACGAAGCGGGTTCGACGGTCGATTTCATCGCTTGCTCGCAGGAAGCCAAGTATTCGTTCATAGAATACATGTCGTCGTATAAGCGCAATATCGATGTCATGGAACTCGAAGGCGGATTTAAGACTCTGTCCTACAACGGCTTACCGCTTGTCTACGACAGGTTTGTTCCCGAGGGCGCTATGTACCTTCTTAACACCAAGGCGTTCAAGCTTCATCAGCTGTGCGATTGGCGCTTCCTCGAAACGGAAAACGGAAAAATCTTGCGTCAGAATCAGGGCAAGCCGACCTACACCGCGACGCTTGTCAAATACTGCGATCTCATTTGTCAAAAGCCCAACGGTCAGGCGATGCTCACGGGTATCACGCGTTGATCGGACGGGTTATCGAAGACGATATGTTCGGCGTTTGCCGTCGGCTCAAAAGCATAGACGACGGGTATTTCGTGTTCCTCAACTACAAGACCGGACGGTTCGAGGTGCATAACAGCAAGGATGCTCACACCCTTTGTCTTGTGCTTCCGTACGACACGCTGGACGAGCGTACCGTGCGCAAGGTCTTATACACCCGTGCCGAACGTGCGAGGGAAATCGCCGAACGTATCGAACGCGAAAACGCCAAGTTCGAGGCGGCTCAAATAAGAGCCGCCGTCGACAAGGCGTTAGCCAAGATAGGAGGTTGACGATATGACAGTAAGAGAGATTGCCGTATCCGCCGCCGTGTTGTTGCAGGCGGATGACATAGAAGATTTGCTATGTGACAGCGAAACGCCCGAAATTACCGACGCGGACGTAAAAGCGCTAATTGAATGCGTTCATCTTGCGGCGGCGGAGCTTGCCGGACATTTCCCGATACTCAAAACGGTGACTGCGGAGTGCGATGACCGCTTTATTCCGCTCGACGTTTTCGACGGCGGCATTGCGACCGTGAAAGAGGTCAAAAAGAACGGAGATATCACAAGGTTCGGTTTCGATTCGCGAGGCGTTCGTGTTATCGGCCGCGGAAGCTACGAAGTGACGTACACCTCGCCGTATGCACCCGTCGAACTAGACGAAGATGTGCAAGTCGGAGCCGGTGTCGACCGCGAGATGTTGACCTATCTCACCGTTCGAAATTACTGCCTCATTACGGGAAGAACGGACGAAGCCGGTATATGGGATCAACGCTACAATGACGAGGCGGAGAGTAAGCGCATAGAGCGCAGAGCGAGTCTGCCGAAAAGACGGTGGATATAAGCGCCGTCGCATTATAAAATCGGTCTAACGGAGAAATTATGGCTAAACTTAAAATACCGTCCGTGGCGCGCTATCGGAAGCGCGTCGGCGGATTCGGCTCACTCGACGTTAAGCACGACGGGAGCGTACTGCAATTCAATACTGCCGAGTCGTGCTACAATTTCGATTTCGGCTCGGGCGCTCTGGGCGCGGGATACGGCGTTTCGGCAAATGCCGCCGTTCACAACGAAGCGCAAAGATATTGGATATACAGATATTATTCCGAAGAGGCCGGAGGCTTTGTCGATCAGTGCTTTTTCCAAGAATCGCACGGACTGCTCATGTGCTACGACTCCTATGAGAAAGAGTTGCTCTATATATCGGGTTTTCCTTATCCGCCTATACAGGCTATGAACTACCGACTCAACTCGAAGGACGTGCTTCTCATTTCGTGCGAAGGGCGAAAGCTCATCGTATGGGACGGATTTGTCCTAAAAACCCATGAAAGCTCGCCCGTGATATCCTCGATGGCGCTTCATTACGAGCGTCTTTTCGTCACGAGCCGCGAAGAACCGACGAAGGTGTTCTTTTCGGACGATCTCGACCCGACGAATTGGGATATTTCGATAGACGGCGGCGGCTTTATCGAGCTTTTGGACGAGCGCGGCGAACTCAACAAGATCGTGTCGTTCGGCAACTATCTGTACATTTTCCGCGACCACGGCATAAGCCGCGTAACGGCGTTCGGCGATCAGCGCGAGTTTTCGGTAGCCAATCTCTTTATGACGGCAGGTCGAATATTTCCGTCGAGCATTGCGGTTTGCGGATCGTGTATAATCTTTCTTGCGTCGGACGGGTTGTATATGTTCGACGGATACGACTGCACGCGAGTTCTTCAAAATCTGGACGGACTTATCGTGCCGAGCGACGTGTGTGCGAGCGCCTATTACAACGGCAGGTATTATCTTGCTTGCCGCATGGATTTCGACGATGACAAACAAGTCGGATGCGAGAAAGGCAAGTACACCGCGAACGGACTTTTGACCTATTCTACGGCAAACGGAGAGTACACGATAACGCGCGGGATCGACATAACGTTCATGAATGGCTGTACTTATCTAGGCGAGGATTTTCTGATGTGCTGTGCAGGCGGCGAGGGCGGCGTCATCGAGAAAAACGGCAAGCTGTTTGACGAGAGCCTTCCCAAATTTTGGAAAAGTCCCGAAACCGACTTTGGCGCGCCCGATAGGACAAAGGCAATTCGCGAGCTGTATATTCAAGGTAACGCCGATTGTAAAATCACGCTTTCGTCAGACAAAAAGACAAAGACGTTTAAAGTGAAGGCGGGCGATCGGCGAGTGCGCGTCAACTTCAATGCCAAACGCCTGTCGCTCGCTGTCGAGTCCGACGCCGCGGACTGCACGATAAAAGCGCCGACTATCGTGTATTCGTCGTATTAGTCGAGAAAAGGAGAATCAATCATGGATAAAACAACAAGAGCGTTGTCGGTCGCCGAGGATAACTCCAACGATATAGCCGCATTGAAAGCACATACGCGAACATTCGTTCTTTTCGGCGAGCAGACGGAAACGGGGGTATCGCTCGGCAGGCTGTCGGTCACGGGCGAATGTTCGGTCGTGATAACGTTTGAAGGCGGTTATTCGCTATTGAAGTTTTGCGACCAAGTGATTGACAGCGGTTTGTCGATGATAATATTAAGCCTGCCGCACGGTCGCGGCGAGCTTGAACTTGTCGGGGATTGCACGAACGGTCGCGCGCTCGTTATTGGCGCTAAAAAAGTTTAGTATTAGTCGGACACATAATGTTTATGGGCGTTAAGCGGCGTAACCCGGCTTCATGCCTTTACGCCGCTTTCCGCTCCAAAAACAGCCTTGCGTCAAACTCCGTAATTCCGGCGTTCGGGCTTACGGAGTCCGACTGTTACTAAACTAAATGCAGAATAATTTATTGCGCTGTTCACCATTAGGTGTAGGGCGCAAAAGGGGGAATAAACAACATCATGGAAGAAATCGTATCGCTCGTTGTAGCCAACGGGCTGTTTGCGGTGCTTTTTTGCGGACTTCTCGTTTACGAACTGCGTGACAGCAGAAGCCGCGAAGCACGCTACGCAAAAACGATTCGCGCGCTTACCGACAGCCTCGATCTGTTGAAGGACGTAAAGTCGGACGCGGAGCAAATCAAGTCGGAGGTCGATGTGATAGCGGCGGACGTAAAAATCATTCGCGAGCGCGGACGGAACAAGCGCTCGGAAAGCAAAGGTTTGCTCGGAGGCGCGGAATGTGCGAGCGCATAGAAGAATCGGGCGGAAACAAGGCGGCGGACAGCGGTCAAAAACCGAGCTCGCCGCTCGCCGAATTCGGTCCGCTCGACTCGTGCCGCGCAATCATGCGCGCTTACGAGAAGTACAGATACAATTTATTTAAGGAGAAGTGCGAAAAACATGGGAGCATTACCAGATAATTCTGAATCAAGAAGAGAGCTGGAAGAGCAAATCAAGCAGCTCGAAAAGGCAGATTCGCATGCGACCAGAGAGTCGCTGCCTTCCACCAAGCTCGACGAGCTGTCGTACACGGCGCCGAGCGACGAGTACTTGGAAGCGCAAGCCGAAAAGAGCTTGCAAGGATACAAGTCGAGCGGCGAAAAGTCTATTCGCGAAAACAGCGAGAACGAAGCAAAAGCGCGCGCTCGGCAGCGCGAAGCGTATTTGAAAGGGCGCGACGGCGATATAGCTGCTCTCGGAGACAGCTACCGTGCGGCGGCGCTCGCAATCGATAACGATGCTATGAAAAGAGGACTCGCGCGCTCGTCCATAGCGGCGGCAGGCAAGAGTGAGCTTGAAAGCGAATATCTCAAACGAAACGCCGACATAGTTGATACTTACGGGAAAAAGATAGCCGAGCTCGATTCGGAGATTGCGGCGGCGGATAGCAAACTGCGTGCGGCGCTCGACGACTTCAACTTGACGTATGCGACAAAGCTGAACGAAAAGATAGAAAGTCTCAAATCCGAACGCGACAAAAAGGTAGAGGAAGTGACCAAGTACAATAACGAGGTGCGTGCAAAGCAGGCCGCGCTCGACCAATCGCGTTTGAAAACGGAGAGCGATCTGTACTCCGCCGCGCTTTCGCAAGAGCAAAAGGAAAATTCGCTCGACGGCATTTCGCCCGAAAAACGCGACGAGATTTACCGTTCCGTCTACGATAAGATGGACGAATATTTGTCGTCGATGACGCCGCAACAGGCAAAGCTCGAAATACGCAACCACACGATGTACCGCAAGCATCTTTCGAATTATTATTATTACAAGCTTTACGACAAGTACGGGAGGTGAGCGTGAAACTCAAAGAACGCATCAAGAGCAAAAGTTTTTGGGCAGGACTTGTCGGCGCGGTGTTTCTCATACTCGGCGCGTTCGGCGTAGACGTGGGAGACGAAATTGCAAGCTCGGTCGTTAATGCCGTGTGTTCGCTTTTCGTAGTGCTGGGCATTGTCTCGTCGCAACCGAGCAACGGAAATTGCCGCATGGCGGAAGAAGACGACGAAAAATCGGATATCACGGCAAATGCCGTAAGCTCTGACAACGAGTAAACAAATTAAAAAAGCAACTTCGCGAAAAGATTCGCGCGGTTGCTTTTT
This sequence comes from Clostridiales bacterium, assembly GCA_022508445.1. Taxonomy (GTDB): domain Bacteria; phylum Bacillota; class Clostridia; order Christensenellales; family Pumilibacteraceae; genus Anaerocaecibacter. Next base: position 36,452 of record JAFLVG010000001.1, on the reverse strand, counting down.
TCGTGCAAAAAATTAAAAATTTTTCAGTTTTTTCCTTGTTATTATTGCTTAAAACGTTTTGCTGTGTTATAATCATATTGTATACGCGCATTCTGCGCAAAAATCGGTCATGATACTTAATTTACTTTTCTCTACCACCTCATACTTATATCGGAGTGCAAATGAATATCAAACAGTTACTTAAAAACCGGAAATTTATCTACGGTGCAATAGCTTTCTTGACGATAGCTATCGTAGTTGTTACGGCGGTGCTGTATTCGGTGTTTGCATCATCACTCATCAATGAGGAAAGCGCCAAGCATCTTACGGAGATTTACTCGCAGTCCAGTTCCGGCTTTTACCAAAAGGTGAGGAGCAACCGCAACCTTTTAAAGAGCTGGCAGTTGTACATAGACGATATCGTTACCGAAATGAACGCTGATGACGAGGAAGCGAGCGCTGCCGCCGAGCAGGAGTTTCGGGAGTTTATGCTCGAACAACTTTCGAGATTCGATTTTACAAAGTTCTATTTTATAGGCGAAGAGAGAGAGAACAATAAATATTCGGACTACCAACATGTAGTTGAAGTGATCAGCGTTGAGAGAAAAGCGGCGTTCGACCACGGTGATACCGTATACCGCATTGATATAAGCGAAAACCCGATACCGGTCCGCACACGTCGTAGCGTCAAAGATTTGCTTGCTATCGACCGTTGCGGTGTTGCAAGCTTTGTTGACGAACCGGATAAGCAAGATATTACGCCCGAATTTTTAATGCTTGCAATACCTACAAAAGTAAACAGTCTGACAAATGCTCGTGGCGAAACCTTTACTTACAACGCCATAGGTGTTCGCTTTGAATTAGGTACAGTCAGCAATCTGTTATCCGCACAGACGTTCGGAACGAGCGGTATTTGCTACGTCATTCTTCCGGATGGGCAGGTGCTTGCGCATTCCGGCGACGACAATTATGTCAAATCCGATTACCTTGCTTTCTTAAAGTCCAATCAGTGCGAGGTAATTGACACGACCGTAGCCAAAATAGCGAATGATTGGAAGAAACAAAGATCGGGAACGTTCAGACTGAAAACTCGCGGCATGGAATACTACGTCACGTATATGGCGGTGGACCCCAGAGTCAAGACCGATCCCGATAATGCTTGGGATTGGATGCTGCTCGGAATTGCGCCCAGCGAAGTGGTCAACGAGAGTATGGACTACTTCCGCAACATAACCATGATTGTTATGGCGGCTATATTCGTTGTGGTAGGCGCGGTGATCGCGGCGCTTATAATAGTGAACAGCCGCCGCAGAATGGCTAAGACGGTTGCGACTGTCAAGGGGCGCGACAAGCTTTTGGATTTGCTCTCGGTTAATACCAACGACATGTTTATAATGTTCTCGCCCGACACGTTCAGGGCGGATTATGTCAGCTCCAATGTGGAACAAGTCTTGGGCATTCCCAAGGACAAGGTTATGTCCAATGCACTTGAAATCATTCCCGCGTCTGCCGTTGACCAGAATCCTCTCACCGTAGACGACTTTAAGAACATGCCCGAAGACGACACTTGGGGACGCGACGTATGTCTTCAAAACACGGAGACTGCGGAGACGCGTTGGTTCAGACTTTCGCTGCATCATTCCGAAGATCAAGGCGGCAAGTGCGTGCTTGTGTTATCCGACCGCACAGATGACAAGAGAATGCGCGAGCAGCTTGAAGAAACGCTCGAAATAGCGAAGAACGCGAACGCCGCAAAGAGCAATTTCCTGTCCAACATGTCGCACGACATCAGAACGCCTATGAACGCAATTATAGGTTATGCCACATTGCTTGCAAAGGACGCGAAAAATCCCGACAAGGTTATTGACTACACGCGCAAGATAACTTATTCCGGACATCACTTGCTCGGGCTTATCAACGACGTTCTCGACATGAGCAAGATCGAGAGCGGCAAGACCTCGCTCAACATGGAGGAGTTCAGCCTGCCCGAATTTATCGAGGAGATATACTCGATAATAGTGTCGACGGCAAACGCCAAGAAGCAGACGTTCGACGTGCATACAAAGGGAAATATTCCCGAAATTGTTACGGGCGACAAGCTCAGATTGAATCAGATTATGCTCAACATTCTGTCCAACGCGGTCAAGTACACGCCGGAGGGTGGAACTATTTCGGTACTTGTGGAGGTGCTCAAACAGAATATCCACAAGCATGCGCACATCAGGTTTATCATATCGGACAACGGCATAGGCATGAGTCCCGAATATGTCAAGACCATTTTCGAGCCGTTCAGCCGCGAGGCCAAGGAGGCGACAAAGAACATTCAGGGCACAGGTCTCGGCATGGCCATCACCAAGAATTTGGTGGACCTCATGGGCGGCGTTATTTCGGTCGAGAGCGAGCAGGGAAAGGGAAGTACTTTCACCGTCGAGCTCGAACTCGCGGTTGCCGACGCTTTGCCCGAGGACGTCGATTTCTGGCGGCACCACAATGTCACACACGTTCTTGTAATAGACGACGAAGAAGACGTGTGCATGGAGGTCAAGGAATTGATGTCGGATACGGGTGTCGAGATCGAGTACGCACTCAACGGACAGGAAGGCATCAAGATGGTGGAAGAAGCGGTCAAAACCAAAAACGACTTCCACATCATATTGCTCGATTGGAAAATGGCAGGCATGGACGGCGTTGAAACCGCAAGACAAATACGCAAAAAGTTCGGCCGTGACATTCCCATTATGGTGCTTACCTCATATAGCTTCGACGACATCGAAGAGGAAGCGAGAGACGCAGGCATAGACCTCTTCCTCTCCAAACCGTTCTTCGTGTCCAACTTCCGCAAAGCAGTTACGCAGATACTCAGCGACGGCGTGGAGGCCGAGGTCGAACCCAAAGACGAAGACGTTTCGATTGCCGGGCTCAAAATACTTGCCGCCGAGGATAACGAAATCAACGCCGAAATTCTCACGGAGCTCATGGATATCGAAGACGTCAAGTGCGATATAGCGTCCGACGGAAAAATAGCGCTTGAAATGTTCGAGAAATCGGATGTAGACCAATACGACATGATATTCATGGACGTCCAAATGCCAGTTATGAACGGTTATGAGGCGACACGCGCCATACGTGCCTGCAAGCACGAACGCGCAAAAACAATTCCGATTATCGCTATGACGGCCAACGCGTTTGACGACGACGTAAAAGCGGCGCTCGACGCCGGCATGAACGCGCACTTGGCAAAGCCTATCGATATAGTCAAACTCAAACAAGTTGTTGCCGACTTGCGCGCAAACGGAGGTAAAAAATGACAAATAGCAGTGACAATAAGTCAAGGCTTCCGAAGAACACCATTCTGATTGTAGACGACTCGGAGCTTAACCGGTCGTTGCTTTCGGACATGTTGAGCGAAGAATTCGAGATAATCGAAGCGGAAAACGGCATGGAGGCCGTAGTCATACTGCAAGAACACGAGCTTGAAATCGCGCTTGTTCTCCTCGACATCGTCATGCCCGAAATGGACGGCTTCGACGTTCTTGCCATGATGAATAAAAAGGGCTGGATAGATTCCATTCCGGTCATTATGATATCGGCGGAAACCGGCTCGACTTATATCGACAGGGCATATGACCTCGGTGCGGTGGACTACATAAGCAGACCGTTTGACGAGCGAACGGTTCAGCACCGCGTCATGAGCAACTATATGCTCGCGCTCAAACAAAAGGAAATGACCGATATGCTTACCACTCAGATTTACAATCATGAGCGTGACAATCGGTTGATGATAGAAATACTTTCGCACATCGTCGAGTTCCGTAACGGCGAGAGCGGCTTGCACATTTTGCACGTCAGTACATTCACCGAGATGATTTTAAAGCACCTTCTCGAAATTACCGACAAATATCCTCTGACTCCCACCGAAATAAGAACCATTTGTACTGCGTCCGCGCTTCACGACATAGGCAAAATGTCGGTTCCCGAGGAGATACTCAACAAACCGGGCCGGCTCACCCAAGAGGAATTTGCCATCATGAAGCAGCATGCCGCAGCAGGTGCAAAGATGCTTAACGACATACCGTACCGTCATAACGACATTCTCATCAAGTTCGGCAGTGAGATTTGCCGTTGGCATCACGAGCGCTACGACGGCAGGGGATATCCGGACGGCATCAAGGGCGACGAGATACCCATTTGGGCGCAGGTCGTCGCGCTTGCGGATGTTTACGACGCGCTCACGAGTAAGCGCGTCTATAAAGACGGGTTCACGCACGAAAAGGCTGTCGATATGATCATGCACGGCGAGTGCGGCGCATTCAATCCGCTTATACTTCAATGCTTGCAGGATCTTCAAGAGCAGCTCAAAAAAGCGCTCGGCGTCACTTCACCCACGAGTAGCAGCGAATACGACATGCGCAAAAATGTGGAGATGATGCTCAAAAGCGGAGAAACGGCGGTTTCCGATCGCACGATACGCCTTCTCGAACACGAGCGCATGAAGAACAATTTCTACGAGCGGCTTTCGAGAGAGGTCTTGTTCGAGTACGTGGCGTCTCCCGAAATGATAATTCTTTCCGAGTGGGGCGCGGAGTATTTGAACCTGCCCGAAAAGATAATCAATCCGAGAGAAAGCGGTTTCGGCAATAAAGTTTTTTCACAAGAAGATTTTGACAAATTGATTGCGAAGATGCAGTCGACTTCGCCCGAACGTCCCGTCGTAGAGGAAAAATATCTTCTCAACATAAACGGCGAGAGCAAGTGGAACAAGGTCATTGTGCAAACGCTTTGGAATAGCGACGAAGAACAGCCTCATTTTGACGGCGCTCTCGGTAAGCTTGTGGACGTAAACGACGAGATAGAGGAGATGCAGCAGCTCGAAACTCGTGCCGACCATGACGCGTCGACGGGACTGTTGAATCATCAGGCGGCAAAGCGCAGAATATCCAAGCAACTTGCCGACGCCGGCGAAAAGAAATACGCATTGCTGTTTTTCGACCTCGATAACCTCAAAAAAGCCAACGACAACCACGGCCACCTGTTCGGCGACAAGCTCATTAAAACGGTTGCGGATAGGATGTTGCAGAATACCCGTTCCACCGATATTTGCGCAAGAATGGGCGGCGACGAGTTCATAATATTCATGGAATATAAACACGATCCCGAAATGCTCGTAGACCGTATATTCCACTGCTTGACAGAGCCGATGGATGACTTTGACGTAAGAGTCAGTATGGGCGTAGCGCTTGCCGATGATTTTGCCGGCGATTACGACGATCTGTTCCACATGGCCGATCAAGCGGCATATGCGGTTAAGTACGGCAGTAAAAACTCGTATAAATTTTACGACAAACAGCTCTCAACTACGGGCAAATCCCTTGTCGAAGTTCAAGAACAAGAAGAAAAAGGACGGAGGTAATTATGACAGTTAAAGAATGTTACGAAAAGGTGGGTGGCGATTACGACGACGTTATGAGCCGCTTGCGCACAGACGAGCGCATAAAGAAGTTTTTGCTCAAAGTAGCCGATGACAAGAGCTTCGAAGCGCTTTGCACAAATCTCGAAGCGCACAACATGGAGGAGGCGTTCAGAGCGTCGCACACGTTAAAGGGCGTGGGACTTAATCTGTCGCTCACAAAGCTTCATAAATCGGCAAACATATTGACGGAGGCGCTTCGCGGTAAAACCGAGTACAGTGCGGATCTTGTGCCGCTTTTCGAAGCGGTCAAAGCCGATTATGAGCTTACCGTTGCCGCAATAAGAGCAGTAGACTGATAGTCAAGGCATTGTTTTTTACCCCGATGTTTCGCGCGGCGAAACGAGTATGCGCCTTTGATAGCAATGGCGGTAAAATATAATTTGCCGCAAAAGCTTTACATCAAAGCGCTGTTATGCTATAATATACTTAATTCAAAAGGAGCTTAATATGTCCAGAAAAAGCGATCTGGAAAAAGCTATAAAAGCAAGCGAACACGAACTTGATATTTTGGAACAGAAGCGCATTCGTTCAATGTCGTCTTTCATCGAAGCGCTGGTCAACCGCGAAACGCCTGCCGACGAGGACGTTGAATATTTCAGAACGTTTTCGGGGCTTATCGATTTGGAGCGCGAAAATCTTCGCCGCTTGAACGACGAGCTCGAACGCTTGGAAAAATAAGCTTATAGACTCGCGCTTTAATCGCGAATAACAATAAAGATAATTAATCATAAGAGGTGAATTATGAAGAAATTTTTTAAAGAGTTCAAAACGTTTATCACGCGCGGCAGTGTAATCGATCTTGCCGTAGGTATGATAATCGGCGCGGCGTTCACGGCAATCGTGTCGGCGCTAGTCAACAACATCTTCACGCCGCTCATCAATTGCATTCCCATGGGCGACATCAACGGACTTATCACAATGCTCGTCGCAAAGGACGCTACCGGCGCGGTAACCAAAGATATGGCGCTTGTCGATATGACAAAATCGATCTATATCGATTGGGGCGCGTTCATAATGGCGATCATCAACTTCATCATTACGGCGTTCGTGTTGTTCTTGATCATCAAAGCAATCAATACCGTAAGAGAGAGCGCCGAAAAATTTAATGGCGTCGAGATAAGCAAAGAGCAGAAGAAAGAGCTTAAAGCGCAGGGCATGAGCCGCAAGCAGATGAAAGAGTACGTCTTGAAGCAGAAAGAGGAGGAGGCCGCAAAAGCCGCCGCGGAGGCAGAGGCAAACAAGCCCGAAACTACCGAGCAAATCCTCAACGATATCCGCGAGCTCTTGAAAGCGTTGCAGCCCGCTCAGGCCGCGACGATACAAAAGTCTGTGGACAAGGTCGCAGGCAAAGCCGATAAATAAATAATATGTAAATACATAAAAGGCGTTCGCATGAACGCCTTTTTGATTTGTAAAATTATTTTACATAAAGAAACTATTTTTTGAACAGCTTGGAAAACAGATTGCCGTTCTTTGTGTTTGTAGTGGAGATTTGCTTTGTTTCGTCCGCTTTCTTATCCGCTTTATCGAGCTTGTCCGCTTTGTCTGGTTTAGCCGGTTTGTCGAGAGCGGCTTTGGACGCCGGGGTAGGCGTGGCCGTCGATTTCGCGGCGGCGGATTTTGCCAGCGGTGTAACTGTCTGTACTCGCGAAGCGGTAACGGTCTGCGTTCTTGTAGCGGCAGGCTTTGATGCGGTTGTTTGCGTAGCGGCAGGCTTTTGCACAGAAACAGTTGGCTTTGCCGTCACCGTTTGCTTTTCGGTGGCAGAGGGCTTTGCCGTTGCAGGTTGTTTTACAGCCGCAGATTGCTTTGCTGTAACCGTTTGCTTTTCGGGGGCAGAGGGTTTTGCCGTCACCGTTTGTTTTGCCGTTACAGACTTGTCGGGGACTTTTTCCTCCGGTTTGCTTCGGGTAATCGTAATCGTTTGCTTTACGGTAGATTTTGAAGCTGTCGATGAGGTAGCGTCAGCTTCCGACTGTTTGACCTGCGTGCGTGCTCCGATAGCCGTTGTGCGCGGCGCGGCGGCGGCAGGTGTTACCGCACGTGTTACAACCGTCTTTTGTGGAGCGGTGGGCGAAGGCGTCGGAGTAGTCGAGACATTTAAATTGACATTGACGGTTCGCCGCGGCGCATGCGGATTGTACAAGCCGTTAATCATGCTCTGTACGTCTTGATACCGCTTCTTTTTGTCCACGGCGAGCGATTTCATGAGCGCGTTCTCAACCCCTGCATCGATTTGAATGCCGAGCTCGGACGGGCGCTTAATGGACTCTTTGCCCATTACAACGCGTATCGATTCGGGCGGAAGCACGCCCGTAATTGCGTAATAGATTGTAACGCCGAGCGCGTACACGTCCGTCCACGGGCCTTGATCGCCGTGCGTGTCGTACTGTTCGGGCGGCGCGAAGCCTTGTTTGAGAACGATAGACAAAGATCTGCCGTCGGGATTTGAGTATTTGGCGGCACCGAAGTCTATGAGCTTGACCTCGTTGTATTTTGTTATCAGAATGTTGTCGGGGGAGATATCGCGGTGGATAAGTCCTGTTTTATGAACCTGCGTGAGCGAGTCCATGACGGGGCGCATTATTGTTAACACCTCGTCTATGCTAATCTTGCCGCCCTTGCGTTGCAGATACTTTTTGAGCGATACGCCGTCGAGAAATTCCATGACGATATATGCCGTGCCGTTTGCCGAAAAGAAGTCGCGGACGTTTACAACGCCGGCAAGGTTTTTAATCTTGGCAAGCGCCCTTGCTTCTTCCACAAAGCGTTTAAGACCGCGGTTGCTCGCGGCTTGGTTTTGCTTGGAATTGATTATTACCTGGTTATTTCCGGCAACGCGTGTAACGTAGCCCGACGGGAAATACTCTTTGAGCGCGACCTTGATGCCTTGCTGTAAGTCCCAAGCGAGGTAGGTAATGCCGAATCCGCCCTCGCCGAGAGCTTTGCCCACGAGGTATCTGTTCTGCGAGCCGATGACCGTGCGCTGCGGCAGGTGGTGCGGCGGCGACGGGGTATCGTCCGCCTTGTGATGACAATTCATGCACACGCGGTTGGAGTCGAGGTCTCCGAAGCACGAGAGGCATATATTTTTATTTGTGCGAATTCTTGCCATAAGTAAAAGTTATTCTCTTACCATAGCGACTATGGCAGAGTAGTTATCGTTGAATTTTGTAACGCGAGAAAGCAGGCGCTGCTCCATTTTGGCGAGCGCCTCTTCGGGCGTAGCCGACGAAGCGAGATCGGCCTCCATTTCTTCTTCGTACACATACTCCCAAAATCCGTCCGTGCACAGAATGAACGCGTCGAACGGCGCAAGGGGAGTGTTGTAGATGTCGCAATCGGGCGGAATGAAATAGTCCGAGCCGAGAACTCTCGTGAGCTTGTTTTGGTCTTTATCGGAGCGAATATCGCGAAGAGGAATCTTGCCCATATCGACCGAAATCTGCGACAGCGAATGATCTTTTGTCTGGAAGTGCAGAGTGTTGTTTTTGAAAAGATAGACGCGCGTGTCGCCTATGTGCGAAATAACCGTCGTGTTGAAATCGGTGACGACGCACGCAACAGTCGTGCATGACGAGCTTATTTTGGGGTTGCGTTCCTTTTCGTCAACAACGCAGTTGTGCGCCGCTTGCACGTAGCTTTGACAGTATTCCGGCTTTACGGCACGTTCCTTGTCGAGCTTTTTAATTTCGGTGTACGATTCGATTATCTTTGTCGCGCACGTCTTGCTTGCGACCTCGCTTCCGTAATACGAGCCCAGTCCGTCGCACACGACGAGACACGCGCCGTCGGCGTCGACGGTAAGATCGAGATAATCTTGGTTGTACTCGCGTCCGCCTTGCTTGCAAATCGTACTTGTCAATAGTTTCATGATAGCTCCGTGTTGTTACATATTGATACTTTATATTATATATTATGCGGTATCGATAGTCAAGAGTTTTTAGACAAATTAGGGCGCAAACGGGCGCTGTGATTATGGTAAAAACATTCAAAATGGAATGCGAAATTTTGCGCAAGGGTATGTTTACGTTTGACAATGATTTATAGGTGGTGTATAATAATCAAAAGACTGTTTTCGAGGTAAAGACGCATGCGCAAGATAGCGATCGTCATGGGGTCGAAATCCGATTTCGACAAGGTAAAGCCTGTTATAGAAACGCTCGATAAGTTCGGAGTACAGTACACCGTGCGCGTGCTTTCGGCTCACCGCACACCCGACGAGGCGGCGGAATTTGCAAAATCCGCCAAAAAAGAGGGATACGGCGCGATAATCGCAGTCGCCGGCAAGGCCGCTCATCTCGGCGGAGTTGTCGCTGCGGCAACGACTCTTCCGGTTGTCGCATTACCTGTGTCCACGTCATTCCTCGACGGGCTTGACAGCGTACTTTCCATACTTCCGATGCCGAGCGGCATACCCGTGGCGGTCATGGGCGTAAACGCGGGAGCAAACGCCGCGCTTTTCTGCGTGCGCATACTCGCGACCGACGATAAGGTGCTTTCCGATAAGTACGATAAGTACGTCGAGGACATGCGCAAAAAGACGCTCGACGACGACGCCGCGCTCCAAGCCGAGCTCGGTAAATAATTTTCGGCACTCAATTCAAGGAGAAAATATATGAAGGTCGAACAAAAGGAACAGCTTTACGAAGGCAAAGCCAAAAAGGTTTACGCGACGAGCGATCCCGATTTGGTAATCGTAGACTACAAGGACGACGCTACGGCGTTCAACGGACTCAAAAAGGGTACGATTGTAGGCAAGGGCGTAATAAATAACCGCATGAGCAACTATCTCATGGGACTGCTTGCAAAAGAAGGCATAGAATCGCATTTCGTCGAGGAGCTTTCGGATAGGCGCACGCTCGTCAAGCATGTCCAGATCGTTCCGCTCGAAGTCATTATGCGGAACGTCGTTGCAGGCTCGCTTTCCAAGCGCACGGGGCTTAACGAGGGCGCGGTGCCTTCCATGCCGATACTCGAACTTTACTACAAGTCCGACGAACTTGGCGATCCGATGATAAACGCCGACCATGCGCTTGCTTTCGGCTGGGCGACAAAAGACGAGCTCGATCAAATCGAGAAGATGGCGCGTAAGATAAATGCCGTGCTTACGGAGTTCTTCAAAGGCGTGGGCGTGGACCTTATCGACTTTAAGATAGAGTTCGGCAGATACAAGGGCAAGATCATACTTGCAGACGAGATCAGCCCCGACACATGCAGATTCTGGGACAGCAAGACAAAGGAAAAGCTCGACAAGGACCGTTTCCGCAGAGATATGGGGGACGTCGAAGGCGCGTATCACGAAATGATGCGCAGAATAGGGCTAAAAGAATAACCTTTAAAGCGCGTAGTATAAATACGCGCTTTTAATATTTTTCGGATCGACTTTTGTATGGCAATATAAGGAGCATTATGGACGACAACAAGAAGATAACCTATGCCGACGCAGGCGTGGACGTAAACCGTGGGTACGAATCGGTAGCAAAAATAAAGGCGCATGCCGCTCAAACTTTCAACGCCAACGTGCTTCAAGGTCTCGGTAGCTTCGGCGGATTTTATTCGCTGGACGGAGAAAACGGCGACGTCTTGGTCGCAGGCACGGACGGAGTGGGAACAAAGCTCAAATACGCTTTTCTTTCCGGGCGTAACGATACTGTCGGTATTGACTGCGTTGCGATGTGCGTAAACGATATAATATGTCAAGGCGCAAAGCCGCTGTTGTTTTTGGACTATATAGCTACGGGCAGAATCAATCCCGACGTGGTGGCTGACGTTGTCAAGGGCGTTGCAGAGGGCTGTAAGCAGGCCGGCTGTGCGCTCATCGGCGGCGAAACGGCCGAAATGCCGTCCATGTACGGCGCAGGCGAGTACGACCTTGCCGGATTTTCGGTGGGGCTTGTCAAGCGCGAAAAGATAATCAACGGGCAGACTATAACGCCCGGGTGCGTGCTTGTGGGACTCGCTTCGAGCGGACTTCACTCGAACGGGTTTTCGCTCGTAAGAAGGCTTCTCGGCGAGGATGTGGAAAAGCTGGACGCCGACAAATCGCTCGGCGTGTCCCTTCTCGACAGAATCCTGACGCCCACGCGCATATACGTCAAAAGCTTGCTTACGCTTGCATCCGAGTTCGACATTTTGGGACTTGCCAATATCACGGGCGGCGGATTTATAGAGAACATTCCGAGAATATTTCCGAGCGGAGTGGGGTGCAGAGTGGACGTTAAGTCTTTCCCCCGTCCAGATATTTTCGAGCTTCTCGCAGAAAAATCGCACCTGTCGAACAGTGAGCTTTACAACACGTTTAATATGGGAATCGGCATGGTCGCGGCGCTTGCACCGGCGGACGCCGACAGCTTTGTCAAGCGTGCAAACGCGCTCGGTGAAAAGGCGTACATAATAGGCGAAACGATATCGGGCGAAGGCGTCATCCTGTAACCTTGTTATTCCACTTGACATTTAACGGAGAAAGATGAAAAAGATCGCAGTCATGTTTTCGGGCAACGGCACCGACTTTCAAGCGCTTATCGACGGCGAGGCGAGAGGTGCATTTGACGGAAAGATAGTCGTTGCGGTTACGAGCAACGGCAGTGCATACGGCATAGAACGCGCTAAAAAAGCGGGTATCGACTGTTACGTAAGGCGCAAAGCCGATTTCGAAAGTGACGTAGCGCGCGACGAGTCGGTGCGCGAAATATTCGAAAAGTACGAAGTTGAGCTTATCGTTTTGGCAGGATATCTAGGCATACTGACGGCGCCGCTTCTCGATAGATATAAGGGCGCGATAATAAACATTCATCCCGCGCTTCTTCCCAAGTTCGGCGGCAAAGGCATGTACGGCTTGCACGTTCACGAGGCGGTAATCGCCGCCGGCGAGAAAAAGAGCGGCGCGACCGTGCATTATTCGGACGGCGGCATAGATACCGGCGCAATAATATTGCAACGCTCGCTCGACGTTTTGCCGAGCGACACGCCCGAGTCGTTGCAAAAGCGAATACTCGAAGAAATCGAACACCCACTGCTTGTCGAGGCGGTGGCACTTTTGTGTGCAAGTGAGGCGAAATAATGAATGATTATATGAATCGGCTGATTGAGCTGGGATATGCCGACGAGGCAGGAATTGTTGCAAGCGTGGATTACACCGTCAGCGACGGAAGGACGGGCAAAGGCTTTCTTTGTGTGAACGGCGAGGTCGTAACTCTTGCCGCAGGCGATGAATGGGAAAAGGTTTTTAAGGACAGTATCGACAGGCTTGACGGCATGACGGTGAAGTCGGGACTGTTCAAAAAACGCATACTGTTTACTTATAACGGGTTGGACTACACGTTTACCGTTAAGAACGGCAAGAACTTGATAGATTATTTTAAACTGCTTGCCGCAGATAAAGAAAACTAATTTTAGGAGAAATAAACATGAAAGTTGTAGCGACAAAGCGCGCGCTTGTAAGCGTGAGCGACAAAACAGGCGTCGTTGAGTTTTGCAAAAAGCTGGAAACGCTCGGGTACGAAATCGTGTCCACGGGCGGAACGCTCAAAACTCTGCTTAATAGCGGTGTAAAGGCTATTTCCATATCGGACGTTACGGGGTTTAAAGAGTGTCTTGACGGCAGAGTAAAGACCTTGCACCCGGCAGTTCACGCAGGACTTCTTGCGCGGCGCGACGACAAGGAACACATGGAAAGCCTCAAAGAAATGGGATACCGCACTATCGATCTTGTCGCAGTCAACCTCTATCCCTTCAAACAGACGATAGAAAAGCCGAATGTTACGCTCGAAGAGGCTATCGAGAACATAGACATCGGCGGTCCTACAATGCTTCGCAGTGCGGCAAAGAACTACCGCGACGTGCTTGTCGTGTGCGAGCCGAGCGACTACAACGAGGTTGTCGCGCGCATAGAAAACGGAACCGACGATCAGACGTTCAGGCTTTCGCTGTCATACAAAGTCTACCGTCACACCGCGGCATACGACTCGCTCATTTCGTCGTATATGCAACAGCTTCTAGGCATAGAATTCCCCGAGCATATCACGTTCGCTTACGACAAGGCACAGGAGCTTCGCTACGGCGAAAATCCGCAACAGACCGCCGTGTTCTACAAGGAGCAGACGGCTCGCGTGGGTGCGCTTACTGCGGCAAAACAGATTTGGGGTAAGGAGCTTTCGTACAACAACATAAACGACGCAAACGGCGCACTCGAACTTCTCAAAGAGTTTAGCGGTACGCCTGCGGTAGTTGCGTGCAAGCACGCCAATCCGTGCGGAGTGGGCACGGGCAAAACTGTGTACGAAGCGTACATGAAAGCGTACAACTCCGATCCCGTTTCGGTGTTCGGCGGCATACTCGCGATAAACGGTGAGGTCGATAAGGACACCGCGACCGAAATAAACAAAATATTCATCGAGATAGTCATGGCGCCGTCTTACACGAACGAAGCGCTCGAAATTCTCGAAAGCAAAAAGAACATCAGACTTTTGCAGATAGACGATATCACGGCAAGGCGCGCCAAAACCGCTTACGACATGAAAAAGGTGTACGGCGGACTTCTCGTTCAGCAGTACGACGAAACGCTCATTGCAGGCGAGGACATGTCGCTCTTTAAAACGCCTGCCGAAGTCAAGACGGAAACACTGTCCTCCGGCAAGACCAAGACGGTGTACGGCAACGGCGTGGTGACGACGCGTAAGCCCACCGCGGAGGAAGTCGACGCACTAATGTTCGCATGGAAGGTGGTCAAGCACACCAAGTCAAACGCGATAGTCATAGGAAAGACGGGCAGAACGACGGGTATCGGAATGGGACAGACCAATCGTATCTGGGCGGCGAAGCAGGCAATCGAGCATGCAGGTGAGGAAGCCAAGGGTTCGGTGCTTGCGAGCGACGCGTTTTTTCCGTTCGACGACTGCGTTCATGCCGCGGCGGAGGCAGGCATAACCGCAATCATTCAGCCGGGCGGCTCGCTCCGCGATGAGGATTCTGTAAAAGCGGCAAACACGGCAGGAATTGCAATGGTGTTTGTTGGCGATCGGCATTTCAAACACTGATAGAAAAACCTTGACGGATTTAAAAATAAAGCCGAATGTATGACGATAAAACGGAGGAAGTAATGTCCGAAAACAATGTGAAGGTAGCGGCAAGGTACGTTAACTTGCGCGAGATAGCCCCCGAGGGCGACGACGTGCTTGTCGTCGGCGGCGGCGGCAGAGAACACGCGATAGTCAAAAAACTGCGCGAAAGCAAGAGTGTAGGCACGATATTCGGCGCACCCGGCAACGCGGGAATGGACGTTGTCGAAACGGGTATCGGCGCTACCGAAATAGATAAAATAGTGAGTTACGTAGCCGATAATCCCAACATAAAGCTAACCGTCGTAGCTCCCGACGATCCGCTGTCCATGGGACTGGTGGACGCACTCGAAGCGCGCGGATTTCGCGCATTCGGGCCGCACAAGGCGGCGGCAAAGCTCGAATGGTCAAAGGCATACGCCAAGGACGTTATGCGCCGCTACGGCATTCCTACGGCGGCATACGGCACATTTACCGATATAGACGCCGCAAAAGAGTACGTTAAATCGGGGGAATTTCCCGTTGTCGTCAAGGCCGACGGGCTTGCACTCGGCAAGGGCGTTATTATCTGCAGTAGCTTGAAAGAAGCGGAAGCTGCTATCGACGAAATCATGAAGGACAAGAAGTTCGGCTCTGCCGGCAACGAGGTGGTCATCGAGCAGTTCTTAACGGGATACGAGGTGTCGCTGTTGGCGTTTGTGGACGGCGAGCATTACAAGCTCATGCCCACGTCGTGCGACCATAAGCGCGCGCTCGACGGAGACAAGGGCTTGAACACGGGCGGCATGGGCGCATATTCGCCCTGTCCGGTATTCACAAAAACGCTCCTTGAAAAAACGGTCAAGACTGTTGTCGAGCCTACGGTCGCCGCGATGATAAAGGAGGGCGCACCGTTCAAAGGCGTACTTTACTTCGGACTGATGGTGTCGGGCGACGAGGTGCGCGTTCTCGAATACAACGCTCGGTTCGGCGATCCCGAAACGCAGAGCGTTCTTCCGCTTCTCAAATCCGATCTTTACGAAATATTTAACGCCGTGATCGACGGCACGCTCGACAAAACGGACATCGAGTGGTCCGATAAGAAGTCGATAAACGTCGTGCTCGCGAGCGGCGGTTATCCGCTTTCGTACAAAAAGGGCTGTAAGATTAGCGGACTTGCGTCGGTCGATAATGACGTAAACGTGTTTTTCGCAGGAGTAAAGCAAGGCGAGAACGGCTTTGTTACGAGCGGCGGCAGAGTGCTGTGCGTTCAGGCTATGGCTGACGACTTTGCTTGCGCGCGTCGCAAGGTGTACGAAAACATACAAAAAATCACGTTCGAAGATTGCTTCTACCGCAAGGACATAGGCGCAAAACTTTAATTGAATATAAAGCAAGTCATTTAGGAAAATATCATGATTAAAAGAATTTATACGGAAAGACAGGCGAGCAATGCCGCGCTCGTAGCCGACCTCAAAGAAACGCTCGGCATAACAGCAAAGGCGCGTATGTTCATACGCTACGACGTTGAAGGGCTTACGGACGAGCAATTCGACGCGGCCGTTCCCGTGGTGTTCTCAACGCCTGCGACCGACGAGGTGTATCTCGAAAAGCTTCCCAAAACGGAAGGAACGGTGTTCGCGATAGAGTATTTGCCCGGTCAGTTCGACCAGCGCGCAGATTCTGCGAGTAGTTGCGTTCAGCTCCTTTTGAAGTGCGACAGACCAGTGGTGCGTTGCGCCGTAGTTTACGCGGTGGTTGCGACCGAGAAGGAGATCGAGGCTATCGAAAAATACCTTGTCAACCCCGTAGAAAGCAGGCTCGCCGCTATCGAAAAACCGACCACGCTCGAACAGAAGATAGCTCCGCCCGAGCCCGTGCGCATGGTGGACGGCTTTACTCAAAAGCCGTATGCTGTGCTCAATGCGTTCTACAAAGAGCAAGGCTTTGCGATGAGCCTTGACGATCTTATTTTTGTGCAGTCGTATTTCCGTGCTCAAAGGCGCGAGCCCACGTATACCGAGCTGAAAGTTATAGACACGTATTGGTCGGACCACTGTCGGCATACCACGTTCTTGACCGCGCTCAAAACAAAGATCAAGTCGGACAATCCGCATATAGAAAAGGCTTACGCCGATTATACGGACATGTTCAACTTGATGTACGAGGGGCGCGACGACAAATACCCGTCGCTCATGGACGTTGCGACTATCGGCGCAAAGGTTCTTCGCAAAAACGGTTATGCGGCGGCGCAGGACATATCGCCCGAAATCAACGCGTGCACGATCAAGCAGGACGTTGTTATGAAAGACGGCTCGGTTGAGCCGTGGTATATACTTTTCAAAAACGAAACGCACAATCACCCGACCGAGATAGAGCCGTTCGGCGGCGCGGCGACGTGCTTGGGCGGCGCGATACGCGATCCGCTTTCCGGAAGAGCGTATGTGTATCAGGCAATGCGCATTACGGGCGCGGCGGACATCAACGCGCCTTTCGATAAAACGCTCGAAGGAAAATTACCTCAGCGCGTTATCAGCAAGCGCGCGGCAAGCGGTTATTCGTCATACGGCAACCAGATAGGTCTTGCGACGGGCGAGGTGCGCGAATACTATCACAGCGGTTACGCGGCAAAACGCCTCGAAACGGGCTTTGTAGTCGGCGCGGCGCCCGAGTGTAACGTAGTTCGCGAAGTTCCCGTAGCAGGCGACATAGTTGTGCTTATCGGCGGCGAAACAGGCCGCGACGGTTGCGGCGGCGCTACCGGCTCGTCAAAGCCGCACGACGCACACTCGATAGAAACGTGCGGCGCGGAAGTGCAAAAAGGCAACGCGCCCATCGAACGCAAGCTCCAACGCCTCATGAAAAACGGCGAGTTCACGCGGCTCATCAAGCGCTGTAACGATTTCGGCGCGGGCGGCGTTGCGGTCGCCGTCGGCGAGCTTGCCCCGGGACTCGATATAGAGCTCGGCTCCGTACCCAAAAAATACGCGGGACTTTCTGCGACCGAGCTTGCGATTTCCGAAAGTCAAGAGCGCATGGCGGTGGTGATAGCGGCGGATAATCTCGACGCGTTTACCGAGCTTTGCCACTCGGAAAACGTGGACGCGACCGTGATTGCAAAAGTCACCGATACCGATAGGATGAGAATGTATCTAAACGGCAATCTCATTGTCGATCTCGAACGTCGGTTCTTGGACAGCAACGGTGTAAGGCAAGAGGCTTCCGCTTTAATAAAAGATCCCAAGGTCACGTACTTCGGCTCGCTTTCGAGCAAGCGCGCCTCGATGTACAACAAGGCGGATTACACGGGACTGCTTTCTGATATTCTTTCGGACTACAACGTATGCTCGCAAAAAGGCCTCGGCGAAATGTTCGACTCGACGATCGGCGCGAGTAGCGTGTTCATGCCGTTCGGCGGCAAGTATCAGCTCACGCCCACAGAGGTCATGGCGGCAAAGCTGCCGGCAAACACGGATTTTTGCACGGTATGCTCGCACGGGCTTTCGGCGGTGCTGCCCGAATCTCCGTTCATGGGCGGACTGTATTCGGTGATACTCGCGGTGGAAAAACTCGCCGCGGCAGGCGTCAGACTCGAAAATATTTATCTGACAATGCAGGAGTTCTTCGCGCGTTGTACAGACGCGGAAAAATGGGGCGCACCCATGTCCGCGCTTCTCGGCGCGCTCACCGCGCAAATGAAACTACGCAGAGCGGCTATCGGCGGCAAGGACTCGATGTCGGGAACGTTCGAAAAGATATCCGTTCCGCCCACGCTCATAGCGTTTGCGTGCGGCGTCACGGACAGCGCGACCGTAATAGACAACACGTTCAAACAAAAAGGCGAGCGCGTGTACAGATACAAGCTCAAACGCGACGCGTTCGGCATGCCGGACTTTACAAACCTCAACGACTTTTTAATGCTGCTCGCAGGCGAGATCGGACGGCAAAACGTCACTTCCGCGGCTGTCGTCGAGCGCGGCGGCGCGGCGGCAACGGTCGTCAAATCGTGCTTCGGCAACGGGCTCGGCTTTGCGTTCGCGTCGGCGGCGCGGGACCTGTTCGAAGAGAGCGAGGGCGACATAATTTTCACGGCGCGAACGGGCGACGACTTCTTCGGATACGACCTCGAATTTTTAGGCGTGACGACAAACGACGGCAAGTTCCTGTTCGGCGCGAACATAACAACGACGGCGGACGACACCGATCTGGTCTACGACGGCAAGGCGGCGGACAGCGCAAAGCTCCTCGCGAGCTACACGGGCACGTTCGAAAACGTGTACCCGACGACAGCGCAAGCAAGCGGAACCGTGTTTGACGTCAGCTACAACGGTAAGGGCGAAAAGCGCCAAAAAGCAAAGCAGACCAAGAGCGCAAAGTCCAAAAAGATAAAAGTGTTTATACCCGTGTTCCCCGGCACGAACTGCGAAATCGACACCGCAAGGAAGTTCGAACTTGCAGGCGCACAGCCAGAAATATTCGTCGTCAAAAATCGCAACCCCAAAGAGGTCGAGGAATGCGTCAAGGCAATGGCAAAGGCGATAGAAAAGTGCAAGATCCTCGCGCTCCCCGGCGGATTCTCTGGCGGTGACGAGCCGGACGGCAGTGCCAAGCTCATTGCGGCGTTCCTGTCCAACCCGGCAATCGCGGAGGCGGTGGAAAAGCTGCTGTACGTCCGCGACGGTCTTGCAATAGGTATATGCAACGGTTTCCAAGCGCTCGTAAAGCTCGGACTTTTGCCCAGCGGACACATCCACACGCCGCAAAAATCCGATCCCGTGCTTACGTTCAACGATATCGGCAGACACGTTTCCACAATGGCGGACATACGCGTGTGCGCAAATTACAGCCCGTGGCTCAATCACTTAAACGTCGGCGACGTATATCAAGTACCGGTGTCGCACGGCGAAGGCAAGTTTGTAGCCGATAAGGCGGTCATAGATAAGCTCGTTGAAAACGGTCAAATCGCAACGCAGTACTGTGACATGAACGGCAACGCTACAATGCAAAGCCCGTTCAACCCCAACGGCTCTACGCTCGCTATCGAGGGCATAACAAGCCCCGACGGCAGGGTGTTCGGAAAAATGGGACACAGCGAGCGGACGGGCGAGTTCTTGCTCAAAAACGTCGCGGAATGCTACGCCAAAACCGATATGGGCTTATTCAAAGCGGGCGTTAAGTATTTTAAGTAATGAGAGAGAATATACAGTACAATATTAGGCTCCCCTTAATAAGGAAGCTCTGCCGCAGGCGGTGATGAATTATTATAAGAATACCGCACTGCACAATCAATAGTGCGGCTATCGCTTCGAAGCGGTTGAAATTACTCGCGTTGTCGGAAAGGCCGCAATTATTCGGGTGTAACGCCAAATAACCTACCACCGCAAATACACGACGGTCAAAAGTTTTCTTGCCTACATCTTTTACAAATGCTGTCGTTCGCTCAGGTCGAGATGACGGGGAGTCGGGTTAAAGCGCATTCGTACAGAATGGCGTCCAAGCAATTATTAACGTTACGCAATTATTCGGTGTAACGCCAAACAACCCACCACAGCAAACACGCGACGGTCAAAAGTTTTCTTGCCTACTTCTTTTACAAAAGAAGTAGGTTGACATTTTGCGGAATATAATATATAATAATCGTCAACCCCTCGGCGGAGCGAATCAAGCATTGAAAACAATCGAACAAATTTTAGACGACGCGGTCATTCCCGAAATGGAGTACGAGCCCAAGTACGACGTAGGCAAGACCAAATCGAAAAAGAAGCGGCAAGCGCAGCCCACGGTTGATGACGTGCCGGAGGTCGTGTTGCCCAAAACAAAAGCCGAGGTGTATCAAGAGGCGAAAGCGCGACTTACGAAAAAGACCTCGGCGTCGTCGCGTAGAGAAGTTCGTGAAGAAAAGCGCGTAACCGCAAAAAAACAAACGACTCGGCCGCTCAATGCAACAGAACAGGAAATCGCGGCGACTTCGCCCGTCGATGTCGGAGCCGAGCTTACAAAAAGCGAAATGTTAAAGTACAGGCGCGCCGCGCTCAAAAACCCCGTGGACGAACCCAAATGGGTAGGCGGAGAAGCCGAGCTTGTGCCGTTTGCCTGGCGGCATCCGCTACTCCAAGATATAGAGCAGCAGAGCAAAACGTATCGTCTTGTAGTGCAAAGCCGAACGCGCCGAGAAAAGTAAACGGAATAAAGTGATTTAATGCGGCAAGTAAAATGCTTGCCGCATTTATATTGCAAAAATTGACTGTTTTTGCGAAAGCCGTCCGCGCGTCTTAGCAGTGTGGTACAATCCGCATACCTACAAAAAATAAGAGGTAGCATATGCGGTTAAGCAAAAGTCAGCTCATTGTAATCACAATCCTTAACGTAGTAATAGCAGTACTTGTCGCGGTGATATTTCTCATGCCGCTTCTGTCACCGCCGCGCGGCGACAGCGGAAAAGGTCCGGACGGCGATACTCCGAATCCGTCCGAGCACAACAAACTCCGCGAGCCGACGGCGGGCATGGTTCCCGAAATAGTCCGCGAAACAAGGCTCATGGGCTCGGGCGACGAGAGCGTGGTCGCAGTACATTTCGTGGACGGCGCGGCGTACATATTCGGCAACGCAACGGTGGGCGATCTCGATTTCGACAGCTACGGCGGATTTTTATGCACGGTCGGAGCATCGGGCAAGATTGTGGGCTTCACATATTTCACTGGCAGGATAACCGCGGTCGGAATTGTCGAGGGCGGATTTGCCGCCGCGACCGTATCGAACAAAGGCACGACGGACATGAAATCAAGACTGTACTCGGTCGGATACGACGGCGCGGCACGCGAGGTGGTAACGCTCGACGGCGAGGCGGCGGACATAATTCCGATTACAGACAGCAAAAAGACCGCGGTCGTGACAAAACCGACGGAAAACTCGTTCTTACTCACCGAATACACCGTGACGGAAAGCGGCGAGTGGGTGCAAAAGCACAACACCAGAATTTCGAGCGGATATATGCTCGACTACTTCGACTGCTTCAATATAGGCGACGAGTACATCTTGGCGGCTCACGCTTACGTATCTTCGCGCTACGACGCGCTCGCACTTTACACTTTTCAAGCAGGCGGCAGTGCGGCCGAGCATTTATACGACGGCAACGGCGGAAGAATGACAAGGCCTTACGCGGTGGCGCCGTATGAGGAAGGATATGTCGCGCTGTGTCGGTACGACGGAGTGGCAACACTCATGACCGTGGGATACACGTTCATGACCTTCGGTTATGACATGCTCGGTTTTGAATTCGAAGACGCACGAATACTTGACAGCAACGGATTGTACTACGCATGCTTCGAGTGCGAGACCGGCACGGTGGTGTACGAGCTCGACAAAATATTAAACCGCCACAAGGTTCAGGCGGCGGAAGGGATAAGCGCCGACTGCACCGTGAAATCCAACGGTACGCTGCTCGCCGGCGCATATAACGGTCAAGCGAAAATATCCGATACGACGGGCAATCGCGCACTCACTCTCGACATGACCGACGTGACATTCTACGGCGGATATCGCAGGAACGACGGCACGACGCTGTTTGTGCTGTCGGCAAGCGGCGGCAAAGCGCTTTCCAAGCCGTCGGGCGGCAAGGATATTTACGTAATTACGGTAAATATTTAGCGCGGTATCGGGAACTTACGGTTGTTTATTATTTAAAACGTCTTTGATGAGATTGCATATCGTGCGAGTTCCGTCAACCGAAATGCAAGACGTCGCCGCGACGTATTTATTTTTCTCGCGGTATAGATTTTGTATCTCCGCGACTAACGTGAGAGGAGTCATTTCGGATTCGCGCAAGACCTTGACCGCGCCCTTATTTTTGAAATATTCGGCGTTTTGAAGCTGATCGCCGCGCGACGCTTTTTCGAGCGGAACGGCGAGCGTAGGAATTTTGAGCGCAATGCACTCGGCGAGCGCGTTCGCGCCCGCTCGCGTCACAATTATGTCGCAGGTTGCGTAAAGATCGGGCATGTTGTTTTCGAACTCGACGGGCGTGTAGCCCTGTTGTTTTTGCGCTCCGGCCTTGTTTTTGCCCGTAACGTGAATTATGTCGAATTGCTTTAAAAGCTCGGGGAGTGCGGAAGCTACACATTGGTTGAGCGCGGCAGCGCCCGACGAGCCGCCCACAACTGCGAGTATGGGTTTGGCGCCGGATAATCCGTATGCCGCAGGCTTGCGCTTTCCGCCGTACAAAGACTGATTGAGCGGCGCGCCGCAATACTTTCCGTTGTTGAATTTTTTCGCGCAGTTTTCAAACGAGCATAAAACGTACGTGCTTCGTTTCTTTGCCAACTTTGTTGCAAGTCCTGCCGAGAAATCGCTTTCGTGACTGATGACGGGAATGTTTTTCGCCGCGAGAACGACGGGTAGAGCGGCATAGCCGCCCTTGCTGAATATAAGGTCCGGCTTGACGTCTTCCAGTACCTTTTTTGCGGTCTTTACGCAAGCAGACAGCTTGAACGGCACGGCGAAGTTTTTTAATATCGCGTCTCTTCGCAGTTTGACGGTGTCAATCAAAAAGAAGGGAATGCCGCGCGAGGCGCACAGTGTTTTTTCCATGCCGTCGCCGCCGATATACACGCAGTGATATTCGTGTGAAAGCTCGCCGATGAGTGCGAGATTGGGCATGACGTGTCCGGCGGTGCCTCCGCCTGCAAAAGCGATAGTCTTCATAACACCTCTGTTTGTTGCTGTTGACAAAATCTTTGGATTGTAATATAATATACTTCGTTTTGTATGCTTTTATGAATGGAGGAAGTATGACAACCGAGTTCGTGGAAATGACGGGCGGAAAAAAGGTGGCGGTAAGTTTTTGGGACAACACCGACACTCCGCGCGCCGCAGTCGTGGTGGTGCACGGCATGTGCGAATACATAGCGCGGTACAACGATTTTTGCGAGTTTTTGGGACACAACGGGTATAACGTCATCGGCATGGATAACCGCGGCTTCGGCGACACAGACGCAGACGCTCGCGGCAAGGGATATGCCGGTATGTTCGACGGCACGGTTGACGACATCAAGCTCGAAGTGGACATGGCAAGAGCGCGCTGGGGTGTGGAGCGTGTGTACGTTATCGGTCACAGCTACGGCAGTATTCTGACTCAGCGGTTTATAGAAAAGTACCATGACAGCGTGTCGGGCGCAATACTTTGCGGCACAACGATGCAGAGCGGATTTATGCTCGCACTCGGAAAGAAGATAGCGCGCAGAAAGGCAAAGAAAGATCCCGATCAGCCCGGTAAATTCTTTGCAAAAATGACGTTTGAGAGCTACGATAAAAAGATTAAGGACGGACCAAACGGTTGGCTCAACCGCGACAAAGCCGAGGTAATTAAGTACAATGCGGACGAGAAGTGCGCCGGTGTGGGCGTGTGCTCCGTGATGTTCTATAAAGAGATGTTCGAGGGGCTTGCCGCCATCAACAAAGAGCGCGGCAAAACACCGAGTGACTTTAAGCTTATGATAGCATCGGGCACGGCGGACGGCGTGGGCGGTTACGGCAAGCTAATCAAAAAACTCGTAAAGGCGTACGTAAAACACGGGCTTAATCCCGTTGTGAAGATGTATGAAGGCGGTCGCCATGAGATATTGAACGAAGTCAATAAGGGCGTGGTGTACGAGGACTTTGTGTATTTTTTGGATAAATGCGAAAAGGAAAGCGGCAAATAGAAATGTTTAACATCGTTCTCGTCGAGCCGGAGATTCCGCAAAACACAGGCAATATTTCGCGCACCTGCGCATGTACGGGTGCCGCGCTTCACATAGTCAAGCCCATGGGCTTTGAGATAACCGACGCGAAATTAAAACGCGCAGGACTCGATTATTGGGACAAGCTCAATCTGACCTACTACGAAAACCTCGACGATTTTTTCAGAAAAACCAAAGGCGGACGGTATTTCTATCTGTCCAAAAAGGCGAGCAAAAGATACACCGACGTGTGCTTCCGCGACGGCGATTTTCTCGTTTTCGGCAAGGAGACAAAGGGCCTGCCCGAGCATATCGTATTCGAAAATCCCGATACCGCGCTTCGCATTCCGATGGCAAAGGATTTGCGCTCGCTCAATCTTTCAAACACCGTCGCGCTCGTCCTGTACGAAGCGCTGCGGCAAACGGGGTTTGAAAATCTCATTTAAAGTAAAAAATCGGTAATATTCAGCGTCGGCACGCAATCCCGTCGATTTCACGCGCCGAAAAATTCCAAACGCAACAATGGCAATTGCGTACGAAAATGCGCAATCGGCTCAAATCGATTGCGAAAAAATCAAGATTGTGTTATAATAAATCAAATGTTATATTCCGGAGCAAGCTCCGGGCTCGGCGCACCGCGCACGAGCCACGCTTCAAGTAGCGGGGCACCAAATTTGCTCCTCGAATGGAAAGCAAGCATTTTACGGAGGATATATATGTCTGATTACAATGCAGGGAATATACGAGTATTGGAGGGGCTTGACGCCGTTCGGCTTCGCCCCGGTATGTATATCGGCACTACGGGTGTAAAAGGGCTTCATCATATATTGTGGGAAATAGTTGACAACGCGATTGACGAGGTGTCAAACGGGTTTGCAACGAGCATCAACGTAACAATTCACACAGACGGAAGCGCGTCGGTCGAGGATGACGGTCGTGGTATTCCGGTAGACATTCATCCGCAGCTCGGCGTATCCGGCGTAGAAGTAGTATTCACGCAGCTTCACGCAGGCGGTAAATTCGACAGCAGCAACTACGCGCATTCGGGCGGACTTCACGGCGTGGGCGCGTCGGTCACAAACGCGCTTTCCGAATGGCTCAAAGTCGAGGTGTTCAAAAACGGCACGACCTACCGCATGGAGTTCGAATCCAAAGAAGTGAACGGTGAGGTCAAGGGCGGTATTCCCAAATACAGCCTTATCGACACGGGCGAAAAAACGGACAAGCACGGCTCGTGCATAAGATTCATGCCCGATAAGCGCATATTCGAAACGGTTGTGTTCCAATTCGAAACGATATCGAGACGGCTCAAAGAGCTTGCGTTCTTGAATAAGGGTGTTCGCATACGCCTTGTAGACGAACGCGTACGCGTGGGCGAAGGGTTCCGCTCGCTCGAATATAGGTACGAGGGCGGCATTGTGGATTTTGTCAAGTACATCAACGAAGCTCGAAACACGCTCTACGACAATCCCGTAATGATAGTCGGCGAACGCGACGGCATAGCCATGGAGCTTGCGTTCCAGCACACCGACGCGTACACCGAAAATCTGTTCTCGTATGTAAACAATATTCCGACGACGGAGGGCGGCACGCACGAAACAGGCTTTAAGGCGGCGTACACAAAGGTCATGAACGACTTTGCGCGGCGCGTAGGCATGCTCAAAGACAAGGACGCAAACCTGTTGGGCGACGACTACCGCGAGGGCTTGACCGCAGTGCTTTCGGTGCAAATGACAAACGTGCAGTTCGAGGGACAGACCAAGACAAAGCTCGGCAATCCCGCGGCGAGAATAGCGATAGAAGGACTTACCGCACAGCTGCTCGCCGATTATTTTGCCGATCCCAAGAACACCGCGGTCGGCGAGGCAATACTCAAAAAGGGAATGCTCGCTGCAAAGGTGCGCGAGGCGGCGAGAAAAGAAAAAGAAATCACACGCGCCAAGAACGCGATTGACAATTTCAATCTCGTGGGCAAGCTGACACCGTGCACGGGCAAGAAGCCGGAAAACAACGAGCTTTTCATCGTCGAGGGCGACAGCGCCGGCGGAACGTGCAAGCAGGCGCGCGCGCGGTCTTATCAGGCGATTTTGCCACTTCGCGGCAAACCGCTCAACGCCGAGAAAAAGCGCATAGACCAGGTCCTTGCAAACGAGGAAATAAGAACACTCATTTCTGCGCTCGGCTCGGGGATAGGCGAAGATTTCAACGTAGACAATCTCAACTATCATAAAGTGATAATACTGTCCGACGCAGACGTCGACGGATATCATATCCGCGCGATTCTTTTGACGTTCTTCTTCCGCTACATGAAAGACCTCATCAACGAGGGACATGTGTATATCGGTCTGCCGCCGCTTTACAAAATCGAAAAGGGCAATCAAGTGGAATACGCGTATGACGACGCGGCGCTTGCCGACGCAAAGGCGCGCTTCGGCAAGGGCGCACAGGTCCAACGCTACAAAGGTCTTGGCGAGATGAACGCGGATCAGCTCTGGGAAACTACAATGAATCCCAAGCAGCGCGCGCTTATGCAGGTCACAATCGAGGACGCGGCGGAGGCCGAAAAGTTGGTTTCGGTGCTAATGGGCGACGCGGTAGAGCTTCGCCGAGAGTACATCATAGAGCATGCCGATTTCAACAAGGTCGATTCATTCAATCCCAATAAATAGAATTTATCAACCTACGCAAGACAATTAACCGACTATCGAAAAGGGTATAGTTATGGCACAGGAAAACGAACAGGAAAATAAAGACACGGGCAAGCTTGTAATCCAAACGATGGAGGACGTAATGCGCGACTCCATGATTCCGTATTCGGAGTCGGTCATACTCGACCGTGCACTTCCGCGCGTCGAGGACGGATTAAAGCCCGTTCAACGCAGAATTTTATACACAATGCACCAGCTCGGCATCACGCCGGACAAGCCGTACCGCAAGAGCGCGCGTATCGTCGGCGATTGCTTGGGTAAGCTTCACCCGCACGGCGATTCGTCCATTTATCAAGCTATGGTGCGTATGGCACAGCCCTTCAATATGGGCGCGACGCTTGTGGACGGTCATGGCAACTTCGGCTCCGTCGACGGCGACGGCGCGGCGGCTATGCGTTACACTGAGGCGAGGCTCACTCCGCTTGCGCTCGAACTACTGCGCGACATCGATAAGAACACCGTCAAATGGTCGTGGAACTTCGACGACACACTGCAAGAGCCCGACATTCTGCCCGGGCGTTTTCCCAATCTTTTGGTAAACGGCGCAACGGGCATAGCCGTCGGTCTTGCCACAAACATTCCGCCGCACAATCTCATGGAGGCAATCGACGGCGTTATAGCGTACATCGACAATCCGAGAATAGCGCTCAAAGAGATGATGAAAATCATCAAAGGCCCCGACTTCCCGACGGGCGGCGTCATCATTCCGACCGAGCTTACGACGGCTTACGAAACAGGCAAGGGCAAGGTGGCGGTACGCGCTAAAATTCATATCGAAAACGACAACGACAAGAAGATTATCGTCATTGACGAGATTCCTTACGGCGTAAACAAGTCACAGCTTCTCGAAAGCATAATCAAAGTGCGCGAGGACAAGAAGGGCGTGCTTTCCGGCATAACCGACGTCGTGGACGAATCGGATCGCGTGGGCATGCGCGCCGTAATCAAGATCAAGCGCGACTGCGATCCCAAAGAGATTATAAACGCGCTTCTCAAATACACAAACCTCTCGGTCAATTTCTCGTTCAATATGGTTGCGATTGCCGACGGCAAGCCGCAACTCATGGGGCTTCTCGACATCATCGCGTACTACGTCAACTATCAGCGCGAGGTCGTTTTGCGGCGCACAAAGTACGAACTCGACGCCGCCAAAAAGCGCGAGCATATTTTGGAAGGGCTTGTCATTGCGGTTCGCAATATCGACGAGGTAATCAAGATAATCAAAGCAAGCCCGAACACGACTGCGGCAAAGGAAGCGCTCCGAAAGAGATTTGAGCTGTCCGAAGTGCAAGCGCAGGCCGTGCTCGATATGCGCCTTGCCAGGCTCACGCATTTGGAGATATTCAAGCTCGAAAAGGAGCTTGCTGACGTCAGAAGCGAAATCACGCGGTTAGAAGCCATCATCGCGTCCAAAAAGCTGCAAATGGAGCTTGTCAAGACCGAGCTTTTGGGAATCAGAAAGCAGTACCGCGAAAACCGCAAATCGACCATTGTTCAATCGGTTGAGCAATACACGATTCCGAGCGACGACGAGAAACCCACGTTCGAGTATATCATCACGGCCAACGCGAACAAGCAGCTCAAAAAGATGCTCGTCAAAAACTTCACTATGGCGACCAAGGACTTTACGGATACGTCCACGCTCAATGAGATATGCAATTGCATAGTGCGCGCAAAGTCCACAGACAGAGTTTTGTGCTTTACAAACCTCGGCAACTGTTACAAGATCGACGTCGAGGCCATTCCCGACGGCAAGTGGCGCGAAAAGGGCGCAGAGCTTAAAAAGATTGTCGCCGACGCGGTGGAGGGCGAGTATCCGCTTTACATGCGGCTCGTCGAAGAAAAACTGCCCAAGGGCAATCTGCTGTTCTACACCAAAGGCGGACTTGTCAAAAAATCGCCGTGGAGCGAGTACGGCGTTGTAAAATCGGCGTTCCAAGCCACAAAGCTTCGCGACGGCGACGCCTTGATTGCGATAGAGGAAGAAATCGAAGGCTCGACGCTCATGATAGTGACAAAGACTGGCATGTGCCTCAATGCGGACATGTCCGACGTGCCCAGCCAGAACAGGATTGCGACCGGCGTTCGGTGCATGTCGCTTGCGGACGGCGACGAATGCATACTAATCCGTCAGGTCAACGGCGACGGCGAGATTGCGCTGTGTACCGACCGCGGCTTTGCAAAGCGCGTACTCGTAAGCCAGATAGACGTAATGGGCAGATACCGCAAGGGAATCAAGCTGGTCGACTTCGGCAAGGGCAAGGCGGACAACGGCAAGTGCCTCGTGTACGCATCTATCGTGACCATGCCGTTCAAGGTCGTGTTCAATGTGGACGGCGAATACTTAACCGCATACTCTACGGAGAACTTCTCGATAGAAAACCGCACGCACGGCGGAAAGCCTCTTCTCAAAGGCAGACACACAATAGCCGCAGGATATGCGTACAACGACAAACTGACAAACGGTTAATAAGCATACGACCGCCGTCGCAAGATAAGCGACGGCGGTTATATTTTGCGAATAATAATCGGGCTTTTATGTACATAGACTACAAGCATGAAAGGTAAGGCACTACGAATTTTTACTGCGTTCGCGGCAGGCGTGGCTTTGCTCGCGGTCATTTCCGCCGTAGCCGTTTGCATAATATTCCCCAATAAGTATGCGAGCGAGGTCAATGCGGCGGCAGACGAGTTCGGGCTCGACCGCACGCTCGTTAGATCCGTTGTGTGGGCGGAGAGTAAGTTCGATCCGAACGCGACGTCCAAAAAAGGCGCAAAGGGTCTTATGCAGCTCATGCCCGAAACGTACATGGCGTGCGCCGTGGCGCTGTATATAGAAAACCCCGAAAGCAAGATGTGCGATCCGGCGGTTTCTCTGCGTTGCGGTTGCTATTATCTTTCGCTATTGATAGACAAGTTTGACGGCAACGAGCGCGCCGCACTCATGGCGTACAATGCAGGCGAGCAAAATGCCAAAAGATTTCTGGCCGGCGAAAAGATGTTCGCCGAAACCGCGCGCTATCTCGACAGCATTGCGTTTGCAAAAAAGGTGTACGGGTTATTTGCGTAAACCGCAATGTGGAAATTTGTTGACGAAATTAAGAAAAATTGTTGACAGAATAAAGTATAAGATATATTATACTTTATAATAATACATAGGAGCAAATATGTTAGAAGTAAAGAACATACGAAAGGAGTACAAGAGCAAAAAGGGCGTCGTTACAAAGGCCTTGGATGACGTTTCGCTCACGTTCCCCGAAAAAGGTATGGTGTTTATACTCGGCAAGTCGGGTAGCGGCAAGTCCACACTTTTAAATGTTTGCGGCGGCTTGGACCGCATGGATTCGGGCGAAATAATAATCAAGGGCAAAAGCAGTAAGAGCTTTTCCGCACAGGACTTCGACAGCTACCGCAACACATACGTCGGGTTTGTTTTCCAGGAATACAATATCCTCGACGAGTTCACGGTGGAGGAGAACATTGCGCTCGCGCTCGAATTGCAAAACAAAAAGCGCGATAAGAATATTATTGAAAAAATCTTGGCGGACGTAGAAATGACGGATTTCGCCAAGCGCAAGCCCAACACGCTGTCGGGCGGACAAAAACAGCGCGTCGCCATTGCGCGTGCGCTTGTAAAAGAGCCGCAAATAATAATGGCGGACGAGCCTACGGGCGCGCTTGACAGCAAGACAGGCAAGCAAGTGTTCGACACGCTCAAAAAGCTGTCGGAGACTAAGCTCGTAATCGTTATTTCGCACGATCGCGACTTTGCGGAGCAGTACGGCGACCGCATAATCGAGCTCAAAGACGGCAAGGTCATTTCCGATCAAACGCGTGTGGCGGAGGGCGACGGCGCTAAAAACGTGCGGTTCTTCGGCACGGATACAATAACCGTCAACAGCGGCTCCGCGCTCACCGATGACGACTTGTTGAGCATAAAGAACTTTTTGGCAAAAGCGGGCGGGGCGGCGGTCATTTCGACGTCGCGTGAAAATATAACTCAGATGAAAGAGGGCAGGCCAGAAATAAGCGTCGGCGCGTTCGAGAACATCAAGGAGCAACCGCAGTCCAAAAAGTACGAACAGCAAAAACTGATTCGTTCGCACTTGCCCCTGCACCACGCATTCAAAATGGGCGCGAGCGGACTGAAAACAAAGCCGGTAAGGCTGATGTTCACCATACTGCTTTCGGTAGTGGCGTTTGTGCTTTTCGGACTTTTCAGCACGCTGATGCTGTTCGACGGGCGTAGCGTAACCGTTCAGACCTTTGTCGATTCGCAAATCAACAAGGTAATGCTCAACAAGGTGTACTACGAAACACACGACTACGGCAACGGCGATATCAACGTCGAAACGAAGGACACGGAGTTCACCGACGATGAGTTTAAGGCAATACTCAATAAATATCCTGGCGCGATCGCGTCGGTGAGGATAGACCAAAACATAGGCAATCTGACGCTTTCGAGTACGGCTAATTCGTTCTATTCATCGCAGGTGAACAGCATGGTGCCCGCTACCGACAGCCTGAAAGTGCTTGCAGGAAGATTGCCGTCTGCCGATGACGAGGTGGCTATAACCGACTTTATGGTGGAAATGTTTAAGTCGAGCGGCTCGCGGTTTGTGTACGGCGATAGCAGAACGGCGCTTACCGTCACCGACAACGACAGCGTTATTTATTCGGAGTCCAAACCGGTTACGCTCGAAATCGGAAGCCGTGCGTACAAGATTGTCGGCGTGTTCAAGGGTATGAACGTAATAGCCGATTACAAATCGATGAAGAGCGCCGCGGACAACGGCACATCAAAAGACAACTTCGGCTTCGGCTCGTATTCTTGGAGCGAGGAGCGCGATCGGGGTTTGTACAACGCAGTCGCTTTTACGCCCGAGCTTTTCGATAGCTTTGCGCAAGGCGGCTCGTTCGGCGGCGATTATTTCGAACCGAGCTTATACTTTAAAGATAGCACGTACAAAGCAGTTCTCAAATATCAAATCGAGCCCAACAACGATTATGTTCGGGAACTCAATCGGTTCTCCAAGTACGTCGGCGTGACTCTGAATGTTTACGGCTTTGACGGCGCACCTAAAAAGTCGCTCGACAGCGGCGAGGTGGCAATCAGCTACAATATGGCACGCGACGTAATTCGCACTGCACTTTTCAACAAAGATAGTTTAATTCGCGAGGCGTTAAACCGCGAATACGAAAATGAGCATCCCGAGCCCGAGGAAGGTGCGGGCGACTATTGGGAGAAGTGGAACGAGTGGAACAACGCACGCAATGAAACGACGGAAAGAACAATGTTGCAGTTATATAACGCCGTCGATGACGAGGATTTCTCGACATTGTCCGAAACGGCAATCGCAGAGCGCTTGTCATTCGTATACGGAGTATTGAAAAAATACGATTGTCAGCCAAAATTCACCGTAAGCGGCAACACCACTGCCGAAAAGACCGTCGACGTGTACTACTTCTGTTTCCGCGGAAATGCAAGTTTTGCCGACGACTGTATGTATATGAGCGACGACATGTTCGTCGATTATTACCGTAAACCGCAATATTCAAACGGCAATTCCAACACCAATTACGTGCCTTCGGAAGACGCATATATCAATACGATATTCATTCCGTTCGACGGTGTTAACCATACCTCCGCTCGCATAGAGCAGTTGCTCGATTTAGCGAGTAAGCGCGGCGCCGACGATTCCGGCGTCAGGATAAGCAACGGAATCAAGGAACAGCTCGATTTCGTAATAGAAATCGCAAGCGAAATGGAAAAGGTGTTCGTTATAGTCGGTGTTGTGTTCGCCGTGTTTGCGTTCTTGATGATGTTCAACTTCATTTCGGCGTCGATAACGGCGAAGAAAAAGGAGATAGGCATTCTTCGCGCGATCGGCGCACGCACGCTAGACGTGTTTAAAATATTCCTGTCGGAGGCGTTCATAATCGCGCTTATATGCTTCGCGATATCGGCAGGCGGCTCGTTCGGGCTTTGCATATTCCTCAACTCAATGCTAGCGAGCGACGCCGGGCTTTCGGCAAGTCTGTTCGTGTTCGGACCGATATCACTTTTGATAGTGTTCGGAATCGCGTTTGTTACGGCCTTTATATCAACGATATTGCCCGTCGCGCTGTACTCACGTAAACCCCCGATTGCGAGCATAAAATCGCTGTAAATAACAATCATCAAAAAAGACCGCCGAGGCGGTCTTTTCCATTGCTGTGGATTAGCGAAATTTTGCCAATTGGTTGAACAGAGCCAAAACTTCCGATGTGAACTCGTTTAAAGGTACGTCGGACGGGATAATGTAGTCGCACAAAGTGGCGCGTTCGGTATCGGGAATTTGAGCGTCTATTATTGCGCGCGCCTCGCGCTGTGACACTCCGTCGCGCTTTGTTATTCGTTCGATTCTAATTTCCGTAGGACAGTAAATGCATACCACGGCGTCGCACAGCCGAGAAAGCCCGCTCTCCAACAGTAGCGGTGCGGAAATCACCACCTGTGAATCGGCTTTGGCGTCGGCGACGCGTCGCTCTACCTCCGCTATTATCGCCTTGTGAGTGAGTGCGTTAAGTTCTGCGCGAGCTTCACGGTCATAGGCTATGAGTTCGCGAAGTTTTTTTCTGTTAAGTGTTCCGTCTTCTCGTGCGGCGGTAGGGAACAGTTTAAGAATTCGCCTTTCGCCGTCTGTGCCGACAGCAAACATCTCGCGCGAGATTTCGTCCGCGTCAATCACGAAAAAACCGTGACTGATGAGCGCATGCGTCGCAACGGTCTTGCCGCTGCCTATTCCGCCTGTCAGTCCGATCACGCCGACGCGTTTTCCGCGCGCTTCTTGTAGTTCGCGTTCGTTACGGCCGTACTTCATTTGCACTCCATCCAATTGTTGCCTACGGCAATGTCGACGTTGAGCGGCACGGAAAGATCGACCGCGCCCTCCATTTCGGTGCGCAGTATCTCGCACACCTTGTCAGCCTCGTCCTCCGCGGCGTCCACTATAAGCTCGTCGTGGACTTGAAGTATGAGCTTCGACTTCATGCCGGCAAGGCGGCTGTTCACGCGCACCATTGCGATTTTGATTATGTCGGCGGCGGTACCTTGAAGGGGAGTGTTCATCGCGACGCGCTCACCGAACTTGCGTTCGAGGAATTTCGCCGAATTGAGCTCGGGTATCGATCTGCGCCTGCCGAACAAAGTCACGGCGTAGCCACACTTCTTTGCCTTTTCTATAAGCTCGTCGAGATACGCTTTGACGTCGGGGAAGCGTTCGAAATACCGCTTTATATAATCGTCCGCTTTCTTTTGCGAAATGTGGATGTTCTGGCTGAGTCCGTAATTGCTTATACCGTAAACAATGCCGAAATTGACCGCTTTGGCGTCTCTTCGCATTTGCTCGGTGACGTCTTCTTTTTTTACGCCGAACACTTCGGCGGCGGTCGATGTGTGAATATCCTGACCGTTTCGGAACGCCTCGACCATTTTTGGATCGCCCGAAAAATGCGCGACGAGTTTGAGCTCGATCTGACTGTAATCGGCGTCGATCAAGACATTGCCGCGGCGAGCAACGAACAGCGACCGCAACAGCCTGCCCTCGACAGACCTTGTCGGAATGTTTTGAAGATTCGGATCGGTTGACGACAGCCTGCCTGTCGTCGTCGCCATCTGGTTGAACGACGTGTGTACCGTGCCGTCATGCCGAACCGCTTTTTTAAGCCCGTCGATAAACGTTGATTTGAGCTTGGAATTGAATCTGTATTTGAGTATCTCGTCGACTATATCGTATTCGCCCGACAGCTTTTGCAAGACCTCGGCTTTGGTCGAAAATGTCTTTGCGTTCTTTTCGGGATAAGGGATGTTCATGTCCTCGAACAACAGTTTGGCGAGCTGTTTGGGCGAGTTGAGATTTATATCGGTGCCGCTTTTCTCGCGTATTCTTTGTTCGTTTGCGTTCATTAGCTCGGTGAACTTTCCGTCGATTTCGTTAAGCCTTTCTCGGTCGATGGAAAACCCGTAGCTCTCCATATCGAACAGCACGCGCAAGAGCGGAAGCTCGATATCATGGTAAAGCTCGGTCATGCCGCGAGCTCGAAGCTCGGACAAGCACTCTTCGCGCAGGCTGAAAAGCTCTGCGGCAGTGGTAGGCGAGAGCCTGTATTCGAGAAGATACGCCATGAGCGCAACGTCGTCGGCGGAATTTATCTTTTGCGGCGAAACCGCGTGTAACAGCGATTTGAGATCGTATGCAAGCACGCACCCCGAAAATAGCGGCGAGAGCGCGTCGAAGCAACCGTCCCAAGTAAACGCGCTCATGAGATTGTCCGATATCGGCACGAAATAATCACTTGCGCCGTCGAACGCGAAATGCACGCCGTCGGGCGTCGTCAGAACGGCGATTGTAGCGTGAGCGCCGCCGCACAGCGCGTTAAGCTCCGAAATGTCTTGAACGGTAGTCGTGCTTGTGGACTTTATCGGTTTAACTTGTTCTTTTTCGCCATCGGCGGCGAAAAGCTCCGAGCGCGAAACAAGCGACTTGAATTCGAGCTTTGAAAGAATATCGAAAGCGGCGGCATTGAAAGGGAAGTTAAGCACGCAATCTTCGATGGCAAAATTTTCGAGCGGAACGTCGGTGTCGATTTTTGCGAGCTTGTACGAAAGATAAGCGTTGTCCTTGCCGTCAAGCAGTTTTGTCTTGCGACTACCCGTTATTTCGTCAATCCCGGAATATATGCCGTCGAGCGAGCCGAACGTTTGAATGAGTTCGGCGGCTGTCTTGTCGCCGATTCCGGCAACGCCGGGGATGTTATCGGAAGAATCGCCGGCAAGCGCTTTGAAATCGACAACGCGAGAAGCCGGAACGCCGAAAACGCTTTCGACCGTGTCCGGAGTAACTTCGAGAATTTCCGAAATACCTTTTTTGGTAAGCAGTGCGTGCGTATTTTCGTTTACGAGCTGTAAGCTGTCGCGGTCGCCTGTGAGAATGTAAGTGAACGCTCCCGACCTTTTCGCAAGCGTGCCGATAATGTCGTCGGCCTCGTAGCCGGCAAGCTCGAACATCTTAATGCCCATTGCGGCAAGAACGTCTTTGAGTATGGGCATCTGCGCCGCGAGCTCGATCGGCATGGGTTTTCGAGTCGCCTTATAAATGGGCGTCAGCTCGTGCCGAAAGGTGGGCGCGTGCACGTCGAACGCAGCGGCAATGTAGCGCGGACGGTACTTTTCGATGAGCTTAACGAGCATGGTCGTAAAGCCGTAAACCGCGCCGATAGGCTCGCCGCGCGACGTAGTCATGCCCGGCATTGCGTAGAACGCACGGTTGACAAGCGAATTGGCGTCAATAACGATAAAACTGTCTTTTCCCATACTGATAGTATACTACAATGAACGAAAAAGAGCAATACGGGCGGCGTACAATTTTGAAATTAAATACATATATTAGCTCAAAACGGTTGACAACCATGTCAAATTTTGCTATCATCTATAACGTTCGGTACGGGGATTTAGCTCAGTTGGTAGAGCATCTGCTTTGCAAGCAGAGGGTCAGCGGTT